>CAVUUY010000016.1:0-181358 GCA_963744915.1 uncultured Alphaproteobacteria bacterium
GTCCTTCACGGGCAGAAGGTGCCCCGGAACGGTGCCGCCCCCATTTCCCTTCTCCCTCGCGGGGGAGAAGGGAAATGGAGGGTACGGCGATCTCCAAAAAAGGGTCTGGCCCTAGGCAATAGCGCGCATTTTCGCGTTACTGTCCCGCCCCGGGGGATCAAGGAGCAAAAGCATGGATTTGGGCCGATCGGCCACCAAGATCCGGGACCTCAGAACCGGCACACCGGTCTGGACCGCGTATGCAATGCCCCCCGTCGCGACCGGACTGCTCACCCAGTCCATGAAAACGGATGTCGTGGTGATCGGCGCCGGCATCACTGGCGCCCGACAGCTGAAGCGCTCAGCGCACTCGGGCTCTCGGTCACCATTGTCGATCGCCGCCCGCCGGGTCATGGCAGCACGGCTGCGAGCACGGCAATCTTGCAGTTCGAGATCGACACACCCCTCACCAATCTCATCGATGCCGTCGGATTCGAACGGGCGCGGCGCACGTGGCTCAGGTCCTATCGCGCCGTCGCCGACATTGTCACGCTGGCACGGCGGCTGGCGATCCGTTGCGATTTTCGGGCTCGCCGCTCGCTCTATCTGGCAGGGAGCAAACTCGACCCGGCCGCTCTTGCCGAAGAGGGAAGCCAGCGCCGGGCGATCGGCCTCCCCAGCATTTATTTGAGCGAGGACGAACTCAAAACCGCGACTGGCCTCGACGGCCGGGCGGCGTTGTTGTCGGAGCGTGCCGGCGATGTGAACCCGTTGCAGCTGACCTGCGGTCTGTTGAACCGCGCGGTGGCAAGAGGGGTGAGGATCTTCTGTCCGGCGCAGATCGCCGAAGTCGTTCCTTCAAAGAGGATCGTCGCAATGGTCACCACCGACGGCATCGAAATCGAAGCGCGCACCGCCATTTTCGCTACCGGTTATGAGCTCGCCAAGGGCGTTCCAGCACAGGGGCACGGTCTCGACAGCACTTGGGCGATGGCGACACCGCCCCAGAGCGGCTATCGCGGAGACCTGGTGATCTGGGAAGCATCCGATCCTTATCTTTATATCCGTGGCACGTCGGATGGTCGCGTGCTCGTGGGCGGCGAAGACGAGCCCGTTGCGGATGCTGCGATCCGCGATGCATTGATCCCGCGGAAAATCCAAACTCTGCAGATGAAGCTCAAAGCGCTGATGCCGTGGCTGGACAATTCGGTTGATTTTGCCTGGGCGGGCACATTCGGCACGAGCCAATGCGGCCTGCCGAGCATCGGCGCCGTCCCGGGCATGCCCAACTGCCATGCCGTGCTCGGCTATGGCGGCAATGGCTTCACCTTCGGCATGATCGCTTCCGATATCATTGCCGCCAGCATCTCCGGCCAGACCGATCCGGACGCTGATCTTTTTGGCTTTGGATAACGGGCATTGCGGTCGGTCAAGCCCTCACGGCTTGGCGACATAGGCGTCGCGCAGGACATTTGCCTCGAGCTCCATGTCGTCCAGCCGATGCTTGACCACATCGCCGATGCTGATGATGCCGACCAACTTTCGGTCCCGAAGAACAGGCATGTGACGGACACGATGCCGGGTCATCAGCCTCATGACGTGGTTGAGATCATCCTCTGGTGTCACGGCGATCAAGGTTTGCGACATGATATCCTTGACCGGCACGGACGCCACCGCCTCGCCATACCGGGAAAAGGCATGAACGATGTCGCGTTCGGAAATCACACCGATAATTGCATCGCCGCTCATTACCAGGAGGGCACCGATGTTCTTCGCGTGCAACCAGTCCGCCGCGGCCTTGATGTCGGCGTCCGGGGAAATGGTCGCGACGTCGGGGCCCTTCTGCCTCAAAATGCTTGCCACGGTCATGGCGGTATCTCCAATGTCGATGCCTTCCTGGTTGTAGATCACCCGGTCGAACGGTTCAAATCCGCTGGCAGTGCCGGGACATTTTTCCTATACGACAGGCGTCAATGCCTGACATGCGCCAAATCCCGAACGCTCCATAATGATGCTCGAATTGGCGATTTTGGTGCCGGAATCGCACCCAGAATACGCCGATTCACCACCGATTTTCGGGTGCCGGTCGGGGTGGAGAGCGGAGGGTGCCGGAGTTTTGCCGCATTCGTGACCGGATTTGCCGCTGTAAAGGCTTGATCATCCGGCCGCTCGGTCGCAAACTGATTTGGCGACGTCTGTTTGGAGTGGCCATTCTGCCCCCGCTCGAATGACCATAGGCGTCAGCACAGCGCCGGATTCCCCTCCCGGCTCAGCGCGAAAGCGCCAGGGTGCTCGGTTCCCCGACCGGGCACCCTATTATTTTGAGGTCAGGTCGCGTATTCCACGAGCATGAGCAATTCCGAGTGAAAGGTGCCCTGGCACCGGCGCCTCTGCTCGTCGAACCACACGCAAAACAGCTCGCGAGGCCGGTCGTCGTCGGCTGACCCCAAGACCGTCATCACCGGCCCGCCAGTCCTCAGGACCACCTCATCGCCCGGTTCGGGTTCCTGCGTGTTCACGAGCGGTTTTCTCCCGAAGCGTAACCCAGCCTTTCCATTGAATTTCCCCTCTTCAATTTCCTCGGATCGCACAGCGAACCTGTCCGAACGGAGTGCAGCTTTGTACGCCCTTTGGGTTGAATCGGTGGACTATCGAGCAATTTCTGTGCCGGTGTCTCGATCCGGCAACATTCTCGCAAAGGTTGCATTTGGGCTGGCGCGGGGGCCCCCGTCAATCGTAATAGTCGGGCGCGAGCCGCGTCTTTTGAATCAGGTTCGGATCGTGACAGAGGAACATTGTGGCGTTCCGCTCGGCGCGGATCCGGTTGATTTTCCGGATGCTCGCCAGCGCCTTGACATCGTCGGTGGCCTGACCCGGCAGAATCTCCTGGTTGAAATTCTCCATCAGGTCGCCCACATCGGCGACCAGCAATGCCGGTCCTGACCGGGGCAGCTCGATCAACGCCGATTGATGACCCGGCGTATGCCCTGGGGTAGACAGAATTTTAATCCCATCATCGAGCACTTGATCGCCCTCGATGATCCGCCACTCGGCATCGGGCAGGTCATAGTCATCCTTCAAATAGGCAGGGGGCGTCACGGGAGCGAAGGCATGCACATGCTCGTCTTTCTGCACCCAGAACCGGGCGTTGCGGAAACGCTGCAAATTGCCGGCATGATCGATATGCAGGTGGCTGAGGATGACATCGTTGACCTCATCGAAACCGACGCCGATCGCCGAGAAATAGCGCTCCATCTCGTGTTGTGCCCACACTACGGGCGCGGGATCCGTCCCGACCGAGGTGTAGTAGCGGTGACGAAGCGCCGGATCGCGCAGCACATCGGCGTTGATGCCACAATCGAAAACGATGAAACCTTTCGTCGTCTCTATCAGATAGGCGGAGATGGGAAGGCTCATCACGAATTCGGCGCCGCTACCGCGCGTGCATACTGTGCGCGGCAAGATCTCATAGCCGCACAGCATCACGTATAGTCGCTTGACGATCGTCACTTTCTGCCTCGCTTGGATCTTGTCTGCCGCGTCTTTCCAGGGCGTTCGGGTGGCGGCTGGATCTCGATCGGGACCGAGAGACTGGACTTTACCCGATCCATCACCACCATGGTGTGAAAGCGGCGCACGTCAGGATTGGCAAAGAAGAACTGCTTGGTGAAAGCCTCGTAATGCGGCATGTCGCGTGCCGTAAGGATGAGAATGAAATCGACGTCGCCGGTCACATAGTAGCACTGCATGACCTCCGGCGTGGCGATCATGGAGCGTTTGAATTCATCCATGATGTCCGGCCGTTCGCGCTCCAGCGTCACCTGCACCACCATGGTCAACTGCCGCCCCACGGCAATCGGCGACACGACTGCGATATCACGTTCGATGACCCCCGACCGCCTGAGCTTGGCAAGCCGTCGCTGACAGGCGGAGGGCGAAAGCCCCACCCTGCCGCTCAGCTCGTCCGCCGTAAGCCGGTTGTTGTGCTGAACAAACCGCAAAAGCTTGATGTCGAATTCGTCCAGCTGCATTGGCTCGAGCCATTATTCTATCGGAAAAACGCGCATATTTTATGCGCCAATCGACGAAACAGCAGCGAAATTATGCGGTTACGGCAGCAATTGCGCTCAAATTCTCCAATCGCCGCTCATAAAATGGTGAATCAAGGTTCATGGGGATCGTCATGCAACTTTCACGCGCCGACCTTGTTCATGCCTACCAAACGATGCGCACCATCCGGGACTTCGAAGACCGGGTGAACCATGAGATGGGCACCGGCGACATTCCGGGATCGGTCCATCTCTATGCCGGGCAGGAAGCATCGGCGGTGGGATTCTGCTTCGACCTGCGAGACGCCGACTACATTGCCTCGACTCATCGCGGCCATGGCCACTGCATCGCCAAGGGTGTCGCGGTCGACGGCATGATGGCCGAGATCTTCGGCAAGGTCAGCGGTACCTGCAAAGGCAAGGGCGGCTCGATGCACATCGCCGATCTCGACAAGGGGATGATGGGCGCCAATGGCATTGTCGGCGGCGGACCGCCGCTGATCTGCGGCGCTGCCTTGTCGGCCAAACATCGCAAGACGGGCGGCGTCGGCGTCGTGTTCATGGGCGATGGCGCCTTCAATCAGGGCACCACGGCCGAGAGTCTCAATCTCGCGGTGGTATGGAAGCTGCCGGTCGTCTTCGTCGTCGAGGACAATGGCTTTGCCGAAGCAACCAGCAGTGAGTATGCGGTTGCAGGCAACATCCGCGACAGGGCAGCCGCCTTCGGCATGCCGGCACAAACGGTCGACGGCGTCGACTTCTTCACGGTCCATGACGCGGCGGGGCGCGCCATAGAACGGTGCCGCAATGGCGAAGGTCCGTCCTTCGTTCATGTGGTTCTGCCGCGCTACTACGGCCATTTCAGCGGCGACGCCGACACCTACCGGACACAGCAAGAGAAGGAGGCGATGCGGCGCGAGCGTGACTGCCTGAAAGTCTTCCGAAACAAGGTCACCGAAGCCGGCCTTCTCGATGTACAGCAGCTCGATCTCATCGACAGGGAGGTCGCGGCGGAGATCGACGCGGCAGTGAAAGCCGCACGTCTGGCAGCGATGCCCGAGGCTTCCCAGCTCGTTACCGATGTCTATGTGCGCTATCCCTGAAGGAGCCGTGACATGCCGAAGAAGTCCTTTCGTCAGGCCCTGAACGAGGCGCTGAAGCTCGAAATGCGGCGCGACCCCAATGTCATCGTCATGGGCGAGGATGTGTGCGGTGGTGCCGGCGCCACCGGTGAAAAGGATGCCTGGGGCGGGGCCTTCGGCGTCACCAAGGGAATTCTTGGCGAGTTCGGCCCCGAACGTATCCTCGACACGCCGATCACCGAGAGCGCCTTTGTCGGCGCGGCCGCGGGCGCAGCGGTGACCGGTCTCAGGCCGGTCGTCGAAATCATGTTCGTCGACTTCCTCGGCGTATGCTTCGACCAAATCTTCAATCAGGCCGCCAAGTTCCGCTACATGTTCGGCGGCAAGGCGGTGACGCCGATGGTTCTGCGCACAACCTTCGGTGCCGGCTCACGCTCGGCGAGCCAGCATAGCCAGGCTCTTTATCCACTGTTCACCCATATACCCGGCCTCAAGGTTGTTGTCCCTTCGAACGCCTATGACGCCAAGGGCTTGCTCATCCAGAGCATCCGCGACGACGATCCGGTGATCTTCCTCGAGCACAAGATCATGTATGACGACATGGGCGATGTCCCGGATGGTGCGTATACGGTGCCGTTCGGCGAAGCACGGATCGTGCGCGAGGGCGATGACGTCACCATCGTCGCCCTCGGGCGCATGGTGTCGATCGCCGAGAAGGCGGCAGCAAGGCTTTCATCGAGCGGCATCGAATGCACTATCCTCGATCCCAGGACCACTTCTCCGCTCGATGAGGAAACGATCCTTGACTCGGTCGGCGATACTGGTCGGTTGGTGATCGTCGATGAAGTCCTACCCGCGATGCGGCATGGCCTCCGACATCGCCGCCATCGTTGCTGAACGCGGCTTCAAGGATCTGACCGCACCGATTCTTCGGGTTACGCCGCCGCACACGCCGGTGCCCTATGCGCCAACGCTCGAGGCCGCATTCATTCCGAGTTCCGATCGTGTCGAGGAGGCTGTCAGAAAGGTCATGGAGGATTGATGGTGAGCGAGCGCATTCATCCCATTACCATGCCACGGTGGGGCATGACGATGACTGAAGGCAAGCTCGTCGGCTGGCTGGCCGCGGACGGTCAGGCGATCGAGCCCGGCAAGGATCTGCTCGAGATCGAGACCACCAAGATCACCAATGTCGTGGGAGCACCAGCGGCGGGTGTCATGCGACGGCAGTTGGTCAAGGAGGGGGTCACCGTCCCTGTCGGCACGCTTCTCGGCGTCATTGCCGAGACCGACGTATCCGACAGCGAGATCGATAATTTCGTCGCGACTCAGCGCGTGGCGGCAGCTGCCGCTGCCGAACAGACGGGCGAGGGTCCTGTGCCGCGGGTGATCGCCGCGGGCGGCTATTTGATCAATGTGCTGTCCACAGGATCAGGAGACGCAATGCCGCTCATTCTGATCCATGGCTTCGGCGGCGACCTCAACAGCTGGATGTTCAATCAACCGGAGCTGTCGGTCGATCGACCGGTTCATGCCGTCGATCTGCCCGGTCACGGCGACTCGGGGCTGACGATGGAGAGCGGCGGCGTCCCTGACCTCGCAAGGGCCATCATCGCAACGATGGATGCCCTTGCGATCGAGCGCGCGCATCTCATCGGCCACTCGCTTGGCGGTTCCGTTGCGCTGTTTCTCGCCACCAAGCACCCACGACGGGTCGGATCGGTCCTGCTGGTTGCACCAGGGGGGCTCGGCCCGGAGATCAACATGGCGTTCATCGAAGGACTAATCACGGCTGACCGTCGGAAGGCTATGCAGACCGTTCTCGAGTCGCTGTTCGCCGATCCGAAGCTGGCGAGCAGAAGGATGGCGGACGACCTGCTGCAGGCGAAGCGACGGGATGGCGTGCCCGAAGCGTTTTGCAAGATCGCCGCCGCGAATTTCACCGACGGCCGACAGGCCGGCGGCATGCGGGCCGGTCTCGCCAGCCTGAAGATGCCGATCGGTATCGTCTGGGGTTCCGAGGACAAGGTGATCCCGGCGTCACAAGCAGAAGGGCTGCCCGGCAATGTCGCGGCCCATGTGATCGAGTCTACCGGTCACATGCCGCATATGGAGCGTGCTCAGGAGTTCAACAGCATCGCCCGACAGTTCTTCCGGGAGACGGACAAAGATCGATGAAAAAGGCCGCTAAAACCGTTGGCCTGCCGGGTCTGCAAGGGAGCGAGCATATCGGCATCACCGTTCCCGATCTCGAACAGGCCGTGCTGTTCCTCACCAATGTCATTGGATGCGCGTTCGTGTTCGACGGCGGCGCCGCCGTCTCCGACCCGGAGATCATGCGCCGTCAGCTCGATGTCCATCCGGATGCCAGCATGCGCTACTGCTTCCTGCGCTGCGCTCGTGGGGTGAATTTCGAGATCTTCGAGTATAAATCGCCTGACCAGCGTACGGCGCCGCCCCGCAACAGCGACATTGGCGGTCACCACATCGCGTTCTATGTCGATGATTTCGACCCTGCGCTCGAGCATCTCCGGAGCCATGGCGTCGAGATCGTGGGCCAACCCAATTACATCGAGGACGGTCCGGCGGCAGGCTCGACCTGGGTCTATTTCAAAGCACCATGGGGCTTGCAACTCGAACTGGTGAGCTATCCCCGCGGCAAGGGTTACGAAAAGAACGCCAAAGCACTGCTGTGGCACCCGGGACATCCATTGCGATAGGCGGGACCGTGATGCAGCACCCCAAAGAGACCGAGGCGCTGATCATCGGCGCGGGTCTGTCCGGTGCGGTGATGGCAACAGCACTGGCGCGTGCCGGCGTCAAGGTCACCTGCCTGGAGCAGGGTGTGCGCTGGCACGCCGAGGACTATCGCGGTCGCCACGAGGATTGGGAGCTCGCGAGCTTCGGCCCTTGGCATGGCAGCCCCAATATTCGCGGTGGCATCGACGATTATCCGATCGAGGACGTCGACTCGGACATGAAGCCGATGCTGTTCAACGGCGTCGGCGGCAGCACGATCCTTTATGGGGCTCACTGGATGCGGTTTCTGCCGTCGGATTTTCGAGTGCGATCGCTTGACGGCGTGGCCGATGATTGGCCGATCTCCTATGCGGAACTTGCGCCATGGTATGACGAGGCCGACAGGCAGTTCGGTGCATCCGGTCTCGCCGGCGATCCCGCCTATCCCGATCGCCCCGACTACCCGCTGCCGCCGCTGCCGGTCGGCAAGGGCGGGCAGAAAGTCGCCGCCGCGCATGCGCGGCTCGGTTGGCATTGGTGGCCGGGCTCGAACGCCATTGCGTCGCGTCCCTATGATGGCCGGCGACAATGCGTGCAGCGCAGCACCTGCGGCATCGGTTGCAACGAGGGTGCCAAGGCCTCGGTCGATGTTACCCATTGGCCTAAAGCCGAGGCGGCCGGCGCACAGCTTCTGACCAAGGCACGGGTGCTCGAGGTTTGCGTCGATCCGGCGGATCGGGCGAACGGTGCCATTTACCTCGACAGCGAGGGCAATCGACACCGGATCATCAGCGACATCGTAATCGTCGCTGCTAACGCCATCGGCAGCGCACGTCTGCTGCTCGCCTCGCGATCCGGACGTCATCCCGACGGCCTCGCCAATCGATCCGGCCTGGTCGGGAAGCGTCTCATGCTACATCCCTTCACCCGGGTCGTCGGTTTCTTCGATGAGCCGCTCGACAGCTGGCAAGGCCATTGGGGCCAAAGCCTTTACTCCCTGGAATTTGCCGAGACACAACCATCGCGGGGCTTCGTGCGTGGAGCAAAATGGAACCTCACGCCGACCGGAGGGCCTTTGACGGCAGCGACCTTTCCCTGGTCGGGTGAACGCATCTGGGGCGCGGCGATACATGATCACGTCCGGAAGTGGCTCGGCCGCTCCCTCATCTGGGGACTTTCCTGCGAGGATCTCCCGGAGGAGGAAAACCGCGTCATGCTCGGCGAAGGGCGCGGCGAGGATCTGCCAATTCCGGTGCTCCACTATCGGATCGCCGACAATGCGCGAGCAATGCTCGCCTTCAATGCCGCGCGTGCCGCCGAGTTGTTCGAGGCAGCCGGCGCCGTCAGCACCGTTGCACCACCGTTGATGCCCGAATTCGGCTGGCATGTGCTCGGCACCTGCCGCATGGGCGATGATCCCGATAGAGCCGTCGTCGATCGGTGGGGCCAGTCACACGATCATCGCGGGTTGTACCTGGCCGACAGCAGCGTTTTTGTCACCGGATCGTCGGTGAACCCTGCGGCAACGGTGGCAGCGCTGTCGCTGCGAGCGGCGGATCATATTCTGCGGACCCGCGGTGCTGGAGATTCGGCATGACGGGAATCGACGATCATGCGCTGGCTGCCCGCTTCGCGATGATCGCCGATTGCATGATACCGCCGTCCGATGACATGCCGTCGGCGAGCGATGCCGGCGTGAGCGATCTGCTTCACCGCAAGCTCGCCCGCTACCGTCCCGATCTCGTCGCGGCGATCGGCGCGATCCTTTGCCGAGATATTTCGCGGTCGCCCAAGGACTTCGTCGGTCGGCTCGAGGTCGAGGATCCGCCAGCCTTTCTGCAGCTTTTCCTGGCGGTGGCCGGCGCCTACTATCTATCGCCGGAGGTCCGCAAACGCATCGGCTATCCAGGCCAGCAGGCGCAGATGCTGCCGCGCGAGGGCATCGGCGTCGAAGACCTGCTCGAAGGGATGCTCGACGCGCCCAAGAGGTTCCGGCTGCCGGGCGAGGACATCTGAGATGGATCTCAGCGTCTTCACCAATTTCGATTTCAGCGTGATCTGGCGCTACCTCCCTGCCCTGCTCAAGGGTCTGTGGACAAATTGCATTCTGACCGCCCTCGGATTCCTCTGCGGCGGCATCGTGCTCGGCACCTTACTCGCTTTCGGCAACATGGCGCGGCTTCGCATCATTCGCTGGCCGGCATTTCTGTTCGTCGAGTTCTGGCGTTCGACACCACTTCTCGTTCAGGCGGTCTGGATGCATTTCGCCTTCCCGGTGCTGACCGGATTCTCGACGACACCGTTTCAGAGCGGGCTGCTGGCCCTCATCTTCAATGTCTCCGCCTATTGCAGCGAGATCATTCGCGCCGGGATCATGGGCGTGCCACGCGGGCAGTACGAGGCCGCCCGGGCGCTTGGTCTGTCGGCTCCCGTCACCTGGTGGAAGGTGATCCGGCCCCAGGCCATCCGCCTCATCGTTCCGCCTCTGACCGGCACCGTCATCAGCATCTTCAAGGCCACGGCGATCCTGTCCATTCTGGCGATCAACGACCTCATGCGGGCAGCCGCCCGTATCAGCTCCTATACCATCCGCCCTGTCGAGATCTACACCACCGCCGCCATTCTTGCGCTGATGACCGGGCTGGCGATCACCTGGATCGGCTCGCGCGCCGAAATCCATTACCGGCGTCAGGAGCGCTAGCAAGGTGGAGTTCCAGTTCTCGGTATTGGCGAACCACTACCCCGCGCTCATCCAAGGCGGGCTTGTAACCCTGCTCATCACCGCAATCGCCCTGGCGATCGGCCTGGCGATGGGTGCGGTGCTCTGTGCGGGCCGACTCCTGCGCGGATCGGCGTTCGACCGGCTCGCGCTCACCTATATCAGCTTCTTCCGCACCACGCCGGAGATGGTCCTGATCTTCTGGAGCTATTTCTGCATACCGCTGATCTTTCACATCAGGGTGTCGGGATTGCTCGTCGGCAGCGTCGTGCTCGGTCTGGTTGCTGCAGCCTATTTCGCAGAAATCTTCCGGGCCGGCATCGAGGGCGTCGCGCGCGGTCAGGTCGAAGCAGGGCGTTCGCTTGGCCTTCGCGGCTTTCCGCAATGGCGTTATGTCATCCTCCCGCAGGCGTTGCGCCTGATGATCCCACCGCTCGTCAACTACTTCACCGAGCTCATCAAGAACACGACATTGCTTGCCGGCATCGGCGTCGCGGAGCTGTCGCTCGAGGCATATCTGCTCGGCGGTCAGACCTACCGTTATGTCGAGCTTCTGAGCGCTATCGCGCTCGTCTATTTCGCGGTGATCTTCCCTATCAGCCTGTGGTCGCGGCTGCTCGAGGCGAAAACCCGAGCGGCTTCATGAGTTCTGTCAAGGAGAGGAAACGAAAATGATCTGGCGTTCGATTGTCAATTGCCTGGCCATCACTGCAACCGCGTTGCTGCTTGCCGGCGCCGCGCAAGGCGACGAGATCGCCGATATCAAGGCGCGCGGGACCCTCAAGGTCGGCATGGCCGAGAGCCCGCCCTGGCAATCGCCCGATCCGGCATCGGGCGAATATGAAGGCTTCAATGTCGATATGGCCAAGCGGGTCGCCGAGGTCATGGAGGTCAAGCTGGAAATCGTTCCGGCAACATGGTCGACGCTGATCCCCGGCCTGGAGGCCAAGCAGTATGATGTCGTGTTCGCAAACCTCTTTGCAACGCCGAAGCGAGCTCTCGTCGTGAACTTCACGGAGCCCTATTCCAATTATGGCTTCCATGTCGTCGTCACGGCCTCGAGCCCCATCAAATCGCTCGAGGATCTCAACAAGGACACCGTCACCTTCGTCGGCATGAGCGGCACGGTCGAGGAGAGCTACCCGAAGGAGGTGTTCCCCAACGCCAAGGTGCGCGGCATCGCCAACAACGATGTCGCGGCCTGGATCGGCGAGGTCGCTTCGGGCCAGGCGGATGCTGCCTTTCTCGATCCCGGAACGCTGCGCCTCATCAGCGCCAAGAACCCCGATCTCAAGAACAAGATCCGCATATTGAATGATGAGACAAAGCTGCTGAAGCCGGTCGGGCTTGCCTACGCGGTGCGGCCCGACGATGCGCACCTGCTTCAGTTCCTCAACACCTTCATCCGCGATTTTGTCCGCAACGGCGAGAACGTAACCTTGCGGGACAAGTGGTTCGAAGAGCTTGCAAAGCGGCAGTGAGCCTGGGGCACGACGCCATGGAGATTGAAACTCATGGGGCTCGTCACGTCCACAACAAGCTGGTCGGAAGCGAGCCCCCGCCTGCCGAAACCCGGATCTTCACCCTCGGGACGATGTCCGCCGCCATGGCGGAGATCGCCTCATGGCCGGGCTACGCGCCGACGCCCCTTGTCAGTCTTCCGGCGCTCGCCAAGGCGCTCGACGTCGGGCAGATCCTCTACAAGGACGAGAGCAGGCGCTTCGGCCTGATGAGCTTCAAGGCGCTGGGTGGCGCCTATGCCGTGCTCGGGGCTGTGCGCTCCCACCTGCGATCCCGTGGCATCGATAGCGTCAGCACCGGCAAATTGCTCGCGGGCGGGCATCGGGCGCTGGCACGCGAAATCACCGTCGTCTCGGCGACCGACGGAAATCATGGCCGCTCGGTTGCCTGGGGCGCCGAGATGTTCGGTGCACGATGCAAAATCTATCTCCACTCGCATGTCAGCAAGGACCGCGAAAAGGAAATCGCCCGGTTCGGCGCCGAGATCGTGCGCATCGCAGGTGGTTATGACGAGTCTGTCCGTCAGTGTGCTGCCGATGCCGCGCGCAATGGCTGGATCCTCGTGGCCGATACGAATTCGGGCAGCGGGGATCCGGCAATGCCGTCGCTGGTCATGCAGGGCTATACAGTGATGGTTGAAGAGCTGATCACCCAGCTTGCGGCCGACCATCCGACCCATCTCTTCGTTCAGGGCGGTGTCGGTGGCATCGCTGCAGCGGTGGCCGGCCATTTCAACAATCGCTATGGCGAGCAGAGACCGCGGATAATCGTGGTCGAGCCGATCAATGCCGACTGCATCTTCCGGTCGATTGCGGCCGGTCGGCCGACAGCAATCGCCGGCAGTGTGGAGACGTTCATGGCCTGCCTCGCAGCCGGGGAAGTCTCGCCGCTGGCATGGCCATATCTCAAATGGTCGATCGACGACGTGATCGCGCTTCCGGAGAAGACAGCGCCCGCCGCGATGCGTCTGCTGGCGAAAGGTGTCGGAGGCGACCAGCCGCTGGTGTCGGGTGAATCGGGCTGCGTCGCGGTGGCAGGGCTGATCGAGGCGGCATCCGATCCGAAGCTGCGATCCTCGCTAGGCCTCGCCCAGGATTCCATCGTCGTCACGATCGGCAGCGAAGGTGCAACCGATCCGTCCACCTATCGACGGGTGGTCGGACGAATGGCCGACCAGGTCGGCACAATCTTGTAGGAGACCGAAACGTGGGCAATCTTCTCGATGGCAAGGTGGCCTTTATCACCGGCGGGGCGCAAGGCATAGGCTTGGCGGTTGCGCAGGCCTTTGTTGCGCATGGTGCATCGGTCTGCGTCGCCGACATCGCGTCGGACAAGGTCGAGCAGACCGCCAAGAAGATCGGGCCGCGCGCCAAGGGGATATCGCTGGACGTGACCGATGAGGACGCAACCATCGGCGCAGCCGACGATATGGTCCGTCATTTCGGCCGGGTGGATATTGTCGTGCCCAATGCCGGCATATTGGTTCTCAAGCACGTGGTGGATACCACCACCGCCGAATTCCGCAAGGTCGTCGATGTCAATCTGACGGGCGCGTTCATCACCGCCAAGGTCTTCGCGCGCAAGCTCATCGACCAGGGCCAGGGCGGCCGGATCGTGCTGACATCTTCGCTCTTCGGTCTGCGAGGGGGACGGGAAAACGGTGCCTACTCCGCCGCCAAATTCGGTATGGTGGGGTTGATGGAATGCCTCGCCGCCGAGCTTGCCTCCCACGACATCACGGCCAATTGCGTCTGTCCGGGGCAGATGGATACCGACATGATACGCCAGTTGTTTCGCGATCGGGCGGCAATGCGCGGCATCAGCGAGCATGACGTGCGCAAAACGCTCGAGAGCCGCATTCCGGCCGGCCATCTCGGCACGATGGACGAACTTGCGGGGACTTATGTCTATCTTGCGTCCGATCTCAGCCGCTATGTAACCGGTCAGTCGATCGTGGTCGATGGTGGTTGGCAGGTGGGCTGACCGCGGGAGATGTGTCAGAAATTTCATTGCGGTGAACAAGGAGGAAATCCATGAAGATGAACCGCAGATCGATGATGGTGGTGCTCGGCTCGGCAGGGGCGCTGGCCGCCGCCGGCAATCGGCGCGTGTTGGCGCAGGCGAAGCCGATGCGGATTCGCGGCTTGTTCGAAACGCCGATGGAGGAGCCGTTCGTCACCCAGCTCCACTTGGCGATGACGCGCGCTGCCAAGGAAAACGCCCTCGACTACAAATATTCCGAGTCGGTCAAGGCCGGCGACTTCTCGCGGGTGCTCCGCGAATGGTGCGAGGACGGGGTCGAGCTCATCGTCGGCGATGCCTATGGGACCGAGCAGATCTGCCGACGCGTGGCGAAGGATTATCCGGAGACGGCGTTCACCATGGGCTCGGCCAATGGGCCGACAGAACCGAATTTCTCGAGCTTCTATGGTCAGAATTACGAGCCGGCCTATCTTGCCGGCATGCTGGCGGCAAAAATGTCCAAGGCCGGCAAGATCGGCGCCGTCTCGGGTGTCGCCTCGCCAACCAACTGGGCTCTCCTCAACGCCTTCAGGGCCGGCGGCAAGGAAGTCGTGCCCGATGTCCAGTTCAAAGCCGCCTATATCGGGTCGTTCTTCGATCCTCCCAAGGCAAAGGAAGCGACGATCGCCATGGCAGACCAGGGCGTCGACATGGTTTTTGCCGAGCGCATCGGTGTGATCGAGGCGGCAGCGGAGCGGAACTTGATTGCGATCGGCAATATGACCGATCAGTCGGCGATCAATCCGGACGTGGTGATCACGAGCGTGATGTGGGACCCCTATCCAATCATCAAGGCGTCGGTGGAAGCCGTGAAGGCAAAGAGCTTCAAGGCAACCGACTATAGCAAGCTCGAGAACATCAAGGACGGCGTGAACTATCTCGCGCCTTACGGCAAGTTCGAGGACAGGATCCCGGCAGACGTGAAGGCCGCAATAATCGAAAAGTCGAAATCGATCACGGCTGGCAGTTTCAAAGTTCCCTATGATCTGAGCGAAACCAAGTCGGACTGAACGCCGGGTTTCGGCTCGTGTCGGCTCAGTCAGCATTGCTCGAAATATCCGGCGTGACCAAACGCTTCGGGACGGTGCTTGCCAATCGCGATGTCGATTTTCACCTGAACCGTTCCGAGGTCGTCGGTCTCTTGGGAGAGAATGGCGCCGGCAAGACGACGCTCATGAACATCGCGTTCGGTCTGTACCGGGCCGACGAAGGGACAATCCGCATCGAGGGAAGGCCCGTCGACATCGTTTCGACGGCGGTGGCGATTGCCAACGGCATCAGCATGGTTCACCAGGAGCCACAGGTGGTGAGCCGTCACACGATCCTCGAAAACATCATTGCGGGCGAGGCCGGCAGGCATGGGCTGATCGATTTCAGATCGGCTCTAGAGAAGCTGGAGAGGATCAGGAGCACCTATGGGCTGCATCTCGATCAGGATCGGCTTGCCTCGAGCCTCGCAGCAGGCGAGAAGCAACGCCTCGAAATCATCAAGGCGCTGTTTCGCAATGCGCGGATCCTGATTCTCGACGAGCCCACATCGGTCCTGACACCGGTCGAGACCGATGGCCTGTTTCGGGCGATCCACGCCCTGAAGGCCAACGGCGTCGGCATCGTTTTCATCAGTCACAAGCTGAATGAGGTCCGCACGATCACCGACCGGGTGGTGGTGATGCGCCGCGGCGCCGTTGTGGGCACGGCAAAGACCGACGCCTCTCTCACCAATGCCGAATTGGCACGGTTGATGTGCGGGCATGAACTCCAACCCACGCAATTGCCGCCAGCGAAGATCGGTGAGAAGCGCCTGGAGCTCAAGCGCGTCGTGCTTGCCACGGGCGCCGCAAAGGGCGATGCCAGGTCGTTCGACCTGGCGGTCCGCTCGGGTGAAATCGTCGGTGTGGCCGGCGTTTCCGGCAATGGACAAGTGGCGCTTGCGGAGACGATCGCCGGTCTCCGCAGTCCGAGGAGTGGAGAAGTTCTCCTCGATGATCGATCGACAAGCAATTTCGGCCCGCGCGAGCTTCAATCCGCCGGACTGTCCTACATCCCCGAGGACCGGCTCGGCTCCGCTTTTGCCGGGGGGCTGTCGGCGGCCGAGAACCTCGTGCTGTCGCGCTTTTCATCGCAGCCCTTCTCGCGCTTCGGATGGCTCGATCGCCGCCGCGTCCGGGATTTCGCGGCCCGCGAGATGGCGGCCTATGATGTGCGGCCACCCGATCCCGATCAGCCCGTCGGATCTTTCTCCGGCGGCAATCAGCAGAAGGCGCTGGTTGCGCGCGAGCTTGCGTTCGCGCCCCGCATGCTGGTCATTGCCCAACCGACGCGCGGGCTGGATGTCAGCGCCGCCGCCTTCGTTCACGCCCAGCTCGTGCGCGAGCGCAGGAATGGTTGTGCGATCCTGCTGATCTCGGACGACCTGGCAGAAATTTTCGAGCTGAGCGATCGCATCGTGGCGATGTATGAGGGGACGATAGTCTGCGATCTCGAGCGGCAGACCGCGACCCTGTCGGCCATCGGGCTTGCCATCAGCGGGGTCGGCACGGCTGTGAGCGCCGCGCCATGAGGGTTCGACTCGAATCGAGGCCGCCATCGCGTTTTCGGGAGGTCGCGACGTCGCTGGCGGCGGTCGTCGCCAGCCTCGGCATTCTAGGGCTCCTGATCGCTCTTGCTGGAGCCAATCCGCTCACTGGCTTCGTTCTGCTGGCGAAATCGGCGCTGGTCGGCAAGCTGGCCTTGACCGAGACCCTGGCCAAGGCAAGCCCGCTCGTGCTGACCGGGCTCGCGGCGCTTGTCGCTTTCCGGATCAAGTTCTGGAACATCGGCGGCGAGGGCCAGCTGCTCGTCGGCGCAATGGCTGCTGCCTTTATCGGCGCCAGAACCGGCATTCCCGAGCCCATGCCGATACCGTCGATGATCTTCGGGGCAGCCATCGCGGGTGCGCTTGCAGCCGCAGTGCCGGCCTTTCTGAAGGTCCGCTTCGAGGCCGATGAGGTGGTCAGCACCCTCATGCTCAATTTCATCATTGCCTATTTCATGGCAGCGCTTCTGTCGGGGCCATGGAAGGATCCCGTCAGCGGCTGGACCGACAGCCCGGACATACTCCCTGCCGCCGAATGGCCGACATTCTGGCGGGGCACCCGACTGCATCTGGGCATCGTCATCGCCATCATATCAGCGCTCGGCATATCATTGCTCCTCCGCCGCACGACTTTCGGGCTGGCGATGGACATTGTCGGGGACAATCCCCGCGCCGCCATTCACGCCGGGCTCAAGCCAAAGCGGATCATCCTCCTCACCGCATTGTTGTCAGGTGCAATGGCGGGGCTTGCCGGCGCCGGCGAGGTCGGCGGCATTCAGTTCCAAGTCATGGGGTCCATATCGCCCGGCTACGGCTATGCCGGCATCGCCGTTGCCATGCTCGCGCGCCTGTCGCCTCTCGCGGTTCTTCCCGCCGCCTTCTTTTTCGCCGCCATCATTACCGGCAGCAGCGAAATGTCGCGTCAAATCGACGTGCCGGTCTTTCTGGCGGATGCAATTCAAGGAATTGCGCTACTCGCCGTGCTGGTGGCTGCGATCTTGTCGCGTTACCGTCTCCGCTTCGAGCTCGCCCGACGCGGAGCCGCAACTTGACCCTGCTCGAACTCGTTCTCGATATCGGGTTCTTCGCGGCCGCCGTACGACTGGCAGTGCCTCTCCTGCTTGGAACTTTGGGAGAGCTTATCGCCGAGCGATCGGGAAGCCTCAATCTCGGGATCGAAGGCATGATGCTTGCCGGCGCGTTTGCGGGTTTTGCCACCGCGTCGGTCAGCGGGTCACTCTGGCTGGGGGTCGTTGCCGCAGTCGCCATGGGCGCATTTCTCGGACTCTCGCTTGCGGTGCTCACCGTGTTGCTGAGGCTGGACCAAACCGTTGCCGGCATCGGCATGACAATGAGCGTTACCGGCCTTGCCTTCTACTTTTATCGCCTGGGATTTGGCGGAAGCGCGGTGCCGCCATCCATCCAGCCATTCCGGACAGTGTCAATCCCGATCCTCGCCAAGATACCGGTGCTCGGCCCGATCTTCTTCAGCCAATATGCGCTGACCTATATTGCCTATCTTCTCGTACCGCTCTTGGCCTTCTTCCTCATGAAAACCCCCGCAGGGCTGGCGCTGCGGACAGTTGGCGAGAACCCGCTTGCGGCGGCAAGCGTCGGCATCGATGTCGTCCGGGTGCGGATATTCGCGTTGATCGCCGCCGGTTCGTTGGCCGGGCTTGCCGGAGCGTATCTTGATCTCGCTGCGTTCGGCTCTTTCGGCTACGGCATCATTTCCGGCCGAGGGTGGATCTGCCTGGCGCTGGTCGTGTTGGGCCGTTGGCAGCCGATTCCTTGCGCGCTCTCTGCCTTCCTGTTCGGCGCGGTCGATGCCTTCCAGCTCCGGCTGCAGACCAGCGGCGCATGGGCAATTCCCTACCAGGTTTTCCTCGCCCTGCCCTATTTGGCGACCCTCGCCGCAATGGTCTTGAGCGCCCGCCAGGCGGTGGCTCCGGCCGCGCTGGGAAAACCCTACGATCCGGAGATCCGGTGACCTCCGAGATAGTCGAGAGC
Source organism: uncultured Alphaproteobacteria bacterium (assembly GCA_963744915.1). Lineage (GTDB taxonomy): Bacteria > Pseudomonadota > Alphaproteobacteria > Rhizobiales > Aestuariivirgaceae > DATAFF01. The sequence continues at coordinate 18,697 of CAVUUY010000016.1, forward strand.
GGCGATCGCATAAATCTTGGCGCAGTCGAGGAAATCCTTGCGATAGACAAAATCATCGACACCGGAAGCCAGCAATGGCTGCGGGCCGAAGCACACCGCCTGGACACCCGCCCGGCGCCAGCGTGAAGCATCGCTGGCGGGAAGCCTGACCACCAGCGCGGGCGGCTTGCCGCGCACGAAGGCAGCCGCCAATTCCATCGAACGGACGATGGCGGAATCGACCGCCGTCCAATTCGGATCCCAGCCCTTGATCCTGTCGATCGCAAGCCAATCCTTGTCGACGAGCGCCGTCAATTCACGCTCGACAGCGTCGACGGAAATTCCCGGTGGCACCCGTATATCGAGCTCCGCCTCGGCTTGGTCGGCCAGCTGACTGAAGAAACTTCCGCCCGACACCCTCCCGACATTGGCCGAGAGCCGCAGCCCGTCGCGCGCCGCATCCCGATCCAGCCTGCCGAGATCTCCCGGCGCTTCCACCAGACGCTCGTTCCATTGATCGAGAATAGTCACCATGGCGGCGAGCCGGTGAATCGCCGAGTCGCCGCGCCGCGCCGCCATTCCCTGCCCCGGCTTGCCCTGCACCTTGATCCGGAACCACGCCACGCCCTTCTCCGCGATGGCCAGTCCCATGCCGCCTGGACCTTCGCCGCAGATCAACGCATCGCCGATGAGATCCGGCCGCTGCTCCAGCAGAAAGCCGGCGCCGTTCGGTCCGAAGACGACCTCATCGGCAACGGCGGTCAGCGAGATTCGCCCCTGCCACAGGTCGGTTCGTTCGGCGAGCCAGGCATAGGCGACCAGAAGTGCGGCGACCGCCCCCTTCATGTTGCCCGCACCGAGGCCGAGAAGCCGGTCCTTCTGCTCGGTCAGGGCGAACGGCTCGACAGTCCAGGAATCCCTTCGTCCAACCGGGATCGTATCCATATGACCGTTCAAAACGAGATGCCGACCGCTGCCATTTGCAATCCGCGACACGATGTTCGGCTGGTTTTCTGCGCGCTGAATGCGCTCTGCCGATAATCCCCCCGCTTGAAGGAAGCGCTCGATCTCGCGCGCGACCGCTTCGACATTTCCCGGAGGATTTTCGCTCGGGGCGGCAACGAGTTTCGCAAGAAGCGCCGTCTGCTCGTCGGCCCGGGCGTCTATCGACTTGCAGATCTCGGATCGCAGCTGGTGAACATCGCTTGGCATCGGCGCATCCCTGCCCGGGGTTCGGGGTTCGAGATGTTGGAGTGACCGCGCAGCGCGTTCAAGCCGTCGATTTGCGGTGCCCGGCTACCCGCTACCCGCGCTGCGTGCAGGAAGGGCGCCGGACAGATTTTTGCCAGTCGTCGCAGTCTCAGTCGAACGACGGCGATTGACGCCGTTCTCCACCTGCTATTCGATGGGCGTGTTCACTCAGTCATGAGGGACATGGGAGGAGTTTAAAAAATGCTGCGAAAATCGAGGAAGGCCCTTGTGACGGGTGTCGCAGGGCTGGCCGTGCTTGCCATCAGCGGTGCAGAAGCCAGTTCCCAGGAGGTCAAAGCGGCTGTCAAATATGGCGACATGCAAACGGTCACCCAGGATCTGCTCAGTCGCGCCGCCGGCGACGGTAACAATTTCCTGCACACCAATGGCAACTACAAGCAGACCCGCTATTATCCAAACCGCCAGATCAACAGCGGCAATGTGACGAAGCTCCGTCCGGCCTGGCTGTTCCAGACCGAAGTCAAGGAGACGATGGAAACAACCCCCATCGTCGTGAACGGCATCATGTATGTCACGACGGCGTTCGACCACGTCTACGCCCTCGATGCCCGCACCGGTGAAGAACTCTGGCACTACAAGCACAAGATGGGGCCGATCACCGTCTATTGCTGCGGCCCGAACAACCGCGGCGTGGCAGTCAGCGGCGACATGGTCTATCTTGGGACCCTCGATTCCAAGCTGGTCGCGCTCGATTCCAAGACCGGCAAGGTCATGTGGCTGAAGGATATTGCCGATCCCGAGCTCGGCTATTCGGAGACCATGGCGCCGACGGCGGTCGATGGCAAGATCCTGATCGGCACCAATGGCGGCGAGTACGGTATTCGCGGCTTTGTCAAAGCATTCGACGCCAAGACCGGCGACCTGCTATGGACATTCAACACCACCCCCGAGAATTCGGTGGGGAAATGGGCGCAAGATGACGCGACGGGTCGCGACATGCATCGCGACATCGCTGCCGAGAAGGCGGCCCTGAAGAAGAACGGCGATCCCTTCAAAACCCTCGGCGGTGGCGTCTGGCAGAACCCCGCCGTCGATCTCGACCACAACCGCATCTTTTTCATGGTCGGCAATCCGTCGCCCGATCTCGATGGCGGCCTGCGGCCTGGCGACAACCTCTACACCAACAGCCTGGTTTCGGTCGATCTCAAGACGGGCAAGTACGTCTGCCATTTCCAATATATCGCCCATGATGTCTGGGATCTGGACGCCGTGAGCCCGGCGGTGCTGGTCGATGTCAAGAACAAGGACGGGAAGACTATCCCGGGCGTGCTGCATGCCGGCAAGACCGGCCACGTCTATGTTCACAATCGCAACGATTGTTCGCTGATCCGCTTTTCCGAGGCGATGGTGCCGCAGGAGAACATGTGGGTGCTGCCGACCAAGGAAGGTGCCCGCATGCTGCCGGGAGCCAATGGCGGCGTCGAGTGGTCGCCGATGGCGGTCAATGAAGCGCTGAGCCTCACCTATGCCATCAATCTTCACCAGCCGATGACCTACCACGTCGAGTCCTCGCCCTATCCAAGCGGCAAGCTTTGGCTCGGCGGTGCCTTCAAGGTCATTCCGGGCGAAGAGCAATGGGGAAATGTCACGGCGGTGGATTACAACACCGGCAAGATCCGCTGGCAGGTCAAGACCCCGGAACCGATGATCGGTGGCGTGCTGGCAACCGCCGGCGGGCTGGTGTTCACCGGCGAAGGCAATGGGCTGTTCAAGGCCTATGATGCCGAGACCGGATCGGTGCTCTGGAAGTTCCAGGCCGGTGCCGGCGTCAATGCTCCGCCAGCCTCATATACCGTCGATGGCAAGCAGTACATCGTCGTGGCGGCGGGTGGAAATACCCAGCTCGACTACAAGCGCGGCAACACCATCGTGGCGTTCACGCTGGCCGAATGAGTTTGCATTTCATCCAAGTCAAGGAAAGTGGCGGGACCGGGCGTCGGTCCCCCATTTTCATCACCATCCTGTCTGTGGCCGTGCTGTCGATCGGTGCCACGCCGGGTGCCGCTCAGGCGCAGGATATTGCCGAGAAGGCGAAACTCTGCGCCACCTGTCATGGCGAGGACGGCAAGCCCAAGGAACCGGACACGCCGATCATCTGGGGACAGCATGCCGGTTACATCTATATCGAGCTCAGGGATTATAAGAGCGGCCTTCGCAAGAACGACAAGATGTCAGTCGTTGCCGCCGACCTCTCCAAGGACGACATGATTGCGCTTGGCCAATATTTCTCGGAGAAGCCGTGGCCGCAGCTCGACAGCTGGGCGAGCGATGCCGACGCGGCGGCCGGCGAACGCATCGCCACGGCAGGGATGTGCAAGGAATGCCACCTCGACGGCTATAGGGGTGCAAGCACCGTTCCCCGGCTGGCGGGGCAGGGCCCTACCTATCTCGAAGGGACGCTGCTCGCCTTCAAGACCAGGGCACGGGCGAACAATCCCGACAAGTCGACACTGCTCGCTTCTTTTTCCGATGAAGAGTTGAAGACCATGGCCCGGTATCTCGGCGGGATCCACGATCAATGAGGCGTCGATCCTGCGCCGTTGTCGCGCTTGCAGCATTGCCGTTGGCCGTGGCCCTTGCGGCATCGGTCGAGGCCGGAAGCAAATCAGCCTGCACCGAGCTCGGCGAGTCCTATGCCACGATCCGCAAGGAGGCGGTTGCCGGCCAAAGGAGTTCGGTGCTCTTTTCGGCGATCGCCAAGGGTTGCGACGAACTCGTGCGCGACCTCCTCGCCGACGGCGCCTCGCTCGAGGCGAAGAACCGCCTGGGCGCCATGCCGCTGGCAATCGCGGCAGCCGGCGGTCACGTCGCGCTGGTGCAGATGTTTCTCGAGCGCGGGGCGCCGATCAACGCGCTCAGCATCGATGGGTCGACGGCGCTTTTCCAGGCCGTGGTCCAGGGCCGCAACAATGTGGTCCCGATGCTTCTGGCGCACGGCGCCGATCCCAACATCCCGGGACGAAGCGGCATCCCACCCGTCGCTGCGGCAGCCTATATGGGCGATGCAACGGCAGTTGAGCTGCTGCTGAAGAGCGGCGCCGATCCGAAGACGCTCGACACCACCGGCAAGGCTGCGATGGTCTATGCCGTCGGGCGCGGCTTTCCCAAGGTGGTACGCGTGCTCATCGCCCATGGCGTGGACGTCAACGCGCGCTACGGCAATGCGTTGACCGCGCTCATGTGGGCGGCCGGGTACTCCAACGAGGCCGGCACCGAGGACATTGCCGAGACGCTGAAACTCCTGCTCGATCATGGCGCCCGGATCAACGACCAGGATGATCGCGGCCGCACCGCGCTGATGATCGCCGCCGAGCTCGGCCATGGCGCGGCAGTCGATCTGCTGATGGGCCGCGGCGCCGATGCCGCTGTCCACGACAAGACCGGCAAGAGTGCGCAGGATCTCGCTCCCAGCGACGAGCTAAGGTCGAAACTCGGCGCGAATTGATAAAGGGGCGCGCTCGCAAGGCTGAGCCGGGGCGATGTTCCCTAAATGTTCCACGTGAAACATCCGCCCACGAGCCGTTGATAGCTGGCTTGACAGGGATTGGCACAATGGTTAATTTTGGTTATTTGGAACGTTCCACAACAAGATGACATAGAGGGAGGAACTGCCATGGCGGACAACCCGAAGGGACCGTCGAGCCCCCGATGGCAGCGTCCGGATTCGACGTCGGCCGAGCCGCGGCGAATTTCGCGCCGCGCCTTTGTCGAGCGGTCGGCCGGCGCCGCTCTGGCGATCGGCGGGGTCTCCAGTTTCCTCACCTCCGGCAGAGCGGCAAGCCAAACCGGAAGCGGAACGGTGGTCGTGATGGCGTGGGAGAACTACGTCCATCCGGAGATCCAGAAGCGCTTCAAAGCGGCGACCGGCATCACGATTCGTGGCATCGCCGCGGATTCGGATCAGGACATGTTCACCAAGCTGAAGGCTGGCGGCGGCGACCAATATGATGTCGTCTTCGCGAATGCCGGCTTCTGTCCCCTGTATCACGAGGCCGGGCTCATCGAGCCGCTTGACCTGAACCAGATACCGGCTGCGAAGAACCTGTGGCCCATCTTCAAGACGAACACCGGCTTTCCCTATGTCCTGGCGCCGAACCAGACGCTGCTCTACCCGAGCATGTGGGCTTCCTTCGGAATCGTCTGGAACATCGACAACTTCAAGGTCCCGCCGCCCTATTCCTGGAAGTCGCTGTGGGACGCTCCCAAGGGCAAGGTCATCCTGCAGGGCGCGGGCGACGACTTCCTCGCGCTCGCCGGCCTCGCCATGGGCGTGCCGCGCTCCGACATTTACGCCATGACCGGGCCCACCCTCAAAAAAGCGGCCGACTATCTGAGGCAGTTGAAGCCATTCCAGATCAGCAACAGCTCCGACCTGGTGACCGCCGACGCCGTCCGGACGGGCAAAGCCGTCGCGGGCCAGGCGACGAGCCTCGGCCTCGCCTACCGGATCGACGAGAAGGCGGGCAAGCACGTGGCCGACATCAAGCTGCCGAGCGAGGGCGCGCTTGGCTGGGTCGACGGTCCGCAGCTCATCAAGGGCGCCAAGAACCGCGAGAATGCTCTCAAGTTCATCGACTTCCTGATGGGCGATCCGGGCATGCAGGATTGGCTGTGGCAGTACAACGTCTTCGGAATGTGCAGCCAGACGACATCGGAGCGCATCCTGAAGGCTGGCGCAAAGCTGAACGCCCCCATTTACGAAGCCCTCGGTGGTGGCAAACCCGATATCGCCACCAGCATGGTCTTCCAGGGACCGTCCCGCAATCCGAAGGAATGGGCGGCGGCCTATGACGAGGTGCTGGCCAATTAGCGCCCAACGAACGCGCAACCGGAGACAAGCTAAATGGCTGCTCCGGTGGTCCGGCCGCTGACCGAGGCAGGCGGTTCACCGACTGGCGCAGGGCGGGCCCGCCCCAGGCGTTCGCTGCCCTTGCCCGCGGGGCTCGCCCGACTGCGCCATGGCGGCCTCGAGAATCCCTTGCTGCCACTTCCGGCGGTCCTCGCGGTGGCGATCGGCTTCTTCCTGCCCCTTGCCGTCCTCGTCGTATACTCCTTCTGGCCGACCGAAGACGGACGGATCGTCCATCAGTGGACGCTCGAAAACTACGCCAGGTTCTTCACCCGGGAAGCCTATCGGGGGATGCTGCTGCGCTCGTTCGGGCTCGTCGCGCTGGCCTCGGCGCTCACGGTGCTTTTGAGCTTTCCCTTCGCCTATTTCGTGGCAGTCAAGGTCCGGCCGTCGCAGCGGCTGCTTTGGGTCCTGTTCGCGATCATTCCATTCTGGACCAGCTACCTGATCCGGGTTCTTGCCTGGCTCACCATGTTCGGCGACGAGGGATTGATCAACCGGGCGCTGATGGGCACCGGTCTCATGCAGGAACCTGTCGCCTTTTTCGGCTTCGGCCGGCCGGCGATCGTGATCACCTTCGTCTACCTGCTGTTCCCCCTCTCCTTTCTCGCGACCTATATAGCGATCGAGCGCATCAACCCGGCAATGCTGGATGCCGCGGCAGACCTCGGCGCAAGGCCGTGGCGAAGGTTGGTCACGATAACCCTGCCGACCGCGCGCTCCGGCATCGTCGCCGGCTTCGTGTTCGCCTTCATTGCGATGATGGGCGACTACGCGACCCCGCAGCTGATTGGCGGCACCAACGGGACCCTCTATGCCAATCTGATCACGAACCAGTTCGGCTACTCGCTGCAATGGGGATTCGGCGCCACGCTGGCGATGCTGTTCCTCGTCACGATCCTGCTCATGGTGATCGTGCTCCGGCTCATCGTCGGGGAAGTCGAGGCAGCCGGCGAGTACACGGGCGGCTTCACGCATCGCCCTGCCCCATTTCTTTTGGCCTATTCGGTGTTGTATCTCATATTCCTCTACACGCCGCCGGGGCTGCTGGTTCTGCTGGCGTTCAACGACTCGGAGGAGACCGGTCTGCCGTTCGTGGGCTTCACAACCCGATGGTTTGCCGAGGTGTTCGACAACCCGGTGCTGCTCAGCGCGTTTTGGACCAGCCTTCAGGTTGCCATCTCGGCGTCCCTTATCAGCGCCGTGTTCGGCACCCTCGCCGCGGTGCAGATCGGGCGCGTCAAAGGCCGATTGCGCTCGTTCAATCTCGGGATCATTTCCGTGCCTCTGTTCCTGCCGCCATTGGTGCTCGGCCTGGCGATCATTGTCGGCTTGAACGCGCTTGGAATTCAGCGCGGTCTGTGGACGATCATAGCCGGCCACACCATTCTCACGCTTCCGGTCGTCACCCTGCTCGTCCTCGTGCGGCTGGAGGGGCTCGACCGCAACCAGGAGATCGCTGCGATGGATCTCGGAGCGCGGCCGTGGTGGGCTTTCCTGACCGTGTCGGTACCGCAAGCCCTGCCGGGGATTCTTGCCGGCGTGATGATCGCCTTTGCGATCTCGATGGACGAGTTCATTCTCACCTTCCTCGTCACGGGATCGCAGCAGACATTGCCGCTCTACATCTTCGGGTCGCTGCGGATCCGCGTGCGGCCGGATCTCAACGCGATCTCGGCACTGATGCTCGGCGCATCGTTCCTGCTGCTGACCATCGGGGCGCTGGCCGCCATCGGGCGGGAAAGGCTGATGGGGCGCGCAAGGGTGTCTCGGATGACGGCCGGCACAGCGGAGACAGCGCTTTGACTCTCCACTCCGATCGAGCGCAGGCCATGTCCTGCGGCCCCGTCCTGAAATGCACCGACCTGAGGGTTCGCTATCCGGGCCAGGACATTTACTCCGTGGGCTCCGAGTCGGTCGGCGTCTCGTTCTCCGTCAATCGCGGCGAGCTTTTCGCGCTGCTTGGACCAAGCGGCTGCGGCAAGACGACGACGCTGCGAATCATCGGGGGATTTATCGATGCGACGAGCGGAAAGGTCGAGATCGATGGCGTCGACGTCACAAGCCGCCAGCCCTATGAACGACCCACAAACACCGTCTTCCAAAGCTATGCGCTGTTCCCGCATCTGCGGGTCGAGGGCAATGTCGCCTACGGTCTCAAAATGGAGGGCGTCTCTCGCGGGGAGCGCGCCAGGCGGGTGCGGGAGGCGCTCGATCTCGTCGGTCTCGCGGGGATGGAACGGCGCCGGATCGCCGAGCTCTCGGGTGGTCAGCAGCAGCGTGTCGCGCTGGCGCGGGCGCTGGTGAAGCGTCCCGCGGTGCTGCTGCTCGACGAGCCGCTCGGTGCGCTCGATCTCAAGGTGCGGCGCCAGATGCAGGACGAGCTTGTCCGTATCAAGCGATCGACGGGGACGACGCTGGTCCACGTGACTCACGATCAGGAGGAAGCGTGTGCGATCGCTGACCGTATCGCGGTGATGAAGGACGGGTTGATCGTCCAGATCGACACCCCCGAGGCTCTCTACAGGGCGCCGCGAAACTCCTATGTCGCGAGTTTCATCGATGCCGGGACGATCGTTCGTGGAAAGAACATTCGCGACGGGGGCTGCATCGAAGTGTCGTATTCCGACATGATCTTCAGAGGAAGGCTGCCGGCCCATCTTGACGGGGCGCCGTCCATCGCCGCGCTGCTGCCGCGCAACCGGATCAAGGTAAGCCTCGCAAAAGGCTCTGGCGACGAGCAGCACAAAGCGGTGCGCGGCACCGTCGAGCGCCTTGTCTTCACCGGATCCGTCTTCAATGTGAATGTGCGCGTGAGCGAACGACTCGAGATACGGGCGGCGATGGCGATCGAGGAGATTGCGACGCTGCGCGAGGAGAATCTCCGCCCGGGCTCGGTGGTGGCGCTGCATTGGCGGCCCGAGGACGTCGTCTTCGTCGAGGATTCGGAGGTCAAGGGCTGACGATTTCCGCGATGTCGACCCAGCGCCGCTCGGCTGCCGCGCGCTCGATCGCGTCGCACACGGCCTGAACCGCGAGTCCCTGAGCGAAATCGGGATCCCATGGCCCGGCCGGCCAAGCCTGAAGCAGATCGGCGAACTGGTTGACGAAGCTCGACCCGTAGCCCACGCCCTGACCGATCGGCCACCAGCTGGCGGCATAGGGATGACTTGGATGTTCGGCGCGGATGCGGCGCATGCCATAGAGCCCCGCGGCATCGCCGCCGTCGCCATATTGGAGCTCGTTGAGGCGGGCATAGTCGAACCGCAGGGTACCCCGTGTCCCGTTCGCCTCGATCGTGAAGTCGCACGGCCGGCGCACGCAGCTGCGCGCCATCTCCAGCACCCCGCGGGCGCCGGATGCAAAGCGAATCAAGGCCGAAGAGGCATCGTCGACGGTGACGGGTCGCACCGCGCCCGGTCTTTCGGGATCTGTGCGCTCGGCGACGAAGGTCGCCGACTGGCCGCTGACCTCGGCGATGTCGCCCGCCATCCACATCGCCATATCGATCAGATGACTGCCGAGATCGGCAATGGTCGTTCCGCCCATCCGACGGTCGAACCGCCAATCGAACGGGATCTCGGGATCGACGAACTCGTCCGAGAGCCAGCAGCCGCGCCAGAGCTGCAGCTGGCCGATGGCGCCTTCGTCGATCATGCGCTTCATCAGCGAAACGGCGGGGAGGCGTCGATAGTTGAAGCCGATCGCATTCAACACGCCGGCCCGGCGCGCAGCCTCCAGGGCACCCCTGCCTTCGGCGTAGGAGGTGGCCAAGGGCTTCTCGCAGAACACGGCCTTGCCCGCCGCGGCGGCGGCAGCAGCGATCTCGGCATGGGTGCCGGGCGGCGTGCAGATGTCGACGACGTCGATGTCCTTGCCTTCAACGATCCGGCGCCAGTCGGTCGTCACCTCCTCGAAGCCATAGGACGCGGCAGCCTTCTCGACCAGCTCGCGCCGGCGGCCGCTGATCAATCGCAGGCGGGGGCGGACCGGCAGATCACGCAGTCGCGGCGCCTCACGGTAGCCATAGGAATGGGCCTTGCCCATCATGCCATAGCCGACGATGCCGATCCGGACCTCGGGTGTCGCGGTCATCGGCGCTTCTCACCTCTGTTGTGGAATATCCCAGAGGCGCGCTCGGCAGCCTCGAGAGCGGCGACGGCGTCGAGCGCGCTCGCCCCTTCGGCAGGCGCGCCGCCGACCCAGCGCACGAAGCTCTCTGCCTGCAGCCGCAGCGCCTCGAGGAAAGACTGCTCGGCCTCTGGTGGCCAGAGAAAGCGGCACTCCTGCGCGCCCCGGGTTCCGAACAGCTCGACCTTGCATACATCGCCGAGCGGAAAGCGCCGGCCGAGCGAGACCATGCCGGTTGTCCCACCGGAAAGGATGCAGAGCACCTGGGCGCTCTCGGCATCGCCCGGGACGGGCGGATCGGACCGGGTCGCGGCGGCGACAGCATGGAGGGAGCCGATCTCCTGGCCGGTGAGCCAGCGGATCTGATCGAACTCATGCACCGCCATGTCCATGAAGATCCCGCCGCTGCGGCTGCGGAAGCTCGCGGGCGGCGGCTGCTCGTCCCATTGGTAGCAGGCAGCGAGATAGAGATCGCCCAGCTCGCCGGCGAGGATCTGCGTCTTCAACTTCTTCAGGCTGGGGACGAAGCGCCGCCAATAGGCGACCTGCAGCGGCACCTTGGCGGCGGAGGCGATGGCAGCCGCTTCCCTCCCCTGGTCGGAGCTCAGGCCGCAGGGCTTCTCGCACAATATGGGCATCCCCGCATCGGCAAGCTCGGCGATGCAGTCGAGATGCGTGTCGCTGGATGCGGCGACGAGGACCCCGTCCAGACCACCGGCACGCAGCATCGCGGCGAGGTCGCTGTGCGTGGCCAGCCGGGGCGACGCGACGCTCGCCCGTGCCGTTTCCACAGGATCGGCAACGGCGACGACCTGAAGGACGTCGCTGCGGGCAAGCGCGCGCAAATGGGTCTTCCCCATGCGCCCTGCCCCCACGAGGCCCATGCGGAAGATCGCCATCGCTCAGGCCTGTCCCACAAGGCGGGAACGCGAGGCCGCGGCATCGGTCGGATTCGGCAACGGCCGGCGGGCAAGATGGGCGTTGACGATGGCCTCGCAGAGCGCGATGTCGCGCAGCGCGTCCTCGCCCGAGGTGACGGGAGGGCGCCCGCTGGTGATGCAGTCGTGGAAGTGGATCAACTCTTCCTTGAAGCTCTCGGCATAGGAGACGACCTGCTCATTGCTCCAGGCCTGGGGAGAAGAGGGATCCCCTCCTTCGACCTTGAGCAGGGTCGGCATGCTGCGCAGGAAGGGCGAGGGAAACGACAAGGTGAGGCGGCGCTCGGGGGCGTAGAAGGCAAACTCCATCTGGTAGCGCGCGATGCCCGGCAGATCGACCCAGGCAATGATGCATTCCGCCGCGCCGAAGCGCAGCACGACGGTCAACCCGTTCTCGCGGATATCGGAGAAATCCAGGCGATCGGGCTCGCCGAGGATGCCACGGACCGCGTTGAACTCATGCACCATGCTGTCGAGCAGGACGAGATGATAGGACTGGCGCGTCAACGGATCGGCTTCGCCGATGGCCGCGGTGATGCGGGCCTGGTTGTCGGCCTCGAAGGCCTTGGCGAGCTCGGGCGCGAGGCTCTGGGCCCGGTGCAGCCGATAATGCGCGACATAGGGCTGGAGCGGCGATTCCAGCGTCGTCACCTGCAACAGGCGCAGATCGGAGAGGCTACGGATTTCCTCGCCGAGACGCTGATAGGCGGGATCGTAGCGCTTGTTGTATCCGACCATGAGCGTGACACCCGCACGCCGGGCGGCCTCGATCATCGCCCGCCCTTCGGCCACGGAAAAGCACAGGGGCTTTTCGACCAGCATGTGCTTGCCCGCCTCGGCCGCGGCAATGGCGATCGGCGCATGGCTGCCGGATGTCAGGATGAGGACCGCATCCAGCGGGGCGGCGAGGAGATCCTGCCAGCGCGTGAAAGTTTGGCGCACGCCATAGTCGTCGGCGCAGGCGCGCAGGAGCCGCTCGGAGACATCGCAGAGGGCTGCGATCTCGAACCGGTCGGCGAGCTCGCGCAGGTAATGGAGGTGCATCACCTGGGCAATGAGGCCGCATCCGATGACCCCTATCCGAAGCCTCTCGGGCATGATGATGCTCTCTCTGTGGAACGTTCCAACAGACGATAGCGACCCCCAGCTTGGCTTGTCAAGCCAAGCTAGCCCGACGGCTTGGCCGTCGAGCCGCGGACAATCAGGCGGCAGCTCACCGTCTGGCGGATCGGGTCGCCGCGAAGCTCGCCCTCGATCCGGCTCGCGAGCGTATCGACGGCGAGGCGCGCCAGCATCTCCTTGGGCTGGGCCATGGTGGTGAGATTGATGCGGGCGAGCCCGGCCATCATCACATCGTCGAATCCCACGACCGAGAGCTTCAGCGGCACCGGGATCGACAGACGGTCGGCACAGTCGAGAAGATCGATGGCGCCGAGGTCATTGGAGGAGACGAAGGCGGTGGGCCGTTGCGGCCCCGTCAGGATCTCCTCGACGGGCGCTTCGCGCAACAGCCGGTCCTCCGCCCGCTCCCAATGGAACACCATGGGGGTCAGGCCGGCAGCCGCCATCGTCTGGCGATAGCCAGCCTGACGGGCGCGATCGGTGGCGTCCTCAACGATTGGATCGGCGCAATAGGCGATCCGTTCATGACCGAGCCCGATCAGGTGCTCGGTGGCGATCCTTCCGCCGCGTTCGTCATCGGCGCAAACGACATCGCCCCAATCGGCCGAGCAGGTGACGAAGACGACAGGCACCCGACCCTCGATCAGGGCCCGCGGTTTCGTCGAGCCACCGGCATAGGCGAGGAAGATGATCCCGGCGACCCGCTGTTCGAGCATGCCCTCGAGCCCCGCCATCTCGGTCGTCTCCTCGCCCTGGGTGTTGCAGAACATGACGCGATAACCGCGCGCCGCGGCGGAGCGCTCGATCTGCTTTGCCATTTCGGCATAGAACGGGTTGGCGAGATCGCCGACGGCAACGCCGAAGATCGTGGTGCGCTGGTGGACCATCTGGCGCGCCAGGATGTTCGGACGATAGCCGAGCTCGTCGATGGCCTTGGTAACCTTGAGCTGGGTTTCGGGCGTGATGCTGCGAATCCCACGGATCACGTTCGAAACTGTGGACTTCGATACGCCGGCGCGCCTGGCGACGTCGAGTATGGTCGGCGGCTTGCCGACCGGGTCCTCGGTTTCCATCAAGCCCTGTCGCTCATGGTGCGATCCGCTCGAGCCAAATCCTCAAACCGCAGCGCCGTGAGGCGCCATCACGACCTTCATGGCAGCATCCGTCTGCGCCAGCTCGACTGCCTCGCGGGCCTGTTTCAGCGGCATCCGGTGGGTGACGATGCGATCGAATGGCAGGCGGTCGAGATTGGCCGCCATCAGGCGCATGGAAGGCAGATAGGAAGTCGAGGTTTCGCCGCCCACGCCGATGACATTGACATTCTTGGTGCAGATGTCGGAGTTGGGATTGATCGCGACCGGTCCCATGTCGACGAAGGCGCCGGCCTCCACCACCACGCCACCGACCCGCACCATCCTGACGGCCTCGAGGAAGGTCGCGGGAACGCCGCTGCAATCGAGCACGATATCGGGGCCGATGCCGCCGGTGTGTTCGCGCGCCCTTGCTATGCGCTCCGCCATGTCGGTCGTTTTCACCGGCATGGTGAGGCTGGCGCCGAAGGCCTCGGCGAGCGCGAGGCGGGACGGGAAGAGATCGGTGGCGATGAGCTGGCCGGCGCCGAGGAGCTTTGCCTTGATCAGGTGGCAAAGTCCCAGGGGGCCAACGCCGAGGACAGCGATGGATTGGGCAAATCGGCTGCCGCCGATGAATCCAAGAAGCGCCTGGGCTGTCTCGACGCCATGGGTCACCGACATGATCTCCGTCAGCACCGCAACGTGATCCGGCAGGCCGTCCGGAACTCGGAACAGCTGCGTGCCGGGGAGCAGGTACATGTGCTCGGACCAGCCGCCGAAGAGATGGGGGGCCCGGCCGCAATGCAAGCTGTTGCCATAGTCCTCGAGGTTCTCGCACATGTAATAGGGATAGCCGTTGCGGCAGAAATGGCAGTCGCCGCAGACAACATTGGCGGCAGGCACGATGCGGTCGCCGGGCTTGAGAGGACGCCCCTCGCTGTCGTGGACCTCGCCGCCGGTGGCGACCACCTCGCCGACATTCTCGTGACCGCAAATGAGGGGATATGTCAGATCCCGTTCGTGAGGGGTGCCGGCATATTGCTTGAACTCGCCGCGGAAGGTGTGCTTGTCGGTGCCGCAGATTCCGGAATAGCGCACCTTCATGATCACCGCGCCGGGCGCCGGATCGGGCATCGGAAATTCGTGCAGTGCGATCACGCCTGGACGCTCGGTGACGGCCGCTCGAACCACGCTCATGATTTCGCCCTCGTCGTTGCAGGATTGCCAAGGGCCCCGGCCAGAAGGCGGGCCGCCTCCCTTATCCCGTCCATGGGGGCCACGAACGGGTCTTCGTGCTCGATTGCGATGGTCTTCACCCTTCCGGCATCCGCGAGGTCCCTCAACAGCTCCTGCCACCACGGCAGGCCATGACCGCGGCCGACCGTCGCGAAGTTCCACGGCATCTCGGCGGCCGGAGCCGGCCAGCGGTGATCGAGCAGCCCGTTCAGCGCGAGCTTCTCAGCGTTGAAACTCACGTCCTTGCCATGGGCATGGCCGATGCGTCCGGCAAGCCGTTGCACGACGCGGTTGGAGTCCATCTGCATCCACATGAAATGACTGGGATCGATATTCGCGGCAATGGCGGGGGAGAGTGCGGCGAGCCGCTCGAACGTCTCGACATTGTAGGCGACAGTGCCGGGATGCAGCTCCAGGCAGATCAGCAGCGCCGGATCGGTGCGGATGGCGAATTCTCCGATCTCGGCCCAGTAGTCATGGACCTGATGCTTCCACTGATGCTGATACACGTTCTCCAGATAGGGAAGCCACCCGCCGCCGGCGAAATGCGGCGTCACATCGCCGGCAGACCCTGCGGGGCAGCCGGCAAGGGCTACGATCCGGTCGACGCCAAGCTCGCTGGCAAGCCGGATGGTATCGCGCAACGCCTTGTCATGAGCGCCGGCAACGCTCAAATCGGGATGGAGCGGATTGCCCCAGCAGTTGAAGGCAGCGATCTCAAACCCACGGCTCGCGACTTCGTTCGTCCATGTGCGGCGCGCAGCAGGATCCTCGAGGAGCCCTGCCATATCGCAATGGCCCGTGGGTGCATAAGCACCGGTGCCAATCTCGAGGCCGCTGATTTCCGGCACCTCCGCCGCCAGCCAGTCCATGACCGTGCGGAGGGGCCTGTCCGCCAACGGCTCCGTCACGAGAGCGATCTTAAGCTTATGGGAAGTCATGATACTCTGTTTTTCGCTGGGTGGAGCGTTCCAAACTGATAATTTCGACACTGGCGGCTGTCAAGCAAGCCGGGGCATTATTGCCGGATGGCCACCGTTGAAACCGGCCGGTTGAAGAGCAAAAAATGAAGATCACGCGGATCAGAACGCGGGTTGTCGACTTGCCGCTACCCAACGAGTTCCATCCAGCCTGGGCGCGCGGGCGCAATCAGCCGAACATCATTCTGGTCGTCATCGAAGTTGAGACGGATGTCGGAATAACCGGCCTCGGCGCCGCCCATGCCGGTGCAGAAGCCGCGATAGCGATCGACCGCTTCGTCACCCCTTACCTGCTCGGGCAGGATCCAACCCGCATCGAATTGTTGACCAATGTCTTGCGCGATGCGGAGATCCTGGGACCGCCCGCTTACTGCATGGAGATCCCGCTGTGGGATATCGTCGGCAAAATCGCCAATTTGCCGGTCTACAAACTGTGGGGCGGTTACACCGATAGGGTAACTGCCTATTGCGCAACGGCCGAGATCCGGCAACCGCTGCAGCGCGTGGATGATGTCCATCGCATGCTTGCGGAGGGTTTTCGTGCCGTGAAGCTACGCTTCCACAACCCCGATCCCCGCGACGACATCAAGGTCGTCGAAGCGATCCGTGCGGCTGTTGGAGATCAGATCGCGATCATGGTTGATGCCAACCAGGCAGGAGTCGAGCCGGGCCTCTCCCAGCATGCGCAATGGGGATTTCAGCGGGCTCTCGCCGTGGCGCGGGAACTCGAAAGGCTGAATGTGCTGTGGCTCGAGGAACCGTTGCCGCGTCACAACTACGACGATCTGGCGCGCCTGCGAGACCGCCTAAGCACCATTAAAATTGCTGGAGGAGAGGACAATCACGGCCTTCATGAGTTCAAGCTGCTGATCGATCGCCGCTGCTATGACATCCTGCAGCCGGATGCTCTGCTGTCCGAGGGCATCTTCCAGCTACGCAAGGTTGCGGCCATGGCCGAGGCTGCACATTTGGAGTTCGTTCCGCACACTTGGGGGAATGGGATCGGGCTCCTTGCCAATCTGCACCTAGCGGCAGCGGTGCCGAACTGCTCGTTTCTGGAATTCCCGCACGATCCGCCGAGCGGCTTCACGCTCGCGAGCCGGGATCAAATGTTGCGCCAGCCCCTCACCATCGACTCGGAGGGTGCAGTCAAGGTGCCCGACCGGGCGGGATTCGGCTTCGAGCTCGATGAAGAGCGGATAGCGCGCCATACGGTGCTTTCAATGGGCTGATGTCCGCTCGATTGGTTGTCGCTTCGAAAACGCAACGCGCCGGACCGCTGTGCTTGACATGCATAGCGAGGGGATATGAAACTATTGCCTTCACCCTTCTGGAAAGGACGTCATGTACACTGGCGAGATTATCGATTGCGATGTCCATCACGCCCGTGGCTCCGACGATGAATTCCTCACCTACCTATCGAAGGGCTGGCGCGAATATGTCGCGGACCGCGGTCCGGCCGGCCTCGTTCCCCTCACGGTTCAGGATGGGCTGCCGAATCCGCATGGCTTCATGCGGGCCGACACGTACCCCGCGGATGGTGCCGCGCCCGGTTCGGATTACGACCTTTTGCGCCGCCAGGTGCTCGAGCGCTCGAATGTCCGGCGTGCGATCCTGACTTTTGGCGACGACAGCCACGTCTCGGGGCACCACAATCCCTATTTTGCAACCGAACTCGCACGGGCGCTGAATGACTGGACGATAGAACGCTGGTTGCCGAAAGACGAGCGCCTGGCGTCGTCGATCCTGATTGCCTGCCAATTGCCCGAGCACGCCGCGGCGGAAATCAGGCGGCACGCCGACAATAGGCGCATGGTGCAGGTGATGCTGGTCGACAATCCGTATAATTACGGGTTCGGGCATCCGGTGTTTCATCCGATCTACCAGGCCGCGGAAGAGACAGGCCGTCCGATTGCCATCCATGGCGGAGCCGGCGGCTGGGCCAATCCGGCGAGCACCGGGGGTGGCAATGTCACGCTCTATTTTGAAGCGCATACGCTGTGGCCCCAGGCAATGATGACCCATCTCGTCTCCTTCATCAGCCACGGCGTGTTCGATAAATACCCGAAACTCCGATTGGTGCTGATCGAGGGTGGTGCGGCTTGGCTGCCGAGCCTGTTGTGGCGATGCGATTGCGACTACAAGGGCTTGCGGCGCGAGGTTCCGTGGCTCCGCCGATTGCCCAGCGAATATGTCGCCGAACATGTCTGGCTGACCACGCAGCCGCTCGAAATCTCTCCCAGGCGTGAGCAGATCGTCGAACTGCTGAGCTGGATGAATGGCGCCGACCGGCTGGTCTATTCATCCGACTATCCGCATTGGGATGCCGACGAGATCAAGCACATATCGACGCAACTGCCGCAAAGCTGGCATCGCAAGGTTTTCTTCGAGAATGCGATGAAGCTCTATGGTTGGAGCGAAGCAGAACTGCCGGCGCCCCAGATGGTCAATGCATGAGCGTCGATGTTGGCCCGGCCGATGAATTTCCGACGAAGCAGATGCGGATTGTCGATGTCGGAGAGCGGCAGATCGGTGTGGTCCGCTGGGGCGATCGGGTCTTCGCAGTGCACAATCTGTGCACGCACCAGGGTGCCCCTGTGTGCCACGGCGTGTTGAGTGGCCGCCTCGTCGCGGCGCGGCCCGGAGAGCTGACGCTCGATGAATCGGCTCCGACCCTTGCATGTCCGTGGCATGGCTGGGAGTTCGACCTCGCCACCGGGCGGGCCCTGCTGGATGACAAGCTCCGGATACGGACCTTTGCCGCGCGGATCGTCGATGGACGCGTGCTGGTCGACTTGAAATGAGTCTGCTCCGGCGTCAGCGGAAAGCGGGGTCGGAATCGCTCTTGCCGGCCATGCAACGCGTTGACACCCGAATGTCTTGTGTTACGCTCCATCGGCCGGTTTTTGGCATGGAACTGCAGCAATCACATCCGGAGTTTGTGGTTGTACTTGGCCAACCGTCGAGGAAACAGCCACTCCTCTGATCCCGACACGGACAGCGGACAAGAAAGATTCGCACTGCTTTCACCCCGGGCCCGTCCAACTGTGTCGAACGCAATTGAGCTGCGCGGGCTGAGCGTCCGTTACAAGACGCTGGCAGCGCTCAACAGCATCGATCTGGAGATACGCGAGGGGGAGTTCTTTTCGCTGCTGGGGCCCAGCGGCTGTGGCAAAACCACCACCCTCAACATCATCGGCGGCTTCATCGAACCGGATGAAGGCGACGTTCTCATAGACGGAAAGGTCGTCAACAGAATTCCCCCATATCGTCGGCCGGTCAACACCGTGTTCCAGAGTTACGCTTTGTTCCCACATATGACGGTTGCACAAAATGTAGGATTCGGATTGCGCATGGCAGGGGTGCCGGCGGCTGACATCGAGCAGCGCACGCGCGAGGCGCTTGCATTGGTCTCGCTCGCCGATTTTGGGTCACGGCGGCCGGATCAGCTGTCCGGAGGCCAGCAGCAGCGCGTGGCGCTCGCCCGTGCATTGGTTAATCGGCCCTCGGTGCTTTTGCTCGATGAGCCCTTGGGCGCGCTCGACCTCAAGCTGCGCAAACAGATGCAATCAGAGCTCACGCGGATCCAGCGGGAAGTCGGGATAACGTTCTTGTACGTCACCCACGACCAGGACGAGGCGATGACGATGTCCGACCGCATCGCGGTCATGAACCGCGGCACGGTTGCCCAGGTCGGCACGCCGCAGGAGATCTATGAACGCCCGTCTTCATTGTTCGTCGCCGATTTCATCGGCGCATCCAACGTCTTTTCAGGCCGCGTCGTCGGTTCCATCGGACAATGGTCGATCGTACGGTTGGATCTGGGCCAGGATGTGCGCGTCCCCGCGAGCGTGGCCCAGAACGGATCGCAGGCTTGGGTGGTCGTTCGTCCTGATCACATGCAGCTTGCGGATACGGCGCCCGCATCGAGCGATCTCAACGCCATCGCGGGCGCAGTCAAGAATGTCTCATTCCTCGGCACGCACCTCCAATATGCGATTGCCACACCGCGAGGTATAGAGATCACGGTGATCGACTCGCTGTCCCGGCCAGATCGAAAGTCGACCAAACCGGTCATGGACGGCGAGGTCTATGTAACTTGGCCCGCCTCGGCATCGCTTTGCTTCAATGGCGGCGAGGCTGAAGCGCCCGCACCGCGATCACTGGCGCGGTCTTGATCCAGTGACAACGCCAAAACCGTCAGGGAGGAAACCATGGCTTGGATGAAGTGGACGAATACGAGGCGCCAGTTCTTGAAGACTTCCGTCATGGGAAGTGCAGCTGCTGCTGCACTTGGCGCCAAACTGCCGTTCGACAGCGAAGCACGGGCGGCAACGCTCGAGGGGCCCGTCAATGTGCTGTCCTGGGGCAGCCGAAACTTCCAGATGCAAATCGATGACTTCCTGAAGGAGACCGGGTGTCACGTGAATTTCACCGGCGCATCCGGCAATTCCGAGAACCTTGCCAAGATCAAACTCGGCGGCAGCGATCAGTACGACATCGTCGGCGTTGATGCTCTGTGGGTGCCGAAATTCCACCAGGAGGGCGTCATCGAAGTGTTCGATTTCGAGAAGATGCCCGAATACCAGGATCTCTTCGACGAATTCAAAAAGATGACCGTCTGGAAGGTCGGCAATCAGTGGATGGCCCAACCCTGGGCCTGGTCGCCGCTCGTGCTGTGGTACAATTCCGATCAGATCAAGACGCCGCCGACCAGCATCGAGTTCCTCTTCGATCCCGCGCTCAAGCAACGGATCGCGCTCACCCGCCAGCAGGAGGACGTCGTCGCCTGGATGGGCATCGCGGTCGGGGCCAAGAATCCCTATGCGATGACAGATGCAGAGCTCGCCAAGGCCAAGGAAGCCCTGAAGCGCCTCATGCCCAATATCCTGAAGTTTCCGCCGCAAGAGGAAGAGCTGGTCCGTCTTGCCGCCGATGGAAGCATCTGGGTTACGGCACTGAGCGCAGGTGGTGCGATCCGTATCAAGGAAGCAGGCGGTCCTACCATGAAAGGCTTCATCCCGCCCGAGGGCGTGATCGGTTATTTCGACGGTGATTGCATCGTGAAGGGTGCAAAGCACCGTGACGCTGCACTCGCCTGGCTCGCCCATCGTGTGCATGCGAAATACACCCTTCCCAACGTCGAAAAATACAAACGGCCGCTTGCCTACAAAGGCCCGCTCGAAATACTCAAGAAGGACGGAAAGGGCGATTTCGCGCATACGATCTTCTACGATCAGCCCGAAATCCTTTCGAAGATGGTGATCATCGGGCCGCCGCCAAATGTCGGCGCCTATCTCGACGTCTTCAACGAAGTCGTCGGCGGCTGAGTTTTCGGCGCGGTGCCTCCGCCTGGGAGAACCGCGCCGCTTGATTTGCGAGGCGGCCCATGGCGGCGATTACCGATCAGGTGAATGCAGCCGCCGAAAAAAGGGCGGGGATAAGGGTGATCCCGCCCTTCGTGGCTTTTCTCCCGATCACGCTTGTCGATTTCTTCTTCTTTGTTCTCCCGATGGTGATCATGAGCATCATCAGCGTGATGGTGATCAGGGAATTCCACATCACGCCTCGACTCACCGCCGAGAACTATCTGTTCTTCTTGAAGAACCCGCTCTACCTGAAAATTCTTGCCAAAAGCCTGGTGATGGCGCTTGCGACGACTGTCATCTGCATCGTTCTGTCGTTTCCCTTTGCCGTGTTTCTCACGCGGTTGCCGCGGGCGATTCAAAAGACGATGCTCGTGCTTGTCATTCTGCCGTTCTGGACCAGCTATCTGTTGCGCGTCTACGCCTGGATGACCATACTGGGCGAGCGCGGTCTCATCAATCGCAGCTTGATGGATCTCGGCATCATCGACTCTCCCATCCGCCTCCTGCTGTATAACGACTATTCGGTCGTCCTGGTCGCGGTTTATCTGTACATCCCCTTCAGCACACTCGCGCTTTACACCAACCTCGAGCGGCTCGATTCATCGTTGATCAGGGCGGCGATGGACTTGGGAGCGCGGCCCATCCAGGTTTTCCTCCACGTCGTCTTGCCGCTGATGCTCCCCGGCATCTTCGCCTCCTTCATATTCGTGTTCATTCCGATGCTCGGCGAGTATGTCACTCCGACGATTATCGGCGGCGCGCACGGGCTGATGATCGTCAACATCATCGTTTCGCAAATTCAGGCGCTGCGTTTCGGCATCGGCTCTGCGATGGTGGTCGTGCTGGTCGCATTGATCCTGCTGCTGGTCATGGCGCTGCGCCGGTCAGCGAGGCTCGAGAAGATCTATGGCTTCTAAGAATGAGCCCCGCAGGTCGATCGCCCTCAGCATTCATGGTGCAGCGATCTATCTCTTCCTGTATCTCCCGATCGCGCTGCTGGTGTTCTTTTCATTCAACAAAAACCCGTCGGGGACCCTGCCGGTCACCGGGCTGACACTCGAATGGTATCGCCAGCTCGGCGACGACTATTTCATGCTGACCTCGTTCAAGACGAGCCTCGTCGTGGCATTGACCGCGGTGCCGATCGCGACCTTCGTGGGGGCGCTTTGCGCCTTTGGACTGGTGCGGACGGAATTCCGTTTCAAGGCTCTGGCCAGCAGCTTTGTGCTGATGCCGATGGTGGTTCCCGGGATTCTGCTCGGCGCGGCGATCCTCGTGGTGTTGAGGACGGTGCTCGGGGTTCCGCTGTCGATCTGGACTGCCGTGATGGGCCATGTCGTGGTCACCACACCCTACGCGGTTCTGGCGGTCGCCACCCAACTCTATGGCTATGACCGGGTGCTGGACTCGGCCGCAGCTGATCTCGGCGCCAACCCTCTGCGGGTGTTTTGGCATATCACGCTGCCGCTCATCATGCCTGGGATCATCGCCGCTGCGCTGATCGTCTTCACGGTATCGCTCGACACTTTCGGCGTGACTTTCTTCACGATTGGAGGGGGAAGCACGCTGCCGATGTATATCTGGGCCCAGGTCGAGATGGGAATTCGACCCACTGTCAACGCGCTTGGAACCCTCTTTATCGTCGGATCGATTGCTGTCCTGCTGGTTGCCAATCTCCTTCTTAGAAAGTGATGCCAATTTTCCGGTTGGTGGCTCGGCGCTAGGCTTCCGGGATCCTCAGAACCTGGCCGGGATAGATCTTGTCCGGACTCTTCAGCATTGGTTTGTTGGCTTCGAAGATGCCCTTGTTCTTGGCGCCTTTGCCTTTCCCATAGACCGCAACAGCTATCTCCCAAAGCGTATCGCCTTTTTTGACCGTGTAGAATCGCGGCTCCTTCGCTGCCGGCACGGAAACATTGGTTTCAACTTTGGAGATGCCGACCGTGTTGCCGACCGCCACGATCGCCTTCTCCAAGGCTTCCTGGCTCGCCGCCTCGCCTTTGATGACGGCTGTGTCTCCCTTGACATCGATGGTCATCTTGTCTGAGCCAATCTTGTGGGAATCGAGCTCCTTCTTGAGCGCATCGGCGGTCGGCGATTCGTCGCCACCGAATCCGAGTGCCTTGCCAGCCTCCTTGATGAAGTCGTACAGGCCCATCACCAATCTCCTCTGCAGATGGATAGAATTGTCACCGTCCAATTCGCCAGGATGTCATATCCGAGACCAAATTGCTATTTTAGGCCGGCATGCCGAGGATATTCAAGCTGGAGAGGCAGGCATGGACTCTGTTCCAACTCGTCCGACACGCCGCCATGCCATGCAGGGCGGTGGTGCGGCCTTCCTTGCCAGCACAGCCGGAATTTTCATGCCGTATATCGCGCGAACCGCAGATCGGCCCCTGATTACGCATGGCATTCAATCGGGCGACGTCAATGTGCAGGGTGCTATCGTCTGGGCACGCGCCGACCGGCCAT
This sequence comes from uncultured Alphaproteobacteria bacterium, assembly GCA_963744915.1. Lineage (GTDB taxonomy): Bacteria > Pseudomonadota > Alphaproteobacteria > Rhizobiales > Aestuariivirgaceae > DATAFF01. Next base: position 42,121 of record CAVUUY010000016.1, read on the forward strand.
GCCGCATGACGGTGCAGTTCTCGACGACCGAGAGTTTCAAGGAGATACTGGGTGGCGTGTTCGCCGATGCTTTGCCGGAGAGCGATCTGACCGCCAAGGTGGGGCTCGGCGCGCTGCCGGAGGGCCAGGAGATCTTCTATCGCATTGCCATGCAGAACCTCGCGGAGCCAGCGATTATAGGTGAATTCCTGCTGGGTCGCTTTCGTTCTGTTCCTGCCGACAAGCGCGACGTCACCTTTTGCTGGTCGGCTGACACCTGCGGCCAGGGTTGGGGAATTGACGAGGCGCGTGGCGGCATGAAGACATATGCCACCCTCCTGAAACATCGGCCGGACTTCTTCATTCACAGCGGCGACAATATCTATGCGGACAGCCCGATTGTTGCCGAGATCAAGCTTGCCAATGGGGAGGTTTGGAAGAACATCGTCACCGAGGAAAAATCGAAGCCGGCCGAAAGCCTTGCGGAGTTTCGCGGCAACTACAAATACAATTTGCTGGACAAAAATGTTCGTGCCTTCAACGCCGCGGTGCCCATTCTGACCCAATGGGACGATCACGAAGTTACGAATAACTGGTGGCCGGGAGAGCCACTGACCCGGGCAGAAAACCAACGTAAGAAATATTCGGAGAAATTTGCACTTGAACTGGCCGCGAGGGCTGGCAGGGCATTCCACGAGTACATGCCAATCCGAGCGACCCCAGACGAGCCTGGGCGGGTCTATCGCAAGATCGGCTACGGCCCCCTCCTCGATGTGTTCATGTTGGACATGCGCAGCTATCGGGGTCCAAACGGTGAGAACCGCCAGACTTCCTACGGACCGGACAGCTACTTTCTTGGCCCGCAGCAAATTGCCTGGCTCAAGCGGGAACTCAAATCGTCAGCCGCGACCTGGAAAGTGATCGCGGCCGATATGCCTATCGGACTTTATGTGGTCTATGATGGCGATCGGAAATTCGGAAGCGAAGCGATCGCTCAGCACGATGACGGGATGCCGCTTGGTCGCGAATTGGAGATCGCCGGCCTTCTGGCGTTTTTGAAGCAAAACAAGATCCGCAACACGGTTTGGCTTACTGCCGACGTTCACTATACAGCTGCGCATTATTACGACCCGGCCAAGGCCAAATTCCAGGACTTCGATCCGTTCTGGGAATTCGTGTCTGGGCCGATCCATGCCGGTAGCTTCGGGCCCAACGACCTCGACGGCACCTTCGGGCCACAGCTTATCTACCGCAATGCGCCGAGCAAGGAACAGGGTCAGAATTTGCCACCATCTGCCGGCATGCAGTTCTTCGGCCACGTTCGCATAGACGGCAAAACCGGACAGCTCACAGTGACATTGCGTGATGTTGCCGACAGGGCGCTGTGGTCCACAACACTCGATCCAATGCAGGGTTAGACATGTGCTGATTTGGGGCGGGGGATGAGCCGTCGCCGCGGGCGGATATCCGGCGGCGGCATTGCATCATAAGCCATGGAGTGCGCCCTCTCGGAGCGCCCTTCTGTTAAGTTCTCCTCTTGTCACGGCACGGCGAATTCGACTTAACATCAATCGTCGCACCGATGCCTCAGCAACGAAGTCGATACCTTGTGGTTTGGTCGCGGCAAACTCGTTCCAGGCGTCATCGGAGAGTTCCTGAATTTCGCTCGCGACGATGGAAGCAGTGGATTTATCCAACATCGTTACTCCAACTGAAAGCCGCCGCGAAGAGGTGTCCAAAGGAAGACCACGGCAGGCAGTGACGGGCGTGTGCTTTTCCCTACTCCCGCCCGCTGAGATGGGCGCCGAACGTGTCAAAACAATGAATCCTCGGTCCAGCATCCGACATCGCCCACCACGTCGTGGTTGAACGCATAAAATGTGCTGGGGCGAGCCCCGGCCAAGTCATTCGAATTTGAAGATCCGCTTCCAATCTTTCTTCATGCTGATGACGATCCACCCGTCCTTCATGGCCTCGTCGTACAGCGCCTGGGCAAAGGTTCCGACCTTTGTCGCCGGCAGGCCCTCGGCTGGGCCATAGGCATATTCCCGCTCGGCGTCATCATGCAGCACCAGCATCGACAGGCGCCTGCCCTGGCCAGCCTTGGTGTACTCCAGCATCTGCCGATCGCCCGTCGAGTTTCCGAAGGCGGCATAGGGCCTGCGACCGATCATGAAATTGATGCCCTCAGGCTTGCCGGCGTTGTTGTCGTTCAGGAGGAGCTTCGGCTCCTTGGTGAGGAACGGCTTGCCGTCCTTGGCATAGCCGTATTTCGTGCTGCCGGCGGTGCCGACCACCTGCTCGGGCGGTATGCCGTAGACACGTTCGGCATAGACGCGAACGAAATCCTGACCGCCGCCGGTAACGATGTAGGTCTTGTAGTCATTGTCGCGCAAATAGCGAAGGACCTCCTGCATCGGTTGATAGGTCAAGTCGGTGTATGGGCGCTTCCAGCGTGGATCGCGAGCCGCCTCGGTCCATTTGCTCGCCTCGGCCTTGAAATCCTCCACCGACATGCCGGTCAGAGTCGCAACCAGGATCTTCTCCAGATCCTTCATCGGCAGCTTGGCGATCGCTGCCTTGTTTCCCGAAAGAACCGTCTTGAAGGGCTCAACCGTCTTGAGCTTCGGGTTCTTTGCCACGACCGCCGGGACGCGCTCCAGGCAGTAGATCACCTGGGAGTACATGGGATGCTCGACCCACAGCGTGCCATCCTGATCGAAGGTGGCGATACGCTCCTGCGAGGGCACGAAGTCGGCACTCGACTTGTCGGTCGTCGCCTTGACGAAATCGAGGATGGCCTGCTTCGCTGACCCGTCATTCCAAGATGGTAGCGGATCTGTTCCCTGCGCGCCGGCAAGCTCGCAGCAGATCGGGAGGGAAAGGGCCCACAGCAGCGCCAACGCCCCGATCAGGGCGCGCCGGCCGAGAATGGTGAGAGACTGGTTCATGGCTGCCACTCAATTGCTCGATGGCGGAGAGCGCAGCATTTCCATTGCCTGTTCTACGGAGAACGAGCCCGGGCGCTGCCGAGGCGGAAATTCGCGGAAGCTCTGGAGGTGCTGTCCGACCAGCTTCTGAGCCGGAAGCAGAAGGAATGCATGCTCGACAAACCAGCGCACATAATCTCCTGCTTCATGCTGGGCCCGCTCCAATGGATCGGAGCGCAGGTTGAACAGCAGCGGCATTCTGAGCTGCACCAGCGGCTCGGCCCAAACATCGAGGCCTTCGGCACGCTGCTCGAGGAAGACGGCTTTCCATTGATCGTAGCGCAGGCCGGCCAGGTTGCCACCGTCGGTCCAGTAGAAGAACTCATGGCGCTTGTCCGAGCCCTTCCCAGCCAGAAGATCGCGCTGATCGTAACCGTCAAGATGAACCTTGAAGGTGTTGCCGTCCGCTTCATAGCCTTGCAATAGCTTGCTCTTGATCTCGGGCTCGCCAGCCGCGGCGACCAGGGTCGCGCACCAATCCTCGGCAGAAAAGATCTCGTTGATGTCACTGTGCGGGGGAACGTGGCCCGGCCAGCGAACAAGCGCCGGGACGCGGTAGCCGCCTTCCCAATTGGTATTCTTCTCGCCACGGAAAGGGGTCGTGCCGCCATCCGGCCAGGAGAACACCTCGGCCCCATTGTCGGTCGTGTAGATGACGATGGTGTTGTCGGCTATTCCCAAGTCATCCAGCTTTTTCAGAAGCTGCCCGACCTGGCCGTCATGCTCGACCATGCCGTCGGGATAGATGCCCAAGCCCGTGACGCCCTGGGATTCCGGCTTGAGGCGGGTCCAGATATGCATGCGGCTCGAATTGAACCAAACGAAGAAGGGTTTGCGGTCCTTGACCGAACGATCGATGAAATTGGTCGTGGCCTCCAGAAATTCCTGGTCCACTGTCTCCATGCGCTTCTTCGTTAAGGGTCCCGTGTCCTCGCATTTCTGCTTGCCCCAGGGCCCGAAGCGGGGATCATTGCCCGGCTGGTCGGTGGTGGTGGCGGTGCATTTCAGGACGCCGCGCGGACCGAATTGCGCCCGGAAACCCGGGTCCTTTGGATAGTCGGGGTGCTCCGGCTCATCCTCGGCATTGAGGTGATAGAGATTGCCAAAGAATTCGTCGAAGCCGTGAACAGTGGGCAGGAACTCGTTCCGATCGCCGAGATGGTTCTTGCCGAACTGGCCGGTGGCATAGCCTTGCGGCTTCAGGAGCTGGGCGATGGTCGGATCCTTGTCCGACAGCCCCTCCTTGGCGGCGGGCAAACCGACTTTCAGGAGGCCGGTGCGCAGCGGGCTCTGGCCGGTGATGAAGGCGGCGCGTCCGGCGGTGCAGGACTGCTGGCCGTAATAGTCGGTAAAAAGCCCGCCCTCATTGGCGATGCGGTCGATGTTGGGCGTCCGATACCCCATCAGGCCGCGATTATAGGCGCTGATGTTCCAATAGCCGACGTCGTCGCCCATGATGACGAGGATGTTGGGCTTTGATCCTGCGTCTTGCGCCAATGACACGGCAGTGGGTGCGAGCGCCAGCAAGGCCGCAGCGCCGGCAAGACGTTTCATCCATCGCGCGAGCATACGTTCACTCCTTATTACAATAGCATGAAAAAGCAGGCGGCAAGCGCCGCCTGCTCAGTGGTCAGAGCGACAAGCGCCTATTCACCAGCGCGACTGGTCGAACGCATGCTCTTCACCTGCTGGACGACCTGCTCAAGATTGTAACTTGCGGGATCCTGCATCGGCGGGAAGTCGACATAGCTCTCAAGCTCCCTTAGCCAGAGCGCCTGGCCGATCGGCAGCATGTTCCAGTCATAGACATAGGCGGTGACCGGTCCGGCAAGTGCGCCCCCCATTCCGAACAGCGTCTTGTACTGCTGGCCGATCGAGGTCTCAAAGGGATCGCGCTTGATGTTGACGACCTGGGTCCAGTGATAGGGGACCACGCCGTTGATGAAGCCCTGGGGCGCATCGGACACCATGGCGAAATACATCTTCCAGTTCTTGTAGCGGACTGCCGAGGGGTCTTTGCCGGAATAATAGAAGAAGACGTTGCGGGCGGATTTCTCGGACGTGCCTTCGAGATAGTCGCGCTGATCGACACCGTCGAGTGTCGTCTTGACGATACCGGGATATTGCCCAGCCTCGATCTGCTTCTTCAGCCCATCGCCCTTGGGCCCGCCGGCGATGTTGACGAAGGTCGGCAGCCAGTCGAGCGAGGCGAAAATGTCGTTCTTGACCGTTCCGGGCTTGATATGGCCGGGCCAGCGCACGACCATAGGCGCCCGCATGCCGCCCTCCCAGGTTGAGAGCTTGCCGCCCTTGAACGGGGTGGTGCCGCCGTCCGGGAAGGTTTCGGTCTCGGCGCCATTGTCGGTGGTGAAGGCGATGATGGTGTTGTCGAGCTGGCCGATCTCCTCGAGCTTCTTGAGCACATAGCCGATATTGTCGTCCATCTGCTTCATACCGGCTTCGTTGACGCCCCAGTCCTTGCCACCCTTCTCGCCGACCATGTCCATGTATTTGTCGTTGAGCATGGTGGTGATGTGCATGCGCGCCGGGTTGTACCAGACGAAGAATGGCTTGCCAGTCTTCTTCGGGTCGTTGCGATCGATGAATTCGATGACATGGGAGGAGATTTCTTCATCCACGGTCTTCGACCGTTCGAGGGTGAGCGGACCTTCGTCCTTGCAGGTCTGGTTGGCCGCCGTCCCGTCGGAGGACTTGCACGACAGCACCGGGCGCGGCGGCGTCAGGCACACCGTCGTTTTGGGATCGACGGCGCTCGGATCCTCAGCCAAGCCGGGGATCGGCGTATTGCGGCAGACCGGCGCGACGGCCTGCTCGGTCGGGGTCTTGTTGATGTCGGGGAAGCTCACGCCCTGCATCGCGTCGAGATGATAGAGATAGCCCCAAAATTCATGGAACCCGTGTGCCGTCGGCAGGGCATCGGTGTGGTCGCCCAGATGGTTCTTGCCGAATTCGCCGGTGTTGTAGCCGAGATCGCGCAGGAACCAGGCGAGCGCCGGCGTTCCGGGTCTGAGATAGGACGGGCTGCCGGGTAGTTGCGGCGGGATCATGCCGGTGCGCAGCGGGTGCATGCCGGTGAAGAAGGCGTTGCGCCCGGCGGTGCAGCTCTGCTCGGCATAATAGGTGGTGAACAACGCGCCTTCATTGCCGATGCGGTCGATATTGGGTGTCTCACCCACCGCCAGGCCGCGATGATAGATGCTCGGCTGCATCCAGCCGATGTCGTCGCCCATGATGAACAGAATATTGGGCTTCTGCTCCTGGGCTATGGCAGGTGGCGTAATGCCCGTTGCCATGGCCAGGGCCGCGAGAAGGCCTAGACAGCTTCGAGACGACTTTGAGGGAATGGCCATGACTGAACTCCTTGGACGTTGGGCACATACGAATCGACAGATGCAGCGCGCAGTTCGTGTAACAGTTGTGATGTTCAAATATCTCCGTTAGGCGGGTGTGGTGGTCGCATCAAGGATGGTACGTGAGCAGGCCATCGCAGTAAGGAAAATCATCGTGATGAATTGTAAACGGTACGTGACGAGCTCGGGCCGTCGGCCGGCTGGCCGGTTCATAATGGGACGGTGTCAGAAGCCATGCGTTTGAATGCGATCAGAGGAGCAATAAAGTCAAATCTCGGGTTTTTTGCGTTTCGTCGATCGCTTGATAACAATCTGTCCCCGACTCGCGTTAGGAATCGGCGGGGGGCGGCGAAGTTCGGCCCGCTTGTCAGGTTCGGCGATGACGATCTGAGCCTGACTCTCAATGCCATCTTCGACAAGAGCTTCGGCAAATATCATGAGCCGGGCACCGGGCTCGATTACGCCGTTCAAATTCGCCGTAGCCGAAGGCATCGGTATCGGGGCCGAGCTGTTTGGTGACATTCCTAACCTCGAGGATGTCCCCTCCTTCAACGACACCGAATTCAGTCAGCTTGCCGGAGTGCTCCATAGTCCCCTGGCATTCAGCAGCCGCTCGAGCGCGACGGCGATGGCGAGTAGCCGCGGCTCGCTTCCAGGGCTTCCGATCAGCTGCATTCCTACCGGCATGCCGGCCTGGTCGAGGCCAACGGGAAGCGTGACGGCGCAGAGGCCGAGAAAATTAACGACACAGGTGTTGCGCAGCATGCGCAGATTGATACGCATATAGGTGTCATCGTCCACGATCTCGGCCATCGGCGGCGGCGAGATCGGGACCGTCGGGCAGACCAGCGCGTCGACATCCTGCAATGCTGCCGCGGCGGCAGCACCGAGCGCAGCATAACGGTCCTTGCGTTGCAAATAGTCCCAAGCGGGCAGTGCGGCGCCGGCCTCCATGCGCTGGCGCACGCGGCGATCCAGAGTCGCAATCCAGTCCGCGAGATGAGCTGACAGGAAGCTGTAGAGCTCGGCCGAGACGATCCCGCCACGATGGTAGAGCTCATAGACCTCGGCCGCGCCGGAGAGCGCCAGATCGCTCCTTGACACACCGGCAGCTGCGGCGAGCTGCAGGGCCTCTTCGACCCGCTCCGCGACACCCGGGTCGGTGCCCTCCCAGAAGAAATATTCGGCGGCCGCGAGCTTGATCCCTGCCAGATCGGCCAAGGGCGGGACAGTCTCGCCATCGAGGCTTTCAAAGGCGAAAGCGGCATCAACCGCGCTGCGCGCCAATATCCCTGGCGTGTCGAAGGTCGGGCTGAGGGGCACGATGCCGTCGGTCGGCCAGCGACCCTTGGTCGTCTTCAGGCCGACCGAGCCGGTGACGCTCGCCGGGATTCGCACCGAGCCGCCGGTGTCGGTACCGAAGGCCAGGAGCGCCGTGCCTTCACCCAAACTGACCCCGGCACCGCTGCTCGATCCGCCTGGCGAACGATGGATCCTGCGGTCACATGGGTTCCAGGGAACCGGCCAATGCGCATTGATGCCAAGTCCGCCGAAGGCAAACTCGACCGTATGCGACTTGCCCATGATCACCGCGAGCTGGTGGCGCAGGCGGCGCACCATCGTGCCCTCTTGCCGCCAGCGATCGGGGAGTTCACGCGGGCTGCCCGCAAAGATGGGCAGGCCTTCGATGCCATAGATGTCCTTGACCGAGATCGGTATGCCCTGGAGAGCGCCCAAACGGACGCCGGCAGCGAATGCCGCATCGGCAGCCGTCGCCTGGCGGCACGCGAAATCCGGCGCCCAGGTCTGGTAGGCGTTGAGGGCGGGATCGTGGCGGGCCTGCGCCGCCTCGACGAGGGCCCGGGCATTGATCCTGCCTTCGGCGAGCTGGGCGGCGATTGCGGCGAGGGGCTGATCGAGCGGATCTCTCATCGCTGCTCACACCATGATGTCGCCGCCGTTCGGGTTGAAAGTGGCGCCGATGTAGAAGCCCGCCTCCTCGCAGGCGAGCAGCAGCGCCGTAGGCGTAATCTCCTCGACCCTGCCCTGCCGATTCACCACCAGCTCCGATTGCTTCTTGCTTGCCCATTCCGGCGGCAGCTTCATCGCCGTGTCGATCGGACCAGGGCAGATCGCGTTGACGACGATGTTGTCGGCGGCGACCTCGTAGGACAGCGCACGGGTCAACCCCAGTATCCCGGCCTTGGCGGCGGCATAATGCGCCATGCCGGCCGCTCCCTTATGGGCGAGCTGCGAGCTGATATTGATGATGCGGCCATAGCGCCTGCCGCGCATGGCCGGGAGCACCGCCCGGGTGCAGAGGAACACGCTCTTGAGATTGACGCGTATCATTTCGTCCCAGACCGCAGTGCTCATCTCCTCGAGCAGCGACACGGTGGCAATTCCGGCATTGTTCACCAGGATATCCGGCACGCCAAATTTGCCGATGATCGTCGAAAAGGCCTTCGTGACATCCGCCTCATCGCCGACATCCGCCGTGACCGCCAGGCTGCGGCGCCCGCACTCCTTCACGGCAGCGGCAGTCTGCGCCGCGCCCTCGGCGTTCCTGTCGATCACCGCGACATCGGCACCCTCCCCGGCATAGAGAATCGCAATTCCCTTACCGATTCCTGACGCCGCGCCGGTCACAATCGCGACGCGACCTGCGAGCTTGCCCATGGTGCCCGGCTCCTATGCGTGGTTGCCCGGTTTGTTTCCGCGCATCCAGGCGAGTGTCTCGGCAGTCGTCATGCGCCTACAGTAGCCCTTGAACAGCTCGATCGCGTGGTTGTGACGATCCTCTGAGAAGGTCGCACAGCCGTCGGTTACGCAGATCGGGTAGAAGCCGCGGTCGGCGGCATCGCGCACGGTGTGATCGACGCACTGATCGGTGAGGAAGCCGGTGATAACCAGTGTCTCGATACCGATGTTACGAAGCAAATAGGCGATGTTGGTCGAGTTGAAAACACCGGAGGATGATTTCGGAAGGACGATGTCGTCGTGGCCTGGCTTGAGCATGTCCAGCACCTTTGCCTCCCAGGAGCCTTTGGCGATCCAGAACCGCGACAGCTTGTAGTCAAGGCTGCGATCGCGGCCATCCTCGGTGAGATTCTCCATCACCGTGTACATGACCTCGGCCCTGGCGCTCCGGAAAGCGCCGATCAGACCTTTCAGATTCGGCAAGACCACTTCGCGCAGCTGGCGATCGAAATAGGGCTCGCGCTCGGCAGTTTCCTCACTCCAGACATAGTTCTGGGTGTCGACCAGCAACAGGCAGGTCCGCCTTGGATCGAACGGGCCCTCGCGGGTGAGGGCGGCGTCTTCCTTGCGGGGAGAGGTGTTTGGCTGGCTGTGTGTCATATGATCCTCAATGTCGTTGTGCTCCAATCAATTCCTGTCGTAAGCCGCTTCAATACACCACGAGATAGCGGGCGCAGAGCTCGTCGCCATCGCAGTCCTTGGTGAAATCGAGCTCCGCCTTCTTGGTATCCCTATAGGCGGTGAGAAAGCGCGGCGGCAGGAATCCCTGGACGGTGCTGTCGGCATCGAGAGCGGCCAGCGCCTCGGCCAAATTCGTGGGCAATCGCGCGATGCCGCGCTTCCGGCGCTCGGATTCAGGCAGACTTCCCGGCTCCTGATTGACCGTCGGCTCGGGCATGGGCAGGTTTTTACGACAGCCTTCAAGGCCGGCGCGCAGCAGCACTGCAAGCTGGATGTAGGGATTGGCCGTCGCATCGGCAGCTCGGTATTCGAAATTGAATTGCTCGGCTTCGCTGCGCTCCGCCGTAGCAAAGGTGGGGCAGATGCGAATGCCTGCTTCGCGATCGCGAAAGCCGATGCTGGACCAGGCGGCGCTCCAGGTATGCGGCACCATCCGGAGATAGGAAACGGGCGTCGGCGCCGTGAAGGCACAGAGCGCCGGCATGTGCTTGATGATGCCGGCGAGGAAGCTGCCCGCCGTCGCACTCACGCCGAATGGGCGGCCGGGGTCGTGGCTCAATGGCTTTCCGGCCTTGTCCCACAAACTCATATGGATATGGAGGCCATTACCGATGCCGCTGGTCGAGACGCGCGGCGAGAAGCTCACCGTTTGAGCGAAGCGCGAGGCGGTGGCGCGCGCCATCTCACGAACCATGATTGCCTTGTCGCAGGCGGATAGCGGCTGCTCGGGCGGAAATGTCACCTCGAACTGATTGAAGGCGAACTCGGAGAGATAGCCGTCGGCTTCGACGCCACATTGGTCGAGCGCCGCGAGAAACACCTCTCCGAAGCTGCCATGGCGGCGGACGGCATCGAGTGCATACATGTTGCCGATACGACCGTTGCCACCGGAATAGACGAACTCATGCTCATGGGCGACCCGCATCACGATGCCGGTCTCGCGCTGAAGGTCGGCGGCGGCGTTGCGCAGCAAGGCGCGCGGACAGCAATCCCACGGCGTGCCGTCGGTCTCGAGAATATCGCACAGAAAGAAATGTTCCTTATGCAACCCATCGCCGAAGTCGACATTGGCCTCGGCGCTGCGATCGGGCATCATCAGCACGTCGCCCCAGGGGCCCCATTGCGAAGGCGCGATCGGACCAAGCGGCGTGAACATTATGTTGGTCGGAGTCCAGCCCACGCCGCTCTTCAGCCGTTTCTCCAGATGGCGGGTCGGAAATCCCTTGCCGCGGAGCTGCCCCGAGATGTCCGCATAGCAGAACATCGTGAGCGGTTCGCGATTTATCGTCCAGACCTCCTTGAATGACCGTTTCCAACCGTCCTTCTGCCGGCGTGCAACGGCGCGCTTTCGAGATGGAATGGCGCGCGCAGAGCCTCGAGCGCTTCGATGCGCCGCTTGGCACCCTGCCCCAGCCGCTCGACAACGCGCGCAATCAGCACTTCGACCATGGCAAGGCCACCGACAGCGCTGTCGAACGCGGTCGGAACCTCTACCGGACAGGCGATCACCTGGGTGGCGAGCGCAGCAATCGGCGAATTCCAGATATCCGTCACGAGCACGATCGTGGCGCCTTGTGCCGCGGCGCCGCCGGCGAATTCGAGCACGTCGCGCTGATACCGCCGGAAGTCGAAGACCACCAGCACATCGCCGTGCTTGACATCGAGCAGGTAGTCGGCCCACCCCGCGCTGCCATCGCGAACCAGGCGGGCGCCGGGCCGGAGCTCGCGCAAGCAATGGTGGAAATAGGTTGCAAGCATCTGGGTGAAACGGCCGCCAAGGCAAAACACGGCACGCTTCGGATCGCAAATGAGGCGGGTGATTGCGACATAGTCCTGGTTCGTCAGCCCACGGACCGCACGTTCTATGTTGCCGCAAATGGCCAGCCCCACCCGTTCATGGACATCGCTGCCATGTCCCCAGCTCCCTCGAGAAGGATAACGCGCCAAGGGACTTTGAAGCTGGTTCTGCACTTCGTTTCGCAGTGCATTCTGGAACGCAGCATAGCTGGCAAAACCCAGCCGGTTGACGAAGCGAAGGATGGTCGGGCCGCTGGTGCCGGCACGCTTGGCAAAGCGCGCAACCGTTTCCAGGCCGGCTACCGGGTAGTGATCGAGCAGGGCGCGTGCCACGCGCTGTTCGGCCGTCGTGCAGCTGCGCAGGCTGCGCCGCACGCGCTCGGAGATCGGCCCGGTCTCCTCGGTCCGAACTTCAACCCCAAGGCTTTCGATCGAGGTCGACGTGCCACGCCTCATGGGCCAAGCACTCCCGAACGATCGACAGCACGCGGCAGGATGCGCGCCAGGCGATCGGCCCATGACTGCTGCCCGCGATCGTCGCCGATCAGATCCTGGCGGATTTCGATCTCGACATAGGGCAACCCCCTGCCCTCGCAGTGAACGGGAACGGTGTAATCCATCTCCATATCGACATTGTAAGGCTCGTTGCGGCCGACGCAGAGCTCCGGTTCGGCCCGCAACAACTCGATCAACGGCTCACCGATGCGCCAATCATGATGAGCAATGACCCCGATTTGCCAAGGCCGCGGCTGCCCGGCGACGGCGAGCCGCGGCGTGCAGCTGTGCATACAGATCATCACGGTTGGAGCACTTTCGGCTTTTCGCCGGTCCAGCAGCTGGTCGATCGCCCGGTGATAGGGGCGCATGATCTCGACATCGCGCGCCGTCTTGTCGGCACCGCCGAGATCGCGGTTTCCCGGGACAGTGGTGCCATCGCTTTGGCTCATGATCGACTGCGACGAGCCCACCCGCCGGTTGCAATCGATCACCAGCCGAGAATAGGGCTGATAGACGTAGGCAGCGCCCAGCCGGTCAGCGAGCCGCGAGGTGACACCCAGGATACCGATATCCCAACCGATATGCCGGCGGAGCTCGGCCTCCTCCAGCCCCAGCGTTCCCAAACGCCGAGGGATCGCGAAACCCGCGTGATCGGAGAGGAATACGATCGGCGAGGTGCCTGCAGGATTCTGCAGGATCACGGGCTCTGGATCATCGGGACCCAATAGTTGACTCATGACATCACGCTCTTGCAACGCTCGGCCATCAGAATGGTCCTCCGGGGCGGTCGCCGGTGCCGGATCGGCGCCCACAGGCAGGTTTTGAACCCGCCTGCGGGCCGCTCTCCGGTCAGCCCTGCGGCGTGACCGTCGTCTTCAAATTCACCTTGCCGTGGTCGACATACATGATGGCGACCGGTTTGCTGGGAACCCGGCTGCCATTCTTGAAAGCGATCTGGCCGGTGACGGCCGGATATTCGCTGGTCGCGTTGAGGGCCTTGGTAACCGCTGCCGCATCGGTCGACCCGGCGCGCTTGATCGCATCGCCAACCAGCCCCATTGCATCATAGCCGAGGGCCGCGAAAGCGTTCTCCGGCGGCTTGCCGTATGCCTTCTGATAGGCCTCGCGGAAGACATTGGCCGGACCGGTTTCGAGGCCGACATAGGCATGGGTGGTGAAGTAGACATTGTCGGACAGATCCGGCCCAGGAACAGTCGAGACGAGGTCGGTGTCATATCCGTCGCCGCCGAGGATCGGCAATTTGATACCTGCTTCACGGATCTGCTTGATGATGATGCCTGCGGTATCGGGGCCGGAGGATGCAAAGACGCCCTGCGCATCCGGATTGGTCTTCAGCCGCGAGACCAGGGCGGAGAAGTCCTTGTCCTCGGTCATGTAAATGTCGTTCAGCAGCACCTTGCCACCGAGCTGCTTGAACCTATCCTGAAAATATTTCGACAATCCCTTGGTGTAGTCCATGGCATTGTCGGTCCACATGACAATGTTGTGGATGCCCAGCGTGTTGTAGGCATATTCGGCCATGGCGTGAGCCTGAACGTCGTCGGCGAAGCAGGCCAGGAACATCTCCCCTCCGATCATGTCGGGGAGATCGGGCGAGGTTGCACCGGAAGTCACGAAGGGAATGCCCTGGGCCTGGAACAAGGGCGCCGAGGCAAGTGCGAAGGTGGTATCGCTGTGACCGATGCCGGCGACCACGCCTTCCATGGAGACGGCGCGCTTGGCGCCGGTGGCGGCCTCCTTCAAGTCATTTTTCGTGTCGATCGCGGTGAGCTCGATCATCCGCCCGCCCAGCAGGCCGCCGGCGTCATTGATTTGCTTTGCCATCAGCTTGGCACCGTTGAGCGAGGGCCCATCGATCGAGGCGAGGCCACCGGCACTGAGGTTGTAGAGTGCCACGATCCTGATCGGATCGGCCGCCTTGGCGTGGGGCACGGTGGCAAGCATGCCGACGGCGGCGACCGCCGTCATCAATCGCGTCAGGATCGACTTCATAATCACACCTCCCTATGGCGTTTTGACCCGGACTGGGTCGGTTGGCGGCCGGGCAGTTTTCCGATCCAGGCAAGGAGATCAGGCTCGGCCATTCCGAAGAGGCCTTTCGGCCGATAAATCAGAACCAGGAGAACGGCGACGGCGAGGAGCGTCTGGCTCAAGCCGTAGAGGCCGACCGCCTCCTCCACCGGATGGAGCGCCTCGGTCGCGATCGTAAGCGCAGCCGCGACGAGAGTCGCCCCGGTGATGCTGCCGCTACCGCCCAGGACCACGATAACGACAAGCTGGAATGCCAGCAGGAACGTGAACGAGGTCGGGGTGATCAGCGTCACCAGATGAGCCCAGAGGCCACCGGCGACGCCCGCAAAAAACGCTCCGAGCGCGAATGAGATTATCCGTGTCCGCGTGATCTTCACGCCGAGGCAGGCGGCTGCCAACTCGTTCTCGCGGATTGCCATCATGGTACGTCCGAGCGAGGAGTGCTTGAGCGTCCAACAGACATAGAGCGTCACCAGCATCCAACCGTAGACCCACCAGAGGTTGGTAAGCTCGGGCAGGCCGTTGAGACCCAAGGCGCCCCTTGTATAGCCGTCGAGATTGGTGGCGAGGCCCTGGACGATGAAGATCAGCCCGAGCGTCGCCACGGCCAGATAGTGGCCGCGCAGCCGCAGCACCGGAAACCCGACCATGATCGCGGCAAGCGTGGCAACGAGGCCGCCGGCAATCAAGGCCGGCAGGAACGGCCATTGCATCTTGGCCAGGAAGGCAGGCAAATCCGGCAGGAGGTGGGTCTTGCGCGCCGGCAAAATGGTCATGATCGCGGTGACATAGCCGCCGATCGTCATGAAGGCCGGATGGCCGAGCGAGAACAGACCGGTGAAGCCATTGGTGATGTTGAGGCTGACTGCGAGAATGATGTTGATGCCGCCGAAGGCGATGATCGACAGCAGATAGGGATTGAGAGCGGAGCTCGCCCCATAGACCAGCACCGCGCCGGCCAATGCGGCGCCGAGAGCGGCGAGGAGAGACGCGCGTCGCTCCATCAGGCCCGATCCTCCGTGCTGCGGCCGAGCAGGCCGTTGGGCATGACGAGCAGGATCAAGATCAGGGTCGCGAACACGAAGACGTTCCGGTACCCGGAATATTCCGGCGGCAGCAGGCCGACGAAGAGAACCTCCGCCAGGCCCAGAACGTAACCGCCCAGCATTGCGCCGCTGATCGAGCCGACGCCGCCGATGACGGCTGCGACGAACGCCTTCAGACCGGGGATCAGGCCCATCAGCGGGCTGATCTGGCTGTATTTGCTGCCCCACATCAGGCCGGCGGCCGCGGCAAGCGCGCTGCCGATGGCGAAGGCCAGCATGATCATGCGATCGATGTTGATCCCCATGAGCCGGGCGACATTGTAGTTTTCCGCGGTCGCCCGCATCGCCATGCCGGCCTTGGTGAAGCGAACGAAGAGCGCCAGTGCGGTCATCAGGACGATGGCCAGAACGACGATCGCGAGATCGATGGCACGGATCTGCAGCGGTCCCAACGGGATGAAGGTACCGAGATAGGAGGGTACGATGAAGTTCCGAGGCTGGGCGGTGACTGTCATGATGCCCAGATTCTCGATGACGATGGCGACGGCCAGCGAGGCAATGAAGCCGGTCACCTGCGGTGCCCCGCGCATCGGACGGAAGGCGATGCGCTCGATCAGCATGCCGACCGCTGCGCCGACGATCAGCACGACGATGATGGCCACCGGAAAGGGCGCATGAAGGGTTGAAACGCTCGCCAGCATCGCAAAGGCACCGATGGTCACGACATCGCCATGGGCGAAATTGATCAACCGCACGATCCCGTAGATCAGCGAGAAGCCGATCGCGATCAGCGCATACATGCTTCCGAGAATGATGCCGTTGGCAATCTGCTCGAGGATGTAGGCAGCGCTCATGGACCCACTCCAAGATAGGCCCGCTGCACCTCGACATTCTCTGCCAGCGCCCGGCCGGTGCCCGAGAGCTTGATGAGTTCGGTTTCCAGCACGTAGGCGCGATCGGCCAAATCGAGCGCCATGGCCGCATTCTGCTCGACCAGCAGGACGGCCGTCCCCTCATTGCGGACGCGCAGCAGGATGTCGAAGATCTGCTCGACCAGCCGCGGTGCCAGGCCGAGCGATGGCTCGTCCAACAACAGCAGCCTGGGGCGGCTCATCAGAGCGCGACCGATGGCGAGCATCATCTGCTCGCCGCCCGAGAGCCGGTTGCCGGGCAGCGCGGCGCGTGCTGCAAGGATCGGAAAGAGCCGGTGCACGGCCGTCAGATCCTGTTCGATGCCGGCCGGATCGGCGCGCAGATAGGCGCCGACCATCAAATTCTCCGATACCGACAGATTGCCGAAGATCTGCCGACCTTCCGGACAATGCGAGATGCCGGCGGCGACGATCCGCTCGGCGCGCATCCGCGAGATGTCGAGGCGCTCGCCGGCGTGTGCGAAATCGATCCGCCCCTGCTGGCAGCGCAGCAAACCGGAGATGGCGGCGAGCGTGGTGGTCTTGCCGGCGCCATTGGCTCCGATCAGCGCCACGATCTCACCACGACGGACTTCAAGATCGATGCCCCGCAGCGCATGCGTGCCGCCGCGGCGGACGTGGACATCCTCAAGCCACAGCATGGATACCCTCGCGGCGCCGGCCCAGATAAGCCTCGATGACGCGCGGATCCTTCTGGATCTGCTCCGGCGAGCCCTCGGCAAGGATGTGGCCCTGATGCATGACCAGGATACGCTGGCAGTGGGTCATGATCATTTTCATGTCGTGCTCGACCAGCACGATGGCGAGACCAAGCTGGCGGTGGAGCCGCGCGATGGTGGCGCCAAGCTCGGCAGTCTCCTGCGGGTTCATGCCGGCCGAAGGTTCATCGAGCAGCAGGAGAGTGGGCTCGGTGGCGAGCGCACGGGCGAACTCGACCTTGCGTTGATCGCCATAGGGAAGATCCGCCACCAGATCCCGCGAACGGTGCGCCAGATCGAGAATGGTCAGCACTTCCCGCGCCCGGTCGCGGATCGCCGCTTCCGAGCGGGCAGCCGCGGGAATGCGCAGGATGGTCGGCCAGAAGCCGGCCCCGTGCCGCATGTGAAGACCGACTGCGACATTGTCGATGACCGGCAGGTCGCGGAACAGGCGGATGTTCTGAAAGGTTCTCGCCATACCGAGGCGGGCATTCTGCTCAGGACGATTTCCCGTCACGTCGTGGCTGCGGAAGACGATCCGGCCGCCGCTCGGCTTCAACACGCCGGTCAGCAGATTGAAGGCGGTCGTCTTGCCGGACCCGTTCGGTCCGATGAGGCCGACGAGCTCGCCCGCGGCAATCGCGAGATCGAGTTTCTCGAGCGCCCGCACGCCGCCGAAATTCTTCCTCAGCCCGACGACCTCGAGCAGCACCTCGCGGTCCGTTTGCACCGCTTCTCCCTGTCATCGCGCGCCGCGAATCCGGGCGCGTCTTGATGTTATAAACGGAAGCATTATTATCACCGATCTAACGTTTATTACAATCCGCGAGCGGCAATCGAGAGCCGAATGAGCGAAGCGCCGCCCCCGCCTCCTGGAGCCTCCGCCAAACCGCCGCGCCGCCTCGGGCGGGTGCTCGTCACCGGCGCACGGGGATTCATCGGCGCCGCACTGGCCAGGACGCTCGCCCAAGGCGGCCATCGCGTGGTCGCCAGCGATCTCGCCGACGGGGGGAGCCAGGGGGCAGGGTTTCGCGCCTGCGACATCACCGATCCGCGGCAGGTCGATCTCCTGTTCGGCGGCGATCCATTCGACACGATCATCCATTGCGGCGCTGTTTCGGGGCCGATGCTCATGACCGACCGACCGCTCGAGATCTGGCGGATCAATGTGCTGGGAACGGCGCATCTGCTCGAAATGGCGCGGCGGCAGGGGACCGGGCGCTTCGTCCTCTGCTCCAGCTGCTCGGTCTACGGCATGAGGGATGCCCCGACCATCGATGAGGACACGCCACCCGATCCCCAGTCAGTCTACGGCGCCAGCAAGGTTGCTGCCGAGCAGGCGATGATCGGCTATGTGCGCGAGCACGGCCTCGCGGCGGTGGCGCTGCGGCTCGCCTGGGTCTACGGCCCCGGCCGTCAGACCCCGACGACGCTGGAAAAGCTTTTGCGGACGACATTCGAGGGCGGCACGCTTCCGATCGCAAGCGCCCCCGACGAGATGACCCACTATGTCCATATCGAGGATGTGGTCGCCGCCCTGATCGCAGCAGCCCATGGCTCCGCGCTGCCGCGCCTGATCTACAATATCTCCGCCGGTGACGGCGTCCCGATGAACGAGGTCGTTGCGATCGTGCGCGCGCTCGCACCGGAATTGGACGTGACCTTCGCGGCAACATTCTCGGGGCGCGGCGGCTCCGCTCCGGGTCCGGCGGGCTTTTCCCTCGTGAACGCAGGTGAGGATCTCGGCTATGCGCCACGCATCGGCCTGGCCGAAGGGCTGCGGCGCTATCGTGAAGCATTGAAAATGCTACCGATTGGTGGAAACAATAGGCGAGAGTATAGTGGCAGCCCTTGAAGGTGGCGCTCGAGCCGGAGTCGGGGCGAAGCTGCTATTCGGAACGGGAGGAAAAAACCGGATGAAGCGCATGATCATCGCTGGCCTGTCGGCCGCACTCGCCCTGGCGATCGCGACGGCTGCCCCGGCCGCCGACAAAAAGACCCTCGTCTTCGTCGTCAACGGCGCCTCGGACTTCTGGAAGATCGCCGAAGCCGGGGTCAAGAAGGCGCAAGGCGAGCTGCCCAACTATGATCTGCAGTTCAAATATCCCGAGCAGGCGGCCGCCGCCGTCCAGCAGCGCGCTCATGGACGACCTCGTCGCGGCGGGTGCTGCCGCGATCATGGTCAGCGCCGTCGATCCCAAAAACCCGACCGAAGGCCTCAACACGGTCGCCAAGCAGGTGCCGCTGTTCACCACCGACTCGGATGCGCCGCAGTCGAACCGCATCGCCTATATCGGCTCTTCCAACACCGACCTCGGCAAGGAGGCCGGCGAGCTGATGCTCAAGGCGCTGCCAAACGGCGGCAAGTGCATCGGCTTTGTCGGCCTGCTCGGCGCCGACAATGCCCGCGAGCGCATCGAGGGCATGAAGGAGGTCCTCGAAGGGCTCGCAGTCGAGCTGGTCGACGTGCGCGGCGACGAGATCGACCAGACCCGTGCCAAGCGCAATGTCGAGGACACGCTGGCCGCCAATCCCGACATCACCTGCCTGGTCGGCTTCTACTCCTACAACACCGCCGCGGATCTACGAGGTGCTGAAGGAAGCCGGCAAGCTCGGCCAGATCAAGGTCATCGGCTTCGACGAGGATCCGATCACGCTTGGCGGCGTCAAGGAAGGCTCCATCGTCGGCACGGTCGTCCAGCAGCCCTTCGAGTGGGGCTATCAGGGCATGAAGCTGATGGCCAAATATCTCGAGAGGCGACAAGTCCGGGATCCCGGCCAACGGGATCATCATCGTTCCCGGCCAAGGTCATCGACCAGTCCAACGTCGATGACTTCATGGCCAGCATGAAGCAGATGATGGGCAAGTAGGACTTCCTGAAGACGCGGCGGGCCGGCGCGGAGCTTCGCGCGCCGGCCGTCGCTTGCCGGCCGTGGCCGCTGCTCGACTGGCGGCGCCGATTGTTTCGGGCTTTCGCGCCTATGACCGATCCTTTCCTCGCGCTCATCGACATCAGCAAGATCTATCCCGGCGTGGTGGCGCTCGACCATGTGAGCTTCTCGGTGTCGCGCGGCGAGGTCATCGGCCTCGTCGGCGAGAACGGCGCCGGCAAGTCGACGCTGATGAAGATGCTGGGCGGCGTCACCGAGCCGAGCGGCGGCACGATCCGCATCGACGGCGTCGCGCATGCCGGCGCTTACCGTCGCCGAGGCGATCGGCGCCGGCATCGCCTTCGTCCACCAGGAGCTCAACCTGTTCGACAATCTCGATGTCGCCGCCAACGTCTTCATCGGCCGCGAGCCGCTCCATGGCGGGCCGCTGCGGCTGATCGACCGCAGGAAGCTGCATGCCGCGGTGCAGCCCCTGCTGGACCGCCTCGGCGTCGATTTCACGCCCGATACGCCGGTCGCCGAGATGTCGCTCGCCCAGCGCCAGCTCGTCGAGATCGCCAAGGCGCTGTCGCTCGACGCCCGTCTGGTCATCATGGACGAGCCGACCTCGAGCCTGACGCTCACCGAGACCGACCGCCTGCTGAAGGTCATCGCCGGGCTCAAGGCTGACGGCGTCAGGGTCATCTTCATCTCCCACCGGCTGAACGAGGTGAGACGCTGCGCCGACCGCGTCGTCGTGCTGCGCGACGGCCGCGTGGTCGGCGCGCTCGATCGCGGCGAAATCGCCCACGACGCCATGATCCGCCTGATGATCGGTCGCGACCTCAAGGCGCTCTATTTGCCGCCGGCAAAGCCGCCCGGCCGCGAGCGTCTCGAAATGATCGGCGTGCGGACCGCCACCTATCCGGCCCAGTCGATCGACCTCGCTGTCAGGCGCGGCGAGATCCTCGGCCTCGCCGGCCTGGTCGGCTCCGGGCGCACCGAGCTCGCCCGCGCCGTCTTCGGCGTCGACCGCCTGCTCGGCGGCTCGGTTCGCGCTCGACGGCGAGCCAATCGTCATCTCGCTCGCCACGCGACGCCATCGCCAGGGGCATCTACCTGGTGCCGGAGGACCGCAAGCGCGCGGGCCTGCTGCTCGACGTCTCGGTCGCCGAGCAACATCTCGCTGCCCGACCTCCCGTCCCATGCCCGCGCCCTCATGGTCATCGCAGCCAGCGAGACCGCGAATGCCGAGCGTCAGAAACGGCGGCTCAACATTCGCACGCCGACGGTATCGGCGGCCGTTGGCAGCGCTCTCCGGCGGCAATCAGCAGAAGGTCGTGCTCGCCAAGTGGCTGGCGATGCGAGCCGCGCGTCCTCATCTTCGACGAGCCGACGCGCGGCATCGACGTCGGCGCCAAGAGCGAGATCTACGAGCTGATGCGCGGCCTGGCCGATGCCGGGCGTCGCCATCCTGATGATCTCCAGCGACATGGAGGAGGTGATCGGCGTCAGCGACCGCATCGCCGTGATGCACGAGGGCCGCATCAGCGGCTTTCTCGAACGGAGCGCGTTCAGCGAGCAGAACGTCTTGCAGCTCGCCGTCGGCCAGCGGCCAAGGCTAGAGGGCAGCGGCGATGTTCAAGAAGGATCTCGGCCTTCTTGATCCTCATCCTCGTGGTCGGCGCCGTCGGTGGCGCTGATCAATCCGCGGTTCCTGCTCGCCGATCAACCTCTCCAACACCGCCAACCTGATCGGCCTGTTCGGCCTGTTCGCCATCGGCGCAGGCCTTCGTCATCATCACCGGCGGCATCGAGCTGTCGGTCGGCTCGATGATCGCGCTGCTCGGCGTCATCTTCATCGACCTGATCGTCAATCACGACCTCGCCTGGCTGGCGGCCGTCATCATCATCGTGCTCGGCGGCTGCGCGCTCGGCTCGGTGCACGGGCTGCTGATCACGCAAGATGCGGCTGCAGCCCTTCGTGGTGACGCTGTGCGGCCTGCTCATCTATCGCGGCATCGCCCGCTACTACACCGCAGGACGCCACCGCCGGCTTCGGCTTCGGCGAGAGCTTTCCGACGCTCGAATGGCTGACCACGGGCCGCATCCTGCGGCATGCCCGCACAGCTTCATCGCGCTTCTTCGTCGTCGCCGTCGTGATGTGGGTCGTGCTGCACCGCTCGGTCTTCGGCCGCTATCTCTTCGCGGTCGGCAAGAACGAGGAGGCGGCGCGCTATTCCGGCATCCGCACCGACCGGGTCATCATCGCGGCCTATGTCATCTGCGGCGGCCTGACCGCGGTCGCGGCGATCTTCTTCGCCATGTACACGCGCTCGATCTCGCCGGCAGTCGCACGGCAACTTCTACGAGCTCTACGCCATCGCCGCGGCCGTGCTCGGCGGCTGCTCGCTGCGCGGCGGCGAGGGCTCGATCGTCGGCGTCGTGCTCGGCACCATCCTGCTGCAGGTGCTGCAGAACCTGGTCAACCTGCTCGGCATTCCGAGCTCGCTCAACTTCGCGGTGATGGGCGACGGTCATCCTGATCGGCGTCTCGCCGACCAGCAGGTGCTGCTTTACCGCAAGCGCGCCGCCACGGCCCGCGGCCGCCTCCAGGCGGCCGGCAGCCCGCCGCAGGAAACGGCGGAATAGCCGGCCTTGGCGGGAGAGCGTCTCCCTCAAATGCAATCCGAATAGCCACCGGGAAGATGCCGGGACAGCTGTGCCGCCGATCTGACTTGCGGGTGGCACAGGGCCGCCAATTCGGCCGTGTAGCCGTAGCCAGGGGCGTGGCCGGGGAAGTCATCCCGCGTTGCCGGGTGGGTGTAGATCTCCACGATCCCGTCCGGCAGCGAACGCAGCAGGGAAAGGACCCGCGGCTGCGTCATGGCGCCGGACCACGATAGCCCGTAGACGGCGTCGGGGACGACCAAGCCCTGTGCGCGGGCATGCCTGAGGATGATCGATGCCCACCACCGCAGGAAGAGCTGCCCGCCACCGGAGAGCGGATGATCAGAGCCGCCAGGCTCGACCGGCACCCGCATCGCCCGCATGCCATATTGCTTGCCGACCGCCGCGATCATGCCGAGCACAACCGGGTGCAATTGAAAGTGCTTGTGGGCGTTGACATGGTCGAGCGCGAGCCCGGTGCGGCGGAACAAATCGAACTGTGCGGTGATTTCGCGGCGGAGTTGGCGGCGCGCGTCGCTATTCGCCACCAGTTCGAATGCCAGCCGGACCATGTCGCTCCGGAGGCTGCCATCCTGGTCGGTAAGCTGCGCGATCTGGTCGGGGCCAAGGGCACTTCGCCCTTCGACCAGAACCAAATGGAGGCCGAGGCGCAGCCCCGGCATCGCTCGGGCCCGCCTCACGGCATCAGCGGCGGCGGGTCCCGCGACCATGAGGCTGGCGGCGGTCAGAATGCCCGATCGGTGAGCCTGCTCGACCGCCTCATTGATCTCCGGCGCGAGGCCGAAATCATCCGCCGTGACGATGAGCCTGTTCAGCGGCGGATCCTCGCAAGGCCTGCGGGTCGCGGAGGGCTATCAGCGCGCTGCCCTTTCGGTTCGGAGCGCTCCGCCATGCGAGGCATGATAAACATTATGTCGCCAATGTACGGCACGCCCGGCAAAGCTCGCAATGTATATGGCGAAGGCGAGGACGTCGCGCAACGGGATCATCCAGAACGGATGGGGCGGGAGCTTGAACCGGCGCTCGACGGCGAGACAAAGGGCGTATTCGCATGCGAGGGCCGCGCCGGCGAGCCAAAGTCCCCGCACCACGAAGGCAGCGCCAAGCAGCGCCAGGACCATCGGGTGGGTGATGATCGTTCCGGCAAAGCCGGCAGGGTCTATGGCGCGCACCGTTCGTGCCCAGCGAAGTTCGTGGAGCCATAAGCTCTTGAAACTATCCTGGTGGCAGGCATGTCCGACCGTGAAGCCGGGAATTGCCACATCGAGCCCCCGGCTGCGAACGGCCATCCCGATCGCGTAATCGTCGGCCAGCTGGTTCGCAAAGGCTGCGAAACCACCGATGGTGCCCAAGGTCCTGCGTCGCATGGCGATGGCCGATCCGAAGCAGGGCTGCGCCAATCCGAGCTTCAGTCCAACGATGACGTTCGGCAGGAAGGATGTGTTGATGCCCATGGCGCAGAGACGGCTCCAGATGCCCGAGCGTGCGACGCCGTGATAGAGGCAGGTGACGGCACCGACTCCCGGAAGCTGCGAGGCGCCGACCACCTTGAGCAGGAAATCCGGTTCAACCTCGATGTCGCTGTCCGACAGGATGATGAGGTCATGCCGGGCGCGCCTGGCCATGCCCATCAGATTCGAGACCTTCCGGTTCGAACCAAGCTCCTTTGCCTCGGCCGAGACCTCGATGCGCTCGGGGAAGGCCGTGGCCAGGCGGGTCGCCGGCCCGAATGCGGCATCTTCCGGCTGGTGAACACCGAGAACGACCTGGACAGGTGCTGCATAATCCAGGGTACAGAAGGAGCGCAGCCGTTCATCAAGGTGCGGCTCGTCGCCGCAAAGCGGCTTCAGGATCGTCACCGGCTCGATGCGCGCGGGCAATGGCGGGTCGCGTCGTTGGAAGGCGAGCGTCATCAGGGCCGCAGCGAGCATGTAGAAGCAGCCGAGCGCCGACAGACCGAGGAGAAGGATGGCCATCACTTCGCCGGTCATGACGGCCGCGACCCCGGCGGTGCGAACCGCCGATCAAGCTCGGCGCGCGTCAGGAACACATCGGCCCGGCTCCGCCGCAGGCAATCGAGCCGGAAGGCGCGCCGATTATGGGCCAGTATGAGCAGGCTTATGAGAATGTTTTCTCCTAAACGATGCAGCGGCGACCATATCGTGGCAGGGGCGGTCTGGCGGATCGGCTGGAAGCCGTGATGGCCGCAGAACCGCAGAACCTGGTCCATGTGCCCGGCAGTCCCGAGGGCGACGTCGGCGCGGACACCCTGGACTGCCGTTAGATCGCGCACTGCCAGAAATGTCGCGAGTTCCCGGAGCGAGAAAACGAGGGCCCGGTTGAACCGCCGGGCAAATTCGAAGCCCGCCCCTGCGCCGTCATATTGCGGCACGCGCTCGGTCCAGAAATGAAGCTGAACGATCTCATCGCCGGGCCGGAGCGCCGTCCCGCCGGACAGCGTGATCACATGGTCGAGCCGGCGCAATTCGATGCGGAAAATGCAATCCGGGTGCGTGGAAAATTCGATGACGCCAAAGCGCCGGCAGAGCCAGTCATCCAAGCCAAAGACGAAACGCCCGAGCCAGCCCCGGTGCGGCGGACTCCCGCCCGAATGCACTGAAACCGTTGGTGGTCTATCGACAGATCCTGCAGACACGGCACCGCGATCCCAGTCATACCTTGCCCGCCGCCGCTCTCGGCAGGCATATGGTCACGAAACCGCTTCGGATCCAGTAAGTTGCAATAAATGCAGCCGAAATGCCTGCCGGCGTACCGCCGATCAGGCGCTTTCAGCGGTGGCATAGGTGCGGGCATGGGCTTCTG
The DNA here is from genome assembly GCA_963744915.1 of uncultured Alphaproteobacteria bacterium. Lineage (GTDB taxonomy): Bacteria > Pseudomonadota > Alphaproteobacteria > Rhizobiales > Aestuariivirgaceae > DATAFF01. Next base: position 67,310 of record CAVUUY010000016.1, read on the forward strand.
CCACCGCCTCCTCGAGGGGTCGGCCCGGCCGGTATCCTGCGAGGTCATCGGAGCGTGAAACCCCGGCCAGGAGGCGCGGGCATGGCTCGGCAGCACCGATGACGGTTCGCACGGGAAGCCGTTCGGCATAGATCGGGAGCAGGTAATCCTCCTCGTCGTCGCCGACGCCCTTGGCCCGGATCTTGGCCGAAGCGCGCTCGATCGCCATGGTGATGACGGCCGTTGCGCTGAATTCCTGCCGCGACATCGGACGCAACCCGGCAGTGCGGCCGGGGAAGAACCGGTCCACCATCATGGTGAGGGCATGCCGCTTCTCATCGGGATCGCTCACCAGAACCGCCCGGCCGAAAGCCATCACCGAGCGATAGTCGGCGGAATGATTGAAGCCCGTGCGCGCCAGAACGAGGCTGTCGAGATGGGTGACGGTAAGACAGGCCGCCTCGCCGGAGGACAGGTTTCGCAGCATGCGGCTGGCGCTGCTGCCGTGCCAATAGAGGCGGCCGCCTTCGCGCCAGAACAGCGTCGGTGTGCAATAGGGCTGGCCATCAATGACATAGGAGACGTGGCAGAGCGCCGCGGCATCGAGGAGCGCGTGGACCGTTTCATGATCGTAGTGACCGCGGTCAGGCCGACGCTTGACGCGGTTGACGGGGCTCACCGCATAGCTGGGCGTCTGACCATCCGGCATCATCATCTCCAATGCTCACAATCTGGCTCATCGCATGCTAGAATGGTCGGCGATAGGGCCAATTTTGCATTCGATATGGCGACCACTTCGAAAATGCTACGGGAATTGCTGGAAATTCCGCTGGAGCTCGATCCTGCTGCCGGCAACCAGTCGCTGCAGGTCAACCGGGCTCTCAGAAATGCCATCCTCGAGGGTCGGCTGGGGGCGGGCCTGCGCCTGCCGTCGAGCCGCGCCCTGGCAGGCCAGCTCGGGCTCAGGCGGAACGCAATCATCGCCGCCTACGAGCATCTCGCGAGCGACGGCTTCGTCGAGACCAGGAGCGGGGCCGGCACTTATGTCGCCGCGACCCTGCCGGCGCGACCATCGGCGCCCGCCGTCCATCCGCCGGATCGATCCGCGGTGCCTGCCCGGCGTCCCTTTACGCTTGGTCACACCCATGCCGACCGGACACTTCTGAAGCGGTTCGGAGCGGCATTGCGGCGCCATGCCGTCGCGGCCGATCCGGCGAGCCTCGGTTATGGCGATCCCCGCGGCAGCCGCTTCCTGCGCGAGCAGATCGCCGCGTATCTCGGGGCCAATCGGGGGCTGCGCTGCGATCCCGGATCGATCCTGGTGACGAGCGGAACGCAGCAGGCGATCCGGCTGTGCGCCAGCGCATTGCTGGCGCCCGGCGATCGGCTGTGGATGGAAGATCCGGGATACAAGGTGGCCCGCAACACGTTTACGGCCGCGGGCCAGGTTCCGGTCGCGGTCCCGGTGGACGGCGAGGGGCTCGACGTCGAGGCGGGGCGGCGTCTCGGGCCGACCGCGAAGGCCGTCTATGTCACGCCGTCGCACCAGTTTCCGACCGGCGTCACGATGAGCATGGCGCGCCGGGTGGCGCTGCTCTCCTGGGCCTCGGAGGCGGGAAGCCTCATCTTCGAGGACGATTATGACAGCGAATTCCGATATGCCGGGCCACCCCTTACCGCTCTCGCCGGTCTCTCTCACGGCAACGCGGTCATCTATCTCGGCACGTTCTCCAAGACGCTCTTCCCCGGTTTGCGGCTTGCCTATGCTGTCCTGCCGCCCGCCATCATGCCGCGGGTCGTGGCGGCGCGCGCCGGTTTCGACCGCTTCCCGTCGAGCCTGCTCGATGGCGCCGTCGCCGATCTCATGGCCGACGGCACGCTGCTCAGGCATGTGCGGCGCATGCGCAGCCGCTACCGGGCGGCACGGGATGCGCTTGCCGCGGCACTCGCGGACGCGGCCGGCGCGGCGTTGCAGGTCGCCGTCCCGGCCCAAGGCCTGCACCTCGTCGCCTATCTGCCGCCGGGGCTGCCGCCAGAGGCGGGGCGACGGATCCGGGCCATGGCGGATGTCGAGGCCGTGCTCTTGTCCGAGACACGCAGCCAGCGCGGCGACGGGCGCGAGGGGTTGATCCTCGGTTTCTCCGGCTATGATCTCGCGGGCCTCGACGCAGCGGCGCAGCGGCTCGGGCGGGCGGCGCGGATCGCCGCGGCGGGAGGCTGAGCGCCGGCCCTAGCAATGGCCGTCGTCGCCGCTCCTGCTCCTGACGACACGCACCAGCAGCGCACAGAGCGCCCGCGCCTCGTCGGCCGACAGATAGGCACCGATATGCCGCTGGATGGATGCCAGATAGACCGGCCACATCTTCTGCCGTATTGCCCGCCCCTTTTCGGTGATGACCAGGACCTGGCCACGCGCATCGCTCTTGCATGGCCGCCTCTCCACATAGCCGGCCTGGCACAGGCGCTCGACGAGGCGGGAGACATTGTATTGGGCAATGAGCAGCCCGTGCTCCAGCTCGTACGGCCTGAGGCCCAGATCGGGACTTCGGCGCTCGAGCTCCCACAGCACGTCGTACCATTCGAGCGGCGGAAATCCGGCCGCCTTGCCGTCGGCCGCAACGGCCGCGATCAGGCCGTTGCTGGCCCTGACGATGGCGACCCAGGCGGCCACGATCGGATCGCTCGGCAAGTCCGTCAGCTGCATCGGCCAGAACTCCAAAACATCATGCCTGCCATCTCATTGACAAAAGATGCATTTGCATTTAACTACGGCCCCGTCGCGAGGGGAACAGGAAAAAGGAGCTGCTCGATGGAATTGTTTTATTCGCCCGGTGCCTGCTCGCTGGCGCCCCACATTGTCAGCCGTGAAGCAGGGCTTCCGGTCGAGTTGATCAAGGTCGATCTCGGCGCGCGGAAGACCGAGAAAGGCGAGGATTATCTGAAGGTCAATTCCAAGGGATACGTGCCGGCGGTGCGGCTGGACAACGGCCAGGTCATGACCGAGGTCGCGACCCTGGTTCAGTATCTCGCCGACCAGAAGCCGCAGAGCAATCTGGTGCCGGCGTTCGGCACACCAGAGCGCTACCGGGCGATGGAATGGCTGACATTCATCGGCTCGGAGGTTCACAAGGGCTTTGCCCCGTTGTGGGATCCCAAGATTTCGCCCGACGCGAAGGCGGCGATCAAGGCCAAGCTCGCCAAACGGCTCACTTGGTTCGATCAGGAGCTCGAGGGCCGCGATTACATCACCGGCAAGCAGTTCGGCGTTGCCGACGCCTATGCCTTCACGGTGCTGAACTGGGCCTCGATGCTCGATGTCGACCTCAAGCCCTATCCCAACATCCGCGCCTTCATGGAGCGGGTCGCGGCGCGCCCCAAGGTGAAAGAGGCGCTGCGCGCAGAAGGCCTGCTCAAAGCGGCTTGAGGCAGCATTTCTCCCTTCTCCTCGCAACTTGCGGGGAGAAGGTGCCCGGGCATGTTCGTCCGGGCTCATGCGAGCGCGCTCCCCAAGGCGGCGACCGCTATCGACTCGCTGCGGATCTCCTCCAGCACTTCGAGCTGCAGGCTGCGGAAGGCGGGCGATGATATCAGCTCGTAGCGCCGCGGCCGCGGCAGCGGCACGGGAATGATCGACTTGATGCGCCCCGGCCGGTTGGTCATCACCGCAACCCGGTCGGAGAGATAGATCGCCTCCTCGACATCATGGGTGATGAACAGCACGGTGAGCCGGTGCTTCTCCCAGATGGCCGTGAGGAGCTCCTGCATGTGATGACGGGTCAGCGCGTCGAGGGCGCCGAAGGGCTCGTCCATCAGCAGCATTTTCGGCCGATAGCTCAGCGCCCGGGCGATGGCCACGCGCTGCCGCATGCCGCCCGAAAGCTCGCTTGGATAGGCATTCTCGAAGCCATCGAGGCCGACAAGGGAAAGGTGGGCACGGGCGATGCCGGCTGCCTCGCGGCCCGCCAGGCCGGCCGCCCGCAAGGCGAATTCGACATTGCCGAGGGCGGTCAACCAGGGCAGCAGGGTGTAGCTCTGGAACACCACGCCGCGATCGAGACCCGGCATGGTGATCGGCTCGCCGTCGATGCTGATCGTCCCCTCGTCATGCGATTCAAGGCCGGCGGCGATGGACAGCAGCGTGGACTTGCCGCAGCCCGAGGTCCCGACCAGGGCGACGAACTCATTGTCCTCGATGGCAATGTCGAAGCCGCGGAGCGCCACCGTATCGCCACGCCCGGTGCGGTAGGTCTTGCCGAGGCCGGCAATGACGAGCTTGGGCGCGGCCATCAGGCCACCTCGCGATGATGAAAGAGCCGCCGGCCGACATGTTTCATCACCTGGTCGGTGGCGAGACCGAGAATGCCGAGGATCAGGAGATAGCCGAAGATGAGATCGGTCTGGAAGAACCGCTGCGCCGTGGTGATGCGGTAGCCGAGCCCGGAGGTGGCGGCGACGAGCTCGGCGACGACCAGCCAGGTCCAGGCCCAGCCAAGGCTGATCCGCAGCGAGTCCCAGATGCCCGGCATGGCCGAAGGCAGGACGATCCGCTGCAGGATGCGCCATTCCGGCATCTCCAGCGTGCGGCCGAGATCGATGAAGTTGCGCGGCACCGATTTGACATTGTCCATGACCAGCAGAACCTGCTGGAAGAAGGTGCCGATGAAGATGATGAGGAACTTCTGGGTGTCGCCCGTTCCCGTCCACAGGATGGTCAGCGGCACGAAAGCCACCACCGGCATGTAGCGGATGAAGTCGACCAACGGCTCGATCGCCGCTTCCCAGGCGCGGTAGCAGCCGATGAGGACGCCGATCGGCAGGGCGATCGCGGTCGAGATCAGAAAGCCGAGGCCGATCCGGTAGATGCTGATGCCGGCATCGGCAGCGAGCTGGCCGCTCCGCCACAGCTCCTCGAGCCGGCTGATCACCTGCCCCGGCGAGGGAAGGAAGAGCGGCCGGATCAGGCCCATGGCGGTGAAGCCGTACCAGGCGATGCCGAGCACGGCGAAGACCGCGGTCGAGATCGCCAAAGACTCCAGCACGGTGATCCGCCCGCCGAGTTTGAACAGACGGCGCGGTCGCCGGCTATTTGGCTGCGGCATCCACGAAGCGACTGTCGATCGCCTGTGTCAGGTCGACATCCTTCTGCAGGATCTGAGCCTTGCGCGCGGCAGCATGCACCTCCGGAATGACCTTCTTGGCGAAGCTGCCGTCAAGCTCGCTCTTGTTCTCGGCCAGCGAGTAATAGACGACGCCCTCGAAGGCGGTGGCAAGCTCCTCGGGCTTGGCCCCGACCGCCTGGGCAATGATCGCCCGCCCGCCGGCCGTATCCTTGCGATAATCGGCGAGCGCCATGTCCCAGGCCTTGAGCAGGGCCACGATCTGTCCCGGCTTGTCCTTGAGGAATTCCTCGCGCACGACGAAGACGTCGGAGATCAGGCCCGGATTCTCGCCCGCCGAGTAAATCATCTTGACCTTGGGATTCTGCTGCATCGCCAGAGTGAGATAGGGTTCGTAGGTGACCGCCACCGGCACCTTGCCGGCGATCAGCGCCGCACCGGCATCGGCGGCCGGCATGGGCACCTTCTGGATGTCGGCAATCGTCATCCCGTTCTGGCCGAGGGCATAGTTGAGGAGAATGTCGCTGGTGGTCCCCTCCTCATAAGCGACCTGCTTGCCCTTGAGGTCCTTGACCGTCGTGACCGAGCCGTCGGAAATCATGGCATCGGCGGTCTTCGAGACATCGAGCAGCGCCACGATCTTGAGCGGCAGCCCGGCGGCAATGAAGTTCATTGCGGTGTGGGTGGCGATGTTGCCGGCTTGAAGCTGACCGGCGGCGAGGGCCGCGTTGATGTCGGCATCGGTGGTGAAGTTGACGATCTCGACGCTGTCGAGCCCGGCCTGCTTGAACAGACCCTTCTTGGCCGCGATGTGCCATTGGCCATAGCCGAGCCAGGGCTCGATGCCCATTTTGACGGCGCCGGATTCCGGTGATGCCGGAATGGCCTGCGCAATGCCTTTGCCGGCGCCGGCGGCAATGATAAGGGCGGCGCCGCCGGCCTGGATGAGGGCGCGCCGGTTCGGGCTCCACTGCATGATCAATTCTCCCTGAGGATATTTGCTTCCTTGATCGGTCAGGCTATTGCGGCGACGGTGTTTCCGCAACAGAAACAGCACGCTGGAGGACCGGTTGAGGGGCTTTTTTGGAGGCGGCTGCAAAGCCCCCTCATCCGCCCCTTCGGGGCACCTTCTCCCCGTCCAAGGACGGGGAGAAGGGAAAAGGGGGCGCGACCGAATCGAGCCCTATTGCCTATTGCCTATTGCCTATTGCGCTAGATCCCGGCCAGCGTGCCGCCGTCGACCGGCAGGCAGATGCCGGTGATGTAGGCGGCGGCATCGGAGCACAGAAAAACGCTGGCCCCGACCAGGTCGCCGAGCTCTCCGAAGCGCTGGAGCGGAATGTTGGCGAGCATGGCCTGCTGCCACGCTTCGCTCTGGTAGAAGACCTCGGTCAGGGCTGTCCGGAAATAGCCGGGGGCGATGGCATTGACGCGAATGGCGAGCGGCGCCCATTCGACAGCCAGCGCCCTGGTCATGCCGAGAAGACCCGCCTTCGAGGAACCATAGGGCACCGCCGTCGCGATGCCGCGCGTCGAGGTCAGGGAGCACAGATTGAGGATGGCGCCGCCGCCGGTCATCAGCGGCGCCGCCGCCTGGGCGGTGAAGAAGGCTCCCTTGAGATTGGTGTCGAGAATGCGGTCCCAGATCTCCTCGGTGACAGCGAGCGAGGGCGCCACCTGCTCGAATCCGGCATTGTTGACGAGGATGTCGAGGCCGCCCAGGCGCTCGCCGGCGCGCGCCACCCCTTCGCGGCACCCGGCGACGTTCGACACGTCCATGGCGATGGCATGTGCCGCCTGCCCTGCCCTCGCGATCGCCGCGGCCGTCTCCTCCAGCCGCTCGATGCGGCGCGCCGCGATCGCCACCGCGGCCCCGGCCGCCGCCAGACCCTCGGCGATGGCCCGGCCGATGCCGCGGCTGGCGCCCGTGACGAGGGCGCGCTTTCCATGCAACGAAAAAGCGATACCCGCCATGGCACGACTATCCTATGGTGCAGCGACCCCGGTCAAACGCGATTTCCCATTCGCATGGAAAAAGGATCCATCATGAACGGCATCAGCATGTACACGGCCAGCGTACCTGTCTTCGTCCGCCAGATCGAGAATCTGTCGCGCATTCTCGTCAAGGCCGAGAACTTCGCAAGCGAACGCAACATCGCCGCCGAGACGATCCTGAACTATCGGCTGGCGCCGGACATGCTGCCGTTCTCCCGCCAGGTGCAGATCGTCAGCGACTCGTCCAAGGGCGCGGCCGCCCGCCTCACCGGCAAGGACATGCCGCGCTACGAGGACAATGAAAAGACATTTGCCGAACTCGGGCAGCGAACTCGAGAAGACCCGCGGCTTTCTCGCCGGGCTCGACAAAAAGGATTTCGATGGCGCCGACATCCGGAGCATCGAGCTGAAGGTCGGCGGCGACACGGTGACCTTCGACGGCATGACCTATCTTCTCTATTTCGCGCTTCCCAACTTCTATTTCCACTACACCACGGCGTATGACATCCTGCGCCACGCCGGGCTTGGCATCGGCAAGCGCGACTTCCTCGGGCGTGCCTGAGCCAACATGAACGGGTTTGCGGTGGTCTACCGGCGGACTGTCACCGGCGAGTGGCTCGCCGGCGACGGGCGCATGGCGCCGTTCGCGTTCAATCTGGCCTTCAGCCGGGCAACCGACGATTTTTTTGCGCTTTATGGCCTGACCCCGGCCTATCGCGACCAGACGTTGTGCACGATCTACACGCTCGAGGCGCGCACCACCTTCCTCAAGGACTGCCATGACGGCGAGGCCATCCATGTCGACTGCCAGCTCCTCGACCTCGATCCCAAGCGGACGCATCTCCTGCTGACGATGTATCGCGACGACAGCGGGGAAGCGGTTTCGCGACAGGAAGCGCTGATCATGCATATGCGGCGCGATCCCGGCGCGCAGCCGGTCGGCGCCCCCTTCCCCGAGGCGATGTTCGCCGGGCTGACGGCAACCCTCGTGGCGCAGCGGTCTAGCTGCCGGTGAAATGCGGCGGGCGGCGCTCGAGCCAGGCGCGGGTGCCCTCGGTGCAGTCGCGTGACAGATTGGCGTGAATCATGCACTCGGTCTCGAAATGCAGCATGGTTTCGAGCGATGCTTCGAGGCCCCTGTCCAGCATCACCTTGTGCAGCTGAACCGCCAGCGGCGCGCGGGTGGCGATGCGCTCCGCCAGCTTGCGCGCTTCGGCCCGCAGCTGCTGGACCGGCACCAGGCGGTTGACGAGCCCGATCCGATGCGCCTCCTCGGCGGTGATGAACTCGCCGGTATAGGCAAGCTCGCGGGCCTTGGCGATGCCGATTTTGCGGCTCATGAAGAAGGTGCCGCCATTGGTGATCGTCGCCCCGATATTGACCTCGGGAAAGCCGAACTGCGCGCCCTCCGCGGCCACCACGAGATCGCAGGCGAAGACCAGTTCGCAACCGGCGCCGACCGCATAGCCCTGGACGGCGGCGATGAAGGGGAAGCGCGCCAGCCGGATCAGCCGCGTCGTCTCCTGGAGCGCCTTCTGCCATTCGCGCAGCTGCGTCGCCCCGACCTTGCCGGACTGGATGTCGTCGCAATGCTCGTTGATCTCGGCGATGTCGTGGCCGGCGAGAAAGGCCCGCCCCTCGCCGGCGACGATGGCGCAGCGCACCGCGAGATCGGCATTGAGCGCGCGGACATGCTCGCCCAGCTCCTGCCAGGCCGTGATGGTCATGGCGTTGAGTTTCTTCGGGTTGTCGAGAATGATCCAGGCGATGGCGCCATCGCGCTCGACTCTCATGGCCGCGGTCATGCGGTTCTCCTTCGGTCAGGGTGGGATTGCAATCCTGGTTCGGCTATCCTAACCATGGCCTCCAGCACTTTGGAACATCCATGTCGATTCCCCTCTCCGAGCGCACCATCGTCCATGTGCTCCGCCACCGGGTGGCCGATCGGCCGGACCAGCCCTGGCTCGTCTTCGAGGACCGCGCCGTCACCTATCGCGAGGCCGATCGGCTGGCGAACCGGCTCGCCCGGGGCATGGAGGCGCAGGGGATCGCTGCCGGCGACACGCTGCTCACCATGCTTCCCGACGGCCTCGATCTCGTGGTCGCGTGGCTTGCCTGCGCCAAGCTCGGGGTCGTCGAGGTGCCGGTGAACACCGCCTATCGCGGCGACATACTGGCGCATGTGATCAAGGACTCGCGCGCCGGCTCGATGCTGATCGGGGAACGGTGGCTCGACCGGGTGGCGGCGCTCGGCGGCGATGTCGGGGCGCTGCGGCGGTGCTTCGCGTGCCCGCAGGATGGGGCCCAGCCGGCAAGCCTCGCAGCGCTCGAGACGTTCAAGCTCGACAGCCTCTATGGCGGCGATGACCGCCCGATCGAGCGCGCGGTGCAGCCCGGCGACCTCAAGGCGATCATGTACACCTCGGGGACCACCGGCAAGTCGAAGGGCGTGATGGTGTCGCATGTCCACGCCTATGAATATGCCAATGGCTGCGCATCGGTCATCGAGATCGGCGCGGACGACATCTACTACACGGCCGGCCTGCCGCTGTTTCATGTCGCGGGAAAATGGGGCGTGCTGCTCGGTGCGGCGATCAAGGGCGCGACCGCCATCGTGCCGCGCCAGTTCAGCGCCAGCAATTTCTGGGCCGACATCCGCCGCCACCGGGCAACCGCAACCTACCTGCTCGGCGCCATGGCGAACTTCCTGCAGCGCCAGCCGCGGCGGGCGGACGACAGCGACCACAGCTTGCGCAAGATCCTGATGTGCCCGCTGCTTGCCGATCTCGACGACTTCATCGCGCGCTTCGGCGTCAGGGTGGCGACCGCCTACGGATCGACCGAGGTCAATGCGCCGCTCGCCATGCCGCTCGGCAGCAAGGTGCGGCACCACCAGATCGTCGGCAAGGTCCGGTCCGATCTGTTCGAGGTCGCCATCATCGACGACGACGATCGCGCGGTCGCAGCCGGCCTGACCGGCCAGATCGCGGTGCGACCCAAGGTCCCCGGCGTGACCATGCTCGGCTATTGGCAGCAGCCGGAGGCGACGGTCGCGATGTGGCGCAATCTGTGGCTCCACAGCGGCGATGCCGGTCATCAGGACGGGGACGGCAATTTCCATTTCACCGATCGGCTGCGCGACACCATCCGGCGGCGCGGCGAGAATATCTCCTCGATGGAGGTCGAGGGCATCATCGCCCAGCACCCGGACGTCGCGGAGTGCGCCGTCTATCCGGTGCGCTCGGAGCATGGCGAGGACGAGGTGATGGCGGCGCTGGTGCTCAAGCCGGATCGCGCGGCCGGGCCGCAGCAGCTCATCGACTTTCTCGAGCCGCGCATGCCGCGCTTCATGGTGCCGCGCTTCCTCGACATCGTGGCGGCCCTGCCCAAGACGCCGACCGGCAAGGTGCGCAAGCACCTGCTGCGCGAGGCCGGGATCACCGCCACGGCGTTCGACCGCGAATCCGCCTGAGCCTCAATTCGCGGCGATGGTGGCGGCGGCGCCGGCCATGACGACGGCGCCGGTCCGGTTGGCGATCCGGACGGCCCGGCGGCTCGACAGCAGCCGCCTGGCGCGGGCGGCGAGCAGAGCCCAGGCCAAATCGACGGCGATCAGGACCAGGAGCATCGTCGCGACGAGCTCGGCCCAGCCGATCATGCCGACATGAGCGATGTCGACGATGGTCGGCAGGAGCGCCAGGTAGAACACCATGATCTTGGGGTTGCCGAGGCTCACCGCCAGGCCGGCGCCGAACATCTTCCACGGCAGCTGCGGAGCGGGCGGCCGGCGGTCGTCGATGGCGAGCGGCGCATTCCACATCCTGAGCGCAAGGTAGATCAGGTAGGCAGCACCCGCATAGCGCAGCAGGATGAAGAGATGGCCGAGCGTCGCGGCGATGGCCGCCATTCCGGCGACCGCCAGGGTCAGCCACACCGCCTCGCCGATCCACATGGCGACAAGGAACGGCACCACCTCCCTGAGGCCGTTGGTCAGGACGCGGGCGACCAAGGCGGCAATGCTCGGGCCCGGCGAGCCGGCCGCAACCATCAGCGCGGCGGCGAACACCGCGAGGGCGGACAGGGTCACCCTTGCAACTCCTTGCGGTGCGCGCTCGCCATCTCGGCGAGGCTCACGAAGCGGAAGTCGTAACCCGGCGTCGCCTCGGGCTTGACGGTTGCGCCAAAGCCGCCGCCGCGGTCGTGTCGCCGGTCGATCCAGCAGCTGGCGAGCCCGGCCTGCTTCGCCGGCCCGTGGTCGTGGAACAGGCTCTGGGCGGTGTGGAGCACGTCCTTCCTGTCGAGCCCCAGGGTCTCGAGCTTCTCCAGCATGTATTCGAAATTGCGCGGCGAGGGCTTGTAGCTGCCGATGTCCTCGGCCGTGTAGACGGCATCGAATGGCACTTCGAGCCGGGCATGGCTCGCGGCAAAGCTCGCATTGTCGACATTGGAGAGAATGACCAGCCGAAAATGTCGCTTCAGATAGGCGAGCGCCTCGACGGTGTCGGGAAAGGCCGGCCAGGAACCGATCGAGCGGCCGTAAGCCACCGCCTCGTCCCACGTGGCGGCGGCGCCCCATTCCTCGGCGAGCCGCTTGTGGACGGTGGCCAGAAGGTCGCCGTAGCGGCGGGTCGGCGTCCAACCCTCCTGGGCATGCTCGTGGCGGGCATGGGCGGCGAGCACCGCCTCACCGCCCGGCGGCGGCTTGACGCGGCCAACGAGCGGCGCCAGCGCTTCGAGCATCCCGGTTTCCCAGTCGATCAAAGTTCCGTAGCAGTCGAAAGTCAGAACCTTGAAGTCCGACAGCTTCATCTGGCATCCCCCTGGAGAACGGATTCGGGCAGCCAGCGATAGCCCAACCGCAGCCGCTTCTCAATGCCGGAAAGAATGCGGGCGACGAGCGCGCTTGCTGACCTGCGGCGGGTCATGAATAATGGCCCGGCAATGCTTCTCGATCTTGATGGAAAACGAGCCATCGTGACGGGCGCCGCAACCGGGATCGGCCGGGCGATCGTCCAGATGCTGGCCAGACATGGCGTGCGCACCGCTGTCGCCGACCGCGATCTCGAGGGTGCCAGAACGGTTGCCGGCGAGGTCGGCGGCCGGGCGCAGGCCTATCCGGTCGATGTCCGCTCAAGGGACAGCGTCACGGCCTGTTTCAGCCAGATCGAGCAGGATTTCGGCGGCTACGACATCCTCTGCGCCAATGCCGGGGTGTCGAGCATGGCGCCCGTCGAGAGCCTGACCGACGAGGATTGGGAGGTCAATTTCGCCGTCAATGCCCGCGGCGTGTTCCTGACCAACCAGCTCGCCATCCGGCATTTTCTCGCCGCCGGCCGCCCCGGGGTAATCGTCAACACCGCCTCGCTCGCCGGCAAGGTCGGCGCCCCCTATCTGGCGCATTACTCGGCCAGCAAGTTCGCCGTGGTCGGGTTCACCCAGGCGCTGGCGCGCGAGGTGGCGGACAAGGGCATCCGGGTGAACTGCATCTGCCCCGGCTTCGTCAGAACCGCCATGCAGGAGCGGGAAATCGTGTGGGAGGCGGAGCTCCGCGGCGCCACCCCCGAAGCGGTCATTTCCGAATATGTCGCGCAGACCCCGCTCGGGCGCCTGGAGGAGCCCGAGGACGTCGCCAAGGTCGTGCTGTTCCTCGCCTCCGACCTGGCGCAGTTCATCACCGGTGAAGCGATCAACGTCACCGGCGGCGTGCGCATGGACTGACGATGCGCCGATTTCTTGCCGATGCCCTGCCGCATGTGATCCTGGCGCTGTTCTCGGCCATGATCCTGCTGCCGCTGCTGTGGGTGCTGCGGGTCAGCCTGACCGACAAGCTCACCGCCTACAAGATCCCGCCCGAGATCGGCACCATCGGCCTCATGAACTATGTCGAGATCTTCATCGGCAAGCCGTTCCTGCTGTGGTTCGCCAACAGCCTGGCGATCGCGCTGCTCGCCACCGCGATCGCGCTGCCGATCGCCACGGCCATGGCCTATGCCTTCGCGCGGTTCAACACCGGCGGCCCGGTGCTCAGGCTCGGCGTCCTTGCCAGCCAGATGCTGCCGCCGATCATCCTGCTGCTGCCGCTGTTCGGCATGTTCCTGCTGGCCGGGCTGATGCAGAGCCGCACCGCGATCGTCATCGCGCATCTGACATTCGCGCTGCCGTTCCTCGCCTTCATGCTGGTGGCCTTCTTCGAGGGCGACGTCCAGCGGCTGGAGGAGGCGGCGCGGGTCGATGGCGCGACCCGCTGGCAGGCTTTCCGCCTGATCGCCGTGCCGGCGGCGGCGCCGGGAATTCTCGCCGCCGGCCTGCTCGGCTTCATCCTGAGCTGGAACGAGTTCCTGTTTGCGCTGGTGCTGTCCGGACCCGACACCCAGACCCTGCCGGTCGGGCTGGCGGCGCTCGAGACGCATGCCGGGGTCGAGATCGCGCCGCTGGCGGCCGCCACAGTCTTGTCGCTCATCCCGGTGTTTGCGCTGCTGCCCTATCTGCGCCGACACTTGATCAAGGGACTGTCGCTTGGGGCCCTCAAGTGACAGCCATCAACAATCATGGGCCCAAATCGGGAGGTTCGAGATGATCAGGCAAATGATGATCGGCACGGTGCTGGCGGGCGCGCTCGCCGCACCGGCGGCGGCCGAGACCGTGAGCATCCTCATGGAAGGCGTGCCGGACACGGAATATGTCAAGACGCTGCTGCCGGAGTTCAAGGCCAAAACCGGGATCGACGTCAATCTCGAGGTGGTCAATTATGCCGAGATGCACACCAAGCTGGTGCCGCAGCTGGTGGCGCCGAAGGGCAGCTATTCGGCGATCGTCGTCGATTTCTACTGGGTCGGCGAATTCACCAAGGCGGGGTGGCTGGCGCCGCTCGACGACAGGATCGCGGCCGACAAGATCGACACCTCCGTCTACGTCCCGAAGCTCATGGACCTGGTCGGCAAGGTGGACGGCGTGACCTACATGCTGCCCTTCTACAACTACGCCATGGGGCTGCTCTATCGGAAGGACCTCATCGACAACGACAAGAACAAGGCCGACTTCAAGGCGGCCAACGGCTTCGATCTGGCGCCGCCCAAGACCTGGGACGAATATCTGAAGCAGGTGGCGTTCTTCACCAAGGACGGCATGCATGGCGTGGTCAACCAGGGCCTGCGTCCCGATCCGATCGCCATGGAGTGGTCGAACTATCTTTTCGCCAATGGCGACGAATATCATGACGATGCCTGGAAGCCGACCTTCGACAACGAGAAGGGGGTGGCGGCGCTCGACCAATATGCGATCAACGTCAACAAATACGGTCCGGTCGGTTCGGCGAGCTTCTCGTTCGACGAGGCCTTCAACGTCATGGCCCAGGGCAAGGCCTACAGCTACATCACCTACAATTTCTTCCGCGCGGCGATCGACGATCCGGCCAAGTCGGCGGTGGTCGGCAAGGTCGAGATCATGCCGGTGCCCGGTCCGACGCCGGGGAGCGGCGCCAGCCTCAACGGCGCCTGGGGCTGGGCAATCCCGAAATCGAGCCCCAATCCCGACGCGGCATGGACTTTCCTGAAATGGGTCGAGTCGCATGACACGACGAAGAAGCGGGCGCTGCAGGGCGGCTCGCCGACCCGGACCGACGTGTTCGACGATCCCGAGGTCAATGCCAAATATCCCTATGCCAAGGCGTTGAAGCAGATGCTGCTGACCAGCCACAATTTCCCGGTCTTCACCTACACGCCGCAGCTCGTCGAGGTGCTCGGGCGCGAGCTCAGCCTGGCGGTCGCCGGCGAGAAGAAGTCGGCGGATGCCCTGGCGAAGGTCAAGACCGAGTTCATCGAGCTCGCGAAAAAGGACGGCAAGCTGAAAGAATAGCGCGGTGGCAATAGGCAATAGGCAATAGGCAATGCTCGCTTCGCCGGCAAGTGGCCCCTCACCCCCATTTTCCCTTCTCCCCGTTCTTCAACGGGGAGAAGGTGCCCCGGAGGGGCGGATGAGGGGCCCTTCAGGCAGTAGGCAGTAGGCAAATTGGCAATGGAGCATTAGGGCGGTGGCGAGGACAGCGATCGATCGAGCCGATGCGCGATTCGGCTGGATGATGGCCGGCCCCGCCCTCGCCACCCTGTTCGTCGTCATCTTGTTTCCGGTGTTCTGGGCGCTGTTCACCTCGGTCCACGACTACACGCTGATCAATCCCAATTTCGACAGCTTCAGCGGTGCCGCCAACTATCGCCACGCCCTGGGCGATCCCGAGTTCCGCCACAGCCTCGGTCTCACCGCGTTCTTCGTCGTGGCCGTGGTGGTGCTGGAATTCCTGCTCGGCTTCACGGTGGCGCTGATGCTGAACACGGTCGAGCGGATGAAGCCGGTCTATTACGCCATCCTGCTCTGCCCGCTGCTGATGAACCCGGTGGTGGTGGGCCTCATCTGGCGGATGTTCCTGCATCCCTCGCTCGGCATCTTCAACTACCTGCTGGGCCTTGCCGCCATCGCGCCCGTCAACTGGCTCGGCAGCACCAAGGTGGCGTTGTGGACGATCATCATGGTCGACATCTGGCACCAGGTGTCGTTCATGATCGTCCTGCTGCTCGCCGGCCTGTCGGCACTGCCGCGCGAGCCCTATGAGGCAGCCCGTGTCGACGGCGCCAACGCGCTCCAGTCGTTCTGGCACATCACGCTGCCCTTGATGCTGCCGGTCATCGTGGTAACGCTGCTCATCCGCCTCATCTTCGCGGTGCGCACCTATGACCTCATCTACATCATGACGCGGGGCGGGCCGGGGGTGTCGACCGATCTCGTCAGCTACTTCATCTATCGCACCGCCTTCGTCAGCCTGAATATCGGCGAGGCGTCGGCCATGGCAATCGTGCTGATGGGCATCGTCATGGCGCTGACGGCCTTTCTCTACCGCTTCATGCGCTCCCTCACCTGATCGGAAAATCACCCTTCATGGCGCAAATCGCTCTCGACCAGGTCGACAAGATCTACCCCAACGGGGTGCATGCGGTGCGTGGCGTGTCGCTCGACATCGCGGATGGCGAGTTCATGATCCTGCTCGGACCCTCGGGCTGCGGCAAATCCACCACGCTGCGCATGATCGCCGGGCTCGAAAGCGTGTCGCGCGGCACGATCAGCATCGGCGGGCGGGCCGTCAACGATGTCGACCCGGCGCGGCGCGACATTGCCATCGTGTTCCAGAACTACGCCCTCTATCCGCATATGACGGTGGCGCAGAACCTGGCCTTCGGTCTCAAGCTCAGGCGGATCGGCGGCGACGAGATCGCGCGCCGGATCGGCAACATCGCCGCGATGCTGGGGATCGGCGAGCTGCTCGGCCGCAAGCCGCGCGAGCTGTCGGGCGGGCAGCGGCAGCGGGTGGCGCTCGGGCGGGCGCTGGTTCGCGAGCCCAAGGCCTTTCTGCTCGACGAGCCGCTGTCCAATCTCGATGCCAAGCTCAGGGCCTCGATGCGCACCGAGCTCATCAAGCTGCACCGGCAGCTCGGCACCACCATCGTGCATGTCACCCATGACCAGGTCGAGGCCATGACCATGGGCGAACGCATCTGCATAATGCGCGACGGCATCGTCGTCCAGACCGGCGCGCCGATGGCGGTCTATCGCGAGCCGGTCGACACCTTCGTCGCCGGCTTTCTGGCGAGCCCGCCGATGAACCTGCTCGAAGGCCGGCTCGAGCCGGCGCCGGAGGGCGGCCTCTCGGCCGTCCTCGACGGCACCGTGCTGAGGCTGCCCGAGGACCAGGCCGAGCTGGTCCACCGGCAGGCCGGCCAGGCGGTGATCGTCGGGCTGAGGCCGGAGGATTTCCATCTCGCGCCGGAGCGGGGCCAGTCGGTCGATGCCCATGCGGTCGCCACCGAGGTGCTGGGGCCCGAGGTCATCCTGGTGGCCTCGCTCGGCCATCCGGGCAGTCCCGAAATCATGATACGCTGCCCCCGCGGTTTCTCCGCCGCGCCCGGCGAAAGGATAAGCTTCCATTATGACCGGCGCGAGGTCCACCTCTTCGACGCCACCACCGGGCGGGCCCTGCCGCGGCCGCCGCGCCGGAATTGAGGAGCATGGTTCGAGCATGCTGAAGGACACATTCGGGGCCGACAAGCCGATCATCGGCATGATCCATCTCTGCGCGCTGCCCGGTTCGCCGCTGCACGACGCGGCGGGCGGCATGGCCAAGGTGATCGACGATGCCGCGCGCGACATCGAGGCGCTGCAGGATGGCGGCGTCGATGCCGTGATGTTCGGCAATGAGAACGACCGCCCCTATCTGCTCGAGGCAACGCCGGTGTCGCTCGCCGCCTTCGCCTTTGCGGTCGGCCAGCTCAAGCCGATGATCCGCGTGCCGTTCGGGGTCAATTACCTCTGGGACCCGGTGGCGACGGTGTCTTTGGCCATTGCCAGCGCTGCAGGTTTCGCACGGGAAATCTTCACCGGCGTTTATGAATCCGACATGGGCCTGTGGGTTCCCGATGCCGCCACCGCGTTGCGGCTGCGCGCCGATGGCGGGCGGCCCGACCTCAAGCTCCTGTTCAACATCAATGCGGAATTCGCCTCGCCGCTCGGCAACCGCAGCATCGGCCAGCGGGCGCGCAATGCGGTTTTCTCGTCGCTGGCCGACGTCGTCCTGGTGTCCGGGCCGATGACCGGCGAGGCGGTCGAGGTCGGGCGGCTCAGGGAGGCCAAGGCGGCGGTGCCCGGCACGCCGGTGTTCGCCAATACCGGGGTGACCATCGACAGCGTCGCCGAGATCCTGGCAATCGGCGACGGGGCAGTGGTGGGGACGCATTTCAAGGTCGAGGGCAAGACCTTCAACCGGGTCGAGCGCGGCCGCGTCGCGCGCTTCATGGACAAGGTGCGAAGTTTGCGCTGACCATGGCTCTCCTGCTCGGGCTCGACATCGGCACCACCTCGACGGTCGGCATCGTGATCGACAGCGAAGGCGCCACGCTCGGGGTGGCGAGCCGGCCGGCGACGCTTTACACGCCGGAGTTGAACTGGGCGGAAGAGGATCCCGCGGAGTGGTGGGCGAATGTCGGCGCGATCAGCCGCGAGCTGGTCTCGACCTGCGGGTTTCGGCCGGAGGCGATCGCCGGCATCGGGGTGACCGGCATGCTGCCGGCAATCGTGCTCCTCGACGGTCAGGGCGCCGTGCTCCGCCGCAGCATCCAGCAGAACGATGCGCGGGCGGTCCGGGAGCTCGAGCGCTTCGCTGCCGGAATGGCGGAGTCGGAATTCCTGGCGCTGACCGGGACCGGCTACAGCCAGCAGCTGGTCGGCCCCAAGCTGATGTGGCTGAGGGAGCATGAGCCGGAAATTTTTGCTGCAGTGCAGCATGTTTTCGGTGCCTCCGATTATGTCACCTGGATGGTCACAAACAGCGTCGGAATCGAGCATAATTGGGCTCTCGAGTCGGGTTTTTCAGCACTTTTTGACGGCGTTTTCGACGACCGGCTGCTGGCGCTGGCCGGCATCGAGCGGGCCATCCTCCCGCCCATCCGCCAGAGCCAGGAGATCGTCGGCACGGTCACCGCGGCGGCGGCGCGCCATCTCGGTCTGGCGCCCGGAATCCCGGTGGTGGCGGGCTGCGCCGACCACGTCGCCTCGGCCTTCGTCTGCGGGGCGCGGCGGAACGGCGATCTGGTGCTCAAATTCGGCGGGGCGGCGGACATCCTGCTTGCCGCCGACCGGCCGGTCACCGACCGCCGCCTGTTCATCGACCACCACATCGTGCCGGGCTTGTGGTTTCCCAATGGCTGCATGGCGTCCGGCGGCAATCTCCTGAACTGGATCCTCGCGCGTTTTGCGGGTGCCGAGGCGGCGGAAGCCAGGGCGGCCGGGCGGTCGCCGCACCAATGGCTGGATGCCATGGCGAGCGAGGCCGGTCCGGGCGGCGATCTCCTGTTCCTGCCCTATATTCTCGGGGAGAAAACGCCGCTGATGGATCCCCATGCCCGCGGGACGATCGTCGGGCTCGGCCTCCATCACCGGCTCGGCCATGTGTGGCGGGCGGCACTCGAGGGGATCGTTTTCGGCTTCCGCCACCACCTCGAGATCTTTGCCGAAAACGGCCTCGCAGCGTCGCGGGTGTTCGCCGCCGATGGCGGGGCGGCGAGCGATCTGTGGCTGCAGATCGCCGCCGACGGGCTTGGCCTGCCGGTGCGCCGGATCGATCGCCACCCCGGCTCCTGCCTCGGCGCCGCCTTCGTGGCCGGCATCGGCATCGGCGCCATCGCGGACTTCGACAGGATCGAGGCCTATGTCGGGCAAGGCCGGCTGTTCCGCCCCGCGGCGGCGGAGGTGGAGCGCATGAGCCATCGCTACCGGCTGTGGCGGGAGACCTATACGAGGTTGAAATCCCTCTATCCCCGACTTACTTAAGGGAGAACCCAGGGGGATCGGTCGCGGGTTGCCGATTTTCTGCGCAAGCCGGGAACAAAAACGCGGCGCTTGCACCGTCTTTGTGCAGTGCATCAAGAAAATTTCGCTGCGCTGCACAAGAGCAATTGCCAAGGCATTTCCGGCGCTCTAAAGCTGGATTCGCATTTGCCCGGACATCGTCAGTCCTCCTGCGATGTTTCGGATCCCTTGAGCCGGCCGGGCGACAATCCGGCCGCTTTTTTATCCGCTTTCACTGACCTCGCGATGGGCCCGCTCGAGCCAGTCCGGCGCGATCTCGACCCCCCAGCCGGGACCGTCCGGGATCGCCACCTTGCCGTCCCTGGCGACGAGCGGCGTCGCCAGCAGGCCGACCTCCCAGGGGTAGTAGTCGGGGCCCTCGATCGAGAACTCGACGTAAGGTCCAGCGTTGGCCAGCGCCCCCATCACATGCAGCGTGAAAACCGTGACAAGGCTCTGGTTGGCCGAGTGCGGGGTAACCGGAAGGCCGGATTCCGCGGCCATTTCCGCCACTTTCAGCATCCGGCAGATGCCGCCCAGGTAGCAGATGTCGGGCTGCACCACGTCCACCGTGCCGGAAGCGATCATGTGCCGCCACAGGGCGAGATCGCAGTCCTGCTCGCCGCCCGTTACGTCGAGATCGAGCGCCTGGCGCACCTCGCGCGTCCATTGATGTTCCCAATAGGGGCATGGCTCCTCGAAATGGACGACGCCGTGGTCCTGGAGCATGTGCCCGACCGCGATTGCCCGGCGCGGCGTGTAGCAGCTGTTGGCATCGACCAGCAGGCGGACGTCGCCGCCCAGGGTCCGGCGGATGAGCGGCACGATCTCGTCGGTGCGGTGCGGCCACTCATCCTCGTCGTGACCGCATTCCTTGCCGATGCGGAATTTGAACGCATCGAAGCCGAACCGTTCGCGCAGCGCCGCGAAGCGGCGGGCCTCGTCCTCGGGGGTGATCTCGCCGCGCTTCATGCTCGAAGCATAGACCGGGAACGGACGCGGCGTGCCGCCCAGCAGCGCGCACACGCTCGTTCCGGCCCGCTTGCCCTTGAGGTCCCAAAGGGCGGTATCGAGACCCGCCAGGGCGCGGAAAAGATAGGAACCCGGATATTTGTGCTCGCGCTCGGGGATCAGCGACACCAGCCGCTCGATTTCGCTCGCGTCCTCGCCGAGCGCCCAGCGCGCCACCTGGCGATGAAACACCGTGCAGGTGATGTCCGCATTGTAGGGCGATACCTGGCCGAAACCCTGGGCGCCGTCTTCGGCGGTCACCCGGACAAACCCGACATCGCGGGTCGAGAAGGTCTCCAGGCGCTTTATCTTCATGGCGTTCCCTGAAAAGCATATTGGCGGTGCCTCTGGACGGTACCGGAAACGGGCGCTCGCCTGGAAGGGCGATTGTCAGCGCCGCCGGCTTGGAACTACTGTGCCGGACGGCAACGCACAGGAAATTGGCGGGCTCAAGCATGGCGTCGCGTTTTCAGAGAAATGTCCTGACCGGTCTCCTGACGGTGGTGCCGCTGTGGGTCACCTGGATCGTCTTCGAATTCGTCCTCGAGCTGCTGGCGCGCTTCGGCAGCCCTGCCGCCAATTGGCTGGCGCGCCAGTTCGACAGCGGCGGCAGCGTCGTCTCCTCCTTCCTGCTCGATCCGTGGTTTCAATGGACGCTCGCCATCGTCATCACCATAGCGGGGCTCTATTGCCTCGGCCTCGCGGCGTCTTTCGTCATCGGCCGCCGGATCATCAGCTGGGTCGAGTCGACGCTCGAGCGCCTGCCCTTCGTCAAGAAGGTCTATGGCGCCACCAAGCGGCTGGTGGACGTCATGAACGTCCGGCCCGAGCAGACCCAGCGGGTCGCGCTGATCGAGTTTCCCACGCCCGGCATGAAGGCGGTGGGCCTGATCACCCGCACCCTGACCGACCGCGACACCGGCGAGCAGCTTGCCGCCGTTTTCATTCCGACGACGCCCAACCCGACCTCCGGCTACCTCGAGATCGTCCCGATGGCCAAGGTTGTGCTCACGGATTTGAGTTTCGATGAAGCGATGAGCTTCGTCATCACCGGCGGCGCGGTCGGGCCCGAGCGGATTTTGTTTTCGGGACGGCAGCCGCGTGATTCGGTGGCGCCGGCACCGGAAGAAGCGGTCAGGAGAGCGCGCGAGCGGCGCTGAACCACAGCCGAGATTATCGTATGCTAATCTCTGCCGGATCGCCCGCGGCGGCCGCCATGGCTGCCGTTAGCGCCGGTTTCAACCCATTGGAGTTGCTGAGCTTAATCCATTCCTTTAAACTGGCCCCAACTCCGCCGGAAAGCTGCTCGATCATAGTTCTGCGACAATCAGCCTGACGCGAGCTGTGCAAATGACACCAAATTAATGAGACGTCCGGACCGGCTCGTGATCTCCTGTCCCACAGCGCGAAGAAACCCTCGACGCGTTCCCTAGTTGTGCTAGGACCAACCGAAGCGACAAGACCATGCTCGACCACAACGACCTGTTCTCGTCATTTGCCAAGTCTTACGACGCCAGGCGCGAGACAGAGATGTCGCTGTCAGAATATCTGGCAGGCTGCCGCGACGATTCGATGATGTATGCGGGGGCTCCGGAACGCATTCTTGCGGCTATCGGAGAGCCTGAGCTTGTCGATACTTCGCGCGATCCACGGTTCGGCCGCATCTTCATGAACCGAACCATCCGGATGTATCCGGCCTTCTACGAATTCTTCGGCATGGAAGAGACGATCGAACGGATCGTCAGCTTTTTCCGCCATGCCGCGCAGGGCCTCGAGGAGCGCAAGCAGATCCTCTATCTGCTCGGTCCGGTCGGCGGCGGCAAGTCGTCTCTGGCAGAGCGCCTCAAGGCGTTGATGGAGATCCATCCGATCTATGTGCTCAAGGCCTCCGGGCAGATCAGCCCTGTGTTCGAGAGTCCGCTCGGCCTGTTCGACCCGGAGCAGATGGGCGAGAAGCTCGAGGACCGCTACGGCATTCCGCGCCGCCGCCTCACCGGGCTGATGAGCCCGTGGGCAGTGAAGCGCCTCGATGAGTTCGGCGGCGACATTTCGAAGTTCAAGGTGGTGAAGGTGCGGCCGTCGCGGTTGCGCCAGATCGCGGTCAGCAAGACCGAGCCCGGCGACGAGAACAACCAGGACATCTCCTCGCTGGTCGGCAAGGTCGACATCCGCAAGCTCGAAACCCTGCCGCAGAACGACCCCGATGCCTACAGCTATTCCGGCGGGCTCAACCGGTCCAATCAGGGTATCCTCGAATTCGTCGAGATGTTCAAGGCGCCGATCAAGATGCTCCATCCGTTGCTGACGGCAACGCAGGAGGGCAACTATATCGGCACCGAGAATATCGGCTCGATCCCCTTCGCGGGCATCATCATGGCCCATTCCAACGAAGCGGAGTGGCAGAGCTTCAAGACGAACAAGAACAACGAAGCCTTCATCGACCGGATCTATGTCATAAAGGTTCCTTATTGCCTTCGGGTCACAGAAGAGCAGAAGATTTATGAAAAGCTGATCCGCAGCTCAGAGCTGGCGGATGCGTCCTGCGCGCCCTCGACGCTCGAAATGCTATCGCGGTTCTCCGTGCTGTCACGTCTGCGCGACCATGAGAATTCTGGAATCTTCTCCAAGATGCGCGTCTATGACGGCGAGAGCATCCGCGAGGTCGATCCCCGCGCCCGCAGCCTGCAGGAATACAAGGACGCGGCGGGCGTCAACGAGGGAATGGACGGCATCTCGACGCGCTTTGCCTTCAAGGTGCTGGCGGCGACCTTCAACCACGACACGATCGAGGTCGGGGCCGACCCGGTGCATCTCATGTATGTGCTGGAGCAGGCCATTCGCCGCGAGCAGCTGCCGGTCGAAATCGAGAAGCGCTATCTCGAATTCATCAAGGCGGAGCTGGCGCCGCGCTATGCCGAATTCATCGGCCACGAAATCCAGAAGGCCTATCTCGAATCCTATCACGATTACGGGCAGAATTTGTTCGACCGCTATGTCGACTATGCCGATGCCTGGGTCGAGGATCAGGACTTCAAGGATCCCGATACCGGTCAGCTGCTCAACCGCGAGCTCCTGAACCAGGAGCTGACCAAGATCGAGAAGCCGGCCGGAATCGCCAATCCCAAGGATTTCCGCAACGAGGTCGTGAAGTTCGCGCTGCGCTCTCGCGCCTCGAACCGCGGCCGCAACCCCTCCTGGACCAGCTATGAGAAGATCCGCGAGGTGATCGAGCGGCGGATGTTCAGCCAGGTCGAGGAATTGCTGCCGGTCATCAGCTTCGGTTCGAAAAAGGACAGCGACACGGAGAAGAAACATGCTGAATTCCTCGAGCGTATGGTCGCCCGAGGCTACACGGAGCGGCAAGTGCGCCGTCTGGTGGAATGGTACATGAGGGTGAAACAGGCCGGCTGATTCACATCGCTCCGGAGTGGAGATAGATGCATATCGTCGACCGTCGCCTCAATCCCGGTGGAAAAAGCCTCGCCAACCGACAGCGGTTTTTGAGGCGGGCCAAGGCCCTCGTGCAGCGGGCCGTCAGGGACAGCACCAAAGAGCGTGACATCAAGGGCCTCGATCAGGGAGGCGAGATCTCGATCCCGATCGATGGCGTGCGCGAGCCGACACTGCGCCGCGACAGCGAGACCGGCTCCAAGGACCATGTGCTGCCGGGCAACAAGAAGTTCATCGAAGGCGACACGATCGAGCGGCCAAGCGGCGGCCGCGGCGGCCGCGGATCTGAGGGCAGCCCCGATGGCGGCGGCGAGGACGATTTCCGCTTCGTGCTGTCGCGCGAGGAGTTCATCGACCTGTTCCTCGACGATCTCGAGCTTCCCGACCTCGCCAAGAAGCGGGTCACGACGCTCGAGAGCGAACAATGGCGCCGTGCCGGCTACATGGTTGCAGGATCCCCGGCCAATCTGGCGCTCAAGCGCACGATGCAGAACTCGCTGTCGCGGCGCATTGCGCTGAGAAGGCCGCGTCTCGACGATCTCGAGGAGATCCGGGCGCAAATTCTCGAGCTCGAGGAAAGCGGTGGCGACGAGGTCCAGCTCGCCTGGCTGCGCGACAAACTGGCGGCACTCGACAGCAAGACGCGACGGGTTCCTTATATCGACCCGATCGATCTCAGATACCGCCGCTTCGAACGCTATCCGAAGCCGATCGCACAAGCCGTCATGTTCTGCCTGATGGATGTCTCGGGATCGATGACCGAGCATATGAAGGACCTGGCCAAGCGTTTCTTCATGCTGCTGCACCTCTTCCTGTCGCGGCGTTACCGCCATGTCGAGGTGGTGTTCATCCGGCACACGCACGAGGCGAAGGAGGTTGACGAGGAGACCTTCTTCCACGGCACCGAGACCGGCGGCACATTGGTGTCGTCGGCCTTCGAGGAGATGCGCCGGGTGGTTACCGAGCGGTTCAGCCCGCAGGATTGGAACATCTATGCCGCGCAGGTGTCGGACGGCGACAATTCCAGCACCGATGCGGCGCGCACCGAACGGCTGGTCATCGAGGAAATTCTTCCCGCCGTGCAGTATTTCGCCTATCTCGAGGTCGGCAGCGACGAAGGTCCGCGGCGCGCCGGCTTTGTGGCGCAGAAGAGCGAGCTGTGGCGCACTTATGACGGGCTGCGCAGCAACGGGGCGCAAATCGCGATGCGGCGGGCCAGCCACCGGCGGGAGATCTACCCGGTGTTCCGCGATCTGTTTCAGCGTCGCGAGAAGGCCGAGGAGCAGAACCCTTGAGCAATATCGAGCCGAGCACGGTCCTGTTCGAAGGCGCCGATTGGAATTTCGACACGATTCGCCGCATCCATGACGTGATCGCCGACGTGGCGATCGGCGAGTTCGGCCTCAACATCTATCCAAACCAGATCGAGATCATCACTGCCGAGCAGATGCTCGATGCCTATTCTTCGATCGGCATGCCGCTATTCTACAAGCACTGGTCGTTCGGCAAGCATTTCGCCCAGCAGGAGTCCTTTTACCGCAAGGGACTGATGGGCCTGGCCTATGAGATCGTCATCAATTCGAGCCCCTGCATCAGCTACATCATGGAAGAGAATTCGGCGACGATGCAGGCGCTGGTCATCGCCCACGCCGCGTTCGGCCACAATCACTTCTTCAAGAACAACTATTTGTTCAAGCAGTGGACCGATGCCGAAGGCATTCTCGCCTATCTCGAATTCGCCAAGGGCTATGTCGCGCGCTGCGAGGAGCGCTACGGCCAGGCCGCCGTCGAGAGGCTGCTCGATGCCGCGCACGCGCTGATGTCGCATGGCATTCACCGCCATCCGCGCAAGCGTCGGCCCGATCTGCTTTCCGAGGAACGGCGCGAGGCGGAGCGGCGACGGCACCAGGAGCAGGTCTATAATGATCTCTGGCGCACCGTGCCGGGCTCCGAGCGGAAGGTGCGCGACCGGGTCAATGACGAGATCCGACGGGCATTGCTCGAGCTGCCGCAGGAGAACATCCTGTATTTTCTCGAGAAGGCGGCGCCGCGGCTCAAGCCGTGGCAGCGCGAGATCCTGCGCATCGTCCGCAACATCGCGCAATATTTCTACCCGCAGAAGCAGACCAAGGTGATGAACGAGGGCTGCGCCACCTATTGCCATCATCGGATCATGACGGCGCTGCATGAGCGCGGCCAGATCACCGACGGCGCCTTCCTGGAATTCCTGCAGTCCCACACCAATGTCATCCGCCAGCCGGAGTTCGACGACCAGCATTTCGGCGGCATCAACCCTTATGCCCTCGGATTTGCGATGATGAGCGACATCGATCGCATCTGCATCGATCCGACCGAGGAGGATCGGGCGTGGTTCCCGGAGATCGCCGGCAACGGCAATTCCTGGACGACGCTCAAGGAAGTCTGGGCAAATTATCGCGACGAGAGCTTCGTCGCCCAGTTCCTCAGCCCACGCCTCATCCGCGAATGGCGGATGTTCCACTTGATGGATGATGCGGAGGAGCCGGAGCTCGTGGTCTCGGCGATCCATGACGACCGTGGCTACCGCCGCATCCGCAGGATGCTGGCGCAGCAATATGACGTGGCGTGGCTCGATCCCGATATCGAGGTGATCGATGTCGATCTCGAGGGCGACCGCCGCCTCATATTGCACCACAAGCTGCTGAAGCAGGCCTATCTAAGGGAGGAGGACGCCCGGCGCGTCCTGCAGCATATCGCCGATCTGTGGGGATATGAGGTGGTCCTGCGCGAGATCGATCAGACCAGCGACACCGTGCTCAAGGAGCATACCTCGGAAGCCCGCCCGGTGTTTTTCTAGCCGGCGGCGCTGTCCGGCGCGTAGCTGCCGTCGCTGCGGTGGGTCTCGGTGCCCGTCAACGCCGGCACGAAGATGCAGACCAGCCTGAGGTCGCCCTTGATGGCGCGCACGATGTGCTCGTCGTGCTTGTCGAGCACATAGAGCGATCCCGGCTTCAGCGGCCAGGTTTTGCCGGTGGCGACCTCGACCACTTCGCCCTCGCCTCCGAAGCAGTAATTCGCCTCCGTATGATGCTTATAGTGAAGCCGCTGCTCCGTTCCCTCCTTGAGGACGGTGTCGTGCAGCGAATAACCAAGCCCGTCCGGCTTGAGCAGCAGCCTTCTGCTTTCCCATCCCGGTCCCTTAACGTGTCTCGGACCTTCGAGAATCTCGTCCAACGTTCTGACGATCATGGTTAATCTCCATTCTTAATGGTTTTCCCCGCCGTCAGAGTGATGATATGACGTTCGTCATCAAGTTTTCATCAGACTCGGGCCATAGGGAAAGGGCTCGGCACTGGCGGGGACACGCATTGCCGGTCATGGGGTAACATGAACGCCCATTTTGGTGAACCCTTTCGGTTTCGCACGATCTGGATTTCGGACGTGCATCTCGGGACCCGTCGGGCCCAGGCGGAGATGCTGCTCGAATTCCTGCGGGTGACGGAATCGGAAACCCTCTATTTGGTGGGCGATCTCATCGACAGCTGGGCGCTCAGCCGGACCTGGTATTGGGATCAGACGCATAATGACGTGATCCAGAAGCTGTTGCGCAAGGCGCGAAAAGGCACGCGGGTCATCTATATTCCGGGCAATCACGACGAAAACTTCCGCTCCTTCCTCAATCTGCGATTTGGCCGGGTGGCGGTGGTCAACGACTACATCCATGTGACGGCGACCGGCGAACGCTATCTCGTGCTGCATGGCGACAAGTTCGACGGCATCGTCAAATATGCCAAGTGGCTGGCACTGCTCGGCGACACTGCCTATGAATGGGCGATGGTCGTGAACCTCCATCTCAACAATGTGCGACGGTTCCTGAAGCTGCCCTACTGGTCGTTGTCGGCCTATCTCAAGCGGCGGGTCAAGAAGGCGGTGGAATTCATCTCGCATTTCGAGACGGCGGTGGTCCGCGAGGCACGGGCGCGCGGCGCGACCGGCGTGGTGTGCGGTCACATCCACACGCCCGACATCCGCCAGATCGGAGATATCCATTATCTCAACGATGGCGACTGGGTCGAAAGCTGCACGGCGCTGGTCGAGCATCTCGACGGTCGTTTTGAAATCCTGGAGTGGGCGAAGCTTCGGACTTCTCACCAATGGGCCAGAAATGCGGATCCTGATCGCGACCGACGCCTGGTACCCGCAGGTTAACGGCGTCGTCAGGACGCTCGAGGAAACAGCCAAGGAGTTGCGGGCTATCGGACATCAGCTGCTGCTGCTGACGCCGGAGGGGCATGCCACCATCCCGCTGCCGCTCTATTCCGAGATCCGCCTCGCCATACCGGCGCCGGGCGACATCGGGCGGGCGATCGACGCATTCGCACCCGATGCCATCTATATCGCCACCGAAGGGCTGATCGGGCTCGCAGCGCGGCGCTGGTGCCTGCGCCGCGGCATGCGCTTTGCCACCGGCTTTCACACCCGCTTTCCGGAATTCGCTGCCGCCCGGCTGCCGCTACCTGGCGTGGTCACGCTCGGCTATGAATTTCTCAAATGGTTCCACGGCCCCTCCAGCGCCATGCTGGTGCCGACCGCCCTGGTCGCCAAGGACCTGGCAGCCTCCGGATTCGCCAATCTGAAAGTGTGGACGCGCGGCGTCGACCACACGGTCTTCACCCCGGAGGAGCCGCTCGATCTCGGGCTGCCGCGGCCGATCATGCTCTATGCCGGACGGGTCTCGATCGAGAAAGGGCTCGACGACTTCCTGAAGCTCGAGCTGCCGGGGCGAAAGGTGGTGGTCGGCGATGGGCCCGACCGGCTGGAGCTCAGCCAGCGCTATCCCAAGGTGCAGTTCGTCGGCTATCGCTTCGGCCGCGATCTCGGCCGGTTCATTGCGGCGGCGGATGTCTTCGTCTTTCCGAGCCGCGTCGATACTTTCGGCCTGGTCATGCTGGAGGCCATGGCCTGCGGTGTGCCGGTTGCCGCCTATCCGGTGCAGGGGCCGGTGGATGTGGTCGTCGAGGGCGTAAGCGGCGCGCTCGATGCCGATCTCGAGGCGGCGGTCGGCCGGGCGCTTGCGGTGCCGCGGGCCGGCTGCCGCGCCTATGCCCTCAATTTCACCTGGCGGCGAACCGCGGAGCTGTTTCTCGACCACCTGGTTCCGGTCGTCGGGCGGCCGCAGCAGGTCGCGTGAGCACGCCATACCACGCATAGCCGCCATAGAGCGGCGTGAACGCCAGATCAGCCCCGTCGTGACGCGCGATCTCGGCAAGCACCCGGTGGAGGGTGGCGCGCGGGGTGACGTGGAATTTCGCAAGCCACCACCACAGAAGCGCCCGAAACGGCCGCGGCAGGGCTTCGCTCTGGCCGAAGTCGACGATCAAAAGCCGCCCGCCGGGGGCGACTTGGTTCCAGGCATGGGCGAGGGCGCGTTCCCAAGGCGGGATCATGGACAGGGTGTAAGAGAAATAGATCCGGCTGAACAGCGGCACCCCGAACAGGCGCGTCGGCTCGAAGCTGACGGCATCGGCGGCGGCGATGTCGACGGCGTCGCTCAGACGATAGCGGGCGAGCCTCGCCCGCGCCGTCTTCAGCATCTCCTCCGAGATATCGAGGCCGAAAAACCGCGCCTGCGGATAGGCAGTGGCGGCGGCGATGAGATTGCGCCCGGTGCCGCAGCCGATCTCCAGCACGGGGCTGCCGGCGGGGGGCTCGAGATCGGCCAGAAGCCGGTCGCGCCCGAGCAGATAATATTTGCGCGACAGATCATAGATGTGGCGCTGGCGCCGGTAGATGCTGTCCATCAGCCGCCGGTCGCCGGCGGGTTCGCTCAGTGACGGCGGCGTGGTCACGCGACCGCGGTCCCCGGTTGGTGCTCGAGGCGGTAGAGATGGAAGCCGCCATAGATCGACGAGCGGTCCATGGCCGTCAGCTCGCGCGAGCGCTCGTCCTCATAGCGCCAGCGATCGAGCAGCGCCGGTGCGAGCCGGCCCGGCAGGATCGAGGGAACAGCAGCGGTGCGGAAGATGACGCGGGCACCGGGCCGGGCGGTGCGGGTGATCTCGCTCCATAGGGCATCGAGCTGGTCGGGCCGCATCCAATCCTGGGCGTCGAGAAGGACCACGCGATCGACGCTATCCGGCGCCATGGCCGCCAGGGCCCTGGTCATGGAGATGCGCTTCACCTCGACCCGCGAGGCCGCCTCCCTGATGCGGGAATAGAGGTCCTGCTGGAGATAGAGCGGCAGCGGGCCGCTGCCGCCTGGGGCATAGCCGCGGTTGAACGCCTGCCAGGCGAAATAATTGTCGCGAAGCGGAAAGCCGCAGGCGAGCCGCTCGAGCCGGGCCCGCAGCACCGCAGCGATGTCGCCCTCGCCGGTCTGCTTGAGCTCGCGATACTGCGCCGGCGGGATGCCGAGGCCGAAGAGCGAGGCCGGACGGCGGGTCAGCCAGCGCACCAGCCGCTTGTCGAACAGCGGCGCAATCTTGCTGTCGAAGAAGGCGCGCTGCTCGCGGACATTGCGCGCCTTGACGAAGTCGGAGAGGTCGACGCCATAAAGCCTGGCCAGGTGGTGGCCGGCGCCGATGAAGCGCCCGAGCAGGCCGCGGCGGTAGATATTGGCGCTGAAGAGCGCGATGCGCCGGCGGCCGACCGCGCCCCTGCCCTGCCAGAAATCGCGGGTCTCGGAATCGAGATGCGGCTCGATATAGTGGCGGAAGGTGCGGATGTTCGAGACCTCGTCGGCCTCGCCGAAGAAGCGGTAGAATGCATCCCAGCTCGGGAGGTGGCGGATGCCGGCAAGCTTCAGACGGGTCAGCGCGACATGCGACCGGTTGAGGTCGACGGCGGTGATGCGGGCCGGCGAGGCCGAGAGATAGCTCATGACGTTGCAGCCGCCCGAGGCGATCGTCACCACATGATGGTCGGGGGTGATCTCCATGGCCGCAAGATCGACCGCCGGATCCTCCCAGATCTGTGGATAGACCAGCCCGCCGAATGCCAGGGTGAAGAGCCGCTCGCTCAGGCCCTCGCGCGACAACGGCCGGTTGCGGTGAACGGCTTCATGAACAAGCCGCCCTGCCGACTGGAGCGCCGGACGCGCATCGAGCGCCGGTGAGATCTGTGCCATGTCCCCTCCTCGCCTCCCCCGATGCTTCAGCTATCCGCGATAAGACTGCCTCATGACGACGACGTGACGCCTCGACGTCAAGCTGAATTGCCGGTTGTTGACGGTTATTTACCGGTAACGCACCGGGCGGGCCTGCCCTGCAACTGTGGCCGCCATGAGCAGCGATTCGGTCCCGAGCGTCTGCCCTCCCAAGAAATGAGTTGTCAGACGGTGCCGCCGAACAGTGCCCAGCCGCGGCTGCGCAACAGATCGAGCGAACTGTAGTCGGTGATGGCAAGCCCGCCATCGACGATCAGCGTTTGGCCGGTGATGAAGGACGCATCGTCGCTGGCGAGGAATGCGACCGCCGCCGCGATCTCGGCAGGGCTCCCCATGCGATCGAGCAGCGATGGCGGCAGATGCCAGCTGCCGTCGGGACTGCCGGATGCATGCTGAACCTTGTCCATGTCGATGGAAATCCAGCCCGGACTGACGGCGTTCACCCGGATGCCATGCGGCGCCGCCTCGGCTGCCAGCGACCGGGTCAATGCCTCGACGGCAGCCTTGGCGATGCAGTAATAGCCCCAATTGCCGTGCAAAGTCGCGGTCGAGGAGATGTTGACGATGGCGCCGCCGCCGGCCCGGGTGATCGCCGGCAAGGCATGGGCCGAGACGTAAAGGGCGGCATCGAGATTGGGGCGGCGGAACTTCTCCCAGCGGGTGCCGGGGCCGTCGTCGCTGGCGATCGGGGTGCGGCGCCCGCCGAGCCCCGCATTGTTGACCACGATGGCGAGCGGCCCGAGCTTCTCGACGTCCCGAACCAGCGTCTTGACGGCGGCTTCCTCGGTCAGGTCGCAGGCGAAGAACACCGCATTTCCGCCCTGGTCGCGCACTTCCTCCTCGACGGCGCGACCCTTGTCAGGATCGCGCCCGACCAGTGCCACCTTGGCTCCTTCCGCCGCGAAGCGATGGACGATGCCGCGGCCGATGCCGGAATTGCCGCCGGTGACCATCACCAGCTTGTCGAGGAAGCGTTTCACCTCACCTCGCCCTGCTCACTCTTGCCAGCCATAATCGGCGCGGGCGCCGGCCGGCGACACCACCCCCGATTGCAGATCAGCCTCCAGGCGCTGGCGGTCACGCTGGCGGGGGTCGCCGAAACCGCCGCCGCCCGGCAGCTCGAGCACGACGCTGTCGCCGGGTCGAATGGCATGAAGCCCCTTGTCGCCCAGCGGCTCGCCCGAGCCCCGCCTGGCGGCGCCATTGCGCCCCGGCCTACCGCCATCGCGGCCTTGCGCCGGGTGGTGCAGCCGGTCGAAGGTCGCGGCCGAGATCAGGAAGGGCGCCGCCTCGCGGCTGGCGATTTCGATCACCTGCGACAGACCACCGCGAAACGCGCCGGCGCCGCCCGAGTCCGGGAGATATTCCTTGCGCCGGAACCATAGCGGGGACTGCGCTTCCGTCACCTCGACCGGGATGGTGCCGATGCCGGAGGGGAAGGCGGTGGTCGCGAGCCCGTCCTTGCCAGGCCTGCCGCCAATGCCGCCGAGACCGATATTGGTGACCTGGAACACCCTGGCGCCGGCCGTCTCCTCCGCCGGAACCTTACCATGCGCCGAGCTCAGGGCCAGGATCCAGATCGAGCCGGCACTTTCGGCCTGGACCTGGCCGGGGAGCGCCTGCGCCAGGCAGCCGAACACCGCGTCGGCCAGCATCTGGCCGATCACATGGCGCCCCGTCACCGGGCTGGGGCGGATCGGATCGACGCAGGTGCCAGGCTCCGTCACCAGGTCGAAGCAGGAGAGCGAGCCGGCATTGTTGGGCACGTGCGGGGCGATGATGGCCTTCAGGCCGAACACCGAATAGGCATGCGAATAGGTGCGCGGGCTGTTGATGCCATAGATCGAGGCCGGTGATGAGCCGGTGAAATCGATGATCGTCGATTCATGATCGATGGTGAGCCTGGCCTTCAGCAGGATCGGCCGCTCATAGCCGTCGAGCGGCATTTCGTAGGACCAGGTGCCGTTGGGGAGCCCCCGTATGGCCTCGCGGGTTGCCGCCACCGAGCGGTCGATGATGTGATCGGCAAGGGCGTCGATCGATCGCAGGCCGAATTCCTCCATCATGGCGACGAGCCGGCGGGCGCCGGTGTCGTTGGCGCTGACCAGCGACATGAGATCGCCGCGCACCTCGACCGGATTGCGCGAATTGGCCAGGATGACCGACAGCAGCTCCTCGTTGAGGACGCCGGCCTTTCTGAGCTTCAGATGCGGGATGAGGGTGCCTTCCTCGAATACCGAATTGCCCTCGGCCGACAGGCCGACGCCGCCGACATCGATGACATGACAGGTCGAGGCGAAGATCGCGACCGGGGTGGCGCCGAGAAACACCGGCGTCATCACCACATAATCGAAGAGGTGGCCGGTGCCGAGCCAGGGGTCGTTGGTGATGTAGACGTCGCCCGGCTGCATGGTGGCAACGGGATACCAGGTGAAGAAATGCCGGACCGCGGTGGCCATGGTGTTGATGTGGCCGGGGGTCCCGGTCATCGCCTGGGCCAGCATGCGGCCGCTGGTGTCGTAGACGCCGGCCGAGAGGTCGCCGGCTTCGCGGGTGATGGCGCCAAAGGCCGTCCGGAGCAGGGATTGCGCCTGCTCCTCGACGACGGCGATGAGGCGGTTCCACATCACCTGGGTGCGAATGGCCTTGAGGGCATCGGCGGACATGGCCGTCACTTTCTCCTCAGAACGATATAGCCGAGAGCGTTGATGACGGCGCGGAAGTTGGCGCCGACCACCGTCGAGGTCTCGTCCTCGGCTATGATGGCAGGCCCCTCGACGACGCTGCCGGGAGCAAGATCGAAGCGCCAGAAGAGCGGCGTCGCCGTCGCCTCGCCAAGAGCCGGATCGAAGATGCCGCGGGTGGCGCGCGGCCTGGCGGACCGCTCGGCCGACACGCTGCCGGCCGGCGCAACCTGGCGCGGCGGCGAGGAGACGGTGACCGACCAGGTCACCGCTTCGGCGTCCATCCCGGGAATCGTCAGGCCATAGATCTGCGCGTAGAGCCGCTCGAATTCGCCCTTGAGCAAGGTGCCGTCATCCTCAGACAGGCGCCGCGGCGGCAGCGCGACCTGGATCTCGTGACCCTGGCCGACATAGCGGCAGTCGGCGATCCGGCTGACCACCGGCGGCCTGCCTGCCAGCGCCGGCGCGACGATTGCCGTCGCATGAGCCTCCATATCCTCGAGCATGGAATTGGCGCGGCCAGCATCGAGCGGCGTGAGGCGCAGCGCGGCGCTCCTGGTGATCTCATAGGCGATCGGCGCCTTGAGGAAGCCGATGGCCGAGCCGACGCCGGCGCCGCTCGGCACCACGATCTGGTCGATCGCGAGCTTGTCGGCGAGCCGGCAGGCGTGGAGCGGTGCGCCGCCGCCGAAGGCCACCATGGCGCAGGCGGCGATGTCCTTGCCGCGCTCGATGGCATGGACCCGCGCCGCATTGGCCATGTTCTCCTCGACGATCTCGGCGACCCCGGCAGCCGCCCATGACGGCGAGAGCGCGAGCGGCGTGCCGACCCGCGCGCGCAAGGCTTCTTCCGCCGCGGCCTGGTCGAGCGCGATCTTGCCGCCGGCGAAATGGTCGGGATCGATCTTGCCGAGCACCAGATTGGCATCGGTCACGGTCGGTTCGACACCACCGCGACCATAGCAGGCGGGGCCCGGCATCGAGCCGGCGCTGTCGGGGCCGACGGCGATGCGCTGCAGCCTGTCGACACGGGCAATCGAGCCGCCACCGGCGCCTATCTCGACCATCTCGATGACGGGAATGCGCACCGGAAGCCCGGAACCCCGCATGTCGCGATAGGCGCGGGCGATCTCGAATTTGCGGGCGCGGTCGGGCTCGCCGTCGGTGAGCAGGCAGATCTTCGCCGTGGTGCCTCCCATGTCGAAGGAGAACACCTCGCCCAGCCGGCATTCGCGGGCGATGTCGCTGGCCAGGATCGCGCCGCCGGCCGGACCCGATTCGACGAGGCGGATCGGAAAGCGCGCCGCGGTCTCGAGCGTCGTCAGCCCGCCGCCTGACATCATCATGAAGAACGGCGCCGCGAGCCCGCGACGGGCAAGCTCCGATGCCAGCCGGTTGAGGTAGCCCGACATCAGCGGCCGCACATAGGCATTGGCCACCGTCGTCGAGAACCGCTCGAATTCGCGGATCTCGGGCGCCACCTCGCTGGAGAGGCAGACGGTCACCCGGTCATCGAGCAGGGGCATGAGCAATTCGCGGATGCGGCGCTCATGATCGTCATGGGCATAGGCGTGGAGCAGGCAGATGGCGACGGCGCCCACCCTGTCGCCTGCAAGCTTCCGCCCGATCGCCGCAACTGCGGCCTCGTCGAGCGGGATCAGCACGTCGCCGTCGGCCGACAGCCGTTCGCGGATGGTGAAGCGGCGGATGCGCGGCACCAGCGGCTCCGGCCGGTCGATCATCAGGTCGTAATGGTCGAACCGCTTCTCGTAGCCCTGCTCGATGATGTCGCGAAAGCCCTCGGTGGTGATCAGCGCGGTGCGCGCACCCTTGCGCTCGATCAGCGCATTGGTCGCCAGCGTGGTGCCATGGATGAACACCCCGACATCGGCGGGCGACAGCGCCGCCTGACGCAGCACGGCGTCGACGCCATCGAGCACACCGCGTTCTGGGGCGTCGGCCGTGGTCAGGACCTTGCCGCTCGTCCGCCTGCCGGCGACCTCGAGCACGATATCGGTGAAGGTGCCGCCGATATCGGCGGCGAGCTTGATGTCCGGACGTCCCGCCATGAGCGCTCCTTCGCAAACTCCTTATAGCGAATAGCGAGCAGCAGGTGGCAAGTGGCGAGTGGCAAGCGGCAAGTGGCGGGGAAACGCTATCCTGCGCTTACTTGGCGAGGACGGAGGCGGCCGACCGGCGCTCGCCATAGAGCCGGCGCACCGCTTCGATGTCGCCGTCCTGAAGGTCCCTGACCCTCTCGTCATAGCGAAAGCCCATCACCTCGCCGGAGGCGCCCGGATGATCGAGCCCGATGGTATGGCCGATCTCGTGGAGGAAGGTGAAATAGAGGTCATAGACCTCGAGATTGCCGTCGTAGCCCACCTTCCAAGTCTTCTCCGGATTGAGACAGATCAAGGATTGCCGGATGGATTTCACCGCCATCGGACCGGGTGCCGGCTGGCCGCCGCCGTCCTGGCGGGCCGGCGGGCTCAAGCCCTTGGCAGCGACGCTGCGCTCAAGCACATCGCCGGCGCTGCCATAGGCGACGCTGGAAAAGGCCCGGCCGGTGGGGATGGCCTGGGCTCCGATGACGATGTCGGCCCGTTCGGGATCATCGATCATGCGAAAGTCCATGTCGGCGACGGCCGACCAGCTGTCGAAGGCGCGGCCCAGCTCCGCGACCGGCAGGCCGGCTCTTGCCGGACCATCGGCAAGGCGCGGCGCCAGCGGCACCATGGAGCGGCAGTTGAGCGCATCGGGATAGCGCGACGCCTTGTCGAGAATGGCCCAGGTGATCACCGCACCCCGCCCCAGCACCGGCTTTCCCCATTTGACGAGATTGCCGTTGAGCTGCAGCAGGCGATAACCTGCCGCAAATCCCGGCGACGCGAAGGCCGCGACAAGAAGCATGGCGGCCCACATGGCCACCCAACGCCTGACAATCAACGGTCCGCCCCTCCTCCCCCGAATCGACGTGCCCACCATAGAACCTAAGGCGGCAGCGCAGTGGCCGTCATTGGATCGAGACGCAATTTTTCGGCGGCAGATTGCCGCAGGGCTGGAACCAATCGGAGGGAATTGCCAGACGTCATCGGGCGCGACTTGATCCGACGCGACTTTTTTCATGCCTGATGATGGCCCCCAAGCAGCATGCGCAACCGAAAATCATTATGATGATACCGAAAGCCAGCAGGCCAATATGGACGGACGGGGAGACGCCGAGGCTTGCAACGGATGGAACGACGGCGGTTATAAGACCGGCAGTGATGGCAATGCACCCGGTCAGCCCAATTGCTTTGTTGTCACCATTCATTTGCGGGTAGTTGATCTCAGGTACCTTGGGGGATCTCAAGGGAGCCTCATCACCCGGCATCGGCTGATGGTAGCCCACCAGCACGCCGTTAACCACCACGGGTCTCACCCACTGTCGCGTCGCCACCGGCCGAATGTTACCATAAAAGTCTTTGCTGCCCGCTTTGAACACCTGGCCCGCCCTTACTTGAGAAAACGACGGTATGGGACTCGACGAGGAGCTCGACGAAGAGCTCGACGAGGAGCTGTCATCGGTCGTTGATCCTTGGGCTCCCTCTTGGTCGTCGGGCCGAACCTCTTGGTCGTCGGGCCGAATCTCAAGGTCGTCGGGCCGAACCTCAGGGTCGTCGCGACGAACCTCAGGGTCGTCGGGCCGAACCTCAGGGTCGTCGGGCCGAACCTCAGGGTCGTCGGGCCGAACCTCAGGGTCGTCGGGCCGAGCCTCAGGGTCGTCGGGCCGAGCCTCAGGGTCGTCGGGCCGAGCCTCAGGGTCGTCGGGCCGAGCTTCAAGGTCGTCGGGCCGAGCCTCAGGGTCGTCGGGCCGAGCCTCAAGGTCGTCGGGCCGAGCCTCAAGGTCGTCGGGCCGAGCCTCAGGGTCGTCTTCCTCTAGAAACTCGAGCAGCTTCCTTTTGTAGTCGAGCGGTACCTTATGGTCGTCGACCGGGGACCACCACGACGGCACCTGGTGGCCATCGCGCGCGGACCGAGGCGTCCACTCTCGCTCGCCGCTCGGGCCTGCGGGCGGCCCGTCTTCGCCGCGCGCGGACCGAGGCGTCGACTCTCGCTCGCCGCTCGGGCCGGCGGGCGGCCCGTCTTCGCAGCGCACTGCCCCTGCTCCAAGAGATAGCTGCCGGACTGGTATTATCGGTCGCGCGTGCCCGCTCCGAAGGTTCATTGTCATTTTTTCTATCCCCGTTGCTTCTGGTCCCTCTGTAGTGCCCGCCACTTCGAATTGCAATAATTTCGTAATATACAACTCCCGAGCGGTGGCGAATCACCCGATCAGAGAAAGCCGAGACGCCTGAGGTCGGAGAGATCGAGCCCGAAGAATTGCTGACGGATCGCCGGCAGCACCTGGTTGAGGAAGGTCAGGAGCCGGAGCAGCTCGGACTCGCCCAGGCGGCCCTGCCGGCCCTCGACGACACCGGCGAAGGAGAAGACCGGCTGCTCAACGGCCTCCATCACGTCAGGATCGAGCGCCGGCACGACGAGCTCGCTTTCCGGCGACAGCCCGGAATAGGCATAGCTCATGCCGTCGCGATCGATCAGCAGGCCGGCCCCCTCATTGCAGACTGTGAACAGATGCACGACCCCCGAGCGCTCCTTGATGTCGCGCGCCGCCCTGAGCGATGCCGCCGTGCGGTCGGTGATGTAGAGGATGCAGACGAGCATGCCCACGCGGTCCGCCTCGGCCAGGAAATCGATCTCGATCATGACATCGAAGAAGCGCTGCAGATGCTGGGTCGCCAGGTCGACGACGGTATCGCGTGTCGGCGATCCCAGAATGGTGTCGAACAACGCCACCTGCCCCGTGGTGCGGAAGAGGTCGACCGTCACGGTGCGCTCGGGATAGAAGTCGATGATGCCGCCAGGCGGCGGTGCGGTGTCGAAGACGAGGGGATTGCGGCCGGTCAACAGCAGGAAATCGCCATAGAGGCGCGCCGTCAATGTCTTGCCGCACCGCGTGCGGTCAGAGCACACTATGAATAGCTTCGGGCTTTCGGCCATCCTTAAGACGCGGCAGTCCCTCCAACGACCCTATGGCCGTGCTGCTCGGCGTTGCCACAGCCGGTCCGGCAAAGGCCGGATCGGCAGCATGCTCCCCCTTTCAGGCCTTGGCCGCCGCGGCTGGCTGCTGCTGCGACGCCGGAGCGCGACCGCGTTCGCCACGCACCAGTTCCTGAACCGGCTTCAGCTTCTCGAGCTGGGCGTCGATCTCCGACATCCACTTGCGCACATAGCCCCGCAACACGAAGGAAAAATTGCCGGGCTCGCCATTGGCGGCCTTGTTGTCGATAAAATCCCGGAATGTCACTGCGGAAAGATCCACCTGCTCATAGGCCATTTCGTTGAGCTTCGGCAGAACGATCTCGGCAGCGCCGGAATTCGAGAAGTATTTCTTATGGCTCTTCTCGTCCCACTCCAGGAAGTTGGTCTCATTGATGAAATTCTTGGCAATCACATAGTCGGTGCCCTGGATGTATTTGGCGATCTCGCCGATTTCCTCGAGCGAGGCGATAGCGGGGCCGACGACATGGAAGAGGCCAAGGGTGAATTTGCCGTTCTTGGCCGCGTCGAGCACCCCGATGCGATCGAAGATATCGAGCACCATCGAGAGGTTGCCGGCCTTGAGATCGACCACGCTGACCTTGAGGCTCGCGGTCTCGAGCGTATCGAGCAGCTTCATCTGATGAGCGACATTGGACATGTCGATCACTTCGGTGGTTGTCGGATAGAACCGCTTGAGCGTGCCGCGCGGCCACTCGGTATCGTAGCATCGCGCCAGGACATTCTTGCGCGACAGATAGTCGAGCAGCGTGCGTGCAAGCGTCGTCTTGCCAACGCCGCCCTTGTCAGCGCCGACGAGAATCACTGTTGGCTTCATGAACTTTTCCCTTGACATGCGTACTACGGCGGCCCCCACCCCGGGAGTTCGCACCCGCCAAGCCATAAGCCCGGCGACAGCCTTACCACAGGGTTGGACGCGAGGCCATATCCACACTCTTCTTCGTTACCGGAGCGATGTGAAATCGTGACGCAAACCACATGCAATTGCGGGCGGTCGTCGGCCCGTATCAACTTGACCGTGCCGGGCATCGGCCGCAAAGTCCTGCCCTCGCAGGAGTTGCAAGGGGCTCATTCCATGATGCGGACTGCCGCATTGGTCACGCTGTTCTCTCTGGTCGCGATGCCGGCGGGTTTCGCCGGTGCCCCGGCGACAGATTGTGACCATCTGGCGGCAAGCCCGCAGGATCCGGGCCGGCCGTCGGGCATTGCCGGCGTGTCGAGCGATGCGATCGACGAGGAAAAGGCGGTGCCAGCCTGCCGGCAGGCGCTGGCGGCGCATCCCGGCGATCCCCGTCTCAGCATGGAGCTTGCCCGCGCGCTCGAAAAATCGGGCGGCAGCGACAAGGAGATCGCGCAACTTTACAAAGCGGCGCATGACGGCGGCAATCTCGCCGCCACAACCCATCTCGCCGGTCTCTACGAGGAAGGTCGCGGCGTCGAGGCCGATCCGGCCATGGCCCAGAAGCTCTATCTTCAGGCGGCGCAGGGTGGAATCGGCAGCGCCATGAACAGCCTCGGGATCATGGCCCGCGACGGAACGCTCGGCCAGAAGCACATGGCGGAATCTGCGGGCTGGTTCCGCCGGGCAGCGGATGCGGGCGATGTCGATGGCATGTTCAACTACGCCATGCTCCTCGCCGAGGGCAGCGGCGTCGGGCGCGATCCCCGGCAGGCGGTGGCGCTGTTTGCCAAGGCGTCGGGGCTTGGCCATCTGCGATCCAAGGTGTGGCTCGGCGAGATGTATGCCAATGGTGCCGGCGTGGCAGAGGACCATTCCAAGGCGATCGCGCTGTTCGAGGAAGCCGCCGCCGCCAATGATCCGCGCGGCATCAACGATCTCGCCTTCGCCTATGCCGAAGGGCACGGGGTGCAACGCGATATCGAGCGTGCCGAGGCCATGTTCGAGCGCGCCGGCGGTCTCGGCGAGAGCAACGCCTACTACCATCTCGCCCGGCTTTACGAAGACGGCAGGACCGGCGCAACCGACAGCGGCAAGGCGGCGGAATATCTCATCAAGGCCCTGACCAACGGCAGCCCGAAGGCGGTGCGCGACGTCAATGACCGGCTGCAGGGCTGGCAATCGCAGACGATCGGCGCGCTGCAGCAGATCCTGCAGGACGAGAATCTGTTCTCGGGTCCGCTGGACGGCAGCTTCTCGCCCGAGCTTGGCGACGCGCTGCTGCAGATGTCGTCCGAGGAATAGCCGCCGCGATGGCGGATCCGGCGACCTATCGCGAGGCGGTCGGCGACTTCAGCGCCAGGCCCGGGCATGGCTGGGCCGGCCTCCCCTTCTTTGCCGGCACGGCCCAGGCGCTGGCCGAGCGCCTGGACGAGAAACGCCAGGCGGGCGCCGTCATCTGTCCACCGCCCGAGCAGGTGTTCGCCGCCTTGCGCGCGACGCCGCTGGCCGACGTCAGGGCCGTCATTCTCGGGCAGGATCCCTACCCGACGCCTGGCGACGCCCATGGCTTCGCCTTTTCCGTCCCAAGCTGCCGCCCCATACCAAGATCATTGAAATTTATCTTTGATGCCTATTCCGCTGATCTTGGCCTGCCCCGTCCCGCCAATGGCGATCTCACCGGATGGGCGCGGCGCGGCGTGCTGCTGCTGAACTGCATCTTCACGGTCGAGAGCGGCAGCA
Organism: uncultured Alphaproteobacteria bacterium; assembly: GCA_963744915.1. Taxonomy (GTDB): domain Bacteria; phylum Pseudomonadota; class Alphaproteobacteria; order Rhizobiales; family Aestuariivirgaceae; genus DATAFF01. The sequence goes on from CAVUUY010000016.1 coordinate 108,818, forward strand.
GCAATGCGCACCGTCATCTCGGCTGGGAGACGCTCGCCCGCGAGGTGATCGAGCGGATCAATGCGCGGCGCGAGGGCGTGCTGTTCCTTCTCTGGGGGCGCAATGCCGAGACGCTCGGCCGCAGCATCGACCGCGGCCGCCATGTGGTGGTGGTGACACCCCATCCCTCCCCTCTCGCCCGCGGCAAGACACCGAAGGGCGCGCCCCATCCATTCGTTTCCGCCCGCCCCTTCGCCACCGCCAATTCGGCGCTGCAAAGCCGGGGCCTGCCGGCGATCGATTGGGAACTCAGGGAGAGCAGCGCGTAGCTATTGCCCGGAATCCGCCGCGGGGGCCGCGACCGGCACTGCCGGCTTGAGCTTGCGGGTGATCCGCTGGGCAGGGGTCTGCTGCACCGGCTTGCGGGTCGCGGCGGGGGTGGCGGGCGGCTCGGTCTGCTCGGTCTGCGCGACCGCCGGCTCCGCCGGCACCGGCGACACCGAGATGGCATAGAGCTTCCAGTCGGTGCCGGCCAGCTGATAGGCGAGATCGAATTTGACCTGCAGCGGCTGGGTGGGGAAATAGCCGACGAGGCGGAGCAGACCGCGATTGTCGATCTGCGGCGGCTGCGTCGGCTTCGGGGCGACGAAGATGATCGGCATGAGGTCGATCCGCTGCCGGCGCAGGTTGCCGAACAGCCCGGCGAGATCGGCCGCCGAATTGGCACCTTGGAACGCGCTCGAACCGAGATCGCGAAAGACCGTGTAATTGCCGGTGTCGTTGGCCTGGTTCAGCGCGATCAATGTCGAGCGGATCAACATGTCGAGCCGAAATGGATCAGGCAGGCTCAAGCCGTGCGACGCGGCCGGCGCGATCATCACCGGCGGTGCTGCGACCATGGCGGCCGGCGCAACGACATCGACCGGCGGGCTTTGCTGCGCCGAAGCGACGCCGAGCACGAGCCCGGCGCCAAGTTGCAGCACGAACAGCACCGATAGCCAAGCCTTGCTCATGTTCGACTCCCGACCACGCACTTACCACGACATCTGCAAGCCGACCCGGCCTCCGAGATTTTTTTCCTGCACACCGTAACCAATGCCGCCGCTGATGCTCACCCGATCGCCCTCGACGAGGACGTCATGGGCCAGCACCCCGGCAGCGCTCAGCCCCACCGCATGGCTCTGCTCGAAGGTTCCCCAATTGAGCTTGAGGCCGAATATCTCATTTCCCATGAGATCGGGATCCTCGACCGCCATCGCCATGGCGACGCCCTCCGACAGCTTGCGCCCCTGCTTGTCGAGCCGCTGGTCGAGATGCGCCAGGCTGTTGAAGATGAAACCCTGATCGCTGGCGAGATTGCCGGCGCTGTCGGTCGTGACCACCTCGAGCGCACCCGACTGGGCGGCCCGGCTCGACGCCGAGGTCACCCCCGCCATGGTGTAATTGCTGGCGGCCGTGCCGAAGGCCATCTGGTTGTCGCGGCTGGTTGCGGCATTGGCGCCGATCGCCGTCGAATTGAAGAAATTGGCACTGGCCTGCTGGCCGAGCGCGGTAGCACTGCTGCCGCCCGCCGTGGCGGCGTTGCCCAGCGCCGTGGCATTGGCGCCTTCCGCCTTGCTGTCGGCGCCAAGCGCGGTCGCATTGTTGCCGGCGGCCGACGACGCAGCACCGAGCGCCGTTCCCTTGGCGCCCGCCGCCTTGCTGTCGGTGCCGAGCGACATGGCATTCGCGCCGGTCGCCGCCGCCCTGGCGCCGATGGCGACCCTGGCTCCGTCGTCGCCGGTCGCTGTGGCGTTGAGGCCGATTGCGATATTGGCGCTGTTCGCACCGCTGGCATCGGCGCTGGCGCCGCTGGCGAGGTTCGAGCTTGCCGCGCCAAACGCCCTGGCAGCCTTGCCGGTCGCGACATTGGTGCTGCCGGCGCCGCTGGCATCGGCGCTGTCGCCGCTGGCCAGGTTCGAGCTGCCATCGCCGGAGGCATTGGCCAAGCTGCCATTGGCAGTATTGAAACTGCTGATGCCATGGGCATCGGCGCTGTCGCCGCTGGCCAGGTTCGAGCTGCCATCGCCGGAGGCATTGGCAAAGCTGCCATTGGCAGTGTTGAAGCTGCCGACGCCGTGGGCATCGGCGCTGTCGCCGCTGGCCAGGTTCGAGCTCGTATCGCCGCTGGCATCGGCATTGTTGCCGAAGGCACCGTTGAAGCTCTGGAAGCCACCCGCCCTCGCCGCCGCACCCGCTGCGACATTGCCGCTCTCATTGCCGCTCGCATCGGCGCTGTCGCCGCTGGCCAGGTTCGAGCTCGTATCGCCGGAGGCATTGGCAAAGCTGCCATTGGCAGTGTTGAAACTGTTGATGCCGTGGGCATCGGCGCTGTCGCCGCTGGCCAGGTTCGAGCTCGTATCGCCGCTGGCATCGGCATTGTTGCCGAAGGCACCGTTGAAGCTCTGGAAGCCACCCGCCCTCGCCGCCGCACCCGCTGCGACATTGCCGCTCTCGTTGCCGCTCGCATCGGCGCTGTCGCCGCTGGCCAGGTTCGAGCTGCCATCGCCGGAGGCATTGGCAAAGCTGCCATTGGCAGTGTTGAAACTGCTGATGCCGTGGGCATCGGCGCTGTCGCCGCTTGCCAGGTTCGAGCTCGTATCGCCGCTGGCATTGGCGTTGTTGCCGAAAGCGCTGTTGAAACTCTGAACGCCACCCGCCTTCGCCGCCGCACCCGCCGCGACATTGCGGCTCTCGCTGCCACTCGCATCGGCGCTGTCGCCACTGGCGAGGTTGGAGCTGCTGTGGCCGGAAGCTTTCGCCAAGTTACCGGCGGCGACGTTGAAGCTGCCATTACCGCTGGCATTGGCCAAGCTGCCATTGGCCGCGTTGGAACTGCCATTGCCGCTGGCATTGGAACTGTCGCCGCTCGACAGGTTGGAACTCCCGTCGCCACTGGCATTGGCCAAATACCCATTGGCGGTGTTGAAACTGCCATTGCCGCTGGCATTGGATCCGCCGCCACTCGCGAGATTCGAACTCTGGTCGCCGCTGGCATCGGCGCTGTCGCCGCTAGCGAGGTTGGAGCTGTTGTTACCAGAGGCTTTCGCCGCCGCTCCCGCCGCGACATTGCGGCTGCCGGGACCACTCGCATCGGCGCTGTCGCCGCTGGCCAGGTTAGAGCTGTTGTTGCCGGAGGCATTGGCCAAGCTGCCATTGGCAGTGTTGAAGCTGCCATCGCCATGGGCGTCAGAGCCGTTGCCGGTCGCCGTGTTGGCGGAGGGATTCGCTTGGTTGCCGCCACTGGCGTTGGCACCATCGCCATAGGCCGCGTTGTGACCGAAATCGCCATGGGCGTCAGAGCTGAAGCCAGTCGCCGTGTTGAAGCTCCGGAAGCCGGACGCCTTGGCATCCGCGCCCGCCGCGACATTGCGGCTGTCGTTACCACTCGCATCGGCGCTGTCGCCGCTAGCCAGGTTAGAACTCGATTCGCCGCTGGCATTGGCGCTATTGCCGAAGGCACCGTTGAAGCTTCGGAGACCACTCGCCTTGGCCGCCGTGCCGGCCGCGACATTGCCGCTCTCATTGCCGCTCGCATCGGCGCTGTCGCCGCTGGCAAGGTTCGAGCTGTTGTTGCCGCTGGCATTGGCCAAGATGCCATTGGCAGTGTTGAAGCTGTCGTTACCACTCGCATCGGCGCTGTCGCCGCTGGCCAGGTTAGAGCTGTTGTTGCCAGAGGCTTTCGCCAAGTAACCGGTGGCGGCGTTGAAGCTGTCGTTACCACTCGCATCGGCGCTGTCGCCGCTGGCCAAATTGGAACTTCTGTCACCGCGGGCATTGGAGCCGTTCCCGATCGCAGTGTTGAAGCTCTGGGTGCCAGACGCCCTAGCCGCCGCGCCGGCCGCCATATTGCCGCTATCGCTACCACTCGCGTTGGCGCTGTCGCCACTGGCGAGGTTGGAGCTGTTGTTGCCGCTGGCATTGGCCAACCTGCCATTGGCGATGTTGAAACTGTTATCGCCGCTGGCATTGGAGCTGTCGCCGCTGGCGAGGTTGGAGCTGTTGTTGCCGAAGGCTTTCGCCGAGTAACCGGTGGCGGCGTTGCGGCTCACGTTACCAATCGCATTGGCGCTGTTGCCGCTGGCGAGGTTGGAACTGTTGTTGCCGGAGGCATTGGCCGACCTGCCATTGGCGGTGTTGAAACTGTTATTTCCGCTGGCATTGGCATCCACGCCGAAGGCCGAATTCCGAGCAGCAGTGCCGCTCGCATCGGAACGGACGCCCGAGGCTGAGTTGCCGGAATTGGCGCCGCTCGCATTGGAACCGAAGCCAAAGGCTGAGTTGGTAGCGTTGGCGCCGCTCGCATTCGAAATACCGCCTGTGGCAGTGTTGAGACTGTTATCCCCACTGGCATTTGCGTCGGATCCGAGCGCAGTGTTGCTGGTAAAGAGGCTGGTTCCAGACGCATTCGCATTTTGACCGCAAGCAAGATTCCGGCTGGAGCCCGTCGCGGTGGCCCCCGCTCCGGTAAAGGGCGCATTCCCATCCGCGCTTCCGACGCAGACGAACTGCGCCTCGGCCGGGGTGAGCCAGAGGCTCGATCCAGCAAGGCATTGGCTGGTGGTCAGCAACAGACGTGCTGCGACAGAGGCGGACAACGCGCGCATTTACTCACTCCCCCGGTGTACTCACGCGCCGACTACAATTACAGATAAGTTACAATAATGGAAGATGTCAAATCTTTCCGTCCACAGCTTCTGGCTGCGTGATGCAAACCGGCCACAGAGGCAGGGGGCGCCCACGCCCATCAAGAGGGGAGGACGAAATTCCGATCGTGCTGCAATGACGGGATTTTGCCGCGCACCGCCGCCACCTCGTCGAGATCGACGGTAGCGGCGAAGACCCCCTCCCCCTCGCCGCCATCGACCACCACCCGTCCCCAGGGGTCGACGATGAGCGAGTGGCCGAAGGTCTGGGCGCCGCCGGGGAGCTCGCCCCATTGGCACGGCGCCAACACGAAGCAGCCGTTCTCGATGGCTCGGGCGCGGTTCAGCACATGCCAATGCGCCTCGCCGGTGACCTTGGTGAAGGCCGCCGGAATGGCCAGGATTTCGGCGCCGGCCTGGGCAAGCTTGCGGAACAGCAGCGGGAAACGCAGGTCGTAACAGATCGAAAGACCAATTGCCGCGCCCCCGACCCTGGCGAGCACGGCATCGTTGCCGGGGGCGATCGTCTGCGACTCTCGTACCGGCGTTCCGTCCGGCATGTCGATGTCGAAGAGATGCATCTTGTCGTAGCGGGCGGCGATTTTCCCCTGCGGATCGATGAGATAGGAGCGGTTGAAGATCCGCCCGTCGGACGCCAGCACGCCAAGCGAGCCGAGGAGGATCGTTGCCGCGGTGCGGCGGGCGAACTCGGCAAAGGCGGGAATGGCCGGGTGCTCGCTTTCGCGGAATGCCACCGGGTGGATGCGCGGCCCGTCGGTGGTAAGCCCGCTGAAATATTCCGGCAGCGCGATGAAAGTCGCGCCGTCGCGCGCGCCTTGAGCCGCAAAGCTCAGGCAACGGTCGAGATTCACAGCGAAATCGGCCGTGGCGCGGTTCTGGACGACAGCAATGGTGAGGTTTCTGCTCATGCCGACACTATAGCGCAAGCATTCGCCCGCGGCCCATGGGATTTGACCGCACCGCATTCAGGTCGTAGCCATTAAAGGTCGAGCAAGGTGGCAATCGAGGTGGACGCCATGACCGTGGGCACCAATATGGTGAGACCGATCTACAAGGGCCCGGACGGCCAGGAGGACATGCCCTATCTCCTGACCCCCGGCCCCCTCACCACGTCGCGCGCGGTCAAGCTTGCGATGCTTGCCGACTGGGGTTCGCGCGATCCCGAGTTCCGCCAGATCATCCGCTCCATCCGCAGCGATCTCCTGCGGCTCGCCCATGCCGGAGCGGACAGCGAATGCGTGCTGATGCAAGGCTCGGGCACCTTTGCCATCGAGGCGGCGCTCGGCAGCTTCGCCCCCGGCCGCGGGCGCAAGACGCTGGTTCTCGTCAACGGCAATTATGGCGAGCGGGCGGTCCAGATCCTCGAGCACATCAAGCGCCCCTACAGCCGGATCGATGCCGGCGACAGCGCACCGATCGTTGCCGAGGAAGTCGCGGCGGCACTCGACGGCGACCCCGACATCCAGCTGGTATTCCTGGTCCATTGCGAGACCACCTCGGGGATCATCAATCCGCTGAAGGAGGTCGCCAGGGCCGTGAAGCTGCGGGGCCGCATCCTGATGGTCGATGCCATGAGCTCCTTCGGGGCGTTGCCGGTCAGCATGGCGGAGGACGGCATCGATGTTCTCGTCTCCTCCTCCAACAAATGCATCGAGGGCGTGCCGGGCTTTTCCTATGCGCTGTGCCGGCGCGACCTGCTTGCCGCCTCGGCCGGACGTTGCCATTCGGTGGCGCTCGATCTCAGCGCCCAATGGACGGCACTGGAAAAGACCGGACAGTTCCGCTTCACTCCGCCGACCCATGCGCTCGTCGCCTTTGCCCAGGCGCTCAAGGAACTCGCGGCGGAGGGCGGCATCGAGGGCCGGCTCAAACGCTACAAGGCGAACCAGGCCACCCTCGTCAATGGGATGAAGCGGATCGGCTTCGTCCCATTGCTCGAGGAGGCGCATGCCGGCCCGATCATCCAGACCTTTCTCAACCCCCAGGATCCGCGCTTCGACTTCGAGGCGTTCTACCGCTTTCTGCGCGCGCGCGGCTTTGCCATCTATCCCGGCAAGCTGACCAAGCGGTCAAGCTTCCGGATCGGCACCATCGGCCAGGTCGACGAGAAGGTCATGCGCGACGTTCTGCAGGCGGTGCGCGATGCGCTGAAGCATATGGGGGTCAAGGATCTGCGTCCGGCCGAGTAGGTCACGGCTTGGGCGTCGGTGCCGGTGCCGGCGTCGGTGCCGGAGGCGGTGTTGCTTCCGGCGCGGTCTGGAGGTTCTGCGGGCTGAACAGGCCGCCGAAACCGTCCTGGCGGGGCGGGGTCGGCGGGGCCTGGCTACCCGGCGCCGGAGCGGGCGTGGCCGGGCGCTGCGGCGAGGTCGGCCTCGCATAGCGCTCCTGGATCTCGAGCTTCTTGCGCAGCACCTCGGCCTTGCACTGGGCCGGATCGTAGCGGGTGGCGTAGACCACCGTGCCGATTGCGCCGGCCAGCACCAGAATGGCGAGGAACGCCGCCGGGTTGCCGGCAAAGAAGCCGCTGATCCCGCCTCGGAACAGGGAGCGCAGCGGGTTGCCAGGATGGCGCTCGGCATGGGTGGAATAGGCATCGTTGAGCAGCGCCAGGAACAGCGAGGCGCTGATGATGATCACCGCCAGCGCGCTGATCGAGGGATCGAGCCCGAACCGGACCTTCTGGGCGATGACGACGGTGAAGGTGGAATAATGGCCGAGGGTGAACACCGAGGTGTTGTAGTTCTCGAACGAGGCGAGGAAGGCGACCACTGCGGCGGAGAAGATCGCCGGCCGCAGGAACGGCAGGAGAACCCTGCGGAAGGCCTGCACATGCGTCGCCCCGAGGTCGAGCGCGGCCTCGATCTGTCCCTCGTCGAAGCGCTGCAGGCGCGCAATGAAGACCAGCATGCAATAGGACGCGATGAAGGAGGATTGTCCGAGCACCGTCAGGAAGACGCCATGATAGAAGATGCTGTCCCGGCTGGCGCCGAAAAGGCGCGCGACGCGGTCCCAGAACAGCACCGTTGCGATGCCGATGACGATGCCGGGCATCAGGATGGGCGAGGTCACGATGGTGTAATAGGCGGCCCGCGCGCGGGGGAAGATCTGGGTCAGGAGCAGCGCTCCGGCGAGGCCGAGCAGCAGCGACAGGATCACCACGAACACCCCGATGACGGCCGTGAACTGCAGGCCCTGGATCACCCGCGTATCGTTGGCGAGACGGGTAAACCACTCGAAGGTCAGGCACTCCCACGGCAGCACCCGGGGAAAGCTCGAGGAGTTGAAGGCCGTGATCGACATGATGATCAGCGGACCGAGCAGAAAGCCGAAGAACAGGACCAGGTAGGCGAGAACGGCAAGGCGGGTCAGCAGCTTCATCTGCCGATCTCGCCAAGCTTCACCCTGAAGATCCGCATCATCAGGAGCACGAACAGCGTGCACACCACCAGCAGAATGACGGCGTAGGCGGCGCCGCGCGACCAGTTCACGCTCTCGAAGAAGGTCCGGTAGATGATCTGGGTGAACCACAGGCTCGACGGGCCGCCCAGGATCTGCGGTGCCGCCAGAGCGCCGGCCGCCAGCATGAACACGATGGTGCAGCCAGAGGTGATGCCCGGCTTGGCGAACGGGATCACCACCCGCCAGTGAATGCGCCACCACGGCGCCCCCATGTCGCGCGCCGCTTCGATCTGATTGCGATCGAGGCTTTCGATGGCGTTGTAGATGGGGAAGACCATCAGGAGCACATAGGCATAGGCCAGCCCGGCATAGAGCGCGACGTTCTCGCGCACGAAATCGATGGGCTGGTCGACGATGCCGAGGCCGATCAGGATGCTGTTGATGATGCCGCTTGCCCCGAAGATGACGCGAAAGGCGAAGGCGCGCAGGATCTCGTTGATCCAATAGGGCACGATCAGGGCGACGCCGAGAACGCGGGCCAGCCGTCCCTTGGCGATTTGCGCAAGGTAGAAGGCGATCGGGTAGCAGATTATCAGGTCGAGAATGGTGACGAAGATCGCCGCTACCAAGGTTCGCCCGAAGACGGCGAGGTCGACATAGTTGTAGCCGTCGGGATTGCCGGGATAGCCGAGCAGAAAATAGCGGTAGTTGGAAAGCGTGTAGACGTCCTCCGGCCCGCCCTGCTTGTAGGGCGGGAGGTCGAAGCGGAAGGAGAAGTCGAGCATCGCGATCTGCGGCAGGACGATGATGAGGAGGATCCACACCAGCACTGCCACGACGATGTAGCCGCCGAGCACGTAGCCGTTGCGGGTGATGAACGTCCCGAGCCAGCTCTTGGTCGGCATGGTCGTCGAACCTCAGTCGGCGGCGAGCTTGCCCTTCGGCAGCGCCACCGCCTTTGCCGGGTCATAGGCGAGGACGATGTCCTCTCCCACCGGATGGCTCTGCGCATGCCCCTGGTTGACCAGCGAGACCTTGATCGGGCGGGCCCGCTCCCGGCCGACGAAGAGGTGGTAGATCGGCCCTTCGAACTCCTCGCCCGAGACTTTGCCGGTGAGCCTGGCCGCGCCAGCGCCGGTGCCCGCGCCATCGGCGATGCGAAACGACTCCGGCCGGATGAACACCATTGCATCGTCGCCCTGCTTGAGCGCGCCGCGCGCCGCGGTGCCGATCCGGGCCGTCAGCGGGCCGCTCGACGTCTCAACCAGAACGTCGTTGCCTGCGGTGCTCACGACCTTGCCGGAGAAGCAATTGTTCTCGCCGACAAAGGAGGCGACGAAGGGGGTTGCGGGATCGTCATAGACGGCGCGGCCCTCCGACACCTGCTCGATGACGCCGTCGCGCATCACCGCGACATGGTCGGACATGGTGAGCGCCTCGCCCTGATCGTGGGTGATATAGATGAAGGTGATGCCGACGCGCTGCTGGATGGTTCGCAGCTCCGTCCGCATATGCTGGCGCAGCTTGAGATCGAGCGCGGAAAGCGGTTCGTCGAGCAGAAGCACATGCGGCTCGGCACAGAGTGCCCGCGCCACCGCGACACGCTGCTTCTGGCCGCCCGAAAGCTCATGCGGGAACTTCTCGCCGTGGCCCGGCAGAGCAATGAGCTCGAGCAGCTCGTTGGCGCGGCGGCGCCGCTCGGCCTTGCCCTTGCCTTTCACCTCCATGGCGAAGGTGATGTTCTCCCACACCCGCATCAGGGGAAACAGTGCCAGGTTCTGGAAGATCAATGCGGTCGGACGCTTGTTCGGGCCGATGCCGGCCATGTCGTTGCCGCCGATCCTGACCCGGCCGCCGCTCGGTTCCTGGAAGCCCGAAACGGTTCGCAGGATGGTGGTCTTGCCGCAGCCCGATGGACCGAGGAATGAAAAGAACTCGCCGCCCTCGATCGTCACCGTCGCGTCGCGCACGGCAACGAAATCGCCGAAGCTCACCGTCAGATTCTGGAGCTCGATGCCGACTCCGGCGCTCATCCCTGCCCAGCTTCCTTGGTTCCGACACAATCGGCCCTCCGAAGCATATGCCGCGGAGGGCCGATCGAGAAATCAGCTGGCGCTCTGGAACTTGTTCACATATTGCGCCCTGAGGTCGGCGTACCATTGCGGCTCCGACGGCCAGGGATTGAGCTTCGAGAGCGCGTCGCCCGGATAGGCATCGGCAAAGTTCTTGGCGTACCGGTCGCTGGCGAACTTGTCGGCGCCGATCACCGGCGAGTTGTAGCCGTGCTTGTCGATGGCCTTGCCCGCCACCTCCGGCTGGTAGTCGAATTCGACGAAGGCATAGGCCTGGTCGATGTTCTTGGCGCCGGTCGGCAGCGACATGCCGTCGACCCAGGCCATAGCGCCCTCCTTGGGGGCCCGGTACATCACCGGCTGGCCGTCGTTCTTGAGGGCGATCGGCGGCCCGTCCCAGGTCTGGGCGCAGACGATGCCCTCATTAAGGAGGCCGTTCTTCTGGGTATCGGCGTCGTTCCACAGCACCTTGATGTTCTTCTTCTTGTCGATGCAGTACTGGGTCACCTTCTCCCAGATCGGGCGCATCTTCTCCTCCGACTCATAGGAGGCCTTGAGCATCGAGCCGGGCTCGAGCTTGCCCTCGCCCTCCATCCACAGGCCGGCACCGAGGATCAGCGAATGGCTGCGGCCCATGGTCTTGCCGGCATTGGCATCGTCCCAGATGTCGCCATAGCTCGGGAATTCGGCCTTGGGCTGCCATTTGTCGGTGCGCCAGGAGATGCCCTCGGTTCCCCATACATGCGGCAGCCAGTGCTGACCCTTGCCGTCGAGATTCCAGATCTCGCCCGCCTTCAGCATGGCCGGGTTCAGCCGGTCCACCGGAACCTTCTTGAGATCCCAGGCCTGGGTCACGCCCAGTTCCTTCCATTGCGGCACGCGGTTGAGCGTCGGGCTGATGACGTCGAAACCCTCGCCCTTGGTGCTCTTCATCTTGTTGAGGAGCTCCTCGTTGGAACCGAAACCGGTGAAATTGACCTTGATGCCGGTTTTCTCGGTGAAGCTCTTGAGCAAATCCTCGGGCAGCTCGTCCGACCAGAACATCACATTGATTTCGCCCGAGCTCGACAGGGCGTTTCTGACATAGGCTGGCGCAAATAGCGCAACGGCGCCGGCAGCCGCGCTGCCTTTGACAACGCCACGGCGGCTGATGTTTCGACTGAGTTTCATCCTGAGATCTCCCTGGGCGACGGATACGGGTTTCCGCCCGGTTTGGCTAACTGTCACAGCGGTATGACGGTCTGATAAATGTCCGGTTTTTCCCGGCTTCTCGCCATTCGCCTTGGCGGCAGTATGGCGAAGGAGAACCATCGTCGCAATGGCCTCGCAACCGCCCGCCGCCGGCTCATCTGCAAGCCGACGGCAGGCGGAAATCGGGGACTGAATCAAGCCTGGATGGCCAGCTCCTCGCCGAAGATGTAGCGGGTCGGATGCATCTGGAAGCCCTGCACGCGCTTGTCGTAATAGGTGAACAGCGAGCGCCAGAGCGGCTGCACGATCGGCCCGTCCTCCTGCAAGATCTTCTCGAGCTGGCCGATGATCTCTGCGCGGGCGGCCACATCGAGCGTTCCCTCGGCCTTGCCGAGCAGCGCGTCGAACTCCTTGTTGGAATATTTCGACTCGTTCCACGGCACGCCGGTGCGGTAGGCAAGAGCCAGGACCATGAAGCCCAGCGGTCGATGCGCCCAGATCGTGAAGCCGAATGGGACAGTGGTCCAGATGTCCCAGTACTTGGCCGATGGCAGGATGTTGATCTTGGCCCGGATCCCGGCGGGCTTCCACTGCTCGACCATGGCTTCGATGGCCGCCCCCTCCCAGGTCGGATCCGACTTGCCGAAGATCTCGATGTCGATGCCGTCCTTGTAGCCTGCCTCCTCAAGCAGCTTCTTCGCCTCCTCGATGTTCTGCGTCATCATCGGGAGCTTCTTGTAGTCGGGGTGAACCGGCGAGACGTGATGGTGCTCGGCAATCGTGCCGATGCCGCGATGGGCCAGCTCCAGTGTCTTGGCCTGGTCGGTCGCGAGCCGCATGGCCTTGCGGACCCTGGGATCGTCGAACGGCTTGATCGGCTGCATCCGGGCGACGCACGTATCGGCGGTAATCGCGTCATAGCGATTGACGTGGTCCATGCTCTGATAGAGCTCGAGCTGCTCGATATTGGTTTCATAGAGGCCGTGCACCTGCTTGGAAGCAAGGGCGGCGGCCTGGGCGGAAGGGTTGTCGCCGAGATCGATGAACTCGATGGCATCGAGATGGGCGCCGTGGCCGTCGACCGCCTTGACCACGGCCTTGCGGCCAACCTCGATCTCGACCGGCGTGAAGGCGCCAGTGCCATTGGACTTGACGCCCCAGACGCCGTTCTCCTTGGGATCGAGCATCGGGAAGGGATAATGGAAGAAGTGCTCGGGAACGGCGACCTGCGGTTCCTGCAGATGGAGGATCAGCGTCTTCGGGTCCTTGACCTCGATGGCGTTGGCGTCCCACAGCTCGGTCGACATGGTGGGATTGCCCTTGTCGTCCTTCTTGCCCTTGTCGACCTCCTTCAGCATGTAGCCCTTCATCAGGCCGAGCACGGAGGAACCGGTCGCTTCATCGAGGCAGTGCTTGATGTTCCACGCGGCGTCCTCGGCGGTGAAGGGGCGCCCGTCATGCCAGTTGATGTCGGCAATGGTGAAGGTCCAGGTCTTGAGGTCCTCCGATGCCTCCCATTTGGAGGCGAGCGCCGGCCGCGTGACGTTGTCGACGCCGGTGCGGGTCAGATAGCCATTGACCTGCCGGACCACGTTCGAGTCGTAGATCCATGAGAAAGTATGGGGATTGTCGAGCTTGGGAATGCGCATCGCCACCTTGACGACACCCCCCTTGGGCAGTTCCGCGGCGCGCGCGGGCGGGGCGAGCGGCTGGCCGGTGATCCTGCCGGCCCACATATAGGCCGCACCCGCCGACATCCCGAGCAGCGCCGAGTAGCGAATGAACTCACGCCGGCCGATCAGGCGGTCCGCGAGCTGCTGCTTCAGCCGCGGAATCCAGATATGTTCCTTATTCGACATTCCATTTCCTCCCATGGGCAGATTGGCCCAATGCTATCGACCGAGAGCTCCGAGGGCCCTCGGCCTGTTTCTCGACTGCCAATGCCGCAGACGGTAGCACCGCCGCAAATCCGCGAAAAGTGAACAGGTGGCAATGCTCGGGCAGTCGGCGGCCCGGCACTGCCGCGTCAGGCCACGGTGTCGGGCAGCACCGCCTTGCGCTTGGCGATGAAGGCGTTGAGCGCTTCATCGATCGCCGGATCGATGGGGGGCGCCTCATACTCGCGGAGCTGGCGCTTCCACAGGGCGTTCGCACGCTGGGCGATATCCTTCGACCCGTCGTCGCGCCATTGCTCGAAGGAATTGTTGTCGGCAAGCCCCGAGCGCCAGAACGCGGTCTCGAAATTGGCCTGGGTATGGGAGCAGCCGAGAAAATGGCTGCCGGGACCGACCTCCCGGATGGCAGCGAGCGCCTGGCCGTTCTCGCTCAGGTCGATGCCCTCGGCAAAGCGCTGAAGCATCGACAGCTGATCGGCATCGATCATCAGTTTCTCGTAGCCGGAGGACAGGCCGCCCTCGAGCCAACCGGCGGCGTGCAGGACGAAATTGACGCCCCCGAGCAGGGTCGGCCAGAGCGTGTTCGAGCTCTCATTCGCGGCCTGCGCATCGGGGAGCTTGGAGGCGCACAGGGCACCGCCGGAGCGGAAAGGCACGCCAAGCCGCCGCGCCAGCTGGGCGGCGCCGAAGAGCACATGGGCCGGCTCCGGCGTGCCGAAGGTCGGGGCCCCGGACTGCATCGATATCGAGCTTGCAAAGGTGCCGAAGATCACCGGTGCTCCCTTGCGGCAGAGCTGGGCAAAGGCCATGCCGACCGAGGCCTCGGCGAGGATCTGGGTGAGCGTCCCGATCACCGTCACCGCCGACATCGCGCCGGCGAGGATGAAGGGCGAGATGATGGTTCCCTGGTTCGCCCTGGCATAGACCTTCAGTGCCCCGACCATGGTCGAGTCGAACACCAGCGGCGAATTGGCATTGATCAGATTGACCATGACGCAATTGTCGTCGAGGAAGGTCTCGCCGAACACCAACCGGGCCATCGCCACCGAATCCGCGGCCCGCTCCGGCGCGGTGACCGATCCCATGAACGGCTTGTCGGAATAGCGGATGTGGCTATAGACCATGTCGAGATGGCGTTTGGCGACCGGAACGTCGACCGGTTCGCAAACGGTTCCACCGGAATGGTGCAGCGCTGGCGCGAGATAGGCGAGCTTCACGAAATTGCGGAAATCCTCGATCGTGGCATAGCGCCGTCCATCGTCGAGATTGCGGATGAAGGGCGGTCCGTAAACCGGCGCGAAAACCAGGTTGCGCCCGCCGATCTCGACATTCCGGGCCGGGTTTCTGGCGTGCTGGGTGAACACCCGCGGCGCCGTCTTGAGCAGCGAACGCACGAGCCCCCTGGGAAAGCGCACCCGCTCGCCCGTGACCTCCGCCCCGGCGTCGCGCCACATGGCGAGCGCCTCAGGGTCGTCGCGAAAATCGACGCCGATTTCCTGAAGAATGGTCTCGGCATTGTTCTCGATGAGGTTCAGGCCGTCCTCGGTCAGCACCTCGTAAAGCGGGATCTGCCGCTTGATGTAGGTGAGCTGCGGGCCCTGACCGGCCGCCGAGCGTTGCGCCCGGCGGGCCTCGGCGCCGCCGCCGGATCGTCGCCCGCGCCGTGAGCCGGCATCGGCAGAAGCTTCGGGATCGGACATTTTCGCAACGGCCTCAACGAAGGGTGGTCGATCGCCGAAGCGATAGAGCATGGAATGAGGCTCGGCCCCGGTCCAAACGTCCAGAATCCGATCAGATGCGACAGGCCGGAAGCATAAACCGGCGGTTTATTCGCCTATTTCCGCATTTCGGCGAACAGCTTGTCGAAATTGCCGTTGTTCTTATCGAGAATGCCGGTGAGATTGGTTCGCAGAAGCTGCGCCAGCCAGACGTTCTGGACATTGACATCGGCCACTTTCGAGCCCTTGACCCGCCAGATCACCGGCTGGTTGCCCTTGCCGCCGAGGAAAAAGATCACGCTCTCGATGGTGTCGCCGGAGCAATTGCGCACGGTGATCGAACTCGGCCCGGAATTTCAGGCGAAAATCATTCAATGTCCGCGACACATAGTCGGTGGTCAGGGACACGAACTCGTCGCGTTTGCCGGCCGGCAGGTTCTGCCGGTATTTGCCAAGCGCGAACATGGCGATCGACCCCATGTCGGCATAAGATCTCAAAGCCCCCGAAAAAGCTGCCGGAGAGCCGGATTTCGCCGCCTAAATCATGGCGTTGCCAGCCCGCTCGGCGACGGCGGACTGGGCACAGGTCGCGGCGTAGGACGTTACCGGCGCACTCAGGGCCACAATGCCGGCCGCCAGCGCGGCCGCAGGTAGTCGTCCGGTTGCAACACTCACAAGGGCCCTGAGTTCGATC
Source organism: uncultured Alphaproteobacteria bacterium (assembly GCA_963744915.1). Taxonomy (GTDB): domain Bacteria; phylum Pseudomonadota; class Alphaproteobacteria; order Rhizobiales; family Aestuariivirgaceae; genus DATAFF01. The sequence goes on from CAVUUY010000016.1 coordinate 124,472, forward strand.
CATTTCCCACCTCTGTTGATGTAGTGCTGAACAGTCGCATTTCGACCCATGGTGGTCGGCAGCGACACGGCGTGACATATACGCATGACACATATAAAGCTGCATTCGAACATCGACGACGTCAAGACGAGCGAGCCCGATGGCGCAGCTGACAATCCTCTACTGGCGCGACATACCCTCCCAGGTCATCGTAAAGGCTGGAAGAAGCAACGAGAAGCGCCTGCTTCCGACGCCGTTTCAGGAAGCGATCGACATGGCGGCGATGCGGAGCGGCGCCGCCGCCACCGACGATTACCTCGAGGAATGGCGGCGGGAGGGCCCGATCGAGGTTTCCGACGATCTCGTCAAGGAAGCCGAGCAGGCCGAGCGCGATCTCAACGATCGCTATGACCGCGAGCGGCTCAGGCAGCTCATTGCCAATGGTGGGTGGGACGAGGCCAAAACGGCCGGCCGGAACAGCGAGGAAAGGGGGACCAAATGACTCATACGCTGGTTGCATCCGAGAAAAGGCAGGTGATCATCGGCTTCGACAAGCCGTTCACCATCATCGGGGAGCGGATCAACCCGACGGGGCGCAAAAAGCTCGCGGCCGAGATGATCGCCGGCAATTTCGAGACCATCAAGGCCGATGCCCTGGCCCAGCACCGGGCCGGCGCCCACATTCTCGACGTCAATGCCGGCGTGACGGCGGTCAATCCGAACGAGAGCGAGCCGCCGCTGCTGCGCCAGACGCTGGAGATCGTGCAGGCGACGGTCGACATTCCGCTCTGCATCGATTCCTCGGTGCCGGCGGCGCTGAAGGTGGGGCTGGAGACCGTCAAGGGTCGGCCGCTCGTCAATTCGGTGACCGGCGAGGAGGAGCGGCTCGAAGCCATTCTGCCGCTGGTCGCCAAATACAATGTGCCGGTGGTTGCCATCTCCAATGACGAGACCGGCATCAGCGAGGACCCGGACGTCCGCTTTGCCGTGGCAAAGAAGATCGTGGAGCGCGCGGCGGATTACGGCATCAAGCCGCACGACATCGTCGTCGATCCGCTGGTCATGCCGATCGGCGCCATGGGCACCGCCGGCCAGCAGGTGTTCCGGCTGGTGCGCCGCCTGCGCGAGGAGCTCAAGGTCAACACCACCTGCGGCGCCTCCAACGTCTCTTTCGGAATGCCCAATCGACGGGCCCTCACCGGCTATTTCCTCGCCATGGCCGCCTCGCACGGCATGACCTCGGCGATCATGAATCCGCTGCATGACGAGGACATGCACGCCATCATGGGCGCCAATGTGCTGAACGGCGTCGATGCCAACTGCCTCGCCTGGATCCGCAAGTTCCGCGAGGCTTCCATGGCCCCGGCCGGTGCCGCCGGGGTCGCTTCGGCCGCAGCCGGCGACAGCTGCCAGCCGAGCGCCAGCGACAGCAATATCGACGCCCGGCGCCGCGAACGCGAGGAGCGCCGCCGCCGGCGCAGTTGATCGATCTGATGGCCGGAACCGGTCGCGACGCCCTGATCGTCTTCACGCCCTCCGGCAAGCGGGGGCGCTTCGAAATCGGCACGCCGGTGCTGCAGGCAGCGCGCGCACTCGGTGTCGACATCGATTCCGTCTGCGGCGGACGGGCGATCTGCGGCCGCTGCCAGGTGACGCTGTCGGAGGGCGCGTTCGCCAAGCACGGCATCGCTTCGCGCAGCGATCATTTGAGCCCGGTCAACGCGGTCGAGCTGCGCTACGACGAGAAGCGCGGCTTGCGGCCCGGCCGGCGGCTGTCCTGCCAGGCCCTGCTGCAGGGCGATGTGGTGATCGACGTGCCGGCGGACTCGCAGGTCCACAAGCAGGTCGTCCGCAAACGCGCCGACGCCCGGGCGATCGCGATGAATCCGGCGAGCCGGCTCTATTATGTCGAGGTCGACGAGCCCGACATGCACCACCCCTCCTCCGATCTCGAACGCGTCCATGCGGCGCTCAAGAGCCAATGGGGACTGGAGGGGTTGACGACCGATCCCGGCATCATCCGCAATCTCCAGAAGGTGCTGCGTCAGGGCGAATGGAAGATCACCTGCGCCGTTCATCATCGGCTTCCCGGCGGCGTTTCCGGCATCACGGCGATCTGGCCCGGTTTCCACGACCGCATCCATGGTCTCGCCGTCGATATCGGCTCGACCACGGTCGCCGCGCATCTGTGCTCGCTGTCCACCGGCGAGGTGCTGGCCTCGGCCGGTGTGATGAACCCGCAGATCCGCTTCGGCGAAGACCTGATGAGCCGGGTCTCCTATGTGATGATGAACCCCGGCGGCGACCGCGAGATGACCGGGGCGATCCGCGAGGCGATCAACACGCTCGCCGGCGAGGTTGCCGGTCTCTCCGGAACCGCGGTCAGCGACATTCTCGAAATCGCGGTGGTCGGCAATCCGGTGATGCATCATTTGTTCCTCGGCATCGATCCGACCGAGCTCGGCGGGGCGCCCTTTGCGCTGGCGACCGGCCTCCCGATCACCTGCCGCGCCAGCGAGCTCGATCTCGCGCTCAACCCCGGTGCCGAGGTCTATATGCTGCCCTGCATCGCCGGTCATGTCGGGGCCGATGCGGCGGGGGTGGTGCTGTCGGAATCGCCGCACCTCTCGGATCAGCTGATGCTGATCGTCGATGTCGGCACCAATGCCGAGATCGTGCTCGGCAACCGGCAGCGGCTGCTTGCCTGCTCCTCCCCGACGGGCCCGGCTTTCGAAGGGGCGCAGATCTCCTGCGGCCAACGGGCGGCGCCCGGCGCCATCGAGCGGGTGCGCATCGATCGCGAAACGCTCGAGCCGCGCTACAAGGTGATCGGCTGCGAGCTGTGGTCGAACGAGCCGGGGTTCGAAGCGGCGGTGGCGGCAACCGGCGTCACCGGCATATGCGGCTCGGGGATCATCGAAATCATTGCCGAGATGTATCTGAGCGGCATCATCAATCAGGACGGGCTGGTCGACGGCTCGCAGATGGCACGGTCGTCACGGATCCGGCCGAGCGGCCGAACCTTCTCCTACGCGGTCCGCGACGGCGAGCCCGAGATCGCCGTCACCCAGAACGATGTCCGCGCCATCCAGCTGGCCAAGGCTGCCCTTTATGCCGGCACGCGCCTGCTGATGGACAAGCTCGGCGTCGATGCGGTCGATACCATCCGGCTCGCCGGCGCGTTCGGCAGCCATATCGACACCACCTATGCCATGGTGCTCGGCCTGATCCCGGACTGCCCGCTCGACAAGGTTCAGTCGGCAGGCAATGCCGCCGGTACGGGCGCGCGCATCGCTCTGCTCAATACCGAAGGGCGCGACGAGATCGAGCAGGTGGTGCGCCGCATCGAGAAGATCGAAACGGCGGTCGAGCCGCTGTTCCAGCATCATTTCGTCGAAGCCATGGCCATTCCGCACAAAACTGCGGCCTTTCCCCATCTCTCCAAGGCCGTCACCCTGCCCGCTCCGAAGGCGGTCCAGACGCCGGACGACGGGTCGGATCGGCGCCGGCGGCGGCGGGGATAGGGCGGCCGTCACCGGCTCAGGCGGGGGGCGCAGATCAGCATCTGCAGCAGGGCCTTGACCGCCAGCGCGCCCGATCTCAGGTCGCCGAAGCCGCGATTGAGCGCCGGCAAGCCGCGCATCACGGCAAGAAACAGCGAGGCCAGCGCCTCGGTATCGGTGTCCGGCGGCAGCTCGCCATTGCGCACCGCGCGGTCGCAGCGCGTCCGCAATGCGGAAAGCCAGTGCTGGAGATTGGTCCGGATGATGGTTCCGAGCGGCCCATCCGTTCCGCCCAGTTCCAGCGCTGACATGGTCAGCAGGCAACCTCGCGGCAGCGCCGCATCGTCCATCCGCTGCACCAGACTTTCGAACAGGCCGGCAATGGCGTCGGCGAAGTCTGGTCGGTCGAGCAACGCCATTTCCGGTTTGCCGATGGTCTCCGAAAAGCGCTCCAGACACTTGATATAGAGCGCCTGCTTGTCGCCGAAAGCGTTGTAGAGGCTCGATTTGTTCAACCCGGTCGCGCTTGTCAGCTCGGAATAGGAGGCGCCTTCGAACCCCTTCTCCCAAAAGACGCGCACAGCCCGATCCAGAGCCTCTGAAGGCTCGAACCGCTTTGTCCCTGCCACCCGCTTGCTCCCCGCCCGACACGTTGCGCGATGTCGCCCCGAGCGAGCCTAAGTCATGCATCCGGGGGCCGCAATGCTGGACTGAATGGTTTGCCTTGTTTCGGCGTAAATGAAACGGAGAGCCTGCCCCGTGCGTTTGAGCTTCAGCCCGTCGTTCTGGCTAAACTAAGGAGTTCCGCAATGATGTCGTCCACAAGAGTAAGCCTGCTTGCGGCAGCAATGGCCGTTGGCGGTGTTTTCGCCGCGCCGGCGCATGCACTGACCGCAACGGCTCAGCCCGCCCTGCTCAATCATGATCAAGGTGTTGCCAAGTCGGTCGAGGAAGTGGGGTACCGCCGCAATTATCGCGGGTACCACCGGCCTTACCGAAATTACGGCCGGCCGTATTATCATCGCCGCTACTATGGCGGGTATTACCGGCGGCCCTACTATCCTTCCTATGGCTATGGTTACGGCTATGGCGGTGGATATGGCTATGGCTACCCATCCTATCCCTATGCCTATGGGGCGCCGGTCGTAGGCTTCGGGATCGGGGTTCCATTCGGCGGCTGGGGCTGGGGCGGCCACCGTCATTGGGGTGGCGGCCATTGGGGTCGTCGCTGGTAATCGCGCCCCTGGCAATTGCCAGGACTTCGCGCAAGGGTCCTCCCGTCAGGCGACGGGAGGGCCTTTTGATTCAACCCTCCTGGCGCATGGTCTAGAAGTCCGTCTTCTCGCCGCCCTCCCGGATGCGGCGTTCGACGAAGGCGACCAGCTCCTCGCGGATCGCCGGGTCGATCGCGGGTTCCTGATATTCGGCCAGCGCCTGCTTCCAGATGGCATTGGCCTTGTGCTCGGCAAGCGGGCGGCCGGCGGCGGTCCATTGCTGGAAATTCCGCCAGTCCGATACCATCGGAGCATAGAAGGCGGTGGCGTAGCGCTTGAGCGTGTGGCCCGCCCCGAAGAAGTGCCCGCCCGGACCCACCTCTCGAATGGCATCGAGCCCGAGCGCGTCGGTGCTCGTGTCGAGAGGCTCGAGGAAGCTCTCCAGCATTTGCAGCAAGTCGCAGTCGAGGGCGAATTTCTCGTAAGCGCCCACCAGCCCGCCCTCCATCCAGCCGGCAGCGTGCATGACGAGATTGCCGCCGCCCATGATCGCGCCCCACAGAGAGAACACCGACTCATAGGCGGCCTGGGCGTCGACCGCGTTGGCGGCGCAGGTGTTGGAGGTGCGGTAGGGCAGACGGTAGCGCCGCGCCATCTGGCCGCCGGCGATCGCCGCCTTCATATATTCGGGCGTTCCGAAGGCCGGCGCTCCGGACTTCATGTCGACGTTGGAGGTGAAGCCGCCATAGATGAAGGGGGCGCCGGGGCGTGCCAGCTGGTTGAGGGCAAGGCCGGCCAGCGCCTCGGCGTTCTGCTCGGCAAGGGCACCGGCCAGGGTGACCGGCGCCATGGCGCCGGCGAGCGTGAACGGGGTGACGCAGGTGATCTGCCCGTGACGGGCCATTTCGATCACGCCCATCGCCATCGGGCCGTCGAGCTTCAGCGGCGAGTTGGTGTTGATCATCGTGAACACGGAGGGTTCGGCCAGGAACCGATCGGAGCCGACGCCGCGGGCTATCCGCGCCATCTCGATGCCATCGAACAGGCGGGCGCGACCGGTCGAGGAGGTGAACAGCACCTTGTCGGAGAGCAGAACCTTGTTCAGGCCGATGCGGAGGTGCCGCACCGAGGCATGAACGTCGAGCGCATCGGTCGACCCGCCCCCGGCGGTGTGGATGCAGTTGAAATGCTGCGCCAGCCTGATGAAGTTGGCATTGTCCGCGAAGGTGCCGGGGCGCCGGCCATGATCGGCGTCCGAACAGTTCGGCGGCCCGCCGACCGGCGCAAAGGCAATCCAGTCGCCGCCGATGCGGATCGAACGGCTCGGATTGCGGGCATGAAAGGTGAACTCCTCGGGCGCGGTGCCGATTGCGGCCTCGATGATGTCGCGACCGATGCGCACCCGCTCGCCCGCGACGATCGCGCCGGCATCGGCCAAGATCTGCCGCGCCTGCGGATAGAGAATGTCCATGCCGATGTCTTCGAGGAGATCGAGCGCGGCGCGATGGATGGTCTCGATCTGATCGTCCGACAAGAGCCGCACGGGCGGGAAGCCGCGGCGCGGCTGCTTCCATGGCAGCTGGGCGAGCGGTGCACTGTCGCCAGCGCGGCGTGGCCTTCTCCCGCGACGTTCGCTCGCCAATCCCATCATCAACTCCGCTTATCAATGGCCCGCCAGTGAGGATAGACCCGGCCACAATGGTGTCACAAGCAGCGGGCAGCTTGCCGCGCATGAGCGACCTCACCCTGTTTCATGCCAGCCCTTCGCGCTCCTCGGTCACGCTGTGGATGATGGAGGAGCTTGGCCAGCCCTACGAGCTCAAGCTCCTCGACCTTTCGAAGGGCGAGCAGCTGAGCGCGCACTATGCCGTCCTCAATCCGATGGGCAAGGTTCCAGCGCTCGGCCACAAGGGCGTGACGGTGACCGAGGTGGCAGCCATCTGCACCTATCTCGCCGATGAGTTTCCCGCGGCCGGCCTCAACATCCCGGTCGGTCAGCCGCAGCGCGGCATCTACCTGAAATGGCTGTTTTTCGGCCCGAGCGTGCTCGAGCCGGCGATGACCGACAGGAATTATCCGCGCGCCAGCGAGGTGCCGGCACGGGCCGTCGGCTGGCGGCCGTTGCCGCAGGTGCTGGACGTCATCGAGAGCGGGTTGAAGCCCGGCCCTTTCCTGATGGGCGAGAAATTCACTGCCGCCGATGTGGTGATCGGCTCCGGTCTGCGCTTCGGGATGATGTTCGGAATGATCGAGCCACGGGCCCGCTTCAAGGAGTATGTCGCCCGCCTCGAAGAGCGCCCGGCCCTGAAGCGTGCCGGGGCGCGCGACGCTCAGCTGAAATCCGCCGGTTGACCGGCTAGAAATCCGTCGGCACCCCGCCCTCTTCCTTGCGCCTGCTGACGAAGGCTGCGAGCTCCTCGGCAATCGCCGCGTCGATCGGCGGTTGCTCATAGAGGGCAAGTGCCTGGCGGTAGAGCTGGTTCGCCTTCTGGTGCGCCTGGGGCTGGCCGGCGGCGGTCCATTGCTGGAAGTTTCGCCAATCCGAGATCAGCGGCGCGTAAAAGGCCTGGCTGTAGCGGGCAAGCGTATGGGCGGCGCCGAAGAAATGTCCGCCGGGACCGACCTCGCGGATGGCCTCGAGGCCGAGCGCGTCGTTGTCGACGGCCAAGGGGGTGAGAAACGCCTCGATCATCTGGATCAGGTCGCAGTCGAGGACGAATTTCTCGAAGGAGGCGACAAGGCCGCCTTCCATCCAGCCCGCACCATGAAGAACGAGATTGCCGCCGCCCATCACGGCGCCCCACAACGAGAACACCGATTCATAGGCCGCCTGGGCATCGACGGCATTGGCGGCGCAGGTGTTGGAGGTGCGGTAGGGAAGGCCGTAGCGGCGGGCGAGCTGGCCGCCGATGATCGCCGCCTTCATATATTCCGGCGTGCCGAAGGCCGGCGCTCCCGATTTCATGTCGACGTTGGAGGTGAAGCCGCCATAGATGAAGGGCGCACCCTTGCGCACGACCTGGGTCATGACGAGCCCGGCCAGCGCCTCGGCGTTCTGCTCGACCAGCGCACCGGCGAGAGTGACCGGTGCCATGGCGCCGGCCAGCGTGAACGGCGTGACGCAGATGATCTGATTGCGCGCCGACATCTCCAGGATGCCTTGCAGCATCGGCACATCCAGCTTCAACGGGGAGTTGGTGTTGATGATGGAAAAGAGCGAAGGCTCGCGCTCGAGCTCATCCGGCGAGAGGCCGCGGGCGATACGGGCGATCTCGATGCCGTCGGTGATGCGCTCCTTGCCCAATGAGTAGGCGTGGTAAGGCTTGTCGGTCATCACCGCCATGGCATGCAGCGCATCGAGATGGCGGACCGCGGGGTGGAGATCGATCGGCTCCACCGGGTAGCCCGAGATGAAGTCGATGCAGTTGAAGAACTGCGCCAGCTTGAGAAAGTTGCGGAAATCGGCCTCGGTGCCGGTGCGGCGGCCGCCTTCCAGGTCGGAGCAGTTGGGGGCGCTCGCCACCGTCCCGAAGGAGATCCCGGAGCGGCCGATGGTCAGATCGTTGGCGGGGTTGCGGGCATGGAACACGAAGCTCGACGGTGCCGACGCGAGGGCGCTTTCGACAAGCTCGCGCGGAAAGGTGACGCGGCTCTCCCGTACCTCGGCACCGGCCGCCCTGAGGCGGTCGCGGGCTTCCGGCAGCATCACCTCCATGCCGATCTCGCGCAAGACCTGGAGCGAGGTCTCGTGGATGCTCTCGATCTGGTCGGCCGACAAAAGATCGAGCGGCGGGAACGGCAGGCTCGACCGCCGCTTCGCGCTCTGGGCAATGCCGCGGGCGGCGGCTGCCTGGCCGGTGCGTCCGCCGCGGCGGCGATCGCTACGGCCATGTCGTGCATCACTCGTGGTCGGGTCAGCCATAGCGCTCCTTTCAGCGATAATCGCGAAGCCCGGGGTCCTCGGCCACCTGGTCTGCGAGCCAGGCTTCGAAGCGCCGGATCTTGGGCATGAGGCGGTTGGCCGCCTCGCAGGCGAAAACCCAGGAATGGCGATGGGGAACCTTGAGATCGAACGGCTGGACCAGGCGCCCAAGCGCGATCTCCTCACGCGCAAAGGGTCCGATGGTCATCGCCACGCCCCGGCCCTCGATGGCCGCCTCCTGGGCCAGAATGTAGCTGTCGAAGGCGAGCCGGTCGGAGAGCTCGATGCCCTTCACCCCGGCCGCTTCGAGCCAGATCCGCCAATCCTCCTCGGCGGTGTAGACGTAGAGCAGCTTGTGGCGGCGCAAATCGTCGGGAACGGTCATGGCATGCTGGCCGTGCAGCAGCTCAGGCGAGCAGACGGGGGTGAGCCGCGAGGAAAAGAGGGTGCGATAATGGTGCGCCGGGGCGCGGTTGCGGGCCAGGATCAAGCCGCAATCGACATGGCCCTCATCGAGATCCCAGTCGAAATAGGCGGTGGAGAGCTTCACCTTCATGTCCGGGAAGCGCCGTTCGAAATCATGCAGGCGCGGGATCAGCCATTTGAGCGCCACCGTGACATAGACCTGGACGGTGAGGGCGTTGTCGGCCTTGCCGGGCCGCAGCAGCCGGGTCTGCGTCTCGATCTGGTCAAAGGCGTCGCGCACCGTCGGGTAATAGAGATGACCCGTCTTCGACAACAACGCTCGCCGGGCGTCGCGGTGGAACAGCTCGAGTCCCAGCGATTCCTCCAAGATCCGGATCTGATGGCTCACGGCCGAGCGGGTGATCCCCAGCTCATCCGCCGCCATGCGGAAGCTGCCGAGCCGCGCTGCCGCCTCGAAGGCCATGAGCGCCCGCAGCGGCGGCATTTGTCGTCTGGGCAATTCTGTTCACCCCTGCACTTGCCGTTTTGCCTATAGCACAGCATTTTAGCCGTCGGTCACCGGTGAATATGCGTTCCGCTGGTGAGAAAAATTCAACAATTCTTGAACAGGCAGGGACTTCCCGGCCACGATCGAGACGTGAGAGATCTAGCCGCTAGACAAGCACGAGGTGAGCAATGTCGACTGTCGAGGAACTCTCGCGCCGGCGCGGCGGCCGCGAAGCGCGCCTGGCGCTCAGGGCGCGGGCCATTCCGGTGGAGGAGGCGGCGGTCAGGCCGGGAATGGAGGGCGGGCGCTACCAGCTCTTGTCGCGTCGCGACATGGAGCGGATCCATGGCGCGGCGCTCGAACTGCTCGAGACCGTCGGATTTGCCAATGCGATCCCCTCCTGCATCGAGGCCATGACGGCCCGCGGCTGCACCCTTGGCGATGACGGGCGCCTGCGCATTCCGCGCGGCCTCGTCGAAGACTCGGTCGCCGGCGCCGCCCGCCGCTTCCCGCTGTGCGGCCGCGATCCCCGGCATGATCTCGAGCCGTGGGGCAACAAGGTGCATTTCGGCACTGCCGGGGCGGCGGTCCACATCGTCGAGCCGGCGACCCGGTCGTACCGCGAGTCGCTGCTGGTCGACCTTTACGATGCGGGGCGCATCGTCGACTGCTGCGAGCACATCCATTTCTTTCAGCGCCCGCTCGTGCCGCGCGACATGGTCTCTGGCCGGGACCTCGACATCAACACGCTTTATGCCTGCCTTGCCGCCACCTCCAAGCATGTCGGCACCAGCATGGTCGCGGCCGACCACGTCGATGAATGCCTCGACATCCTCCATGAAGTCGCCGGCAGCGAGGCGGCGTGGCGCGCCAGGCCGTTCGTGTCGCAGTCCAATTGCTTCGTCGTGCCGCCCATGAAGTGGGCCGAGGATGCCTGCCGGTGCCTCGAAGCGGCGGCCCGCGGCGGCATGCCGGTGCTGCTGCTGTCGGCTGCCCAGGCCGGCGCCACCGCGCCCGCCGCGCTCGCCGGGACGGTGGTCCAGGCGGTTGCCGAGTGCCTCGCCGGCCTCGTCTATATCAATTCCGTGGTGCCCGGCGCACCGGCGATCTGGGGGCCGTGGCCCTTCGTGTCGGACCTGCGGACGGGTGCCATGTCGGGCGGATCGGGCGAGCAGGCGCTGATCACCGCGGCCTGCTCGCAGATGGGGCATTTCTACGATCTGACGGTGGGCTCCGCCGCCGGCATGAGCGATTCCAAGCTCCCCGACATCCAGGCCGGCGGCGAGAAGGGCGTCACCGCGGCGCTCGCGGCTGCAACCGGCCTCAACCTGCTGTACGAGGCGGCGGGCATGCACGCCTCTTTGCTCGGCTTCTGTCTCGAGAGCCTGATCATCGACAACGACATGCTGGGTTCGATCAACCGCAATGTGCGCGGCATCGAGGTCAATGACGAGACGCTGTCGGTCGAGGTCATTCGCGATGTCTGCCTGAACGGGCCCGGACATTATCTCGGCCATGGCCAGACGCTGTCGCTGATGCAGAGCGAATATATCTATCCAGGCGTCGGCAATCGCATGTCGCCCAAGGAGTGGAACGAGGCCGGGAAGCCGGACATCATCGAGCGTGCCGAGGCCCGCAAGCGGGAGATCCTGACCACCCATTATCCCGACCTGATCCCGCGGGCCGTCGACGAGCGCATCCGGGCGAAGCACGACATCAAGCTGCCACGCGCCGTGATGGAACCGGGAGATCCGCGCTGGACCAGGATTTGACCAGGACCACCGGCCATCCGGTCCTCGATCGCGCCGGTGATGCCGGCCTGGTGGCGCTGGGCTGGTTCAGGCCGGGCCCCGATGACGGCGTGCCGCAGCGCGACGGCATGTGCCCGGCGGCCCTGCTGCTGCTGGGCAATGCCGGGCCGCGCATGTTTGCCCGCTTCGCCGCCGAACGGGATCCGCTGGTGGACAGTCTCGATGCCTGGACCCGGGCGACGGTGGACCGGCTCGCGGCGGAGTGCGGGGCAGCCGCCGCTCTTTATCCGTTCGACAAGCCGGCCCTTCCCTTCCTGACCTGGGCCCGGCGGGCGCGGATGGGACACATTTCGCCGCTCGGGCTCAACATCCACCCGGAGTTCGGGCTCTGGCATGCCTTCCGTGCGGCCCTGCTGTTCGCGCGCGACCCGGCCTTGCCGGCGATTGCCGCCTCGCCCAATCCGTGCGACAGCTGCCTCGCCAAGCCGTGCCTCTCGACCTGCCCGGTCGGCGCCTTCGGTGCCGAAGGCTACGACGTTGCCGCATGCGCCCGGCATCTGATGGCGCCGGCAGGCGGCGAATGCATGGAGCAAGGCTGCATGGCGCGTCTCGCCTGCCCGGTCGGCAGCGCCTACCGCTACGGCCCGGATCAGGTGCGGTTTCACATGGCTGCCTTCCGCCGGGCGCGCGGTTTTTCCCTCGATCCGATGCGGGAAATTTGAGAAAATCCCAAGAATTCACCAGGATTGCCCAGTATGTACGCCTTTGTCGAACAGAAGCTGATGGTGGGCGACATCATCATCCTCGATGGTGGCACCGGAACGGAGATCCAGCGCCGCGGCGTGCCGATGCACGACCAGGTCTGGTGTGCCGAAGCCAATGTCTCGCATCCCGATGTGGTCCGCGCCGTGCACTGCGATTATTTGCGGGCCGGCGCCGAAGTGATCACCGCCAACACCTTCGCCACCTCACCGCTGCTGTTCAACGCGGTGAAGCGCGACCGCGACGTCCGCTCGCTCGACCGTGTTGCGGTGCGCCTGGCGCGCGAGGCAGTCGAAGAGGCGGCAGGCGGCGCGCCGATCGCCATCGCCGGTTCCTTCTCGACGATGCGGCCGGTGGTCGCTCGTAGCGACCGGACGGCGAAATCGAAGGAATGGACGCTCAAGCAGGCCGAGCCGCTGCTGCATGCCAAGGCGGAAGCCCTGGCCGAAGCCGGCTGCGACCTGATCCTCATGGAGATGATGCGCGACGTCGACTATTCGCTGTGGGCGACCGAGGCGGCGGTGGCGACCGGCCTGCCGGTGTGGGTCGGGGTATCGGTGGAGCGGCGCGACGACCGCCGCCTTGCCGGCTTCGGCCGCCCGGAATGGATCATCGAGGACATCGTGGCGACGCTGATGGCGACCGGCGCCAAGGTCTGCCTCGTCATGCATACGGCTATCGACGACACCGCCGATGCGCTCGCGCTGAGCAAATACAACTGGGCGGGGCCGGTCGGCGTCTATCCCGGGGCCGGCCGCTTCAAAATGCCTAACTGGGTCTTCGAGCCGGTTCCCTCCGACGCGTTCGTCGAGCATTGCCGGCGCTGGCGGCAGATGGGCGCGACCCTGTTGGGCGGCTGCTGCGGCATCGGTCCGGAGCACATTGCGGCGCTCTCCAAGGCAACCAGGGAAAAGAACGATGTCGGTCGACACCTATAGCGGTTCATGCCTGTGCGGCGCCGTCGGCTTCGAGGTCAGGGGGAAGCTGCGGCCGGTGGTCGCCTGCCACTGCCTGCAATGCCGCAAGCAGACCGGCACCTACATGTCGTCGACCGCCTGCAAAGACGACCAGCTGACGCTCACCCGCGACGACGGTCTCTCCTGGTACCGCTCGAGCGATACCGCCCAGCGCGGCTTCTGCCGGATCTGCGGCTCGGTGCTGTTCTGGAAAGGCGATGGCCGCGATTACACCGCCATCACCGCCGGCTCGATCGACGGCCCGCTCGGGGTGCCGCTCGAGGGCCACATCTTCTGCGACTCCGCCGGCGACTATTACGAGATTGCCGGCGGCAGGTTCCGCACCCCCGGCGCGTCGCACTGAAGCGCCTTCAATTCACGTGCCGCAGATATTGCGCCACATAGTCGAAGCCGGAGAGGCGTGACTTGTAGCCCTCGATCAAGCGCCGGGTGATCGGCCCCGGGCAGTCGCCCCCGGCGATCGGCCGGGCGTTGATCGAACGGACCGGCACGAGGCACCAGCTCGTCGAGGTGATGAACGCTTCCTCGGCGACATAGGCATCGTAGAGATCGATGTCGGCCTCGCGCAACGGGATCCCAAGCGATTGCGCGATCTCGATCACGGTCTGGCGCGACAGCCCGGCCAGCACATAGCGCTCATGGGGGGTGAGCACCTCGCCATTGCGCACCACGAATATGTTCGAGCCCAGCCCTTCGGCGAGGCAGCCGCGAACGTCCAGCAGCAGCGAGGTGGCGCCGGGCTTCAGGGACTGAACCTCCTGGTCGCCGGCGGTGAGATTGGCATAGCTCAGGGACTTCATGCGCGGACTGATCGCCTCCGGCGGGGTGCGGCGAATGCCGGGCGGCGTCATCACGTCGAGCCCGTCGCGCATACCGCGGGCCCGCATCTTGAAGGGCAGCGGCGAGCATTCGATGATCACCGTGGCCTCGCCGGTCGGACCGCTGCGGAATTCGCTGCGCAATCCCCGCGACACCCACTGCGTGACCCAGTAATCGTCATCGGGCGTGATCAGCGGCAGGTTGCGCTCGATGACATCGCTGGTGTGGCGCGTCATCTCGGTCGGCGACAGGCCGGGATCGAGGTTGATGTAGCGCATCGACCGGTAGAGCCGGGAAATGTGCTCATCGAGCAGGAACGGCTTGTGGCCGAAGGTTCGCAGCGTATCGAACACGCCGTCACCGACCGAGAAGCCATAATCGCGGAACGAGACCTTGGCCTCGCTCTCGGGCACGATCCTGCCATTGAACCAGGCGACACGCTCCCGTCCTGAAGCCATGAAATCGCTCTCCGTTTTCGGCGCGCCACTTTGGCATGCCCGCTCAATGAAGCAAAGGAGCGCTGGTGAAGAACGTGTCGAAGAGCAGCTTCAAATTCAGTGCAACGATGAGCGCGGAAATGGCAGCCGTGGCGAGGGTCAGCCAGCGCGGCGCCACCAGGGTGCCCATGACCGACCGGCGCGCCGTGAACATTACGAGCGGGATGACCGCGAAGGGCAGCTGCATCGACAGCACGACCTGGCTGCCGATAAGCAGCTTGGCGGTGGCGCTGTCGCCATAGAAGATGGTGACGGCCGCCGCCGGGATGATGGCGATGCCGCGGGTGATGAGGCGCCTGAGCCAGGGCTTCAGCCTGAGCTCGAGGAACCCCTGCATGACGATCTGGCCGGCTAGGGTGGCCGTCACCGTCGAGTTCAGGCCGCAGGCCAGAAGCGCCAGCGCGAACAGGGTCGCCGCAAGCGAGGTGCCGAGCAGCGGGGCAAGCAGCGTATAGGCCGAGCCGAGCTCGGCGATCTGGGTATTGCCGTGGGCATGGAAGGCGGCGGCGGCGAGGATCAAGATGGAGGCATTGACGAACAGCGCCGTGGCCAGCGCCAGCGTCGAATCGAAGGTTGCGAGGCGGATGGCATCGCGCTTGTCGCCGTCGCTGCGGCCGATGTCGCGGGTCTGCACGATGCCGGAATGGAGATAGAGATTGTGCGGCATGACGGTGGCGCCGAGGATCCCCATGGCGACGAACAGCATCTCCTTGTTGGTGACGATCTCGCTCGAGGGAATGAAGCCGCGCAGCAGGGCTGCAATGTCGGGTTGCGCCAGCCACATCTCGATGCCGAAGCACACGAAGATCAGCGCCAGGAAGGTCATGACGAAGGCCTCGATCCAGCGAAAGCCGAGGCTCTGCATCCACAGGATGAGAAAGACGTCGAGCGCGGTGATGACGACGCCGATCGCCAGCGGGATGCCAAAAAGCAGCTGCAGGCCGATGGCGGTGCCGATGACCTCGGCAAGGTCGGTGGCGATGATCGCGCCCTCGGCGAGGATCCAGAGACCGAACGAAACCGGACGCGAAAAGCCGAGGCGGCAGGCCTGGGCAAGATCGAGCCCGGCCCCGAGCCCGAGCCGGGCACAGAGCGCCTGCAGGAGAATCGCCATGATGTTCGAGATCAGGGCGACGGCGAGCAGCTGGTAGCCGAAGGCCGAGCCGCCGGCGAGCGCGGTCGCCCAGTTTCCCGGGTCCATATAGCCGGTCGCCACCAGATAGCCCGGACCGATAAATGGAAGAAATCGTTGCCAAAAGCCGCCGGTATGCCTGACCGGGATGGTCCGGAAGACCTCGGGCAGAGAGGAGCGCTCGCGTTCAGCCTCCGCGACGCGTTCACCGGCGGGGTTTTGCAACATGGCCACATGCTAAATGAGATTGCGAACCATTTGCAACGACTTTCGCGTTGCGCAGTGAACGTTTGAGATTGGCCGTGGTCCTCGCTATCAGAGCATGAGCCGAGGGATTCGATGAATCAGAACGCCACCATTGCAGTAGCCGCGCGTTCCGACAGCCTGAGGGGCATTGCCTGCCTCGTTCTGGGCATTGCGGTGTTCGCCCTCCAGGACGTGGTGATCAAGAAGATCAGCGGCGTCTATCCGCTGCATGAGGCGATGGTCCTGAGGAGCATCGCCGCCTTCCCGGTGCTGCTGCTCCTGGTGTGGCGCGACGGCGGTTTCGCAACCCTGACGGGGCCGGGATGGCCGTGGCTGCTGATCCGCGGCACCGTCGCCTTCATGGCCTATAGTTGTTATTACCTGGGGCTGGCGGCGCTGCCGATCGCCACCGCCGTGGCGCTCTATTTCGCAGCACCGCTCTTCATCACCGTTCTCTCCGTGCTGTTCCTCGGCGAACGGGTGGGCGCGCGCCGCTGGGCGGCGGTGGTGATCGGCTTCCTGGGCGTGGTGACGATCGTGCGCCCCGGCACCGCCCTCTTCGACTGGGCCTCCCTCCTGCCGATCACCGCGGCCTTTCTCTATGCGGTCGCCATGGTCCTGACGCGCCGCATCGGCGGCAGTGAAACGGCCCCGGCGATGTCGACCTGGGGCAATTTCGTGTTCCTGGTCGGCGCGCTTGCCCTCTCTGCCGTTTTCGGTTCCGGCAGCCATGACGGCGAGACCCATCGCAGCCTCGCCTTCCTGATGCGCGGCTGGGTGCAGCCGAGTCTCGTCGATTTCGCGCTGATGGCCTCCTGCGGGGTGATCGCAGCCCTCGGGCTCACCTTGTTGACGCAGGCCTATCGGGTGGCAGAAGCCAACGTCGTCGCGCCGTTCGAATATACCGGCCTCATATGGAGCGTACTTTACGGGTGGCTGTTCTGGCGGGAATGGCCCGATCCCGTCGGCTGGGTCGGGATCTTAATCATCGTCGCGGCCGGCACCTACGTGTTCTATCGCGAGCGGTCTATGCCGATCGGGATCAGGCTCGCGCGGTCAGCGCCTGCGCCAATTGACCATAGCCGGTAAAGCGGCATTCATAATCGAGGCCGAGCCTGGCAGCGGCATCGCGGGCCCGCTCCGCGAGGGCGGGATCGTGCGTCTGGGCAAGATAGACGAGCCGGGTGTAGTTGCCGAAATAGAGCGGCAGGAGCTCGGGATGGGCAGCGATGCCGAGCCCTTCCCAGATGAGCTTGTCGAAATGCCGCGCCAGATAGTCGGTGAGAAAAAAGGTGGTGACATCCTCCTCCGCCGTTGCGGCGAAGCGCTCGTTGCCGGTGAGGAAGGCATAGCAATGCGGCCCGTCGATGCGCTCGACCCCTTCCTCGGCCAGCACCTTGTCGAGCAGGCCGCCGGTGCCGCAGTCCCCATAAAGAACGAAAATTGACCGATAATGGCCCTTAGCGGATCGAATGACCTTGCGGACCCCTTCGGGAATGCGCGAGGGCGTGTTGTGCCAGATTGCCGGCAGGCATTGGACATCGAAGGCGGGCCAGCGATTGGCTTCGATCAGCGCCACGATCTCGCGGGCCAAGGCGCCGCAGGCAATCAGCAGCACGCCGCCTTTGCCGCGGGCGAAGACGAAGTCCTGGCCCGGCATGAGCTCCGGCAGTGGGGCGTTCTGGTCGATCATGTCATCCATATGGGATGGCGCCTAAGGGCCCGCCACCTCTGCCGACGTCAGGCGCTGGCGGCCAGCCGATTGTGGCGCCGCGCCATCAGCTCCTTGGCGGTCTCGACCGCCACCGCCGCGTCGCGGCAATAGGCATCGGCGCCGATCGCCTTGGCGAACTCCTCGTTCAGGGGCGCGCCGCCGACCAGCACCACATAGTCATCGCGCATGCCCTTTTCCTTCAGCGTGTCGATAACCACCTTCATATAGGGCATGGTGGTGGTGAGCAGCGCCGACATCCCGAGAATGTCCGGCTTGTGCGTCTCGATCGCGTCGAGATACTTCTCGACCGCGTTGTTGATGCCGAGATCGATCACCTCGAAGCCCGCACCCTCCATCATCATCCCGACCAGGTTCTTGCCGATGTCGTGGATGTCGCCCTTGACCGTGCCGATCACCATCTTGCCGAGCCGCGGCGCCCCGGTTTCGATCAGCAACGGCCGCAGCACCGCCATGCCGCCCTTCATCGCATTGGCCGCCAGCAGCACCTCGGGGACGAACAAAATGCCGTCGCGGAAGTCGATGCCGACGATCCGCATGCCCTCGACAAGCGCCTCGGTGAGGACCTTATAGGGCGTCCAACCACGCTCCAGCA
The DNA here is from genome assembly GCA_963744915.1 of uncultured Alphaproteobacteria bacterium. Taxonomy (GTDB): domain Bacteria; phylum Pseudomonadota; class Alphaproteobacteria; order Rhizobiales; family Aestuariivirgaceae; genus DATAFF01. The sequence goes on from CAVUUY010000016.1 coordinate 142,514, forward strand.
GGATGTTGACCCCCTCCACAACCTCATCCCTGAGGCCGTCATAAAGGTCGTCATGGATCTGCTGGGTCAGCTCCTCGTCATTGAGGGACCGCAGATCGAGTTCGTCATCACCGCTCATTGGGTTCTCCTGATCGGAACCGGGATCGAGGCCGGAAACCGCCTAAGTGCCGCGAAACTACCGACAGGCCATGCAGTTCCCGCGCTTCCGGGCGACCATTGCCGAGATCTTTGCGACCACCGGTGCAACAAGGTTGCGGCGCGCTTGCTCACGAGCGCCGCCGCCGCTCCCGCTTTTCGCCGGCCGAGGCCGCTGCGTCATGGCCCTTGGCCAGCGCCGATACCTCTCCCAGCCGCTGTTCGACCACCGCGACGGTCGGGCGCTGTTGCGGCACATGGGCATCGAGCGCCCGCCGCATGGCCGCGAGATGCTCGGGCGAGGTGCCGCAGCAGCCGCCAATGATGCGGGCCCCGGCATCGCGGGCGAGCCGCGCATAGTCGGCCATCAATTCCGGCGTGCCGGAATAGTGAATGTGCCCATCATGATAGGCCGGGATGCCGCAATTGCCCTTGGCGACGACAACCGCCTCCGGCCGGGTGGCGGTGATGGCAAGGACGGTGGCGATCAGCTCGGGGGCACCGGTGCCGCAATTGGCGCCGATTGCGGCGGGCACCGCCGGCAGACTGGCGGCGGTGAGGGTTGCGAAGGCCTGGGGCGTGATGCCCATCATGGTCCGGCCGTTGGTGTCGAAGCTCATGGTGGTGACGATCGGCAGGCCGGTCGTCGCCGCGCCTTCGACGGCCGCCCTGAGCTCCTCCTCGGCTGAAATGGTCTCGATCCACAGGACGTCGACGCCGCCCTCGGCGAGCGCCTTCGCCTGCTCGGCAAAGGCGGCAACCCCGTCCGCATGGGAGAGGGTACCGACCGGCGCAAAGATCTCCCCGGTCGGGCCGATCGAGCCGGCGACGATGACCGGCCGCTCGGCGCTGTCGGCCTCGGCCCGGGCATTGGCCGCCGCCGCCATATTGATCTCCCTGACCTGCCCTTCGGCATTGTGCAGCTTGAGACGGTAGCGGTTGCCGCCAAACGAATTGGTAAGAATAATGTCTGCACCGGCCTCTATGAAGCTGCGGTGCAGGTCCCTGATGCGGTCAGGATGCTCAAAATTCCACATTTCCGGCGCGTCGCCGGAGACAAGACCCATCTGAAACAGATTGGTTCCGGTGGCACCGTCGGCGAGCAGCCAGGGTCGCGCCTCGAGCTCTGACAGGAATGAAGTCTGAGACATCGGAAAAGCTCCCTTACACAGCTTATCAATCATCACATAAAGAAGCCTTTATATAAAGAACAATTTATGTGGGTTCCGGCCCGGCCCGCATGTAGAACACGGGAGCCCGCCGCGCCAGCTTTTCGATCGGCAGCGTCATTTCGCAGCGGAAACCTTCCGGGCCGAAAAACTGCTGCAGCTCGCCCGAAAGCTCCTGCTCGACATTCATGGTGATCAGCAGGCCGCCAAAGCCGCGCCGGGTCGGCTGGACGGCGGGAGGGCCACCGGTCTCCGCCCACAGGATGTGCAGCAGAGCGCCCTCCACCCACCAGGTGATGTCGACGGTGCCGCTTTCGACGCTGAGCGAGCCGTATTTGCCGGCATTGGTGGCCAGTTCATGGAAGGTGAGGCTGAGCGCGATGGCCGGTCGCGCGGCGATCTCGATGCGGTCGCCGGCGAGGTGGACGCGGCCGTGCGGCAGGTCGTAAGGCGCGGTTGCCTGGCGCACCATTTCGGTCAGCGTGGTGGTGGTCCAGTCGCGCTCGGACAACAGCGTATGGGCCTGGGCGAGCGCCTGGATGCGGCCGCTGAAGATGCGCGAGAAGCCTTCGAGATCGGTGGCACCGCGCACCGTCTGCTGGGCGATCGCCAGGATGATGGCGAGGGTATTGCGAACCCGGTGGTTGAGTTCGGCGATGAGGACGCGCTGGTGGCGCTCGACCTCGCGTCGTTCGTCGATCTCGCGCTTCAGCGCCGCCTCGTTGCGCTTCTGGGCCGTGATGTCGAGCGAGATGCCGTCCCAGTACACCGAACCGTCGGCGGCCCGGTTGGCCCGCGCCATGCTGCGCACCCAGCGTTCCTCGCCATCGGGACTGAGCGGGCGCCATTCGATGTCATAGGGTTCGAGCGTGGCGGCGGAATGCAGGATTGCCCCCTGCCAGCGCTCGGCATCGTCAGGATGGATATAGGCCTTGGCGAGCTCGCCGACCGGCGCCCCCTGGTAGAGATCGGCCTGGCGCGGCATCAGATCCATCGAGCGCCCGCGCAGCAGCGGGTAGAACAGCGTGCCGTCGGGTCGCATTACGCGACGGAAGATCTCGCCCGGGAAATCGGCCGCAATGTAGGAGAGCCGCTCATCCATCTCGCGGACGGCGGTGGAGCGCAGCGCCTGGCGCTCCGCCTCCTGGCGGCGGTGGATATTGCCGATCAAGAGCCAGAGCAGCCCGGCGGCAAGAATGGCGGCGGCAATCCCGCCGGTTCCGATCGCCAGGAGCTTGTCGCGGACCGCCGCGGCGGCAATGCCATCCGGCACCTCGACAAGGGCGGTCATTCCGCTGCGTGGCGAGCGCAAGGCGGCGGCAGAGACCGCCTGTCCGTCACCATTCATGGCAGTGAACAGCCCTGCCCTGCCGCTCTCGAGGGCGGCGGCAAGCGAGCGGCTCACCGTCGTTCCGATAACCGTCTCGCGCTGCGGCGCATGGGCCGCAATCCGGTTCCCGGGGGCGATGATCGAGATGATCCAGTGGTTCGGGATGGCGAGCCCGGAAAGCAGCGGCACCTGGCCGAGGTCGAGCGCGCCATAGACCGGCGGAGCGGCTGGCTCGGCGCCGTCCAGGCGGATGATCAGCACGGGCCGCGCTTTGTCGGCAATCACCGAATAGGCCGGATCATCGCTGATCGGCCGGCCGGCGAAACCGGCTTTGTCCAGCAGCGGGCCGACATCGCCCGGCCCGAGTTCCCGCCAACCGGTCCCGGCCGGGGTGGCGGCGCCAAGCCAGCCGGAGCGCGACGGCAGGAAGCGCGAGCCGCCGGCGATGCTGGCGGCTCTGAGCTCGCCGGCGCGATCGGCCAGGACGAGATCAGCCGCGGCACCGGCGGTGCGGGCCGCCCCGACGATGGAACGCGTCAGGACTTCTTCCTGGATATTGAAGAGGACCAGCACGACGGCGGTCGCGAACAACACCAGAGGCAGGCCGGCGGCAAGCGCCAGGACGACAAGCGCAAGCCGGCGCGACGCCGCGCGACCGGGCGAGGAAAACTGCGCCGGCGTGATTGCAGGAAAAGGCATCTCCTCCCTCGGCAGATCGCACCATCAGCGCGCGCCGACGGGGCGAAACTGCAGTGAAGCCTCAAACGATCATACCTCGGCTTGGTTCCCATGTACCTGAGGCCCTGGCCGTCAGGCGCTCGCGCCACCGTAATAGAGGCTCGACACATGCTCGGCCTCGGCGAAGAAGAGCCATCGCTCGACCAGGGCGCCGGCCAAGGCGGCCGCGGCGGCAGCGCCAGCCGCCAGGGAGGCGGCGACCCCCGAACCCAGCAGCAGCGCCGGCAGAGCGAGCAGCGCCGCCAGGGCGAACAGAGCAAGGACCAGCCGCCGCAACCGCCTGGCATGGCGCCTGCCGACCCGATAGCCCATCTCGCGCATGACGAAGTTCTGCGCCGTATGCGCCGGCTCCCATTGCCGGACCGGCTCCGGAAGCCCGGTCGCCATAGCGGTCGTCAGGGTGCGGGGTTCACGGTCGACGGCGCGCCAGTACCACAGCTTGAGCACCATGACGGCGATGAGAGCGGCAATGGCGATGACGCCGAGAACCAGGGCGCCGCGACCGAAGGGCACCGCAATGGCAAGCAGAAAGGCGGCCCCGGTGGCGAGCGCCATGACGAGATAGACGGGCAGCACCAATGGATGGCGCCATTGCCGTATGGTGGCCAGCGAGGCATAGATCATCGCCGTGCAGATCACGGTCAGGGCGCACATCAGGGCCAGCACCAATCCGGCGCTGCGGATGGCGGCCGGCGAGGAGGCAGGCTCGAGCCAGAGCCAGCCGAAGACCAGCGCCGGCAGATAGGTCGCGAGCGCGGCTGCGCCCTCACGCGACAGCCATGACGAGCGCCATTGCGACATGGCGCGCCAGGCGCGCTCGGGATGGCCGAGATGCAGGGTCGAAGCGAGAAGCCCCAGCGTGACCAGGCCGAGGCCGATCGCCATCACCAGCGCCCCGAAGGCGAAGCTCGAGGCGGGCCCATGCGAGGCACCGGCCAGCGCGGCAAGCGCCAGGAGCCCGTACCCCGCTCCGGAGAGCGTGCTGAAGACGATCACGGAATAGGCAGGATGCAACGCGGTCAGGCTCCGAGCGCCCGGTCGACCCAGGCGAAGAAGCTGTCGAGAAGGGAACCATCGCCCTGCCCGACCGGCTGGAGGTCGCCCGGCGGTTCGGTGCGCGGCGGTGCTCCAGGGCGCTGGCGTGGCGGGAGATATTTGTTGACCGGCCGATAGCCGAGCTCGGGCAGGAGATCATAGCCGCCGCGCTCGCTCACCAGCCGCGACACGGCGCTGTCGTGGTCGCCGAGATCGCCGAAGTGACGCGCGCCGGTCGGACAGGCCCGGACACAGGCCGGCTGGCGGTCCGCCGCTTCGAGATGCTGATTGTAGATCCGGTCGATGCAGAGCGTGCATTTCTTCATGACGCCCTCGTGGTAGTCATATTCCCGCGCCCCATAGGGGCAGGCCCAGGAGCAGAGCTTGCAGCCGATGCAGGTATCGGGATCGACCAGCACGATGCCATCCGACTGCCGCTTGTAGGAGGCACCCGTCGGGCAGACCGTGACACAGGCGGCATCCTCGCAATGGAGACAGGAGCGCGGGAAATGCACGGTGCGGGTCGCCGCGCCCTCGCCGGTCTCATAGCCATGGACGCGGTTGAGCCAGACCCCGATGGGATCGGCGCCATAGGGATCCTGATCGGTCAGGGGCGCGTGATAGCCCTGGTTGTTCCATTCCTTGCAGGCCACGGCACAAGCCTGACACCCGACGCAGGTGTCGAGATCGATGACCAGACCGAGCTTGACCTGGCCGGACGCCGCGCTGTCGGGAAGGGAGGTCATGGACGGCCATCCAGAACGCGCGGCCGCGGGAGGGTGCCAGGCGGCAGGTCGAGGCTGTCGAATTGCGGCAGGCTCATTGCCGCCGGCGCCACCTTCTCGACCCGCACCCTGAGATCGTACCAGGCGGCCTGGCCGGTGACCGGATCGCAATTGGCATAGCGGAAGCCGCCGTCGCGTTCCGGCAATAGGTCGGCAATCAGATGATTGAGGAGGAAGCCCTGGCGGAATTCGGGGGCATCGCTTGCCAGGTTCCAGGCGCCGCGGCGCTTGCCGATCGCATTCCACGTCCACACCGTGTCGGGGTTCACGCCGGACATCGTCCTGATCGCGACGACGATCCGGCCGTGGCTGCTGTCGACCTGCACCCAGTCGCCATCCGCAAGCCCGAGCTCGGCGGCCTTCTCATTGGACATATAAAGCCAGTTGCGGCCGATGATCTGCCTCAGCCAGGCATTCTGCGATCCCCAGGAATGGTACATCGCCATCGGCCGCTGGGTGACGGCATGCAACGGGTAGGCCGCGGTGTCGATCGCCGCCTCCTCGAGCGGGGGATACCACAGCGGAAGGGGATCGAAATAGCGTTCGATGCGCGCGCGGTGCTCGGCCGGCGGCTGGACATCGCCATGGCCCTGCGCGGCGAGGCGAAATTTCTGCAGCGGCTCGCAATAAAGCTGCATGACGATGGCGTCGGCCCTGCCGTTGAAGCCGAACTGAACGGACCAGTCGAGATAGTCGCGATTGGCGAAGCGGAAGTAGCGCATATGCGCCGGCAGCTCGCGATACCAGTGGCAGCCGTTCTCGATATAGCGCTGGAGCTGCTCGGGATTGGGCTCGCCCTTGCCTGCCTCGGAGCCATCGCGGCCGCGAAATCCAGCGAGCGAGCCGATCCCCGGTGCCCGCTCGTGGTGGACCATGTAATCGGCATAGCCGCCCGGGTAACGCGGCCGGCCTTCGACGGTGGTCATGCCGGGAAGCGCGAGACGGTGGCCAAGATCGAGCAATACGTCCTGGAACGGCCTCACATCACGATCCGGCGCGACCACGGGCTGGCGGATCGCATCGGCCGGGCCGTCGGCTTCGGAGATCGGCCGATCGAGCAGCGAGATGCAGTCGAAGCGCTCGAGATAGGTCGTGTCCGGCAGAACCAGATCGGCGTAGGCGACCATTTCCGAGCAATAGGCATCCGAATAGATGATGTGCGGAATCCTGTAGGTGCCGTCGGGGTGCTCAGCGGTGAGGTCGGCGATGGTGTTCGAAACGTTCATCGCCGAGTTCCAGCTCATGTTGGCCATATAGAGGAAGAGCACGTCGATCGGATAGGGATCGCCGCGCGCCGCATTGGCGATGACGGTGTGCATCAGGCCATGGGCGGCGAAGGGCGCTTCCCAGGAATAGGCCTTGTCGATGCGGCAGGGACGGCCGTCGGCGTCGACCAGGAGATCATGGGGCGCGGTCACGAAGCCAAGCGGCGGACCGGGCAGCGGCGTCATCGGCGCGATCTCGTCCGGCTTGCCGGCGGGCTTCACCGCCGGCGGCGGGACTTTGGGAAAGGGTGGCTTGTAGCGAAAGCCGCCCGGCACATCGATGGTGCCGAGAAGGAGCTGCAGGACGTGGATGGCGCGGCAGGTGTGAAAGCCGTTGGAATGGGCCGAGATGCCGCGCATGGCATGCATCGCGACTGGGCGGCCGAGCATCTTCGCATGGCGCCGGCCGGCAACGTCGCGCCATGGCACGTCGAGCTCGATCGCCTGGCGGAATGCCGTGTCGGCGAGCTCGGCGGCGAGCCGCCGGATGGTGGCGGCCGGAATGCCGCAGCGCGCAGCGGCGGAGTCGGGCGAGGCATCAGGCGACAAGTAGCGCTCGGCCAGCAGGCGGAACACCGGCACGGCGCGGCGGCCGTCGAGCAGTTGGGTCTCGCCATGGAGCGCCGGCCGGACCTGCGGATCGCCGGCAAGGCCCGGGCGGCCATTGCGGCGGTCGAGCACAAGCGGTGCGCCCTCGAAACGAGCGATCAGGCCGTTATCGGCGGAGCCTTCGTCCATGATCACGAGCCACGGCGCATTGGTGTAGCGCTGGAGATAGTCGAGATCGACCTGGCCGGCCTTCAGCAGCTCATGGATCAGCGCTCCCACCAGCAGCCCGTCGGTGCCGGGACGGATGGCGATCCATTCATCGGCGATGGCGGAATAACCGGTGCGGACGGGATTGACCGAGACGATCTTGGCGCCGCGCGCCTTGAGGCGGCCGAGGCCCGCCTTGATCGGATTGGAGGCATGGTCCTCGGCGACGCCGAACAGCAGGAAATATTTGGCGTAGCGCCAGTCGGGCTCGCCGAATTCCCAGAACGAGCCGCCGAAGGTGTAGAGACCGGCCGCCGCCATGTTGACCGAGCAGAAGCCGCCATGGGCGGCATAGTTGGGGGTGCCGAATTGCGACGCCCACCAGCCGGTCAAGGCCTGGCTCTGGTCGCGGCCGGTGAAGAAGGCGAGCTTGCGCGGATCGCGGCTTCGAACATCGCCCAGCCATTGCGCCGCGGTCGCAAGCGCCTCCTCCCAGCTGATGGCCCGAAAGCTGCCGGAACCGCGCCGGCCGACCCGCAGCAACGGCTCGCACAGGCGGGCCGGCGACTGGTGCTGCATGATCCCGGCCGAGCCCTTGGCGCAGAGGACGCCCTTGTTGACCGGATGATCGCGATTGCCTTCGATGTAACGGACACGGCCGTCCTTGAGATAGACGTTGATGCCGCAGCGGCAGGCGCACATGTAGCAGGTCGTGGTGGTGATGCTGTCCCACGTCTTGGGCGACAGATCGGGTTGCGGCTCTGACATCGGCGGGGGGCGGCCTTCGGCTTCAGGGGTGCCGAAGCTACAGGATGAGAGCCAAAAGGCAAGAAGCCGAGATGGGATTGCACTGGCGACATTCGCCTTTAAGATGGGCGCCCGAGGAGGCGGCCCTTTGCGCGACTGGCTGATCAAGATCCGGCGTCACGACCATTCGAGCCTGCAGACGCAGATCCGGGAGTCTCTGGTCGCCGCCATTCTCGACGGACAGCTCGAGCGTGACGAGCCGGTGCCTTCGACGCGGCGCATGGCCAAGGTGCTGGGGGTGTCGCGCAACACGGTCGTCATCGCCTATCAGGCGCTGCTGGACGATGGCTATCTGGTGGCCCGCGAGCGCTCGGGCTACTACGTCTCCGACAAGGCGCTGGATGGCGCCACCCCGTGCCAGCGGTTGCGGCCGCGGGTGGCCGCAGCGCCGGCCGAGGCGGCGCGCCGGTCGGGGCCGGCCTGGGAAACCCGTTTCACCGTCCGCCCTGCCCTCATGGAGAACATCTCCAAGCCGCTCGACTGGCAGAGCTATGCCTATCCCTTCATCTACGGTCAGGTCGATCACGATCTCTTCCCGATCGCCGAATGGCGCGACTGCGCCCGCCAGGCGCTCGGGCGGCGCTGGCTCGGCTCATGGACCAACGACACCTGGGGCCATGACGATTCGCTGCTCGTCGAGCAGATCCGGCGGCGGCTGCTGCCGCGCCGCGGCATCATGGCGAGCGAGCAGGAGATCCTGATCACGCTCGGGGCCCAGAATGCGCTCTATCTTCTGGCGCGGCTGCTGGTCCAGAAGGGAACGCCGGTGGCGATGGAGGAGCCGGGCTTTCCCGATGCGCGCAACATCTTCGCGCTCCGCGAGGCGGCGATCGAGTTCATGGCGATCGACGCCGGCGGTGCGGCGGTCAGCGAAAAGCTGGCGCGCTCCGCCGTCGTCTTCGTCACGCCCAGCCACCAGTTTCCCACGACCGTGACCATGCCGATCGAACGCCGGCTGCAGCTGCTCGAGCTGGCGTCGCGCCGCGACCTGCTGATCATCGAGGACGACTACGAGTTCGAGACGAACTATGTTGGCGAGCCCTGCCCGGCGCTGAAATCCCTCGATGAGGAGGGCCGCGTCATCTATGTCGGGAGCCTGTCGAAGACGCTCTTCCCGGGTCTGCGCCTCGGCTTCATGGTCGGCCCGCGAGCCCTGATCGAGGAGGCGCGGGCATTGCGCCGCCTTATGATCCGCCACACGCCGAACAACAATCAGCGCACCGCCGCGCTGTTCCTGTCGCTCGGCCATCATAATTCACTGATCCGCCGGCTGCACCGCACCTATGGGGCGCGGTGGGCTACCATGGGCGAAGCCCTGCACCGCCATCTGCCCGGCTGCGCCACCATCCCGAGCTTCGGCGGCACCAGCGTGTGGTTGAAGGGGCCGGAAGGGCTCGATGCCGAGCATCTTGCGCAGGCGGCGCGCCAGCGCTCGGTGTTCATCGAGCCGGGGCGCATCAACTATGCCAGGCCGCCCCAGCCCTGCGCCGAGTTCCGCCTCGGCTTTTCCTCGATCGGCGCGAGCCGGATCGAGGACGGGATCCGCCACCTCGCCCAGGCGATCGCCCAGGAAACGGCGCGCGCCGCCTGAGGCCGGCCGGCGCCGCCCGGTAAAAAAAATCGCGCCAGCTGTGTCAAACAGTACAATCATGATCACGGGTGCTTGGTAGATTAGCACGGCAAATCGTGGGCTGCTCTACCGGGGGGACCTGATCATGAAGGACGTAAATCACACCATTGCCATTCTGCGCGACCTGACCGGCTTGCCTGTTCTCGAGCTCAACGGCAATGGCCATCTCGAGCTGATTTTCGACGACAAGATCTCGATAGACCTCATCAAGATCGACGACAATCATATCGAGCTTTCGTCGCCGCTCGACATCGCCGATCTCAACAGTCCCGAGCGTCTGCAGACCCTTCTCGCGGCCAATTATCACGGTTCGGGCACCGGCTTTGCGCGCATCGCCATCGACCGCCGCGACAGGAGCGCGCTGATCTGCGAACGCATCGATGTGACGCCGCTCGATCCGGGTCAGTTCGAGGCGCGGCTCCTTGGCTTTGTCAAATATGTTGCTTTTTGGCTGTCCGGCGAGGCCGACGAGCTGATGCCGTCTCCCGATCACGGGCCTTCTCCGACCCCCGATCCGAGCCTCATGGTCATTCGCAGCTGACGGGGCATCGAGATGTCGGACATCACGGGCGTACAGCGTCGGTTCAATTCGGCCCTCCACTATATCGGGCAAAAATTACAGGCATTCAGAGCCGGTCCGGCCTCCCGCATCCCAGACCTGTTCACGGATTTCGGACGCAAGTTCGAAGCGTTCCTCAGCCGGTTCTCTTGCTTCGGGGGCGGCGAGAAGGAGACGCCCACGATCGCCTTGCGGCAGCAGCCCCAGCCGGAGGCGACGCCCGAAACGCGCAAGCGCGTGCAGCAGCCCGAGCAGAGGCGAAAGCTCACGACAGACGACGAGAACCTCGCGGCAATCGGCCAGCAGCCCCTCATTAGGCGCAGACAAGACGAAACGGAACGGCCCAAGATCGGACAACGCCCGATGAGCGCCAAGCCCGAGGCCAAGCCCGCAGATCCCGCGCCCAAGCCGCCCGATCCTGTTTCCAACTCGCCCTCGCTGCTCGAGGAGATTGGTGAGTGGGTCAGCAGGATCATGGAGGAGGCGCCCGCTGCGCCGCCGGCCCCAGAACCGCCGCCCAGTCCTCCTCGACCGCATGTCAACCGGGAAGCGATCGAGCAGAGCATCGCAGAGCGACCCGACATGCGCTGGGTGGGCAAGGCGCCCGCTCCTCCGTCCGAACCCGAACTGCTGCAAGAAGATCGCTTGGGGCCCGGGTTCATCAGGAATTTCGAGATACCCAAGGCCCCGCGGCCGGAACCGACCCCACCCCCCGCCAAGCAGAAAGCGCCCAAGGCACCCGCCGATCCGGAAGAGCTCGAATACACCTTCAAGGACCCGGACGCGGTCGCGACACCAAAGTCTCTTGAGGAAGCGACGCAGCTGGTGAGGAAGGCGAATTGGGCTGCGGAGGCCGATGCGCTAAAAGAAATCGACGCAGCGGCAAGGCGGGGATTGGCCAAGACCGGAGCGTCGCCGCAGCCCGCGCCCGAACCAAAAGAGCCCGAATCCGACCCGCTCGAGGCGGAAGATTGGGGCAAGCCTGTCTGGGCGGCGCCACGAGCCGCCACTCCATCCGTCGCCGGGACGGTCCACAAGACGCCAGACACGAGTGGGAAGGACCTCAATCGTCGAGATTGGGAGGAGGGAGAATTGGAGGAGGAAGTCAGACAGGTTGCGAAACAGCTAGGTCTCACGCCCATTGAGACACGCACTTTCAAATACCAACCTGGTGAGGTTGACCTGAATCTGGGATCTGCGAAACGCGCCGAGAGTCGAGGGGGCGCGCGGATGGCGGACCTGGTGACCGCCAAGCGCGATGCGCAACGTCTCGTTAAATGGCATGGTGAAGCGCGTGACAATCCTCTCAAGTGGTGGGTGACCCCTGACAGATTCCTGAGTTCTGATGATCATCGGTCATGATCGCGGACCGGCCTTTGCTCACAAGGTGGCCCTTCAGCTTCGTAAAGCATTTGTGGAATCCTCTCCCGAGCAATGGCCAGTTGCGGCGGAGCTGAGTATTCGTCAGCAGCTCGAAGCATACCCCAGAGAACGTGCGCTCAGAATGCTTGAAACGGTGATCGAGCACTTCGATAACTACTTGGACTACGTCGATCTGGGAGTGATCGAAAGTAAAAGCATGCGGCAGGCCTTCGACGATCTGAACCGGCTGGGAAGGATCTTGGACAAGCTCCACGACGAATTGTCGGCGAGCAAGACCTGACCCGGAAACCCCGTGCGCCACGCAATACTGCACGGTGCAATTCACGGGTTCCTTCGTCCGGGTAGAAACTATATGCCTCGGTAACCCACGGCAGGCTATCGTCTTGTTTTCTCATGGTCCCGGCGCCTCACCCGATCGAACATGCCGTTCGTCCGCGCGACAATGTCGCGCTGGCGGCGCTGAGCGCCTGCCTGGCAGTCCTCTGCGCGACGAGCATGGACGCCATGATGAAGGGCATGAGCACAAGCTTTCCCGCCCATGAGCTCATGTTTCTGCGCGCCCTGATCGCCCTGCCGCTGGTCGCCGTCATCGCCTGGCGGGAACGCGGGGCGCAGATGTTGAAGCCGCAGCACTATCCGCTGGTCCTGCTGCGGGGCATCGTGATGTGCTCGGCCTATGTGTCGTATGTCGCATCGATCGCCGCCTTGCCGCTCGCCGACGCGGTCGCGATCTATTTCACCATGCCGCTGTTCGTCGCCGGCCTGGCCGGGGTGACGCTCGGCGAGAAGGTTCCGCTTTATCGCGTCGCGACCATTCTCGTCGGCTTCGCCGGGACGATCCTGATGGTGCGCCCGGGCGGCGGCGTGTTCGATCCGGCGGCGTTGCTCGCGCTCTACGCGGCCTTCGGCTATGGGGTCGGGCAGCTGATGGCCCGCTTCGTCGGGGCGCAGGTTTCGCCCGGCGTGCTCTCCTTCCACCAGAATATCGTCTATCTGGTGGTCGCTCTCGTGATGGCGCTCGTATTCGCGCGCGTCGATCTGCGGGCGGGGGTGCATCCGAGCCTCGCCTTCATGGTCCGCCCCTGGGCAATGCCGACCCATAGCGCCCTCGCTTTCGTCCTGGCGATGGGGCCGCTCGTGACCGCCTCCATGTATTTCTTCTCGCTCGCCTACCGGATCGGCCCGGCGAGCTTCGTCGCACCATTCGAATATTCGGGGATGATCTGGGCGGTGGTGTTCGGCCTCGTGTTCTGGAGAGACGTGCCGGGCACCATGACCATCATCGGCGGCACCCTCGTGGCGAGCGCCGGGATCATCATGCTGCGGCTCGATGCGCGAGGCCGCGGCGCGGCGCGGCGGGCCGGTCAGCCGACGGGATAGCCGGACCAGCTCTTGACCGTCCGCAGCGCCAGCGAGGAGACGATGCGGGCAACACCGGGCAGGCGCGCGATGCGGGTGCGGTGGATGCGCTCATAGTCCTGTGCGTCGCGGGCGACGATGCGGAGGAGATAGTCGGCCTCACCGCTCATCAGGTGGCATTCGAGTATCTCCGGCACGCGCAGCACCGCCTGCTCGAAGCGGGTCAATGCCTCCTCGGTCTGGTTGAGCAGCGACAGCTCGACGAAGAGCTCGATCGAATAGCCGAGCGCCACCCGGTCGAGCGTGACGCCATAGGAGGCGATGACTTGGCGCTCCTCGAGCAGCTTGATGCGGCGATGGCATGCCGAGGGCGACAGGCCCGCCAACTTGGCCAGCTCGGCGATGGGCTGGCGCGAGTCACGCTGCAGACCGGCCAGGATCCTCCGGTCGATGTCGTCGAGATTTTCGGATTTCATTGCGTGAGATGCCGTCTCATTCGAATTTCATTCGGAAATCACGCCATAGCAGTGCATTCTATGCAAGCAACTTTCGCGCCGAGAGGCGTATGGTGCGGCCGCCTTGGGAATGGAGTGAACCGCCATGCTGATCGGCGTGCCGAAGGAGATCAAGAATCACGAATACCGCGTCGGAATGACGCCGCAGAGCGCCCGCGAGGCGGTGCGCCACGGACACCGGGTGCTGATCGAGGCCAAGGCGGGCCTCGGGATCGGCGCCGTCGATGCGGAATATGTCGCGGCGGGAGCCGAGATGGTCGACACGCCGCAGGCGATCTTCGCTGAGGCCGACATGATCGTGAAGGTCAAGGAGCCGCAGGCGGGCGAGCGCAAAATGCTGCGCCCCGGTCAAATTCTTTACACCTATCTCCATCTCGCCCCCGATCCCGAGCAGACCAAGGACCTGGTCGCGTCGGGCGCGGTATGCATCGCCTATGAGACGGTGACCGGCCCGCGCGGCGGGCTGCCGCTGCTGGCGCCGATGTCGCAGGTGGCCGGGCGCATGTCGATCCAGGCCGGCGCACACTGCCTCGAGAAATCGCAAGGCGGCCGCGGCGTGCTGCTGGGCGGCGTTCCCGGTGTTGCCCCGGCCGGCGTGGTCATCCTCGGCGGCGGCGTCGTCGGCACGAATGCCGCCTCGATGGCGCTCGGCATGGGCGCCGATGTGGTGATCATCGAGAAAAGCGTCGAGCGCATGGAGGAGCTGGTCGGCCGGTTCGGCACCTCGCTCAAGACCATCTACTCGACCGCCGGCGCCATTGAAGAATATTGCATCGGCGCCGACCTGGTGATCGGCGGCATCCTCATTCCCGGCCACGCCGCACCCAAGCTCATCACCCGCGACATCGTCCGGGGGATGCGGCCCGGCTCGGTGATCGTCGATGTGGCGATCGACCAGGGCGGCTGCGCCGAGACCTCGCGTCCGACCACGTTCGACAACCCGACCTATGCGGTCGACGGGGTGATCCATTATTGCGTCGCCAACATGCCGGGCGGCGTGGCGCGCACCTCGACCTATGCGCTGAACAACGTCACCCTGCCCTTCGGCCTGGCAATCGCCGACAAGGGCTACAAGCAGGCACTGCTCGACAATCCGCATCTGCGCAACGGCCTCAACGTCATCGACGGCAAGGTGACCTACCGGCCGGTGGCGGAGGACCTGGGATACCGGTTCTACGAGCCGACGACGCTGCTTGCCGCCTGAGAGGCGGCTTTCGGCCGCCGCTCAGTGATAGCCCGCGTCATGGCCGACCTTGCCGCGGAACACCCAATAGGCCCAGATGGTGTAGCCGAGGATCATCGGCAGCAGAAAGACCGCGCCGGCGAGCAGGAAGGCGAGGCTGGCATCGGGAGCCGCCGCGTCATGGATGGTGACTGCGCGCGGCACGATCCACGGCCAGAAGCTGATGCCGAGCCCGGCATAGCTCAGCAGAAACAAGGCAAGTGCCGCCAGGAACGGCTGGCGCTGGGCCCCCAGCACGAGGCCGCGGAACAGGGCGATGGCGGCCACGAGCACCAGCAGCGGCACCGGTGCGAGCCAGGCGATGTTGGGCCAGCTGAACCACCGGCTCATATAGGAGGGGTCGAGGAACGGCGTCCACAGGCTGACCACGCCGATGAGCGCCAGCGTGCCGAGACCGAACGGCCAGGCCAGCCGGTAGGCGCGGTCCTGCAGCGGCCCTTCCGTCTTCATGATGAGCCAGGTGGCGCCGAGCAGGCCATAGCCGATGAGCAGCGCAATGCCGGTCATGATGCTGAAGGGCGAGAGCCAGTCGTACCAGCCGCCGGCATAGGCGCGGTTGGCCACCCTGATGCCCTGGACGAGGGCGCCCAGCGCCACCCCCTGGGCGAAGGTCGCGATCAGCGAGCCGCCGAAGAACGCCGCATCCCACCACGGCTTGCCGCGCCGGGTCCGCCAGCGGAACTCGAAGGCGACGCCGCGGAAGACAAGCCCGAGCAGCATTGCCAGTATCGGCGCATAAAGCGCCGGCAGCACCACCGCATAGGCCAGCGGGAAGGCAGCCAGCAGCCCGCCGCCGCCGAGCACCAGCCAGGTCTCGTTGCCGTCCCACACCGGCGCCACGGAATTGACCGCGGTATCGCGGTCGCTTTCGCCTTCGAGCAGCGGGAAGATGATACCGAGCCCGAGATCGAAACCGTCGAGCACGACATAGGCGAGCACCGCAAAGGCGATCAGTCCCGCCCAGATCACCGGCAGATCGATCGGCGGCATCATGGACCTCGATGTTCGACAACAGCGGCGGCGGGCGTGATGCCGGCCGACCGGATGGGCGGGATCTCGGGCTGCGCCGGCTCGGCGCCGGGCCAGCGCGCCAGGAGCCGGAAGATGTAGAACATGCCGGCGCCGAACACCGTCAGATAGACGACGACGAAGGCGACGAGCGAGGCGCCGACCGCCGGGCTCGCGATCGGCGACACCGAATTGGCAGTGCGCAGCAGGCCGTAGATCGTGTAAGGCTGCCGCCCGACCTCGGTGGTGAACCAACCCGAGACCAGCGCGACGAAGCCCATCGGGCCCATTGCCAGCATCATCCGCATCAGCCAGCGCGCGTCATAAAGCCTTCCTCGGCCGCGCTGGACCAGGCTCCACAGGCCCATGGCGATCATCAAGAGGCCGAGGCCGACCATCAGGCGGAAGGTCCAGAACAGGATGTCGACATTGGGCCAGTTCTCGCGCGGGAAATCCTTGAGGCCCTTGAGTGCGCCGTCGGGGTCGTGGGTGAGGATCAGGCTGCCGAGCTTCGGAATGGCGATCGCCGAGCGCATGGTCGCGGCCTGCATGTCGGGAATGCCGAAAAGATAGAGCGGCAGGCCGCGTCCGGAATCGAAATGCCCTTCCATGGCCGCCACCTTGGCCGGCTGATACTCCAGCGTGTTGAGGCCGTGCAGATCGCCGGCGACGAGCTGCAGGGGCGCCACCAGCGCCGCCATCCACAGGGCCATCGAGAACATCACCTGGGCCGGCCGGTTGCCGCGGTCGCGCAGGAGATGAAAGGCTCCGGCCGCGCCGACCGCCAGCGCGGTCGACAGGTAGCAGGCAATGACCATATGGACGAGCCGATAGGGGAAGGACGGGTTGAAGATCACCTTCCACCAGTCGACCGGGATAAACTGCCCATGCTCATTGGTGGCATAGCCTGCCGGCGTCTGCATCCAGCTGTTCACGCTCAGGATCCAGAAGGCGGAGAACAGCGTCCCGAACGCCACCATCAAGGTGGCGAAGAAGTGGAGGCGCGGCCCGACCCTGGAGGCTCCGAACAGCATAACCCCGAGGAAGCTTGCCTCGAGAAAGAAGGCGACCAGCACCTCATAGCCCATCAGCGGCCCGACCACCGGCCCGGCCTTGTCGGAGAACGCGCTCCAATTGGTGCCGAACTGGTAGCTCATCACCAGCCCCGAGACGACGCCCATGGCGAAGGTCACGGCGAAGATGCGCAGCCAGTAGCGGTAGACGTCCATATAGACCTGGCGTCCGGTCGCCAGCGACAGGCCTTCGAGCACCGCAAGGTAGGAGGCGAGCCCGATGGTGAAGGCCGGAAAGATGATATGAAAGGCCACCGTGAATGCGAACTGGATCCGCGCGAGCAGGATTGCATCGCCGAAGTCGGGCATATTGCCTCCCACCGTTACAGCGCCTGGGCAGTGCCTGGCCTAGCATTTCAGGTTAACTGGCACTAACTGCTGCGTAAAGCCGAGGATAACTGCGACAAATCATCGATACAGGCGAGGCATAACAATGGCCAGGATGACAGCATCCGAAGCATTCGTCGAAACTTTGGTGGCGCAAGGCGTCAAGGACGTGTTCGGCATTGTCGGCTCGGCCTATATGGACGCCCTCGACCTGTTCCCCACTGCCGGCATCCGGTTCATTCCGACGGTGCATGAGCAGGGCGCCGGGCATATGGCCGACGGCTATTCGCGCGCCTCGGGCCGGCACGGCGTCTGCATTGCCCAGAACGGACCCGGGATCACCAATTTCGTGACCGCGGTCGCCGCCGCCTACTGGGCCCACTCGCCGGTCGTCGTCATCACTCCTGAAACCGGCTCCAACACCATCGGCCTGGGCGGTTTCCAGGAGACCGACCAGCTGCCGATCTTCTCCCGCATCACCAAATATCAGGCGCATGTCGGCAAGCATCCACGCGTTGCCGAGCTGCTCGCCCGCTCGTTCGACATGGCGATGCGCGAGCGCGGGCCGGCCCAGTTCAACATCCCGCGCGACAATTTCTACGGCGAGGCCGATTACGATATCGCGACGCCCAGGCGGGTGGCCCTCGGGCCGGGGGCCGACGACAGTCTCGAGGAGGCCGCCGGGTTGCTGGCCAAGGCGCAGTTCCCGGTGATCGTCTCCGGCGGCGGCGTCATTTTCGCCGATGGCATCGATGAATGCGTGCGGCTGGCCGAGCAGCTCGACGCGCCGGTGGTCAACAGCTATCTCCACAATGACAGCTTCCCGGCCGACCATCGGCTGTGGGCCGGCCCGCTGGGGTACCAGGGATCCAAGGCAGCGATGAAGCTGATCGCCGAGGCCGATGTGGTTCTGGCGCTGGGGACCAGGCTCGGTCCGTTCGGCACCCTGCCGCAGCACGGGCTCGACTACTGGCCGCGGCAGGCGAAAATCATCCAGATCGACAGCGACCACCGCATGCTGGGGCTCGTCCGGGAGGTCGCCGTGGGGATTGTCGGCGATGCCAGGGAGGGGGCGAAGGCGCTGCAATACAAGCTCGCCAACCGCAAGCTGGCCGCTGCCGGGAATCGCAGCGAGCGGCTGAAACGGATCGAGGCGGAAAAGAAGGCCTGGGAAGATGAGTTGGCCCGCTGGACGCAAGAGACCGATCCGTGGTCGCTCAAGATGGCAGCCGAGTCCCGCTACATGCATCCGCGCGCGATGCTGCGGGCGCTCGAGCGGGCACTGCCGAGCGACGTCATGGTGTCGACCGACATCGGCAATATCTGCTCGGTCGCCAATTCCTATCTGCGGTTCAACCGGCCGAACTCGATGTTCGCCGCCATGAGCTTCGGCAATTGCGGCTATGCCCTGCCGAGCCTGATCGGCGCCAAGGTGGCGGCACCGGAGCGGCCGGCCGTGGCCTATGTCGGCGATGGCGCCTTCGGCATGAGCTTCGGCGAGATCCTGACCTGCGTGCGGGAGAACATCCCGGTGACGGCGGTGGTGTTCCACAACAAGCAATGGGGTGCGGAGAAGAAGAACCAGGTCGATTTCTACGACCAGCGCTTTCTCGGGGTGAACCTCGCCAATCCGAGCTTTGCCGCCATTGCCAAGGCGATGGGTGCCGAGGCAATCGTGGTCGAAACCGTCGACGATGTCGGGACGGCGCTCGGCCAGGCGTGCGAAGCGCAGAAACATGGCAAGACCACGGTGATCGAGGCCATGTGCACGATGGAGCTCGGCGACCCGTTCCGCCGCGACGCCCTCAAGAAGCCGCTGCGGCTGCTCGATAAATATCGCCATACCAATGTCGCGTGAGTCGTTTGGTCGCAAAGGAAGTCTGTGGAAAATGTGACGCCGGCCGCCCTTTCGTCATAATCAGACCGAAAATGATGCAACCCATGGGCGTGGCGAAGGGTCGGGTGATAAACGTTTGGATGAAATTGACATTGGATTTTTGCATCACTGCCCGGAAATCAATCTGGAATCAGCCTTGAATTGCCCCCTTGCTGCCTTATTTCGGCGCGCGTTGCCGCGCCAGCATTTGAACCTGTTGTGGCGGCCATTGCGAGGGGAGGCATTTGCCTATGGGCTTTGCCATTTCGGGGCGGATTTCCAGGATCATCCTGACGGCTTTCGCCCTGCTCAGCTGTGCGTCATCGGCGCTCTCGCAGGAAACGCCGAAGGCGGCGAAACCCCCGCCGCCGACCGTCATAGGCGTGGTGAGCAGCGACCAAAGCGGAACGTATCTGCGCATCGCTGCGGATATGGGCAAGGTTCTCGACAATCCGACGACCGGGCTGCGAATCCTGCCGATCACCGGCGACGGGTCGGTCCAGAACATCACCGACCTGCTCTATCTCAAGGGCGTTGACCTCGCCATCGTCCAGTCCGACGTGCTGGCCTATATCAAGGAACACCGCCCCCGTGGGGGTGTGAGCGACCGCGTCAGCTACATCACCCGGCTCTACAACGAGGAGTTTCACCTCGTTGCGCGCGATAAATTCCGCTCGGTCGCCGATCTGAGCGGCAAGCGGGTCAATTTCGGGCCGGAGGACAGCGGCAGCTATCTGACGGCAACAACCGTGTTCAAGGCGCTCGGCGTCGAAGTCGTGCCCCAGACCTTCGATACGGAAACAGCGCTCGAAAAACTGAAAAACGGCGAGATCGATGCCATGGCGGTGGTGGCCGGGAAGCCGGCTCCGGCCCTGCAGTCGATCCCGCCCAAGAGCGGCCTCAAGCTCCTGACCATCGATTTCGCCGGGCCGCTGACCGAGACCTACCTGCCGTCGAGCTTCACCGCCAAGGATTATCCGGGGCTGGTCGGCCGCGGCAAGGTCGAGACCATCGCGGTCGGCTCGGTCATGGCGGTGTTCAACTGGAAAACCGGCACCGAGCGCTACGAACGAATCCGCCGGTTCGTCGATGCCTTTTTCGGTTCCTTCGACGCCTTCGCCCAACCGCCGCGCCAGGCCAAGTGGCAGGAAGTCAATCTCGCTGCCGATATTCCGGGCTGGAAACGCTATCTCCCGGCCCAGGACTGGCTCGACCGCAATCCGCAAAGAGCCGCGCAATCGCCGCAGGACACCGAGAAGCTGCTGTCCGCCTTCAAGGCTTTTCTCGCGGCATCGGGCGATGCCCAGACGCTCAGCGCCGCCGATCAGGAAGAGCTGTTCAAGCGCTTCCTGGAGTGGCGCGCCGCAGGAGCCCAGTAATGTCAGTCTTACGCGTCAAGAGACGCCGGGGGGTGGCGCCAAGGATCCGCACCAAGCGGTCCACGGATGCCGACAGCGCCAGCGTGATGGAAGGGAGTCCTACCGTGGAGAAGCTCCAGGGCATGTCACTGCGCGATCAGGATGACCGCGACACCGAGACATCGAGCCACCCGACGCCGGAGGCGGACTTCGACATGATCCCGCTCCCATTCCGGTCGGATGAATCGGACAGCCATGGCGACGCCGAGGCGACGCCGCTATCGGTACCGGCTGCGCCGGCACAACGGTCGCAACCGCGCCCGTCGCCGACCTCGCCGTCGACCGAGAGTGCCGCCATCGCCGCCAAGCGGGCGCAGCTTCAGGCCGCCCTGCGCGACCGGCCGCGCTGGATGGCGCGTCCGATTCAAGCCTCGAGCGCGGTTGCCGAGTCGGTCGAAGCGAGCCCGCCGGCTGCCGTCGCCGAACCGATGCCGGAGCTGCCGGAGGAGATGCCGGACGCGATGATCAGACCCTTCAGCCCGCCGGATTGGAAGGCTGTGTTCGGCGATCAGGAAGAGGACGCGGCCGAGCGCGATGCCGACAATGGCGAGGACGCAGCGCAGGAGCGACCGAGCGAGGAGCCGGACACGGTCGAAGCCGAGGCGCCGCTCGCGCCGAACTTGTCCTATCTCGGCGGTGACGCTCCGGCCGAAGCCGACACCGAGCCGGGCCTTTTCGACCTGACCTACGGGGATCCGGAGACCGCGGACAAAGCGCCCGAGCGCATGGAAGACGAGGCTCGATCGCTGGGCGACGACGACGAGCCGCAGCATGTGTTCGTCGAACCGCCGAGCCTCGCCGAGTCGCCGGCGGCCCAGGAGGCCAGGCGGCGTTTCCGCGCCGCCTACGACCTCTACCGCCCGCCCTATGCCGGGAGCACGGCCGAGGAAGCGCAGGCGCAGGCTCAGGATCACCATCAGGGCGAGCCGGCCTACCCTGCCGACCAGGACGATCACCATTATTTCGACGGCTATGACGAGCACCAGCAGCCTGCCGCGGCGATGGCCGAGCAGCCGCATTATGATTACGAGCAGCCGCGCTACGATCAGGCGGTGGCCGCGCCGCTGCCAAACCCGCCGTCGGAAGCGCTGCGACGGGCCGCCACCGTCGCGAGCAGCCGCCAAGGCGTGCCGGTTCGCGCTCCGGTGCCGGTGCGGCGGCCTCAGCCCTTCGAGGGCGCGTCCTCGAACATGCGCGAGGCGCTGGATAGCCTGAACACCCGCGGGCGCACCGTGCGACCGGACGCGCTTCGGCGCACCGTTGCCAAGCAGCGCCCGAGCAGCCGGAGCATGAGCGGTGCAGCCGTCGCGGCGGCGCTGCTGATGTCGGCCTGCGGCGGCATCGGCATCTATGCCTGGAAGGCCGGCAGCCTCGATGCGGTGATGGCGATGATCCCCGCCGCGTCCACCGGCAGGCCGGCTCAGGCGGCCATGGTCGGGCAGGAAGCGACGCGTGACACCGCCGCCGCTCCCGACGCGGCCGCGTCGGACGCGTCCGGTTCCGACGAATCCGCTCCTGACACGGCCAGTTCCGACACCCCGAATCCCGACGCGGCGACGCCGCCGAAGGTCGCCGACGACAACAGCGATCAACAGGCGAACCAGCCGGATCGACAGACGAGTCAGCCGGATGCCGGTCCGATGATCATCGAGGCGACGACGACCTCCGAGGGCCCGACCGGGGCGCTCCCCGATGCCGGCAAGGAAGCGGCAGCGCCGGCCGAGAGCAGCCCGCCGCCGCTTGCCGAAGCACCGCCGGTTCCCGAGTCGGTGCCGCCGCCTGTGGCCACCGAAGCACCGCCGCAAGCCGCCCCGGCCAAGGATCAGGCCAAGGCGAAATCGACGGCGGTCGGCAAGCCGAGCAAGAAGCGCTTCCACACCGCACGGCTCAACGTCGCCGATGTCGAGGGAGTCGAGCAGCAATACATCCCGCTCAACCTGACGATGGATACCGGCGATGGCCCGAGCGACGTTCAGCTCCGGCTGTCGGGCCTTCCCGAGGCCGCGAAGCTGTCGGCCGGGCAGAAGCTGGCTGACGGCGCCTGGGTGGTGACCGCCAAGGATGCCGCGGGCTTGCGTGTGCTGACGCCGGATATCGAGAAGCCGGAGCATCACACGGTTGCGGTCGAGGCGGTCGAGGCCAAGACCGGATCGCTGGCGGCCCCGACCCAGGAGATGCAGCTGTCGATCTTGCCGCGCAAGGTCATCGTCGAGCCTGCCGCAGCATCGGCCGACGACAATCCGGCCCGTAGCCAGGGCGGCCAGTCGCAGGCGGTCATCGAGCTGCCACCGGCGCAACCGGCTGCGGTTCCCCCGCCGGTCGCTCCGGCGGAAGCGGATACCACCGCCTCGATCGACAAGCCGGCCGCCGGGCCGAAGGCGGCAGAGCCGCCGGCGAAGCCCGCCAAACTGCCGAAGCTTGCCTCGCTCAATGCCGAGCCGGTGGCGGTGCCGGCCAAGCCGACACCGGCCCCGTCCCAGGCGGCCGAGCCGTCGGCGAGCGATGACGATCTCATCGCCC
Source organism: uncultured Alphaproteobacteria bacterium (assembly GCA_963744915.1). Classification (GTDB taxonomy): domain Bacteria; phylum Pseudomonadota; class Alphaproteobacteria; order Rhizobiales; family Aestuariivirgaceae; genus DATAFF01. Next base: position 165,445 of record CAVUUY010000016.1, read on the forward strand.
GGGGCGACGAGCTTCTGTCGCTCGGCGATATCGTCGCCGCCCGCCAGCTTTATGAATTCGCCTTCGACCGCGGCCAGATGCAGGCGGCGGTGGCGCTGGGCCGCACCTATGATCCGGTGACGTTCGAGAAGCTGAAGGTGCGGGGCCTCAGCCCCAATCCGCAGCTCGCGCTCGAAATGTACAAGAAGGCCGAAAAGGCCGGGATCAAGGGCGCGCAGGCCGATATCGAGGCCCTGAGCGCCTGGCTCGCCAGATGATGGAGCGGGGCTAAGGTCCCGCAACTCGAAGCCCTCGGCGTCGAAACCGGCCGAGGGCTCTTTTTTTGGCGCTGGAGCCAACTGGCTCTGCTTCCCGGTGTCGGTTAAGGTCGCTCACCGATTGCCGATCCTTGAAGGAAGCACTGCCATGCGGTCAGCCGATGTCATCGTCAAGGCTCTGGAAGCGCAGAAGCTGAAGCGCCTCTATTGCGTGCCGGGCGAAAGCTATCTGCCGCTGCTGGATGCGCTCCACGACTCCAAGGTGCTGACCACCGTGGTGTGCCGCCATGAGTCCGGCGCCGGCTTCATGGCCGTTGCCGAGGCCAAGATGACCGGCCGTCCCGCCTGCTTCATGGTGTCGCGCGGGCCTGGCGCCACCAATGGCTCGATCGCCCTCCATGTTGCCGAGCAGGATGCGGTGCCGGTGGTCCTGCTGGTGGGCCAGGTGTCGCGCGACGAACGGGGCCGCGGCGCCTTTCAGGAAATCGACTATGGCCAGTTCTTCGGCAGCATCGCCAAGGCGGTGTGGGAGATCACCGATGCCGAAAAGGTCCCGGAGATCATGGTGCGGGCCTTCGCGCGCTGCGCCTCGGGCACGCCGGGTCCGGTGGTCGTGGTGCTTCCCGAGGATGTCCTCGACGACCAGGTCAGCAGGCCATTGCCGGCGCCCTACGCGATCTTTCGGCCGCAGCCCTCGGCGAACGAGATCGCGGCGGTGGCGCAGGCCCTCGACCAGGCCCGGCGTCCCTTGCTGATCGCCGGCGGCGCATTGCGCGGCGAGAAGGGTGCCGCCGCGCTGGCCGACTTTGCCCGCGCCCAGACGGTGCCGGTCGCCGCCAGCTGGAAGAACCAGGACGTTTTCGACAATGGCAGCCCGCTTTATGCCGGCCATCTCGGCGTCGGCACGCCCAAGCCGCATGTCGAAGCGCTGGCCAGCGCCGACCTCGTGATCGCCGCCGGCACCCGGCTCGGCGATATCGCCAGCCAGAACTACACCTTCCCGCGCGCTCCCGATCCGGAGCAGCCGCTCATCCATATCTATCCCGACAGCAAGCCCATCGGTGCCGTCTTCCGCACGACGCTCGGCGTCATCGCCGACCCGGTCGAGCTGCTGGCGGCGCTCGTCCGCCATGAGCCGCGGCATGAGCGGGAACGCCGGGCATTCGCCGAGAGCATCCGCAGCTTCGTCGAGCCCTTCACGCGCTTCATCTCTCCCGAACCGACCGACGGCGTCGATTTCGGCACGGTCGTGCAGGCGCTCGAGGAAGCGGCCCCGGCGGACGCCGTCCTCATCACCGATGCCGGCAATTTCTCGAGCTGGCTGCACCGCCATTGGCGCCTCACGCCGCAGAACCGGCTCCTCGGCATGGTCGCGGGCGCGATGGGATTTGCCGTTCCGGCAGCCGTGGCCGCCTCGCTCGAAGCGCCGTCCCGGATGGTCATCGCCATTGTCGGCGACGGCGGCGTGCTGATGACCGGCCAGGAGCTCGCCACCGCCATGCAATATCACGCCCGCCCCAAGATCGTGATCTCCGACAATGGCAGCTACGGCACCATCCGCACCCACCAGGAGCGTCGCTTCCCGCAGCGCAAATCGGCGACGGATCTCACCAACCCGGACCTCTCGCAATGGGCGCGATCCTTCGGCGCCGAGGTGTTCACCATCGAGCGCGGCGATGATGTCAGGGCGAAGGTCAGGGCAGCGCTCGCATCGAACGCGGCAACCGTCATCCACGTCCGCTCGAGCATCGAAGCAATCTCGGCATTTACGACGGTCAGCCGGCTGAGGGGAGCGGGTGGGCAAAATAGGCAAGTAGGCAAGTAGGCAAGTAGGCAAGTAGGCAATTGAGAGGAGAGAGCGCCGCTCGTCAGACGTTGAGCAGAAGAAACTCCCGCTCCCAGGAGCTGATCACCTTGCGGTATTGCTCCATCTCTTCTTCCTTCACCCCCTGGAAGGCATCGATGAAGCGTTCGCCGAACACCTGCTTGAGGGGCTTGGTATAGTTGAGCTTGCTCAGCGCGTCCTCGAGATGGAGCGGCAAGGTGTGGGCGTAGCGATAGGCCGAGCCCTCGACCGGATCGCCCGGCTTAATCTTCTGGACCATCCCGAGATAGCCGCAGGCAAGCGATGCAGCTATCGCGAGGTAAGGATTGGCGTCCGCCCCCGGCACCCGGTTCTCCACCCGCATGTTGTCGCCGTCGGATGAGGGGACCCGCAAGGGCGCGGTGCGGTTGTCGATCCCCCAATGGGTGTTGGTCGGTGCGTCGGAATTCGGCACCAGCCGGCGATAGGAGTTCACGTTCGGAGCGCAAAACGGCATCGCCGCCGCCATATAGCGCTGCAGCCCGCCAATGTGGTTGAGGAAGAGGCGCGACGGCTTGCCATTGGGGCCGGCAAAGACATTCTTGCCGGTCTTGAGGTCCATGACCGACTGGTGGATGTGCATTGATGAGCCCGGCTCATTGGCATGCGGCTTTGCCATAAAGGTCGCATACATATCGTGCTTTAGCGCCGCCTGGCGGACGGTTCGCTTGAACAGGAACACCTGATCGGCGAGCTCGACCGGGTCGCCATGATTGAAATTGATCTCGAGCTGGGCCGGCCCCAATTCATGGCTGATGGTGTCGACATCGATTTCCTGGACCTCGCAGAAATCATAGATGTCCTCGACGATCGGGTCGTAGTCGTTGGCGGCGTCGATGCCGTAGGCCTGCCCGACCTTTTCCGAGCGGCCCGACCGGCCGATGGGCGATTCCAGCGGATAGTCGGGATCGAGATTCTTTTTCACCAGATAGAATTCGAGCTCGGGAGCGACGATCGGCCGCCAGTCCCTCTCGGCATAAAGCTCGACCACCCGCTTCAGCACATGGCGCGGCGAGATGTCGACGGGCCGGTCATCGAGATAGAAGCAGTCGCAAATGACTTCCGCCGTCGGGTTCTCGTACCACGGCACGCGCCGGACCGTCCGCGGATCGGGCTTCATATAGACGTCGATCGAGGCATCGTCGGTCGCGTCGGATTTCCAGGAATAGGCGCCGGTCACCGTCAGGATGAAAATGTCCTCGGGGATGCGCAGACCACGGTTCTTGGAACCCTTTTCGAATTTCGACGCCGGCAGAATCTTGCCGCGGGCGCTGCCGGTGATGTCCGGCACGAGGCACTCAACCTCATCGATGGCGTTGCTCGAGAGGAATTCCTCGAAGCTTGTCAAAGACATGATAGACCTGGAAGCTGTCGATCGCCGGAATGGCAATCCTTCGGCCCATTGTAGCCCGCCTGCCGGTTGGAGAAGAAGAGCTAAAACAATGGATTACGGTCGACCGAGTCCGCTCGATGGCCAAAGCTATTATCGGGCGACGGCGACGCCCTATCCGGACCTGCCGCCGCTCCGGGGCGAAGCGCGAGCCGATGTCGCGGTGATCGGCGCAGGGCTGACCGGCCTGTCGGCGGCGCTCGAGCTCACGGCGCGCGGTTATGCCGTTGCGGTGCTGGACGGCGGCCAGCTCGGCCATGGCGCATCGGGGCGCAATGGCGGCCAGATCGTGACCGGTTATGCCCCCGGAATGAGCAAGCTCGAACGTCTGCTCGGCCGTCGCGATGCCGAGATCTGCTTCGCCATTGCCGAGGAAGGAAAGGCCCTGCTGCGGCAGCGCATCGCCGCCTACGAGATCGACTGCGATCTTGCGGCCGGGCATATCGTCTGCGCCCCGAAACCGGCTCATCTCGAGGCGCTGGCCCGCGAATGCGACGAGCTCGAATCCTACGGTTACCACGAGACGAGCCTGCTCGATGCGGCCGCGCTTCATGCCCGGGTCGCCACCCCGCTCTATCAGGGCGGCCTGCTCGACCGGGGCGGCGGCCATTTTCATTCGCTCAACTATGTCATCGGGCTCGGGCGTGCCCTGCTTAAGGCCGGTGGCCGCGTCCATGAGCATTCGCCGGTGCTGGCGATCGAGCCGGGGGCGGCGCGCACGATCCTGCGCACCGCGCAAGGGGTGCTCTCGGCCGGTGCCGTGGTCGTCGCCTGCAATGCCTATCTCGGAAGGCTGCTGCCGACAATCGCGCCGCGCATCATACCGGTTGCCAGCTACGTCATCGCGACGGCGCCGCTGCCGGAGCCCGTTGCGGCATCGCTGATCCCAGATGGCGAGGCGGTGGCGGATGCCAATTTCGTGGTCGATTATTTCCGCCTGACCGGCGATCGCCGGCTGCTGTTCGGCGGCCGCTGCAGCTATTCGGGGATCGATCCCGCCGATCTTGCAGCAAACATGCGCCCGCGCCTTGCGCGCGTGTTCCCGCAATTGTCCCAGGTGCCGATCGAATATGCCTGGGGCGGGCATATCGCAATCACCTACAACCGGCTGCCCGATGCCGGCCGCATCGGCCAGTCGCTCTATTATGCGCAGGGCTATTCCGGCCAGGGCGTGGTGTTGAGCGGGATCTTCGGAAAGATGATGGCCGAAGCGATCGAAGGCGAGACCGCGCGCCTCGACATCTTCGGCCGCATCCCGCATGCGCCCTTCCCCGGCGGCCCGTTGGCGCGCCCTGCCCTGACCTTGGGGATGCTCTATTATCGCATCAGGGATCTGTTGGCGTGAGCGGTGAGTCCTCACCACTCATTCCCTCCGGGCGGGCGCCGCGCGCCCAGGCCTTGAGGCAGAGGAGCTCGAGCGCCACCATTGAAGCGGCGTTGGCCGTCATCTCGGCATGGTCGTAGGGTGGCGAGACCTCGACCACGTCCATTCCGGCCAGATCCAATCCCTTGAGCGCCCTGAGTATCGACAGCGCTTGATAGGACGAAAGCCCTCCCGGAACGGGCGTGCCGGTTCCGGGAGCATAGGCTGGATCGAGGCAGTCGATGTCGAAGGTGAGGTAGACCGGGCCGCCGCCGACCCGCTCCATGATCGCGGCCGCCACGGCCTCGGCGGAGGCGGCATGCACCTCGTCGGCGAACAGGATCTTGATGCCGTAGCTCTTCTCGCCGGCATAGCAGGTGCGAATGCCGATCTGGATGGCACGGCCGGTATCGATCAGCCCTTCCCGGATGGCATAGTTGAACATCGTGCCGTGGTCGATGCGGCCGCCGGGGTCGGGTTCGACATCGCGATGGGCATCGAAATGCACGAAGCCCATCGGACCGTGGACCTTGGCCATGGCCTTGAGCACCGGATAGGTCACGAAATGATCGCCGCCGATCGACAGCGGCGTCACCTTCTTGGCGAGGATCCCGCCAATGTGGCGCTCGATGGCCCGCGGCACATCCTGCTTGCGCCCCCAATCGAAATGGCAATCGCCATAGTCGACGACCGCCAGATGATCGAAAGGGTCGAAGCGCCAGGGCCATACCGGGCCCCAGGCATGATGCGCCGAGGCCTTGCGCACGGCTTCCGGCCCGAACCGGGTGCCCGGCCGGTTGGTCACCGCCTGATCGAAGGGAATGCCGGTGACCGCGACATCCACCCCCTTGAGGTCGCGGGTGTATTTGCGCCGCATGAAGGAGAGGGCGCCGGCATAGGTCGCCTCGATGCTCGAGCCTTTCAGCGTCTTGCGCCGGAAAGCGGCATCGCCCGGCAGCTTGCCAGTCACCGAAGGTGCATCGTTCATGATCTCACTCCGTCAGGATCAGGGTGTCCTCCGGCGACCAGGACACCCAGACCGCATCGCCGCGCCGGTAGATGGTCGGCGAGCGGCGCTCGTTCTGGACATTGACCGACAGCTCGCGCGCCGCCGGCGTTTCGACGAACACGTTGCTGGTGTCGCCATAATAAGCGACGTCGCGGACCCGCCCCGGGCTCTTGATCAGCCGCGGATCGGAGGGCTCGGCGGCCGACAGCTTGAGCTTTTCGGGGCGCACCGCGACGGCGATGCGGCCCGATACCGGGGCATCCGCCGGCAGCGCTATCTCACCCAGGCCCTCGGCCTGGCACAGGACGGCGTTGCCGGAAAGACCGATGACCTCGCCATCGATGAGGTTCACCTTGCCGATGAAATCCGCCACGAAGCGGCTGGCGGGCCGCTCGTAGAGCTCCTGCGGCGAGGCGACCTGGCGTACCCGGCCGCGATCCATGACCGCGATCCGGTTCGCCATCGACAGCGCCTCGTCCTGGTCGTGGGTGACGATGACGAAGGTGATGCCGACGCTCTGCTGCAGGCGGGTGAGCTCGAGCTGCATCTGCTCGCGCAGCTTGGCATCGAGCGCCGACAGCGGCTCGTCGAGCAGCAGCACCTTCGGGCGCTTGACCAGGGCGCGGGCCAGCGCCACCCGCTGGCGCTGCCCGCCCGACAGCTGGTCGGGCATGCGGCTGCGCAGCTGCCCGAGGCGCACCATTTCCAGCGCGTCGTCGACCCGCGGCCCGATCTCCGCCGAGGGCGTGCCGCCGACCTTGAGCCCGTAGGCGACATTCTGCTCGACCGACATGTGCGGAAACACGGCATAGGACTGGAACACCATGTTGACCGGCCGCTTGTTCGGCGGGGTTGCAACCATGTTCTCGCCGTCGATCACGATCTCGCCCGCGGTCGGCCGTTCGAGACCGGCCAGCATCCGCAGCAGCGTGGTCTTGCCGCAGCCGGAGGGGCCGAGCAGCGCAAAGAACTCGTTGCGCTGGATGTCGAGCGAGACGTTGTCGACAGCCACCACGTCGCCGAACATCTTGGTGACATTGCGGATGGAGACCACCGCGTCGTCGTGGCTGCTCACCGAGGTCATGTCCCCTCCGAACGCTGAAGACGCATGGCGATGACCGTCGCCACGATGGTGATGACGATCAGCACCGTCGAGGCGGCGTTGATGTCGGGCGATACGCCGCGCCGGACCAGCGAATAGACCTTGACCGGAAAGGTCACGGTGTCGGGCCCGGAGGTGAAGAAAGTGATGACGAAGTCATCGAGCGACAGGGTGAAGGCAAGCAGCGCGCCGGCGATCAGGCCGGGCTGCATGAAGGGCAGAATGACGTGGCGGAAGGTCTGCCATTCGGATGCGCCGAGATCGCGCGAGGCTTCGTCCAGCTCGCGGTTGAACCCCGCCATGCGCGCCCGCACCACCACCGCAACGAAGGGGAAGGAAAAGGCGATGTGAGAGATGGTGATCGCCGACAAATTGAGCGGCCAGAGGCTGAACAAGCTGTTCCACCAGGCGATCGGACCGCTGTCGAAGCTGGCCATGAAGCGCCCGACGCGGGCAAAGAAGACGAGCAGCGCCACCCCCATGCAGATTTCCGGAATGACGATGGGCAGGGCCATGAAGCCCTCGAAGGCAGCCTTGAAGGGAAAGCGGAAGCGCCACAGCAGCAGCGCCGTCGCCGCGCCGATGATGGTGGCGAACAGCGTGCAGAGGACCGCGATGGTCAGCGAATTGCCCATCGCCTCGATGAGCGCCTGGTTCTCCCAGGCAACCAGGTAATATTTCGTGGTGAAGCCCTGCCAGACGACGTTGCGCCGGGAGTCGTTGAAGGAGAAGGCGATGAGCGCCAGGATCGGGGCATATAGCATGACGAAGACGAGACCGATCAGCAGCTTGAGCCAGATGCGTGCGCCATAGTCGAGCGGCCCCTGCTCGGCAGCGGACACCCAGCGCCGGAGCGACAGGCGTCGCGACGGCGCAAGAGTCCGGGATGCCTCGGTTGCCATGGCTAAAGCTCCAGGCCGCTCTTGCGGCCGGCTGCGAGCGAGCGGATGGCGAGGGCGAAGAAGGTGGCATACATCAGGAGGAAGGACAGCGCCGCCCCGAACGGCCAGTCATTGGCTGCCTTGAACTGGCGCTCGATGACATTGCCGATCATGATCGCATTGGCACCGCCCAGGAGATCGGGGGTGAGAAAGGAGCCGAGGCAGGGAATGAAGACGAGGATGACGCCCGAGACGACTCCCGGCATGGTCAGCGGCAGCGTCACCGACAGGAAGGTCCGGCTCTGCGAGGCGCCGAGATCGAGGCTCGCCTCGAGATAGGAGCGGTCGAGCCGCTCGATGGTCGCATAGAGCGGCAGGACCATGAACGGCATGTAGACATAGACGAGGCCGGCGATCACCGCGAAATCGTTGTAGAGGAGCTGCAGCGGCTGAAACGGACCGAAGAGGGCGGTGAGCCCGACGAGATCATGGAGGAAGGCCAACCCGTAATTGACGAAGCCATTGGTGCGGAACACCGCGATCAAGGCGTAGGTCCGGATCAGCAGGTTGATCCAGAACGGCAGGATGACCAGCAGCAGCAGCAGGGGCTTGGCCCGCGGTGACGCAAAGCAGATGCCGAACGCCACCGGATAGGCCACGAGGAGACACAGCGCGGTCGTCAGCACGCTGATCCAGAGCGACTTCCACATGATCTGCAGATAGACCGGGTCGAACGCCCGCAGATAATTGGCGAGCGTGCCGTTGATCGCCACATCGGTGATCGACGTCTTCTCGCCGAAAGACATCGCCCAGATGATGGCGAGCGGCAGCAGGAAGAAGCAGAGTAGCCAGAAGACGCCGGGCAAAGCCATGGTCCAGAAGGCCCGCGGGTTGTGCTTCCAGCTCTCCACGATGCGGCCGCCCCGCCCGGGGGTTCGCGGTCAGGCGGCCTGGATCCGCGTCCACGCCTCGTCGCGGATCTTGATGGCATCCTCCCCGACATAGATCGCCGGTTCGCATTTGGCGATGATTTCCTCCGGCGGGAAAATCGCCGGGTTGATCTGGTAGCTGGTGTCCATCAACGCCTTGGCCGCGCCATTGGCAGTTGCGTATTTGATGGTCTCGACGATGATCTTGCCGTTCTGCCCGTCAAGGACGAAGTTCAGGAACTTGTGGGCGTTTTCGGGATGCGGCGCGCCCTTGGGGATGCACATGCAGTCCTGCCACAGCAGCGTGCCCTCGGTCGGGACGGCATAGGCGAGATCCTCGTCCTCGGCCATCACCTGCAGCACGTCGCCGTTCCACTCCATGCAGAGGTCGACCTCGCCCGAGGCAAGAAGGTCCTGGCCGTTGTCGTCGGCGAACACCTTGACGTTCTTCTTCTGCTTGATCAGCAGATCCTCCGCCTGCTTGATCTGCGCCGGATCGATGGAATTGAAGGAATAGCCGAGATATTTGAGCGTGCAGCCGATGACATTCTGGGCATCGCCAAGCAGCGACAGCTTGCCGGCATGCTTGTCGCTGTCGAGCAGCGGCTTCCAACTGTCGATCACGCCGTCAGCCTTGCTCTTGCGGTAGCCGACGCCGAGCGTTCCCCACATATAGGGAATGGAGAACTTGCGTCCGGGATCGAACGCCGCATCCTGGAAGGTCTTTTCGATGTTGGACATGTTGGGAATCTTGCCGTGATCGATCGGCGACAGCATTGCCGCCTTGATCATCCGCTCGACAAAGTCGTTGGTCGGGACAATCACGTCATAGCCGGGGTTGCCTTCCTTGAGCTTGGCGAACAGCTCGTCATTGTCGGCATAGAGATCCATCTTCACCACGATGCCGGTCGCCTTGTCGAAATCTGCCAGGGTGGTCTCGCCGATATACGTGTCCCAATTGTAGAGATTGAGCTTCTTCTCCTCCTCCGACAGAGCAAAGCGCGGCAGAAAGGTCAGGCCGGCAATGGCCGAGGCGCCACCCTGCAGGAGCTGGCGGCGATTGGGGAGGAATTTCGGGCGAATGCTTGGCATGGGAACTCCTGAGGGTAACGGGTCAGATGACGCCTAGGGCAGGTTTTTCCGTGGGGGAAGCCGCCGGCACGCTGACCGTCAATTTGGCTCCCATCCGCCGGCCAAGCAACAGCTTTTCACCCCCGAATGGCAGAGAAGGCGCTTGAAATTATTCCGGCGCTGCGCAGATTGGAGCGGAATTTGCGCCAATGCCGGGAGGCAGCCAATGCTGGTGCCAGGGATCGCGGTCAAGCCAATGACCAGACATGTCGGCCGCGGGCTGGTGGCCATGCGCCGGTTCGAGGCAGGGGAGCTGATCTGGCGCGAAGCCGGGATCCCGCGCGGCCGTGAACGGACCTTTGCCGAGGTCATGGCCATCGGCGAGCCTGGTCTGACGCTCTACAAGCACTTCATGTACCAGACCGGAGGCGACAGCTTCGAGTCCCTGCCACAGTTCGACGTGCTGCCGGTCGAGCAATGGGTTATGGCGCGACCGGACGACCCCTCGATGTTCATGAACCACTCCTGCGATCCGACGGTGTGGTACCCCAGCCCCGACTGCTTCCAATTCGTCACCCGGCGGGTGGTCGAGCCAGGGGAGTGGATCACCTACGACTACGCCATGACCGAGACGGTCGACGACCAACCATGGGCCTGCGGCTGCGGCTCGGCGAACTGTCGCGGCCGCGTCGTTCACACCGACTGGCAGCTGGCGGCGGTGCGGCAGGCCTATTTCGGCCATGTCGCACGGCATGTTCAGACGCTGATGGAGCGCGCCGAGGCCGCTTGAGCGATCACGCTCAGCCGAATACCGAGGCCGCCCCGAGAAACGCCCGCCCGGCCCACACCAGATCCTCGGCCGCCACCACCGGCGAGGCCTGACCGCGCACGAACATGCCGTTCGGCACCCTGAGCGCCAGCAAGGCCTCGAGCCGGCGCGCGGCTTGCGTCCGCGCCTCGGTCACGGTCCTGGATCGCTCGCCGGCCCGTGCCGCGATCCGCAAATAGGCAAGAAGGCCAAGAATGATCGCCGCCAGCGCAATGGTTTCGCGACCGCCGTCAGAGCGGCCGTCCGGGGGAGCCTCGGCCAGCAGTCCTGCGGCAATGGCGGCGGCGTATTGGAAGTTCTGGGGATCCGGGCTCATGTCGTCGAGGTCATCGATCACCAGCAGCATCCAATGGCTGCGCTGGCGAACGCCATAGGCGCGCGCGGCAAGCGCGTCGACGCTCTCGGCGACGGCATCGAAATATTGCAGCTCGCGGGTGGCGCGATAAAGTGCTGAAAGCGCCAGCAATGCCGGGCCGGCGCCGGTCGGCACGCGCTCGGCGCGAACCCGGCCCTTGGGGTATTCGCGGACATGAATGAACTCGCCATTGGGCAGGCGCTGGCCAAGAATGAACCGGCCGAATCGACGCGCCGTCGTCAGATCCGGCCGGCTGCAGCTGACGAGCGCCAGCACCGCGAAGGCAACAGCCTCGAGCTTGACCAAGCCCTCGTCGAGAACACAAAGCGCATCAAAGCCGCCAAAGGGGGCGAAGGCGTTGAGCCGGGCATGCCCGAGCATGCGCTCGGCCAGGCCGGCGGCTTGCGGGATGGCGCCGAGCTGTCGCTCCGCCTGCATCAGAAACCAGACGGCAGCCAGCTGTTCGCGCGGCGTGCAATGGGGATCGGACGGCGTGGGAAGCGGCAGGCGAAACGAGCCGGTGACCCGGCCATCATTCTGGACCAGCCTGATCAGTGCCGAAGCGGAATCACGGGCGATTTCTTTCAATCTAACCATAACAATGTCTTAGCGCCAACAAACCGGCCGGAAGCCGCCATCGAATTCCTATGGATATCGTGGGGGGATTACAAACCTCCGCCCCGCGGATCGCCAAACGAAAAACGCTGCTGTCCCCTTCCAAGAGCCAGCAGCGGTTTCCGAAACAAGATATCGAACAATGAAGCGAAGCCGATAGTAAGCGCCCGCCGCCGCTTTGGCAAGCGAGGCGCGCCATGAACCCCCGCCGAATCAACGAGACATGGGAACCCGCCACTTGGCCGGAGATTCTCAGCAATCCGCCGTTCATGCAGGGGTATGCCGACTACTGGACCGGGGCACCTTGGCCCGACGACGATCCTGTCGGTGACTATGAGATCGGTCACCTATTCGCTGCCGAACTCGACGGGCTAGGCGAAGGCCCGCCGAAAGTGATCAGCCCGATGCGCCGCCTCGATAATGGATGGAAGCGCCGCATCAACCGCTGCCCCGGATTTTTGGCGTTCATGTGCAGCGGGCGAAAACCATTCAAAAGCCGCCGCTCGGGAGAACCGGCATGAAGCACGAGCAATATTCTGCCAAGTTCATCGCCGGTGGCCTCGAGAAGTCCAAGTCTCACGTCAAGGAAAACGGTAAGACGGTTTGGCGTTGCTGCTGCCCGGCGCATACCGACGATGAGCCATCCTTCGACATCGAGGACGGCGACAAGGGGCCAATATTCAAATGCCGCTCCGCCGGCTGCTCGCCCACCGCCATCATCGCGGCATTGCGCGCCAAGGGGCTTTGGCTAGACCCGCCCCCCACCGCCAAGAGCGCCAAGCATAAGCCACGGGAGGAGAAGCAGCGGCCAGCACGGCGGCTGCTGAAGACCTATGATTATCGCGATGCGGCTGACGTGCTCAGATACCAAAAGCTGCGCTATGACCCGAAGGGCTTTGCCCAGCGCCGGCCTGATGGCAAGGGTGGCTGGATTAATGACCTGGAAGGCGTTGAGCAACTCCCGTATCGCTTGCCAGAGCTGCCGGCAGCGATCGCCGCCAATCAGCGAATCGCCCTAGTCGAAGGCGAGAAGGATGCCGACTCGCTCTGGCGCATTGGCCTGCCGGCGACAACCAATTCCGGCGGGGCCGGCAAATGGCCACCTGAACTGAACCAGCACTTCAAGGGCGCGCAAGTCGTAATCATTCCCGACGCCGATAAGCAGGGCCGCGCCCACTGCAAGCTGGTCGGCAGTGCCCTGCAAGGGATCGCGGCGTCCATTGATGTTCTCGAGCTACCGGATCTGCCTGAGAAGGGCGACGCCTCCGATTGGATCGCTGCCGGCGGTACGGCCGAGCAATTGCGGGCGCTCCCGAATCGTCCGTGGACCGAGTGGCTCGCGGCGCAGCCGGTCCATATCGAAACCGATGACGAACGCTTGGTGCGCTTGGCCGCGCTAAAGCCGCTCGACTATGACCGATGCCGAAAAGCCGAAGCGGAGGCGGCTGGTGTTCAACCGCGCGCCCTGGACGCTGCCGTGAAGCAGTATCGCGACAAACATGCCGGCGCCGACGCTGACGACACTCCCGACTTCTTGGCCGATCCCGAGCCATGGGCAGAGCCGGTTGATGGTGCGGCCCTTTTGGATCGCATTGTCGAGGCATTCAACCTGCATATCGTTCTGCCGCCCGGCGCTGCCCAATCGCTGGCGCTATGGGTTATCCATGCACATGCCCACGATTGCTTCATGATCTCGCCGGTGCTCGGGATTACCAGCCCGACGCCGGAATGCGGAAAGACCACGCTGCTGACCATTCTGGGAGCCCTGGTACCGCGGGCTCTACAAACATCCAATCTCACGACGTCGGTGACATTTCGCGTTGTCGATTTGTGGGCGCCGACACTGCTGGTTGACGAGGCCGATACCTTCCTGACCGAAAATAATGAGATGCGCGGTGTGCTGAACAGCGGCCACCAGAAGGCTACCGCCTACGTCCTTCGCAACGTCGATACCGGCGACGATCACGTGCCGCGTCGCTACAAAACATGGGCGCCGAAGGCAATCGCCATGATCGGCAAGATGCCGGCAACATTGACCAGCCGCGCCATTCGCATCGAACTCCAGCGCAAGCGCCCCGGCGCCGACGTCAAGCCGCTGCGAGCCGATCGGCTCGATCATCTGGCACCGTTGCTGCAACAGGCGGTGCGCTGGGTAGCAGACAATCGAATTCGACTGGCCAGCATCGACCCCGACATGCCGGGCGAGATCGGCAACCGTACCGCTGACAACTGGCGGCCGCTGCTTGCCATTGCCGATGCCGCCGGCGGCGATTGGCCGGAACGGGCCAGGAAGATTGCGGGCGGCGACAAGGTACCGGTGCAGGAAGACGGCATCATGCTGCTTGAAGATATCCAGCGTGTCTTCGCGACAGTGGCGCCGGTTAATCAACTTCCCTCAGCCGAACTGGCGACCAAGCTGGCCGCATTCGAGGAACGACCCTGGGTTGAGTGGAGTCGTGGCAAACCGATAACCCAGAGGCAAATCGCCGATTTATTAGGGCCGTTCAAGATAGGGCCGGGAACTATCCGTTACGGCGGCGCAACGCCCAGGGGATACAAATTGAAGAACTTTGCCGATGCGTTTGCCCGCTATCTCCCCCCTGTCGATCCGCAACACCGCCACAAGGCGCAGGAAACTGCGGAAAATGGACCAAATCGATCCGCAACACGCCAACCCGATGTTGCGGACGAAAATCGCGAAAAACCCAGCAATTCTGCGGCTTGTGACGGAGTTACCGATAAATTGCCCCCAAGTGGGCAGAACGGACATTGTCGCTGCGCCTTGTGTGGCGATTCCGACCTGCCGGGCGACCGGGTTGGATCATTTGGGTCGAACCCAACCACTTGGCTGCACCAGCGCTGCTGGCTGGAATGGCGCAACCTAAAGGAGAATGGAGGCAGCGTCCATGATGGCGCTGCAGGGGGGCCGATATGACCGGCCGCGACGACATAGCGGCTCGGGTGACGGCGCTCGCCGACCGGCTCGATCGGGGCCCATCAGTGAGCGACGGCTATGCGGCAGGAACCACTCACTTTCACGAGTTAGTCCGCGTTGCTTTCAACCATCACTTGAAACCTAGGAAAACTGCGGCTTTGCGATGAAACTTTCACCGTCACTGGTATCAGGGTCCACTGCCCGTAAAACTGCACTCCGGAGGCCGCAGAAAACTGCGACTTTTTTGGCCCTATCTCTGCGAGATATGTTCCCCGATGGGCTTCCGCCGAATTTGGCCTCTCGCGAGACCATTTTGGCTGGTCTGGAATACCTGCTTGGGAACCTCCATGGGGTCAGGCGCGGCAGTCAGAAGCATGACCGTCTGATGCGTAAGGTTGCCACTGCCAGTCGGCCATTGGCGATGGCCAAGTCGATCTGCAAGGACTATGCCTCGCTGCCGCATGTCGAGGGCGATCACTCCCTCGATGCCAGCGACGTGCAAGAGCTGCGGGTGCAGGTGCAGAGACGCCAGGGCCTGATCTACCCGGAGCAGGAGCCCCGCTTTCGCGATCTCGAGAGGCTCGCCCTGCAAGGCAAATTGACAGCCGCAATATTGGCAGAGGCCGCGCGCATCTTCAGTCAATTCCGGCAGCCCGGACCGCTTGGTCGCGAATGGGCCAAGGCCGAGCTGCTCGCCGACCTTGCCTTGTCGAGCGCGGGTGCGTCATGAGAAGCTATGCGAGCCATCGCTGGTCGAGGACGACCAAGGCCACTTGAATTTGACGCCATATGTGGGAAGGCGGATTCTGGCTCATCCTAGCCATAGGAGGAGCCTGCAGTCAGATGACGACCGCATCGCGGCATGATGGCCGCTCAAGCCATTCTCGGCCGCGGCTATGGCAAGCCGGTTCAGGCCATCGATGCCAATTTTACTGAGGATGGCAGTCCGGTTTGCTATTACGCCGAAGTGCCTAAATAGGCTGAGAGCACAGAAGCTTGGGTGAGGGATGTTGAGGAAGATTTAGCGGCCAAGGCGAAGGGGTCGGAGTGTTCGCACTAGCTGACGGGTCGCATCCAACCCGCCCAACCTAGTGCGTCTATGACATCAAAGTCTGAGAACAGCGGGAAACAGCAATGCCTAAATTCCAGAAGGGCGTGAGCGGCAATCCGGGTGGCAGGCCAAAGCTTCCAGCCGAGATGCGGGAGATGTTCCAGGCCAAGGCGCCTGAGGCATTCGAGGTGCTATGCAAGCATCTCCACGCCAGCGACCCAAGGGTTTCAGTTTCTGCGGCGACGCAGATCCTCGATCGAGCA
>CAVUUY010000017.1:0-74026 GCA_963744915.1 uncultured Alphaproteobacteria bacterium
CCTCGAACCGCCGGCCTATGGGCCGCGCCAGGTCGGCCGGCCGAGCAAGCTCGCGCCCTATCTCGACTATCTGCGAGAGCGGGTGGCGGCCTTCCCCGATCTGAGTGCCGTCAGGCTCACCCGGGAGCTCGGAGCGTGGCTACAAGGGAGCCTACACCGCCGTGAAGCGCTTCGTTGCGGCGATCCGTCCGGAGAGCCAGCCGAAGCCGTTCGAGGTCCGCTTCGAGACGCCGCCGGGCTATCAGGCGCAGGTCGACTTCGCCCGCTTCGTCACCACCTTCACCGACGAGCCGGGGATCGTCCGGATCGTCTGGCTGTTCTCGATGGTGCTCGGCCATTCCCGGCACATCTTCGCGCGCTTCGTCATGCATCAGGACCTGCAGACGCTGCTGCGCTGTCACATGCTGGCCTTCACCGCCATCGGCGGCGTGCCGATCGAGATCTCTACGACCGTATGAAGACGGCGGTCACCGGCGAGGATGGCGAGGGCCACATCGTCTACAATCGCTCCCTGATCGCGCTCGGCCAGCATTACGGCTTCCTGCCCAGGGCCTGCCGGCCGTATCGCGCCAAGACCAAGGGCAAGGTCGAGCGGCCGTTCAGCTACATCCGCCAGGACTTCTTCCTCGGCCGCACCTTCCGCAATCTCGACGATCTCAACGCCCAGCTCGACGACTGGCTTGCGACGGTCGCCAATGTCCGGCTGCACGGCACCACCCAGCGCATCGTCTCGGATGCCTTTGCCGCCGAGCAGCCCGATCTGCAGAAGCTGCCGGCTACTCCCCTTCGATGCGCTGCTCAAGCTCGAACGCCGCGTCAGCCATGACGGGCTGGTCTCGATCGGCGGCAACTACTACAGCGTTCCCGACCGGACGCGGCGTGTCGTCGAGGTCCACCAGCTCCCCGACCAGATCCGCATCCTCGATGAGGGGACGGCTCGTCGCCACCCATCCGATCCTGGAAGGACGCCGGCAGTACCGGGTCGATCCGGCCCATCGCCAGGGCGCTGCCGCGAGATCGCCGCGCCACTCGGCCGATGACGCCGTCATCGATTGGCCGGATCGGCGATCATGTCGCGCATCGCTCGCTGGCCTTCTACCAGGCCGTCGGCGAGCGCCTCGCCGTCGCGGAGGCCGGCCATGACGATCCATGCCGCTCCCACCACCCTCGACAGCATCAAGAACAGCCTGGTGGCGCTGCGGATGCCGCGGGCCCTGGAAGTGCTCGACGCCACGCTGCGCCGTATCGAGCAGGGCGAGATCGATGGCATCGAAGCCCTCGATCAGCTCCTCGTCGAGGAACTGACGGTTCGCGAGAGCCGCCGCATCAAGACGGCGCTCACGCTGGGACGCCTCACCACGGTCAAGACGCTCACCGGCTTCGACTTCGCCTTCCAGCCCTCGCTCGACCGGCAGCGCATCCTCGCGCTCGCCGAACTCACCTTCGTCGACCGCGCCGAAGTGGTGCATCTCCTCGGTCCGCCCGGCACCGGCAAGAGCCATCTTGCCACGGCGCTCGCGGTCGAGGCCGTCAAGGCCGGCAGGAGCGTCTACTTCTCCACCCTCGCCGACATCATCACCTCGCTGGCCACGGCGGAGCGGGAAGGTCAGTTCCGGCAGCGCCTGCGCTATCTCTGCCGCGCATCGCTCCTGGTCGTCGACGAGATCGGCTACCTGCCGGTCATTCCCGGCGGCGGCAATCTCTTCTTCCAGCTCGTCAACGCCCGATACGAGAAGGGCGCCATGATCCTCACCTCCAACCGCGGCTTCGCCGAATGGGGTGACGTCTTCGGCGATCCCGTCGTCGCCACCGCGCTGCTCGACCGCCTGCTCCACCATGCCGTCGTCATCCAGATCGAAGGCTCGAGCTATCGGCTTCGTCAGCACGCCGACCTCGTCCCCGAGCACGTCCGGTCCAAAGCCCACATCACCCCGCCGCCGGCTCCAAAACGCCGCGGCAGACCGCCAGGAAAGGAAAGCCGACGATCACGACAACGGCTGATCACCGACCACATCCAAACCCGCCAACTAGGGAAAATTGAAAGCCCACAATCGGGGAAACTTCGGTGCCCGTTGACACATCGAAGGTGACCTCACCGGTTTTGACGTTGTCCGGGTCAAGACGGAGGGCCATCATGCCCATCATACCCATCATGCCCATGCCCTGGCCCATCATGCCCTGGCCCATCATGCCCGGACCCATCATGCCCATGCCCGGACCCATCATACCCATACCCGGACCCATCATGCCGACGGTGCCCATTCCCATCATCGCTGACATGTCGAGCAGCGCGACCTTGACGTTCGACTGTGCAAAGGAATCAACGGAAAGGCTGGCCAAGGTGAACGCGGCAAATACACTGATCTGAACCTTTTTGCGCACGGCTTCTCTCTCCTCAACAAGGTAGCAATGTTACGACAGGACCATGGTCCATCGTGCTTTGACTTAGATCAATGTACTCGCCGACCAGCAGAACGAGACGGAAGCACTCCCGAAGAACCAGAGAAGCATAAGATCATTAAAGGAAAGGCGGAGAGATGTCATACACCTACGACACTCAAGTTACGGGGAGGTTCAACTCTGTGGTGGATCGTACAGTTCAAGCTCTCAAGGACGCAGGTTTCGGTGTGCTGACTGACATCGATGTGAGTGCCACGATGAAGTCAAAGCTTGGGAAGGACATTCCTCCATACCGTATCCTCGGTGCGTGCAACCCTCCGTATGGGTATCAGGCACTCATGGCGGAACCGAAGATCGGAGCGATGCTGCCCTGCAACGTGATCGTTCGCCAGGAGGCAGACGGGTCGGTGGAGGTGTCAACGATCAACCCGTTGATCGGGATGGAGAAGGTTGGCAATGCAAAGCTCACTGAGGTGGCGCAGGAGGTAGCTGGCCGACTTCAGCGAGTTATCGCCAGCATCGGGCAGTCAAAAGGATGATCTCGATCACGCCCATTCCCCTTCGGTAAGCAGGTGGAGTCTTCCTCGGCCTTCTTGGTCGTGCCTCACCTACTCAGCGGGGACAGTTGTGCGACCCATCTGCAACTCGCGGCTGGCCTGTCGTAAGACGATCACTGCCCCCTGCAACGCAAGGACAGCCATGATCGCAGCTACAATCACATCTGGCCATCCAGTGCCAGTCCCGAGCACGCCTAACGCTGCCAGCAGGACAGCGATGTTGCCAAGCACGTCGTTCCGAGTGCAAACCCAAGCCGAACGCATGTTGGCATCGCCACCGCGAAAGGCCCATAGCAGTCCGAAGGATGCAGCGTTGGCCACAAGCGCAGCAAAGCCAACGGCACCCATGGTGAACGCTGATGGGAGCGTACCATGCAGGGCGTGCCACACGGTGACGCCGATCACCCACAGTCCGAACGCGCCCATCGTCGCGCCCTTCGCCACTGCCGCCATAGCTCGGTAGCGCAGTGCCATCCCCACTACGAACAGGCTGATTGCGTAGTTGCTGGCGTCTCCCAGGAAATCCAGAGCATCCGCTTGCAAGGAGGCTGACCCCGCCGCAAGGCCCGCGCTGATCTCGACTAGGAACATGACCGCGTTGATCGCAAGGACCAGCCACAGGACATGTCGGTAGGCCGAGTTCCCGCGATGTGGGTCGGGAGCTTGACAGTCGTCGCAGCAGTTGGCGTTCATGCTTTTGTCGAATCCTGAGTAACCTCTAGTAGATAGGCCAGACCACATGGCGACACAACGACTCCAGCACGCAGCCGCACGAAGGGATAAGGTTGGCTTGGGCATAGTGGTTCAGTCAATGCGGTCGATCAATCGGCTTACGAATTCTCGCCCTCCGGTGAATGCGATCAAAACGGTGGACTCCTCCGACGGAGCACCAGGATCGCCTCCCAGCTTCAATCCGTTAAAAATAATGAACCTCCAAACCGAAAGTTCGGCATATTGGGCGCTCTGAATTCCTTCATATAAGAAGGTGCCCGATCCAAAATCACCCGTGACACGCTGATTTACTTTGAGACCCAACCGGTTAGCAAAGGCAGCGGCACCATGAGTTGTCAGGGAGAGCACCTGGACATCGTGATGAGCTTGCAAGAGGACTGACCAATGATACCAGAGCAGTCCCCTCACGATATATCCGATGAGCTTGTGAAGCGGATCAACATCAAAGGGCAACGCTACCGTCGGAGTTGGAACTCCGAATTGTCTTTCCGTAAGAACCCAAGTCATGCCCTTAGCAAGATCGCGGTGAAGTTTATGGTTTTTCCGCAACCGCCCCGCGACTGAATTTTCAAGAGTTGTGATAATATCAGGCCGCTGACTGCCAAAAGGCAATACGGTTGTCAGATAGTGTTCAAGACGGGACTTCTCGCCATTGCAAATTTCGCAGGTCGGCACCTTTGGCAGGTTACCTCTTTCTGCTTGCGAGAAAAACTCTCGGGCAAAAACATGATCACCCGTGGTGGCGGGACGTTTCCTGCAATAGACGCATAGCTTAGCTTCCCTCGAAATTTCTTACTCAAAAAAATTTGCCTCCAGATCGTTGATTGCTTGCGGCTGACCCGCCCACTATGGCTTTCCATGTTGGGATTGTCGGATCATAATTTCAGTTTTCAGCACTCTGAAGACTGAAGCTCGACTGATTCCAAGCCTTTTCGCAATCTCATCAGCCGCCACCCCCTGTTCCCTCAATCGGATTGCCTCCCCCGCCTTTCGTTGAGCCGTCGGTGCTCTCCCCTTGAACTTGCCTTCCGCCTTGGCCTTCGCGATCCCCTCCCTCTGCCTCTCCAACATTATCGACCGCTCAAACTCCGCCACAGAGCCCATGATGTTGAGCATGAGTTTCCCCGTCGCAGTGGCTGTATCGAGTCCCATGGCGAGAATTTGCAGATCAACGCCCTTGGTTGTCAGTTTGGTGGTGATCCCAACAAGATCGGCCATGCTTCGCGCCAACCGATCTAGTTTCGTCACCACCAAGACATCCCCTTCCCGGCAAAAATCCAAGGCCGCTTCCAACTTTTCTCTCTTGGCAACTGAGGAGACCCGCTCACTGAAAAGCTTCTCCACTCCCGCCGCCTTCAGTTCCCTCTCTTGAGCTTCCAATCCCGCAATCTGTTCAACCGTGGACGTTCGAGCATAGCCAACCTTCACCCCACACCTCCGTCTCATTCACTACAAAGACGATGTGGGATTCAGCGCACTCAATGATCAAGATCGATTTATGTGAGACTCAGGAATTGCAGCGTTCGCCAGACTCACTAGACCCTGCTTCTGTGAAACTTCGCAGCCGATCATTCCCCTATCATGGCTGCTGAGAAACGGTATCACTGAAGAAGCCTCGTGCTGAAAGATTCGGAGAACGACGATGTTCACTAGCTGTGGAGCCTCAACAGGTTGTTCCCGGTCAGGCCGAGTCGGCTGATGGGAGGCTTTGAGCCGATACTGCCATGAGGTCTGTGCCAATTGTAGCGGTGAAGCCATCGCGGCAGGTGGGCAGTTCGTTCAGCGGAGGTGTTGTAAGCGCGAGCATATGCCCATTCGCGCAAGCTCGTCTGGATGAAGCGCTCGGCCTTTCCGTTGGTCTTTGGCGTATAGGGCTTGGTGAAGATGTGCTTGAGACCGAGGCGTTTGCATGCCTTGCCGAAGGCTTTGGAACGATAGCAGGAGCCGTTGTCGGTCATGACGCGCTCCACCTTCACACCGAGGCTCGCATAGTAGGTGATGGCCGCTTTGAGGAAGGCGATAGCGCTCTCTTTTCGTTCATCCTTCATGATGCGGCTGTAGGCGATGCGGGAGGCATCGTCGATGCAGACATGCACGAACTCCCAGCCGATGCCGAGATGGCGATTGACGACACCGGTGCGACGTCCGGTGATGCGATGCCCTACGGAGCCGATTTTGCCGAGCTTTTTGATGTCGAGATGGATCAATTCACCAGGGTTCTCGCGCTCATAACGACGGACGGGCTCAGGCTCCAACGCGCTTAGCCTGTTCAATCCCAACCGGCGCAGGATGCGGCTCACGGTGGCCGCTGAAACGCCAAGCTCGGTTGCGATCGCTTTGCCGGTAAGCCGCTGGCGCCGCAACGCCTCGATGCGTTCAACGGTCGGTTGCGGTGTCGGGCGGCGCAGGCGACGGGGTCGCGAGCTTCGATCCTGCAATCCGGCGAGACCTTCACTCTCATATCGCTTCAGCCATTTGCGCACTGTGCGCGGGCAGACACCTACGGCTTGCGCGATGGCCTTCGGCGTCTGCCCGCTTGCAGCCAGTTCCACGATCCACTCTCGACCACGCGGCGTTAGCCGGGCATTCTTGTGCACGTTCATCCGGTCCTCCGGGATTGCCGAGGCTTCGACACCTTCAGCTTCTCCCGGCCAGGGCCGGATGGACAACCTATGGAAAGCTCACAGCTAGATGATAGAACTCAAGGTGCGATTTTTGGGGGTAACGGGATATGAGTCTTGCCGTTGCGCACCGTGACATCGAAGGAGCATGCTGCAAAGGCCGATGGTGCCCTCCGGTGTGTTGATCCTATAATTTTTCTTGTCCCCTACACCTCGCACGAAGCGCATCGATCCAGAGAAAATTCGCACGGATATAGTCTTTGGCTTGCCGCCACTTGCAGTGCCACCGCGATCGACGGTCACTGAGGTGTTGCGCTCAAGCAAGACTGGTCCGTCACCGAGTTGGACATGGCCGGGCCCTGTGACGCGCTCAGCGCCTAGAGCGCCTCCTCCGAACATACCCAGTAACGATGCGATAGCGACTACCCGAAACAGCATGATTAACTCCACATCCTCATGATTAGGACTAAGGATGCAAAGTTGGCAGTGCGTTGATCTAAATCAATTCGCCTGAGAGCCCCTTGGCGAAAAAGTCAATGCCGGTGTCATTCAACGATACTCGAACAAAGCCGGGAGCAATAGTGATGAAAGCGACCTCGATAATCGCGTTGGCCATCGCTGGAAGTGCAACTGCAGCTTTTGCCGAAGATGTGGTTCCATATGCATATCGGCCTTGGGGACCCGATCACCCGTATGCGCCGACCTTGGGCGACATGATGGGGACAACGCAACTAAGGCATTTAAAACTGTGGTAGCTGGCAAAGTCGGAAATAGTGGGAACTGGCCAGCTATGAAATCGCGCAGATTAGAGACAGCCTCATCAATGCTGCTCGGCTTTATCGAAACATTTCCGTCGATAAAATCGTAATGATAAATGAGCCGCTTTCTGATTTGGATAACGCGATACGGGACAAAAATAACGAGCACTTCATGAAAGCCTTTTCGGATCTCGCCACCAAGTGTACGTATGCTACGAGGCTGCTGGCGTGGCTTTATCAAAATGAGGATACCCACTACTTCCGCATTCAGCGATCCAGTCGTTCGCGCCTGAGACGAAATGAGTGAACCACATGGCGCACGTTGCTGGCTTTTTGATCCCACGGCTAATCCCTTTTGAGGCTGCAAGATATAGCCCGCGACGTCTCTCAACTCCTCCTTCTTAAGCACGATGTTCGGCATAGTGGGGATGCGAGGTCGTCAGCCAAGCGTACAGTGCCATCTCAGTCACGCCCGGCGTATTGGCTACATCTTCGAAGGGTACGGCTCACCAACCTTGTAAATGGCAATGGGGGAGGTAGGATTAACACCCTGTCCACGCAAAACGGCATGGCATCGAGAGCAGACCTGCACGGCGAGGGTTTGACCTGCTTCGGGATTTGGGCAAGAGCGTCGGTCAAAGGGACCAAACATATCGCTGCTATTAGGACGAGAGAGCGCATAACAATGATCTCCTTCTAAGGGACCTTGATCCCACGCCAACACGACAAGCGATGAGAGGTTCCTGCTTTGATTTTAGCCTTTTGGTGCCCGATCTCATTCGGTATTGGGCACCCAATTCCGATACGCCCGGTCTGACTGTTGACAGGATTTCCAGCCGCCTCGACTCTCTCCTCGATCAGCGCCAGAAACTGTTTCGATGCTTCCTTTCCCTGTAACAGGCCAAGTGAGCGGATGATACGGGTAATCCGAAGATGGTTATGATCACGGTATCGCAGCCAATGATCATTCCGCTGATAGAAGCCGCTCATCAATTCGGCTGCCTTCGTCGAGATTCTCCTGTGCCGCCGAGCTTTCTCGAATTGCCGTGATCTCTTCCATGGTGAGGACTGGCGATTGAGGCTGGGCTTGGCTTGGTTAGGGAGAGGAAAGAGCCATTGAATGAAATCATGGCGCCGTTCGGGCTTCTGCATCGTCCAATCCCAAAATCTCACCAATCAACCACCCTGCCGCATCTCTCCCAAAGACTTCGAGGAATGAGTAGAAATGGCAGTTCAAGTCGTGTGCTAAGTAGTCGTCGGCGTAGTCGGATTGACGTTCGGGATATAGCAAGGTTCAAACTCAATTCTGGATGGCGGCTGCTCCTTTTGTCTCCCGTTCGGATCACCACGACATGAAAAGTGGTGGCAGTTTAAGCCGTGAACTCATAAATTCGGCAGCTTCTCTGTTAACTCGCCGAAATTTCCGCTTCTTGCACCATAGCGGCGTTGCCGTCTCCACGGTCCGTTCTTCCGAGAAACCCGCACAGGAGCGGTCATTCCGGCAGCCCCGCCATCAGCAGACCCTGGCGCAGGTTCTCGGCATCGGCGGGATGCTTGTAGTGCGGCATCTCCGCGCGCACACTGAAGCTTGGCTTGCGTCGCAGCACTTCGGCGGCCAGTGCGTGCGCTTCCTCAATACGCCCAAGTTGTGCCAAGCAGGCCGCTTCCTTCGCCAGCTGCCAGGGCGACTTATCGCTCCCCAGTTTTCGATGTGCCACTAAAGCCTCTTCGTACCGTCTCAGGGCGTACAGGCAGGTGGCAAGAGTGCCCCAATAAAAGTGCAGATAGGGATCGACCTTGATGGCCCGCTGGAGAATTTCAATGCCCTCTTCAGCGCGGCCACAAACTCCGAGCACTGCGCCCAAATAAATCATTCCGGTGGCATCGTTAGGGTTGAGCGCTAAGCCCCGCTCGAGGTGTGAGATCGCCAGATCATATTCATCGCGGAAACGGTGGACTTGTCCGAGAAAAACGTGGCATCGGCTTTCGCGCGGATCCAGCCTGACAGCGGCCATGGCCGTGTCTAGTGCGCGTTGCTTGATATCGTCGGATGCGTTGCCGTAACCGTTCTCGATCACCAGCGATAAGGCTAGATACGCATGGGCCAGAGCATATTTCGGATCGAGCGCGACGGCTTGCTCGAACAATTCGCGCGCGCGACGGTTGACGCCCGGGCCATAAGCGCGCAACTGCTCAACGCCGCGCAACAGACAGTCATACGCCGACAAGCTGTCCGTTTGTTTGCGCGAGGCGTTCCAGATCTCGGCATCCTCCAACCGCCCTCTCATAGTGGTGACGATGGTTTGCGTCAGCTCATCTTGAATCGCGAAAAGCTCATCGATGTTGCGATCGAAGCGTTCGCTCCACAAGTGATTGCCCGACATGGCGTCGATCAATTGTGCCGTGATGCGAATTCGGGTTGCCATCCTGCGGACACTGCCCTCGACGATGTAGCGCACGTTGAGTTCATGCGCGATGCGCCGGACATCGACGGCCTTGTCGCGATATGAAAACGAGGAGTTCCGGGCAATGACGAAAAGCCCGCGTGCGCGGGACAGCTCGGTAATGATGTCCTCGGTGATGCCGTCGGCGAAATACCGCTGTTCGGGATCGCCGCTCATGTTGGTGAAAGGCAAGACAGCGATCGAAGGCTGGGTGGGCAAGGAAAGCGAGATATCCGCGCCGGGTGGCACCGCACTAGCGCTGACTTTGAACACTCGCACCGGATTGGCGATGTTCTTAAGCACGACATCGCCCATGTCCTCAAAGGCATGACCGCCCTTGCTGCGCACCTCGTTGTACATTTTGCCTGAGAGGCATATGCCGCCGGGCTCGGCCAGCGCTTCTAGCCGCGCCGCGATGTTCACACCATCGCCGTAGATGTCGGAGCCCTCGACAATGACGTCGCCGAGATTGATGCCGATGCGCAGAACGATGCGGCGTTCCTCCGGCAGGCTTTGGTTGGCCTCGACAAAGCGTCTCTGGATCTCGACCGCGCATGTGACGGCGTCAACCGCACTTGCGAATTCGATCAGCACCCCATCGCCCATGACTTTGATGATCCGGCCGTGGTGCTCGGTGACGAGCGGACTCACCACCTCACGCCGCCGCGCCTTCAGTGCCACGAGTGTGCCGGCCTCGTCCTGGCCCATGAGCCGGCTATAGCCGACCACATCGGCTGCCAGAATGGCGGCAAGGCGGCGTTGGACGCGTTCTTCAACCATTTGGCGCGATTGCCTTCGGTAAATCCAGCAAGGCGATTGTATGGTTATCTCGGAAGGGAGTTTATCGGGACAGGATTTCCGGGTTGGGCCATTCACGTCGGTTTCGCTACGTCCATGACATGTCAGGTCATTGGGTAATTCCGGACCCGTCGATTGGCTGTTGATGGCGACGCCTGAGGGTGGGTTCAAGCTCCCAAACTTGAGCCACGAAATCTAGCAGTATGAACTTAGTGACTATGAGTTGTCGCGTCATCAAACCCTTGGCCGCGCGGCATTCCCCATGTGAACAATTCTGGTGCTCAATGGAATCTTCTCATCGATGCCCAATTCTCAGCAATTCGACCGTCCTGCCCATCTCTCCCCCAAGCCGTCGAGGAAAGAGAGAGGATTGGCATGGTTTCGAGTGTGGTGCTTTCGTCATGATGAGTGCGGGAACTAAATCGACGCTCACGGATCTAGGAAGGAATGACGCTCTTCTTCGGGCAGTCTTCGAGCGGGTCATTGGCAGAGTCGAAACTGTTATGGCAGGGGTTCAGTTGGATTTGTGGATCTTGAGGATCTTCTCGACGCATGACCTGCCGAACGACTGGGGCAGCTTGGAATGAGGCGGTCGAAAGCGAGTGATTGCAAAGCGTCATCCACCAAACCACCATCAACGAAGAAGAATTGACGATCAGGCCGGTTATGAGCAGTGATTTGTTATGATCACGCAACCCCCCAATTTGTAGCTCTGAATTACCTCCATATCGGTTTACCTCCGTCATATGCTCGGGGAAACAGTTATGGCTTCAGGAGTTCGTTGAAGTCGGCGTGATCGAAAAAGACCCGGCCGCCCCGATCATCTCTTTGTTGTCGCCCTGACCTGCTTTCAATCCCAGGCGAGAGCGGGTTTAACTCGGCAGATCCCACAGAGGGGGGTGACGGAGTGACCAACATGACCAACTTTCCAATAAATCTTCTAGAACTCAACCACCCCCAATTTTTTCAGAAATCTTTATAGAAAGTCGGTCATTGTTGGTCATTGGTCATCCTCCTCGTAGCTTACGGTTGACCGAGAGCCCTGACGAGGAAGTTTTGCCCCCCGGCCCTGACCCAAAATCTTGCCGAGGAGGTTTTGCGCCCCCGCTCCCACCCAAGTCGCGTTAGAATCTTTGTCACCCGGTTCTGATCAACCCTCGTGTGCTTTGAAAGCTGGGGGTCGAAGCCATAGATATGATTCAGAATGCTGCCGACAGTCACCTTCGACAATCCTTCCACATAGATCCGAATTGGTTCTTCCCACGGGTCTTCATCATACCGCTCCGACTGTTCGTGCTCTGCCCAACGCCTCAATTCTTCATCGTCGAGATACCAGCACTCCCCCGCCTCAAATCTCACTCGCGCCTCTCCCCAAAGTTGATCCCGATCCCTCCTGAGCGAATCTAGATCGATCTTTTCTACCCGTCACTGGCCATATTCTCCTGTCACCGGTTTCATCCTTCAAATAGGCGGTTTGGTTCGTCGTGCCCGCAAACACACATTGGCGGGGGTGGTCGACCTCATGCCGGGCATATGGTGGGCGAAAACGGTCATCTGTTCGGCTGAGGAAAGCCTTCATGGTCTCGATTTCACTTCTCTGTATCTGACATAGCTCGGCAAGCTCGACGATCCATTTTCCAAAGAGGTGGAGAGCAGCATCCTTCGTGTGGAGATCACCGGGAAGACTGTCGCTGAACCAATCGCCACCCAAGATCGATAGTGCGCTTGATTTGCCGATTCCCTGTTTTCCTTCGAGCATAAGAGCATGGTCAGCCTTAGAACCGGGCCTGAGTATTCGAGCCACCGCGCTGATCATCCATTTCGCTCCAACTGCCCGAATGTATCGTTCTTGGTCATGGCTCTGGGGAAGGCCGAGCAGTAAGTGATCAACCAGTCATCGAGCCGAGGCGACCCCATCCCAGGTGAGTCCCGAAAGATAATCTCGCACCGGGTGAAACGCTTGTTCCTTCTCCCCAATCTGCCGTATCGCCATATCAACGGCTTCCTTGGAAATGGTCGGGAAAATACCCCTTTTGGAGCCACTCAACCGCCTCGGAAGTGTCGGTATCTCGCCACTCGCGCGGATATGTTGACTGTTGAGCCATTCCTTCTCGCCTGGGCACCGGCTTGCACAAAAACAGTTTTTGGGAGAACTCATCGAAGCCGCACCACTTCCTGCCATTCAGGCTCATTTCGCAACGCGAGGAGGAGATTGAAGTGATTCTGAATGACCTCCCCTTTCTTGCGAAGGAGCTTGTCGCGCCAACCATCATGCAACTCGGCGTCACTCGGCACCGAACGCGCATCGGCTCGGGTGAAACACTTTTCGATCTGGGCTCGAAGCCGATCAGATGGGTTCAGGTATTTTTGTGCAACTCCCCGTGGGTTTGAGCGCATCTGAGCTTCGATTTCGCTGACCGTCCTTCCACAGTCTCTTTGCCCATGCGACGGAGCGGAAGAATTTTTCTGAACGAGAGCCAATCGGATACGCGTTTTTATGAGATCCAGCAGTTCTGGAGGCCACCATCGTGGGTGATCATCAACATGATCGCGGCACTCATCTTTCGTTCTCGCGCCAATGTCAGGTGAATTGGCATCATCCAGCCGCTTCACCGTCTCATCGATCAGGTCGTTGATATCGGCGAGAAACGGTTTTGACTCCGGCAATTCCCATCCGGTGACGGTGATATAACGCGCACAGCTGCGATAGGATTCGACCCTTCCTGAGCCGCATTTCTGGTTTCGTTGGAACGGTGAACCTGCTGCTGTTCCGATAATTCGAATGCCTGATCCGCTCGGCGTTATTTCGGCATAGCTCCCCGACGCAATCACCAGTTCCATCGCCCAAGTTTCGATGGCACCCGAGTCAGTGTCGCGGCAATCGTCAATATCGAGAGCTGCGAGGCCGGCATCTGGTGAGAACCAGACCTATCCCATCGGCTCGGGTAGTGGTCGCAGCAATCCGGGCTGTCGCATAGTCGCACCAAGTCGAAGGGTCGGTGGTACTGGCCCTGCGATCCGGCCTCCTCGCCATATGCGGCACCTTCGTTTGCTTACCGCGAGGATGGCTTTCATAGCGCCAAATCACCCATCGATCTTGATCTCTGAGAGGCTGCAATGCTGGGGTAGTTCAGCCGGGATCAGTGGTGATGATTGGCTGATCTGAGAAGTTTGAATTTGCTGCATCCCCGACAAACTCATGTCGATGCTCATAATTCGATGAAGAAAATCGAGATTTCATATATAGTTCTCCTAGAATAGTCGTATTCATCGTGTGAATACGAAATTTATATAGGCGAGATGTATACCGCGATTTGGGGCTTACCTCAAAAAAACAACATTATTGCTCAGATTTTTTGTAAGACACCGCTCATAATTTCTCGAAGCAAGTCACTGATACTGCGGTTCTGCCTCACTGCTCCGCTCGATATCGCCTGGAACATTTCGCGGGAACATCGGAATGAGACTACGTGGGGTCTGTTTCTCTCTTTCATGTCTCGATCAAAATTCTGGGTTTTTGGCTTTGTGTTGAAGTCTCTGGGTCATGACTTCCCTTCGTCGCTCTGTCGATCCTTCACGACTGTCGGGGTATTTAGGTTTACAGACGAGCCATCGTGGTCAAGGAACCCCCGGGCGATGATCTCCACATAATGTTGTGGATGCGTCTCCTGTTGATCATGAGCCCCCACTTCCTCACCCTCTGCCTCCCGCGCCATGGCCGCTACCGGATTCGGCTCGGCGCACAGCGGCTTCCTGTTGGCATGGTTTCGTCATTACACCGAATGTCGTTGCAACATGCGCGCCCTTGCTGTTGGCCTCTGAATCCAGCCAAGCCGTTTCAAAGCTCTCTTGCACTGGTTGTTGATCGGGCTGACGGTTCGGCCGCATTATGAGCTTCGGGCCGATATTTGCGTCCGCATCGTCCGCATCGTCCGCATCGTCCGCATTTGCATCAATGTTTTAGCGCGGACGATGGTCTGTGAGATCGCCGCGACCTACGTTGTTTCCCCCTTGTTCCTTTTCCGGTGGCTGAGCCGGCGAGCTCGTTGAGGCTCGGCCCCAGCGCGGCATTTTGCGGCGCCGACCGCGCTTCCACATGTTGGGGTATCAGCTCGGTTTGACGCCAGGTGAT
This sequence comes from uncultured Alphaproteobacteria bacterium, assembly GCA_963744915.1. GTDB lineage: Bacteria > Pseudomonadota > Alphaproteobacteria > Rhizobiales > Aestuariivirgaceae > DATAFF01. The sequence goes on from CAVUUY010000017.1 coordinate 14,443, forward strand.
TGAGATCATCCGCGTTCGCTTGTGACCGAGTTTGTGAAGCTGATCCTCGATGCCGATTTTGCCTAGGAAGGTTGCCACCCGCTTCAGGCGATTGGACAAGATATTGGGGCTGTTCACGCGCTGACCTGGAACGAGGGGGAGGGTGTTCAAAAGCTTTGTCCAGTGTACCTCCCACGTCTGCCGATTCTCCATGAACTCGCACACCGCGGCTGCGACTGGATCGGCGCCAATCGCATCCTGCACCACTTCCCTGCGATTGGCGTCATATGCGGAGAGGAAAGTGCCGTCGGGCCAAAAGGCGGCTCACAAGCCGTTACCCATTGTGCGAAATCCGCCATCCGCTGATACTTCGCCAGTCTCGTCTCCGGAAGCATGGACGAGCCCCTCGAACGGCATCGAGAAGTGCCCCAAGAATGCGTGGCTGGTCTTGCCTGAACACCGCCCAAAATTCCAGTTCGGGGCGACGGCGTTCATCCGGGAGATCGGCTCAAGTTTCAGGAACAATGAGCGGTCGGCAAGGTCAGGCCAGCGCAACGAAATCCTCGATACCGTTGAGGATCACTGGCCGTGTCACATTAAAACGCACCTCATCCTCATTCGTGTCGCCGACGGGTAGAAGCCCCGCCAGTCGCCAACTGACACAGCGCGTCTGAAAGCCACGTCGGCAAAGTGGAGACGTTATCGAGACGCAAGGACATGCATATTGTTCGCGGAAGCGAAGAGGTAGCGCCTGTTGCCCGGCAGGGTCCGAAGCGGTGCGCCGTTCGGATCGAGCAATTATCGCAAAACCCGTGAGCAGGTGGATTTCGACGATATCCTGCTCTCCCGTCGCGCGAGGACCGGATACGGCCCACAATTGCGCAAGTAGGCCAACGCTCAGCCGACGCCAGAGATGAAGTCGGCGTCGGAGGTTGAGAAAAGGGCGCAACAACTCGATTGATCCGCCGGAGACCGGGACCGGCAAAGCTCCCATGCTGTCGGGACGGCGGAAGCGTACCGGCGGGTTCTCGCCACGCGCCATCCGGACTCGTCGATCTCAACCGCGCTCCAAGTTTTATCGCCGAGATCGAGATAGAGCCGACCGTCCAGCCCACCTACTCGGAGATGGACGACATACTCGGGTGCATCAAATAGTGCCCGGGCCTCTCGATCACCCCGACTGCCTAATTCATTTTGCCGGCTCGGTGCCCGGTTGTTTCCAGGTAATAGCGGCACGTCAGCCGACGCCGGAACCCCTGCCCGCGAACTGCGAGGGTTTCCCGGTGACCATTAATCTTCGCATCCGCAAAGGGCGTTTGAGCGGGTCGTGGAAAAGCTCCGCACACTCGGCGAGACAAGGAGAATATCGGTAGAACCGGGATTGTGCGTCACGTTCGATCTCTCTTTATGCTTGTGCGCGGAGGGGGTTGACGAACTCTTCCTTCCGCGTCTTCGTTCAGATTCGATTATAGCAGTCTTAGTGCTTCTTTTGGTTGCAACCACACCTTCCCTCCCTCAACCGAAAATTTCGTCATCCTCCATGGGGTGCCGAGTGACGACGAAGTAGCGGCAGCCCTCCCGCTTCGAACAGAGCCGGCCCTAGTAGAATTCCCCTCATCTTGCGCCCCTTTTGGCGCACTCAATTCGAAAAAGTCGAGGTAGATCCATTGACTTTTCTTCCGCCTGTGGCAGAATAACCCAGCAGAACCGGGATAAAGACTAGAATTGGTTTGAGAATTACCAAATATATATATGACAAGAATTAACATATTATGAGACAAAACCATGTTGATTACCTTTAACCAACCAAACAATGTTACTCCATTATGAAACGAACCATGTTAATTACCTTTAATCAAACAAAGGATGTTACTCCTAAGATTTGCAGCGATGAAACTGATAAATATAAACCTACTCCGATGATTACTCTGAAGCAGACAAACAACGTTCTGGGGAGGGTATTCAAATGGAACATGAGGAAATGGAAAGAGCGTGATGTCTAAAGTGCCGATTTGGGTGGACGCGAAGACGATGGCGGAGTTGCTCTCTTCCGGGCATGACGACGTTTCTTCATCATGTCAGCGTCGCTCGCCTTCCTCAAGGAATCCGGCGAGCATCCGACGGGAACTGATGCGCTGATGGATGCACAGCCTTCCGAGCGACTCGAGCCTCTGCAACACTTCTGCCAGCGGGTGGGCATGAAGCGGCATAGCGTCTGCCGGCTTATCGATGAGGGCCGCTTGGAAGCCACCACCATCGGCAATCGGGTTTATATTCTGCCGGGTGCGTGGGAACGTTTTATCTCTAGGGAGCGGGAGGCCGCCAAATGCCGCGTCGCAATTCAGGACCCCGGTTGCACTGGCTTGCCGAGCGCGCCAGTTATTACATCTTCTGGACCGAGCGAGGCCGCAGCAAGAAGCGCGCAACTGGCACTGCTGACCGCAAAGAGGCTGAAACATCGCTCGCGGAGTTTATCCGCGCACGAGGGTCAGAAGCCGGGCCGCGTCATCCGGGGCAGATTCTCATCACCGACATCTTGACCAACTACCTCAATGAGCGAGGTCCGCATGTACATGCGGCCGAGCGCATCGGGCATGCGGTGACGGGGTTGGTGGGATATTGGGCCGGCAAGACGGTGGCGGATATCACCGAGACGACATGCCTTGAGTATCGCGTCCACCGGCAACGCTCGCCGAGCACCGTCCGGCGCGAGCTCGGTGTCCTTCATGCCGCTCTAAGCCATGCGGTTGATACCAATGTCCTGACCCGACCAAGGAAGATATATCTTCCTGCCGAATCGCCACCCCGGGAGCGTTGGCTGACCCGTTCGGAAGCGGCCATGTTGATTGCCGGTTCCCTAGGCTTCGCACCCCGTTCATACGATGTTGAGACCCGCAAGCCCGACAGGTGGCACCGCCCCGCCCGCCCGCAGTATCACCTCGCGCTGTTCATCCTGCTGGCGCTCTACACCGGCAGGCGGAAGGAGGCCATCCTGTCGCTGCGCTGGCCGGCGGTCGATTTCCGCAATGGCACGATTGATTTCCGCCGACCCGGCCAAGGCGACAACACGAAGAAGAAGCGCGGTCGACCCCGGATACCGGACAAGCTGCTGCCGCATCTGAAACGTGCCTCGAGGTTCGGCCGCGAGCTCGGTCCTGTCATCACCCTGAATGGAAGGCCGATTGGCGACATCAAGAAAACGTTCGGCACCTGCGCCGCTCGAAGTCCACCTCGATGACGTATCGCCGCACGTTCTGAAACATACGGCCATCAGCTGGGCGATGCAGGCGGGTGAGGAACCGTGGCAAGTCGCGGACTTCTTCGCGACGTCGCTGGCGACCATCCTCAAGGTGTACGGACACCATCATCCGGACCAGCAGCGGGCCATCGCCTCGCGAATTGGAAAACGTGTGGGCTGAATGTGGGCGTAACGCGTCGAAAATGCCGGTATTTTGCGCATAATTATTTCAACGTTTGCAAGATAAATCAAAGGCTTACATATGGGCCATGTTTCTCCGAAGGCAGAGGTCGGACGTTCGAATCGTCTCGGGTGCGCCAAACTTATCAAAGGCTTGGCGAACTCCCCTGCTCTTCTTGAAAATGCCATTCCCGCGCTATCCCCGCGCAATGTGTTCGCCGGGCGTTCCGAAGGGCCCCCGGACACTGAAAAAGCCAGCCCCGTGGCAGCGGAAGCCGGCTCCTATCGAATTCGTCGAAAGACCCCTTTAACAGAACCCCTCGTAGGCGAGCTCGCGGGTTTGGTCAACGCGGGAGGTGGCTCGGTGCCCTCACCCGACCTCCGCTGCCTCGGCTGCGAGCGGGGCGACGATGATCTCGACCCGCTCGTCGAAGCCTGGGTGAACCGGGATGCCTTTTGGATGTGCCGGTCCTGCATCAAGGACTGGTTGTCAGTCATCTGGCCCGAGTTTCATCGTCGGAGGGCCGCCTGTTGAGCGACGATTTCGAGTCCATCGACGAATACGACAAACACCTAGATCGCTTATGGGCCGAGGTTGAGGCCAAGGCCAATGTCGAGCGTGAGCGAGCCAAGAAGAATGGGAAGCATTTGTCAGGCGGTAACGATCGCTTCAGGTGGGAAACCGCAGAAACCACGAAGGGACCGGTTCTGAATGGCTTGTGGCTGGTCAAGAACGTAATCCCTCGACATGGCATCGGGGCGATGTTCGGCCGTGCTGGCACCGGAAAGACGTTTTTTGGTACTGACATTGGCCTGCATGTCGCCGCCGGCATTCCATGGCGCGGGCACAAGATCGTCCAGCTCGAGGTGGCCTACTGCTCGATGGAAGCGGGTCACATGGGTGGAAACCGCATACACGCTTGGATGCTCCATCACGGGTACCCGTGGCCACCAGACTTCCGCATGTCACCGGCCATTATCAATCTAAGATCCACAAGAGCCGACGCCGAAGAACTCGCAGCCGACATCCAGAAGCGGTGCAAAAAGGTTGGCCTGGTCGTAATCGACACATTGTCGAAAGCCTTGTGTGGCGGGAACGAGAACGGATCCGAAGATATGGGCGCCCTGGTCAGTCACTGTGAATGGCTGGCTGCCGAGCTGGATTGCTTCGTTCTCCTGATCCACCACTGCGGCAAGGACGAGGCCAAGGGGCTGCGCGGTCACACGTCGCTGCTTGGGGCCATCAATACCGAGATCGAGGTAAAGCGCCAGCGTGGCGAAGTCGGAACCGCAACTATCACCAAGCAGCGGGACGGAGCCGACGGCACCGCATTCGTGTTCGCCCTCAAGCGGGTGCTGCTGGGCCACGACGAGGACAGCGAGGAGGTTGCCTCCTGTGTGGCGATCTCCGCCGACCCGGCCGACATGCCCAAGGAGATACAGAACAAGAAGTTACCGGATGGCATGCAGGTGGCTCTCGATGCTCTGACTGCGGCGCTCGCTGACGCGGGGGAGGTGCCGTCGGCGTGCGACCACATCCCGGCAGGTGTCCCTGTTGTCACTGAATCGCTGTGGCGCCGATACCATTATGAAAAGCGGGGAACTGACAACCAAGACGCGAAACAAAAGGCCCACACCCGAGCTCTGGAAGGACTTCAGATTAGGAAGAAAATAGGTGTTTGGAACAATTTCGTCTGGAAAATCTGACCAACCGGACATCCCGGACATCTTCCTCGGTCTTTGTCCGGTTTCCGGGCCGGACGGACAGGACATCTCCCTAGACACGTGTCCAGTTTGTCCGGGCGCGGTTGTAAGTCAGGGGCGGGCATGCTGTGGGAGCCTAAAGTCACCCATGCCAGCCTCGGCGCGCACGCTGATGCGGCCGCATTTGGGGCCGATCCTCAATGCCATAGGGGTGGCGTAGGTTTCGTTCAGATCATGACGGGATCTGACACCGTCACAACGGCCCTAGATATCAGAAGAATTATGGCACCTTTCATCGCCATCATTGGCGATGTCCTCGCGACCTCGGCGGTTGACCCAACTGGGTTCAAGCGAGCGTCATTCGCGCCGTTGGGGTAGCAGAACTCGTTGGCCGCTTCAGCTCCTTCCATGCCGGCTCCTCCATCGCCACTGCAGCGAACTTCTCGGCCCATCGGCTCTGTCTCTGGCATGTGGCCTGAGGATCGCCGTTGGGCGTGATATAGAGTTGCCGCCCGGGCGACATGAGCCACAGCCAAATCTCCAACAGCTACCCTCCCTCACCAGATCGCCGATCGTCACCTGCTTGAACTGGTCTTTAGGCAATGTTTCGGCCTGTATGCCACATCGGTAGCGCTGTAGTTCCTTAATGATCCGCTCGAGCCCCTCGACAGCGTCGCGAACCAATGCTGCCAGCCCAAGGCTCGGATCGTTGATGAGAAATTTGCCCCGCGGTGGTTTCGACATTGGCGAGCCGGCATGGGCGGATAGGGGCTGCGGTCCGGTCGAGATGACACCCAGCCGAACATTATCGCTGCAGGACCCTCTAACCCCCCGTATCTCCGCGCCGGCACGGATCTCCGCGAGGACGATGGGGGTGCGGAGACACCCCCTCCGGTGAGGAATCGGGACTTCGCCGATAGGACGATGGGGGGTTGGGCCCCGGCCCTGAGGAACGGGACTTCGGCGAAAGGACGATAGAGGGATGGGGTCAATGGTCTCGGCATCAATGGTTTCGACATAGGCCGAAGAAATTTTGTCTCGCGACCTCCCCACGCCCCCGCCGGCCAGGAACGGGACCCCGGCGACGTCGACATCCGCTGAAGAAATTTTGTCTCGACCTGCCCACCCCTTCCCCACCCCCGGCGCGCCGAGGTTAGCATGCGGGCCCTCGAAGGACGGATTGATGGGAGGAAGGACATGGCCAACTGGAAGTTTCCCCTGGTCCACGGCCCGACAGCCGGCAGCAAGGCGACGGGCAAGGTCGGACTGGGGCGATCCGGTACTGGTCGGCTGGGAATGGCCCTATGTCGCCGTCAACGGCGCCCATAGCGGGCCCGCGGTGCTGGTGACCGGAAGCCGACCCCGATCAGCCGGCGAGACGACGATGGATATCCCGGTGCGCATGCGCTAGACTCGCATGCGACACCCTCGCTGGGAATCCCTCGCCGAACTCCATCGTCAGATTTTGTCCGCTAGGTTGCCAGCTTCTCACTTACATCAAATGCTCAGATGCTGATCGATGCGCATGCCGGCGTCAGAATCGGCAAAGGAACCCCCACCAACAATTTGGCCGCGCGACATCAAACCGAAAGAGTTCGCAAATCCGGTGACGAAATCCATATTTTGTTCCACTAACAGCATGGACAAGTTGCGTGCCTTGTGTTCAGCCGCAAGGACCTCGCGAACGCGATCGATCGCTTTGGGCTGGAGCCCCTCGCTTACTTCATCGAGAAGGACAAGCCGGGGTTGAGGAAGAAGTGCCCGGGCGACCTTCACCATTGCTTGTTCGCCGCCGCTAAGTGTTCCCGCCCGCTGTCGTAGACGCCGTGCGATGAAGGGGAACATGCAACGACCCTGTCACGGCCAACGAGATATTGCCTGTCACTCAGTGCAAGGCTCCCCAATCTGAGATTTTCTTCTACCGAAAGCTCAGAAAAAAATGCCCTCTCCTGAGGGGGCATAAGAAACGCCCCGCGGCGAGGAAACGGGACTTCGATAAAAGGACGATGGGGGTCGATTTAACGATCTTGATCTCAAGCATCTCGACATCAGCCGAGAAATTATCGCTTCTGACTCCCAACCCCCGCGCCCGTGAGGAACGGGACTTCGGCGAAAGGACGATGGGGGTGGCTTGAGGATCTCGACATTTCAGCTGAAGAAATTTTGCCTCTCGACCTCCCCACCCCCGCCTCTCGACCTCCCCCCCGACTGGAACATTCGGCAGGAATGCCAGCCATGCGGTTGACATCGATGGGGTCCGCCTCGTTGAGCGTCGAGCCAGCGACATGCTTGGCCTCGCGGCGCGCTGTCTTGGTCCGCCGGTCGCGCCAGCAGCGACCACCCGACGCATCATGGAGGCGCTCGCGGTGGCCCTTGCCCGCCATGGGCTCAGCTTCCTCGACGTGGTGAAGCAGCAGACCTACTATGTGGGCGGAGCGAGCGAGCAGGATCTCTACGAGAACATGCGCATCCGCAATGGTTATTACAGTCGCCCCGGACCTGCTTCCACGGGACTTGCAGTTTATGGCTTCGTCGATCCCGACTGTCGGATCACGATCGAGCTTCTGGCGGCTGACAGATCATGATGCGAGATGCTCAGCCGCTTCTGTCTCTTATCGGTCGAGGTGAGGCATCGATCATCGACGTCTGGCTGGCTCGAGTGGCCCAAACTCCTGATTCGACGTTCCTCAAATTCTCGGGCCGGCAATGGACTTATGGAGAAGCTTGGGACGAGATCCTCCGCTACTCGGCTGGTCTGACGAGGCTCGGCCTTCGACCCGGCGAACGCGTCGCGAGCTATCTCAGCAACAGTGCAGAGACGCTGTGGACCTGGTTCGGGACGCTCGCTGCAGGAGGCATATACTGTCCGCTTAACCGCGCCCACAAGGGCACGATCCTGCGGGAGATGAACGACCGGAGCAGGGCCTCGATCTTCATTACCGAGCGCTCCGCCGCAATTGATATGCCGGCGATGCCGAGCAGCGTGCGCGCGACAATGGTCGACGATGCGTTGTTTTTCAATGTCGACACCGCGATATTCGAGCCCGCGCGCCCCGACCCCTACGACGATGCCCTGGTGATCTACACCTCCGGAACGACCGGTGGCTCCAAGCCCGTCCGACTTTCCCACCAGCTCTTTGCCCACCAGGCGGGCCGGGTCGTAGAAGCGTGGGGTTTGACGTCTGAGGACGTCTTCCACGCCTGGTTGCCGCATTTTCACATTGCGGGCACGTTGCATCAGACCATGGGAACGATCGTCGCCGGGGGGACGCTGGCGCTTTTTTCTCGCTTCTCGGCCTCGCGCTTTCTCGATGAGGCGCGCGAGGTCGGTGCAACAGTCGTCGTGGGGCTTCCGAACGTCGTCAACATCCTATGGAAGTCGCCGCCGGGACCCGACGATGGAAACCCGATCCGGCTCATGCTCTCGGTCGCCGTCAACGCCGATCTCCACCGCGGCTTTGAGGAACGCTTTGGCCTGCGCATGATCGAGCAGTATGGCATGACAGAAGCCGAGCTCATCACCAATCCGCACTGGCAGGAGCGCTATCCGACGGGTTCCTGCGGCAGGCCGAGTCCTGACTGGGAGCTCATCATTGCCGATGCCGACGACTGGCCGCTTGCCTCAGGTCACATTGGCCAGATTTCGTGCGACCCCGCCGGCCGGGCATCCTATTCTCGGGCTATGACGGTGATGAGGAAGCCACCACAGCGGCATTCAGGAACCTGTGGTTCCACACTGGTGACTTCGGGCGACTCGATGCGGATGGCTATCTGACGTTCGTCGATCGCGGGAAACACGTGATCCGGCGCCGCTCGGAGAACATCTCGTCGATCGAGCTCGAACGGATCGTCGAGCGCTTTGCACCCGTATATGAGGCAGCGGCTGTCGGCGTGCCCTCACCGCTGGGTGAGGAGGATGTTTCGTTGATCGTTACGCTGAAGGCAGGCGCAAGCGCTGGGCCGGCCGACATTCATGCCTACTGCGTCGAGGCCATGGCGCACTTCATGGTGCCGCGCTACATCCGCATTATCGATCAGTTCCCGCGCACCGAGGTCGGAAAAATCGCTAAGGAGCGGCTTAAGGATTTGGCGCCTGGTGCTTGGGACGCCCAACGCAATGGAGGCGTGTGATGGTTTCGGCGAACGACATCGGCCTGTCTGGGCCGCCATACCGGTTTCCGATCGAGGAAGGGAAGGTCAAGGAGTTCGCTCGATCGATCGGAGCAACCGATTCTGTCTACCTCGATGGCGAGACGCCACTGGCGCTTCCGACCTTTCTGGGGATAGCGGGGCGCTTCTGGGGCTACACATTGGATGATCCGAAAGACTCCGCGCTTGCGGCCGTCGATCTCGATCGCTCGCTGCTGCTGCATGCCGAAGAGGAGTACGAGTATCCAAACGGTCTGCCGCGAGCAGGGACTGTGCTTACCGCGCAGACACGCATCAAAGACGTGACTGAGAAGACAGGAAAGCGTGGCGGCAAGCTCACCTTTGTCGTAACCGAGACCGAGTTTAAGGATCAGGCAGGCGTGATCGTCGCGGTTAGCCGGCAGACCATCGTCAAGACCGAAACGGCGCCTGTCTGAGGAGAGGGCGGATGGAGCTCAAAAATATTGTTCCGGGCCTTGCTCTCTCGCCCCGCAAGCGGCGCCCGGTGACTTGCACCGAGATCGTGAAGTACCAGGGCGCCTCCGGTGATTTCGACGCGGCCCACCACGACGATGCCCACGCCCGGAGCTTCGGCTATCCAGGGGTTTTCTCGCTTGGCATGCTGCATGCGGGCGAGCTTTCCGTCTATGCGACGGATCACTTTGGTCCAGAGGCATTGCGGGGCTTCAAGGTGCGCTTCAAGGGAGTAGTCAATCTCGCTGACGAATTGACGTACTCTGGTACCGTCAGCAATGTGCGCGACACGACAGCTGGGCTCGTGGTCAAAATTGAACTCACGGCGAACAACGGCAGAAATGAATCCGTCTTGCTCGCTTCAGCGACATTCCTCCTTCGTCATTGACCTTTGCATCGAGAATCAGGCCACAAGGGAGGAATTGTCAGATGGCCTCGCAGCCTGTTCTCTCTTTCCTCGAAGGCTCTGGCCGCGATGGGGCGGCGTTCAATTGGCAATGTGCTCGCTTTCGATGACCACCAGCTCGAACACATCCATGATTTCATTCAATGGCTGTTTCCGCTTCCCGAGCCGAGCCGAGCGCAACCACAGTCACCCACCCTCACTTCGGCCGAAATTGCCGCAATTCGGCAGAGTTCTGCTGCGCAGGAGAACCTGAAACGAGCGGCGCAGATGATGACCGACTCTTACCAACGCCATGATCATTGGCTTCGAAGGGCTGATCACAACCATCTGCGCATTATCCGCATCCCGGTCACTTGCCCTGTTGCAGGGAAGAGAAATAGAACAGTTCCTGGCGACGATCGAGGCGAGCGTGAATGCAGCTGGTCATCCAGTCAATCAGCAGAGCAGGGACTATTGGCGAACTGCCGTGCTAAGCGCAAGCCTCCCTGAACATTAGCTTTCGATCAAGTCATTGACACGGAAAAGCGCCGGTCCATAGTTGCATATGCTGAATGTGATCTGTGCCTGCGACTGCCAATTTCACAAAAATGATGTCTGGCCCCCCGGAACGGTTCTGCAACGTGTCTGATGCTTGGGGAACCAGGAACACGAAAGGGAGAGATAAGAATGAGATCCATTGCTGATTTTGCGCCTCGAGGGCGGCTCCTGCCGATTGCACTTCTCGCGGCGGTGGCCTTCGCCACGGTTTCCCTCGGCAATACCAAGGCGGACACGGCAAAGCCTGTTTCACTGAAGATCGGCTCGGCAGTGTCGCTTTCCGGCGAGCTCGCCTCGATCGGCAAGACCAATGACGCTGCCGCTCGGATGGCAGCCAAATACATCATGGAGTCCGCCAAGGCAGCAGGGATGGAGGCTGATGTCAGCGTCGCCACTGAGGACACTCAGTCTCGTGCCGCACCGGCGGCCGAAGCCGTGACGAAGCTCGTCAAAGCGGACAAGGCCGATGTCATCATCGGCCCCGCAACCACCGGTGAGACGATTCCGGCGTTCCAGACCGGGTGTCTGCCGAATGGCATCCCGATGTTGACCATGGCCTCGAGCCCGACAATTTCGACGGTCGATGGTGCGGGCAAACTGCTGTTCCGGACAACGCCGTCCGACCGACTGCAGGCGAAATATCTGGTGCGGCTCGCGCAGGAAGCGTTCAAGCCGACTTCGACGATCAATATCGGCGTCTTGAACAATGCACCGGGCAATGCCTTCGCCGAGATCGTCTCCAAGGCCTGGGAAGCGGGCGGCGGCAAGGTCGGAAAGGTCGTCAAATGGAACGCCGACCAACCGACCTATGAGACCGAGGCTCAGAAGCTCGCCGAGGGCGATCCCGCTGGCTGGATGATCTATGACTTTCCAGGCAGCTGGCAGAAATTTCTTCCCGCACTGGTCCGCACCGGAAAGTGGGATCCAGCAAAGACCTTCGGCGGCGATCCGCTGGCTGACATTCCAAGCGAGATCGGCACCAAGATGGCTGGCCTCAAGGTGCTGAACATCGGTTCGAAGCCAGGAAAGAACAGCGACGATTTCAACAAGCTGTGGGAAAAGGAAACCGGCCTCGAGCTTGTCTATGGCGAAGCTCAGACCTTTGACGCAGCACTCCTTGCCTTTCTCGCCAAAGCGAAGGGCGTGGCCAACAATACGGGCATTGCAGAAAATCTTCGAGCCGTATCAGGACCGGAAGGAACCAAGTTCGATTGGCAGAAGCTGCCTGATGCGTTGAAAGCGCTTCAAAGCGGCCAGCCGGTTCATCTCGTCGGTGCGACTGGCGAGTTCAATTTCGATGATCACGGCGATGTCAGCGGCGCGTTTTACAACATCTTCGAATGGACCAAGGACGGAAAGAAGATCATCGGATCCGTGGGAGAATGACCGATTGGCCTCCGAAGCCGGCTCCGCCCGATAGGGCTGCCGGCTTCGTTGGTCTTCGTCGCGGCTGGCGCGCCGCCTACATTGTCAGCTCGATGAAAAGCGCATGCTCGATCAGCTTGCCCAGGTCGTGTTCAACGGGATCGTCGTAGGATCGATCATCGCCATTGGGGGGATCGGCCTGACGCTGACCTTCGGCACGCTCAAGATCATGAATTTCGCCCATGGCGATTATCTCACGCTTGGCGCCTATATCACGCTCACCACGAACCTGGCCCTTCATCAAAATCTGTTTGTAGCGGCGATCATCGGTGGCATTGGCACCGCCCTGTTCGGGGTCACCATGGAGTTTCTTCTATGGCGACCATTTCGCTCCAGGCACGCCGGCATCATCACCATGTTCATTGTTTCCATCGGCCTTTCCCTGATGCTGAGAAACGCCATCGCCATGATTTGGGGTCCTGAGTTCAGGGCTTTCGACATCGATGTGTTCTCGGTCTATCAGGTCGGGCCGCTCAGGCTCTCGCTCTCCCAGGTCGTCGTGGTGATCGTGGCCGTGTCCGGCGTTGTGGCAATCGCCGTCATGCTGGCGCGCACGTCGTTCGGGAAGGCTCTCCGAGCACTAGCGGACGATCGAGAACTCGCCGCCGTGGCAGGAATCGATGTCGATCGCATCGTGATCTACACCTGGCTTCTGGGTTCGTTCCTAGCCGGCCTCGCCGGTGTGTTGCAAGCGCTGATCCAAAGCTATTTCGATCCCAATTTTGGCGCCCATATTCTGCTGTTGATATTCGCCGGCATGATCCTTGGCGGCATCGGGAGCGCCTATGGCTGCCTGATCGGCAGTCTCATTCTCGGCCTCGCAATGGAGGTTTCGACGTGGCAGGGTTTTGCAGGCGGTCTCGAGACGACTTACAAGCCCATCGTCGCGTTTTGCATTCTCATCATGATGCTGCTGCTGCGGCCGCAGGGACTGCTCGGGCGAACGTCAGGCTCGTAGGTTGGCGATGGAAACCTTCCTCAATGTCGAGTTCTGGGCTTTCGTCGGGGTAGTCGCCGGCATCTATGCGGTCTTCGCACTGGGCCTGCAGCTGCAGTTCGGCATTGGCGGCCTCGCCAATTTCGGACATGTCGCCTTCATGGGCATCGGCGCCTATACAATGGCGATCCTCATCGTGAAAGCCGATCAATCCCTGTGGATCGCAGCGCTCGCAGCGATTGCCACCGCGATCCTCTTTGCCGCCATCATTGGACTTGTGACATTGCGGCTTCGGGCTGACTATCTTGCCATCACAACGATTGCCTTCAGCGAGATTGTCCGGTTGCTGGCTGTCAATCTGCGTTGGCTGACAGGCGGACCGGAAGGCACGACGAACCTGCTCGGCACCGGCCAAGCAACGAACTTCTCTGCCGGCTGGATGGTCCTCCTCGGCGATTTTCGTGGGAAATTGCATGCGCTGACAGGGCTCGACCTTTCGATCAATCTCGCCATGTTGCTGATCGTGTGGGCGATCGTTGGCATTCTGATTGTCCTGCTTTCATTCCTGGTGCGCTCGCCCTGGGGTCGCGTCCTCAAGGCCATTCGCGAAGATGAGGATGCAGCGAGAGCTCTCGGCAAGAACACCTTCTGGTACAAGAGCCAGGCCCTTATGATCGGCGCTGCCTTGGCAGCTCTAGCCGGCCTGATCTATGCGATCCAATTCACCTATTTCAGCCCTCAGGATATCGAGCCACTTCTCACATTTTTCGGTTATGTGATCATCATCATGGGTGGCATCGGCAGCATCGCCGGCGTACCGATTGGCGCCATGATCTTCGGCTTTCTGTTTGCCGGCACGCGCTTCTTCAATTTCCCGCCATTCTCGCTTCTGCAGTCGCCGGAGCGGGCCTCGCTTCGCTTGATCCTCGTCGGCGCGCTCATTGTCGGGATCATGGCCCTGCGCCCGCAAGGCCTGTTCGGCAAGAAGGAGGAGTTGGCGCTTGACCAGTGACCTTCACCTCGTCGTCACCAACATCTCCAAGCGTTTCGCCGGCATCCAGGCGTTGGACCGAGCATCGCTGAGCGTCAAACGCGGCTCGATAACTTCCCTCATCGGCCCGAACGGAGCCGGCAAGAGTACCCTCTTCGATATCATCACCGGGTTCGAAGCTGCGGAAAGCGGCCAGGTGGAGTTCGGCGGAAAGCGCATCACACGCCTGCCGGCTTATCGGATAGCCCGCCTCGGCCTGATCAGGACCTTCCAGATGACCAAGGTTCTGACGAAGCTGTCGGTCGTCGACAATCTACGCCTTGCAGCACGATCACATCCGGGAGAACGGCTTTCGGGGCTCATTTTTCACCCGAAAGCAGGAGCGAACGCGGAGCGGCAAGTCGCCCGGAAGGCCGAGGAGCTTCTCGCCTTGTTCAGGCTCGAAGCGGTTGCTTCCGACTATGCCGGTACGCTGTCGGGTGGGCAGAGAAAACTCCTGGAATTCGCCCGCGCTTTGATGGCCGAACCGGCAATGATCATGCTTGATGAACCGCTGGCGGGCATCAATCCCAGTCTGGGGCGGGAGCTGCTGAACTACATGCGGAAGTTGCGTGCTTCAACTGGCAAGACATTCTTCTTCGTCGAGCATGACATGAGTGCCGTCATGTCGGTCAGCGACCATATCCTGGTGATGAGCAACGGACGCGTCATCGCGGAGGGCGCGCCCATGGACATTCGTAACAATCAAACCGTTGTCGATGCCTATCTCGGATCGCGCCGCATACAAGGAGCGGACCATCCGCAGGATCGATGAGCCGCGGGCATCAGAGGCAGGTCATGACGGTAGCCGACCTGGAAGCGGGTTATGGCGACCTGCGCATTCTCAAAGGCGTCTCGCTCTCGGTTGGTCCGCGCGAGATCGTCTCGATCATCGGGGCGAATGGTGCGGGCAAGTCGACGCTTCTCAAGGCCATTTACGGCCTGGTTCGGATCTATCGTGGACGTATCACCTGCAGTCTGAGTGGAAAAGATGAGGACATTTCAGGTTGGAAACCGCATCGAATAACCGCGCTCGGCCTCAATTATGTTCCGCAGCGTTCCAACATCTTCCCGAGGATGAGTGTGATCGAAAACCTCGAAATCAGCGCCATCACCCGCCGCGGTGAATTCAGCCAACGGCTGGAGCAGGTGTTCGACCTGTTTCCTCTCCTGAAGCACCGTCAACGGCAGGCGGCTGGGACCATGTCAGGCGGTGAGCGGCAGATGGTGGCTCTGGCTCGCGCGCTGGTGAGTGGTCCGAAGATTCTTTTGCTGGATGAACCATCGGCGGGCGTTGCTCCGCGCCTGGTCGATGAAATTTTCGAACGAATAGTGATGCTGAGGAAGGAGTTTGGAATCTCTCTGGTCATCGTCGAGCAGAATGCGCGGCGCGCTCTCGAGATCTCGGATTACGCCTATGTCTTCGACACCGGCCTCAACCGCTACGAAGGCACAGGTGTTGAACTGGCCAATGATGAGCGCGTGGAGGAATTATATCTGGGTGGTGCAAGATTTGTTGAAAGAGATTGAGAGGGAGTGGTCACGAATCTCGTGCATCCCACTCCTGTCCGCTGCGAAGGGCCAGTCGATCCCGCTTCAGCTTTCCGACATCGGTATAGGGAAGCTCGGGCACGAATTCGATGAAACGTGGCACCATGAACGCCGCGATCCGTCGCGCTGCATGATCATGCAGTTCGGCAGCCGTGATACTGGATCCCGACCGACGGACAATCACCACCTTGATCTCCTCGCCCATGATCCGGTCTGGTACGCCGACAGCGGCGGCTGCGGCGACGTCGGGATGGCTCAGAAACACCCGTTCGACTTCGACGGCGGAAATGTTCTCGCCGCCGCGGCGGATCGATGACGCCATGCGCTCGATGAAGTAGAGATAACCCTGTTTGTCAAATCGCCCCAGGTCGGAGGTGTGGAACCACAGATTGCGCCAAGCCTGGACGGTAGCGGCCGCGTCGCCTTCATAGACCTGCATCATCATATCGGGGACACGCGGCCTTACGCATATTCGGCCTGCTGTTCCGGTCGCGACAGGTTGATCCTCATCATCCATGATCGCAATTTCAAAATCCGGGCATGGGCGGCCGCAGGAACCTGCCGGTGTCCCGACGACCGTCGGTAAGGTCAGTGGTTCGCATTCAGTCATGCCATAGGTGTCGAGCAGCACCACCCTGAAACGCCTTTCGAATGCCTCCTTCAGTTCCGCCGTCATGTTCCCGATGAGCCCCACGCGGAGCGGGTGATCCCGATCTTTGTCAGTTGGGGGCGCCTCCATCAGGAGTGAGATCATGCTTGCAAAGCCGGAAAAGGCGGTGGCTCCAGCGTCTCTGGCCTCGGTCCAGAACGACCTACGCGAAAAGGTGCGAAACTGAACGAGAGCACTGCCCGCGATCATGGCACACATGGTGACATGAAGCTGGCCGCCAATATGCCAGAGCGGCATCCAATCGTGGAACCGGTCATTGGGACCGTAGCCGAAGCACTCGACCAGATAGCCCGCGCCGCGGCAATAGAGATTGTGTGGGAGAAGCACTGCTTTGGAACGACCGGTCGTTCCCGATGTATAGAGGAGTGTCGCCGTGTCCGTCGGCAGGACGGAAACCGGTTCTGCGGTCGGATGGGCCGTCACCTGTTGCCAGGAATAGAGCGGAGCAGACGGCACGCATTCCTCTGCCGGTCCATCCGTGATTACGACATATCGGCAGGACTGCGGAACCATCGGTCCGATAACATCCCAACCGGCTTGATCCGTCACCAGCAGGTCGGCGCCAGACCTCCGGGCGATGTCTTGCAGAACCTCGCCTCGATGCAAGTAGTTGAGTGTCGCGAAAACGGTGCGCGTCAGCGCGCAGCCGAACCACGTCCACAGCGCCTCGGGGCATTTTGGGAGGAAGATCGCGACGCGTCCGCCCGAAAGGTCTAGGCTGTCGAGAAAGCCGGCGAAGCGCAGCGCCGTATCCCAAGCTTCTCGATAGGACCAGCGGCGCGTCCCGGAGACCACGAATGTTGCGATCGGTGTTGCCGCCACGCGGGCCGCCAGAACCTCGCCGATCGTTGCTCTCTCCTTTCCGACAAGCTCGACCAACCGACGCGGATAGCTCACGATTCCCATTCCAGATTGCCGTCGACGCCGATCATTTGTCCGGTGACGTGAAGGGACGCATCTGAACACAGGAACAGCACCATGTCGGCAATTTCATCCGGCTGGATCTTCGTCCGCATGGAAACGAATTTGAGGCCTTCCGCCTCGACCTCCTCGAGTGTTCGGCCTTCCTGCTGAGCGATGCGCGAGAGTACGTCTTTCAGTCGCTGATTGTCGATCGCACCAGGCAGGATCGCATTGACACGAATATTGTACGGCCCGAGTTCGCGCGCAAGCGCCTTGGTCAATCCTTCGACTCCGGCCTTGCTCGCCACATAAGGCGATCGGAATGGCATAACGGTCTTTGTCGACATGCTGGAGAAGTTGATGATAACCCCGTGCCGATTGCGCTGCATGGCCGGAACGGCCTCGCGAATGGTCAGAAACATCGAATCGAGATTGGCCGCCAAAGTGATCCGCCATTCAGCGAAGCTCAGCGATTGGATCGGTCCGCGCGGCCCGGCAATGCCGACAGTGTTTACCAGCACATCGACAGTTCCGATGCTTGCCTGAGCATCTGCAAAGAGCTGCCTGACTTGTCGCTCGTCGGCGACGTCACAGACGGTGCCACTCAAGCCGGGGTTGGCTTCGACGACCGACTTTACGAGAGTTTCTTTGATATCGCAGATATGAACGCGGTCACCCCGGGCAAGGAATTTCTCGGCCATTGCCCGGCCGACGCTTTGTCCAGCGGCAGTGACCAGCACACCCTGCGACACCGTCATGGCTGCCCTTCCTCGTTACGCTTTAACTTGACGAGCTTCTTTAGCATCACATCCCGCTTGCGCCGTAGTGCCTTTGTATCTGGCACGCCTTCGCGCTGCTCGACGGCGCGGCCGATATCATCGAGTACATCAGGCGCAAAACGTGGTGGTGCGGGATCGAGGTCTGCCATCATCGAGCGATAGGCGTCGGCATAGCGTTGAAAATATTCTCCGATTCCGGCATCGGCATTGGTGTGATTGGCTCCGAAATTTCCGATCGCCGCCCAGCGCAACGCCAGTGTGTCGCGAATGACGGCATCGACTGCGATCGGATCGGCGACGCCGCTCTCGACCAGATGCAGAGCTTCACGAACGACGGCGGCTTGTATGCGATTGCCGAGGAATCCCTGAACATAGCGGTTCATGCGCACCGGTATTTGTCCGCACACAGCCAGGATATCGCAAGCCCGTTGAAAGACCGCAGGGTCGGTTTTCTCGGTGGCGAGCATCTCGACAACCGGAAGGAGATGCGGCGGATTGAACGGGTGTGCCATGACGCAGCGGCGCGCCCCCGCCAGCCCGAGAGTGATCTGGTTGATGTCCAATGCTGAAGTCGACGATGCGAGGATTGTGTGCTGCGCGGCCACGCCGTCAAGCTCACCGAAGAGCCTTTGCTTGAGCTCGAGCACCTCGGGGATGTTTTCTTGCACATAGTCAACGCCGGCGACGGCATCGACAATGTCGTCGACAACCCGCACTTGCGCCAGAATAACATCGCGCTCGGCTGCGGCGATGAACCCGTCCGACACGTCGGCGCCAAGATCCTGCTCTAGCCAATTCATTGCCTGCCGACAGATCTCAGGGTTGGCATCATGGAGCCTGACTTCGACCCGAGAAGGAGCAAACACCCTGATCCAGCCGCGACCGATCACGCCGCAACCAACCAATGCCACCGCTTTGGGAATTGTTGTCGCCATTGTTGCCTTCCATTCGAGAGCAAGGAAAGGTTAGGGTGACAAGGCTTTGGTGGTCAACAATTGCCGCTGCGGCCGCATTCCCTTATGGAGCGATTGCATGGCGGATTTCGATGTCATTGTGGTGGGGCTCGGTGCGTGGGGGAGTGCCGCCCTTTATCACCTTGCGCAGAACGGCCATCGCGTGCTCGGAATCGATCGATTGGACCCGCCGCACAATCGCGGATCGCATCATGGTAATGGCCGCGTGATCCGCATGGCGAGTCCAGAATCGCCGCAATACACACCTCTGATGGAGCGGTCCTATTCGCTCTGGGCCGAGCTTGAGCGGGAAAGGGAAAGCCCGCTGATCACCGAAGCTGGCGGACTTTATGTCGGACCATCGGATCATGATTTCGTCGCAGGTGCGCTTGCAAGCTATTCCGGCACGACGATCGCGCATGAAGTTCTCAGTCCGATGGAGTCGGCCGCCCGCTTCCCCTGGCTCACGGTGCATGATCGCGAAACGGTCGTATATGAGCCCGGTGCCGGCGTGATCGAACCTGAACAGTGCATCAGAGCGCATTTGAAGGGAGCTGTTGCGGCAGGCGCCGCAGTCAGGATCAATGAGCCAATGATTGGCTGGATCGCCGATCGGGACGGCGTGACGATCTCATTGAAGACCGGCACGCTCCGAGCGCGGCGGGCGATCTTCTGCATGGGTTCTTGGTCGCCAGATCATTTGCGCCTTGCCTTGCCGCTGGCCGTCGAACGTCAGGTGGTCGTCGTCTATGATGCGAGCGCCATAGGCGAGCTCGCGATCTTTACCGCGCCGGCCGAAGAAGCCGAATGCATCTATGGTCTGCCTGAAGCCGGAGGGACGTACAAGGTTGCGCTTCACCATGGCGGTGTGATCGGTCACCCCGATTCGCTCTCTGCAGTCCCGAGCGAACGTGACCTCTATTTGATTGAGAAATACGTCCGGCGTCGGCTTCCCCAAATGCCGCGATCACCGATGAGCGCCGCCGTCTGTCGATATACAAATACACCGGACCACCATTTCGTTATCGGGATCCACCCTCAACACCCGGCCGTGACGATCGCAACCGGCTGTTCAGGGCGCGGCTATAAGTTTTCCGCCGTCATTGGCGAGATCCTTGCGGATCTCTGCGATGGACGGAGCCGACACGATATCGCGCTCTTCAGCCCTACGCGCTTTTAGAGACAAGTTCGACGGTGCGCTGGCGGATGAGCTCACTGAGTAACGCCGCGCGCCGCTCCTTCAGGTCGAAGAGAACCGTCACCTGATCGCTGGTCGAGTGCAGTTCATTGGTTTCGACATTGGATAAATGATGGCGGTATTCGACTGATTTGTTGCCGGTCCGCGTCATCGACGTGTGCACGATCAGGAGCGACCCTGACCGGATCTCGTGCTTGTACTCGATCACCTGTTTGACGTCGGCCCAGCCCAGACCGAGGGGCTCAAGCTCTGAATAAGGTGCGAGTCGCGACAGAAAGTGAAATGACGCACCATCATAGAGGGCTGAATAGAACTGCGTGTTCATATGGCCCATCGAGTCGCAATGCCAAGGATAGGCAACGCCACGGTATGTCTCGATCAACTTCGTCATTGTGCGATACCGGCGTTGTCAGAATCCGACATTATCGGCTCCCTTTAGTTTCAGCATCTGGCGGGCATCGGCTGGAGAGGCGATGTCGAGACCGAGCGCCTCGAGAATGCCTCTGATCTTCGTAACCTGCTCGGCATTGCTTTTTGCCAGCTGGCCACGCGAGAGATAGAGGCTGTCTTCCAGGCCGACGCGGACATTCCCTCCAATCAGGGCGCCCTGCGTGATCAGTGGCATCTGGTGGCGTCCTGCTCCCAGGATCGACCAGCAATAGCTGTCGCCAAACAGCTTGTCGGCGATCCGCTTCATGTGAACCAGATTGTCTGGATCTGGCCCGATACCACCGAGAATGCCGAAGATCGTTTGAACAAAGAGCGGTGGCTCGATCCATTTCTGGTCGAGGCAATAGGCTAGGTTGTAAAGATGGCCGACGTCGTAGCACTCGCATTCGAACCGCGTGCCCAAATCCTGGCCGATTTCCTTCATTACATATTCCAGGCTCTTGAATGTGTTAGGAAAAATAAAGTCGCGCGAACGTTCGAGGAACACCTTCTCCCACTCATATTTCCATTCGTCATATTTCCCGACCATGCCGAAGATCCCGAAATTCATCGAGCCCATGTTGAGTGTGCACATTTCGGGTCGAGCAGCTCGTGTGGCCGCTATCCGCTCCTCGATCGACATGCCGAGACCGCCGCCAGTGGTGATGTTGAGTACGGCATCGGTCTGCTGTTTGATCCGAGGCAGAAACTCCATGAAGATCTTCGGATCAGGACTGGGGCTGCCATCCTTCGGATTGCGCGCATGAAGATGAATGATTGTGGCGCCCGCCTCGGCGGCTGCTACCGATTCCCGGGCAATCTCGTCCGGCGTGATCGGGAGATGAGGTGACATGGTCGGGGTGTGAACCGACCCGGTAATGGCGCAGGTGATGATGACCTTGCGAGGCGCTGCCATCCTGTTTCTCCCTGGTTCTTCCTTTAAGGCATATTCGGCGGCGGTGAATGCTCACCGATATCATCGTGGAGCAGTGGCCCAACGTCCAGTTGAATTGAATCTGAACTGGCGGTTGCGCATCGATGGGACGGGAGCCGGCCGCGCGCTACAGCTGAGATGGAATTGCAGACTTGCTCCCCCTGCGCCGCGAGGAAATCGTTCCATCGCCATTAGGACGATGGGGGATGGCGCCGGCTGGCGTGATCGTTTCGCGAAATTCAGATTGGCATCGCCGATTCGTTTGGGGAAACCCTGAGCCCAGCGAATTCCGATCCCACCCCCCGCGCCGGCAAGGAATCGTTCCATCAGCTCGAGGACGATGGGGGTGGGGTCAATGATCTCGGCATCGATGGTTCCGACATAGCCGAAGAAATTTTGCCTCTCGACCTCCCCACCCTCCCACCCCCCAGCGCGGCGAGGAAGCGTTCCATCTGCTCCAGGACGAAGGGGGTGGGGTTAACGGTCTCGACGCCAACGGATCTCGACATCAGCTGAAGAAATTTTGCCTCTCGATCTCCCCACCCCCCGGCAAACTCCAGCTCACCGTTCTGCTTCTCTATAAGGGCGATCGCCACTATTGCGGTTGCCCAACGCACCGGTTGATCGACACCGGACACGTCAATCCGTCCCAGATCGTTTTCTTAGGTCTGCGCGGCTTTGCAGAAAGGGAGGGCGCAAGTTCAGGTCACTTTGCCGGAGGATAGATCTTCTTCGGATTTTTGCCCGCTTCGAAGGTCGAGGGATCGCCGTCCGTGAACTGATAGACGGCAAAGTTGAAGCCACCGCACTGGCCATGTTCATTACAGTTGATCGGACCGGAGATGCCTTCGTAGCCCTTGGTCGAGAACAACTCGTCGCGCAGTGCCCTGCGGCCGATATAGAGGGTGCCCTGGTCGTCGGTCTTGCCAACCTTCTCGATCGCCTTGGCGAGGATCGCGGCGGCGTCATAGGCCTGGGCATGGAAGGCGTTGATCGGGCCTTCGCCGTACTTTGACTTATACTTCTCGACGAATTGCGGATACTTCTTGCCCATCGCCTCTGGCGAGATGTCGACATTGGTGATGATGAAGTCCTTCGCGGCATCGCCCGCCGCTTCCAGCAGACCCGGCGCCATCACCGAGCTACCGCCGATGATGTGGGTGTCCTTGAGGCCGGGAATTTCCGGTGCCTGGCGGATGATCTGCGCCGTCGAGGCGACGAAGACCGGCAGGTAGAACACGCACGGCTTCTTGGTGGCGATGCCCATCAGCATCGGCCGCATGTCGACATCGGTCGGCGTCACCGCCTCTTCGGCGACCACCTCTCCGCCGAGTTCCTTGAAATGTTTGGCGGCGACCTTGGCGAGCTGCGAGGCATAGGGGCTGCCGTCATGAACGGTGGCCAGCGTCTTGCACTTCAGCTCCTTGAAGAAATATTCGGCGTCGTTGAAGCCCTGGTCGGCATCCGAATAGATCGTCCGCATATAGCCGAAATATTCCGGCTTGCGGTCAGGCGCGGTGAGGGATGGCGCCGAGGTGGCGGTGCCGATATCGACGATACCTGCCTTCCACAGGATCGGCGCTGCGGCCGTCGCTGCGCTGGAGCAGGCCGGGCCCAGCACCGCGACGACGTTGGGCAGCGTCGACAGCTTGGTCGCTGCCGTCTGGCCGCCCTCGGCATTGCACGAATCGTCCTCGACGACCATCTGGATGGCGTGGCCGGCGATGGTGTTGTTGATCTCGTCGAACGCGATCTCGGCGCCACGCTTGGAGTCAAGGCCAAGTGCCGTATCCGGACCAGAGATCACCCAGTAACCGCCGATGGTGATCGGCGCATCTTTCGGGATCTCCACCACACCGATCTCGTCGGTGACGGGGCCCTTCGTTTCCGCCGCCTGACCGGCCACGGTCCAGCCGGCCGACAGCGCGGCGACGGCCAAGGCCGAAATGCCCAGGGACAACAATCTTTTCATCTGAAACTCCTTCCACGATAACACCGAGCCGCTACGTTCTCCAGTGAAGCGGAGCGCCCTGACAATGGCCCGATCATTTCATCCGGACGAACAGGCCACGTGACGCCGGTCCATCGAATATTCCTCGTGCTCCTGCCGTAGAGCCGACGTTCGTGAGCAGATCAATTGGTATCGGCTATTAGATCCGAGTCGGCAAGGTGACAAGATTTCTACCGGTCTCGCTTCCGACCAATTCGGAATGTCAGAAACCGGTCGGACAACGGCCAAGATACCCCTTCTATAAGGCATGGTCCACACGAAGAAATCGGCGCGAAGCCATCGCTGCCGGCTAGCCCACGCGCAGCTCCCAACCCCCAGCGGCCGGAGGAACGGGACTCCGGCGACAGGACGATGGGGCTTGCGTTAATGCCGAGGGTCAGTCATCGCGACATCAAACGAAAAATTTCCGGTCGCGGCTCCTATCCCTCCGGCGGCCGGAGAGATCGTTCTATCTCCGAGTGGATGGTGGGGTGGGCTCCGATGTCATCCAATGGGCAGACCGCGTTTTGGGCAGCGCCTGCGCCTCGCCCGCTCGCGCAGGCGGCGGCGTATGCTGAGCGGTTCCGCGACGATCCGAAGGCGCAGGCGGCAATCGCCTCGGCACGATGGCGGGCTGCAGATTAGGGAACGACGGTGACCCGCGTGCCCACGCTCACGTGCTTGTAGAGATCGAGCACGTCGCGATTGTGCATCCGGATGCAGCCATATGACGCGAACGTGCCGATGCTGCTGGGGCGGTTGGTTCCGTGGATTGCGTATTTGCCGCCGCCAAGAAGCAGGGCGGCCGCGCCCATTGGATTATTGTGGGCACCGCCCCTGATATAGTTTGGAAGATATGGTTTGTCGCGCTTGACCTCAGGAGGCGGCGTCCATGGTGGCCGGATCATTTTCCTCGCAATCATGGTTGTGCCGTACCACTTCTTGCCGGCCTTTCCGACAGCGACGCGATAGGTCTTGACGCGCTGATTACCATACATCAACTGCAGCTGTCTTGCGTGTGTCTTAACAATTATTGAAGAAGACTGGGCCAAAGCCGTCGTCGACGTCAGTAAAGATGCACACGCTGACCCCGATATGAACGCAAAAGCAAGCAACATTACTGACAGACGCGCGTGATTACTCATGGAACCCACTGCCCAAGAATTATAGTCTAAGTACCGTATACTCGGAATCGATTAAAAGTCCATGAATTTCCGCGGTGGTAACCTTAAATTGACACATTCGTACGTGTGACCAGCTGCGAAAATCATCCGGAGCCTCGATGCCATTTTCACGTTGATGAGGGTTCGATTTCGATTGGTAGTTGAAAGGCCGCTCTGCAACGGTTTGCCATCCACTGACAACTGCGCTGCAAGGAATCATCCCTGCGGCCGGAGGAACGGGGCTCCGGCGGCAGGACGATGGGGTCGGGTTAACGACCACGGTCGATGACCTCGACACAAGCCAAAAATATCGCTCCAGGTGCTATCCCCCCGCGGCCGGAGGAACGGGACTCCGACGGAAGGACGATGGGGTGGGGTTAGGGATCTCGTCGAGAAAATTTTTTCCGCTCTCAGGTCCTCTCTCCCAACGCCACGCCGCTATGCTGCAATGCATGAGTCAAGAGGTGGCATGCCGCTACCTGGCGGTTGCTCGCCGCCTGAATCCGTAGCTGGAGATCCCACCGAAAGTCGGCGGCGCGCCAGAGCTGCTTGCGATTCACGGCAAGGCGCGGACCAGCTTGCGCTCAATCGGCCGCAAAGCAGTAGAATAGCCCAGCGCCGCCCGTGCCCTTGAGTGCGTCCTGGCTGCAACCGCGCGAGCCATGCGAGGAATTCCAGGACTTCATGTGCCGCGTATCTTTGAGGCCGATACGGTCATGATGGCCGACGATGGCCGAGCCATCGCCGCTCGCAGTCCAGTTCCCGCAGGTCGTATCGCCGCCGGCGGTCGAGTACCTGCCTGCCGGGTCCGACCCTGTCAGAATATCGTGTGTGTTCACCGGGTCGCCACGGCCGCTGACGACTTCGCCCTTCTCCGTTAGAGCCGTCTGCTTGGTGATCTTGTGGGACTCTGAGTGGAGGTCGCTCATGTTCCTGGCCACCACGACCCCTTTGGCGTTGTGCCACGGCCCCTTGCCGATGCGGTCGCGGGCATTAACACCCGCATCGCCACCTGGTGCGGTCGTGCTCAAATAGGCACTCCAGTTTGTCGATTTCGAGCCCGCCGCCTTGGCGAGCGCCCGGCAGTGCGCATCGGCGCCGTCAAGGCCTCCGAGGTTGGCGCCATCGCCCTTTCCGACGCTGGTGACAAAAAACGACATGCTCGCCTGCTGAGCTTGCACGGTCGCGGTGAATGCAAGCACTACCAACGCGGAAGTGGCCGCTAGTTTAGGTCCCAGTTTGTTTGCCATGTGTACCTCCCACTTGACCACATTCTAATCGCCGCGGCCGCATTCGGGGCCGCCATGCCAGCGTTGATGCTTACTTCAGCATGCCTCCGATTGCAAACGGTGTCACACCATTCCAACACGCGCAAAGACGGAACTATCGTGCAATGGCTGCCATGGCGGCCGAAGGATCTGAATGAGCTTTGGGTGGCGGTCACAGGGCATCACGGTCAACCGGCAAACCAGCATCGGTCAATTCCCAGCAACGGGTTGATATTGCGAATATCGTTGCCGCGATTCCGCGCCTCCACGGCGCCCATGCGATCCCCTGACCAAAATCGCCGCTTGATGCCGTGATCACGGCCGCGGGCCGCGGAGCGAGCGAGGCCAGAACCGCCTCGGTGCCTCGCCCTTGAACGAGCGGATCGGATTGAGGGTCTCGACCTTGAGGGTGAGAGCACAGTCGAGGGCCGGGTGCCGCATCAGCGGGAAGTCCAAGATTTGCGACAAGGAAGAGCGGCTGCTCCTCATGGCGTGCTCATATGGGAAGGCCGATGTGAGGCCCGGCCAACCGGTAGGGCCAATCGATCTTTACACGGGTGTGATGTTCGAGACCTTGAAGAAGGGGCTACCTGATCTCGACCAGACCAGGATCATCATCCTGTCGCCCAAGCACGGCCTCGTCGGTAAGGAGTGGCTGAAGATCGCTCCGTATTACAACCGCCCCTCACCCGCAGAAAAGCGGAACGCCTGATCGAGAACGGGCTTGATCGACTGTTTGACGACTGGGGTAGGCTACACGATTGAAGATGTTGCGGCCCCTCACCGCGGCAGTTACTCGAGCCCTATTCGGGCCGTGTGTGGCGTGACATCTTCATTGCAGGCGGCTACCGTCAGGTGTTTTACGCCCTTGTAACCGAGCTCATCGAGAGCGGCCTTGTAAGCCCGAATGCCTCTATCAAACGAAGTGAAGGGCGGTATTGACGAGACGAGCAGCGCCAGCAATTTGGGAATATCTAAGTAGGCTTGCCAGCAGCCCTATCGGCTGCTCCATCAAGTGGAAACAAGGGTGCTTAGCCTCGCAGCATCCTGCGGCGGGGCTCTTCACATCATTGTCGAGATGCGCCGTGTGAAGCACTGCCACCCGTGACCAATGTTGAGGAAGCTGCTACGATGCCCCAGCGAGCGGGGGTGCTCGTTGATTCGTCGACAGGGGAGTGCAATGCGTATTGCAAGCAGCATATGGCTGCAGATCTTCGCGTTGATCGCGGTCACCGCCATCATTGTTCATCCGCAGCCGGCCGAGGCAGCCTCACGAAAGCAGGGCAAGGAGCAGGCAGCCGACCTCACCGGACGGTGGGCCTGGCGGGCCAATTGCCCGCGCGGCCAATATCAGGGCGCAGCCTATATTGCTCAGCACAGCGTCAATCGCTTCTCCGGTCAGCTCGGCAGCACTAGCTTCTATGATCGCGGCTCGATCACCGCCGGCAGGTTGCAAGGCAGGAACGCCTCCTTCAACCTCAATGCCTTAGGCAAGAACGCCCGCATCAACGCGCTGCTCACTATCAGGAGTAGGAGCGGCGGCATGGTCGCGCGGGCGGCCTATTCGTCGCAGAGCTATGGCCGCTGCACGCTGGTGTTCACCAAGGTGAGGAGCCAGTAGGCAGTAGGAAAGAGCACCGATCATTGCCTAACGGCGACTGCCTCCTCTTCTAGGGGGATCGCCGCGAGAACGACGCCGCATCGCAACATGCAGGAAAAACCTTCCCCTGCCGGCGAGGAACGGGACTCCGACAAAAGGACGATGGGGGTACGGTCAACGATGTCGACCTCAATGGTATTCGACATCAGCCGAGAAATTATCGCTTCTGACTCCCAACTCCCCTGCCGGGCGAGGAAACGGGACTCCGACTGAGGACGATGGGGGTATCGAGTTAACGAGATCGGCATCGAAAAATTATCGCTGCAGATCCTACACCCCCCGGCCGGCGAGGAAACGGGACTCCGACTGAGGACGATGGGGGTATCGAGTTAACGAGATCGGCATCGAAAAATTATCGCTGCAGATCCTACACCCCCTATAAACGCCTCCCATGAGAGAAACTGTTCTCCTTTGTACAAGCGCTTGTTGTGCAGGCTCATGTGATGATTTGGTTCAGCCGTTTGAGCCTTCGTCCGATGCATTCAGAAGCCTGCTACTCGGCAACGAGCATCCGCCGGTGTTAATCGAATTCGATTCGTTAACCTCGCGCCGCTAGTTGGATTTGAACCATATTCCTCCTTCGCCCATCAACTACGCTTCAAGAGCTTAGTCACCCGTGACAGCGCACCCGCATCCAGCGCGGCTTCGTATCTGTCGAATTGCTCGACAAACCGGTGATAGGTCTTCCACCGCATCCATTTGGGTTTCGGCGGCAGGTCCCATTCTTCCGGGTCAAGCTCTCCGATTAGACGCTGCTTGATCTTTTCCTTGCCGAGATTGGCCCGATCCATCGGCGTCATGAATTGCGATTGGCAAGCGACCTGCCCTGGCCAAGCATGCCGGCTGGCAAAGTGCTGCGCACCGGGAGGAAGCCATAGAACCGATGCGCGACAGTTAATCACCGGGCAGACAAAGAACCACTGTCGGCCGCCATAATGGCGGGGCAAGGTGACAAGCCGGATCTGCTGATCGAGATCTCCAATCCGAATGCAAAACAAGCCTTCTGTATCGCCCGCCATGTCGGCGCTGATCCATCCGCTAGCGATCGCGTCGCCGGTGTCGCTATTCATCCAACGGATCGCCTGAAGACCTGTCGCCGAGCCGGGCGCAATTAACCCTCGCCGTACCAACCAACTGATATCGAGCCTCAAGCCTTGCTGCAGGCATATTCGCTGCCTGGATCGCGGCATTTCTATCGCTCCAATAGTTCAGAGTGCAAACCCCATCGCGACTAAAGATGCAAAGGAGAAATCGGGAGGGACGCCTGCTCCAGTTCAGCTTCCACGGCGCGGTTCGGCCAAGTGGTGAAACTTGATTTCAGTATCGGTGATCACCGCCTTTTCGCTATTTCGATCAGGTAGGCGAGGATCTTGTGAATGGCCGGTCGAGCATGACCCGATGTTCGGCGATGTGGATTGAGCCTTTGGACGCATTTCCTTTTTCTCCCCTGCAATTACAGGCCCATAAGGCGTGCGTGCTCGCTTCTCTCCCCGAGCACGGTCGGCAGCGAGGCTGTTGTCATGCCTTTCCCCGAACTCCCCATTGTTGACCCCGGACTTATGGCAGGCACAACTATTTCTTTGCCTTCCTGAGTTTCGTTGCGAAATACTCGCCCAGGATTTGCCTGATTGCCTCGGGCCGGCTCATGTACTGCGTCATGGTCGGTCGTTTCGGCCACTTCATCTGCCGGGCATAGGCATCGACCATCTCGAGCAGATCCGGCTGGAGCCTGACCTGAACCGGCGTCCCCTTACCTGTTGCCGGCGGGCCGCGCTTTTTCCGTGGTTGCACATTTTCTTGCGAGCCCATGTGAATTGTGGTATCACGGTTTTGCCGGGGAAGCAAGCGGACAACCCCGGTGTTCATGGCACCGAGGCGGTCCTGACTACCAACCAGGGGAGATTGATTGATGACTACCACTGCCCTACCGCGAGCGCGGAATGCTGAACCGTCCAGCCACCTTTAAACAAGCCGATATCCGACGCGCCGTCGCCGGAGCGCAGGCCGCCGGCATTGTCGTGCGCCTCGAGGTCGCCGCCGAAGGAAGGATTGTGATTATCGCCGCGCCGCCGGGCGGCATCCCGGCCGAAATCGGCGCGTTCGACGAGGCCGCGTAATGAACGTGCCAATCACCCCGGGCCTTGAACACCTGCCCCGTTTCTCCCGACGCGTCGGCCTGTCCGAGCATTTTGCCAAGAGGCTGGTCCGCGAGGGCCGGCTCGAGCATATCATGCTCGGCAATCGGATCTACATTCCCAATGGTGCCTTCGAACGGTTCATTGAAAGGGAGGCAGCCTCATGCCGCGTCGAAACCCCGGCCCCCATCTCAGGTGGGTCAAGCGTGCCCACTGCTACTACATCGTATGGTACGAGGCCGGCCGTGATCGTCAGCGCAGCACTGGTACGGCATCGCGCGAAGCAGCTGAAGTCCAGCTGTCCGAATTCCTGCTCAGCCGTGCCGGCCGCTACGGCCCCCGTAATCCCAATGAGGTCGAAGTGAACGCGGTGCTGCTCGATTACATAGAACAGCGGGCGCCGCATCTCGAG
This sequence comes from uncultured Alphaproteobacteria bacterium, assembly GCA_963744915.1. Taxonomy (GTDB): domain Bacteria; phylum Pseudomonadota; class Alphaproteobacteria; order Rhizobiales; family Aestuariivirgaceae; genus DATAFF01. Next base: position 44,547 of record CAVUUY010000017.1, read on the forward strand.
GCCGCCGAACGGGTCCGATATGCATCCATTCCGCTGTCGGCGTTCTTCGAGCGCAAGACGGTCGGAGACATCACCGAAGCGAGCTGCGCCGCATATCGCAAATGGCGCTGTCGATCCCACAGCACCGTTCGCCGCGATCTCGGCGTACTCCGCGCCGCGATCGTCAGGGCGGTGGAAACGGGAACGCTGGCCCGACCCGTCAAGGTATATCTTCCGGCCGAGTCGAAACCGCGCGAGTGCTGGCTCACGCGATCGGAAGCGGCGAGGTTGCTGGCCGCGGCGCTCGGATTCGATGCGACCGGCAAGCGGGTTTCCCGGCCGAAATATCACTTGGCGCTGTTCATCCTGCTCGGCATCTACACTGGCCGCCGCAAGGAAGCGATCACGTCGCTGCAGTGGCGCCAAGTCGACTTTCAAACCGGCTGGATTGACTTCACCAGACCGGGTCAGGCAGAGACGAAGAAACGGCGCGGACGCTGCCGGATACCCTCCAGGCTGCTGCCGCACCTGCGGCGCGCCTCGAGGTTCGGCTCGGCGGTCGGACCGGTGATCTCATGGGCTGGAAAGCCGGCGCACGACATCAAGCGGACCTTCAACACCGCGGCCGCAAGGGCCGGGCTCGAAGATGTCTCGCCGCACACCTTAAAGCACACGGCGATATCGTGGGCGATGCAGTCGGGCGCCGAGCCATGGCAAGTCGCCGATTTCTTCGCGACCAGTCTCGCGACGATCCTGAAGGTTTATGGGCATCACCATCCCGACCAGCAGGCGGCGCTTGCCGACCGCATAGGAAGACGCCCGCGCTATCCCCGCGCTTAAGGCTTGGTTTTACGGTTTGTTCTGGTGTTTTGCGTGAACCTGTTCATCGAAATATCAAAGGGTTAAACATGGACCACAGACCTCCGAAGGCAGAGGTCGGACGTTCGAATTGTCTCGGGTGCGCCAACTCCAGGGCCTTCTGACGCAGAAGCGGCCCTGCGCGGTCTCCTCGACCATTTGGTTCGGTTGGGCCGCCACCTTGTCCACCGCGCGGTGAAATCAATTGGCACCTGGTCGTCCTTGCCATCTGCCGGTGAGCGCCACCCGTTGTGAGGAATCCGGACTGTCATAATCGGGGACTAACGTCGGCGCGACCTCATTGGTAATTACAAGGGAGAATGCCAATGCACATGCGGCGATTGCTGGCGAGTGCCGTTCTGCTGAGCCTTGGATATGGTGTGGCCTGTGCCGGCGAGCTGACGGTCTATACGGCTCTCGAAGCCGATCAGCTCAAAGCCTACAAGGATGCCTTCGAGTCAGCCAATCCGGGAACAAAGATCAACTGGGTCCGCGACTCGACCGGCGTCGTCACTGCCAAGCTCATGGCCGAGAAGGCCGCCCCCGTGGCGGACGTGGTGATGGGCCTTGCGGCGACCTCGCTCATGCTGCTCGACAAGGAGGGCATGCTGCAGGGATATGCGCCGAAAGGCCTCGAAACGATACCGGCGAAATATCGCGATACGGTCGATCCGCCGAAATGGGTCGGCATGGACGTCTGGTCGTCGGCCCTGTGCTTCAACACCGTCGAGGCCGACAAGGCGAAGCTCGGAAAGCCGGCGAGCTGGGAAGATCTCACCAAGCCGGAATACAAGGGCCAGATCACCATGCCCAATCCCGCTTCCTCGGGAACGGGCTATCTGATGGTGTCGGCCTGGCTGCAGATGATGGGAGAGGAAAAGGGCTGGGCCTTCATGGACCGGCTGCACCAGAACATCGCCTCCTACACGCATTCGGGCTCCAAGCCCTGCAAGCAGGCGGCGGCCGGCGAATATATGATCGGCCTCTCCTTCGAGTACCGCGCCAACAAGAGCAAGAAGGATGGGGCGCCGATCGATGTGATCTTCCCGAGGGAGGGTATCGGCTGGGACATGGAGGCCTCGGGCATCATGGCAACGACGCCCAAGCTCGATGACGCGAAGAAGCTCATGGATTGGTCGGTAACCAAGGGCGCCAACGAGCTCTATGCCCAGAACTATGCGATCGTCGCCATGCCGGGCGTCGCCAAGAAGCTGGAGTATGTTCCAGGCAACATCGAGACGATGCTGATCAGGAACGACTTCAACTGGGCCGCCGCCAACCGCGAGCGGATCCTCGCCGAGTGGACCAAGCGCTACGACACCAAGTCCGAGCCGAAGAGCTGAGAGACTGAAAGGGAGACGCCGCCCGTGAACGACCAGCCGGTCGATCTGTCACCTGCACCGGTCGTTCGCGACGGCAAGCCCTATCTGGTGATCCGAAACGTCACCAAGCGTTTCGGATCATTCCTCGCTCTCGACGATGTCAGCCTCGATGTCTATCGCGGCGAGTTCGTGTCGTTCCTCGGCCCTTCCGGTTGCGGCAAGACCACTTTGCTGCGGGCGATATCGGGGCTCGATATCCAGAACACCGGCGCCATCGAACAGGATGGACGCGATATTTCCCGCCTGCCTGTCGGCGCGCGGGATTTCGGCATCGTCTTTCAGTCTTATGCGCTCTTTCCCAATCTCAACGTGCGGGACAATGTTGCCTACGGCCTTGTCAGCGAGGGCCTGCCGCGGGAAGAGATCAACCGGCGCGTGACCGCGTTGCTGGCGCTTGTCGGTCTGCCCGAGCAAGCCCGCAAATATCCCATCCAGCTGTCGGGCGGCCAGCAGCAGCGGGTGGCGCTGGCGAGGGCGCTTGCACTCTCGCCGGGGCTGTTGCTGCTCGACGAGCCACTCTCGGCGCTCGATGCGCGGGTGCGCGCCAGGCTCCGCGGTGAAATCCGCGATCTGCAGGGCCGTCTCGGCATCACCACCATCATGGTGACGCACGACCAGGAGGAGGCGCTGACCATGTCGGACCGGATCGTCGTGATGAATGCCGGCCGGATCGAACAGGTCGGGGCCCCCGGCGAGATCTATGGCCGGCCGGCCACGCCGTTCGTCGCTGACTTCGTCGGGCGCATGAACTTCCTGGAGGGCCGGATCCTCGACGACACGCGGATCGACGTCAGGGGCGCGACCCTCATGATTGCGGAGCCGATCCGGTTCGGGCCGGGCACGCCGGTGACGGTCTGCCTCAGGCCGGAGGATGTGGTCGTCAACGGCTCCGCCGAGCATCAGGCCAATCGGCTCGACATGCAGATCGGCGTCATGGAGTTCGTCGGCAGCCATTTTTCCACCGTGCTGCACGCCGCCGGCACCAATCTCAACGTGACAGCCGACCTGTCGATCAACGATGTGCGGAGCCTCGGGTTGATGGCCGGCAAATCCATTCCCGTCCAGCTGCCGCCTGACCGGCTGAAGGTCTTCGTCCATCCTCCCCAGGCCTGACCCGTTTCGAGCAGATGTCGCTATCCGCCGCATCCCCTGCCCTGACGACGCCGCTCCGGCAGCAGCAGAGCCGCGACGACCTGCTGATGCGTGCCGGTCTCGTCACGTTTGGACTTCTCCTGCTCGTCTTCGTGTTCCTGCCGATCGCCGCATTGTTGAAGAAGGCCGTCGAGAACCGAGAAGGTGATTTCGTCGGGCTGGTCAATTTCGAGCGCTTTCTGGCCAGCCCCTCGCTGACCGGCTCCGTCGGGAATTCGCTGTTCATCGCCACGACCGCCACCATCCTGTCGATTCTCGCCGCCTTCCTGTTCGCCTATGGCCTCACGCGCACCTGCATGCCGGGCAAGGGAATCCTGACGCTCATTGCGCAAATACCGCTGCTGGCGCCCTCGCTCCTGCCGGCCATCAGCGTCGTTTACCTGTTCGGCAATCAAGGCATCGCCAAAGGCGCGCTGCTCGGGGCATCGGTATATGGACCGATCGGCATCATCATCGGCGAGGTGTTCTGGACCTTTCCCCATGCCCTGATCATCATCACGACCGCACTTGCGATCTCCGACGGGCGGCTCTATGAGGCCGCGCAGGCGCTTCGCGCCGGGTCGTGGCGCATCTTCTGGACGGTTACCCTGCCCGGGGCGCGCTATGGCGTCATCAGCGCCGTCCTCGTCGTGTTCGTCCTGGTCATCACCGATTTCGGCGTCCCGAAGGTCGTCGGCGGCCAATACAACGTGCTCGCCACCGACATCTACAAGCAGGTCATCGGGCAGCAGAATTTCCAGATGGGTGCTGTCGTCGGCCTGATCCTGCTGCTGCCGGCGGTCGCGGCCTTCGTGATCGACCGGATCATCCAGCGGCGGCAGACCGCCATGCTGTCGGCGCGCGCCGTGCCCTTCGTTCCGATACCCCATCCCGTGATCGACAGGTTGTTCCTCGCGATCGCATCGCTGATCTCGGCCGCCATCCTGGTCATTCTCGGCGTCGCGCTGTTTGCCTCTCTCGCCAGGTTGTGGCCCTATGATCTCACCCTTTCGCTGAGGAACTATGATTTCGACCGGATGGATGGCGGCGGCTGGGCCAGCTATCGCAACAGCCTCCTCATGGCGAGCCTTGTCGCGGTGCTCGGGTCGACCGTCATCTTCAGCTGCGCCTATCTCCTCGAGAAGGCGCGCGGCTTCGTCATCGTCCGCAACGTCATCCAGTTTCTGGCGCTGCTGCCTCTCGCCGTGCCGGGGCTGGTGCTCGGGCTTGGCTACATCTTCTTCTTCAACAATCCAGCCAACCCGCTGCACTTCATCTATGGGACGATGACCATTCTCGTCCTCTGCACTGTCGCGCATTTCTATTCGGTGGCGCATCTGACCTCGGTGACCGCGCTGAAGCAGATCGACCCGGAATTCGAGACGGTCGGGGCGAGCTTGCGCGTGCCGTTCTACACGACATTCGCGAAGGTCACGCTGCCGGTCAGTCTGCCGGCGCTGCTCGACATTGCCATCTACCTGTTCGTGAATGCCATGACGACGGTGTCGGCCGTCGTGTTCCTCTATTCGCCCTCGACGACCTTGGCCGCGGTTGCCGTGCTCAATATGGACGATGCCGGCGATGTCGCGCCGGCGGCGGCGATGGCGATGATGATCTTCGCGACCGCGGCCGCGCTGCGCACCGCCTACTACCTTTCGACGCAACTGCTACTGCGCAAGGTTCAAGCCTGGCGCCGGCGCTAGCCGAAACGTCTGCCCGGCGCTCCACCATCACGCCGGCGCGCTTGCCGAACGGAGCATGAAGAAGCCGGCGGCGATGATGAATGTGGCGCCGACAAGCGTGCTCGGGCCCGGCAGCACCCCGAACATCAGGAAACCGAGCAGCACGGCCCAGACCAGGCCCGAATATTCGAAGGGCGCGACGAAAGACGGCTCGGCCAGCGCATAGGCCCGCGTGAACAGCAGGATGGCCGCCGCCGCGGAGACCCCGATGAAGCCGAGAAGGAGGACATGGAAGGGACTGGGCACCGTCCAGCCGGCGGTGAGATAGCTCAGGCTCGGATGCGCGTTGCTGTGCCAGGCGCCGCTGCCGAAGATCAGCCCGAGCAGCGCCGCGACAGCGAGAAAGGCCACGTTCTGATAGAGGCCCATCACCACGGTCGAGACGCGGGCCCCGAGCGGCCGGGTCAGCATATGGCCGAGCGCATAGCAGGCGGTCGCCGCGATCATGATGAGCGAAGCCGGCTCGAACACGCTGCTGCCCGGCCTGATGACGATGAGGACGCCGAGGAACGCCAGGATCATGGCGAGCCAGCGCTTGAGCGGCACCGTTTCACCGATGATCGGACGGGACAGCAGCGACAGCATTATCGGCATGGAGAAGTAGATGGCGGCGGCATCGGCAAGCGTTATCGCCGCCAGGCCGACATAGAACAGGGCGCTCGCCAAGGCGAGCATGAAGCTGCGCAAATGGAGCAGGCCCGATCCCGCGGCATGGACGGCCGCGCCCAATTCGTGGCGGCGCAGCGTCAGGAGGAAAATCAGCGGCAGCGCTGCCGCCGAGCGGATGAACTGCATCTCGTGAAAAGGGTAGTCGGTGCTGATGAGCTTGATCGTCGCGTCCTGGGTCGCGCTCACCGCAACGCCCGCGACAAGCATGCCGACCGCCTTCAGCCGGTGCCGCGGCAATCCCGAGACATCGAGTAGAGCAACCATCCGACCGCCGCACCCTCTCCCAAGCGGCCCACAAGCTAGCAAGATTCAGGGCGCTGGCCAGCCCACCGATGCAATCCTCTATGTCAGCCCTTCTAGCGGTGGCCAAGCGCCCAGACATAGGCGGCGACGGCGTCAAGCTCGCTGTCCCCGAGCTTGATGCCGCCATAAGGCGGCATGGCGCCCGTATGCTGCTTGGGCTGTGGAACCCCGTTTTTGATGGTCGCGGCAATGCCCTTCGGGCTGCCGTCGCTCCACAGCCACTGGCCGCGCGTCAGAGCGGAGCCAACCGGGGTGCCAGTTCCCTCGGCGCCATGGCATCCGGCACAGGTCGCACCGCCCACCTCGCCACGGAAGATCCGCCGGCCGAGCGCCAGCTGGTCGGGCGATGATCCGGGCGGCACCGGCAGGCTGGCGAGGCTGCCGGCGTCGGGGTTGATGCCCTCGGGCGGCGGGACTTCAGGCGATGAAGCTGCCGCTTTGCCGGCCGGGTCCGGTGCCGGCTCGACCGCGGTGCCGGGATCGCCCTGATAGGTGACCCGCCAGATGCGGCCTGCCTTGTCGTCGCTGATGAAGAGGGCGCCATCGGGTGCGACCGCCAGCCCCGAGGGGCGGTGGGCGGCACGGCCCGGCTCCTTGAACTTGCCGGCAAAGCCATCGGCGAAAACGACATGATCACCGGCTGCGGCACCGTCCTTCAAAGGCTGGAACACCACATTATAGCCGCCTTGCGGCCCGGGCGCGCGGTTCCACGAGCCGTGAAAGGCGATGAAGGCGCCGTTGCGATAGGCTTCGGGAAATTGGGTGGCCTTGTAGATCTTGAGATCGTTGGGGGCCCAATGGGCCGGGTAGGCAGCGACCGGCCCCGCCATGCTGGCGCAGATGCCGACCTTGCTGCCGCCGTCGCCGCCATATTCCGGCGCCAGCACGAGCTTCTTGCGCGCCCCGTCATAATAGCACATCGGCCAGCCATAGGACGCACCCTGCGTGACGCGCACCACCTCCTCGGCGGGCAGCTCGAAGCCCTGCTCCGCCCGGTAGAGCTCGGGCCAGTTCTCATGCAGCTGGTCGCGACCATGCTGGGTCGCATAGAACCGGCCCGCGGCGTCGAAATCGAGGCCTTCGGGATTGCGCAGGCCGCTGGCGTAGCGTTCCTTGGCGGAGAACACCTGCCCGGTCTTGTTGGCATCGTAGCGCCAGATGCCGGCGCGGGTCTTGAGCTCGCTGCAGGGGTTGTTGCCGGGCGAATGCGGCATGCGGTTCTTGACCTCGCAGGCATTGGTGGCCGAGCCCATGGCTACGAACAGATTGCCCTCGGCATCGATGGCGAACGGGTGCATCGGGTGATCGCCATCGAGCGGCATGCCGCGGAGCACCGTCTCCGGCTTGGCGCGCGGCACGGTCTCGCCCGAACGGAGCGGGTAGCGGACGATGCGATCATTGATCTCGGCGTAGAGCGCGCCTTTGTAGAAGCCGATGCCGGTGCCGCCACGACCACCCTCGGCCGGGGTCGCGCCGAAACGCTGCGTCTGGTCGGCACGGCCGGTGCCCGTGCTGTCCCTGAGCGCCAGCAGGAACCCTCCGGCAGGCGGCTTGTCGCCATAATAGACGCCGCTCCAGCTGTTGACATAGAGCGTGCCGTCCGGCGCCACCACCATCTGGCGGGCATGTCCGACCTTGTCGGCGAAGATGGTTGCGCAGAACCCCTTGGGGAGCGTGATGCCGGTATCGGCGGTGCTGCAGCCCTTGGCCGCCGCCGGCATGGCGGGTGCGACCGGCAGAGCGACGAGGGCAAGGGCAGCGAGCGACGGCTGCAGGACGGCGCAAAGAGGACGAGGGATCATTGCCTTTTCCTTCCGGCCGAAGGCCCGATTCCACATAGGTGACGCAGGGACCGGTTTTCAAGCTCCCGGCGCCCCAATTCCCTCCGACGGATTGAGCCGAGGACCCCGCGGGTGCGCTTGCCGCATCTCGGCCCTATATGTTCGGGACAAGGCCAGCAAGGAGACAGGCGAGCCATGACCCACCAAGCCAAGGCCCATGCCATTTCGATCGAGCGCAACCCCAACCGGGTGCGCGTGCATTTCAACGGCAGGATCGTCGCCGACAGCCGCTCGGCGCTGACGCTGCGGGAGGGAAGCCTTCGACCGGTGCAATACATTCCGCGCGCCGATGCCGACATGACCCTCTTCGAGCGGACCAGCCACCGCACCCACTGCCCGTTCAAGAGCGATGCCGACTACTACACGCTCAAGGTCGATGGCCGAGTGGCGGAGAACGCAGTGTGGACCTATGAGGATCCTTTCCCCGCCGTTGCGGCAATCAAGGACCATCTCGCTTTCTATCCCGATCGGGTCGACGAAATCGAGGAATTGCCAGGTTGATGATTTTGCGCCGCCGCCGGGGTACAAGAATGCAACCCCGGAGCCCAAATGATTTCAAAACAGGCAAAATATGCATTGCGCGCGCTTATCGGTCTGGCGCGGGCCGAGCCGGGGCGTGCCGTTCTGACCGCGGATCTGGCTGCGCGGCAGCGAATCCCGAAGAAATTCCTGGAGCAGATCCTGCTGCTGCTCAAGCGCTCCGGAATGGTGCAGAGCCGGCGCGGCGCGCTTGGCGGCTACGTCCTGATCAAGCCGCCCGGGGAGATCCGCTTCCTCGACGTGCTACGGCTGGTCGACGGGCCGATTGCCCCGCTGCCATGCCTCAGCCTTACCGCCTACCGGCGCTGCCTCGACTGCCCCGATGAGGAATCATGCGAGATGCGGCAGGCCTTCCAGAAGGTGACCGAGGCGACCCGCCGGGTGCTGGAGGAAACCACGATTGCCGATGCCATGGCCGAGAGCGATGCCGCCCGCGGCGAACGGCTGCGCCATCTCGCCGTCAGACAGCGTTGAGTTCGTTGAAGAATCCGGATTGTTCGTAAGAAAGAACGAATCCCTGTTGACAATCTCTACAAGATTTGTCGAAATGGCATGGTCGGCGAACGGAGATGGCAATGCTGAAGCTGAAGGCCCTGCTCATGTGTCTCTTTGCTTCCCGCAGTTTCGCCCGGATCGACAATTCCGGTCAGGAGCTCATCCTGCCGCCCCCCGCGCCGCCGGAGGGGCAGCTGAAGCGCCGCAGCGGCGTATTCGGCGCCGGCTGAAACAATCTAAGCCTTCGCGACCTTCGAAAAACCCGGGTCTGTCAGGAACCTGCCAGCCGCCGCCTTCTTCATGCTGTCACAACAGGAGGTTGAACGATGTTCAAGAGAAGTCTTTTCGCATTGGTCGTTGCCGGGCTTGCCGCGCTTGCCGGACCGGTCAGCGCCTCATCGACGCTGCTCAATGTCTCCTATGACCCGACGCGGGAATTCTACAAGGCGTTCGATGCCGCCTTCGCCGAGAAATGGCGCGCCGAAACCGGCGAGACGGTTCAGATCAACACCTCGCATGGCGGTTCGGGCAAACAGGCGAGGGCGGTGATCGACGGTCTCGATGCGGATGTGGTGACACTGGCGCTGGCGGCGGATATCGACGCCATCGCCAAGGCAGGCAGGCTCAGCCCCGCCTGGCAGAAGCGCCTCGCCAACAACAGCACGCCCTACAGCTCGACCATCGTGTTCCTGGTGCGGAAGGGCAATCCCAAGCAGATCAGGGATTGGGACGATCTCGTGAAGCCGGGCATCCAGGTCATCACGCCGAACCCCAAGACCTCAGGTGGTGCCCGCTGGAACTATCTCGCCGCCTGGGCCTATGGCGCCGCCAAGAGCAATGGCGACGAGCGCAAGGCACAGGCTTTCGTCACCAGCCTTTATCGCAATGTCCCGGTGCTCGACACCGGCGCGCGCGGCGCCACCACGACCTTCGTCCAGCGCGAGATCGGCGATGTGCTGATCGCCTGGGAGAACGAGGCCTTTCTGGCGCTCGAGGAACTGGGCAAGGACCAATTCGAGATCGTCGTGCCGTCACTGTCGATCAAGGCGGAGCCGCCGGTGGCGGTGGTCGATGCCAATGTCGACCGCAAGGGCACGCGCAAGCTGGCCGAGGCCTATCTCGACTTCCTCTACTCGCCGGTCGGCCAGAAGCTCGCAGCCAAGCATTTCTTCCGGCCGACCAAGCCGGAATTCGCCGATCCCGCCGACCTCACCCGCTTTCCCAAGCTCAATATGGTGTCGATCGACGATCCGCAGTTTGGCGGTTGGGCCAAGGTGCAGGCGCAGCATTTCGCCGAGGGCGGGATATTCGATCAGATCTACAAGCCGACCAACTGATATTCGCGGCAGATGACCGCTCGCAGGAACTGGCTTCCGCCGCTGAGACAAGCGAGCGTCATCCCGGGTTTCGGGCTGGCGCTCGGCTATAGCCTGACCTGGCTTGGCCTCATCGTGCTGGTGCCCTTGGCGGTGCTGGTTTTTCGCGCGCTGGAGCTCGGGCCGACCGAGCTCTGGCGCATCATCAGCGACGAGCGGACCCGCGCCGCTCTGCGGGTCAGCTTCGGCCTGTCGTTCCTGGCCGCCGTGGTCAACGCCATTGCCGGGCTGGCGGTCGCCTGGGTCCTGGTGCGCTACCGCTTTCCCGGACGGCGGCTGCTCGACGCTTTGGTCGACCTGCCGTTTGCGTTGCCGACCGCGGTCGCCGGCATCGCGCTGACGGCGCTCTATGCGCCCAATGGCTGGCTCGGCGCGCCGCTCAAGCTCATCGGGATCAAGGTCGCCTATACGCCGCTCGGGATCTTCATCGCGCTGGTCTTCATCGGACTGCCATTCGTCGTGCGGACGCTGCAGCCGGTGCTCGAGGACATCGATCACGAGGTCGAGGAGGCGGCCGCCACGCTCGGCGCCGGGCGCTGGCAGACCGTGTTCCAGGTGCTGCTGCCGACCATCTTCCCGGCCTGGCTAACCGGTTTCGCCCTGGCGCTCGCCCGCGCGGTCGGTGAATACGGATCGGTGATCTTCATCGCCGGCAACATCCCCTATGTCAGCGAAATCGCGCCGCTCTTGATCATCATCCGGCTCGAGGAGTTCAACTATGCGGGGGCAACGGCGATCGCCACCGCCATGCTGTCCATCGCCTTCGTGCTGCTCTTGATCATCAACCTGCTCCAGGGCTGGACCCGCCGGAGGCTCGGCCATGTCTAACCACCGCGATGTCACCCAGGAGCGGCCGCTCGTGCGGTTTCTCCTCATCGCCGCCGTCGCGGTGTTCCTCGGCATCTTCCTGGTGCTGCCGCTGGTGATCGTCTTCGTCCAGGCCTTCGCCAAAGGCATCGAGACCTACCGCGACGCCCTGACCGAGCCCGAATCGCTGGCGGCGATCCGGCTCACGCTGCTCGTGGCGGCGATCGCGGTGCCGGCCAACCTGCTGTTCGGCATTGCCGCGTCCTGGTCCATCGCCAAATTCGACTTTTACGGCAAGAGCGTGCTCAACACGCTGATCGATCTTCCCTTTTCGGTATCCCCGGTGATCTCCGGTCTCATCTATGTGCTCCTCTTCGGCGCCCAGGGCGTGCTCGGACCCTGGCTCGAAGCGCATGGGGTGCAGATCATCTTCGCCGTCCCCGGCATCGTGCTCGCCACGATGTTCGTCACCTTTCCCTTCGTCGCCCGCGAGCTCATTCCGCTGATGCAGCAGCAAGGCACGCGCGACGAGGAAATGGCGCTGTCGCTCGGGGCCTCGGGGTTCAAGACCTTTCTGCTCGTAACCCTGCCCAACATCAAATGGGGCCTCCTTTACGGCGTGCTTCTGTGCAATGCCCGGGCGATGGGCGAGTTCGGCGCGGTCTCGGTGGTATCGGGCCATATCAGAGGGGTGACCAACACGATGCCGCTGCAGGTCGAAATCCTCTACAATGAATATTCCTTCGCGGCCGCCTTTGCGGTCGCCTCGCTTCTTGCCATGCTGGCGCTCATCACGCTGGTCATGAAAACGCTGTTGGAATGGCACTTCGGCGCCGAGCTTGCGGCTCGCAAGCGCCATCCTTGAGGGGCCGATGGATCTTCGCATCGCAAACGTCGTCAAGGCGTTCGACCGGTTCCCGGCGCTGCACGGGGTGTCGCTCGATATCCGCTCCGGCGAGCTCCTGGCGCTGCTCGGGCCATCCGGGTCGGGCAAGACGACATTGCTGCGGCTGATCGCCGGGCTCGAGATCCCGACCGCGGGCGAGATCTGGTTCGGCAACGAGAATGCCTCGGCGCTGAGCGTCAGGGAACGCAATATCGGCTTCGTGTTCCAGAGCTATGCGCTGTTCCGCCATATGACGGTTCTCGACAATATCGCCTTCGGGCTCAGGGTTCGTCCGATGGCCTCGCGCCCGTCGGAGAGCGCAATCCGCACGCGCACGCTCGAGCTTCTCGAGCTGGTTCAGCTCCCCGGCATTGCCGAGCGGTTTCCCTCGCAGCTCTCGGGTGGCCAAAGGCAGCGGGTGGCATTGGCCAGGGCGCTTGCCATCGAACCAAGGGTGCTGCTTCTCGATGAGCCGTTCGGGGCGCTCGATGCCCAGGTCCGGCGCGACCTCCGGCGCTGGCTCAGGGAGATCCACGACCAGACCGGGCACACCACGGTGTTCGTCACCCATGATCAGGAGGAAGCGCTCGAGCTCGCCGATCGGGTGGTGGTCATGCGAAGCGGCCGGATCGAGCAGATCGGCAATCCGGATACGGTTTATGACGAGCCGGCCAGCGCCTTCGTCTACGGTTTCATCGGCGATTCGAGCAGTCTTCCCGTTGCCGTCGAGGACGGCGCGGTGGTGCTCGAGGGGCGCCGGCTCGGCCTCGCCGCAAATGGATGTCGCGCCGGCCAGGCGGTGCTGTGCTTTCGTCCGCAGGACGTCGAGTTCGTGACGGATGGGGAGGCGGTGGCCGGAATTGTCAAGACCGTCCGCCGGGTGATCAATGTGCGCCGGGCCGAGCTCGAGGTCGGGCGTGCCCGGCACACGGTCGAGATCGATATCGGCCAGGATGTCGAGGCGCATCGCGGGATAGAGCTGTGCTTCCGGCCACGGCGCTTCAAGGTGTTCCCGGCAGATCAAGAGGCGAGATAGCGCCCCTTCCCCGCCGCCGATGGGCAAGTCGACGGGGAAGGGGAGCTGCCGGCGACCCGGGAGTGGGGCCGGCTGGTGTGGAGCGGTCTATCGAGGGTCCCTCCCCATCCCCCTGATCCGCGGCCTGGCATAGCGTCTCGGCAGGGTGATGCTGCGCAGGCGCGATGCTTCGCTCGAAAGGACGGAAAGCTCCTCGAGCCGGCCGGACGACTCCAGCCGCTCGAGGCACTCGGCAACCAGCGTCTCGAGCCAGATCGCCCGCGACGGCGCGCCATGACCTTCGAACACCTGCATGCAACGAACCAGCTCGCGGGTGATGCCGATCAACTGCTCTTCGGGAATCTCGCAACTGCCATGCTTCGGCAATTTGCCTGATTGGTCGGTCATCGATATCCTCCTGTCAGGCGGCAATCGGCAGGCACGCCATCCATTTCGGATCGGCGAAGATCGAGCCGGTGAGATTGTTGCGGCTGCGAATCTCGTCGGTGATGCCGACCTCGGTCTCGCACAGACCGGCAACCGTCAGGACGCTGCCGATGCGCTTCGGCTGGCACAGCCGCTCGAAGCCGCAGCCGGCACGGCGCAGGATGCGCTCCATGCGGACGTCATAGACGGAGATGACGAAGTCGACACCGGCCGCCCTGGCGGTTTCGAGCAGAGCGCACAGAAGCTTTCCCGTGACCGTGCTCAAGCCGTTCGGCAGATGCCCGAGCAATTCCGTGTCGACGGCGAAGCGGCTGCTTTCCAGCACACGCGGGCTGCGGATGATGTCTTCGGGTTCCAACAGCTCGTTGAAGACATCCGACAGCATATGCGGTCCGGTGGTTGGCAAGAGACGAAGGCTTGCCAATACGTTGCGCTGCTCGTCAGTCTCGACCACGTAAAGCGGATTCAGTTCGTCAAATTCATCCTTCTCGCGCTTGTTTGAAACCTTCACATCCCAGCCGAGCCGGTCATTGAAGACTTTGGCTCTGAGACGAAACATCTTGTCGATGATGTCGGTATTCTCACCAGGGTATGCGCCTTGCACCAGTTCGATCATGCTCGTTCCCCCTATCGTTGTGGGGGCATAGTCCGTGCATGGACGTTGACCGGCAATACGGTCGAATGACCGGAGTTCTACAGCGCTCCGATGCGGATCGCCTTTGCCACGCATTGCGCCTTGCTGTGGCAGCGCAGCTTGGTCATGGCGTTCTCGATGTAGAAACGCACTGTCCGGTCGCTCAGGCCGAGTATCAGCGCAATCTCCTTGGTGGTCTTGCCTTCGGCAGTCCACCAGAGCATGTCGCGCTCGCGGCGCGAAAGCTCGCGGATATCGACCGAGCTGCTGAAGCCTTCGAGAGCCATGACCTGCTGATGAAAATAGAAGGCGATGAGCAGGAACTCGCGAATATTCCGCTGCTTGAATCCTTCCCAGTCGGCATCGGGAAGATCGCTGTTCAGGGTGAAGATCGCGAGGTCGCCCTTGGCGCCGCGGACGGGAATCGACAGCCCCTGCCTCTTGACGCCGTACTCGCGCGCCTCGCCGAAGAAGCGGGCGGCCACCGGACGAAATGGCGGCAGATTGCGCCAGTCGAGCGGCAGGATGCCCTTCATCGATTCGGGCAGCACCGGATCGATGCGCTGGTAATTGCAGGAGCGGTAGCGCTCGACCCATTCCGTCGCATAAGTGGAGATGACGAACACCGGCCGATTCTCGTTCGCCCGCGGCACGTTCACGCCGAGATAGGCGAGATTGTCGACGCCAAAATGGGCCGAGAGCTGCTCGAGGAAACGATGCGCATCGCTGATCGATCGGATCTCCTCGCCGATTTCGACCACCGCATAAAAAGCCTGTTCCATCGCAAATGGCCTCCCCGGCCGAACCCTAACATTCCTGCATCCCACTGGCGAGAGATGCAATCCAATACAACCCTTGGGGTTATCCGCAGGAATCGATCGCGAAATGATTGTCAGCAGCGGATATAGGTATCTATGTGGTTGCAAGTCCACACCGGGGAGGATTGCATGATCCATCAGCTGTGCGCCGAAGGCTCGGTGCATTCTTCATTGCCGAGCGCGCTTCTGGTGACCAGCGCGGCGCGTTGCGTGCGCGCGGCGATCCTGACCTCCTGCCGCAGCGCCTACCCGCGCTCGGTCGCGACGGCTTGGCTCGCCAACAAGACGGCCCAGAACATCGCCTCGTGGCTGCCGGTCGCCGAGCACGACAGCTTCTTCTTCCTGCAGGGCGAGCTGGTCGAGGGCGTGGCGCTGGTGGCGCGGCAGCGGCATTTCGAACTCATCTGCGTCCATCCCGAGGTGCAGCGGACGGGTGTGGCGAAGCGGCTGTTCGCAGCCATCCTCACGCGGCTGCAGCCGACCCGGCTCGAGGCGCATGCACCGCTGCCTTCCGTCAACTGGTATCTGAAGCACGGCTTCACCATCCGGGCAGCGCCGCTCGTCGAGGAAGGCGTGTTGTGGGATATTCCGCTGGTGTGGCGCGCCGGCGTCGGATAGGTAAATATTCACAATGATCGGAAATGCGAACTGTCTATCGGAAATGCGAAGCAGAGCCGCCGCTGCGGGCGCACGGTCCTGAGCCATGCCAGGGAAGATCCATGTCGGCGTCGGCGGTTGGACCTTCGAACCATGGCGCGGGGTGTTCTATCCGCCGGGCCTGCCGCATAGGCGCGAGCTCGAATATGCGAGCCGGGCGCTGACATCGATCGAGATCAACGGCACCTATTATTCCACCTTCGAGCCCGACAGCTGGCAGAAATGGGCGGCGGAAACCCCCGACGGGTTCATCTTCGCCATCAAGGGCTCGCGCTATTGCACCAATCGCCGAATTCTGTCCGATGCCCTGTCGGCGAAGTCGATCGCCCGCTTCATCGAGCAGGGCCTGCAGCATCTCGGCGACAAGCTCGGTCCGATCAACTGGCAGTTCATGACGACGAAGAAATTCGATGCCGACGACTTCGAGGGGTTTCTGAAGCTCCTGCCCGGGGAAATCGCCGGGCGGCGGCTGCGCCATGCCGTCGAGATTCGCCATGACAGCTTCTGCGATCCCACCTTCTATGCGCTGGCGCGAAGGCTGGGTGTCGCCATCGTCTATGCCAAGGAGGAGACGTTCCCCGAGATCGACGAGGCGACGGCCGACTTCACCTATGCGCGGCTGATGTCGAGCCGCGAGGATCTCGACAGCGGCATCGACCCGAAGGAGCTGAAACATTGGGCGCGCAAGGCGAGGGCATGGGCCAAGCGCGGCGATGTGTTCATCTATTTCATTTCCGGCGCCAAGGTGCGCAACCCGGCGGCCGCACAGGCCCTGATCAAGGCGCTGGGCGGCTAGCTCTGATCATCGACTGCGGGAACACGCTGCCGGCACCCCGACCGAAATAATCTCTTCATCTTTACGATTAGGATTTACCAGGAATGAACCAATGTCATTGCGTATTGTCAAGGAAGGCAGAGTGAAGTTGTGCTATACACTTCCTGCCAACACAAACTGGCTGATTCACCGGAGATCTTTTTGCATGACAACTGTCCCGACCAATGACCCCGGCTCGGTGTTCGTTCCCAGAATGTTGGATTCGCTCGCCAAGAACTGGTGGCTCCTCCTGCTGCGCGGGATTGTGGCGATCCTGTTCGGGGTGCTGGCTTTCATGTGGCCCGGCGTAACCCTGCTGACGCTGGTGCTGTTCTATGGCGCTTATGCGCTGGTGGACGGCGCGCTCGCCATCGGTGCGGCCGTGGCCGGCCCCGGTACTGCCGGACCGCGCTGGTGGCTGGCGGTGGTCGGCGTGCTCGGCGTTGCGGCCGGCCTGCTGACATTCCTGTGGCCCGGCATCACCGCGATCGTTCTCCTCTACTTCATCGCCGGCTGGGCGATCGCGACGGGCGTGTTCGAGATCGTCGGCGCCGTCAGGCTGCGCAAGGAGATCGACAATGAATGGATGCTGATCCTGAGCGGCGTCCTGTCGGTGCTGTTCGGCGCCATCCTGATCATCTCGCCCGGGGCCGGCGCGCTGGCGCTCATCTGGGTGATCGGCACCTATGCGATCCTTGCCGGCATCATCTACGTCATTCTCGCCTTCAAGCTGCACCAGCACGATCCCGCCGTCGCCAAACGCCCCTAAGACTTAAGGCTCAGCGCCATCGGAAGTCTGTGGAGTGCCCTCGCCGGACCGGCGGGGGCACCACCATTTTGCCGCAGTTCCGAGTACATCAGCGGTGCCTGGACCCGTGTTGCGGCAAGGAGGTCAGCATGGCGCAGAAAGTCCTCGTCCTGCTTGGAACCAAGAAGGGCGCTTTCATTCTCGAGGGCGACGCGACGCGGCGGTCCTTCGCCCTGCGCGGCCCCTATTGCGACAATTGGCCGATGAACCACATGGTGGCAGACAAGGCGAGCGGCACGCTCTATGCCGGCGGCGGCAATGAATGGTTCGGGCCGGCGGTGTGGAAGTCCGACGATCTCGGCGCGACCTGGACCCATTCGAGCGACGGCCTTGCCTACCAGGCCGGCGAAAATCCGATCAAATCGGTGTGGAGCGTCGCTAGGGACGGCGACCGGCTCTATGCCGGGGTGGAGCCGGCCGGGCTGTTCAGAAGCGATGACGATGGCCAATCGTGGAAACATGTCGCCGCTCTGCGCAACCATCCCTCGCGGCCGAACTGGCATCCCGGCGGCGGCGGGCTGATTCTGCATTCGCTGGTCATCAATCCGCACAACCCGAAAGAGATCTGGGTCGGCATCTCGGCGGCCGGCGTGTTCCACTCGAGCGATGGCGGCGAGAGCTGGGAAGCGCGCAACCGCGGCACCCGCGCCGATTTCCTGCCCGACGACATGCGCTATCCGGAATTCGGCCAATGCGTCCATTGCCTGGTGATGGCCCCCGGCATGCCGAACCGGCTCTACCAGCAGAACCATTGCGGCATGTATCGCAGCGATGATGGCGGGCTGCACTGGGACAGCATCGAAAGAGGCCTGCCGTCGTCATTCGGCTTTCCGGCGGCGGTCCACCCGCGCGATCCTGCCACCCTGTTCCTGCTGCCGCTCAATGGCGACACCGCCGGACGCTATGTGCCGGACGGTCAGGCAGCGGTGTGGCGGACGCGCAACGGCGGCGAGGATTGGGACAGGCTGACTGACGGCCTGCCGCAGCGGAACGTGTATTTCGGCGTGCTGCGCCAGGCGATGGCGACCGACCGCCTCGACCCGGCCGGGGTCTATTTCGGGACGAGCTCCGGCTCGGTCTATGCCAGCGCCGACGAGGGCGAGAGCTGGACCAGGATCGCGGAGGATCTGCCGACGATCTATTCGGTCGAAACCCTGGCGATCGCCGGTTGAATGGCACCGGTGGTGGTCATTCTTCCGGCCGCCCTGGCCAACCTCTTCCCGGACAGCGAACGGCGGGTGGAAGTGACGGCGGCGACGGTCGATGAAATGATGGACGCCCTCGACCGGCGCTGGCCCGGAATGCGCGACCGGCTGTGCGACTCGCGGCCGGCAATTCGCCGGCACATCAACATCTTCCTCGAGGGTGAGCGGGCGACGCTCGCGACCGTGCTCGAGCCGGGCTCCGAAGTCCATATCCTCACCGCCATCAGCGGCGGTTGAACACGAACCGCATCGGATGGGCCATGCCGTGACCAGTTTTCGCGTTCTTCTCACCGGCTTCGAACCCTATGGCGGGCGGAGCCTCAACCCGGCATTCGAGACCATGCGCGCGCTCGCTGGCCGAACCCTGGGAGCGGCCGAAGTGATCGGCCGGGCGCTGCCGGTGTCGCTTGCAAAGCTGCGTCCGACGCTTCGGGCGCACATCGAGGAGATCCGGCCGCAGGCGGTGATCGCGCTCGGCCTGTGGCCCGGCGAGCCGATGATCCGGCTGGAGCGGGTGGGAATCAATGTCGCCGATTTCGAGATTGCCGACAATGAGGGGAGCCGGCCGGCGGACGGCACGCTGGCCGAGCCGGGAGCGGCGGCAAAGCTCGCGACGCTGCCGGTGCGGGCCATCGAAACCGCGCTCCTCGCCGACGGCATCCCGGCGCGGATCTCGTCCACCGCCGGGACATTCCTGTGCAACGCCTGTCTCTACACGCTGCTCGACCTGCTCGAGGAGGCGGGGCGGAGCACCGTCCCAGCCGGCTTCATCCACGTGCCCTATGCGCCGGCGCAGGTGGCGGCCATGCTCGCGGAGCTCCGCGCCGAATCGCTGCTCGAGCTGCATCAGCGGGCGGATCTCGCCTCGATGGATCCGGCAATGACGGTCAGGGCGGTCGAGCGCGCCATCACCGTCACTGCGGGCGGGCGGGCCGGCTGAGCAGCAGATAGGCCAGCACGATGGCGACGGTCGCGATGATGATCAGCCCCATCAGCGCGTAGAGCACGGGCGACAGCCCGACCTGGCGGTAGGTCGACCAGACATAGGTCGGAATGGTGTTCCATGGTCCCTGCACGGCGCTGGTCCTGATCGTCTCGTTGATCGACAGGATCGCCGAGAAGCTCACTGCGCCGGTGATGCCGGAGGCGATGAGCGGCAGCTCGATGTCGCGAAAGGCCCGCCAGCGCCCGGCGCCGGCCAGATAGGCGGCCTCGAGATATTGCGGATCGAAAGTGGACATCGCGGTGAGGATGATCAGCGTCGCGAAGGGCAGGGCCCACAGCGTCTGCACGATGACGATGGTGGCGAGCGAGGGGGCGATGCCGAGCAGCCGGAACAGGAAGGCGCTGGCGAGACCCATGCTGACGCCGGGAATGAACAACGGCAGGAGCATGGTGAGGAGGATCAAGCGCGGCATGCCGAGCTCGCGGATCGACAGGGCGGCGAGGAGGCCGAGCAGCGGTGCGAGAATGCCGACCATCACGGCAACCATTGCCGATGCCCGGAAGGCGCCGACGATCAGCGGCGTGCGCCAGAGCTCGCCATACCAGCCAAGCGTCCATTCGCCGGGCCGCACCCCCTGGAGCGAGGCAACCAGCGAGGGTATGAGGGGCACATAGAGGAAGGCGAGGGCGAGCGCGATGATGAGCCATAGGGGCCACGATCGCCATCGCGCCGCATGGTTCTCCATCACGCTCTCCATTCGAGGATGCGGCCGAGGAAGCTCCGCATATCGAAGACGAGGTACCAGCCGAGGATCATGAGCAGCATCAGCACGATGACGACCGAGGAGAGAGCGGCGGCCAGCGGGTAGTTCAGGACGTCCATGCTGCTGGTGATGGTGTTGCCGATAAGCTCATAGCCGACGCCGCCGAGAATGATCGGCACGGCGCTTTCGCCAAGGCAGCCGACCAGGCCGAACAGGCCGGCGGCAAACACGCCCGGCAGCGACAGCGGCAGGGTGATGGTGCGGAAGATGGTGAAAGGCGATGCACCGAGCAGCGCGCTTGCTTCGAGATATTGCCGATCGATGGCGCCGATCGACAGGAACAGCGGAAAGATCATGAACGGCATATAGGCCGAGATCAGCCCGAGAAGGACGGCAAAATCGCTGTAGAGCAGCCAGTCGAGCGGGGCATCGATGATGCCGGCCGCCAGCAGGGCGCTGTTGACGACGCCGGTGCGGCCGAGAAGGACGGTGTACGAAACGTCGCGAACGATGTAGTTGATGAGGAACGGAACGGTGAACAGGACCAGCACGATGCGAGCGGTCGCCGGCGCGACCTTGCGGGCCAGAAAATAGGCGATGACATAGGCGATGACCAGCGACAGCGCTGTCGCCTCGATGGCGACGACGAGGCTGCGCTGCAGCACATCGAGGCGCGCCCCGCCGACCAGCGAGACATAGGAGGCAAGCGACAATGCAGGGCGGAACTTTACACCTGCCCGCTCCCAGAAGCTGATCATCACCGTCAGCCCCAGGGGAATGACGAGGAAGACCGCGACGAAGATCATCGGCAGGCAGAGCAGGACGCGCCGCGCCCAAGGCCTGACCGCCATTCGCACGCCCCGCACCCCAGCGACGCTCCTGGGGATCACGCCGCCTTGAAGCGCGACCACTCCGATTCGTAGAACTCGACCTCGGTCGGCCAGCGGTTCTGCCAGGTGCCTCCCAGACGGAATTTGCGCCGGACGTTCTCGGTGATCTCGGCGACCCGCTTGGCCTCCTCGGCCGGGAACTCGGCCGGCGTGTCCTTGGCATAGCTCACGGCTTGCGGATTGGTCATGTAGCCGCGCAGATTGGTGATCTTGGCGCCGTACCAGCCGCCCAGCATGAAATCGAGGAGCTTGTAGGCGGCTTCCGTCTGCTCGGCAGCGGCGGTTGGGGTTCTTCACCAGATAGGCCGCCATCGCCCACAGCAGGTATCCCTCCTTGGGATCGGCATAGACGACATCCATCCCCTTCGACTTGGCGACGAACACCATCGGCTCCCAGCAGTCGATGACATAGACCTCCTTGCTGGTGATCAGGTTCACCGCCTGCTCGAAGCTGTTCCAGATCACCCGGAACTGGCCCTTTTTCTTCTGATCGATCAGGAAGTCGGTGACCGTCTTGAACTCCTCCTTGGTCATGTCGTCGGGATTGGCGATGTTGGCGAGGCCATTCTTCTTGAGATAGAGCGCGGTCTTCTGGCCGGCGGTGGTGTAATTGTCCTCGAGCGCCACATAGCCCTTCCACTTCGGATCGAACAGCGCGGCATAGGAATCGAGCTTGCCGGTCTTCTCCGGCAGATAGGCGAAGCTGTCGCCCTGCAGAACGGTCGGCACGCCATAGATGTCATTGTCGTAGCCGATGAACTGGAAGCCCGGCTTGCCCTTGCCGAGGAACTCATCGACATAGCTGTCGTTGGCCCAGTTCGGCAGCCGGCTGGTGTCGATCTTCTCGACGAGAGTCGTTGTCGACCAGCGGCTTCTGCATGCCGCCGACGATGTTGATGATGTCATAGGTGCCCTGGCCGCCCGAGGCGATCAGCACGTTGAGGATGGCGGAGGGGGCATTGCCGATCGAGACCAGATTGACGTCATAGCCGCTCGCCGCCTTGAACTTCGACCAGTCGCCGCCCGGATCGCCCACGCCGATGTCGGCGAAATTGATCGTGCCGGCCGCATGAGCGCGCGGCGGCGCGAGGCAGAGCCCGGCGGCGGCCGAGAGGGACAAGGCGAGGCGCAAGGCGTCGCGCCGGTTCATGTTCACGCGAGTTATCGGTTCCTCCCACGCGCCACTTGACCGGGCGCAAGGAGGCAAGTTCAGTCCCGAGCGCGCGAAATGTCAAACGAGGTCGTCATCTTCCGGCGCCGGCCGCACCGCGAGGCGGTCCAGCCGCTCGATCTCGGCGATGATCAGCGCCGCCGCGCGCACGAGATTGTCGCGCGGCCGGGCGGGCTGGAAGCGGGTCCTCGGCCATGGCCAGAACAGCTCGGGCCATCCGTCATTGGCGTAGCGCTGGACGCCGGCCAAGGCATAGGCGGCAGCTGCCTTGGGCAGATCGCTCGGCCGGTAGCGGCGCTCCTTGGGCGGCAGCCCGATCTCCTCAAGCCGCTGCCGCTCGGCGACGATGTCGGCGACGACCTTGCTCAGCATGCCCAGCGCTCCCCCGAAAGCTTGGCCCACGGCGAACTCCTACAACCTTCCCTTGTCGGCTAAAAGAGGAACAAAAACAGACCTTTGACGACCCGGTGGACGGTCGTTCGGTGTGTCCGGATTGCAATAATAGAAATAAATCTCGAGACCGGCCGCGACGCGCCGTTGCCTTTGCCACGGGGTTGCGCTGCAATTGCCACGTTGAGTGTGTAATGCGTTCAGTTATGCGTGTGAGTATGGAAAAGCTTGCATCTCAATCGGACATTCTGGAGCTCGCTTCCCGCTTCGAACGCCTGCGGGCCGACTTGCGCCATATCGAGATCAAGGGCGAGGGCGCTCAGGAAGTGGTGAGCGCATACACGCCGGAGCTCATCACCATCGCCAATCAGCTGATGTCCGCCACCCCGGCCTCCCCGGCCGAGCTGTGGGCCATGGCGAAAGTGGCGTTGTGGGCCCAGAACGACGAAATCCGCCACCGCGAGCTCGAGGGCCAGGAGGTCGGCCCGCTTGACCTTTTCTGCAAGCGGGTGCTCGAGCAACTCGATAACGGATTTGTCGAGCTGCTCTGCCCGCCGACCCGGACGCGCCACTGATCCCCTCTGCCCATGACAGCCGTTCGTCTTGAAATGACCGGCGAATTTCGCGCTGAGGTAAATTGACTTGGCTGCAGGGGCCGGAAGAACATGCGGCTCGAACGGTCGGCACTCCTGTCGGAGGCTCTTTTTGCGGTTCTTTCCGCGTCTGGTGGTCGCGGCGGCGCTTGCCTTGTGGTGCGCCGGCATCGCCGTGGCGCAGCCGATCCAGGTCGGTTACACGGCATCGGCCGACTTCTTTCCCCTGTTCATAGCCAGGGAGGAGGGATTTTTCGCCAAGCGCGGTCTCGATGTCGAGCCGGTGCTGCTCACTCTCAATTCCGTCATACCGCAGGCGCTGATGGCCAATTCGCTGCAGATCGGCGGCGCGACGCCATCGGTTTTCCTCCAGGCGGTGGACGGCGGGATCGACCTCGTGGCGATTGCCGGCGACACCGTGACGGGACCGACCGTGAAGAAGAACACCGGGGTGCTGGCCCGGCCCGAGGTGGCGATCAGGCGGCCGCAGGATTTCATCGGCAGGACGGTGGGCGTGCCGGGGCTCGGGGCATTCCTGCACGTGCTGTTCCTCCATTGGCTCCAGTCGAAGGAGGTGGATTCCAGCCAGGTGACCTTTGTCGAGGTGGCGTTCTTCAACATGAACGACGCGCTGCGAAGCGGCTCGGTCGATGCGGTCCTGACCGGGCAGCCGGTGATGTCGCGCATCCTCGAGGCCGGCACGGCCACGGTCGCCTTCCACTATATCGAGGATCTGCCGAGCGATCAGAGCATCCTGCTGTTCGCCACCATGCGGGACTGGGCGGAAAAGAACACCGAACAGGCGCGCCAGTTCAAGGCGGCCATCGTTGAAGCCGGCCAGTTTGCTTTGACTAACCCCGACCAGACCCGCGCCTATATTGCCAAATACACGAAATTGTCCGCCGATCTCACCCGGAAGCTCGATCTGGGCCAAACGCAACCGAACGTCACCGCGGCGCAGGTGTCATGGTGGGTCGATATCATGCGCAAGAATGATATGCTGGAGTCGACAATCGATGTAGACAAGCTGATCTTCCGCTGATTTTTCAGAGATGTCAGGACAGCTGCACCACCATCGAATGCGGCCGCCACCGCTGAGCGCGGCCAGCTCCGCCACCGAGCCGGTCATCGCCGCCCGGAAGGTTTCGCTCGATCTCGGCATTGTGCCGATCCTGCGCGACATCGAGCTCGCGGTCGGCAATGGCGAGGTCGTGTGCGTTGTCGGGCCGTCGGGCTCGGGCAAGAGCTCGCTGCTGCGGCTGCTGGCGGGGCTCCTCAGCCCCACCGCCGGCACGGTCAGCTACCAGGGCAACCCGGTCAGCCGGCCGCGCTCCGACATCGCCTTCGTGTTTCAGGATTACGGCAAGGCGCTGCTGCCATGGCGTAACGCGGCCCAGAATGTATCGCTGGCACTCGAGGCGATCGGCATGCCGCGGCCGGCCCGGCAGCGCCGGATCGAGGAGCTGCTCGCCAAGGTGGGGCTCGCCGGCGATGCCGACAAGCTGCCGCGCGAGCTGTCCGGCGGCATGCAGCAGCGGCTGCAGATTGCCCGCTGCCTGGCGCAGGAGCCATCGGTGCTGCTGATGGACGAGCCGTTCGGGTCGCTCGATGCCATGACCCGGCAGACGCTGCAGGACGAAACGCTCGCCATCGCCGCGGCCAGCGATGCGAGCATCGTGTTCGTCACCCATGATCTCGACGAGGCCATCTATCTCGGCGATCGGGTGATCGGCCTGTCCGGCAGTCCCGGTCGCATCCGCGAAACGGTCGCGGTGCATCTGCCACGGCCGCGCGACCAGCTGACGACGCGGGAAGACCCGGAATTCGCGCGGCTGCGGCGGGCGCTGCACGACTTCATCGGCACGGTCCAGCGCGACCGTCGCGAACAGTGAGGGCGGATCAGGCACGGCGCGGCTTCGACTGGCGCGGACTTGTCTTGCCATCGCTCTTCCTGGTCGCGATGGAAATCCTCGCCACGACCGGCTCCGTCAAACGGGATGCCTTTGCCGCACCGAGCGCTGTCCTCGCCGCGGCACTGCGCACGCTCGACAGCGGCGCAGCCCTCGGGGCGACCCGCGATACGCTGGTCACCGCCGGCTCGGGCCTGCTGCTCGAACTCGTGATCGGCCTGCTGCTGGCGATCCCGCTGGGGCTGTTCCGCAGCGCCGACTATCTCATGAAGGTTCCGATCGAGGCGATCCGCCCGGTGCCGATGGTGGCGCTCATTCCGCTGTCGCTGCTGATCTTCGGATTTGGCTACCGCATGGAGATCGCGGTTGTGACGCTTGCCGCGCTCTGGCCGATCTTCCTCATGACGCGCTCCGCGATCAGGGGCATCGAGCCGCAATTGCTGGAGGTCTCGCAGGCCCTCGGCCTCGGCCTCTTCGCCCGGGTGACCAAGGTCGTGCTGCCGGCGGTCCTGCCGCGGATCTTCGTCGCCTTCCGCATCGCGCTCGGCATCGCGCTGGTGGTGGCGGTGACCGTCGAGATCACGGCCAATCCGCTGGGCCTCGGCTATGCCATCACGGTGGCGCAGCAGTCGCTGCAGCCCGACCTGATGTTCGCCCTGCTGTTGTGGATCGGGCTCCTCGGCTGGTCGTTGAATGCGCTGCTGCTCCGGGTCGAGGCGCGGCTCTTCGGAAGAGCCGCATGACACGGCGGGAACACTTCCTGTGGCAGCTGGCGAGCTTTGGCCTCGCCGTGCTCCTGGTCACCTTGATGGCCTTGGTCACCGAAATGCGGCTGGTGTCGCCGGTCTTCCTGCCGACGCCGCAACGCATCTGGTCGGCGCTGCTCAAGGGGCTTGCCACAGGCAACCTCGCGGCGATGTCGCTTGCCACGATCAGGCACATGCTGGTCGGGCTGTTCATTGCCGCCTGCCTCGGCATCGGTCTCGGCGCGATGATCGGAACATCGGCCACGGCGCGCGCCTATCTCACGCCGACTTTGGAATTCCTGCGGCCGTTCCCGTCCTCGGCGATCATCCCGGTCACCATCGCATTCTTCGGCCTCACCGAGTCGATGATGCTGGCGGTGATCGCCTTCGGAGCGCTGTGGCCGATATTGATGGCAACCATCCACGGGTTCGTCACGGTCGAGCCGCGGCTCAACGATGTCAGCCAGGCCCTCGGCCTGACCCGGCTGAGCGCCATGGTGAAGATCGCCTTGCCCCATGCCATGCCCGATATTCTCTCCGGCATGCGTATCGCGCTCGCGATGGCGCTGATCCTGGCGACGGTGGGCGAGATGCTGACCGGTCGGCACGGCCTCGGGCAGACGATCCTGCTCGCCTCGCGCTCGTTCCGGTCGGCCGATCTCTATGCCGCAATCATCCTCCTCGGGGTGATCGGCTATACGAGCACGCTAATCTTCGACCGCATCGAGCGCCGGTTGCTGCGCTGGCGCTCATGACCCGGGCGGTTGGCTGTTGCGGGACCGCCGCAAGGTCTCGGAGGGGCTTTCGCCATAGCGGCGCCAGTAGCTCTGGGAGAATTCGCCGAGATGCCCGAAGCCGCAATCATAAGCGATCGATGTGGTCGTCTGCCCGGCCGACGCGCTGCTGAGCATGCGGTGCGCGAGGTCGAGGCGACAGTCGCGCAGGAACTGGTGCGGGGTGGTGCCGAGATACCGGCGAAAGCCCAGCTGCAGGCAGCGCGCCGTGACGCCGAGCTCGCTTGCGATCTCGGCCACCCGGATGGGATCCACGGCCCTGGAGCGGATCATCTCGCAGGCGCGGTTCACATGCGCCGGACCGGGATCGGGCGCCTGGTTCGACGTGCCATCCAGCAGCACCGGCGCCAGCAGCCGCGCCAAGCCGTGCAGCAGGATCTCGTCATAGGCCGCCCGCAGCTGGCTGGTCGGGACGATCTGCTGGCGCCAGATGAAGTTGATGGCGCGGTGAAAATTGGTGGCGACCGGTGATGAAAATTCGAGCCGCAGAGGCTTGCCAAGCTCCTTGACGGGCCCGTGCTCGCGGTCCTGCAGCAACTCGTGAACGTGCTTTTGCGGAAACTGGATGATGTAGCGGATATCGTCGGGCGAGGATTGAAAGGTCATGTCGCATTGGGCGGCAATGATTGCGGCATCGCCCTTGCTGCTCACCACTTCGCCCGCCTTGCACTTGAACAGGCTCTGCCCCTGCTCCGAGACGATGACGGTGACGAGCGAGGAGGCCCGGCCCTGCATGTTGACCGAGGTGCTGCGCGCTTCGGCCAGGCGCACCCGGCCGAGATCGACCTCGACGCGGCTGAAGGAGAACCTGCCGCGACCGATCGCATCGATCTTCTCCAACCCCGTCCGGGTGTGCTGGTTGAGGTGAGCAAGCAGCTCCCGCGGCTCGCCCGTCAGGATCGAGGTGGTTTCCCAGGATGGGATCGATGTCTTGAGCAGGAGGCCGGAGGCAGGCTGACCGCCATCGCGCGCGTCATCGGCGCCGGTTCGTTCCACAGCCCTGCCATTCGGCTTGGTCAATGTTCTCCTTGAACCTCGCGCGATGGATTGTATGCTCACCGTTAGCGTGGCGGAAGCGGCGCTTATCGGGCATTTTTCACCAACCTCATTAGAATGGCCAATGGCAACCGTCAAGGTTGCGCGTTCTTGACGATGCGCGATAGACGTGAAACATGGTCCTTGATCGGACAGGAATGATGACTCTCTATTTCGAAGACCTTGCAGTTGGCCAGATCTATGGCTCGGGACAGCACCGGGTCGAGGCGGACCGCATCAAGAGTTTCGCCGCGGAATTCGACCCGCAGTCCTTTCATCTCGATGAGGCAGCGGCGCGCGACATGTTTTTCGGCGGCCTGGTGGCGAGCGGCTGGCACACCGCGGCGCTGACCATGCGTCTACTTGTTGACAGCGAGCTCAGGGTGGCCGGCGGCCTCGTCGGCGCCGGCGTCGATGAATTGCGCTGGCCGCGACCGGTGCGCCCGGGTGACGTGCTGCGGCTCGAAAGCGAGGTGATGGCGATGCGGCCGTCCAGATCGCGCCCCGACATCGGGCTTGTGACGGTGCGCACCACCACCTTCAATCAGAAGGACGAGCCGGTGCAGGTGCTGGTGTCCAATCTCGTCGTGCCGCGCCGAGCTGCGGAGCCCTTGTCGCAATCCTGACAGTCGGATTGCCGGCCCGCTTGCTTTCGGTGTAGCTTCACCGCCCATTCACCCGGTGACCAGGAGGCGACCCTGACCGCTCCCCCGGATTCATCCCAGATCATGCAGATCGGTATGGGGTTCTTCGCCTCGAAGGTGCTGCTGAGCGCCGTCGAGCTTCAGCTCTTCACCATGCTCGCCAACAAGCCGACGACCGGCCGGGATATCGCCAAGACGCTCCAGCTGAACGGGCGCGGTGTCGAGGACTTTCTCGACGCGCTGGTGTCGCTGGGCTTGCTCGAGCGGCAGGGCTTGGGCGCAACGGCGCTTTATTCCAACAGCGTGCAGACGGCGCGTTTCCTCGACCGCGCCAGCCCGCATTATATCGGCGGCATTCTCGAGATGGCCAATGCCCGCCTCTATCATTCCTGGGGCAGCCTGACGGAGGCCTTGCGCAGCGGCAGGCCGCAGAGCGAGCTCAAGGGAACGGACGGCAAGGATCTGTTCGATGCCCTCTACGCCGACCCGCGCCGGCTGGAGGCCTTCGTGGCCGCGATGGCGGGCAGCCAACTGGGCAATTTCGCGGCTCTTGCCGAGACCTTCCACTTCTCGAAATACCGCAGCATGTGCGATATCGGCGGCGCGAGTGGGGCGCTCGCCATGGCGGTGGCGCGGCGCCACCCCAAGGTCACCTGCATCAGCTTCGATCTGCCGCCGGTCACCGAGGTGGCTCGCCGCGCCATTGCCGCGCAGGGCCTGAGCGACCGGGTCGTTCTCCAATCGGGCAGCTTCTTCGACGACCCGCTGCCCCGGGCGGATGTCATCACCATGGGCAACATTCTCCACGATTGGGGGCTCGACACCAAGAAGATGCTGATCCGCAAGGCCTATGAGACGCTGCCCGAGGGCGGCTGCCTCATCGCCATCGAGAATGTCATCGACGACGACCGGCGCCGCAACACCTTCGGGCTTTTGATGTCGCTCAACATGCTGATCGAGACCAATGACGGTTTCGACTACACGCATGCGCAATTCAGATCCTGGTGTCTCGAGGCGGGGTTCCGTGCCACCGAGCTCAAGCCGCTGACCGGCCCGACCAGCGCGGCGATCGCCTACAAATGAAGCTGCCGGCGCAAAGAAAGAGCCGGTTCCGAACTGATCCTAAACCCCCCGGCCAGATCAGTCCGTAACCGGCTTTCGCCCCCGGCGAAAAGTTGGCCACCGCTTCCG
>CAVUUY010000018.1:0-70994 GCA_963744915.1 uncultured Alphaproteobacteria bacterium
GAGCCATGGCTCCGCCCCGAGTTGAGTGAAAGCCGTGAAGGCGTCATTCAAATGTGGCACGGCATCGCCGACCCGGCCTATTGCCCGAAGCCGCCGGCCGTAATCAAGCAGGGTACGGGCATGCTCGAAGGGGCCGATGCCTTCGGTGCCGCAGGCCAGGGATTCGCCAAAGAACCCATCGACATCTTCCGGCCTGGCAAGCAGTCCGCGGCAGCAAGCCAGGGCCGCCAGCGCCGAAGGCCGCTTCGCCTGGCGCACTTCCTGTTCGAAGATCGCAACCACATCCTCGGCTTCCGCATTGCGCCCCGCACCGACGAGCGCCTCGACCAGACCTCGCGTGCGATCGGGAGGGCTTTCACGGCCGCATCGGACCAGCCCTGCTCGCTCTGCGTCTTGCGCATCTGCGCGTAGTACTCGATTGCGGAATCCAGTTCACCGCGGCCAAGCGCAAGAAGACCCAAGCCCGGGATTGCGCGATCGAGGCGAGAGCCCGCGCCCAAACGCTGAGCGAGAGCCAGGGCCTCGCCAGCACGACGATGGCAGTCGACGGCCCGCTCCTGCGCGCCGTCGAGCGAGCCGAGCGAACCCAAAGCAAGACCCAGATCAGCGGCGCGCCCCATTTCGCGCGCCAGCGAAATGGCCTCTTCAAGCGAAGCACGCGCCGCGGACCATTGACCTCTGTCGAGATCGACGTCGGCTAAGCGCACCAGCGCATAGGGAAGCAGACCGAGTTCGTCCGTGCGAGCGCGCATTGCTGATCAGCTGTAAAAGAATGTCCCGTGCACGATCGTGCTCGCCGACGAGGCGAAGCCTGCACCCAGATAGGCGCGCATCTGAGGATCGGCCTGGAGCTGGTCGCTGAATTCGGCCGCCCGAAGCAGATGAGCGCGGCCGCTGCTTGGATCGCCGGTAAAGGTCAGCGCGGTGCCGAGCACGATCATCGCAGCTGCCTCGGTCGGCCCCCCTTTCGCCAGCTCAAGGGCCTCCCGAGCGATCTCACCGGCGCGAGCCGCATTTCCGGGCGCGCAGCGCCGGCATCACCGCAGCAGCGAGCAGACGGCCGGCCTTCGGCCGGTCGGATCTTTCGCAGCGCGTTGCCGCCTTGACGAGTAGGTCGGCTCCGCCCGCGACGCTGAGCCGCTGCGCGCCAGGAGCTCGCCGAGGAGCAGATCGGCTGCAGCTCGCGAACTCTCATCATCGAGGTCGGGGAGAGCAGCTTCGACATGATCGATCGCCGCATAGATGTGACCGAAGCGAGCCGCCGCCTCAGCCGCAGCGATCAGTCGCCTAGCCCGACTGGTCCGCTCGGGACTGAGACGCGCCGAAAGCTCCAGCGCGCGTGCCGCTACCAAATTCGCCATTCTCGAGATCATTCCCTGGGCAACCCCTCGAGCGCAGCCGCGATCGCCTCATCGGGTCCGGCGGCAGCGCGTGCCGCATGCCATATGGATGAATCGGCACTGGTGGCTTTGGCCAGGGCGGCATGAGCGGCACGCCGCTCTGAACGAAGCGCTCCGTATACGACGGTTGAGCGAATGATGGGATGGAGGAATGAGAGGCCGGCTTCTGCAATCTCGACAAGCTTGGCGTTCTGGGCCGGCCGCAGCTCCTCAAGGCTCACGCCAGCTGACTGGAGCGCCCGCGCTATGGTTGCTCTATCCTCTCCGTGACCGAGCGCCGCCACGAGCAGGCCGCGGCGGACATTTTCTTCAAGCGCACCGATACGGGTGAGGATTGCCCGTTCGGCCGATCCCAAGGAATGGAGCGCGCTGCCGAGCGGAACTTTCGCGGCGCCTTGGTCCGGCGTGAGGCTCAAGGGGATCTCGCGCAGCGCCAGCGGATTGCCTCCGGCGACGTGGAGCACCTCGTTAGCTACGGCCGGCGATAACGCGTCGCCGAAAGTCCGCTTGAGATGGGTCAGGGAAGCAGCGCGGTCGAGGGGCTGAAGGTCAATGACCTGGGCTCCCCCGAACGGTCCCGGGTCGCCTCCCGTTGCGATGAGCATCGCTATTCCTTCTGCGTCGATCCGACCAGCGATGAACGCCAGCGCATGGAGCGAGGCGTCGTCGAGCAGATGCGCGTCGTCGACGCAAACAAGGAGCGGCTCCTTCTCCGCGGCGGCTGCAAGCAGCCACAGCGCGCCGGCATAGGCGTAGAGGCGATCACTGTTCTCGAGCAGTGGCGAAACCAAGTGTCGCATCCAAGGCTTGCCGCAGGGTGGCCGGAAGGGAGCCGATACCACTGAGAGCGTCGGCACAATTGCCCGAGCCCGGCATGGGGCGATCGGTCAAGTCCTCGGAACCTGAAATTCTCATGACGCGCATGCCCGCAGCACGCTCGCTGACGGCGTCGAGTAAGGCCGTCTTGCCAATCCCGGTCTCACCGCGGATCACGATCGTGCCGCTGCGGCCCGCTCGGGCCTCATCGAGCGACCGGTTGATGCGGTCCAGTT
Organism: uncultured Alphaproteobacteria bacterium; assembly: GCA_963744915.1. Classification (GTDB taxonomy): domain Bacteria; phylum Pseudomonadota; class Alphaproteobacteria; order Rhizobiales; family Aestuariivirgaceae; genus DATAFF01. The sequence continues at coordinate 2,453 of CAVUUY010000018.1, forward strand.
CACGGGCGCGTCCGAGAAGTCGCTCATCCGAGAGGATGACCTTGCTCGCGCCGCTCGTAGACAGGAGCGGGCGCCCATGCGCGAGCGCGTTCTCCAGCCAGCGGCGGAAAAGCTGACGCGCATTCTGCTGGAGCAGAGGCATTGAGCGCTCATACTCCTTCAGGAATTCGGCGAGCGAGCCACGGCCATAACGGGTCTCGAATGTTTCCCCGAGAGAGGGCCACGCGTCGAACCAGTGCTGAACGTCCTTGAGCGTCGTTTCCAGATGGCATTGGATCGCATAAGCGGTCTGGCCTGCGCGGATGGCTTGATTTTCGTAGCGGGAGGACCGTGCGAGGCGCACGGCGCCCTCCGGCAAGTCGAACGTGTCGGAATGCCATTCGAAGACTTCGAGGTCAGGCGGAAAGCCTCTGAATACCGGATCGCTGCGCGCGGCGTCGCACAGGAGAACCGGACTGACGCCCAACTCGGGCTCCGGCCCCTTGAACACGCGAGCCCCGAGGGCTGAGGCCAGCAACTGGCTACCCAACGCCGAAATAGGGAACCCCCGCGGCGACAGCCTCGCGGATCGCGCTTTTCTCTTCCGTAAGCCACGGGTATAGATGATCCTCATAGGCGCTCATGCCCCCGCCCATGACAACGAGCAGGTCATAATTGCGCCGATCGGGAAGCGGTTCGCCGAGGTCCAGGCGAACGCGATTAACCTCAATCCCGCGGTCGAGGAGCACATCACCGTAAATGCCTACGGTATTCGAATGAAGGTGTTCGAGCGCTAGTGCCCGCATGTTGGCTCCCGATCTATCTACCGCCTCAGAATTGGTCCTCTTTTAAGTCACAACGACTTGCACACCATGATTTCCTAGCGACGGGCGGCGCCAAAACGCGGGCGCGCCTGGGATCGGCCGTCCCCAAAGGAGTGGGACCCGAGGGACGCCGAGTAAACGGAAGGATAAGTCTCGTGCCAGCCGACGAAGGTCCGGAATTGGCCCAACCCAGTCTAAATGGCCTCGGCGGCAAACTTCTGTTCATTCGGGTAAAGCAGACTTCCCACCGATGCGCCTCTACAGCCGAGTTTGACCCTGAGCAGACACGGCAGTGACTGCTTTGGTCGGTCTGCGATTGGAAGACCCACTCGATCGTTGTGTTGGATGTCGATGTATCGTGCTCAGGAGGACGCCGACGTCGCCGGTGAACCCGAATTGGCCGTGGTCGTCTTTCCGACAAATACCGTGAAGCCATCATCTATCCAAATCGACGCGCCCCCATGCGGGATGCAAACTTTCCCGGGAACAAAGGTAGCGGTTAGACTAGCGCAAAAGAGCGGCCGGCGATGCCGACCAATGGTGCGGAGTTCCCGAAGCTATGGTTGAAGCTGCTGTTGGCCTCCCAATCCGTCTGGTGTCAGTCGATCCAGCGTTGGGCTCAGAGGTATAGGGAGAGAAGCGCCGCGATCATCGAGACCACGCACCCCGCAAGGGTCGAGCAGCGAGCCGAGGCCGCCCACTGTCGAGCCAAAACAGCTGTGCGCGGATGCGAGGCCGGATCGAGTTTCGAAGCGTATGCGTAGTGCACTGACCACCAGCCAAAGAGCAAGACAGCATGCCCAGCCAAAGGTGATCAGCTGCTAGTTGCGAGCGGTAGCGTAGAGTAGGCGGCTACGGAGTCGTGCAGTTCGCCTGAAGTTTTGTTAGCGCCGACGCCGCTGCCCAGGTGGCACCCGCCAAGGTCGCGACCTGAGTTCGTAAGGCCGTGCAAAGAGCCGACGCACGCTGGGACGTTGCAAAGGCGGGATTCCAAAATCGTTTTTCCTTGCGCCAAAACCCTGCTTCATCGAGGAAGGATATTGTAAAGTAATAGGCGGCGCCTAGTGAAGTCGTAGAATTCCTTATCAAAAATCAACGTGCCATTTGATGTAAAGGAATGGCTAAGCGTCCAGTTCAGCATTTTTTCTATTTCCGCCCGAGCACGCTGCCTTTGTGGCTCGCTAATTCTCGGCCATGCCAGCCTGAAAAACCGTACAATGTCGTAGTTGTTATGATCATTGAGTTTGCCTCGCCAGAGCCAGCCATATGGATATGGAAGGTCCTTGATTTCGAACAATGTCTCAATGATCTGTGGCCACCTGCCAACACACCCATCTCGATATGCGATGATGTGATAGGTCATGCTAAGATCGAGAAGCCGGTAGATGCCATCGTGGAGACTTAACCAGGGACCCCAAAACCCCGAACTCGGATCCTGCGTGTCATTGAGAAATCTCAAATAGGACTGGCGATAGCCATCCGTGAGGAAGTTCACGCCGTTGTCGCTGGCGATGCGGCTCAAATACGATTTGAACAAGAGCTGTGGCACTGATTCGCTCAGCGATGCGAGACTTTCTCGGTTAAAAACCCCGGAGGCGGCGATATTTGAAATCTGGTGTGAATAGATAATACCCAGCAACTGGTCAGGCCGCTCGATCTGGGACAGGAAATTCAAAGGATAAGTCAGCTTCGGCCGGGGGTTGGATTCACTGGAGAGCTGATCAAGAGCGTCCACTGTTTGATCGAGTTCGAACACAAAGTTGTTAACGCAGCCTCCCCATGCCCCATTCGGTTTCTGCTTGCCGGCGTCGGCCTGATCGGGCTGGCCGAGGCTGTGTTCCAGCCGATCAAGTGCGGCGTCGGCCAACGGCCAAAGAGCGGTGTACTCAACAAGGACTCTCGACAGTTTGAAGAGTTGTTCGGAGCAGTAGCGAAACTGCTTCAGGCGCTTTGCGTCATCGAGCCGTAGCCGCAGTAAATTGAAGCGGTCCTGGCGCTCTTTTCGATGCGTGACATAGGCGGGATCAAAGACAGTGAATTCTGAAATCGATTAGCTCTTTAATGTTGAGTTCGGTACTCACGCCATCTCGCGTGCTCTTTGCCCGATCCCAAGTTCATACGTGTGCTGAAATCATATGACAATAATTTCTCGTCCGATGCCGGGTCCATCAGGTCTGGCGCGGATTTCTGTTCGACCATTGCTGCAGGTGAGCCGGTCAAGTTTGACTTGCAGTCTTGATCTTGCGCGAACGCCCCTGTTGTAATGCAGCCCAGCACTATCAGGCTCGGCAGGAGTTCAACCCGACGAACTTTGCGATCATGCCGTTCAAAATTTTGCATGGCTTTCCACTTGAGTTAAGGCTGGCAGGTGTTGTTATGGGTCGTTGCACCAACCAGGCTACTGGAGCAGCTGGTATCCGAAAGTGTGGCATTCGTTGAAGCCGCATTGCAGTAAGACGGAAATCACGTTGATGGCGCTGATTGCGATCACGTAAAGGCTGAGAATGTCCGCGAGCTTCTTGACGAGCGGAAATTCGCTCGGGGGTGCCTTGCTGAGATATTCGTCACCACCAATCGCTGCCAGCTTAGCAGCATATGCGCTCAGCAGGCACAACGCGATGATGATCGACCAAACCGGCATGTGAATACCAAACACCGCCGAGCCAATATATGCGTGGCCTGGACGCGGATAGATGTCGAGCAGCGTCTGCCGCACCGAGACAACGAGCAGAAAGATCGTGAACAGCAGACTGAAACCGGTGTTCTGGTACGAGAAGCCGCGTCGGAAGTTCTGCATGATTCCAAAGCAGACGCCGAACATCGCGATCCGCTGCAACAGGCAGAGAGGGCAGGGAAGCTCACCTCTCGCATATTGAAGCGTCATCGCCGCCGTGAGGATGCCAGCGATCACCATCATCATTAGCAAAAGATAGACATAGTTGAGGAGCGCGAGGAGACGCTGGGTGCTGTTGGAGGCGACAGCGTCGATCATGGCTCAACCCGCGCCCGGCAGCAGATATGGATCTTGAAGCTGAGTTCTGGATCCAAGGCATGCGGAAACCTGCCTTTGGATCGTAGATCTCGAACAGGAACTGCCACACCGCGAGTGCGAGACAGGCCAACAAGCAGGCGACCGCGAGCCGTCGCTGGTTCAACCAGCCGAAGATAAGCGCGAGAAAGACGCTAGCGAAGACCAGAGTCATGGTAGGCTGATAAGACATGAGCATCATCATGGCCGAAACCTAGTCACGCGCCGACAGGCCCGACTGTGGAACCCGTTCCGAATCCATACTCCTTGGATTTGTTAGGCCAGACTGGTGGGATATCGACCATCCTTCGAATGCTCTTCGCGGCAGACAAAAAATGAGTTACTTCGCCCCATCGAACAATGTCCATTCCTCGTGTGGCCGGTTCTTCAAATAACCAGCCTGCCAGTTCCATTGCGGGTGAACACGGAGGAACTCGTCCGCGTCGAATGCAAGACCATCAGCCCGGCCAAACCGCCCCCACATGCTCATGGTCTTGGCGGCTTCCGCAGTGGTCACTTTGCCGTCCACCGATCCGGCAGGATAGTAAGGCACGTTCCAAACCGCATTGGGGTCGCTGACAAAGGGCTGGGGGATCGGTATCGTAATGCGCGCTGATCGTGCGCGACGAGGGCTCAATTCGCATTAGATAGACATCAAAGGTGTCACCGAGAATTTTTTCGCCGACCTCGGCATTGATCTTCCCCTCGTATTGGCTGAGCAGCTGCGGCCATCGCGTGCGGCGAGCCCCGGTTTGCTGGCGTATGTCGTTGAAGCCAACATCCGAAGATTCGAGGTTGCGGATGCGCGGGTCGTCCGGCGCGTTGTCACCAAAGTACCAGCCGTTCGTCTTCTTTTGAAAATTCGTATAGATGAGACCTTGCTCGTACTTGGCGATCTCGTTGGTCTTGATGTCACCGATCAGCCAGGAATTTGCGTAGCCGCCATTATCTTTGGCGTCCATGAGCTTGACCCACTCATCGATGCTGGTCGCGTACTGCGAGGCATTGCGAGCGCGCACATACTCCGGCACCTTGGTCGTATCGTACCCGACGAATCCAACGATCGTCGTCTCGACGACGACGATGCCGCCGCCCGTCACCCAGAAATCGGTCATGGACGCGATCCAACCCGGTGAGGTCTGCATCACCATGCGGTTTCCCTTGTCCGGGGTAATGTCAAGGATGATATTCATATATTGGCCGTTCCAGAACTCGGTGAAGGACTCGTGCCCGATGACGATTTTGCCGTCAGTGGTCGCCGAGCCAGTGGCGATGAAAGCGCTGCAATGGCTTTTCGCTTTGCTCATTCCCTGCGCCCCGGGAGCGGCTCCCTTGTATTTTGCCGCAACAGTCGGCCACCAATAGCCGGTGATCTCCATGTAGGCGTTCCAACCGATGATCTGGTCGAGCGTGGTCGAAACGCCGGCCTTAGTCAGCCCGGCGGCGATGCCCCGCATCTCCTCGAGTTGCTCAGGAGGGATCTTCGATTTGTGAAGCTCGGCAGCTTTCTCGACGAAGAAGCCGAGACCGAGCCCGGTGGTTTGGAGGGTCATCGCGTCATAAACCCGCCAGGCATCCTTGAACTCGGCGGCGAGCAGATAGCCATGTTGGAAACCGCGCTCGAACGGGGCGCCGCCGATCTTGACATGAACCCACCCGTTGTCCTCGGTGCGGCTTGCCTTCGCGAGCCAGCCTTTCTCCTCGGCGGTCAAACCTTGCTGTGCCGCTGCGATGCCGTGGAAAAACAGCAGGCCGATGAAGGCAACGAGAATTGAGCGTGCTTTCATACCCGAAACCCCTCGAATCCATCAGCGCGCAATCTTGTGACTCTTGGACCGACCGCAACCCGCGCCGATATTCCCGGATGAATTGGTATCAAAAGCTCCCGGATTGGAGACTATTTCGGTTGCTTCTGCAACGCGATCGAATATGCACGGCTATCACACAGTGATCGTCACCGAAAGGACAAGCTCAGGCCCTCGTCCGACATGGCAGGGACTGGAATGGCCATATTGTCGGGTGGTTGAGGCGGCCACCAAACTCCGGAGCCAGGCGGCCAGCCTCGAGAGATCCTCGTGCCCGCTAAGGTGCCCAATGTATTGACGCTCACTTCTTACGGGTAAGCTGCCGACAACCCACAATATGGGAGTTGAAGGTAATTTCAGTGCGGCACATCTCCATCATGTCTGGACCCGTCAGGACCGTATAGTAGCTGCCATCATCATCGATCATGAGGATGGTCTTTTGATCCGTCCGGATCACGCCCAAGAGCTGATCACGCCGCGGTCCGCCAGTTAGTCCCTGCGTCCCCGTGAACCGGTTCCCCTTCTGCCGGTCAATGATCACGGTCCAGGAACCCTCCCGAAAAACAGGTCCACTTTCTTCAGAGTTCGGCCATTGGTCCGTTTTGCCTTGAGTTATTGACTGACCTGGCCCGATCCAAGTCCCCTTTGAGGTCAGGATACGACTGCTGTGCGATGGCGTTAGGACTTAGGGCAGCAGAAGACGCGGCGATGATGAAGATGAATAGGAATTTCCGGGTTTCATTCATAGGTTCCTTTTGAAAATCCCACATGAAGAGCCGGCCACGGCGCTGCGAGCAAATTTTTGCCAGGGAGGCCAGTCCCTTCAACTGCTCTCGTAGGAGAACGGTTTAAATCAATCCATCTAGCGGTTGTATGTTCCACAAGCAGGCGAGACCCCCTAGATATATTCCGGGCGGCATCACATGCCAGGGCGAATTGGGCCTAACCATCCCATGGCAAAGCGCTCCCATACCGTGGCATTCTTCAGGTATAGACCGTCGCCGATGCATTGGAGAGCATCTTAAATGGACGATCAGTTCTATGCCTTCTTGAGTTCAGCATGGAGTGTATTCAATTCAAACTTTTGGGCAGCACTCGCGGGAGCCTTCGCCGGGGCTGTTGCCGCGAGTAAATTTGCAGTCAGGCAAGAGAGGCGCGATGATCTCGTACGTACGATAAATGAAACCAACGCCGCGATCTCAATCTCCTATAGTGCCTGCGAAGCGTACCTGGCGCACAAGGTCAGGCTGATCGATCCATTGACGAGAACCTACCAAAATGATGTCGCGGCCTACAACGAGCCGCAATCCAGTGAACACGTCGACTTCTCATATCACTCTCAACCGGATCGAATTGAATGTCGGCGTGGTTCAATGCGGAGCCTTGCAGGAGCTAATTTTCAAAATTCCTTCTAGCACTGACATCATTCGCCTCGTTGCAATTCTTGCTCACACGAACAGCATTCTCAACGGTGATCTGACCCAGCGCAACGACTTGATCCACGCAATGCGGCTGACGGACGAAGACAACAGGACGGCATTGTATTTTGGCGTAGCCAAGAAGGACGGCTTCGCGGACAAAACTTACCCGCATCTTGTAAACTCGCTGTCGGAATTGTCAACCGAATGCGTCTTTTTCAGCTGGCTTATCTGCGAGCTTCTGCATGCAGAAGGCCTAAAAATGCGCAAGGACAGGCAGTGGCTTCCGGCAACCGTTCCGATCAACTTCCAAAAACCGGTCCTTGATGGACTTATTCCAAGTCCCGGGAAATATCCGGCCTGGAAGAATTTCGCAGCCCCAATTTATGCGAAGTACTCGGTGCAACCAGGCTCAGACCATCCTGCGCCGCCTGCGATCGAAGCTGACTGAACGCTCAGGTAGGACTCCAAGCTGCCGTTCGCCGCGATGTTCCGCAAAGGGCTGATCCGGACCGATACGATCGTCAATTATCTCAAGTGGGGGCTAGGCCTAAAACCTCTACTCGTCCCGCATGTCCGCTCCTGGCCCATCTCAGTCATATGCGAACTGCCTACTGTCGTCTGCTCAGTTTCAAGCCCGATGCCGCGACTGGCGCCGATGACGAGAATTTTTGTCGCAGACCTTTCGCCGATACTCATATTCGCTTCCTCACTTAGACCACTTCGTGTCGCTACATTGCCGCATTCGAGTTTGGCCGCAAGGTTGTGAGCTTGCCCCGTGAAGCCGGCCAAACTCATCGCCAGCAGCGAGAGCGAGGCGGAGGCAGGAGAACAAGGCTAATCAATTTTCGCACTTCCTTGCGCGGTCTGGCGGCCTAAAATCGACGAGGAGTTTCGATGCCTATCGGAGATTCGGGTAACTCAGCTGAAAATTTAAAACTCGGTCCCAATTTGTTGCTGTAAGTGTCCCTGAATTGGGACCGTGAAACTCTGATTGGACGAGAATGGCTGCTCCAGTGTCCTTCATTTGGGACCGTCAGCCCAAAAATCGCTCCCGTGTCGGTACCGTCGTTTGGGACACATATAGTATACCATGTAGGTAGCGAAGCGAATGTCAGCAAACGTGGTTGTAGAAGTTGATGACAGCCTATACGTAGTGATTAGCGGGCGCCGTCAGAACCTGCCAACATTTGACCGGATGTGAAAACGAACTTGACGACTAATTCAAAGATGCTTCGTGACCGGCCCGTACGCACGCAAGTCGCCCTCGAGCGGACGGCCGCCGGCAAATATCGCACGTCGGCTGCAACGGGTGATGTCGCCAAAGTCGTTTCGCCCCAGCTCGCCGATGCGTTCGGAACCACTTCTCAGAGTTTCATCGACACTTCGATGTCCAACCTGCTGACGTTCTTCGCGGCGCATCAGCGGGAGGTCACCAGCACCGAGATCAACGGTGCACTCGCGGTGATCGACGGCATGAAGCCGGAGAACGAGGTGGAAGCAATGCTTCTCTCGCAGATGGTGGCGACCAATGAGACCGCGATGCGCTGCCTCGCGATGATCGGCAAATGCGATATGATCAACCAGACGGAGATTTTCGGAAACCTCGCCACCAAGATGCTCCGCACCTTCACCGCGCAAACCGAGGCGCTGGCGAAGCTCCGTCGCAAGGGCGAGCAGACAGTGAAGGTGGTGCACGTCTATCCCGGCGGACAGGCTGTTGTCGCGGAAACCATCAACCAGGGGGTGGGGCAAATGAAAAAGCTGCCGAACAATCCCATGAGCCCAACGTTGCGGCTGCGGTCGGCCCCGCGCTGCTTGGCCAAGACCCGGCGGGGAACGCAATGCCAATGCCCGGCCATGCGCGGCCGGAAGCGGTGCCGCATCCACGGTGGCGCGAACCCCGGCGCGCCGGTCGGTAATCGCAATGCCTATCGTCACGGGATGCGCTCGGCGAAGATGATCGCAATGCGAGATGAGATGCGAGCGCTGATCGCGGCGGCGCAGGACACGATCAATAGCTTGGACGACTGATCGATTGAACATAATGAAAGAAGGAAGCACGCTGGTCCAAGATGGCTCGGGTCGGGCAACGTTTGTGTGTCTCGAGTTGTGGTTCTGCGATATTATTCGTAAGGTTCGACGCCCACTTCATTATTGCTGGCAATCTTTCGGGCTATGACAGCGGACGATGAACATCAGACGAGGTTTGTTTCGTACTTGGCTGATTGTCACCATCCTATTCATCATAGGAGCGGCTACCCTCTCTTTTGAATGGGTGAGCGCGGAGTTCCGAAAATCCAGTTCCACGAAAATACCAGAAGGTTTCGTGAGCCTGATCCCCGTCGAGTGCGGTAAGGCTCGCGGAAATGACTATGAGAAATACTCGGGCAATCCTTACTGCTGGTACGCGCTGCCAAAATTCCGAGCGGCATTTCCAGAATATCGTCACCTCGCGGACGAGACACTTACCGAGAGGATGTACGAGAAGACCAGCACAAAGGTCGAGAGTGGGAATCCTTGGAGTGTTCTGCTCCAGGCAACTACAATAATTTTTGGAGTTCCTTTAGCCCTCCTCGTACTCGGCTCTGCACTACTCTGGGCTGGTGAAGGGTTTGTAGGCAAACGCTGATTCGGGGGGATTGCACAGGAGCCCGCGTTGCGGAGCCCACTCACAGAGAACCGGGAACCCGTGCCGGTCGCCAGCGATCAAAAACGGCCGCTGTAGAATGCATGGGCGCTGGGATTGCCCAAGCGGCGACCCCCTAATACAGGAAGCTTCTTGAAGCACGGCACAGAGGCCATTCCGGCGGCAAGGACGAGCGCGAGCTTATCGGGTGCTATGTCCGTAGCTGGGTTGCCTGATGGCCTTTCCCGGCCGGTGGCGAAGGCTCGAGCCGAAGGATCAATCTCATGAAACGGTTCTATCTCAACACCGGAACAGAGGTGCGCCGAGCCCGCGAGAGGGCTGGGATGTCCCGCAGGGCCCTGGCTGACGCCGCTGGCCTACATCCGAACAGCGTCAAGCGGCTGGAGGGGTTTGGCGACATTCCTTGTTCAAGCTGGTACGCCCTGAAACGGGTCGCACCCTGTTTGCCGTGGTTTGTGGTCATCAATCCGCCGGTCCGCAGAGAAGCCCGGAAGGAACGTTTTTGCGCTACCAAGTGCGCACCTGCGGTGCGTCATCGGGTGTTGTCCCGCCATTGCCAAAGGTCAAGAAACTCTGTGGCGCCCGGACCCGGAAAGGGCCGCCCTGCGTGGCCCCTGCCCGGCCCAACGGACGCTGCAGAATGCATGGTGGTCTCTCCACTGGCCCGCGGACGCCTGAGGGAAAGAAACGCATAGTGGACGCCCTGCGAAGGCGTCTGGAGGCCACTCGCTCCGAGCCGTAGGGTCAGTTGAGCATTTTGTTGCTTCCAGAACGACTTAGTTGAGGAAAATGAAGGGGCTTTCGCTACCAGTACGCGCGTCCGCGCACCTGCGCGACATGGGCTCCCGGCCCCCAGGCAAAGGCGGCATATCCATTGACCTGACTGTACGCACCGCAACAACCCTTCGGGTAGATGGAGATGCATTCTGTTGAACCATGTTGCGCTGAAATGGTCCGATGCTTGCGAAGCTCTCGCTGACAGACACCACTGGATTTTTGTTCTCGTCAGTTTTTGCGTGCTTCAGAGCATTTGCTGCATCTCGAAGGATGGCTAGATAGGAGCGGCTCCGTGCTGCCATTCGATCCCGATATGCGATCGTCTATGTCATGTGACATGAGCGGCTGCCCGTTGGCCTGGTGCTCGATTGGTGTTGCGTCGCATGTCAGAAATTAGCGAGCCGATCAAGAGGTACCAGCTCCTGACCGGCTCTAACCCTGACCATGAAGGAGATCTAAATGCCCAGGGCTAATTCCCCAAATACCACAACTTTGTCCCGCCGCGCGCTGATGTCCGTCAGCGTCGGCCTGGTCACTGCCAACGTCGCTGCTGCGGCGATCGCCGTCAGGGCAGCGCAGGCAATGGCGCCGGCGGTCCCTGTCGTGGCTTCGGCTGATGCCGGACCTTATCCAATTGTGCAACGAGTGGCGGCGGTTCGCCCGCTGCCACGATCACCTGTATGACCGGGCCGGTCCCCTCGAGGAGGTCGATGAGGAGCGGTACGACATGCTGCAGGCGCTCGCCCAGCAGGACATCCACGATCGCAAGATGGTACCGCTGGCCCAGCGGATCGCCGACCGTCCGGCGACTTCATGGGCCGGGGTCGCTGAAAATGCCGCCGGGATCCTGGCCAGTGATAGCTTATGCTCCGCGTACGCGGCGTCAATCCTGAGCGCCGGTTTCGGCCGGCCACGCCCTTGAGCCTGTGCTTGCCAGCCTGGTGTGGGATGTTCATCGCCCTGCTCGGCCTGTTTGTCCTGGGGCGTCAGAGGGCGAGGGGAACCAAATGCAAGGCCCATGTTTTGCAGGCTATTCTGCAACAAATATTTCCGAACCCACTAAGGGGCCATTACATTTTATTTTTCCGAGCAAAATCCCACCCTGAAAATCTTGTCCAGCTCTTGAGTTACTTTTTGGTTCGTGAGCGCGTCGATAGCCAATGTGACGAAAATAGTCCGAATATATTGTTGATCCAATTCCTATTATATCAAGAAAATCGCTTAGCCTGGAGTTGGAAAGTCGTATCCCGCGTCCTCCCTAATTTCCCTTATTAGTGCGCGACACTCATCTACATCAAAGTTTCTATTTTCCAATCCTACGAGAAAATCCCCCCAATGTTGATAGATCATCGTCCCAATTATAGCTTGGGCCCAGAGCTAAGGTCGAAAGCTTTGGGTTTTTCGATTGAATTTCGGCCCCTAGACGACGCAGGTACTCCCTTAGTTGAAGCATTCCGAAATCGAACAGGCTTGCATTCTCACTTTGCAAGTACAACACCGTCGGCCCCGGCTCGACCTGGCAGAGCCAACGCTAAAGCAAGGGCTAAAACAATCGCACTCGATTTCAGCTCCGAACCCATTAGCCGCCAATTCATCGGGGGGCCTGCCGCAAATTAGCGGCGTTTCCAACCGGGTTCCATATGCAAGCTTTTGCAACCTATACAGCAAATGGCGCATTACAAAACATCTTTTGGTTGGTGGAAGGTGGTGGCCCGAGCAGCGCCCCGCTCATTGGGCGCGGTGCCGGCGTTCCGGCATCGTGCGCCGATGCCTTCATGCTCATCGACCGCCAGGAACCCCGCCCCGGGAACGAAGCTCGGATGGAGCCCGCCTTTCAATGCCATGCCGCGGCACTCAATCTGCCTCGGGTTCTGAGCCAGGTACGATAACCTGTCCCACGACGCTTATCGGGCACGATTTGGGCATGATCGTACTTAGATGGGAGTTCTTGTGCCTAAGTCATTGATTTTTGCTTGGCGCCCCCTAGGGGACTCGAACCCCTGTTTCAGCCGTGAGAGGGCCGCGTCCTGGACCGCTAGACGAAGGGGGCGCACTTGGGCGGTGGCACCGCTCCGCCACCTATATCCAGTGGTTCCGGCAACTGCAAGCGCTGCTGGACAGCACGGACCGGCGGGCGCAGTGTCGCCCGGCGGCAAGGCTTGGGGTTTCAGGGGACCGGCATGCTCAATTCCGATCGCGCTCCGTTGCGCCTGGTTGCACCGGCAGCGGGTGGGGAGCGTCTCGACCGGGTGCTCGCCGACCATTTCCCGGAAATCAGCCGAACCCGCTTCCAGGCCCTGATCACCGAAGGGGCCGTCACGGTGGACGGCGTCGTCGTGCGCGAACCGCGCCACGGCATCCGGGGCGGCGAGGCCATCGAGGCGGTGGTGCAGGAACCTGTCGCCGCCACGCTCGAAGCCGAGGCCATTCCCCTGACCGTCGTCCACGAGGATTCCGACCTCATCGTCATCGACAAGCCCGCCGGCCTCGTGGTGCATCCGGCAGCCGGCAACTGGACCGGCACGCTGGTCAACGCGCTGCTCGCCCATTGCGGCGACACATTGTCGAGCATCGGCGGGGTGCGCCGGCCCGGCATCGTTCACCGGCTCGACAAGGACACCACCGGCCTCATGGTGGTGGCAAAGAACGATCAGGCCCACCGGGCGCTGCAGCGGCAATTCGCAGCGCATGGCCGCGACGGCAAGCTCGAGCGGACCTATCTCGGGCTGGTCTGGGGCCGGCCGGAACGGCAGAGCGGCGAAATCCGGGCGGAGATCGGCCGCAAACGGACCAGCCGCACCAAAATGACGGTGGTGCCGGAAGGCAGCGGCCGGACGGCGGCCACCCATTACCGGATCCGGGAAAGCTTCGCCTTCGCCAAGGGACCGGCGGCGAGCCTGCTCGAACTTCAGCTGGAGACGGGCCGCACCCACCAAATTCGCGTGCATCTGTCGCATATCGGCCACCCGCTATTGGGCGACGATACCTATGGCGCCGGTTTCCGGACCTTCTCGACCAAGCTGCCGCAATCGGCGCGGGCGGCGCTCAAGGCCTTGAATCGCCACGCACTTCATGCTGCCACGCTCGGCTTCGAACACCCGACATCGCAGGCGGCGATGCGCTTCAATTCGCCGCTTCCCGCAGACCTCGCGACACTGCTCAGAACGCTGCGTGACGTTGCCGCGGCCATGTGACCAACAGTTAATTTGGACCGTTCTCGTTATGATCTTAAAAGTAACTTCTGACGTACCTATATCCAGCGGCTCGACCGCTTTGCATGATTAGGAGAGCACGGTCGTTCGGGGACGTAAGATGAGCACCAAAAGCATTGCAAGCTTGCCGTCGGTCACCAGCGAAGGCGGACTTGGCCGGTATCTGCAGCAGATCCGGCAGTTCCCCATGCTGCAGCCGGACGAGGAATATATGCTGGCGAAGCGCTGGCGCGAGCACGGCGACCGCGAGGCGGCGCACCGGCTGGTGACGAGCCACCTCAGGCTGGTCGCCAAAATCGCCATGGGCTATCGCGGCTATGGGCTGCCGATCTCGGAAGTGATCTCGGAAGGCAATGTCGGCCTCATGCAGGCGGTCAAGCGCTTCGAGCCCGAGAAGGGGTTCCGCCTCGCGACCTATGCGATGTGGTGGATCAAGGCCTCGATTCAGGAATTTATTCTGCGGTCGTGGTCGCTGGTCAAAATGGGCACGACGGCCAATCAGAAGAAGCTGTTCTTCAACCTGCGCAAGGTCAAGGGCCAGATCCAGGCGCTGGAGGACGGTGATCTCAAGCCGGATCAGGTGAAGGAGATCGCCACCCGCCTCGGCGTGCCGGAGGACGATGTCATATCGATGAACCGGCGCCTGTCGGGCGATACCTCGCTCAATGCGCCGCTCCGGATCGACGGTGAAGGCGAGTGGCAGGATTGGCTGGTCGATGACCATGACGATCAGGAGACGGCGCTGGCGGAAAGCGAGGAGTTCAGCATGCGTGCCGATCTCCTCAAAAATGCCCTCGGCAAGCTCACCGATCGCGAGCGGCGGATCTTCGAGGCCCGCCGGTTGCGGGACGAGCCGCTGACGCTCGAGGAGCTGTCGAGCGAGTTCGGGGTGTCGCGCGAGCGCATCCGGCAGATCGAGGTCCGGGCCTTCGAAAAGGTGCAGAAGGCGGTGAAGAACGCGGCCCAGAAGAGCCTGCAGGGGAAGCCGGCCCTGACCGCCGGCTGATCGGCAAGGGGCCGATCTTTCGACCATTAAGCTGCGGTTAGGCATGATCGCACGGATTTCACCCGGCGCGCCGGTGCCTTTACCACCTGTTGGCTGTGACCCTGCGAGGCTTTCCCCGACGAACAGATGGCGGGGGACGGCAAACCTTGGCGGCATCGCAGATCGGCAGGCTGAACGGCATGCAACGCCTGTTGCTGGTGCTCTGCGTGCTGGTGCTCGCGGGGACCGGCGGCTTCGCCTATCTGCGGTCCAAGACGGCCCATCTGCTGCGGCTCGACGCCATCGCGGTGGCTTCCGAATGGTCGCATTACCTGGTGCGGACAACGCCGGAATTCCTGCTCATCCTGGCCGGCGAACTGCCCTCGCCATCAACGCTTGCCGCTTACCGCCATGCCGAGAAACTGTCGCGGGTCCGCGCCTTCGAGATCTATGATCGGCACGGCAGATTGCGGATGCGCTTTGCCGATGGCCAGCCGATCGAGGTCAGCAGCGAAATCGTCCCGGTCGCGACCTTGGCCCAATCGCAGGACATCCCGCTGGTCGCCAGGCCGCCGGGCGGCGATCGTGCCCGGGTGACGCTGCCGCTCATGGTCGCCGGCCATGTGGTCGGCTATCTGACCGCCTCGATCGACCAGGACGGGCTCAAATCCACCTTTCTGTCGGAGGCGGTGCAAACCGCCATCTCCGTCGCCGTCCTGCTGCTCCTCGCCGCAATGATGGTCCATGCCGGCCTCGGGTTCCAGAAGCGCAAGAGCGCCGCCCAGATCCGCTACCTCGCCCGCAACGACCCGCTGACCGGGCTTCCCAATCGCCAGGCCTTCATCGAAGCGCTGGACGACATCCTCGCCCGCGATGCGGCACGGGGACGCGAAACCGCGGTCATGCTGGTCGACATCGATCACTTCATGCAGATCAACGACGCCCTCGGCCAGGAGGGCGGCGATCATGTGCTTTCGGCGGTGGCGCAGCGCCTGGCCACCGGCGTCAGCGGCGGTGTGGTGGCGCGGCTTGGCGGCGACACGTTCGGCGTCATCATCAGCGGCGAAGCGGTCACCAGCGAGGCGGAGCGGATGGGCGGGCGGATCGTCGAGCTCCTGACCCAGACCGTCGAGTGGAAGAGCGAGCGTGCCCAGCCATATTCCAGCGTCGGGGCGGCGGTGTCGCCGACCGATGGACGGGAGACCTCGCAGCTGATGCGGCGGGCCGACATCGCCCGCTATGCCGCCAAGGCGGCCGGCGGCAACCGCATGCACTTCTTCAATGACCGCATGGGCAGGCAATATGAGGATCGTCTGCTGCTGCAGCGAACCATCGAGGCGGCGATCGGGGCGGAAAGCTTCCGGCTCGAATATCAGCCGATCATCGATCTGCGCTCCAGCCGGGTTTCGGGGTTCGAAGCCTTGATCCGCATGACCGGGCCGAGCGGCGAGGAGATCTCGCCGGCCGTCTTCATCCCGGCCGCCGAGCAGACCGGGGCGATTGCGGCAATCGGCCGGTGGGTGCTGATGCATGCCTGCCACTTTGCCGTCGACTGGCCGCAGCATCTGCAGATCGCGGTCAATCTGTCGCCGGTGCAGTTCGAATCCGAGCTGATCGTGGAGGAGATCGCAACCGCACTCGCGGTCAGCGGCCTAACGCCCCAGCGGCTCGAAATAGAGGTGACGGAGGGCGTGCTGCTGCGCGACTCGCCGGTGATCCGCGAGCGCCTGCGCGCGCTGCAGCAGCTCGGGGTGCGGGTGGTGCTCGACGATTTCGGCACAGGCTATTCGAGCCTCGGCTATCTCTGGCAGTTCCCCTTCGACAAGCTCAAGATCGACCAGTCCTTCATCCGCGCCATCGATCGCAATCCGCGGGCCCGCGGGGTGCTCAGAACCATCATCGCGCTCGGCCGCACGCTCGGGGTCCCGGTGACGGCGGAAGGAATCGAGACCGAAAACGAAGCGGCGTTCGTCAGGAAGCTGCGATGCGATCAGGCGCAGGGCTATCTCTTCAGCCGGCCGCTGCCCGAGACGGAAGTGGCCAATTTCATCATGAAGGCAGTCTGGCCGAAGCCGGCGGAGGCGGCCGTGGCGCCGCCCGCGGCGGTCGGCAGGCAGGAGGCCGCCGGCAGCCGGCAATAGGGCCCGGGCGTGCCGCCCATCATCCTGGCCGGTTCGACTGCAGGAACCGAAACAGCGCGTCGAAATCGCCATTGCTGCGGCCGAGCACGCCGGTGAACTGGTCGCGCAGCTGCAGCGTCAGCCACACGCCCTGGATGTTCACATCGATGATCTTGCCCTTCTGCACCCGCCAGTCGACATTGGCCGCCTGGCCGTTGGCGAACAGGATCTTGCCGCGCACCGTGCCGCCCTGGGCACCGGTCGGCACGAAGCGCTCGCCGGCAAAGCTCTTGGCGTTGCGGGCGAAGGTGCTCGCCACGTAGTTGGTGGCAAGCGTTACATAGCGGTCGCGCTGGCCCGGCGGCAACTGCGAGCGGTAGCGGCCGAGCGCGAACATGGCCACGCCCTGATAGGCGCTGTAGCGCATGAGGATGGAGCGGAACCGCGACGGCGAGCCGCCGGCGCGGGCCACCGCCAGCGCCTCGTTGGCCACCTGCGCGACCAGTTGGCTGTCATCGGCAAGAGCGGCCAACGGCGCGAGCAGCAGGGCTGCCGGAAGCGCTGGCGCCAGCCCCATGAGCCCTCGCCGGCTGATCGGCCAAGATCGTGAAGTCATCGCCAAGTCCCCTGTCCCTGTTCGATGGATGCTGATTGCGTTTTGAAGGTCACCGGTTCAGTGCCGCGACAAGCGCGTTGACGTTGCCACCGTTCTTCGCGATGTAGCGCTGGAAGATGCCGCGCTGCAGGTAGCTCAAGGAAAAACCAAGCACCGACACATCGAGAATCCGATATTCGCCGCCGCTCCTGGAAAGCTGGAACACCACATTGTAGGTGCTGCCGGTCAGCAGCGTGACGCGCGTGTTCACAATGACCCGCCCTTCCCTGTCGCGCGTTACCTGGCCGATATCGGTCTTGCCGACCGCATATTCACGCGAGCTGTCGGCGAAATAGCGCGCCATGAACATGGCGACGCCCTTGTAGTAGCTCGGATAGGCGGAGCGCGACAGCGCACTCTTGTACGGCCCGAGCGCATAATTGGCAATCGCCTCGACATTGGCATGGCGGGTGATCACCCGGTGAAAGCTCATCACCGTGCCTTGCCGTTGCGCCGCCATCAGATCGTCGGCAACCCGACGCATATAGGCGGCGGCCGAGGCCGTGGAGCCCCCTGTTGCGGCCTCGGCGGTGCCCACCTGGGCCCTGCTCTGCGACGTCATGGCAAACGCCAGAAGTGCGGCCGAAAGGAAACTGCGTCTTCCGATTGAGACGGGCACCATGTCTTTGAACGCCGTGAGTGAACGTCCGAATGAGTAATGGAAAGCCGCCGCTTCCGTCAAATGGAAATGGCCTTCCATCGATCAGGCAGACAGCCCGACGGGCGACGGCGCTACAAGGTTGCACGTCACATAAAGATATGTTTATGTAGGCAACCAAATGCGAGGCCGAGGTCGCCATGGAGGATCTGCTCAAGGGTCTGCGCGCCGGTGCCGAAAGCACCCGGCTCAGGCTTTTGTTCATCCTGGCGCATGGCGAATTCAACGTCACCGAGCTCACCGCCATCCTGGCGCAGAGCCAGCCGCGGGTCAGCCGTCACCTCAAGCTGATGTGCGAGGCCGGTCTGGTCGACCGCCACAAGGAGGGGAGCTGGGTGCTGTTCCGTCTGTCCGAGACCGGCGCCGGCGCAGCCGTGGCCCGCCTCATCATCGACCTGCTGCCGGCCAATGACGCGCTCCTGCAGCGCGATGGCGAGCGTCTGGCGAGCATCGTCGAGGCCCGGCAGCGCGCCGCCCAGGCCTATTTCAGCCGGGTTGCCCGCCATTGGGACAAGATCCGCTCCCTGCACGTCGCCGAGGCCGAGGTCGAGACCGCGCTCGCCAGCCTGGTCGGCACCGCCAATGTCGACATCCTGCTCGATCTCGGCACCGGCACCGGCCGCATGCTCGAACTGTTCGCCCCGCTCGCCCGCCAGGCTGTCGGCATCGACCAGAGCCGCGAAATGCTCGGCCTCGCCCGCGCCACTATCGAGGCCCGGGGCCTGCGCCATGTTCAGGTCCGGCACGGCGACCTCTATTCGCTGCCCTATCCGACCGCCTTTGCCGATCTCATCACCATCCACCAGGTGCTGCACTACCTCGATGATCCGCAGCGCGCGCTCATCGAGGCGGCCCGCGTGCTGCGGCCCGACGGGCGCCTGGCGGTGGTCGATCTCGCTCCGCACCAGCTCGAATTCCTCCGCGAATCCGCCGCCCATCGCCGGCTGGGCATTGCGCCTGAGAACCTTGCCCACTGGCTGCGGCGCGGCGGCCTCGAGATTGTCGAGCACCGCCTGCTGCCGCCGCCCCTCGAGCCGGCGACGCCCGGCCTGTCGGTCTCGCTGTGGCTCGCCCGCCCGGCCGCCGATGCGAGCCGCTCGAAGCAGTCCGAGACCATGGAGCTCGCCGATGAATGAATCGAAGCCGATCGAGGTCTCCTTCGAGTTCTTCCCGCCCAAGACGCCGGAGGCCGAGACCGCGCTGTGGGAGGCGATCCGCAAGCTCGAGGCCTTCGCTCCGAGCTATGTCTCGATCACCTATGGCGCCGGCGGCTCGACCCAGGATGCGACGCTTGCCACCGTCACGCGGATTGCCCGCGAGACCAGGCTTTGCCCCGCCCCGCACCTCACCTGCGTCGGCAAGACCAGGCATGAGGTCGACGAGGTGGTGCGCTCGATCGGCCGCACCGGCATCCGCCGCATCGTGGCCTTGCGCGGCGATCCGCCCGGCGGCGGCACCCGCTACGAGCCAACTCCCGGCGGCTATATCAACGCCGCCGAGCTTGTCGGCGGCATCCGTGCCCTCGGCGATTTCGAGATTTCGGTTGCCGCCTATCCCGAGAAGCACCCGGAGTCCTTCACCCTCGAGGTCGACCTCGCCATGCTCGCCGCCAAGGTCGACAATGGTGCTACCTCGGCCCTGACCCAGTTCTTCTTCGACAATTCCGCCTATTTCCGATTCCTCGACCGGGCGCGGGCCCGCGGCATCGACATTCCGATCATTCCCGGCATCCTGCCGGTAACCAATTTCGAGCGCGTCAGGCAGGTCGCCGAACGCTGCGGCGCCCGCCTGACCGCCGCCTTCGCCCGTCGCTTCGAGGGGCTGGAGAACGCGCCCGAGGAACGCCGCCTGGTGGCCGCCGCGGTCGCCGCCGAGCAGGTGACGGCGCTGCGCGCCGAGGGCGTCAACAGCTTCCATTTCTACACGCTCAACCGCGCCGATGTCGTGTTCGCCATCTGCCGGATGCTCGGGCTGGGCGGCAGCACCCACATGGCCGCGGCCTGAACGGCGGAATGCAACCCTCCACCCAGGCGGCTCGCGCTAAAGCGGGCGCCCGATCGCCTCGGCCGTCACCAGGCCGTCGAACAAGCCGTTGTCGTCCACCGCATCGGGCAGCAGCTTCAAATCGCGCTTGACCGAAACCTCGACCATGGTCGCACCCATGGCGAGCGCCGCCTCGCTGGCGAGTCGCCGCGCCGCCGTTTCGGCCCGGGTCAGCGCCTCCTTGGCCGTGCTCGTCACCATCACCCCATCGGGCAGGTGAACGCGGAAGGCGCCCGCCCCATCGCCGGTGATGGCAATGGTGACGCTGCGCGCCACCACGCCGCTGGCGGCGCCGACTGCATTGGCCACCGCCCAGTGCTCCGGAAAGACGATCTCGCAGTCGAGCCGGCGCGCCGCTTCCGGATGATAGACCTTGACCGGGCCGCCCACCGCCACCACCGGCAGGGCCGGCTTGAGCCCGACAGCGGCAAGCCCCACCCGGCGTTGGCCGCGGCTTGCCGCATCGATCAGCAATGCCGCTCCGGCGAGCGGCCGACCGGCGGCGCCGATCGCCACTTCGAGCAAGGCCCTGGCCGACAGCCGCACCGTCTCCGACCAGATCTCGCGGCACAGCGCTTCCGCCGCATCGCCGGTCGGCGGCCCGAGGCCGCGCCCCCGTGCCGCCAGCCGCGCCGCCGCGACCGCCGCCGAGCGCGACCAGTTGTCCTGGAGCCCGAGCACATGCGCCGCGTCCGACGGCGTCAGCGCGGCAATCTGGACCAGTCCCTTGCGGGCAAGGGCGGCAAGGCTGCGCTGCGCCCCGGACGAGACCGCCACCCGGCGCATCGCCTTGGGCTCCGCGCCGATCAACCCCATGAGCTCGCCTTCGCGGGCCGTGAGCTCGATCCGCGGCATCGCCGCGGCGGCCGATCCGAGCGGCCGCATGACAAAGCGCCCAGCCCCCGACAACGCCTCGGGATCGGCAAGCTCGCGCTCGAGCTCGTCGATCACGGACGGGAAGCTCTGTCCGATCAGCGACACCGGGACTGCCCGCTCCGGCCCGATCGTCATCGCTCCATCGAGCCCGAAGCTGACCTCGCTGTCGCCGCCCAGCCCCACCGTCTTGACGTCGATCGCCCGCACCATGGTGCGCCAGCCGCCGATCTCGGCCCCGGTCTCGGCGACCAAGGGGCGGCCATTCTCCAGGATCCCGAGATCGGTGGTGGTGCCGCCCATGTCGGTGAGGATGAAATTCTCGAGGCCCGACAGGGTTGCCGCGCCGACGAGGCTCGCCGCCGGGCCCGACAGGACGGTCTCGATCGGCCGGAGCGCCACCTGCTCCGCCAGCGCCAGCGTGCCGTCGCCGCGGGTGATCATCAGCGGCGCATCGATCCCGAGCCCGCCCATCGCCTGGGCGACGGCGGCAATCAGCGACGAGATCCGCGGGATGAGCCGGGCATTGAGCGCCGCCGTCAGCGCCCGCCGCGGCGCGTCGAGCGAGGAGGTGAGCTCGCTCGACAGCGTCACCGGGCGGCCGCTCGTCGTCTCGATCAGCGCGCGGGCGCGATGCTCATGCGCCGGGTTGCGCACCGCGAAGGCCGCCGCCACGGCAAAAGCCTCGACGCTGCCCCGGTGCCGCTCGATCGCCCGCATGAGCGCTGCCTCGTCGAGCGGCATCGCCGCCTCGCCATTGTGGTCGTGCCCACCCGCCACATGCTCGATCGGCATGTCCGGGAACGCTCGGACCAGGCCCGAGCGCTCCGCCATATGGCGGTCGAAGCCGATCAGGATGACGGCGATCGGGCTGCCATGGCCCTCGACGACCGCATTGGTCGCAAGCGTCGTCGACACCGCCACCAGCCGGATGCGGCGGGCGGCCGTGGGCTCGAGGGCCGCCAGCGCCCGCGCGAGCGCCTCGTTGACCCCGAGCGCCAGGTTGCCCCGGCTGGTCAGCGCCTTGGCGGCTGCCACCACGCGCCGGCTTTCGCCATCGATCAGCACGGCATCGGTATAGGTGCCGCCGGTATCGACGCCGGCCAGCAGCGGCGCGTGGGGTGCGTTCATCAGGACTGCCTGCTGCCTTACTGTTTGTGGCGCGTTTTCCTGGGCATGTTTCTCCGTATCTCTGCCTCGAATTGCCTTTTTGTGTTCATTGGCGGCTCTCTTCCTTCAGTTTCTGCGGTTTTCTTGTACACGAGGCTCACCGGCGTCTCTCCGTTCCTGTCCTTGGCAAAGGGATCAACCCCTTGCGCTACCAGCGTCATGAAGATCTGTTGGTTGTAGTAATCCGCGCAACAACAATCATGGAGCACGTTCTGGCCATTTGCTCCCGTGGCCTTGAGATTGAACTTGGAGCACCAGGCAAAAGGCTTCGACAGAGTGCCCTTGACAAGTTCCTCAAAGCCCACGCCCGTGACGAACAGATTGGCTAGGTGCTCGCTATCGATGATAATCTTGCCAAGGAGAGTCTTGCCGTCGATGAGTATATCGGTGTTGGCGCCGCGAGCGATCAAGTGCTGAAATAAGTCAATCTGGCCACGCTTGTAGACGATCTCCAGCGGCGAGACGCCGCCGACGTAATCCGGAATCGGGGCGCCAAAATTGATCAGGGTCATAATCACCGGTGGAATGTCGTGCTTGATGGCATATGCCATCAGCGTCAGCTCTTCCCCTTCTTCCGTGACCAGCGGCGCCGCCAGATCGACGACCCTCTTATCCACGAGCACCACAACAACGTCATAGCGCTTTCGAGCGAGCGCTGCCCTAATGATCTCGGGGCACGGGCGAGTACCCGAAGCGAGGAGTTTGTCGATGCGTTCAATGGTCTCCCGACCGGCGGTATAGGCGCGGAGGAGATGGAGCCAGGCGTTGAGTGCCAAAGTTTCTTTAAGCGTCGCGGAGTTGCACTTCCGGACTTCTTCCCGCATATCTTCGAACACCTGAGGAACTACGGCGTCATCGACTTCATCGAGTATTGATCTTGTGATCAATTCTCGCTGGTCATATTCATCCATCTCGGGGTCCATGGCGGTCGCGAGCGTGCTTTCGATGGCCTGGCAAATCACCTCGCTTCGCTTCATCGCCAATCTGGCGCAAGCCGCCTTGCGGTGTTGGGGGTCGCCTTTCGCGCCAGGCAGGCTGAGATAGTCGATCATGACGGTCATTCGAGCTGCCACGGAGATTGACCGCGAGACGCGATCAACATGGGAAGGCAAATTCTGCGTGCCGTCGCCAAAGGCGATTTCCGCCGAACTTTCCGGCAAATGCGGCTCGCTCCCGCGTGGCGCGGGCGACGGTGAACGCGATGGGGGCAAGGAACCAGGAAAACTCCACATGACTTTTCTCCAATAATGGGTGGACAGACGGGGCTCAAGCTCTCTACGCGCTCGCGGCAGGGATGCTTGTGCTGATCAGCACAGGCGCGTGCCGATTTCAAAAGCCCCATTGCCGGCGGTCCCCGGCTCGGCGAAAATGCGCCCATGCCGACCGCCTTCCCCCATCTCTTCCAGCCGCTGCAGCTGCGCCACAAGACCCTCGCGCAACCGCATCGTCTTCGGCGCCCACACCGCCAACATGGCGGAGCAGGGCCTCCCCGGCGAGCGCCATCGCGGCTATTACGAGGAGCGGGCCCGCGGCGGCGCGGCGATGATCGTGGTCGAGCCGGTGCCGGTCCATCGCACCGCCGTGCTGACCCGCGGCAATTTTCGCCATGCGAGCGACGAGATCATCCCGCATTTCCGCAAGGTCACCGACGCCGTCCATGCCCATGGCACGGTGATCCTGCATCAGCTCTACCATGTCGGCCAGCATGGCGACTTCGACAATTCCTTCGCACCGAACTGGTCGCCCTCGGGCCTGCCCTCCTTCCACGACAGCGACGGCAGCCACGCGCATGAGCGAGGCCGAGATCGAGGAGGTGATCGACGGCTTCGTCGCCGCCGGCCGCCGCGCCAGGGCGTCGGGCTTCGACGGCATCGAGCTGTTCGCCGCCTATCATGCGCTGATCGACCAGTTCTGGACGCCGTGGTCGAACCGCCGCGACGACCGCTGGGGCGGCAGCCTCGAGAACCGCACCCGCATCTCCTCGGAGATCATCCGCCGCATCCGCCGCGCCGTCGGCGACGACTTCATCATCGGCCTGGCGGTGAACCTCCATCCCGAGATCGCGGTGTCGCTGTCGGTCGAAGCCATGCAGGAGATCATCGCCTGGCACGACGAGCGCCAGCTCATCGACTATGTGACCTGCGGCACCGGCAGCTATTTCGACCACACCGGCATCATCCCCAATGTCTTCTTCCCCGACAAGCTCGGCGCCCCCTATGCCGAGGCGCTGAAGGCGGTGGTGCGCCATGCCCGGGTGCAGGCCGAGAGCCATATCCGCACGCCGGAGAATGCCGACTATGTCGTGGCGGCGGGCCAGGCCGACATGGTCTCGATCGTGCGCGGCCAGATCGCCGACCCCCATCTCGCCGCCAAGGCGCGCGACGGCCGCGCCGACGACATCCGGCCCTGCCTCTCCTGCAACCAGATGTGCTGGGGCCGCCGCTATCGCGACTACTGGATCTCCTGCCTGATCAACCCTTCGGCGGGGCGCGAATTCGAATGGGGCGGCGACCGCTTCACGCCGGCGGCGCGGCCCAAGACCGTGCTGGTGGTCGGCGGCGGCGTCGCCGGCCTCGAAGCGGCGCGGGTTGCCGCCGAGCGTGGCCACCGCGTCACCCTGGTCGAAGCCGCTCCCGACCTCGGCGGCCAGTTCCGCCTTGCCGGCATGCAGCCGCGCCGCGGCCAGATCCTCGATTTCCTCGACTGGTACGAGCGCCAGCTGACCAGGCTGCAGGTCGCGGTCCGGCTCAACACGCCGTTCGATGCCGACGACATCAAGGCCTTCGGCGCCGACGAGGTCATCCTGGCGCCGGGCTCGCAGCCGGCCGGCACCGGCTTCCAGCGCGCCCTGCCGCAGCATGACGCCCTGCCCGGCATCGCGCGCGGCAATGTCTGGTCGGCCGAGGAGGTGATGCAGCGAAGCGCCCGCCTCGGAGGCCGCGTCATCGTCCTCGACGAAGGCGCCAATTGGAAGGGATCGGGCACCGCCCTCTTCATCGCCGAGCAGGGCGCCGAGGTCGTCCTCGTCACGCCGGCGGCGTCCGCCATGGCCGAGATGGCGCGCACCAATGCCGACATCCAGCTGCGGGTCCGCCTGCGCCAGCTCGGCGCCCGCCTGATGACCGACAGCGCCATCCGCGAATGGCATGGCGACGGCGCCACCGTCTTCGCCTATGGCGGTGCCGATGAGCGCATCGCCGCCAATTCGCTCGTCCTCTCCTGCACCAACATCGCCGATACCACGCTCGCCGAGGCGCTGGCCGATGCGCCGCTTGCCATCTCGCTCGTCGGCGACGTGGTGGCGCCGCGCACCGCGGTGATGGCGATCTACGAGGGGCGCAAGCGCGGCATGGCCGTGTAGCGAAGCGCCATGCCCGAGCGAGAAAGCGCCTTCTCCACTCTCCGGGCCATTCCGATCAGGCTGCCGGACTTTGTCGAGACGATGCTGCGCGCCGGCACCGCCGGCTACCCGCCGCGCCGCCGCCGCGGCCTGATCATCGCCAATGCGACCGGCTATCTCGCGGCCGCCTCGTCGCTGATCTATGCCGCGACCTACGCCGCCCATGATTTCGCCGGCTTGCAGCCCCTGATCATCGGCAATGTGCTCTCAGCGCTGTGCACTGCCTCGGTCCCCCTGCTCCACCGCTTCGGCGGCAGCGCCGCGGCAGTGTGGCTCGCGACGGTGCTGTTCGGGAGCATGCTCTATTTCATCGCCTATCTCGGCCGCGATTCCGGCATCCAGCTGAACTATATCGGCGCCGCCGCCGTGACCCTTGCCGTGCTCGGCCTCGAGCGGCTGGCCCTGGCCATCCTGATCGCCGTCATCGCGCTTCTCTGCCATCTCGCCGGCTGGTTCCTGTTCCCACCCGACAAGGCGCTCGTCCTCGAAGACAGCTGGTTCCTCGACCAGCTCTATGTCAACTCCGCCGTCTCGATCATGGCGATCATCTTCGTCATCGTGTTCTATGGGTTCCGGCTCGCCTTCCTCGCCGAGCAGCGGATCGATGCCCTGCTGCACAAGATGATGCCGGCCGAGATCGTACACCGCCTGAAGGAGCGGCCCGGCGAGACCATCGCCAATTCCTACGACGCGGCAACGATCCTGTTCGCCGATCTCAAAGGCTTCACCCCGCTGTCCAAGGTGCTGGGGCCGCAGCGCATCGTCAGGCTGCTCGATGAGCTGTTCATCGCCTTCGACCGCGAGGCGATCGCGGCCGGCATGATCCAGGTCAAGACCATCGGCGATGGCTATATGGCGGTGGCGGGCCTGCCTATGCCCTCACCCGATCATGCCGAGGCGGCGATCCGTCTCGCCTCGGCGCTGCTCAAGGCGGCAAGGCAGGTCGGGCGCCGCCACGGCCTCGATCTCAGCATGCGGATCGGCGTCGCGACCGGACCGGTGCTCGCCGGGGTGATCGGCCAGGCCAAGGTCACCTACGACGTCTGGGGCGATACGGTCAATCTCGCGGCTCGGCTTGAATCCTACGGCGAGCCCGGCCGCATCCATCTGAGCGCCGCCACCCGCGCCGCCCTCGGGCCGGCCCATGCCTTCACCCCGCCGACGATGATCGACCTGAAGGGCGTCGGTGCCGTCGAGACGTCCTTTCTCTTGGTGAGTAGTGAGTGGTGAGTGGTGAGTGGTGAGTAGTGGGATAGGTAACAGGAAGCAGGGCAGTATCCTTGCCTATTGCCTATTGCCCACTACTCACTACTCCCGATCTCACTACTCACCACTCCCCTACCCATCCTTCCTCGACAGCCAGCTGAGCACCAGCCGGATCCACCAGGGGTTTCCCGTATAGAGCGGATGGGTCGGGAACGGCCGGTCGGCAAAGACCGAGGGCGGATCGTTGCGCCGCAGGATGCGATGCGCCGCCTTGATGCCGAACCAGGTTCCCATCGGCACCCCGGCGAAGCAATAGCCGAGCGCGTAATGCATGCCCTGATGGGAGCCCAGATGCGGATACATGTCGAACGTCCCGGCACAGCGACCGGTCCACACATTGTCGATCCGCGTCTCGGCCAGCGCCGGGAAGATCCGGGTGAGCCGCGCCTTCAGGCGGTCGGCCACCGCCGGCATGTCGGGCCGCGCCCCGGTCAACCCGCCGAACAGGATGCGGCGCGGATCGTCGGGCGCCCGGCGCACGAAGTCGACGTTGAAGTTCCAGTCGACGCAGGTCCGCCCGCCGGGAAGGAGCTTCGCCGCGAGCTCCTCCTGCAGGGGCTCGGTGGCGATCATATAGGCATCGAACGGGATCACCCGGCGGTCGAGATAGGGCATCATCCCGCCGGTATAGCCATTGGTGGCGACCAGCACGTCGCGGGCGAGAACCATGCCATGCGGCGTCGTGACCTCGAAGCGGCCGGGATCGCCGGCAATGCCGGTCACGGTGGTCTGGCCGCGGATGTCGGCGCCGGCGCTTCGCGCCCGCTCCAGCAGCCCCTGGTGATAAAGTCCGGGATGAAGGCCGGCATGATCGGGGATGATGGCGCCGCCGCAATAGCGCGCCGTATCGATCTCGGCACCCTGCTCGTTTCTGCCGAGCATCGCGAAGTCGTCGCCGAGATGCGTCTTGCGCAGGGTGAGCTCGCGGGCCATTGCCGCATGCTGGTTCGGCGTCACCGCCATCATGAAGCGTCCCTGGCGCCTGAGGTGGCAATCGATGCCCTCGACCTCGACCGTCTCGAACACGCAGTCGAAGGCCTGGCGCATCTCGCGATAGACCGAGACGGCACGCTCCAGTCCCTCGTTCTCCATGATGTCGGCGAAACTGTGCTTGAGCGTGCGCCCGACATAGCCGGCATTGCGCGTGCTGGCTCCGATCCCCGGCTCGCCGCGATCGAGCACCAGCACATGGCGGCCGGCCCGCGCCAGATGGAGTGCCGCCACCGTGCCGGTGAAGCCCGAGCCGACGATCACCACATCGGCGCCCTTGGGGAGCGGCCGCACCGCTGCCGGCTGGCGCGGCGCCGCCCGCCACCAATAAGGATCCTGGCTCGACGCGGCGGTGCTGGCTGACGCGCTCATCGCGCCCCCGCGCGGTCGTGCTTCAGCCAGCGGAACAGCTCCTCCATCCGGGCCGCGAGCAGGGCCTCGCCGTCCCGCTTCGTCCAATCATGAACGCCGCGCCGGTTGGCGAGGCCGTTGGCGCCGTCGGCAACCAGCCTCGCGACCGCTTCCGGCGGCTCCGGCGAACGGTCGAGATCGGGCATCAGCGAGCGGCCGAAGTGATACATCGTGGCAAGCCCGCCGGCATCGGCCGACTCGAGCGGCCCGGTAATCGCCACCCGGCGGCCGAAGCTGTTGCGCACCACCGCATCGATCGCCTCCGCCGAAGCGGCGCCCGAGGCCCACAGCGCCCAGGCCTCCCGCAGCATGGCGAATTGCAGCCGGTTGCCGATGAACCCGGCGATCTCGCGATTGATGATGACGGGCTCCTTGCCGGCCTGGCGAATGGCCGCCGCGGTGAACGCCACCACCGCGGGATCCGTCTGCGGTCCGCCACAGATCTCGACCAGCGGGATGAGCTGCGGCGGATACCAGAAATGCGCCGCAATGACCCGCCCGGGCGTGCTCACCTCGGCGATGAGCGCACTCGCCGGCTGTCCGCTCGAGGAGGCGAGCACCGCCGGTGGCGGGCAGATCTTGTCGAGCCGGCCGAACAGATCGCGCTTCAGCGCCAGATCCTCGGTCACGGCCTCGATGACGAGCTCGGCCGCCGCCGCATCCGCGAGCCGGGTGGTCGGGGTGATCCGCCGCATGATCGGCTCGATCGCCGCGCGCTCCAGCAGCTGGTGGGCGACGAAATCATCGAGGCTGGCGCGGATCCGCTTCAGGGCGCGCTCGAGGCTGTCGCTGGCGCGGCCCACCAGCACCACCTTCTTGCCGGCCATCGCGAACAGCTGGGCAACGCCATGGCCGATAATGCCATTGCCGATCACCGCGAGCGTCTCGAAGCGCGATGGGACCTTCAGTTCAGCCATTGATCAGCATCTCCAAGAATTGCGGGCTTCGGGTGCGGCGCCAAGCGAGATGGGACCTGCGTTTTTCCCTCCTCCCTGTCTGGGGGGAGAAAAGAGTAGAACAGGCGCATCCGAGCGGGAACTGTCCGTCGTCATGGGCTAGACAGTAGCGTGCCCGAGGTGGTTGAGGGAATTGCTGAAATGAGCATCTCCGAGGCGGCGATCCGCCGGGCAATCGTCGAATGCTACCGCGAGCTGGGGCGCCGGGGACTCAATGTCGGCGCCGCCGGCAATGTCAGCGTCCGCTTCGGCGCCGGCATGCTGATCACCCCGACCGGCGTGCCGCCCGAGGAGCTCGCGGGCGATGCGGTGGTTGCGGCGGGCCTCGATGGCAGCCATGCCGGCACCCTGCGCCCGTCCAGCGAATGGGCCATGCATGCGGCGGTTTATAAGCGCCTGCCCGATGCCGGCGCGGTCATCCACGGCCATCCCGACGCCTGCGTCGCCCTCTCCTGCCTGCGCCGGCCGCTGCCGGCCTTCCACTACATGGTCGGCGGCTTCGGCGGCGACGACGTGCCGTGCACGCCGCATCTGACCTTCGGCACAAGCGCGCTGGGCGAAGCCGCCGGCGAGGCCATGCGCGAGCGCACCGCCTGCCTGCTTGGCAGTCATGGCATGCTGGCGCGCGGCGCAACCCTCGGGGAGGCCTTCGAAACGACCGAGCGGCTCGAGGTCCTGGTGCGGCAATATCTGCTGGCGCTGGCGGCCGGCGAGCCGGTCCTCCTCACGCCGCAGGAGATCGCTCTCGCCGGCGAGCGTTATCGCGATTACGGTCGCAACGCCACCACACAAGCGCGGCCACCGCGCTGGAACGTGCCCGCGCGGCGTTCGACAAGGAAAGGTCAGCGATGAATCGAGCCGATACGCACCTTGGCAACTGGCGCCAGCCGCCGCACAATCGCTGGGCCTTCAACCATGTTCGCGAGCTGATCCCCACCGTCCGGGTGGCCGGCGCCAGGAGGCCGGCGCGCCTGCCGCGCCGCACGAGCGATCTCGCGGGCCTGCCGATCGCCGCGCCGGATGGCCGGACGCTGCCGTTCGAGGAGGTGATCCGCCTCACCTTCACCGATGCGTTGATGGTGCTGCAGCACGGCACGGTGGTGGCGGAATGGTACGCGCATGCCGATGCCATGCGTGAGCCGCATGTCATCTTCTCGGTCAGCAAATCGGTAACCGGCATCCTCGCCGGCTGCCTGGTGGCGGACGGCATGCTCGATCCCGAGGCGATGGTCACCGCCTATGTTCCCGAGGTCGTCGGCTCGGCCTATGGCGATGCCACCGTGCGCCATGTGCTCGACATGACGGTGAGCCTCGATTTCGAGGAGAACTATCTCGACGAGACCGGCGCCTTCGCCCTCTACCGCAGGGCAACCGGGTGGAACCCGTCGCCGGTCCCCGCCGATCTGAGGAGCTTTTTCACCGAACTCAAGCGGCTCCCCGGTCCGCATGGCCAGCGCTTCGCCTATCAGTCGCCCAATTCCGATCTTCTCGGCTGGATCCTCGAACGGGCGGCAAGACAGCCCCTGCCGGCGCTCCTCTCCGAACGGATCTGGCAGCCGCTCGGGGCGAGCGATGCCGAGATCACCGTCGACCGCCTGGGGGCGCCGCGAACCGCCGGCGGAATCTGCATGCGCATCGAGGATCTCGGGCTTTTTGCCGAGATGATGCGCAATCGCGGGGTGGCACGCGGCCGGCCGGTCGTGCCCGGCAGCTGGATCGACGACATCCGCAGCGCCGGCAGCCGGCAGGCCTGGCTCGACGGCGATCTCGTCAATCTGCTCCCGGCCGGGCGCTATCGCAGCCAATGGTACCAGACCGGCAACGAGCATGACGCCTTCTGCGCCATCGGCATCCATGGCCAATGGATCTATGTCGACCCGCGAGCCGCCATGGTGGTCGTCAAGCAGTCGTCGCAACCGACCCCGGTCGATGACGCGATCGACCAGCTGACGCTCGCGGCCTTCGCCGGCCTGGGCCGGGTGGTCAGTGGGTCGAGCGCGGCTTGAGCTTGCGCACCTGCTGTTCGACGGCCCCGGTCTGCTCCTGCGCCAGCTCCTGGGTGGCGTCGGTGAGCACGGTCATCATCCGGCGCGCCGCCTCGAAATAGTCCGACACCATGTTGCTGGCGAATTCCGCCTGGAACTTGGCGAGATCGGCGGGGTTGCGGCATTCGGCAAACCGCGCCGGCAGCTCCATCGCCTTGCGCATGCGCTCCGACATCAGCTCGATCGATTGCCGCTGCACGTCCATCATGCGCTCGAACCAGTTCTCATAGGCGCCCTGCAGGCCCTCGGCCGCCCTGAAGCCGGCGTTGGCCTGATCGCCCATGGTGCGCACCCAGTCCTCGATCTGCCGTTCGGCGGCGTCGCGGGCGATGCCATAGCGCTCCTGCAATTTGCCGAGCAGCACGTCGCGCCGGCCTTTCACCTGGTTCAGGTCGTCGCTTGTGAGCTTGCTCCATTGCTGCAGCGCTTTGCCCTGCAGGTCCTTCCAGTTGCCTTCGACGCGTTCCCAGTTCATCCAAGCCTCCCTGATTGACCCGGCGCTGCCCCGAGACGGACCCTCAACGTGTCACCAAATCAGGCCGTTCCATAAATTGCGCACCTCGCGAGATCACGCCGCGAAATGCCGAAAGGCCGCCACCACGTCCTTGTAGACAGCGCGCTTGAAGGGCACGATGACGCTGTCGAGCTCGTCCATCCCGGCCCACCGCCAATCGTCGAACTCGGCCTTGTGGCCGGGCGGCGCCGAGATGTCGATCTCGTCGTCCTTGCCCTCGAAGCGCGCAGCATACCACTTCTGGCGTTGCCCGCGCCACCGTCCGCCCCAGGCGATGCCGATGAGGTGCGGCGGCAGATCGTAGCGGTACCAGCCTGGTGCCTCGGCCATGATCCGGGCCGACCTGACCGAGGTCTCCTCGTAAAGTTCCCGGAGTGCCGCGGCGGCGGGATCCTCGTTCTCGTCGATCCCGCCTTGCGGCATTTGCCACCACAGGCCAGATCCCTCGTCATTGTCGATGTCGGTCCGCCGGCCGATCCAGACGAGGCCGCGATCATTCAGCAGCATGATGCCGACGCAGGGCCGGTACAAATGGTCCTGCTTTGTGGTGTTTTCGCTCAATTTTGGTCCTCTTTGCGCGCCGAATGGGGCACCATTGGAGATGTCTTTAACGTCATTTCAAGACTAAATGATAATATGCATTGGTGTGAGTGTGCGGTAGCAAGGGTCGTGTCATATGGAAAAACCGGGCAGCGTTTATTGGAAGGGCTCTCTGCGGCTGTCGCTCGTCACCATCCCGGTCGAACTTTATTCAGCCGTTGAAGCGCAGTCCGAGATCCGGTTCAACCAGATTCACAAGCCGTCCGGCAAGCGTGTCAAATATGAGCGGACGGTCCCCGGCCTCGGCAGGATCGAGACGGCCGACATCGTCAAGGGCTACGAGATCGAGCGCGACACCTATGTCCTCCTCGAGCCGGAAGAGCTCGAGGCGGTCCGTCTCGAAAGCAAGCGGACCATCGATCTCGTGCAATTTGTCGAGGCCTCCGAAATCGACCAGCGCTATTACGAGCGCCCCTATTATCTGCTGCCGGCCGACGAGCAGGCGAGCGAAGGCTATGTCGTGATCCGCGAGGCTTTGCGCAAGACCGGCAAGGTCGCCATCGGCCAGGTCACCATGGGCGGGCGCGAGCATCTGGTGGCGGTGGCACCGGTCGAGAACGGCCTCGTCCTCGACCTCATCCGTTACGGCAACGAGCTGCGCCCGGCCGAGCGCTATTTCGATACCATCCCCGAGCACAAGCTCGACCGCGACATGCTCGACATGGCGCTCCAGCTGGTCGAGCGCAAGACCGCGCCCTTCGATGCCGAAGCCTTCTCCGACAGCTATTCGACGAAGCTGCGCGAGCTGGTCCGGGCCAAGGCCAGCGGCCGCACCATCATTGCCGCCGAAACGCCGGAGCCGGCCAGCAATGTCGTCGATCTGATGGAAGCCTTGAAGCGCTCCGTGCAGGCCGAGCGCGGCAGCACCGGCAAGGCCAAGAAGGCTGCAGGCGAGACCAAGCCGGCAACTCCCGCCCGCCGGCGTGGAGGATCAGGCAAGTGAGCGACAGCCTTGCCGACCGGTCGCCGGCGATCCGGCTGAGCGATGAGCAGATGGCGCTGTTGGAACGCGCCATCCGCGAGCTGCATTGGTCGCAGAACACGCCGCGTGAGCGTGACGCTGCCGAAGGCGTGGTCGACGCGGCGCGCCGGGTCGGCATCATCCGTTTCTAGCGAAAATAGGTGCTGACCGGCACCAGCACGATACCCCGCGATCGCGCCGCGACCGCCCATGCCTGGACCGCCTTGATCGTGCTCGGCAGCCCGCTTCCGACCCCCACCGCCAGCCCCTCGCGCGCCGCCTGCGCCTCGAGCCGCTGCAGGGCCTCCCGGGTCGCCGCTTCCGTTGCGTCGCCATCGATCATGACATGCGCCCGCCTGACCGCCATTCCCGCCGCCCGACCGGCCGCCTCGGCCTGCGAGCGGGCGAAGGAACCGTCGTCCAGGAACACGAGACCGCGCCGCGCCAGCTCCGCCATGATCGGGGCCAGCGCCTGCGGATCGGCGATGAGCTGGGCGCCCATGTAGTTCATCACGCCGACATAGCCGGCAAACCGGCCCAGGAACCACGCCAGATTGTCGAGCGTCTCTTGCGGGGACATCGCCGACAGCAAGGTGTGCGGGCCGGGACTGACCGCGGGATAGCCAAGCGGCTCCATCGGCAGCTGGAGATAGACCTCGTGCCCATCGGCCCGCGCCCGGTTGACCAGCCGCTGCAGCCCGTCGGCATAGGGCGCAAAAGCCAGCGACACATCGCCCGGCAGCTCGCGGATGGCCCGCTCGGTGAGTTCCCCGTTGAGCCCCATTCCGCCAAGGACGACGGCGACTTTCGGCCCGGCGCTGGCGAGAAGCTGGCGGTGGATCGGCCGCGCATAGACCTGCCAGGGTTTGCGGCCATCCTTGGCGATCCGTGGCAGCGGACCATAGGGACCGCCCTCCGCGACCGTCCTCACCGGCGCCGCCACCATCGACAGCCGCTCGGCGCTGATCACCACCGGCTGGTCCGACCGAGCATCGGCGGCGGCGGCATCATCGGCGCTGGTCGGCAGGTCGTCGAGCATGACCGCATTGGCCGGCGGCTCGGCCGCTGCCTCCCGCGCCGGAGGCAGGACGCCGCCATCCGTTCGATCGCTGCTGCGGCGCTGCGCGACACCATCGCTGCTTGCAGTCACCACCGGATCGCTGCTGCGGGTCAGCGCCACCCGGAACACCGGCGATGCCGGCTCGGGCCATGGCGCGAGCACCAGCCACAATCCGGCAACGGTCAGCACTATGGCGGTGAGACCGCTCGCAGCCTGTAGGACCGACGGCCGGAGCAGCCTCAACCGCTCAGCCGCCGTCCTCCGCCTGAGCGGTCGCCGGAATTTATCAGACATCGCCCCATGAACCCGCCGACTCGCCGCCTGTCGGGCGGCGAATCACCCTAGGTTGCGATTATACCGGGCGAGGGCGCCGCTCTCCTAATTGTTCGTCGTCGGAGCGGCCTGGGGCGCTGCCGGCTTGCCGTCGGCCTGAGTCGGTCCAGGCTTCTCGGCCTCGGGTGGCTTGGTGACGTTCGACACCACCTGCTTGCCGTGCAGAAGGTCGATCGCGGCCTGCAGCTGCTTGTCCTTTTCCTTCTCCTTCGGGACGTAGGAGGAAGAGCCGGTCTGCTCCTCGCCATTGTCGCTCTTCAGATGACCGCGCAGGCTTGCCTCGCCCTCGGTCCGCGACAGTGACGGCTTGAGGTCGGGCGGCAGGTCCTCCTCGATCACGATGTTGGGCACGATGCCCTTGGCCTGGATCGAGATCCCGGCCGGCGTGAAGTAGCGCGCCGTGGTGAGGCGCATCGCCCCCTGGCTGCCGAGAGGGATGATGGTCTGCACCGACCCCTTGCCGAACGACCGGGTGCCGATGACGGCAGCCCGCTTGTGGTCCTGCAGCGCGCCGGCAACAATCTCCGACGCCGAGGCCGAACCGCCATTGATCAGCACCACCAGCGGCTTGCCGTCGGTGGAGTCGCCGGGCGTTGCATTGAAGCGCTGCGTCTCCGAGGCATTGCGACCCCGCGTCGACACCACCTCGCCCTGGACGAGGAAGGTGTCGGCCACCGACCGGGCCTGGTCGAGCAGGCCGCCCGGATTGTTCCTGAGATCGATGATCCAGCCCTTGAGATTGGAACCGACTTCCGTCTTGAGCTTGGCGATCGCCTCGTCGAGACCCTCCTGGGTCTGCTCGGTGAACGAAGATATGCGGACATAGCCGATATCGCCTTCG
This sequence comes from uncultured Alphaproteobacteria bacterium, assembly GCA_963744915.1. GTDB lineage: Bacteria > Pseudomonadota > Alphaproteobacteria > Rhizobiales > Aestuariivirgaceae > DATAFF01. Next base: position 38,027 of record CAVUUY010000018.1, read on the forward strand.
GCATTGGCCTTGACCGACTTGATGCGGATCACATCGCGGGTCAGCTTGACGTCGAAGGGATCTTCCTTGCCGGGCCGCAGGATCGTCAGGGTGATCGGCGTATTGATCTTGCCGCGCATCTTGTCGACGGCCTCGTTGAGCGTCATCCCCAGGACCTGCTCGCCATCGAGATGGGTGATCAGGTCATTGGCGAGCAGCCCGGCGTGGGCCGCCGGCGTATCGTCGATCGGGGCCACGACCTTGACCACGCCATTTTCCATCGTGACCTCGATGCCGAGGCCGCCGAACTCGCCCTTGGTCTGGACCTGCATGTCCTGAAAGCGCTTTGCGTTCATGTAGCTCGAATGCGGGTCGAGCGAGGCAAGCATCCCGTTGATTGCCGAATTGATGAGCTTTTCCTCGTCCGGCACTTCGACATAGTCGGAACGAACACGGTCAAAGACATCGCCAAACAGATTGAGCTGCCGATAGGTATCGGTATTGGCGGCATTTGCTGCTTCGAGCACGTGCCATGCACCGCTTGCCGCGACCGCGCCAAGGAAAAAGAACCCAAACGACTTCAACAGGTTGTTTCGCATCATCCACGCGCCTCTTTGCGAGCTCCAATCCACCAGGGAGAGGGATCGACTGCACTACCATTTTTCCTGAATTCTACGTAGAGGATCGGTCTCGTTTCGTCCATCGAGTCGCCGATCATAGTTCCGCGAGCCGGTTCAGTCCCCATAACGCCGACGGGCTCCCCTGCACGGACGAACTGCCCCGATTGAGCGCTGATGGTTCCAAGGCCGGCCAATAGCACAAGATAACCCTCGCCGACGTCCAATATCAACAATTGTCCATAGGATCTGAACGGCCCGGCAAATTCGACCCGGCCCGACGCCGGCGCCGTCACCTGGGCGTCCTGGCGGGTGGCGATGAACAGGCCCTTGGCGCTGCCGCCAATCCCGTCCTTTTCGCCGAAAGCCCGCAATTTCTGACCTTGTGCCGGGAATTCCAGCGTTCCCCGAGCGGAAACGAAGGCGAGCTTCGCGGTCTCCCGCGCCGCCGTTTCCGCCTCAGCCTTGGCGTCGGCGGCCTTGGCGGAGGCCTCGGCCTCGGCCTCCCGCTTGCGCCGATCAACCTCGAGCGAAGCGATCAGCTCGCGCAGAGATTGTGCTTTTCGGCTCAACGCTGCGACCCGCGCCACCTCGCGCTCGAGCTCGCCGCCGGCCGAGCGGAGCAGCTCGAGCTTGCGTTGATGCAGGTCGGCGATCTCGCGACGCTCTGCCGCGAGGCGCTCATTGTCGGCCTTGAGCCCGGCCTGTTCGTTCGCAATCGATGTCCGCAGCGCCTGCAGGCGGCCGAGCGACTGGGCCAGCAGCGCCGCCCGCGTCTTGATCTCCGGCACGACCGCGGTGAACAGCATCGCGCCCCGTACCGCCGACAGGGCATCGGCCGGCTCGGTAACCACGGGCGGTGGCGGATTGCGCTCGAGCTGCTGCAGACCGGCCAGCAGCGCGCCCAGGGATTCGCGCCGCTGCACCAGCTCCCTGGTCAGCGCCCCCTCCTCCTCGCCAAGCTGGGCGAGCCGCTCTTCGCCTGCCGTAATCAGCCCTTCTGCCCCTTGTATGCGCGACGCAATGGCAATCATTCTGTCGGACAGCTGCCGCGCCTCGCCATCGAGTGCTGCGACTTCGCCCCTGAGACCTTCCCGCCGCACCGCCGCCTGGTCAAGCGCGCGGCTTACATCCTCGAGTTCGGCCGTCGGCTCGGGCCTCGCTCCCGCCTCGGCGCCCTCCCCCGTACGCGCTCCGAAAACGCCCGCGGCCGATGCAAAGATCAGGATGGCAACAATGCTTTGGCAGCGTGCCAACGGTCCTCCAGACTCAACCGCGGTGATAAGGATGATTGATCAGAATGGTGACCGCCCGGTAAATCTGCTCGGCAATCATGACCCGGGCAAGGCGATGCGGCCAAGTCATCCGACCAAGTGACAGAATGCCGCCTCGGGCACTTTCCCTGACGGAATCCGAGAGCCCGTCCGGACCGCCGATGAGAAATCCGAGCAGCGGGGTGCCGCCATCGATCTCGGACCGGATCATTTGGGCGAATTCCGCGCTGCTGAGCGGGCGGCCCGCCTGGTCCAGCGCGAACAGCCTCGCAGCGCCGGAAAATCCCGAAAGCAGCCGGCCTCCCTCCTCCTCCCGGCGCACCCGCTCGGTGATCGCCGGCGATTCGGCGTGCTCGACAACGACGATCGAGGTGATTCCGAGGCTCCGACCCGATGCCCCGGCACGCATCACATAGTGAGATGCGAGCTCCCGTTCGGGACCGGGCTTGAGACGCCCGATCGCCGAAACCTGGATCCGCATCGCCCCCTACAGTGCCGCGAATTCGCGCGGCGCGTCCGGCGACCAGAGCTTCTCGAGATTGTAGAAGCTCCTGACTTCCGGGCGGAAAATGTGGACGATGACATCGCCCGCATCGACCAGGACCCAGTCGCAATGGGGCAGACCTTCGATCTTCAGGTCGGCTTTGCCGCCGGCCTTCAGCTTTTCGACCAGCTGCTCGGCGATCGCCGCCACATGCCGGTTCGACCGGCCGCTAGCGATCACCATCTGGTCGGCAAGCGCCGCCTTGCCATCGAGGTCGAGAGCGACGACCTCAACGGCTTTGGCGTCATCCAGGCTTTCAAGAATTGAGGCGAGAAGAGGCGGCGGTGGCATACCGATTGGCAAGGCCTTCGCCGCGGCGGCGATCTTGCGCGCGCCGCTACGCTTCATCTGTGCTGGCAGGGTGTTCATCCTCGAAGAAAAGAGCAGCCGTGGCGGCAGGTTCGCCGATCCCGGTTATTTGCTCGCGTCCTATCACCAATCCTCTGCGCAATTGCAACTCGAGTTGCGAAGTGACAGTTGTAAGCTAGGCAGTTCTGCACCTCCAATCAAGCACCCGGATGCAACACTCGGACGACGATTTCATTTGGAATGCGAAAAATCCAGCGCTGTTGCCCGCCCGCTACGGTGGCGGATCGCCGTCGAGCTTTCGCGTCGCAGTCGCATTTTGAGGAACGCCCAGGCCGGGGGGGCCAGGTCGGGCAGGCGCCGGCACTCATGCTCCGGGATCCGGTAGCCGGCGAGCATCCGCGCCGCCGGCGAGGCGAGCGCCGCCTGGCAGAACTCCGGCCGGGCGAAAACCGCAAGCGGCAGCGTCGCCGGAATCACCTGCCAGTCGTTCCAGCGGTGGAGGCCGGCAAAGCTGTCCGCCCCCATGATCCACACGAAGCGGCCGCGTCGGAACACCGGCGCGAGCTTGCGGAAGGTCTGCGCCGTGGTCCGGCTGTCGAGCCTGGCCTCGATGTCGAGCACCACCATGCGGCGGTGGTTGGCGAGCGCCTTCGCGGCGGCGAACCGCTCGCTGAAATCGCCCGTATCGCGCGGATCTTTCAGTGGATTTTGCGGCGACACCATCCACCAGACCTGGTCGAGCGAGAGGCGCCGCAGGGCCTCGCGGGCAAGGGCCATGTGCCCGTCATGGACGGGGTTGAACGATCCCCCGAAGAGTCCGATGCGCCGACCCTGCGGGTGCGGCAGCATCAGGGCTGGGACGGGCATGACGACAGCAGCTCTCGTCTCATGGCGGCACTAGGGCCTCAGCTGACCGGCCCCGCGGACCTGATATTTGAACGTCGTCAACTGCTCCAGGCCGACCGGGCCGCGGGCGTGCAGCTTGCCGGTCGCGATGCCGATTTCCGCCCCGAAACCGAACTCTCCGCCATCGGCAAACTGGGTCGAGGCATTGTGGAGGACGATCGCGCTGTCGACCTCGCGGAGGAACCGCTCGGCCGTGCCGGCATCCTCGGCGACGATCGCGTCGGTGTGCTGCGATCCATGCTGCCGGATGTGCCGGATCGCCCCGTCCACCCCTTCCACGAGTTTGACGGCAATGATCGCATCGAGGAATTCCTTGCCAAAATCGCTGTCATTCGCGGCCACCACGCGCCGGTCGGCGGCTTGCACCGCGGAATCGCCACGCACCTCGCAACCGGCATCGATCAGCGCCGCGACGAGGGCCGCCACCAGGCTTGCGCCGCCCTGGCGGTCGATCAGCACCGTTTCGGCCGCGCCGCAGACCCCGGTCCGCCGCATCTTGGCATTGACGGTGATGGCCTGCGCCATGCCGATATCGGCGCTGGCATCGACATAGACATGGCAGATGCCCTCGAGATGGGCGAGCACCGGCACCCGGGCTTCGGCCTGGACGCGGCTGACGAGACTGCGCCCGCCGCGCGGCACGATGACATCGATGGCACCGTCGAGGCCCTCGAGCATCAGCCCGACAGCCGTGCGATCGGCGGTGGGAACAAGCTGAACGGCGTCGACCGGCAGGCTGGCGCGCTCCAGCCCCTCGCGCAGACCGGCGGCGATCGCCTGGGCACTGCGCAGGCTGTCCGAGCCGCTGCGCAGGATGGCGGCATTGCCGGCCTTCATGCTCAGCCCTGCGGCATCGGCGGTAACGTTGGGGCGGCTTTCGAAAATGATCCCGATCACCCCGATCGGAACGCTGACACGGGAAATCTCGAGCCCGTTCGGCCGCACCCACACCCCGCCGACGCGCCCGACCGGGTCGGGCAGAGCGGCAATGACCTCGAGCGATTGCGCCATTGCCTCGATGCGCGCCGGGCCGAGCTGCAACCGATCGAGAAATGCCGCCGTCCGGCCCTGGCTTCGGGCTCGCGCGAGGTCGGCTTCATTGGCTGCTTCTATCGCCGTTGCCCGCCGCCGCAGCGCTGCGGCCATGGCGGCGAGCGCGGCATTCTTGTCGTCGGTTGCGGCCAGCGCCAGATCCCGGGCGGCGCGGCGGGCCTGCCGGCCGATGGCGGTCATCAGCGCGGCGGTGTCCTCTTCAACTTCGGCAATCGTCATCTTAGTCAGCTTTCGAGAATAACCAGATCGTCGCGATGGACCATCTCGTCACGTCCCCTATAGCCGAGCAAAGCCTCGATGTCCTTGGATTTTCGCCCGATGATGCGGTCCGCCTCCGGGCGGTCGTAGGCAACGAGCCCGCGGGCGAATTCCTGGCCCGAGCGGGTGACGATGCTCACGGGGTCACCGCGCCCGAAGCTGCCATCGAGGGCCACGACGCCGGCCGGCAACAGGCTCTTGCCGCTGCGCAGCGCCTGCTCGGCACCGTCGTCGACGATGAGGCGGCCGACCGGCACGAGCGTGCCGGCGATCCACCGCTTGCGCGCCTGAAGGGGGCTCGCCCGGGTGAGAAACCATGTCGCCGGCGCCCCCGCCTCGAGCCGCGCCAGAGGACCGAGGGTGCGGCCGGAGGTGATCACCATATTGGCGCCGCCGCCAAGGGCGATCCGCGCCGCCTCGATCTTGGTGACCATGCCACCCGATCCGAGCCCGGACAGCGGCCGCCCGGCCATCGCCTCGATCTCCGGCGTGATCTCGCTCACTTCCGGGATCAGCCGCGCCCCGGCGCTGCCGGGCGGTGCCGTAAAGAGGCCGTCGACATCGGAGAGCAGCACCAGGCAGTCGCCCGACATCATCGCCGTCACCCGGGCCGCCAGCCGGTCATTGTCGCCATAGCGGATCTCGGAAGTCGCCACCGCATCGTTCTCGTTGATGACCGGAACCGCACCGGTGCGGATCAGGGTCGAAAGCGTGGCCCGGGCATTGAGATAGCGCCGGCGCTCCTCGGTGTCGTTGAGGGTCAGCAGCACCTGCCCGGCAATCATGCCGCGCTCGGCGAGACTCTGCTGCCAGGCTTGTGCCAACGCGATCTGCCCGACCGCCGCGGAGGCCTGGCTTTCCTCGAGCTTCAGCGTGCCGGCGGGGAGCTTCAGGATGTGGCGCCCGAGCGCGATTGCTCCCGATGTCACGACGATGATGTCGCTGCCCCGGGCGCGAAGCCGCTTGAGATCGTCGGCGAGACTGGCGAGCCAGGGTTGCTTCAGCCGCCCCGAGGCCGGATCGACGAGCAGCGCCGAGCCGATCTTGACGATGATCCGCCGCGCCGCGACAAGCCGCTCGCTCATCGGGCGAGCCTCAAGGGTGCCATTCATCCGGTCCATCCGGTCCGGAATGGTCGTCGCGCCCGTTCCTGCTCGCGGGCGCCGGACGCCGTTTGTCGACCTCGGTCAGAAGCTTGGCCATCGCCTCGCGCACCCCCTTGCCGGTCGCGCCCGACATCACCAGCGGCGCCTTGCGCACCCGCTTGCGGAATTTCGCGAGCGTTTCGGCCATCGCCTCCGGGCTGAGCAGGTCCGCCTTGTTGAGCGCCACGAGCTCGGGCTTGGTGTCGAGAGCCGCGCCATAGGCCTTGAGCTCGCGGCGGATCGTGCGATAGGCCGCGACCGGATCGTCCGCATTGGCATCGACCAGGTGCAGGAGCACGCTGCACCTTTCGATATGGCCGAGGAAGCGCGTACCGAGCCCCGCTCCCTCATGGGCGCCGGCGATCAGGCCCGGAATATCCGCCATGACGAAACTGCCGCCGCCGACCTCGACCACGCCGAGGCCGGGCGTCAGGGTGGTGAAGGGATAGTCGGCGATCTTCGGCCGCGCCGCGCTGACGGCGGCAAGCAGGGTCGATTTGCCGGCATTGGGCATCCCGACCAGGCCGACATCGGCGATCAGCTTGAGGCGCAGCCAGATCCAGCGTTCCTCGCCCGGCTCTCCCGGATTGGCCCGCCGCGGGGAGCGGTTGGTCGAGGATTTGAAATGCGCGTTGCCAAATCCGCCATTGCCGCCGCGCGCCAGCATGACCCGGTCCCCAAGATGGGCGAGATCGGCGATCAGCGTCGCGTTGTCCTCATCATAAATCTGAGTCCCGACCGGGACCTTGAGCACCACCGCATCCCCGGCAGCGCCGCTGCGATCGCGTCCCATGCCGTGACCGCCGGTCTTGGCCTTGTAATGCTGCCGGTAGCGATAGTCGACCAGGGTGTTGAGGCCGTCCACCGCCTCGCCGTAGACATCGCCGCCGCGGCCGCCATTGCCGCCGTCCGGGCCACCGAACTCGATGAATTTCTCCCGCCGGAAGCTCACCGCCCCCGCGCCACCATCGCCGGAGCGGATATAGATTTTCGCCTGATCGAGGAACTTCACCTCGCCGCCCGACCGGCGAGCCAATCGGCCCTGGTCAGCAGGAGCAGCCAGGTATCGACCGCGCCGCCGCTGCCGACCGACTCCTGCATCTCTTCCCCGACGATGCGGAAGCCGAGCTTCGCCAGGACCCGTCCCGACGCCGGATTGTCCTTGTGATAGCCCGAAGGCAGGGCCGCGATCTTCGATATGGCGAAAGCATGATCGACCACCGCCGCGGCCGCTTCGGTGGCATAGCCCTTCCCCCAATAATCGACTCCGAGCCAGTAGCCCATGTCAAGCTCGCCATTGTCGTGGCGCGGACCGTAGCCGCACATGCCGATGAGCTGCCCGCCGGATTTCAGCGTGATGGCGAACACCCCATGCGGCAGCGGCATCATTGAAAGCGACTCGATGAAGGCGGCCGCGTGGCACTCGTGGAAGGGATGCGGCATCAAGGCGAGCCGCATCGCGATTTCGCGCCGGTTGGCCAGCGCGGTCATCGGCGCAACATCCCCCTCCTCAGGGTACCGCAAGATCAGCCTGCCGGTTTCCAGCCGGTCCACCGCACTCGTCGACATCTGCTTCGCTCCCCCGTCGCGACAAACTCTCGAGCCCGCCGCCACCGCCTGGGTCGCCGCGCGCTCGAGCCTCCTATCCCTTCTCGGCTGCTCCCTTAACCACCGAGACGAATGTCCGGCCGCCCTTGCCTTCGCGAAATTCGACCTGGCCTTCGGCCACGGCAAAAAGCGTGTGGTCCGTCCCCATGCCGACATTGCGGCCGGCATACCATTTGGTGCCGCGCTGGCGGACGATGATGTTGCCGGACAGCACGCTCTGGCCGCCGAACTTCTTGACGCCGAGGCGCTTGCTTTGCGAGTCGCGGCCGTTGCGCGACGAGCCGCCGGCCTTTTTGTGAGCCATGATGGAACCTCTTTCCTATTCCGGCTTTGCCGGCTTTGCCCTGTCGACCTTGGCCCGAGGCGGCTTGCCGGCCATCAGCTCGCGCGCCTGATCGATCCATTCGTCACGGGCAATTCGCCCCTTCGACTTCAAGGCCGTCTCGATGGCCTCGATCTCCTCCGGCGTCAGCGCGGCGATCTGGGCAAAGCGCGCATAGCCAAGCTCGTTGAGCGACTGCTTGATCTTGGGGCCGACACCCGAGATCTGCGACAGATCGTCGGCTTCGGCCTGATCGGCAGCAGCCGATGCGGGCTTTGCCGCCGCCGGCTTCGCTGCAGCGGCCGGCTCGGTGGCGGCGGCCGGCTCGGTGGCAGCGGCCGGCTCGGTCGCCGTCGCGGCGGGGGTGGCGCGCTGCGCCGGGTTCCGCCCCTCGGTGAGGATCTCGGTGATCCGCACTTCCATGAGATCCTGCCGGTGGCCGTTCTTGCGGCGGAAATGCTTGCGCCGCCTCTTCTTGAAAATGATGAGCTTGGGGCCGCGCGTCAGCGCCTTGACCTCGCCGGCGACGGTGGCGCCGACAACCAGCGGAGCGCCGAAGGCGACGCCGCCGTCGCCCGCAACCATCAGCACTTCGTCGAATTGGATCTGATCGCCGGCATTGGCCGCGAGCCGCTCGATCTCGATGACATCGTCGGGGGCGACGCGATATTGCTTGCCGCCCGTCCGAATGACAGCATACATGGGTTTTCCCCTATCTGACGCGCCGACGGCGCCGCGCGGACGCGGACTTTGGGGCGAAGCGAACAAGCCTCGCAGGGGCCTTGGGCAGCGATATTGGGCGGCACAAGACGAAGCCTTGTCGCCGCGGTGGCGCGCTTCTATAGCGCAGCGGTTGCAAAGTCAAGACGGTTTCAGGCCAGGGGTGGCGCGCTGCCGGTCAATCACTATCCTGCGATGATGGACCGGCGCCGGCGCGGCGGGATCTGAGGCTTGCCGGCACATAAGTGCGGAACTCGAGGCGCTTCAACGCCTCCCAGGCCGCGTCGTCAACAATCGGACAGTCGGTTGCCGACAAGCGGCGATCGCGCGGCGCCGTGGTCATGGATCCGACCCTCACCCATGCCGCAGAAACCGGGTCGATGGCGCTTTCGGAGGCGCAACTGCAGGCGGGTCCGCCGGCATCCAGGCAGAAGCGTGCTCCTTCCCAGGCCACTTCGATGGGAAACGCCCGACGGGCTACAAAGGGGAGGAGGAGAAGAGGACGGCGCACAGCCAAGATCAGCGGCGGAGCCGCCGCACCCAGATCGGACAGAAACGCCCCGACCCGGATCGGGCAGAGCCATTCGCCCGGCGAGACGGGGCGAAGACACCGCTCATCGCCGGCGATGGCGCCGTGCCAGTCGGCGGTCTCGAACAGTCCGAGGAGCGCAGCCGCCCAGGGCAGGTCAAACCCGGCAAGCCAACGCCCCGCCTCGGCCGCCTCCTCGGCGAGCCCCCATTCCAGGCCGGCGCCGCGGGCGGCCTTGAGGACCGTCATCGCGATTTCATTGAACGAGATCTTCATGCTGCGAAGGGCCAGAGATCCCAATCCGCGGTGTCCAGCTCGTCGGGAAAGGGGCTCCCCTGAAACAAGGTGATGCGCACCCAGCGGTCCGATCGCGGGTCGAAGCGCGTGGCGCCGAAAAAGGCAAGCTTGAAGCGAAGAATGTCGATGGGCCGCATCGCCGCGTCGATCAGATTGTCGCGAATTTCCGAATAGGGGCCAAACGCGGCGATCTGGACCCGTCGGGCAGTGTGGCGGTGCTCGGGATGATCGAGCAGGAAGGCCGCAAGCCGCGCGTCGGGCGGGACCCGCCGCAGCGCCTGCACCATCGCCGCGACATCGCGGGCGACCGCAAGCGGCTGCTCGCGCTCCATCCCCGGCTCCTCGAACCGCTCGCCGAGCCGGGGCTCGAGCTTCTCCTCGGATGCATACCAGAACCGGGCTTGCGCGGCGCGATCGGAAAAGTCGTAGCGCAGCGCCCATCCATAACTGTCAGTTATCACGCGCAGCATATCGGCGCAGCGCACCGTGCCATCGATGCGGAAGGAGTCGCCTTCCTCGACCGCCATCTGCTCGGCGAGGTCATCGACGAGATCGCCATTCACCTCGATGATGAGCGTGACACAATATTCCTGGCCTTCGGGCGTGAGCTTCGCCGCGGCGAAACGGTAGAGCAGATCGAACGGGCGGAACGCACCGAAGAGCGCGTCGCCGGCAAAGGCCTCGAGCATCGCCAGGTCGTTTGCCAGCTGCGCGATGCGGCGCAACTGCCCGGGATCCTCGGAGACCCAATTTCCAACCAGCATTTGCGACTTGCCAAGCAAGCTTCGGAACAGGCCGGCGCAGCCGGGTGCGGCGCGATCACGGCTGCGGGCCCGGGCCAGGGCGGTTTCGCGCGCCGACACCCATCGGTCGAGAAGCGCCGGGTGTCGGACCAGGAACGGCGCCATGCCGAGCCCGGTCGCATTGCCGATCCCGAAGCGCCGCCGCAGAGCCGGTTCGAGCGACACTGCCGACGTCCCGCCGCGCAGCCGGCCTAGATGCTCGACGAGATCGACCGTGAACAGGCGGATGAGATAGACGGTCAGCATCTCGGCGCGGAATGGATTGGCGAACTCGGCACGGTCCCTTATGCGATCGCGATCGGCCAGGCCGAACTTGCCGTTGCCATAGACCGCCGTGGTCCGCATCAGATAGCCGGTGGCCTCGACCAGGGCCGCATCGGGTTGTCGGCCTTCGGATAGCGCCCGCACGACGTGGTCGAACAACCGCACGCTGCGGTTGGCGCGGGCGAGAACGATCTCGCTGGCAAGATAGCGCCCCGCCTCCTGCAGCGGCACATTCGCCTGCAGCCGCGCGACGGCATCGGCATCGGGCGCACCGTCATGGAGCACGAAGGTCGTGTCCCATTCCTCGGCGATCACCCGATCGGTGCGCTTTTCCGGCGGGAGATGATGACCGAAAGCCACCAGGCTGTAGATCCGCGCACCGACCTCGACGGCGTAGATCGCCACCCCGACACCGCGCTCATCGATGTCGAAGCGTCGGCGCGTGACATGCCAGCGCTCGCTCCGCATGCGGCGCAGCAGCGCCCTGAGAAAGCTCAGCCGCGTCTGGTGCGCGCTGCCGAGCCGCTCCAGCCGCATCACGAGGTCCGGCGGGCGCAGGGGAACTCCGGCGAAGGTCCCCTCCCCGCTCATGGACCGCTCTTGCGGCAAACGAGGATGATGTGGATGTAGTCCATGCCGTGACCTTGCGGAGCCGCTGCAACGCTCATCCCGTAGCGCGCGTAGAATTCATCGAGAATGGCGGCGCGCTGCTCGGCCGGACGGGCCGCCGAGAGACCGGCGGCAAAGGTCGGCTCGCTCCAGGAACGCAGCGTCGGAATGAACGCGCGGGCAAATCCCTCCGGGTCCCCGTGCTTGGCGAAATCCGCCGCATAGGGACAGACCAGATGGCGCGATTCGACATGCTCCAGACGCAGACCGGCGCGCCAGGCAGCACTTGCGGGATCCTGCAAGGGCGCGATGAATTCCTCCATCGTGCGATAGACCTGCGGGAAGTTGGTCGAGACATATTCGCTCTCGGTGATCACGCCCTCATCGGCAAGCTCCCGCCAAAAGCGGTTGAACGTGTCGAACATGCTCACCCCGCCGGTGTGGCCGAGATAGCGACCCCGCTCGTCGATGCCGAAATTGAGGAATACGAGCATGCCGCCGGGCGCCAGCTCCTCTGCCCGAAGCGCCAGCAGCCTTGCCCATTCACGGCGCCCCAGCTCCTCATAGGCCTGACGTTCCGCGCCGCGCGCCCCGACCATATGGACGTGATCGGAAATGGTGCCGGGTATCTTGGAAATATAGTGCGAGGCGGTCGCGGAGAAAGCGAGATCGAGGCTGTTGTCGGGAAAGATCCTTTCGTGGAACGAGGTCCCGGAAGCGAATGGGAAGATGCGCTCCACCTCTCCGTAATAGCTCGAAAGCTCGGTCTGATTGTGGATCGTGCGAAACAGCTGGCTGAAATCGTTCCGGGGCAGATCGGTGTAGACGATCTCGATCGGTCGGCTGGGGACCAGGCGTCGCGCAAAGGCCAGTGCGTTCCGCCACATCTCCAGCGACGTGCCGCCGTCGGCACATCCGAAATCGGCGACGCGCAGCGGGCTTCCATCATCGGCGAGCTGCATGCGCTCGATCGCCCCGGTGACCAGCGGAAGAGCCGCGTTGATGGCGTCGCGCGCCCCGAGGGTCGACTTGGAATAGTAGCCGGCGCCCTTCATCGCCATGAAACCGGCGGTGGCCATGGGTAATGATGCCGGTGCTGCCGCCGCGGCCACCGGGCTTCGATGCAGCGCCGGTGCTGGCGCGAAGGCTGCGCGCATGAACCGGTACCAGTTCTCGCCGAGAACGCCGGCGATCTCGCTTTCGCCAAATCCGGCCCGGCGCAGGCCCTCCGCCAACCTTGGGAAATCGCGATTGTCCTGAAACCATGGCGGTTGGGGCGGAAAGGCCGGCGCATCTTCCTCGGCCCGGCTCCAGCGGCCTTCCCGCATCCATCGCAGCATCGAGTCCGGCTGGTCCTGGCAGAGGTCCGATCCGATCCCGAGATTGGCGATCCCGACCACATCCGCAGCTTCCGCCGCCATGCGGCAGAAGCTTTCGAGCGTCGTCTGCGAACCCGCCTCGAGGTGGTGGGGATAGAGCGAAAGGCCGAGCATGCCGTGGCGCGCCCCGAGCGCCTTCAGGACAGGCCGCGACTTCCCCCGCTTGCTCGGGCACCACCATGCGGGATTGGCATGGGTCACGGCGATCGCCCGCTCCGAAAGGTCGATCGCCGCGAGCGTCGTGCGCTCGCCGGCATGCGACATGTCGACCACCATTCCCAGGCGATTCATTTCCTTGATCGCCTGCCGGCCCATGCGGGTGATCCCGCCGTCCCAATCCTCCATCCAACCGCAACCGAGCAGCGACTGGTTGTTGTAGGTGAGCTGCATGAAGCGCACGCCAAGCGCATGGAGCACCTCGATCAGGCCGAGGTCGTCCTCGATCGGCATCGGCGTCTGCAGCCCGAAGAAGATCGCCGTGCGGTTCGTCGCGCGGGCCTTGTCGATGTCGCGGGCATCCTTGGCGAACATGATGAAATCGCCATCCGCCTGGAAGCGATCGTTCCATTCCATGATGCGGGCGACGGTGTTCTGGAAGGTCTGGTGATAGGCGAGAGTTACATGCACGGCAGACATTCCGGCCTCGCGCATCTGCGCGAAAATGCGCCTCGACCAGCGACAGAACTGCAGTCCATCGATCAGGATCGGTGAAACGACACTGTTCATTTGCAAGGATATCGACGAAGCCCGGCCCGGGACGACTTGGCAAAGATTTCAGCCGAATTCTGTCACGATCGCCGCCGGCAAGTCCAGACCACGCGGGCCCGCAGCCATTGGGTGTCGCGACACGATCTAGCCGCCACGGCTGGAGCCTGGATTGCCATCTGCTTAGGGCCAGGACCCTTTTTGGGAGATCGCCGTACCCTCCTTTTCCCTTCTCCCCGTGTTGACGGGGAGAAGGTGGCCGGAGGCCGGATGAGGGGAACTTCTTTGCAAGCTCGACCACCCCTCACCCACCCTTCGGGCACCCTCTCCCCGCTGGCGCGGGGCGAGGGGAAAGAACGGTGCCGCCTCCATTTCCCTTCTACCCGTCCTTCACGGGGAGAAGGTGCCCCGCAAGCGGCGGATGAGGGGTCTTCTTTGCAAGCTCGACCACCCCCTCACCCGCCCTTCGGGCACCCTCTCCCCGCTGGCGCGGGGCGAGGGGAAAGAACGGTGCCGCCTCCATTTCCCTTCTACCCGTCCTTCACGGGGAGAAGGTGCCCCGCAGCGGCGGATGAGGGGTCTTCTTTGCAAGCTCGACCACCCCCTCACCCGCCCTTCGGGCACCCTCTCCCCGCTGGCGCGGGGCGAGGGGGAAAGAACGGTGCCGCCCCCATTTCCCTTCTCCCCGTGCTGACGGGGAGAAGGTGCCCCGCAAGCGGCGGATGAGGGGAACTTCTGTGCAAGCTCGACCACCCCTCACCCGCCCTTCGGGCACCCTCTCCCCGCTGGCGCGGGGCGAGGGGAAAGAACGGTGCCGCCTCCATTTCCCTTCTCCCCGTGCTGACGGGGAGAAGGGAAAAGGAGGGTACGGCGATCTCCCAAAAAGGGTCCTAACCCTAATCTTTTTTAATCGGAGCGGATGCGGTCAGCCGGTCGGCACCTGCGCGCCCTGGCGGCCGATCGTCATAACGGGCCAGGACGGATCGAATGTCGGCCCCATCGCATCGAAGGTTATGCTCACGACCAGGCCCGGCCCGTTGTCGCCGAGCTTCACCATGGCGCCATGAAGATCGGCGATGGCAGCCACCATGCTCAGGCCGAGCCCGCTTCCCGGAGTCGTTCGGCTGCGCTCCAGCCGGTACAGCCGGCGGAACACCTTGTCGTGCTCCTGCGCCGGAATCCCCGGGCCTTCATCGGCAACAATGCAGCGGAGCTGCCTGCCGGTGCGCATCAGGTGGACGGTGATCGTCGATGGCACCGAAACATGGGTCAGGGCGTTTTCGATGAGATTGGCGAAGAGCTGCGTAAGAAGGTCGCGGTCACCGCGAAGGTGGCAGCCCTTCTCGATCTCGACCTCGAAAATGTGCCCGCGATCCTCGGCGACGCTGGCATAGACGGCGGTAAGATTTTCGAGAACCGCCGACAGATCGACTTGGCGGAAATTCGCGCGCCGGGCGCCGCCTTCGATCTGTGCGATGCGCAGCAGGGCATCGAACGTGTCGATGATGATGTCGACCTCCTTCAGCGCCAACTCGATCGCCGCCTGCGTTTCCGCGACCGAGCCGTGCTTTCTCAGGACGGCATCGAGCCCTTGCCGCAGCCGGCTGATCGGCGTTCGCAGATCATGGGCGATGTCGCTCGACACCTGCTTGAGGCTCTGCATGAGGTCCTGGATACGGTCGAGCATGCGGTTGATGTCGAGCGACAGACGGTCCAGATCGTCTCGCGATCCCCCTGTCGGAATGCGCCTGTCGAACCGCCCGTCGACGATCGCCCGGGTGGTCTGGGCGATCGCGCGGAGACGCTGCACCGGTCCCTGGCTTTGGGCATAGCCGCCGGCAAGCGCCAGCAGAAGCGATATCAAGGTTCCCCAGCCGAAGGCGTTCAGGATGACCTGCTGGGTCTCGCGCATCGCGATCACGCTCTGGGCAGCCACCATGGTTGCACCGGGCAGCTTCGTCCCCAATCCGATCAAGTGATCCTTTTCGAACGAGCCGGGGCGGATCGGGCGCTCCCATTCCTTCCAGCCCAAGAAGACTTCGGCCGGCGCCAGATTGCCGGCGAGCACCCGGCCGTCGTCGCGGAGCAGCAGGTAGTAATCGTCATTGGCGCCGCCCTGCGACACGCGCTCCTGGATTTCCTCGGCCAGCCCCGCCATGTCCTCTCTCGTCGACAAGGCGACCAGCTCGCGGGTGTCGGCCGACAGGCTGGCATGGAACAGGTCCAGCAGATGGCGTCCGGCGGCATGATAGGTAATGGTGAAGATCGCAACCGTCGACAGCGCGAAGAACAGCGCATAGCGGACGGCGAGCCTGAATGCCGTGCTGCGGATATGTTCAATGAGCGGGGGCAATCAGGTATCCCGCACCGCGAATGGTGCTGATCATCTCGCTGGCGAACGGCTTGTCGACCTTGGCCCGCAGCCGGCTGATATGGACCTCCACGACATTGGTGCGCGGGTCGAAATGGAACTCCCACACCCGCTCGAGCAGCATGGTCTTGGTGACGACCCGGCCGGGATTGCGCATCAGATATTCGAGCACGCGGAATTCCTGCGGCTGCAGCTCGATCGGCACGCCGCCGCGGCTGACGGTCCGGCGCAGCAAGTCCATCTCGAGATCGCCGACCTTCAGGCTGACCTGCTCGACCGGCACGGCCGAGCGGCGGCCGATCGCGTTCAGCCGGGCGAGCAGCTCGGAGAACGCGAAGGGCTTGAGAAGATAATCGTCGGCGCCAGCCTCCAGACCCTCGACGCGGTCATCGACGCCGCCGACCGAAGTGAGAAAGAGAACCGGCGTCCAGATCCTTTTCGAGCGCAGCGTGCGCACCAGGGTCAGGCCATCGAGGATCGGCAGCATCCGGTCGACGACCAGCACGTCGTAGCTGCGCGACAATGCCAGCTCGAGCCCCTCGGTACCGCTCTGCACCGCGTCGATGAGATGGCCCTCCTGCTCGAGGCCCGTCGCCAGGTAATGCAAGGTCTTTTCGTCATCCTCGACAGCAAGAATTCGCATCAGCTCTTTACTCTGGGTCGCGTTGCCCGACCGCTTGCGTCCGGCAACACCCGAGGGTTTTGCGCCATCGCGGCAAAAAAGTGGCGAGGCGGGCGTAAAAAGCAATTGAGAAGGGGCTCATCAATCGCCCGCGCCCGTCTCGCCGCCGGGCCGCCGTGGCTCCGGCTCCGCTGCGGGTGGCAATTCGCGGGCATGCCGGTTGCAGGAGCAACTCTATACCCGTCCACAATCGGCATTAAAATCCCCGCGCCTCGACAAGAGGGCTGCTGCCCGCCACGGCAGAACTGATAGCATCCGCAGCTGAAGCGCGGCTTACCGGCTGATTAACTTCCGTTAACCGACGCTGGTGAAAACGGCTCGGAGCGACAAGTGTGGCGGGATTGCGATGGACAATCTGATCACGGCTGCGGCCTGCGCACTCGCCGCCGGTGATCCGCTCGGCGCATTGAACCGCGTCGGCCTGCGTGACGACGCCCCGGCGCTCGCGCTGCGCGGCATCGCCATGGCGCAACTTGGCGAACTCGACCGGGCAAGGGCACTCGTGCGGCGGGCGGGGCGCGCCTTTGGCCCGAAGGAGCCCGTCGCCCGGGCGCGGTGCGTCGTCGCCGAAGCAGAGATCGCGCTCGTTTCGCGCGACCTCGGTTGGCCGGTGCAGGCGCTGGCGGCAGCTCGGGCGACGCTCGAACAGCATGGCGACCGGCTCAATGCGGCGCATGCGCGGCATGTCGAAGTCCGCCGTCTCCTGCTGATCGGACGCCTCGAGGAGGCGGAGCGTACGCTTGGCGAACGCGATGACGAGCCATTGCCGCCCGCATTGCGTGCCGCCCACGAGCTAGTGGTCGCCGGGATCGCGATGCGGCGTGGCCGGACGGGGGTGGCCCGAGCGGCGCTTGCCCGGGCGGGGGAGGCCGCGCGCCACGCCGGCATTCCTGCTCTCGAAGGGGACGTCGACAAGACGCTTCAGGTGCTGAACATGCCGGTGGCGCGCCTCATCGCACGGGGCGAGGAGCGCCCGCTCCTCATCGAGGATGTCGCGATCCTGCAGGAGTCGGATGGCCTCGTGGTGGACGCCTGCCGTCAGGTCGTGCGCGACCGGAGCAGGACAGTTTCATTCGTGCGACGCCCGGTCCTGTTCGCGCTCGCACGCCTGCTGGCCGAGATGTGGCCGGAAGACGTGGCGCGGGAAAGGCTGGTTGCGCGGGCATTCGGGGCCAAGGACGCCGATGCATCGCACCGCGTCCGGTTGCGGGTCGAAATGGGGCGCCTTCGCCGGATGCTGCAGGGATTGGCCGGCGTGAGCGCGACCGGGCGCGGCTATGCCCTGGTGCTGCCCCCTGCCGGCGATGTCCGTGTGCTGGCATGGCCGGTCGAGGAGCGACATCCGGCGGTGCTGGCCTTCCTGGCCGATGGTGAATTCTGGTCGAGCTCGGCGCTGGCGCTGGCGCTGGGGGTCAGCCAGCGGACCGTTCAGCGCGCGCTCGATGCGCTCGTGGCAGCCGGCAAGGTGCAGTCCTTCGGTCGCGGCAGGGCGCGGCGCTGGGCGCGCCCGCCTGCGCCGGGATTGACGACAGGCTTGTTACTTCCGACCACGCTGGCCGGCGATTAACATCTGACAATGATGAAATCAGCAGCCGAAATTATTGGAGAATATGGACCCTTTCCGAACGCCGACCATGTCCATGGCGTCACCTTCGATGGTCGGCATGTCTGGTTTGCGTCCGGAGACCGGCTGAACGCGTTCGATCCTGCGAGCGGCCGGATGGTGCGCTCGATCAGCGTTGCCGCGGACGCCGGAACGGCATTCGACGGCCGGCACCTTTATCAGATCGCCGAGGACCGCATCCAGAAGATCGATCCGAGCACCGGCCGCGTGCTTGCCACCATCCCGGCGCCCGGGGGCGGCGGCGCATCGGGGCTGGCATGGGCAGAGGGGAGCCTGTGGGTGGGGGCGTATCAGGGCCGGAAAATCCATCAGGTCGATCCCGACACGGGAGCCATTCTTCGCACCGTCCGCTCCGACCGCTTCGTCACCGGCGTGACCTTTGTCGACGGCGAGCTCTGGCATGGCACCTGGGAAGGCGACCGAAGCGAATTGAGGCGCATCGATCCCCGATCGGGAGAGGTTCTGGAGAGCGTGGAAATGCCGCCGCAAATCGCCGTATCGGGACTCGAATCGGACGGGAATGACCGGTTTTTCTGCGGCGGAGGACGGAGCGGCAAAGTGCGGGCGGTGCGCCGCCCCAAGCGCAGCTCGGGGCCAGACAAGGCCTGATCGAACGATGAGCGGTCAGCCCTCTCGCCCTGCCGCCATCAATTGACCGTGCCGGTGGCGGCGACGAGCTTAGGCTCGGGCTGGTATAGCTTCGGGAAGTATTTTTTCAGATTTTCTACCTTTGGCAGGTCGTAATTCGCGATATACCCGCTGTCCGGATGCAGCGTTGCATAGTCTTGGTGATAGGCTTCGGCCGGATAGAACGTCTTGGACATTTCGATAGTGGTGGCGATCGGCGCGCCATAGACGCGGGCCTTGTCGAGTTGCTTGATATAGTCTTCCGCAATTCGCTTTTGCCCGTCGTTCTCGGCAAAAATCGTCGAGCGGTATTGCGTGCCGCTGTCCGGTCCCTGCCGGTTGAGCTCGGTCGGATCGTGCGCCACTGAAAAATAAATCTGCAGCAGGGTTCCATAATCGACGATCTTCGGGTCGAAGGTGATCGCGACCGATTCGGCATGACCGGTGCTGCCGGTGCCGACCATCTCATATTGCGCCAGATGACCGGGCCCACCGGCATAGCCCGATACCGCATTCCTGACGCCCTTCACGTGCTGGAAGACCGCCTGGATGCCCCAGAAGCAGCCGCCCGCGAGGACGGCCCTTTCGGTCGTCGCGCCCGTAGCTTTCGCCCCGCTCATGGCGGGCGGCGGAACGACGACGGCGTTCTCGGCATATCCCTTGCCTGGAGCCTGAAGGAAAAGCGCGGTCACGAGCATTGCAGCGCAGGCCGCCCAGGCGGCATGGGGAGCCACCGACGATATCCGTATCGAGCGTCGTCGCGTCATTCTTCGCCTCCTCGCATTCAGCTCCAGCCGACATCACCTCTTCGCCCGTAGCGGTTCCGCTGTTACACGGCGCGGCAACACGAGTTCGTGATGATCAATTATAGCGGGAGTGAGGGTCGACCAATCATAATTGGCGCGCATCAAGACGCGCATGCCCGCACAATAGCGTCATTCGCTGGTGATGACCTGCTGCAAGAGCTCCGGTCCGACTGAGATTACCCCCGTAAATGGACGGCTGTAGGCGGCGATGAGCAGGACCGAGACGGCAATGCCGGTGGCAAAGACCGCCAAGGCGATGGCGCAGGCGAGGCGGTTGTCGCTGTGCACCATGGCAATTGCCACGAGCGCGCACAGCGCCTGGAGCAGAATTGCAGCCCATTTGACCGAGCTGACCGATGATTGGCTGATAACGATCCGCTGACGCCGACCATCCAGGGCCCGTTGCAGTTCGTTGACGATTTCGCGCTGGGCTGTCCTTTGGGTCTCGTCGGCCGGCTTCAATGCAAGCGTGACCTGCAGCGCTTCGATGAGCTCGCCAGGCAGTTTTGCGAGCGTCAAGCGCTGTTCCGACATCGCTCCCCACTCCTGCTTCACGGCCTCGTCAATATGGCGATTGATAAGCCGGCGCAATTGCAGCCTCTGTGGTTCCGGGAAGGTCTCGGCAAACAGGACAACGCCGCGAAGGGCGCTCGCCTCGTTGATCACGGCGACCTTGGCCCGATCGAAATCACTCCAGACCTGTACGGCGACGAAGCCCACCAGGAGACCGAAAATGATGCCGAGCGGCGGCAGCATCCCCGGCGAGACGGCCTTGAAGGCGCGCGCCCGCGCACCGACGGCAAGGCCGATCACAACCAGATACACGCCAGCGGCGACAAGATAGATGGCGGCAAAGACAAAGAGCGCCATCCATGACAGGGACAAGTTCAGCAGTGGGTCACCATCGAGCCAGCATGAGTTTGACCTTAGTCTGACGTCGCATAGTGAAACTCCCTCGCCGCGACCAGGGCGATGCATTCGGCGTCCGAGAAGTTGTCATGATCTGCCCCGCAATCACAGAGCAGAGCGACCATTTCTCCCTGCTTGCTGTCATAATCCTTCACCCTGTCGAAGGCAAACCGCAACAGAGACTGGCAGCGGACATATTGCGGCTTTTCGTGTATCTCAAGCGACAGACGGCAAGGAGATGGCACGGTCTTGATCGCACATGCCGGATATGATCGCCTCCTGATGGGCTCTCCCATGCGCCGTCGCGGAACATGCCTTGCGATCAGCGCAACCCTGCTGCTGGTGCTGGCATATGCGACGCTGGTTCAGATCATCCTCTTCATTCGGATGCCGCCGGAAATCGCCTTCGTGTTTCTTGTCGCTCTTTTCCTGTCGAGCCTGCTCTCCCTGGTTCCGGTCGCGGTTCTGTGGTTTCTCGACCGGCGGGAACGCGAGGCACCTTGGCTGTTCGTTGCGGCGTTCCTGTGGGGTGGCCTGATTGCCACTGCCGTCGCCCTGCCCTTCAACACTGCCTTTTTCAAATTCGTCGACGGGTGGGTCGCGCTCCATCCGATCGTCACCGAGATCCTGGGACCGCAGGCACCACTGCTGCTGGCGGCACCGATTTCGGCGCCCTTTGCCGAAGAGATCGCCAAGGGATGCGGGGTTCTCCTGCTGTTCGGGCTGTTGCGCGCCGAGTTCGACAACATGCGCGACGGCCTCGTCTATGGCGCGCTGGTGGGGGTCGGATTCAATTGGTACGAGGCGGCGCTTTACGCCGTCCAGGGCTATGCAGAGCATGGCTTGGGGCTGTTCAGCATACAGCTTGGGGCTCGATACGCCCTGTTCGGGCTTGGCGGGCATGCGATGTTCACCGGCATTTTCGGTGCGTTCCTTGGGCTTGCCATGCAGACGCAGAAGACATGGCTGCGCGTGCTTGCGCCCTTCACCGGTCTTGTGCTGGCGATTGCCGCCCATATGCTCAACAACGCGCTGCCGTTGTTCGCAGTGCTCGCCGGCGCCGCCGACGGCCCACCGCCGGAGGCGAGCGAAGCTCCGCCCGGCGTCGCTTTCATCGGCGCGTTTCTGACCGGCAGCCTGTTGCAGGTCACGATCTTCCTTCCCTTCCTGGTGATCATGGCCGTTGCCATATGGCGGAGCGGCGTGTGGGAGCGGCGGGTGATCCGCGAGGAACTCGCCGGCGAAGTCGGCCGCACGATCAGCTCGGAAGAGTATGACGACATCGTCGGTGATCGCATGCTGCGGACGCGTCGCATCGACCATTTGCAGCCCGGCGCTTCGGCTGCCCTCGTGAACGCGCAGCACGAACTCGCATTTCGCAAGCATCGCGTGCGGAATGCCGGCGGGGATCCTGAACGCGACGCCCTGGTGGGGGGATGGCGGGACGACATCCGCCACCTGCGGCGCGCAGTCTAGACGCGATGGTCGCTTGACAAAGAGGCCATGAGGTTTCGGGCGTGGCGCTCGGTCGACTGCAGCAGCTCATAGACCTTGTATTTGGCCGCGTGGAAGGCACGCGTGTCGCCGGCCGCCGGCGTGCAGAGCGGCCCGAGCTGCGACATGGATCGCATGGCGTCCTCGAGCGAAGTAAATCTGGCGGCGGCGACGGCGCCCAGCATGGCGGCGCCGAGCAGGACAGGTTCAGGCGTTGCGGCGACTGCCACGTCGAGGCCGGTCGCATCGGCCAGGATCTGGCGTACCAGGCGGCTTTGAGCGGCGCCGCCGCTGATGATCAGCGTATCAAGGTTCAATCCGCAGGCGCGCAGCGCTTCCATCACCTGGCGGGCGCCATAGGCCAGACCGCACAAGCCTGCGACATACAGCCTGACCAGGCTCGGGATGTCGCGCTCGAGACCGAGGCCGGCGATCACGGCGCGGGCGTCGGGATCGGCGTGCGGCGAGCGATTGCCAAGGAACTCGGGCATCACATGGACGTCGCGGGCCAATGTGGCAACCGCGCTCAACGAATGGCTGTCGGCGATCGCCATGTCCTCGAGAAGCGCGAGAAGCGACCTGCCGGACTGGCGGGCCTGCCCGGCCGCCTCGCCGGCCGCGGGATGGAGCGCGACGAGCTGATCGAGTGCGGCACCCGCTGCCGACTGCCCGGCTTCGTTGAGCCAGAGGCCCGGGACCATGGCGGAAAAATAGGGTCCCCAGATGCCGCGCACGAAGGTCGCCTCTCTGGTCGTCGCCATGATGCAGGCGGAAGTCCCGAAGACATAGGCGATGCGACTCTCGACGCTGACCGGCTCTTTCGTGCTGGCGGCGGCACCGACCGTGCCGAGCCCGCCGGCATGGGCATCGATCAGCGCGGCGCCGACCGGGACGCCGGCAGTGAGGCCGAGGTCGCCAGCAGCTTCGGCCGTGAGACCGGAGCCGAGGGGGAAGCGACGTCGACGACTTCGCTTCCGATGCGGACGAATCCCTCGTCGGCAAGCTCACCGAGGCCGATGCGGCGGAAATAGGCAGGGTCCCATCGGCGTTCATGGGCAAGGTAGGTCCATTTGCAACTCACGGTACAGGACGAGCGGGCGAGCGATCCCGTCGCCCGCCAACTCAGAAAATCAGGCAGATCGAAAAACTGGCCGGCGGCGGAAAAGATCGTCGGTCGGTGCTCCTTGAGCCAGAGAAGCTTGGGCGTCTCCATCTCGGGGGAAATAACGCCGCCGACATAGCGGAGGACACTCTCGCCGGTGAGGTTGATCCGCCGCGCCTGATCGAGCGCGCGATGGTCCATCCAGACGATTATGTTGCGCGCCGGGTCCTCGGAGGGGCCGACCGCAAGCGGCCTGCCCCGCTGATCCACCACGACCAGGGAGCAGGTCGCGGCAAAGCCTAGCCCGGCGATGGCGGCCGGCGGCAGGCCGCTATCCGAGACGGCGCCACGCACGGCGGTAGCGACCGCCCGCCAGATGTCATCGGAGGACTGCTCGACGATGTCGCCCGGCTCGTACCAGGTGGCAATCGCCTGCTTGGCGGCGCCGCGAAGCGTGCCGGCTTCGTCGAAGACTCCGGCGCGGGCGGAGCCGGTGCCGACATCCACACCGACGAAATAGCAATCGGACATGCGGTTCCTTCGGCGCTTCGGCATCGCACGATCGCCTGCGAACAGCACACATTCGCTGCCGCCGGCGCAGGAATGTCAATCCCTCGGCGCCGCGCTCCATTCACAGCTCACCGAACTGATTGACAGCAATGGTTGGTAGTGTGAGCATTGGCGCAACGCGAGAACAAATACTCGTGCAATGGGAGGCCACATGAAACCCATTCTCTCCGCCATCATCGGCGCGACATGCCTGTTCGCGCTCGACGCCCGGGCCGAGACCCTCACGGTCGCCACCGTCAACAATGGTGACATGATCCGCATGCAGGGTTTGACCGCCGAATTCACCAAGGCCAACCCGGGAACCGAGGTCAAATGGGTCACGCTGGAAGAGAATGTCCTGCGCGAAAAGGTGACCGTCGACATAGCCACCAAGGGCGGGCAGTACGACGTGCTGACGATCGGCACCTATGAGGTCCCGATCTGGGCCAAGAAGAACTGGCTGGTGCCGCTCGACAATCTCGGCGCCGACTATGATGTCGACGATCTTCTGCCGGCGATCCGCGCCGGTCTTTCCTTTGACGGCAAGCTCTATGCCGCCCCCTTCTACGGCGAGAGCTCGATGATCATGTATCGCAAGGACCTGTTCGAGAAGGCCGGGCTGACCATGCCCGAGAAGCCGACCTGGGACTTCATCATCGATGCCGCCAAGAAGCTGACGGACAAGCCCGCAGGCGTCTATGGCATCTGCCTGCGCGGCAAGGCCGGCTGGGGTGAGAATATGGCGTTCATCACCGCGATGGCCAACTCCTTCGGCGCCCGCTGGTTCGACGAGAAATGGAACCCGCAATTCGATAGCCCGGAATGGAAGGAGACGATCGACACCTATCTCAAGGTCATGAAGGATGCCGGCCCGCCCGGCGCAGTGTCGAACGGCTTCAACGAGAATCTCGCCCTGTTCAACTCCGGCAAATGCGCCATGTGGATCGATGCCACGGTGGCTGCCGGTTTCGTGACCGATCCCAAGGAATCCAAGGTTGCCGACAAGGCGGGCTTCGCGCTCGCGCCCAACAAGGGCCTTGGCAAGAACGCCAACTGGCTGTGGGCCTGGTCGCTTGCCATTCCGGCCGGTTCCAAGAAGGTCGATGCCGCCGAGAAGTTCATCAGCTGGGCCACGAGCAAGCAATATGCCGAATTGGTGGCTGCCAAGGAGGGCTGGGCCCACGTACCGCCGGGCACGCGCAAGTCGCTCTATGACAACCCGAAATATCAGGAGGCGGCGCCCTTCGCCAGGCTCACGCTCGAATCGATCAACACGGCAGATCCCACGAAGCCGACGGTCAAGCCCGTTCCTTATGTCGGGGTCCAGTTTGTGGCAATCCCCGAGTTCCAGGGACTGGGCACCAAGGTCGGGCAGTTCTTCTCGGCGGCGCTCGCCGGCTCGACGACCGGTGAACAGGCGCTGGCCAGCGCCCAAAAGGCGGTCACGCGCGACATGAAGCGGGCGGGCTATATCAAATGACGAGGGACGTCTCGTGAGCAGCGGCTAGCGGGACCTGGACAGTCGCCTGTCCGCCGCTCGCGAGCCGCCGCTCACCTTCTTGTTTTTGGAGATGGAGCGTGGCGACCCAACAGACCCAGACACTCGGCAGGTTGCTGGTGTCGCCGGCAGTGGTCCTGCTGCTGTTGATATCGATCGTTCCGCTTGCCGCCACGGTCTATTTTTCGTTCCTCAACTACAATCTGCTCGATCCGGGCGCGGTCGGCTGGGCAGGCTTCGACAACTACGCGTATTTTCTCACCGATCCCGGGTTCATCAGTGCCCTGATGAATACCCTCATCATCGTCGGATCGGTACTGGCCATCACCGTGGTGCTCGGGGTGCTGGTAGCGCTGCTGATGGATCAGGCGGTGACCGGCCTCAGCCTCGTCAGGCTGCTGGTGATAGCTCCCTTCTTCGTCATGCCGACAGTGAGCGCGCTGATCTGGAAGAACCTTCTGATGAATCCGGTGTCGGGCTTCTTCGCCTGGATCGCCACCTCGCTTGGACTGCAGCCGATCGATTGGTTCACCGATTATCCGCTGCTGTCGATCATCCTGATCATATCCTGGGAGTGGCTGCCCTTCGCCTCTCTCATCCTGCTGACGGCGCTGCAGTCACTCGATGAGGAGCAGAAGGAAGCAGCCGAAATGGACGGCGCGAGCGCGCCTTCGATGTTCTTCTACATCACGCTGCCCCACCTCGCTCGACCGATCACCGTGGTAATCCTGATCGAAACCATCTTCCTCCTGACGGTGTTTGCGGAAATCTATGTCACCACCGGCGGGGGCGAGCGCACCAACAACCTCGCCTTCCTGATCTATTCGGCCGCGCTCAAGGAATATGACATCGGCGCCGCGTCGGCGGGAGGCCTGGTAGCGGTCGTCCTCGCCAACATCGTTGCAATCTTCCTCGTCCGCCTGGTCGGCAAGAACCTGGACGCCTGAGACATGGCACGCGCAGTCACTCCGGCACGCAAGATAACCGTCACCATTGCCGCCTGGTTGGTCGGGCTCGTCATAGCCTTTCCGATCATCTGGATGGTGCTGACGAGCTTCAAGACCGAGCTCGAAGCCTCCTCGTTGCCGCCGAAATTCCTGTTCTTCGACTGGACGATGGAGAATTATGCGATCGTCCAGCAGCGGAGCGACTATTTCCATCACGCGGTGAACTCGCTCATCATCGCCGGCGGATCGGTTCTCCTGGCGCTGATCATCGCCGTGCCGGCGGCCTGGGCCATGGCGTTTGCGCCGACCGAGAGGACCCGCGGCACGCTGCTGTGGATGCTGTCGACCAAAATGATGCCGCCGGTCGGGGTGATGGTGCCGATCTATCTGTTCTTTCGCGACGTCGGTCTGCTCGACACCCGGATCGGGCTGGTCGGTCTCCTGTGCCTCGGCAATCTTCCGATCGTCGTGTGGATGCTGTTCACCTATTTCAAGGAAATTCCCAAGGACATTCTCGAGGCGGCGCGCATGGACGGCGCGACGATCGGCAAGGAGCTCATCTATGTTCTGACGCCGATGGCGGTGCCCGGCATCGCCTCGACGCTGCTCCTCAATTTCATCCTGGGCTGGAACGAGGCGTTCTGGACGCTGGTGTTGACCAGCTCCAATGCGGCGCCGCTCACCGCGTTCATCGCGTCCTATTCGAGCCCCGAGGGGCTGTTCTGGGCCAAGCTGTCGGCGGCCTCGACGCTCGCCATAGCGCCCATCCTGGTGCTCGGCTGGTTCAGCCAGCGACAACTGGTCCGCGGCCTCACCTTCGGGGCGGTCAAATAAGGGAAGGAGCCATGGGCAGCATCGTCCTCAATGGCGTTCGCAAATCGTTCGGGTTGACCGAGATCATCAAGGGCGTGAACCTGGAGATCGCCGACAAGTCCTTCGTGGTGTTCGTTGGGCCGTCCGGCTGCGGCAAGTCGACCCTGCTGCGGCTGATTGCCGGGCTCGAGGACATGACCGGAGGCAAGATCCTGATCGACGGAGCAGATGTTTCGCGGCTGCCGCCGGCCAAGCGCGGCCTCTCGATGGTGTTCCAGTCCTATGCGCTTTATCCCCACATGAGCGTGCGGTCCAATATCGGCTTTGGACTTAAAATGTCGGGAATGCCGAGAGACCAGATCGCGCAGCGGGTCGAGGCAGCGGCCGCGAAATTGAACCTCACACCCTATCTGGATCGGCGCCCCGGACAGCTGTCAGGCGGCCAGCGCCAACGGGTGGCGATCGGCCGGGCAATCGTGCGCGAGCCGAAGGCCTTTCTTTTCGACGAGCCACTGTCCAACCTCGATGCGGCGCTCAGGGTGCAGATGCGGCTCGAGATCGCAAGCCTGCAGAAGACGCTCGGCACCACCGCGATCTATGTCACGCATGACCAGGTCGAGGCCATGACCATGGCCGACAAGATCGTGGTGCTCAATGCCGGGCATGTCGAGCAGTTCGGCACGCCGCTCGAACTTTACGAACGCCCTGCCAACATTTTCGTCGCGGGCTTCATCGGCTCGCCCAAAATGAATTTCGTATCGAAGCAGGACATCGCCGGACAGTTCGGTGCGGCCTCTATCGGCGTCAGGCCGGAGCACATCGTGATCAACCGCAATGGGCAGGGCTGGCCGGGCAGAATTGCCATTGCCGAGCACCTGGGCAGCGACACGTTCTTCTATGTCGAGAGTGACGTCGGCCGCATCACGGTCCGGACCGCGGGCGAACTCGGCTTGCGCACCGGCGACCAGGTCCGGCTCAATCCAGATCCGGCCCGCGTCCACCGTTTCGACACGGATGGCAAGGCGATTCGCAGCCTTCAGTAGGAGATTTTCCCGTGTATCTCGAAAAATACAAGCTGGAAGGGCGGGTGGCGTTGGTCACCGGCGGTGGACGGGGCATTGGTGCGGCTTGCGTCGATGCTCTCTCCGAAGCGGGCGCCAAGGTGGTGATTGCCGAGATCGACCAGCAGGTGGCGGAAGAGTCCCGCGACGCGCTCAAGGCCATGGGTCGTGAGGCGGAGATCGTGCTGATGAACGTCGCCGATCCCAAGCGCGTCGCCGAGGTCGCGAATGCGCTCATTGCTCGTCACGGCAAGCTGGATATTCTGGTGAACAATGCCGGGATCGCTCGATCCGAGACCGCGGCCGAGACGGTCACCGACGAGCACTGGCTCAATGTCATCGATGTCAATCTCAACGGCGTGTTCTGGTGCTGCCGGGCCTTCGGCAAGCATATGCTCGAGCGGCGGTCAGGAACCATCGTCAATATCGGCTCGATGTCGGGTTTCATCGTCAACAAGCCGCAAGAGCAGAGCTACTACAACGCCTCCAAGGCCGGCGTGCATCACCTGACGAAGTCTCTCGCGGCGGAATGGGCCTCGCGCGGGGTCAGGGTGAACGCGGTGGCGCCGACCTATATCAACACACCGCTCAACTCATTCGCGCGCTCGAACCAGAAGATGTTCCAGACATGGCTCGACATGACGCCGATGGGGCGGCTTGGCGAGGTGGATGAGGTCGCCTCGGTGGTGCTGTTCCTTGCTTCCGACGCCTCGAGCCTGCTCACGGGAGCGATCGTCATCGCAGATGGCGGCTATACATGCTGGTAAGCGTGGCAAGGAATGCGAAAGAGAGATGAGTGCAGGGACCACCATGTACTCGGACGCAGTACTCACCGGTCCCTGCCTGTCAGTCATCCGCCCCTGAATTCGTCTGACTGGCAACGACAATGTACCCCCCAAATTTAGGCGAATATGTGCCAGACGGCAGAGGCTTGCCCGCATTCCACTTGCGAACGATTTTCATAAAATCTGGGAATATTCGTCAACCAAGGTGACACGATCTGCTCTCCTGCCGAGCTAGCCTAGCCCGCCCCGGTTCCCTTGCCAGGCTGCACAACACTGCATCCTTCCTTAATTGCGGCGGCCAATCGGGCATATCGATCCGCCACGGTGGTCAAGGCCATGAGCTGCCACGCGCCGAACAAGTCCCAAACGGACCTGAAGTCATAATCTTTGGCTGGAGCAGCCGGCAGTTCCAGCAACTCCGGTGCAGGCGCCAGGCAAAGATGGGTTCTGACATTTTGCGGCAGGACTGCCAATGGATCACCGCCCTGCGACAGCTCCGACCAATTCCTTTGAGCCGCTGCGCCGGCCTGCTCGGTGTGCGTGTTTCGCGCTGCTTCGAGCTTCGCCACGAGGTCGGTATATTGAGCTTTTGCGGCCTGCTGCGATAAGAGCCACTGCCCGGCAATCGTGATCACCGGGATCAAGATGATTGCCGCGGCCGGTTCCATCCAAGTGCGCATTTTTATCTTCTCCATGATCTAGATGCGAAACCACTATGAAGACACATCTGATCAAATCGGGGTTAATTCGGAACTCCCTCCGGAAACGCAATAGCTTGGAGAGTGTATTCGGATATATGCTCTCCAAAGTTCGGGACGCGACTTTTTGTCAATTCGACCGATTGTCAAAATACGTTGACATAGTCGGGCTCAAGCTCAGAGGCCCGGTGGAACTAGACGACATGGCCCGCCACCAGGAGCGCATTTGACCAAAACGAGATTCATCGAGGAGATGGGTATGGAAAGGCGAAAATTTTTGGTAGCGGGCGCCGCCGCCGTTGCTGGCGCATCGCCCTCAACGAGCCAGGCGATGTATCTCGGCCACGACCCGACCGCCGTTCGTCAACCTTTGACGCCCAGCGAGCTCGAGGCAGCCGTGGCGCGCTTGCGGAAGCAGTTCCTGGCGGAGTTCGACCCGGCCTATGTGGAGAATGTGATCGTTCCTTGGTTCCTGAACACGATCTATTACGGGGAAAA
The DNA here is from genome assembly GCA_963744915.1 of uncultured Alphaproteobacteria bacterium. Classification (GTDB taxonomy): domain Bacteria; phylum Pseudomonadota; class Alphaproteobacteria; order Rhizobiales; family Aestuariivirgaceae; genus DATAFF01. The sequence goes on from CAVUUY010000018.1 coordinate 67,812, forward strand.
GCTATGGCTTCCCATGATCGACGTGAAGCTCACCAAGGAGAACGCTCTGCCCTACGACCTCTGGGGATTGCTGAGCGAGTCCTGGAAGCCGGCGCCACAGGACGGCGTAACTGTTTTCCTCCAGGGGCTGGAGAAGCGTGGCCCCGACAATCGCCGCAAGCGCATCTACATGTCTGCCGTTACTCCCGACCTATATCGACCGATGTACGGCGACAAGATCACTCAGTTCTTCGACAAGCTGCTGGACGCCAGCAATGCCGGCAAGCCGCTGATGCGCCCCTATCTCGAGAACTACTTCGATTTGTACTGGGATTTGCACCTGGGCGTGAAGGGCGATGCCATTCCTGCCAAAGTCCACGAGATCGGGCAGAGCTTCAACACCGTCCTCGCCTATCGTGATCCGACACAGAAGATCGTCTATCAGAACTATATGACTGTGCGCTGGCACCTCGACTACTTGAAGAAGTGGATCGACGACAGGCTTGCCGACATTGTCAGCGGCAAAACACCCAACCCAGAGAGAACCTTTGCCTACTACTGGATCAAAAACGCCGGCGATGGAGAGTATTTCGCGCATCGAGATGTTGTGTTCGAATGTTTTCACAACTTCGTGGCCCTGAGCCAGTGGGGCAACACCATGTACAACATCATGCTGAAGCTGGCGAAGGACACCGGTGATACCGATGCCAAAGCCTGGTTCAAAAAGACCATGGAGGGCAGTCCCGATGATGCAGCCGGCAATCCCTTCACGCCGCTCGAGCGTCTTGTGATGGAACTATTCCGTGCAATCACGCCAAATGGCGGGAGCATATCGGCCATACAGGAGGTTAGAATTCCTCCTTTTGAGCGGCATGGCTACATGGTCAGCCCTCACGAGGCCACCAGTTTTGACCCTGTGCAATGGTCGGACGCCGACAAGTTCAATCCCGACCGCTACAACACTGCCCCGACCAGCCATCAGATCGACGAAGCCAAATGCGAGCAGATCGGATTTGCCAAATGTCCCTTCGACAGAACTGCTTTTGAAGTCACGGACGGTCGAAAGGCGGTCATGCACAACAGCGGTTATGGCACCGTCTATGGCATCGTCGACGACAAGCCGCTGCCGGTCTGCGACACCGCAGGATTTGCGCCCTTTGGTTTTGGTTACCGGCGCTGTCCCGGCGAGCAACTCACGATCCAGGTATTTGAGGATTTCCTGCGCAAGGTGTGGAAGGACAAGATCGAGTTCGAGAAGCTCGACATCGCCACGCCGGAACCTGTTCCAATCGGACCGACCACGGTCATTGGCGACAATGTCGGTTTTCGTCGCATGACCTAAGCCCGGCGCGCGCGGGCTCGCGGATACGACTTTGTTCAACAAGGAGTTATCAACATGCGCAAATTTCTCGTGACCTCCCTATTTCTGCCCCTTCTCTTTCTGGCATTGCCGGAAGCCGCGCCAAACGCAGAAGCGCGCGTCAATGTAAACGTCAATGTCAATATCGGCGGCCGCATCAGCTGTCGCCAGGGTGTGCGCATCGTCGAAAGACGCGGCTTTCGTAATGTGCGTTCGCGCGACTGCAGAGGATCGACTTTCGTCTATTCGGGGCGACGAAGCGGACGGAACTATTCGATAAGCGTGAGAAGCAGAGACGGGCGAATAGTCAACATAAGAGGACGGTAGTCGCTCGCATCCGGGGTTCAACGATGCCGGTGGCGCAATTGAAGTTATCGGATGAAGTCAAAATCCAAATCGGATGACGGGCGTGTCCTGGTCGACCTCGCGCTGCAGGGCGGCGGGGCGCATGGTGCGTTCACTTGGGGCGTGCTGGACCGCCTATTGGAAGAGCCTTCGCTTCGGATCGAAGGAATTTCGGGCACATCCGCCGGGGCCATGAATGCTGCAGTTCTCGTCGCTGGCCTGGCGGCCGGCGGGGCAGAGGGCGCGAGGGCGCAACTCGGCGTGTTCTGGAAGAGCGTTTCGCGCGCTGCCCTCCTCAGTCCGCTCCGCCGCAGTCCGCTCGATGTTCTGCTGGGAACATGGACGCTCGACACATCGCCGGTTTTTTTGACCCTGGATTTGATGGCGCGCATTTTCTCGCCCTATGATCTCAATCCCCAGGGCGCCAACCCCTTGCGGGACATTTTGGCTGACTGCATCGAATTCGAGCGCTTGGCGGCGGCGCCGGTCAAACTGTTCGTAACCGCCACCAACGTGCACACAGGTCGCGGGCGGGTGTTCCGTAACGCCGAATTGAACCCGGACGTTTTACTGGCTTCCGCCTGCCTACCAACTTTGTTCCAGGCAATCGAGATTGAGGGGGAGCCTTATTGGGATGGCGGCTACGCCGGCAATCCGACCATCACGCCGCTGATACGCGAATGCGTGTCAAACGACACGATTCTGGTCCAAGTCAATCCGATCGAACGACCGGGCACGCCGCGCAGTGCCCGTGAAATCATCAACCGGGTCAACGAGGTTTCCTTCAATGCCACATTGCTCAAGGAGCTCCGCATGATTGCGGTGCTGCGTCAGGTCGCCGATCCGGGAAACAGCGAGGGCGCGCGATGGGCGGGAATGCGCATCCACCGGATTGCCAGTGCCGCAATGACCGAGCTTGGCTATTCCTCCAAGCTCAATGCCGAGTGGGACTTCCTCTGCATGTTGCGCGACGAGGGCCGCCACTGCGCCGAATCATTCCTCAAGCAACATCGGGCGGATTTGGGCACCCGCTCCACCCTCAACCTCGACAGCTCACTCGAACAGGTCTAAGGCAGAATGGGCCTTGTCGGAATCCTGCCATCATGCATCGGGCCCGGCGTCGCAAAGTCAATGCGCTAGACAAGGCGCTCGATCAGGACGACGGGAATTGCAGGTCGAATAAACTGTCTCGCGGGGACGTCGAACCGATGGCGGGACTTCGCGGTGCAATTTTTGACCCTTGGCGCGGAGCTGCTGGGCAATATCGGCGTGGCGCTGGTGCCGATCGCGGTACGGCGATGATCGAGCATGCGGTGGTGATCGCGGGAGGCGGACCGACTGGGCTGATGTTGGCGGGCGAGTTGGCGTTGGCGGGCATCGACGTTGCCATTGTCGAGCGGCGCGCCAGCCAGGACCTCACCGGCTCGCGCGCAGGCGGTCTGCACTCACGCACCATCGAGGTCCTTGATCAGCGCGGAATCGCCGATCGGTTCCTGTCG
>CAVUUY010000019.1:0-47840 GCA_963744915.1 uncultured Alphaproteobacteria bacterium
CCTCTGGGTCGGTCATAGGAAGCCAAATTCGCTGAAGAACTCTTTGGCAATCTACACCAGCCTAGGACGGTGGGGGAGAACAATCCCCAGCTCACCCCGTTTCATTCAGGCAGGCCGGCCAGTCGAAGACCTTCTTGCCATTTCGCGAACTCTGCCGGCTGTAAATAGGAAATCACTTCTTTAAGATTGGAGAGCCGCAACTGCGGATCATTCTGGCGCACAAGTTTCATAGCCCGGCGTGCTACCTGATCCCGCCCAGCGAGCGCGGCACTCGTTGCCGCAATGCAGGCAACCAGCAGATAGTCCGGCTTTCTCCGTATCGCCTTTTCTGCCCACGTAAGTGCCTCCTCATAATGGCCGGCCGCAAGATGAGCGGACGCCATAGCTGCCAGTGTGGCGAAAAAGTAGGGGTCGAACGGGCTCAGGCGTGCAGCATGAGCGAGGCGTTCGATTGCTAAGTCCGCTTTACCAAGCGAAATGTTTACCCAACCGCTGAAGGTCCATGCCATTGCTAAGTTCGGATTGAGTGCCAACGCTCGGTCTATCAGGGCGTCCCCTCTCTTCGGGCTCATCGACAATATCGGCGAGGGCGAACCCGGCTGTGCAGAGCGCGACCGCGTCATCCTGCCCCAATGCAACCGCTCGCCGTGCCAGCCGCGCCGTCTCAGCAATGTCCTGATCGGAGTCGTCTATCCAGCGGCCAGCTTTCCGCTGTGGATAACATCGCGCCGCCATCCCGTACGCAGCAGCGAAGTTTCGATCGAGTTTAATGGCTTGAAGAAAGTGGGACAGTGCTTCGCTGTTAGCCTCCTTCGTGAAGCGAAGAAGTTCTGCAAGCCCACGCATGTCGCGATAAGGTAGGCGTCAAGGTTTTCTGTCGGCTTGCGTTTGGCCCGCTCAATCTCGGCCTGCTCGAGCTTGGGCGCAATGGCACCCACAACGCTGGCAGTCACCTGATCCTGAAGTTCGAAAATATCCTCCAGTGCGCCGTCGAAGCGGTCGGCCCACAGATGTGCTCCCGTGGCGGTGTCGATGAGCTGTCCGGTGATGCGCACTCTTTCCCGCCTTCCGCACGCTGCCTTCGAGGATGTAGCGCACTCCCAGTTCGCGCCCGACCTGCTTCACGTCTACGGCTCGACCCTTGTAGGCAAAGCTGGAGTTTCGTGCGATGACGAAGAGACCGCGAAAGCGTGATAGTGCGGTGATGATTTCCTCTACGATGCCGTCCGCGAAGTACGCTTGGTCGTGTTCGCCGCTCAGGTCATCGAATGGCAGGACGGCAATGGACGGCTTGTCGGGCAGGGGCAGTGCAGCTCCAGCCCCCGGCAGGTTGGAGACAGCCCCAGGCGAAAGCGCGTATGCTCGGAATGGCTCGTCGATGTTCTTAAGGTTCTTCAGGCCGAGATCAGTGAGAGAAGCGAGAAGCCTCCCCGCGATGGCATCGCGCACCGCTGCCGAAATCACAACGCCACCAGGTTGAGCTATGCCCTCAAGCCGAGAGGCAACATTCACTGCTGTGCCAAACAGGTCGCCGTTCTTGTTGACCACGTCCCCGATATGCACGCCGATACGGAGCTGCAGCTCGTGCTCCTCCCTGCGCTTTGCCAGCTCTTCTTGCAGCGCCAAGGCGCAGCTCACTGCTTCTACCGCACTCCCGAACTCGGCCAGGACACTGTCCCCAGCGGTGTTGGCGATGCGACCGCGGTACTGTTTGATAAGCCTTTCAGTCGTCTCGCGGATGGCAGCGAGAGCGGCGAGGGCAGTCGCCTCATCCGACAGCATGCTGCGGGTGTAGCCAACGACGTCTGTCGCCATGATGGCAGCCAATCGGCGTTCAGGGCTGATCTTTTGGTCCGTCATTGAGAAGCCAAGGTGCGCTCAAGAAGTTTCAGGCATATCACAGGATCGTAGAAGCGGAAGAGGGAATGATCGCCGCCAGGCCGAATACAGTCCCTTATTTTCGCAAGAAATCGTCGGTCAACCGAACCTCGCTCCGCAAAAGCCGCTAAACCCTCAAAGGAGTTGTTGTTGGGCCTTAGGCAGCAGTGACAGTCATTGGGAAACACTGGGTGCGGAGGAGCGGAAGCATCTTCGTCATTCCGGCAGGCCGGCCAGTCGCATTCCCTCTTCCCACTTGGCATAGGCTTCGGCTCGATGGATAGGTTGCAGATTTCGGAGGTTCGACAGTCGTAAGTTGGGGCTGAGCTGACGCAAAACGACCATTGCTTTCTGCGCCGTTTCCATTCGTCCGGCCAACGCTGCGCTTGCTGCAGCAATACACCTTGGGTAGCGGTTCTCGGGCTGTTCCCGCCATGCCAATTCTGCGAATTTCAGCGCCTCGCGGTACCGATCGGCGATAAAATGAGCCATTCCTAGACCGCAGTACGTACTACACCTTTGAGGATCGTTGGGGCTCAAGCGCATCGCGCGATTGAATTGTTCGATAGCCTCCTCGGGCAGTCCCAAATAAAATTTGGCCCAACCGCTAAAGAGCCATGCCGATGCTAAGTTCGGATTTAGCACCAGAGCCTGATTGATCAAGGCATCACCGTCTTCCACATCCTCGACAAGATCGGCGAGCGCGAACCCGGCGGTGGCAAGAGCAAGAGCATCGTCCTTGCCTAACGCTGCCGCCCTTCGGGCTAACCTCTCTGTCTCAGCAACGGCCTGTGCGTGATCAGTTATCCAACCTCCCGCATTCCGTTGGACATAGCACCGTGCTGCCAGTCCGAATGCCGCAGCGAAGTTGGGGTCGAGTTCGATGGCACGATATAGGTTAGACAGTGCAGCGCTATTGCCTTCCTTCGTATATTGATGAACCCCCGCTAAGCCGCGCAGGTAAAAGTCATAAGCATCTAGATTTTCAGTTGGCTTGCGGTTGGCTCGGTCAATCTCCGCTTGAAACAATTTGGGTGCGATAGCGCCTACGACATTCGACGTCACTTGATCCTGGAGATCGAAGATGTCCTCAAGCGGGCCATCAAAGCGATCCGCCCATAGGTGCGTTCCGCTAGAGGTGTCGATAAGTTGCCCGGTGATACGCACTCTGCTTCCTGCTTTGCGCACACTGCCTTCGAGCACATACCGCACTCCCAACTCGCGCCCGATCTGCTTCACATCGACGGCCCGGCCCTTGTAGGCGAAGCTGGAGTTCCTGGCGATGACGAAGAGACCGCCAAAGCGTGACAACGCCGTAATTATTTCCTCGACGATACCATCCGCGAAATACTCCTGCTCGCGGTCGCCGCTCAGGTTCTCGAACGGCAGCACCGCGATGGAGGGCTTGCTGGGGAGCGGGAGGGGTTCTCCTGTGCGGGACACTCCAGACAAGACAGAGCTAGTTCTTGGTGATAACGCGTATGCTCGAAGCGGCTCCTCGATGTTCTTGAGCGCCTGTAACCCAAGATCACTAAAGGATGCTGCAAGTTTCCCGGCGATTGCATCTCGTACCGCCGCCGACACCACAATGCCCCCAGACTGCGCGATGCCTTCCAGCCGAGCCGCAATGTTGACCGCTGATCCGAACAGGTCACCTGCCTTGTCGACCACATCGCCAAGATGGATACCAATGCGAAGTTGGAGGTCTTTGCCCTCTTGGCTTGTTAGCTGCCGTTGAAGGGCAATCGCACAACCGACTGCCTCCACCGCGCTTCCGAACTCCGCCAGGACGCTATCACCAGCAGTGTTGGCAATCCGGCCCTGGTGCAGTTCGATCTGCTGCTGAGTTGCGTTTCGGACCTCAGTAAGAGCAGCGAGAGCTGCCGTCTCGTCCGACTGCATGAGCTTTGAGTAGCCAACCACATCGGTGGCCATGATGGCGGCCAGGCGGTGTTTTGGTTTGGCCTCTTGGTCTGTCATAGGAAGCCAGGGTCGCTGAGGAAGTCTTGAGCCATTCTACACCGCCGCAGGACAGCTTGGGAGAACAATCCTCAGCTCATCCCGCCATCATTCTGGCAGGCCGGCCAGTCGCAGGCCCTCTTTCCACCCGGCGAAGTCCTCTGGCTGCTTGATCAGGAACAGCTTAATACGCAAGGGTGGATCGAGCTGGCGCACTCGCGCCATGGCTCTCTGTGCCTCTGCGGGCCGACCGGCTAGGGCATTGCTTGCAGCCGCTACGATTGCCGCGGGAAGGTAGTTCGGCATTTCCCGCAGCGACCTCTCCGCCCATAACAAACTTTCTGTGTAACGCCCGGCAAAGAAATGCGCCCCGGCCATTGCCCCGTACATGGTAAAACTATGAGGATCACTGGGACTTAATCGTACTGAGTGCCGCAAACGCTCGAGCGCCGCCTCTGGCTTGCGTAGGACGGCGCTTGCCCAATATCGGCGTACGTCGGCCATCCTTGTCAGTCAACGGGCGGCGGTCACTTCTCCGTCGGCGGGGTCCGATCCCGCGGTGGCAGCGCATCCTTGAATTTGTCGAAGGTTTTCCAGGCGGGCACCGGCGGCGTGTAGTCAGGCTTCGGTGAATACACGGACTCCTCGACCAGCTGCATCTTGTGGATGTAACGCGGGCAGTTCGGGAAGATCCGCTCCGCCGTCAGCCGCACGATGAACACCGCACCGGGAATCTCCGCCAGCAGCGGATCGTCCTGCTACTCCGCCGTCCCGTTGATGCGCAGCCGCTTCGGCGTCTCGAAATCCAGGAACAACAACCCGATGCGCGGGTTCACCACGACGTTGCCCCAGCTGCGGTACTGGCCGTTGCCGTCGTAGTCGGGGATCGCGAGCGTACGGTCGTCGACGACGCGCACGAAGCCGGGCAGACCGCCCTTGTAAGAGCAATCCGGTCGGCCTTCCGCGTCGGCGGTCGCCAGGAAAAACATGCGCGAGCGCGCGATGAACGCCTTGTCGTCGTCGGTGAATGCGTCGCGCATCGTCAGCTTCTCGAGCCGGTCGGCGAGGGCGCGGGTCTCGCGCTGATCCTGCAGGCTGCGCATGCCGTCGTGGTAGGCCGGATCCATGGGGCTCCCTGATCTTTCTTGTTGTGTCGCGGCAGTATCCGCCGGCCCGCGTCCGGGTCAACAACACGATGAAACCTGCGACTTTCGAAAATGTGCGGAATCGGCCCGTCGTGAGGCAGGATGGGCGCATGAGCAACCGCCGCCAGTTCCTGCAGGTCGCGACTTCTTTCGGCGCCACGCTGGCCCTCGGCAACGCGCCCGCCCGCGCGCAGGAAAGCCGTGGGTCGAACGCCGCGAGTTCTATCCGCAGGGCGTCGCCTCCGCGACCGGTACAACATCCCGGTATCGGTACCTTCCCATGATTGATGCCGGGGGCGGGGGTAGATGGGACCCAAAGCATGCTTCTCTTGTTCCCGCTGCCTTCTGTTGGTGAGGATTGGGCACGAAGCCAGGGCCGATGAGGGATCTTGACTGAGTATCAATGGCTTAGGCTCTGCTCAGGGCAAACTCTCAAGTCCGCCTAAAGCGTCTGCTCGCCATCGACGGCAGCAGCGACGCCGTTGACCAACGAACGTTCGGCGTCCTCGCGCCTGATGCTTTCCAGCCATTCCGCCGTCGTCGCACACTTCTCGGGCATCTCGGCGTAATAGCGAACCGTCCGGGCGATCCTCGCTGACATCAATCGATTGCGTCGGCCGGCCATAGCCGCGGTCGAGAATGGCTTGAGCAGCCATCATGGCGATGCGGTAACGCTTGACCCGGCTTGATGAACCGTGTCCGGTGCCAGATGCAGTGCTGCGCGACATCGGTCTGTCCAGGCTTATAGTTGCCTTCCGCTAAATCGAATTTACTGGGGCGAATTTGCATCTCTTTGCTCTAGAGGTCGTTTTTACGACGCGTTTGGGCTTTCAAGACCCTTCGTTCGATCCTGAAGAACTGTTCCGGCCAGCCATGCATCAATTTGCAATCTGCGCCGGCCTGTGTCGGGGTTTCGCAATTCCGCTGATCCGGACAGTCCCAGCAGCGGCGGTTCAAGCGGTCAAGTAGGGGAAGTGTCTTGAAATATCCAACTCATCGTCAGCTCAGTGTCCTGCTTGCCGCCAAAACGCGCGAAGATGGAGGCAACTGGGTGATCGAAAGAACCGATGGTCTCGACTGCATCGACCGTGGTTGGCTGACTGAAGACTATTACCTGACCGATACCGCGAAGAAGCTACTTAAAAGCATCCATCCTCATTCAAGCTTAGCTCTCGAATGAGGACCGTTGTTCTCGATGTCTGGGATGCCTCGAGGTCAGGCGAGCATGTCGCTCGCTCCGTTTTGACGCTTAATGCTGCACTCGAAACGGCACGACTCGAGTTGGTGGCGGGATACTCCGTGAACCTTTGGGTTAACACCTTGTGGGGCTCGGAACAGAATTTTGACCATCGCACAGAAACGCCTTCATCCGGATCACCGAAGTGACCGAGGAACTGCTGGACCGCGCTGCCTCTCCGCTCTTGCGCCTACGCCGATCTTGGGACTGCCTGGGATGGCACCCAATGCTCCGCCCCGCCGACACTTCTGAGGCTGACTAACGGCCGAGTTTTGGAGGTGGCGATGAATGCGGCATAAATGAAGCGTTCAGAGGCAATTCATGGCAACCACGCTACTGTTGCAAACTGGTCAATTGTTCGATTGCGAGAGAGGTCCCGGTCATGTTCGTTCGTACGGTCGTAATTGCTTCGGCACTGGCAGTGATTGGCGGAAGCGCCTTCGGCGCTGAGCGGGTCGGCTCCACCATCGCAGCTCAAAGCACGGTCCGCGGCGAGGGCGTGGTCGGCGAAAGGGTCATAGCCACGGCTGACCCGATCTATCGGGATGAGCGGCTGCGCTCTAATCTCACCGGTCTAGGCGAATTTCAGCTCGGCGACGGAACCAAGCTCGTTCTCGGTCGCAATGCCTCTTTGGTGATCGATCGCTATGTCATCGGCGGCGGCAGTAAGGCCAAGAGCGTCACCCTCAAACTGATCTCCGGATCTGCGCGCTTCGTGACCGGGACAAGCGACAAACGTGCTTACAAGATCGTCACGCCCCAAGGCACAATCGGCGTCAGGGGAACGGCGTTCGACCTCACAGTAAGAAATGGTAAGACCCACCTGCTGCTGCTTTCAAAGAAGCATTAGCGGTTCCTGCCGGCTCACGAAAATCGATGATTCTGCTTTCAAAGGTCAACTAAGAACGGAGCCGTCGAGGTACCGATACTTCCCACGATCGATGGCGGGGGTGGGGTAGATGGGACCCAATGAGCATGCTTTTGTTTGTTTCCGTTGCCTTCTGTTGGGCAAGCGTTGGGCATGAAGCCAGGGCCGATGAGATATTGATTCAGTATCAATGGCTTACCCCCTGCTCAGGGCGGACCATCTGCGTAATGCGTCTGTTCGTCGTCGACGGCAGCAGCGACTGCCGTTGAGCCAACGAGAGGCCCATAGGTCGTCTCCGATCGGGTACCGGTACTTCCCACGATCGATGCCTGGGGCGGGGTGAGATGGGACCCAATAAGCATTCGTTTTTCATCGCTCCCGCCGCCCACTGTTGGGGCAAGCGCTGGGGCAGCGACCCGAGCGCGATAAAATCGTGACTCAGCATCAATGAGTTAGCCTCTGCTCATGGCGGTAAATACGCCTAATGCGTTTGCTCATCATCGGCAACAGCAACACCGGTGACCAGCGCTCGCCCGGCGTCCTCCCGCCTAATGCCTTCCAACCATTCCGCCGTCGTTGCAGACTTCTCGGGCATTTCGACGATGTAGCGAACCGGATCATCATTGATATTGGCATCGATGGATTGCGTCGGCTTGCCATAGCCGCGGTCGAGAATTTCGCCGCGCCAGCCGAGCTGTCAGGGTACCGGTACCTCCCACGATTGATTCCGGGCGGGGGGTTAGATGGGACCCAATAAGCATGCAAGACTGCCAAGCTATCCGAATATCTATCCCAACTGATTAGGCTTCGCCCGCCAACCTTCAAATCACAGGTGCCAGTAGCGGGAGTTTCGTCGCGCCTTTGATGGGGGGTGGGTCTGCCGATTTCATCACGTAAGCAATCAGTGCTTAGGCCCATCCCCGGGCCAGTCTTATACGAACCGCGCAGTGCCATTGGCAGGTGAGACTAGGGCGCGTACTCATAAATCGAGCTTGATTGATGTGGTTTGCTCGATGTCCGCTATGCCCCGGTAGCGACCAAATTCCGCAGCGCAGCGAAATGACGCTATGGGCCACGAGCGGACAATCGCCCCGAGAGTAATCTCACTCTGGCAGTCCAGCCTTTCGCAAGCCATCGAGCAAGATTGCAAGTCGCCTCTCGTCCTGGATCGGAAGGTTGTGGATACGGGAAACCGTGGTGCCGGGGGACAGCGACAAGATTTTCGCAATCGCCTTATTCGCCTCATCGGTCCAGCCCAGATGTCCACATGCTGCGGCTAAATACCAATATGTGGAATCCCAACCGTCGTAGGTCGCAGCGGAGCGACGGGCAAACTCGACGCATTCTGAATATTGACCGGAAAGCAATAGCGCTTGCGCCTCCCCGGCAAGGAAGAAGAACGCCCCTGGATCAACTGGGCTCAACCGCCGCGCACGTTGGAAACACAAGATGGCCTCCTGCAAATCTCCGGCCATGCAATAGGCAAATCCAGCATGTGCGAGAACCAACACGTTGTTCGGGTTAAGGTTTGTAGCGCGCCGGATGGCCGATAACGCCGCCTCGTATTCACGCCCGGTCATCAGCAGAACAAAGCCCGCCATCCCAACGGCGTTGGCATCATCGCTGCCTGTCGCAAGGGCGGCGCGAGCAAGCGCGAGGGCATGAGCGCTATCGTCTTCCCTTACCGTATTCCAGCCTCGCGTCAGGCGTTGTTCATAGCACCATGCGGCAAAAGCCAAGGCGGGGGCAAATTCGGGATCGAGATCAATAGCCTTTGTAAGGAACTCTAGTGCCCGACTATTGTCATCCGGGTGCATCGCGTAGAGATGAGGTAACGCGCGCAGATAGAGATCGTAAGCATCGAGATTGTCCGGTCTTTTGCGCCGCGAGCGTCCGATCTCTGCCTTGCGAATTTGCGGTTCTATGATCCCGACGACACTCTCGGTGATTTTGTCCTGTAGGTCGAAGACATCCTCCTGTCCACCATCGAAGCGGCCTGCCCAAAGATGTGCCCGCGTCGCTGCATCAATGAGCTGAGCGTTGATGCGCACACGCTTACCTGCCTTGCGAACGCTACCTTCAAGTACATAGCGGACACCGAGTTCCCCTGCCACCTGTCCAATATCCACGGCCCGCCCCTTGTAGACGAAGCTTGAATTACGCGCGATTACGAACAGGGCTTTGAAGTGTGATAGTGCCGTGATGATATCCTCGACCATTCCATCGGCGAAATACTCTTGCTCCGGATCACCACTCATGTTCGTGAACGGTAACACAGCAATGGACGGCTTGTCGGATGCTGTTCCGGTCGATGCCACGGATACCCGTGGCGTGCCAGCGATGCGATAGACGCGCACCGGCTCGGCAATGTTCTTCAATGTCTGCGTCCCCAAGTCATCGAAGGCGGCATTAACTTTGTTCCTGACGTAGTCAAAGGTTGTGCCGGAAACCAGCACGCCACCAGGTTCTGCGATACCTTCAAGACGGGCCGCGATGTTAACGCCGCCACCATAAAGATCGCTGCCCTCGACCATGACGTCACCCAGGTTGACGCCGATGCGGAGTACGATACGTCGCGGCTCGGGCAGATCTCCATTCGCGACAGTCATCCCTCGCTGGAGATCTATGGCGCATTGCACCGCATTGACCGCGCTGCCGAACTCGACAAGCACACCGTCGCCAGTGATCTTGAAAATGCGACCCTGATGCCGGGTCACGAGCGGTTCCAGCACCTCCTTGCGGCGGGCCTTCAGCATTGCCAGAGTTCCGGTTTCGTCCTGCTCCATGAGGCGGCTATAGGCGACTACGTCTGCCGCGAGGATGGCCGCAAGGCGGCGCTGAACGCGAGTTTCGGCCACGAGCGTCAGTTGCTCCAGAAAATAGAGTACGGAATTATATGCGCACCCAATCGAATGGTCCATCGAACCGAACTTCCGAATTGGGTCAAAAGCGCCGGTCTTGCCTATTCCGCGACATGTCTGCTTAGCGGATATTTTGGAAATCGCTTCGGTGTTGCGGGAGCGTCGGTATCCTTGTGCTTCCACCGGGCAAACCTAACGACATCATCCCGCAGCCTCGCTAGCAGCGGTGTTCCGGCCAGTTTTTTGTTCGATTGCTTCGGCATGGTCCTGGATAACACCCTTACCATCCGCGCTCGCTGGCGACGCTGAAACCCCCCTTGTAGCCGTCGTGAATTTCAAATGGGACAGGTTCCCTGGATGGCGCTTGCGCCGCTTGAGCCCAATCGCCTTCGATGTCCGCTTCTGGCCTTCTAAGCGGTGATCCTTCACCCTTCGCGCCGTGTCGCCGAGGGGCTACAATCGGACTCGCGCGTTCATTCCGGCAGTCCCGCCTTGCGGAGACCTTCGAGCATATGGGCGAGCCCGTCTGATGAGCGATACGGCTCGTCCTTCGTCCATTCAGCCAAGTGAAAGTCGGGCTGGAGCTCCAGTGACTTCGCCGCAGTGGCCTTGGCTTTCGCCATCTCGCCCATTTGGGCGTAGCAAGCGGCGAGATAACGGTACGAGTAGGGCACTTTGGCACTGGCTCGCTCGAAAACGTCGGCAGCTTCGGCGTACCTGCGCAGACCATAAAGAGCGATCCCCCTCGGTTCGTGATACCAGTACGGCTCTATCGGACAGAGTCTCTTGGCAATGTCCAAGAGCGCCAAGGCTTTCTCCGGCTCATCCCCGAAGGCTTCGAGATAGCTCCCGGCTGCGATCACGTCTGCATCGTTCGGGTTGAGCTCCCTTGCGCTCTTGTGGTGGTAGGCGGCAAGCTCAAACGATCCTAGCATCATATACGCTCCGCCGACTGCTGCATGGCCTCTTGCGTCATTGGGATCCAGCGCAACGGCGCGTTGCCCGGCAGCCAAGGCTTGCTCCTTGCCTGCCTGCACCTTGTGCTCCTCGGGGCCCCAGTATCCCATGGCGATCCCCAAGAGTGTTTTGGAGAGCATCGCGTAAGCCGGTGCGAAATTGGGGTCGGCGGCGATTGCCCGCTCGAACCCCTCTCGTGCCGGGCGTATATTGGCCTGGTTGTAATGTTCAAGCCCGCGTAGATATTCATCATATGCTGCAAGGCTGCGCGTTGCGCGGCGGCGGACCTTGCCAATATCGGCTGTCTGAACCTGCCCCGCCACGGCGCCGACAATCGCGGCGGTTAACTCGTCTTGGATGGCGAATACGTCCTGAAGTTCTCGGTCGTACCGTTCGCTCCACACATGATTGCCGCTATCCGTATCAATCAGCTGCGCGGTAACACGCAAGCGTGAGCCGATCTTTCTTATGCTGCCTTCAACAACATATCGTGCGCCAAGGCGCTGACCTGCCGTCCTTACATCAACCGCCTTACCCTTGAAGGTGAAACACGAGTTTCGAGCGATGACGAGCAATATTCGGAAGCGGCTCAGCTCGGTGATAATATCTTCGGTAATGCCATCAACAAAATATTCCTGCTCAGGGTCACCACTCATGTTGACGAATGGCAGCACAGCAACGGACGGCCTGTAATCGTGACCGAGTAGGGCGTCGGCCAAGTGGGCTCGACCGAGCAGTGACCTGACGAGATAGGCCCGAATGGGGCGGGTAATGTTCTTGAGGGACACCTCGCCCATGTCCTCCATAACTAGACCCGCCTCAACAACAGCGTCGAGCTTGCCGGTAGTTTCCTCGAACACCTTGCCGGAAATGCAGATCCCAGCGGGTTCGGAGAGCGCTTCCAGCCGCGCGGCAATGTTGACCCCATCGCCGTAAACGTCGGAGCCTTCACCGACAATGTCGCCGAGATTTATTCCGATCCGAAGCACAATGTGACGATCATCGGAAATGGTCTCGTTGGCGTTCGCCATCTTTTGCTGAAGCTCGACCGCCGCGTTGACCGCGTTCACCGCACTTCCAAATTCAACCAATACGCCGTCGCCCATCACTTTCACGATCCGCCCACCGTGAGAGCGGATCGTTGGTTCAAGGATGGTTTTTCGTCGTTCCTTCAGCGCTGCAAGAGTGCCCGCTTCGTCAGCTTCCATGAGTCGGCTGTAACCTACCACATCGGCCGCAAGGATGGCGGCGAGACGGCGCTGAGCGCGTTCTTGGGTCATGTAGCGATCGTCTCAGAGAGTGGGTATCGAGATTGTACTGACAATCCGTAACGGTGTCCATCGAGCCTCTACTTCCGGATTGGGTCAAAAGCGGCGGTCTTGCCCAATCCGCGACATGTCTGCTTTGCGAGGTATTTGGGAAAATCTGCTTCGGTGTTGCTAGCGTCGGCATCGGTGTGTTTCCACCCGGCAAACGTAACCGCATCATTCCACAGCCTCGCTAGCGGTGGCGTTCGGGCCAGTTTTTTGCTCGACGGCTTCGGCATGGCAATGGATACCACCCTTACCATCCGCGCTCGCTGGCGACGCTGAAACCCCCCTTCTAGCCGTCGTGAATTTCAATGGGACCGGCGCGGCAGTCGAGCACGAGCATCCCTAACTTGCTCCAGTGAAAAAACAAGAGGAGCAGTCACATGAGCACCAAACGAAGCGTTCTGGTCACCGGCGCTACCGGCCAGCAGGGAGGCGCGGTTGCGCGCGCACTGCTGTCCAGGGGACATCGCGTCAAGGCGCTGACCCGCAAGCCGGATAGCGACGCTGCACGGCAGCTGATGTCGGCAGGCGCTGATCTCGTGACTGGCGATCTCGGTGACGCAGCGTCGGTTCTGAAGGCAGCAAGTGGCGTCGGCACCATGTTTCTGATGGGCAACAGCTACGAGGCCGGGACCGAGGAAGAGACCCGTCAGGGAATCATTGCCGCGGAAGCTGCGAAGTCTGCCGGCGTCGGGCATTTGATCTATTCGTCTGTTGCCGATGCCAACAAGAAGACGGGCATCCCGCATTTCGAAAGCAAGTATCTCGTCGAGAAACATGTTGCCGGTCTCGGCATTCCCTACACCATCAGCGCGCCGGTCGCCTTCATGGAGAACATCGTCGCGCCGTGGTCGATCGGTGCGCTACGCCAGGGGACGTATGCCTTCGCGATGCCTCCCAAACGCGTCCTCCAGCTTGTAGCCCTGGCGGACATCGGGGCCTTCGTCGCGGCTTTGGTTGAGCGGCGCGACCAGGTGTTCGGCAAGCGTTTCGATTTCGCCGGGGACGAGTTATCCGGCGAGGAGCAGGCGAAAATCCTCTCGCACGCCATCGGCCGCCCGATCAACTATCAGGAAATCCCAATCGCGGCGGCTCGGCAGCAAAGCGAGGATGCGGCGCTCATGTTCGAATGGTTCGACCGCGTCGGCTACGACGCCGATATCGTCGCATTGCGTAGGGATTTTTCGGAGGTCCGCTGGCACAGTTTTGCAGACTGGGCGCGCGAGTTTGACTGGAGCGTTCTTGAACGGACGTCTTCTGTCGCCTGAGGTCGCGACGCGCATTATCGGCCGATGAAATCCCGGGGAGCGGATGAGCTGCAACCGGAAAGCTGAGGTCCGCTCCACCCGACCCGGACGTTTGCGTCTGACCATGCGAGGTCCGCCTTGGGTCAATCTGTGCCATTGCCCCAACTTGCACCGTCTTTCGCACTTGGATGCTTTGCGGACAGGCGAGGTGAGGCGGAAGGCGGCAGTTTTATGAGTACACGCCCTAAAGGATGCAGGCAGACCAGCTTCGACTCTGGCCGATGGGTGAAATGCACTGCTTCGCGTTCCGAATTTCAGGGAAGATCCTTTTTCGGACGAGACGAGCAATGGTTCTCACGAAGGCAACCGCCCTAAGCGTCTCCTAACAGTTCGTCCAGCTCGCTGTCGCTCATTTCCATCTCAAGTTGTCACGACTCAGCCGGTCGACGGACCGGCAGCCCATCAGCTTCATGTCGCGTTCGATTTCGGCTCGGAGATTTCCAAGTGCCCTTTCGACACCGGCCCGACCCGCGCCCGCCAGGGCATAAAGATAAAACCTTCCTCCCGAGCATGCT
Organism: uncultured Alphaproteobacteria bacterium; assembly: GCA_963744915.1. Classification (GTDB taxonomy): domain Bacteria; phylum Pseudomonadota; class Alphaproteobacteria; order Rhizobiales; family Aestuariivirgaceae; genus DATAFF01. Next base: position 14,041 of record CAVUUY010000019.1, read on the forward strand.
TTCGCGCCCACGGAAAGCGCCTTCAAGACGTGGGTGCCACGGCTAATGCCGCCGTCGCAAACCACATCGATCCTGTCGCCAACAGCATCGACGATCTCGGCGAGTTGATCAAACGGGCTCCTCGAACCGTCGAGCTGACGCCCACCATGATTGGACACCATGATAGCGGTCGCGCCGATGTCTACGGCACGCTTTGCGTCCGCAACACTCATGATGCCCTTGAGACAGAACTGCTTGCCCCATTTCTTGCGAACATCCTCGGCGTCTTGCCAGTTCATCGACTGGTCGAGCATTGTGCTGAAATAGTCGCCGACGGATACCGAGATGTTCGAACCCTCTTTCACGTATTCTTTCAGTTGGGGCAACTCGAACTTCTCGTGCGTGAAATAATTGATCGCCCATCTCGGGTGCTGGGCAAAGCTAAAGAGGCTTTTCAGCGTTAACCGTGGAGGCGAGGTGAAGCCGGTGCGCAAATCGCGTTCCCGATTTCCACCCGTGATCGTGTCGACGGTCAACGCCAGCACGTCGAATTTCGCGGCAATGCACCGCTCGATCATGCTGTTGGTTAACCCTCTGTCCTTGTGGAAGTACAATTGGAAGAGTTTCGGCGTGCTGATTGTAGAACCGATCTCCTCGAGGCTTACCGTCCCCAGGGACGAAATGCCGAACATCGTGCCAAATTTCTCAGCCGCTTTGGCGACCGCCCTTTCACCGTCATGATGGAACAACCGCTGAAGCGCTGTCGGTGAGCAGAACAGCGGCATATTCAGTTTCTGGCCCATGACGGTTATCGACATGTCGATGCTTTCGACACCCGCGAGAACGTTGGGCACCAGATCGCACCGCTCGTAGGCTTCGGAATTTCTCCGATAAGTGACCTCATCGTCTGCCGCGCCGTCGATGTAGTGGAAGATGGGCCCCGGCAGTCTCTGCTTTGCCATCGTCCGAAAATCCCCGATGTTGTTGCATCGATCGATACGCATTGGCTCCTCCATCTTTGCGAACTATAGCGCGAGCGATGCAACTGCCATGACGCATCATTCCGCAGCTTCGGCTAGCTCCTCATTCTCCAGCCGTACAAACGCGTTCGTGTCAGCGGCTACCATCCTACCGCCGCCATCGTCCTCGCTTGAAATCGGGGCGCTAAACCCCTCGCCAGCCGTGCTGCGAAATGATCCGAGGTTGGGGGCACGCTTCCGCTTCAATCCAAGCGCCATTCTGATCAGAACCGCCTGTTCGAGTGTCGGCAGTTCGTCGAGGCGAAGGCAACCCTCGTCGTAACCATCCTGCGTGATCTTGCAGAAAGACAAACGCCGCTTGATGTTGGTCCACAGGCGTGCCGTGCCGGGATTGCAATACAGGAGCCAGCCACCGCTCGGTCCCCATGTGTATATGTGACCTCGTCTACCCGTGAGCCGCCATGCGCCGCACTCGTCCCGACTCAACGAGCGCTTCGATGCGTCGAGCGCAACCAATAGACTGCGCTGCATGTCGCGGTCGGCTGCCGCTTCCTCGGCAGTCGCATAACTCAGCATCTGCCGGTTCCCTGCAACGTAGTTGCCGAACCGATTGGAGATGACGCTGTCGAACGACCGTTGTGGCTCCCTCGTGAGACCGTGGCCTGATTTTCAGGCCGCCATCGCATGAAGGCTTTGGAAGGCACCCCGTGTGTCCGGTCGCAATGGTGAAGGGTCACTCGCCATTCCGATGCCAAGCGGACCTTGCACGAGAAGGCACCGCACCGAGTCTGCTCGATGAACCCTCGCTCGGTAAGTTCTGCCAGTGCTCTTGCAGCCGTGGCGCGGGACACGTTGATAGCAGCGGAGAGGGTGCGCGCCGACATGGCCAGCCACCCGTTATTATGCCCGTTATAGATGCCGAGAAGCTCAACGAAAGCCGTGCGCGGAACTGGTTTGAGGGTGCGCCATGCAAGGCTATTCAGCAAGTATCTGGGAAGGCCAACAAAATTTTTCCCGAGCAGGCCATCGCTGCGATGACGGTTACGTCGTGCCAATCTACACTCCGTGTGGGGCTGCTGTGAGGCATTGTGGATGGGCGCACGGAAGAGGGTGAGGCGTGAGCCTCGCCCGCCGGCCTGGGTGTAGAAAGTCAGTCGGCTTGTAGTGGACTCTAAGCCCGCTCCGGTGTTCGCCGCCCGGAGCGGTTTCATTTTTGTTAGGCGGCCTCTCCGGCCTATTGGTGAGGTCGTCCACTTCACCGACCCTCACTGCTCTGACCCTTGAGCCACTCGATGACGGCGGCCTTGCTGTATCGAATTGTGCGTTGGTCGGCGCGAAAGGCGGGTCCACGATTGGAAGCACGCCATCTGCTCAAGGTCTCGACTTTGACGTTCAGGAGTTGCGCGACCTCAGAGGGCCTCAATGCAATGAGACTGTCGTCGATTAATTGCTGAGACATTAAAGGTCACCCTTTGCTTTGGAGTGACCACTGTGGTCACTCTCCCGATTAGGATGACCCAACCTACATTGGGACTATGTTTCGTAGTCATGGAGCTTTGGCCAAACTGACAGTTTGACCAAAAGAGTTGGTAAAACTGCCAGTTTGACCAACGAGTATCAACAGAGCTTCCTAAGGCTATCGGGCGAGATTTTATAATCTGAGTATCCAGCCGCTCTCATATCCTGCTTCACGTCGGCTAGAATCCCGCTGGCAATAGAACTCTTATTCCCCGCTCGATTAGGGTGTTTCTGGCAATAGGTCGCCTTGTGTTTGGTGACGAGAGCCTTGAGCAACTCGGAGCGCCGATTGAGTTTCTCGCGAGCGCCATTTATCGACCGCTCGGCCCTCTTGCCAGCCTCGGCCGCCGTGCCGATGCCGTCGCGCTCGACCCTGAACGGGTGATAGTAATCTATCAGCAGCAGCATCAGGCCGGCCAGTGTCTGGCCGTCAGCACCCTCGTCGAGCGCCGTCAGAACACGGTCGATTACAGATATGACACGCGCCGCGAAGTCCTCGATTGTCAGTGGCTCGATTTCCGTGAAGAGCGGCCACTCGATAGATCTGCCAGACTGCGTCCGTTCATATTGCTTAGGCCCTGAATGGAAATACCGGCCCGGCTCGGTCGGGTATCCAGCGGCGGCCAGAACGTCGAGGGCCTCGGCCCTCATTTTTTCCAGCAGCTCCCGTGTGGTCAGGTATCGACCCATTTCCGTACAGTCGTCGTCGTCTTCATAGATTGTCCTCGTCATCGACCAAACGCCGCGTTTGATGGTCTCCTTCTTCATGGCCGTTAGCCTCTCGTCAGCGTGACGACGTTGTCGGCGCTCTCGCCCTCCACGAGAAACCTGATATGAGCCTGCCAAGCGAAAAGCGCGTGCTCGGCCTCTCTCTGGAAATCGTGCCGCATGTAGGCTTCGTCGACGGCGTTGCGGTGGATTCTGTGGGCCAAAACGGTCTCACAAGCATCTCTCGATAGACCGTGCTTTGCTCCAAATGAGCGGAACGACCGTCTGGCGTCATGAAACACAAAATCGACGCCGGATTCCTTCCTGAGCGCCTTCAAAACCTTCTGGATTGAATCTCCCGAGAGAGGCTTGCCACCAAACAGACTGCCGCCCGGTTTGAGACCGTCGACGGCGATTTGTTCCCATGCCCACGGGGAGAGCGCAACCCGGTGAGGCTCGCCGTTTTTCATAACCGTGCCGGGGAAGTAGACGGCGCCGTCGCGGACCCATGACAGCAAAGTCTCAGCCGCGGCTCCGCTCCGCATGGCGGTCAGAAAAATGAATCTGGCAAAGGCCCGGTCTTGCGGCCGCATGGTCTTACTGGCGGACCATATCCGAACGACCTCGTCGTCGGTAACGACCCGGTCCCGGACAGGTTGTTTGGGCGCGACGCGTCGGGCCGACGGTAAGTTTGCCGCTGGCAGCAATTCACGGTCGACACACCAATTGACGAATGAGCCAATCACGCTCCGCAAGAGTGCCGCCAGCGACGGCGACCGCTGACCTACCTCGATTAGAAGGTCGCTCCAATCGGCACGGGTGACCGCCGCAAGCTCTTTGTCGCCGAGTCGCGAAATGACGTCATAGTCGATTATCCCGCGATACTTCTTGGCCGTGAGCGGCCGCCACTGATTGAGATTGGCCTTGTGCCATTTGTCGACCGCCGACGCGACCGTGATGCGTTTCGACACCGTCGCTCGGCGGGTCTCGCGGAGCGTCGCTAACGGGTCGAGCCCGGCTCGAATTTGGAGCTTCAATTCCGCCGCTCGCTTGCGTGCTTGTTCAATCGTGCATTCGCCGAGCCGAGCAACCGTCATCCGTCGCTCGACGCCGCCGCTCCGATAATTCAAGAAGAGCACGACGCGACCCGGAGACAGTCTCGCGCCGAAGCCCACGACGTCCCCGGTGTCCCATATGATTTTGCGGCCCGTGCCAGCGGCGACAATGGCCGCGTGTTCCCGCTCCAGAATCGTCTTGGTCAATTTCACCCGCATTGCCTTAACCTCCCCGAAACGGTCAGCGCCGGGTCAGCACGTGAATGTCATTTCACGCCGCCCGGAGTCATCGTAGATAGATATGGTCATCGTCAAAAGTCCAGGAAAAACGCGAGCTTTCCAGACATTCGACGACAGCCGTTGATTTCGCCCGACAGGCGCATCGTTAACAACTTCCTTACCAAGTCCGCACCAATCTCCAACCTCCAAAGCTTGGGGGACGGCGGATGCACAGGGCTGATTTGCGATCCTTGGCGAGCGGGGTCGCCGCGGGTGTCGACTTGCGGGACGTGCTGGCCGGCCTATGGCGGCGCAAGCGCGGCCTGGTGCTCACCACGCTCGTGGCAGCGCTTGCCGGGACGGCGTTCGCCTTCTCGGCGACGCCGCGCTACACCGCGGAGGCGCGGGTGATCGTCGACAAGTTCGATACCGCCTTCTCCCGCAGCGACCGGGCCGATGACAGCGCCCGCGACGTCAGCGAGCAGCTGGTCACAAGCCAGCTCGAGGTGCTGCGGTCGCGCGACATCGCCAAGCGGGTGGTCGAAATCCTCGGCCTGACCGACAATCCAGAGTTCTCGGGACGCGGCGTTCCGGTGTCGCTCGTCACGCGAACACTCGCCTTTCTCGGACTGGTCGGCGATCCGCGCAAGAAGACGCCGGAGCAGCTGGCCATAGAGAATTATTATCGAAACCTCGTCGTCTATTTGGTGCCGAAATCGCAGGTCATCGCCATCGAGTTCACGTCCCGCGCGCCGGAGACGGCGGCGAAGCTCGCCAACACCATGGCTGACACCTATGTGGTCGAGACCCGCCAGGCGCAGAGCGAGCCGACCGGGCGGGCGCGCGACTGGCTGGCCGGCCAGATCGAGGAATTGCGGGGCAAGGTGGTTGCCTCGGAAACCGCGGCGGAAGAGTTCCGCGCCAAGGCCGGGCTGCTCAGAGGCACCTCGGCGACGCTCGGCACGCAGGAGCTGTCGGAGCTCAACAGCCAGATCATCCTCGCCGAGTCCAACCGTTCCGAAGCCCAGGCAAAGGCCAAGGCGATCCGCGAGGTCCTGGCACGCACCGGCACCGTCGATGCCTCGGTGGCGGTGCTCGATTCGGCCCTGATCCAGCGGCTGCGCGAGGCGCAGGTGGCGCTGCTGCGGACCCGTGCCGAGTTCTCGACCGTCTATCTCGGCAATCATCCGAAGCTCATCGCGATCGGTCGCGAGCTGGCCGATCTCGACCGGCAGATGCGCACCGAGGCGCTGAAGATCGTCGACCGGCTTGGCCAGGAGGCACGGATCGCCGCTGCCCGGGAGGCGTCGCTGCGGTCATCGCTCAACAATCTCAAATCGCGGGCGTCCGAGACCAATGTCGACGATGTGAAATTGCGGGCGCTGGAGCGCGAGGCGGCGGCCAACCGGTCGCTGCTCGAGACTTTCCTCAACCGCTACACCGATGCGCGGGCGCGCGAGACGGTGAACGCCCAGCCTGGACTTGCGCGGGTGATCTCGCGGGCCGACGTTCCGACCGACCCGTCCTATCCCAAGCGCGGCCCGATCGTGCTGCTGTCGGCCATCGCCGGCTTCGCCATCGCTCTCGGGCTCGCCTTCCTGGCCGAAGTCATGGCGGCCATCGCCCGGCTGGAGCGGCAGGCAGCCATGCCACGGCCGACGATGGCCAATGATCCGCCGCCATCGCCGGCGCCATTCCCTTCCGTGGAGCCCGTCGCGGCGTCCCCGTTCGATCTGCGCTCGGCGATGGCTCAGCCGGCGCTCTGTCATGGGCTGGGCGGCCCGTCGCTGGCGATCATCGGCTCTTGGATCCAGAGCCAGCGCCAGACGCTCGGAGCAAAGCGGGTGGCGATTATTCGGCTGACCGGGGACGATGGGCAGGAGGCCCTCCTCACCGGGCTCGGGCGGTGGTTTGCCACCCACGCTACCCGCATCATGGCGGTCGATTGCGATCTGGCGGGCGCTGCCTCCGGCGCAGACGACCGACCTGGGCTGGCCGAGCTTCTGTCGGGCGCCGCCGCCTTCTCCGGCGTGGTGGTGCTCGATGCGGAGAGCCCGCTGCAGCTGATCCCGGCCGGACGCGACAGAGGAAGCGCCGCGGCGCTCCTCGCATCGGCACGTTTCGACGCCGTGCTCGAGGCGCTCGACCAGAACTATGACATCGTGCTCCTCGATCTCGGCATGGCCAGTCCCGAAACGGTTCCGCTCGTCCTCAAGAGCCATGCTACGCTGATCGTGGTTTCGGGCGCGCGGGCGCAGGATGCGGCGTTGCTTTGTGGGTCTCTGGCCGCCTCCGGTGTTCGCGCTGCCCGCTTCGTCATCGACAGCGGCGCGCCGGCGCCGATTGCACGCAGAGCATGATTTCGAAAAGCACCCTCTATCGCACCGGTCTCGACGCCATTCACTTCAGCGGGGCGGCCAGGCTTCTGGCACCGGCGCTGCGCGGTCTCGGCGCGATCTTCACGCTGCATCACGTGCTGCCGTCCAACGGCGGAGAAGCCGGCTTCGCGCCCAACGCCGGGCTGGAGATCACGCCGGAATTCCTCGATGCGGTGATCGGGCACGTAAAGCAGGCCGGCTATGGCCTGGTGTCGCTCGAGGAGGTTGTCGAGATCATCGGGCGGGCCATGACCGACAAGCCCGTCGCGGTGTTCACCCTCGATGATGGCTATCGCGACAACTTCATCCATGCCTGGCCGGTATTCCGCACCCATCGCTGCCCGTTCACCATCTTTGTCGCGCCGGCCATCACCGATGGCACATCGGAGCTTTGGTGGAAGGCGCTCGAGCATGTCATCGCCTGGAATGACACGGTCGATCCGGGCGACCTGATGCCGGGCTCGGTGATCAGCCTCAAATCCGATCGTGACCGGCGGGTGGCGTTTCGCCGTCTCTACCGTGCCCTGCGCGCGCTCGAGCCGCACCGGCAGACCCGAGCCATTCGGGCGCTGGCGGCGGCGCATGGCGTCGATACCGGCTTTCTGTGCCGCAGCCTCGCCATGGACTGGAACGAGATCCGCAGCATTGCCGCCGACCCCCTGTGCAGCATCGGTGCCCATACGGTGCACCACTTCGCCCTGGCCAGGCTCGATGCCGAGGAGGCGCTGAAGGAAGCTCAGTCATCGCGGGATCGGATCGCTGCGGAGGTCGGCCGCGCGCCTATAAGTTTCGCTTATCCTTACGGTGACGCGCTCTCATGCGGGCCGCGCGATTTCGCGCTGATCGCCGATGCCGGTTTCACGGTGGCGGTGACGACGCGGAAGGGTCTGCTGGCGCCCCGCCATGCCACCGCCCCGACGGCGCTTCCGCGCCTGTCGCTCAACGGTTCCTACCAGAAGCTCCGCCATGTCGAGACGCTGCTGTCCGGAGTGCCGTTCAGCTTGGTGCACCGCGTGACATCCACAGGATGATGGCCATCGCGCCGGGCAGCCAGAGCAGGCCGAGGGCGATGAAGCCGGCAAGCTCGAGCCAATGCGGCTGGCCGACCAGGAGGCTGCCGCCAATCGCCATGGCGAACAGGCTGTAGGCGACCAGGAAGATGACGACGGCGATGGTGCCGACGAGCTTGCGCCAGCGGTTGGGCATGGGCGCATGCATGCGCGAGCGGGTGCGGCAGTGTCAAGCTTGCCGGGCCGGGGTGTTCCGGCTAAGTGGCGCGGCATGACCATCTCGCCGACCGAGCGCCAGATTGCCGCACGGCTCCCTATCAAGCTGTGGCTCTATGGGGTGGCCACCCTGCTCATCCTGATGGTGCTGATCGGAGGCGCGACGCGTCTGACCAATTCCGGCCTGTCGATCACCGAGTGGCAGCCGCTGCTCGGTGTCATCCCGCCGCTCGGCGCCGATGCCTGGCAGGAGGCCTTCGCCAAATACCGCGAGATCCCGGAATATCGCATCGTCAATGCCGGGATGACGCTCGAGCAGTTCAAATTCATCTATTGGTGGGAGTGGGTTCACCGCTTTCTCGGCCGCTTCATCGGCGCCGCGTTCTTTCTGCCCTTTCTGTACTTTGCCTTGAGCCGCAGCATCGAGCGCGGGCTCTGGTGGCGGCTCCTGGCGCTGTTCCTGCTCGGCGGCGCCCAGGGGGCGCTCGGCTGGTACATGGTCAAGTCGGGGCTGGTGGACCGGGTGGATGTCAGCCAGTACCGGCTGGCGGCGCATCTGTCGCTGGCGGTCGCCATCTTCGCCGCCGCCTTGTGGATCGCCTGGGGCATCGGGCGACCCCGGCGCGCGCCGTCATGGCAGAGGCCGGCGAGCCTCCTGGCCGCCGCCCTGGTGGCACTGGTGTTCGTCCAGATCGCGGCCGGCGGCTTCGTTGCCGGGCTCGATGCCGGGCAGGGCTACAACACCTGGCCGCTGATGGACGGCGCCGTCATTCCGGCCGGCCTCGATGCCATGTCGCCCGGCTGGCGCAACCTGTTCGAGAATGCCCTGACGGTGCAGTTCGCCCACCGCGGCATCGCCTATCTGCTGTTCGCCGCAGCACTGCTGAATTTCCTCGTTTCATACGGCAGCGGCGCCGAGCGCCGGCGCGCCCCGACGCTCCTGCTGCTGGCCGTTCTCGGGCAGGTCGCGCTCGGCATCTGGACGCTGCTCGAGCAGGTGCCGGTGCCGCTCGGCCTCGCCCACCAGGCCGGCGCGCTCCTCGTCCTCGTCGCCGCCCTGTGGAACCTCGACCGGGCGGCTGGCTGGGCTAGCGGCCCATTGCCTGATCGAGGTCGGCGATGATGTCCTTGCTATCCTCGAGCCCGATCGACAGGCGCACCACATCCGGCCCGGCGCCGGCCTTGACCAGCTGGTCCGGGGACAGCTGGCTGTGGGTGGTCGATGCCGGATGGATGATCAGCGAGCGGGTGTCGCCGACATTGGCCAAATGCGAGATGAGCTTCACCGACGATACCGTCCTGACCCCCGCGTCATAGCCGCCCTCGAGCCCGAATGTGAACACGGCGCCGGCGCCGCGCGGGGCGTAGCGGCGCTGCAGCTGATGATGCGGGTCGGTCTCGAGCCCGGCATAGCTCACCCATGAGACCCGGCGGTCGCCGGCGAGCCAGCCGGCAACCGCCAGGGCGTTGTCGCAATGGCGCTGCATGCGCAAGGCCAGGGTCTCGATGCCGGTGAGGATCAGGAAGGCATTTTGCGGCGAAATGGCCGGACCGAGATCGCGCAGGCCGATCACGCGGCAGGCGATGGCGAAGGCGATGTTGCCGAAGGTCTCGTGGAAGCGCATGCCGTTATAGGAGGCATTCGGCTCGGAGAGGAGCGGGTATCTGTCATCCTTGCTCCAATCGAAGCGGCCGCCATCGACGATCGCCCCGCCCATGGAATTGCCGTGCCCGCCCAGGAATTTGGTCAGCGAGTGGACGACGAGGTCCGCGCCATGGTCGAACGGCCGGCACAGATAGGGCGTGGCCAGGGTGTTGTCGACGATGAGCGGCACATGCGCCTTGCCGGCGATTTCGGCGATGGCGGCGATGTCGGTGATGCGCCCGCCGGGATTGGCGATCGATTCGATGAAGATGGCGCGGGTCTTGTCGGTCACCGCCTTGGCGAAGGAGCCGGGATCGCCGGCATCGGCCCAGGCGACCTTCCAGCCGAAGGAGCGGAAGGAGTGATTGAACTGGTTGATCGAGCCGCCATAGAGCTGTCGCGCCGCCACGAATTCATCGCCTGGCCGCAGCAGGGCATGAAAGGCGACCAGCTGCGCCGCATGGCCCGATGCCAGCGCCAGCGCCGCCGTCCCGCCCTCGAGGGCGGCGACGCGCGCCTCCAGCACCGCCGTGGTCGGGTTCATGATCCGGGTATAGACATTGCCGAATGTCCGCAGCGCGAACAGGTCGGCGGCATGCTCGACATCCTCGAAGACGAAGGCGGTGGTTTGGTAGATCGGGGTGATCCTGGCACCGGTCACGGGATCGGGCTGCGCACCGGCGTGAATGGCGAGGGTGCTGAAACCGGGCGTGTCGTCGTCGTCGGCCATCCGAATCTCCCTGGCGAACCGTGATTGGCGCTCTCTTAGCCCAGGCCGGAGTACGAAACAATTGTTCGGAATAGAGAACAACGCCCGTCACCCCGGTGTTGGCACGCGCTGTGCAGCCGCAGCTTCCGGGAAGAGTGGCAATGGATCGGAACGATGCAACTCAGGCGTGAGCAGGTTGAGTGGCGGGCACTGCCCTTGACGGTTGTCGAGTCCGTCGAGGAGATCCTGGCGTCCTGGCAGGCGCTGGCGGCGCGCGCCCCCGACCAGCCGTTCCAGCATCCCTCATGGATCGGCGGCTGGCTGGCGATCATGGGCAGGGAATTGGCGGTCCGCCCGAGGATTGTGGTCGGCCATCATGGCGGCCGCTGCGAGCTGGTGGTGCCGCTCGGGATCACCGGGCGGGGATCGCGCAGCGTGCTGCGTTGGCTGGCTGGCGATTCCAGCGACTACAATGCGCCGCTTGCCTCGCCCGAGCTCAGGGCGGGCTTCCGCCCGGATGACGCGGCAGCGTTCTGGCGCTCCATCGTCGATCTGGCCGGCCCTGCCGCGGTGCTCGATCTCGGCAGGCAGCCGGAGCGGATCGGCGGCGCTGCCAACCCGTTCATCGCCGACGGCGCCGGCGAGGAGGCCTGCCGCGCCCACAGCCTGCGGCTTGCCGCCGCGGCAGCCGCCAGCGGCCCCTCCAAGCGCTGTCGCAAGCGCCTGCGGGCGCTCGAGCGCGACCATGGCAAGGCGTCCTTCGTCATCCTCCCTCCGGGTGAGGATTGCGCGCTCGCCGTGGCGCGGATCATCGGCTGGAAGCGGGCGCAGCTCGCCGCAAGCGGCGGCTTCAGCCCGTTCGAAGCCGATGGCGCGCGGGCATTCCTGACTGCCGCCGCCCGCGATCCGGCCATGCCGATCCGCGTCGCGATGCTCCGGTCGGACGCGGCGATGCTCGCCGGCTTCATCCTGATCGATGGCGGCACCGCAGAGTGCGTCTATCAATGCTCCTACGACCCGGCATTGGCCCACTGCTCCCCCGGCACCATCCTGCGCCGGTTCGTCGAAACCGATGCCGCCGCGCACGGCAAGTCGGTGCTCGATTTCGGACCCGGCGACGAAGCCTACAAGGCCGAGATCTGCGACAGTTCGATGCGGCTGCTGCGGACGATCCGGCCGCTGCGGGCGAGCGGTGTCGGGCTGGCAATGGCGCTGCGGGCCTGCCTGGCGCTGAAGCGGCGCATCAAATCGATGCCGGCTCTCTATGGCGCGATTTGCCGCGCCCACCGCTTTGGTGCCGTGCTGCGGCACGGGCTGCCGTCGCGGTCAGGGTTTCGGCGCAATCCCCAGACTCTGGAAGCGGCCTGAACTGTGCCGTGTCGGACGCCGCGACGACAGCAGGCCGGGATTGCCGCCGACCCAGGCCCACTCGCCGGAGAGTTTGCCATATTCCATCTTCGGGCAGCGGTTCATCACCACGGCGACCCCCTGGGCTTCGGCGAGCGCCGCCGCCTCGTCATTGCGGACCGAGAGCTGCATCCAGATCACCTTTGGCAGCGGATCGAGCGCGAGCGCCTCGCCGGTGATGGCGAGCACCGCCTCGGAATTGCGGAAGACATCGACCATGTCGATCGCGACGGGCACGTCTTTCAGGCTGGCATGGACCGCGCGGCCGAGAATCTCCTTGCCGGCCAGGCCCGGATTGACCGGATAGAGCTCATAGCCCTTGTCGATCAGATATTTCAAAACGAAGAAGGACGGGCGCACCGGGTTGGCGGAGGCCCCGACCATGGCAATGGTGCGGACCGAGCTCAGGATGGTGCGGATGTAATCGGGCGGGTAGCGATCATGATCCATCGCTCAGCGGTCCTTCCAGACGGGAGGGCGCCTGGCAAGAAAAGCGGCGATGCCTTCCTCGGCATCGGCCATCATCAGATTGTCGACGATCACCTTCTCGGTGAAGGCATAGGCCGCCTCGGCGCTCATCTCGCTCTGGGCGTAGAAGGCCCGCTTGCCCAGGGCGAGCACGGCGCGCGACCGCTTGGCCAGCCTTGCAGCCAGTGCGTCGCTCTCCTGGCGGAGCGCCTCCGGCTCCACCACCTGATTCACCAGCCCCGACGATTTCGCCTCCTCGGCAGCCATCAGCCGGCCGGTGGTCAGCAGCTCCATGGCGAGCTTGTGCGGCAGATTGCGCGCGACGGCGACCATCGGGGTGGAACAGAACAGTCCGGAATCGATGCCGTTGACACCGAAACGCGCTGCCGTCGAAGCCACCGCCATGTCGCAGCTCGCCACCAGCTGGCAGCCGGCGGCGGTCGCCGTCCCGCCGACCTCGGCGATGAACACCAGGGGCGAGCGCCGGATGGCGGTCATCAACCGGGTGCAGGCAGCGAAGAGCTCTTCGTAGAACCGGCGTCCGCCATCGGGATCGCCGCGATGGGCGGTGATCTCGCGCAGATCATGGCCGGCACAGAAGCCCGGGCCTTCGGCGGCGATCACCACCGCCCGCACCGCCTCGTCGGCTGCGGCCTGCTCGATGGCCTGCAGCAGCGCCGCGAGGAGGTCGCGGGACAAGGCGTTGCGCTCCTTCGGCCGGTTCAGAGTGAGCCTCAGCACGCCGCCCGCGCCGAGATCCTCCGAAAGGATGGCCCGAACCGGTCCTGCCGCGACGGCGGGGGGCGAGGTCATTCCGCCTCCTCGGTCAGGGCCTTGAGCTTGGCGACGTAGCCCTGATCCTGCATCAGCTTCTTGATGACGGCCTTGTTGTTCTCCGAAGGCAGCATGGCATTGAGACTATCGATGATCTTTGCCTTCATCGGCTCCTGTATTTCCTTGTCCTGTTTGAGATCGTCGATCTGCTTCTTGATCTCTTGTTCTTGATTTTCGGCGACGGCACTGTAAGCGAAACTTACGGTGGTCACCGCAGTGTTCCAGGCAGTAACGCTTTCGAACCCGAATTTCTTGATGTCCGCGTCGAACTGCTTGCCAATGTCGGTGTCGCGCACGAATTGCTCGAGCGATTCATAACTCTCGAGCGCCGTGCCTTTATATTTATCCTTGACCGCGGTGAACGCATCGAGCGCCCGCGTGGCGATGTCCTCCGTGAGCTCGATGGTCTCGACGGGCGGGACATCGCCGGCATCCTTGCCCTCGCCGGCCGAGGGGTCTTCCACCGAGGGCGCTTCGACACCGCTCGGCGGCTGGCCCGGATTGACGCCCTCCGGAACCGGGATCGGCAGCGGGCCGGGTCGGTCGAGATCGGGCAGGACCTTGCCCGGCGCCTTCTGCTCCGCCTCGATCCGCGACTGGTCCTTTGCCGGCGCCGACAGGGATTTGGACGGAAGCCAACAAGCGACCGCCAGCAATGCTGCGACCGGCAGGTGGCGCAAAAAATACTTCATCGACTTCGATCCGCTCCCTCGGCGCTGCGATCGCCACAATTCTACGGCAACGCATGACAGGGATACAACGGCAAAGGGTCGGTAACATGATACCACATCGCTAAACGGCTGCTCTGGCTTGTGTTTCGTCTCTTGACCGGCGGCAAATGGGCGGATATATGGCCCCGACTCAGACGAGGGACGAATCCGATGAAGACCTATTCCGCACGCCCGGCCGAGGTCGAGAAGAAATGGGTGCTGATCGATGCCGACGGCCTGGTCGTGGGACGTGTGGCGTCGCTCATCGCCAGCCGCCTGCGCGGCAAGCACAAGGCCATCTTCACGCCGCATGTCGACATGGGCGACAACATCATCGTGGTGAATGCCGAGAAGGTGGTGTTCACCGGCAACAAGCGTCAGGACAAGACCTATTACTGGCACTCCGGCTACCCGGGCGGCATCAAGGAGCGCAAGGCGCACCAGGTGCTGGATGGCCGCTTCCCCGAGCGGGTGCTGGAGGCGGCGGTGCGCCGCATGCTGCCGCGCGGTCCGCTGGGCCGGCGGCAGATGACCAATCTGCGCATCTACAAGGGGCCGACCCATCCGCATGACGCGCAGCAGCCCGAGGCGCTCGATATCCGTGCAATGAACGTCAAGAACTCCCTGAGAGGCTGATCGATGGCTGAGATCCAGACCACGCTTGAGAATCTTGGCACCGCCATGGGCCTCGCGCCGCAGGCGGCGCCCGTCCAGCCGCCGAAGCCGCGGATCGATGCCAAGGGTCGCGCCTATGCCACCGGCAAGCGGAAGAACGCGGTGGCCCGCGTCTGGATCAAGCGCGGCAAGGGCAAGATCACGGTGAACGACAAGGAGTTGACGACCTATTTCGCGCGATCCACCCTGCGCATGCTGATCGAGCAGCCGCTCAAGGCGGCAAGCCGGATGGAGCAGTTCGATGTCGTCTGCACGGTCTCCGGCGGCGGCCTGTCGGGGCAGGCGGGTGCGGTGCGCCATGGTCTGTCGAAGGCGCTGACCTTCTTCGAGCCGGAGCTGAGGCCGGTGCTCAAGAAGGGTGGCTTCCTGACCCGTGACAGCCGGGTGGTGGAGCGCAAGAAGTACGGGCGCGCCAAGGCCCGCCGCAGCTTCCAGTTCTCGAAGCGGTAAGGGACGCGGACGCGCTACAGGCCGCTGGCGAGCAGACCTTCATAGGTCTCCTTGCCGGTGACCACCGGCAGGATCTCGAATTCGGCGAGGTCGCACCAATCTGCCATCCAGCGCTGGAGAAGCGTCACGTCGGCGGCTTCCATGAGCACGAAACATTTGCGCATGTCGGCACTGACCCAGCTCTCGATGAAGGTCAGGCCGGGCGGCGCCATGCGGCCCTTGTCACGAAAGCGCCGGTAAATCGCCTTGCGGTCGCGACCGCTGAAATCCTCGATGCACATGAACAGCATGCTGACCCTGCTCTCCGTGGGGGGTTGCCAGGGGGCGAAGCTTGGCCGATTTTCGTGGCCCCGTTAAGAGGAGCGACAAGATGAGCGAGGGCAGGCATAGAATCGGCGTGATCGGGGCATCCGGTTACACCGGCGCCGACCTGGTTCGCCTCGCGGCGCGCCACCCGGCGATGGAGATCGCGGTGCTCACCGCCAACGCCCAGGCCGGCAAGACGATGGCGGAAGTGTTTCCCCATCTCGCGGCGCTGCCGCTGCCGCGGCTCGTCAAGACCGAGGATGTCAGCTGGGACGGGGTCGAGGCGGTGTTCTGCGGCCTGCCGCATGCGGCAAGCCAGGAGGTGATCGCGACCCTTCCCGACCATCTCAGGATCATCGACATGTCGGCCGATTTCCGGTTCCGCGACCCGGCGACCTACGAGCGCTGGTATGGCGGCCCGCACAAGGCGGTGGAGCTGCAGCGCAGCGCCGTCTACGGCCTGACGGAGCATTACCGCGAGGACATCCGCCGGGCCCGGCTGGTGGCCTGTCCCGGCTGCTACCCGACGGCCGTTCTGACACTGGTGCTGCCGCTGGTCAGGGCCGGGCTGATCGATGCCGGCGATCTCATCATCGATGCCAAGTCGGGCGTTTCGGGAGCCGGCCGCACGCTCAAGCAGAACACGCTGTTTTGCGAGGCAGGGGAGGGGCTTGGTCCTTATGCCGTGGCGAGCCACCGGCACGCCCCCGAGATCGAGCAGGAGATCTCGCGGCTGGCCGGCCACGCCGTTGTGGTGAGCTTCACGCCGCATCTCGCGCCGATGAGCCGGGGCGAGCTCGTCACCGCCTATGCCCGGCTGCGTCGCGGCGCCACTGCCGATGATTGCGCCATCACGCTGCAGCGCAGCTATGACGGGGAGCCGTTCATCGTCATGGCGCCGCGCGGCATCTGGCCGGCGACGCAATATGTGCGCGGCTCCAACAACGTCATGCTCGGCGCCTATGCCGACCGCATGCCCGGTCGGGTCATCCTGTTGGCAGCCCTTGATAATCTGGTGAAGGGGTCGGCCGGTCAGGCAATACAGAATTTTAATCTAATGTTCGGCATTCCGGAGATTACCGGGCTTGAGCAGGCCGCTCTGTTCCCGTGAGCGCCATTCGCTTGAAATAATCTTGCCCCTTTGGCTGGATCGCCAAATTCCGGCCACAGCTGTCCACATTTATGAAGCCGCCACAGCCGGGGTGGTGGGAGAGTTGAGTGCCTGTTGTAGCGGGCGTCGTTGCCGCGGCCTGGTGGAAAGGCGCTCAGATTCGGAGCAGGCAACCCATGCATAAATCGTGGTTCGGACTTCTGGTGCTCGCCGTCGTGGCGATGACGGCTGCAGCGTCGATGGCCGCGCAACAGAGCGATTTCAAGCTCTCGTCGGCCGAATGGCAGATGCGTCAGAAGACCAATGAAGGTGTCATCCGCATCATTGCCGATGATGTCGACTCGACGAGCTTCCGGGCCGCGGCGGAGGTGAGCTCGGTGCTGAACGGCCTCGAGGGTCTCCGCGTCATTCCGGTGGTCGGCCGTGGTTCGGTGTCCAACATCAACGACCTGTTGTTCGTCAAGGAGATCGACCTAGCGGTGGTGCAGCAGGACGTGCTCGACCAGCTGCGGGCGACGCGCGCCATTCCGGCGCTCGAACGCCGGGTGAACTACGTGACCAAGCTCTATAACGAGGAGGTTCATGTCCTGGCGCGCAAGGAGATCCAGGACGTCTCGGGCCTCGCCAACCGCAAGGTGAGCTTCGGCCCGGTGGGTGGCGGAGCGGCCATCACCGCGGCGGCGCTGTTCGACAAGCTCAGGGTTCCCGTCGAGGTGACGAACGATGATCCCGATGCGGCGCTGATAAAGCTCAAATCGGGCGAGATCGACGCCATGGTCTATGTCGACGGCAAGCCGGTGCGCCTGTTCGAGAAGCTGACCGACAAGGACGGGATGCATTTCCTCGCGGTGCCCTATGACCGCTCACTCTATCGTGCCTACACGCCGGCGAGCCTGACCTCGGCCGACTATCCGAACCTCATTTCACCCGGCGAGAAGGTGGAGACTCCGGCAGTCGGCGCCATCCTGACGGTGTTCAACTGGAAGGAGGACACCACCCGGTTCAAGGCGATCGCGCGGTTCACGGACTTCTTCTTTGCCCGCGCCCATCTGCTGGCCAAGGCGCCGCGTCATCCGAAATGGGCGGAGATGAACCTGTCGGCTCGCATCGCCAATTGGGATCGCTTCCGGGCGGCGGACGAGGCTTTGCCGCGGCTGGCTGCGGTGTCCCCGGATGCCTGCACCGAGCCCGAGCTCAGGGCGGCGATCCAATCCTTCCTCAAGGAGACGAAGGTGGCGTTGCCGCGCACCAATGCGCTGAGCGAGCAGGATACGAGCGAGCTCACCGAGAAATTCAAGGCCTGGCTTAAAGCCAATCCGCAGTATCAATGACGGCGCTCGGGGAGGTATGTGATGTCGCTCATGCGTAAGCTGGCCGGCGGGACGAGCCTCTTCCTTGCCGCCGTGCTGTGGATGCAGCCGGAGAGCGGCTCGGCGCAGGCGCAGGATTGGGCGCCGGAGAAGCCGGTCGAGCTGGTGGTGATGGCGGGCAAGGGCGGCGGCGCCGACAAGATGGCGCGGATGTTCAAGCAGATCATCGACGACAACCAGCTGTCGCCGGTGCCATTCGAACCGGTCAACATGCCAGGGGAGAACGGTGCCGAGGCGCTGAAGCATCTCGAGGAAAATCGCGGCAGCACCAACATCGTGATGGTGACGTTGAACAGCTTCTACACGACCCCGCTGCAGAATTCGGAGATCAAGACCAAGATCACTGACTTTGCGCCGATCGCCCGCATGGCCGAGGACACGTTCATTCTCTGGGTGAACAAGAACAGCGGGATCGACAGCCTGGAGAAATTCACCGTTGCCGCCAAGAAGAAGGGGAAGGACTGGGTCATGGCCGGGACCGGGACGGCTTCGGAAGACAATCTCCTGACCATCTTCCTGAACGAGGAATTCGGCCTCTCCATGGGTTATCGCTCCTTCGAGGGTGGCGGCGAGGTGGCGAAGGAGCTTGCCGACGCCAAATGCGATTCGACCGTGAACAATCCCTCGGAGCAGGAGGATTTCTATCTCGCCGGCAAGACGACGCCGCTCGCCGCCTTCACGCCGGAACGCCTGGAACAGTTCGAGGACGTGCCGACCTTGAAGGAGCGCGGGCATGACATGGTCTATTTCATGCAGCGCAGCGTTGTCGGTCCGCCCGACATGCCGCCGCAGGCGCTGGAGTTCTACCGCAACCTGTTCCGCGAGGTTTACGAGTCCAAGGAGTGGCAGGACTATATGAACCGCAACTCGTTGCGCGGCCAGTTCATCACCGGCGATACGCTGGTCGATTATTGGAGCCGGGAGCAGGGCGCGCATAAGAAGATCCTCGCCGCCATGGGCAAGACCAATTGAGCCGCCTTCTTGGCTGATGGTTAGCCGAAGCTGAATCGCGGCTGGTTTTAGGTCGACCTGATCTTACAGCTAAATGGCTGAAAACGCTGACGAATTTATCGCGACGGCGGGCTGCGGCACAGGGTTGCCGCAACCAGCCATTAAGCTTTCGGCTTAACTGTCCGTTTGAGCCTCGGCGCCATGCTGGTGGCAGGTGAAGACGGGGAGTTTGGGACATGGCACGCGGCGAACTTGGCATTGTAATGGAAGCGGAAATCGCGGCTCGCTGCGGCGCCGCCGATCAGCTTTTCAATCTCGGCATGCTCTACGCGATCGGTCGCGACGTGCCGCAGGATTTCGTGGCGGCGCATAAATGGTTCAACCTGGCGGCGATGCGGGGCAACCAGGAGGCCAAGACGCGCCGGGCCGAGATCGCGCTGGAGATGTCGGCGACACAGATAGCGGAGGCCCAACGCGCGGCGCGCGCCTGGCTCGTGGCGCATTGAGACCGGCGTTGATCAGTATTCGCGATTGTTGAAGATGGTCTGGTCGAATTCGTGCTGCTCGAAATTCTCACGATTCCAGGTTTCGTGGCGCTTCCGTTCACGCTGGAAGTTGTTGATCTCGGTCTGATAAATGTCGGTTTGGGCTTGAAACTTGGCTTCCGGGCTGTTGACCGGCGGGAGATATTCCATCGACGGGGAATAGGGCCGAAAGGGGACGAAATACTCCGCCGCCAGCGACGAGCTGGCGAGGGAGAACAAAGCTCCGACAATCACGGCACTTGCCAATCCCGGCGCGCGCATTTCCCACTCCGCGTTGAACCGCCTCGCTGCCAGAATCCGGCCGACGAGGCGCGTTTGAGGCCCATTAAGCCATAAATTCTGCCGCCATATACTTAAGAATCGGCGAACGGCACGATTGTCTTGCAACCGCGTCCATGGTGCAACAGTTCCATGCGCCACCCGGAGGTCTGCTTCCGGAACGGCCGGCAATGTCCCGCCCGACGCCTTGCCAGGGGCGGCAAAACCGGGCAAGAGAGGCGTCGTCGGGAGACGTGGCCGAGCGGCTGAAGGCGGCGGTTTGCTAAACCGTTATACGGAGAAAATCCGTATCGAGGGTTCGAATCCCTCCGTCTCCGCCAGCCCATTGTTTTTTGTCATCCACCCTCGACCGCACACGTCCAGCTATCCTCCCGAATTTCCTTCCTTTTCTCTCCGTAACTGTGCACAGGCGTCCGTTCACGTTTGTTCCAATCCGCGTTTCTGCTAGGGCAGAAACTAGGAGAGCAGGAATTTGGGACGCCGCTCTTGGCACGCAAAATCAACAAGCTTTCCGCGCGCAATGTCGAAACGCTCAAAGCGCCGGGCCGCTACTCCGATGGCGGCAACCTCTACCTGTCGATCTCCGACAATGGCGGCCGACGCTGGGTGTTCATGTACCGCTTCGCCGGCAAGCAGCGGGAAATGGGGCTGGGCTCAGCCTCTAGGGCAGGCACTTCGCTTGCTAGGGCAAGGGAACTGGCAGCAGAGGCTCGAATCGCGCTTGCCGCTGGGCGTGATCCGCTTGATGTCCGAAAGGCCGCCCGCCAAGCCGATTGCATCGTCCCAACCTTCGGCGAGTGCGCCGACGACTATGTCGAGACCCACAGCAAGGGCTGGCGGAATGAGAAGCACGTCGCGCAGTGGAGAATGAGCCTCATCACCTATTGCGGACAGATCCGGGCATTGCCAATTGACGGCATCGACACCGAGTCGGTGCTGAAGGTCCTGCAGCCGATTTGGGACAGGTTGCCGGAGAGTGCCAAGCGCCTTCGGGTCCGCATCGAGAAGGTCCTAGACGCCGTCGCGGTTCGTGGGCTCAGGACGGGTGAAAACCCCGCGCGCTGGCGGGGGCACCTCCAGAGCCTGCTTTCCAAGCCCAGGGCGCTCACGCGCGGTCATCATGCGGCGCTGCCCTATGAGAAGCTCCCGGATTTTGTGGCTCAGCTCCGTCTCCGGCAATCTGTTGCTGCCCAGGCCCTGGAGTTCGCCATCTTGACGGCCTGCCGCTCCGGCGAGGTGCTCGGCGCCCGCTGGGAAGAGATCGACCTCGATAAGGCGGTCTGGGTTATTCCTGGAAGCCGCATGTCCTGGTACTGCATTTGGCAAGCCCCTTTCAGGGATGGCGATGGCCATGCAGCTGCGGCGTATGAAGGCGGCCGACATCACGGTTCACGGCTTCAGAAGCACGTTCCGGGATTGGGCGAGCGAAACCACGTCGTTCCCGCATGAGGTCTGCGAGCAGGCCCTGGCGCATACCATCGGCAACAAGACTGAAGCCGCCTACAGGCGCGGCGATCTGTTCGACAAGCGGCGCAAGCTCATGGAGGCTTGGGCGCGATTTTGCGAGCCGAAGACCGCAAACGTCGTACTAATGACTCGTCCAACATGAGAGACGCGCCGGTAGAAGAGCGGGCACCCGAGTAATTGGACCGCATTTCGAGCAGTGCCCGCCTTCTGTCGGCGCTGGATCGCGAGGCGCTGAGATGAACGAGACGATCGATAAAAGGGCGAAGCAACTTGGCTATCGCACTGAACTCCGTACTCCCATTGAACGCCCCCGTCCTCTGCTGGTAGCCCTTTCTGGGGACACTGAAGAAAGGATCGTCAATCGCCAAATTTGGGGGAAGCTTGGGCTGCTAATGGGTCATTACGGCATCAATGCCGCCGACCCGTACGGCCTGATGTACTTGGCGGAGCACCTCGCACGGGATTGGGTTCCCGGATGTATGGTCGAAAATAAGATAAAGCGTGGTGCTCCCATCAAGATTACGCCGATGGCACTCACCCAGCTTTTCTTGGCAATTGAACAAATTCGCACAGAAGGGCCACAGCAGCCCCTTTATGAAGCATGCAAAACCTTTCTTTCCAGGAATAAGACTGATCCGGTGTGGGGTAAAACACCACGAGGTCCCTGGCCAACAGTTATTCCAAAGGAAAACAACAATTCGAGCAGTCCAAGAAGGAATGGCATAACAGCCCTTCATTACGGGCCTACGTTGAAAAGCGGATAGCGGCCGAAGGATGGCCCAAGAAATCCGACTAGCTCCCCTGTGACACAATAATTCGGGCTGCTTTTATTCTGCATTGAGCGGCAGCAATCTTTCTCATGTCCGACAGCGCATGGGCGCACATCGGCATGAGAAGGATATGAAATGACAACCAATGAACCTTTAGCCGTGAGCATCGCAGAGGCTGCTCGCCTCACCGGCATCGGCCGCTCTTCCATATATGAGGCCATCCGTCGCGGTGACCTGCACATCCGCAAGGCGGGAAGGCGATCGCTCCTTATGACCGAGGATATCCGACGCTGGCTTGAAAGCTTGCCGGCGTTCGCTGGCCAATCAAACGCGGCATGAATGTCAGAAGGCCCGGTGGTGGAACACCCGGCCATATCTCAATCCAGAAGACGAATGGAAAACATGAAACGGATATCTTATCCCTCTGATTTGCGCAACAGACCTCTTGGAGCATGGACTGACAAGTCTCACCGTGCCGCCCGCAAATTTGCCTGCATCTTCGGGCTGCCGCTCGCCACTGCAAAGGCAATTGCCGAGCTTGCCGGATATGTCGTGGAGGTGCGCCATGGCTAGTCCTGCTTTCACCGCCACCATTCGCCTAAACCCCGAGGGCGCCTCCATCACGCTTCAATGTCGCGCTGCCTGGGCATTGCTGCAACTGGTCGAGGCCGGAACAGCCGGCTGCACGCCCTTGGAGCATTCCGGGCCAAGGTGGAGCGGCTATGTCCACAAATGGCTTGATCCCATCCGTCCCCACCCCGGGCATTCATCGTGGGAAGTAGTGGTACCTCGACAGAGAGGAATGGCTTGCTGGCAATCCAGTGGCAGCCCAGAGCAACCCCAAAAGATGACGGCGACAAACAAACCGACTGACGACAATGCTTTCACCCATTGGGTGCCGTACATCCCACCCCGGGGCATCGATCGTGGGAAAGTACCGGTACCTCGACGGCTCCTGTTCCGGATGGGGCAATTCCATCAATTTCACCGGTTCTGGGCTGACACTGCCAGTCCCATAATGAAACTGTGTTTCTGCACGAGTGCATGCGTTATAGTCCAGAGGATATAGCCGTCGGCCGGTGCCAAGACCTCCGCGACACGATTGCCATAGGTGTTTTCGCCGATAGCCAACACCATGCCCTTGCCGACTTTTTGGCCTGCTTCCACGCGATAACGGTAAAACGCGTCATCGGGGGCAGGCACCCAAAGATAGTCATCGGCGATCACTGGCTCTCGACGGCACGGCGGAGCGGAAGGAATCATGTTCAGCTGGTGAGCAAGGCGCAAAACCCCCTCGAGGTGGAATTCGACATTGCGCTCCTCGATGAGGCCGATCCGACCTGCCTCGGCGAACGCCGCATCCTGCTTGCGCAGGGCCCGTCCGGTGCAGCTGCGTCCAGCCGTCTGCATGTGCGACGGCGACAGCCTGACGATCAGCTCCGCATCGAAGCAGCGAGCATGTGTCAGCGCACGTTGGTCGAACGCGGCATTGCCAGTGCATTGAACCACCATGAAATGCGACACCGTCTCGCAAAGGTCTCCGCCATGGAGATCGACGAGAACGTCGGCATCCGCGGCCCAGTCGTTCAGGATCGCATACGCCATCGCCTCTGCGAATGTCCCATCGCCACGTCCTGGAAAGGAGAAGTTGATGTTCTTGTTGTCGAGCGGGCAGACATATTGGGACCGTTCGGGAATGGCCGGAAGGTTGACGATGGGGATGATCGAGATCCGCCCGGCGAGTTCCGAAGGCGTGATGGCGCGCTGAAGGCGAATGGCAGCTTCGATGCTCGAGGTTTCGTTGACGTGGATGCCAGCGATCACCGCCAGCCGCGGGCCCGGCCTCCGACCGACGATGTCCACCGCAGGCCAGCGCCAACCTTCTAGAGCTGGATAGGAGAATGTGAGTTGGGACTGGTGCACCCCTGGCGCGGTCATTCGCTCCTCCCGTCGGTTCGTTGACACCCGTGCAAAGCTCACAGATCATAGTACGAGGCGCTGTCGGTTAAGAGGAGAAGCGGTATGTCGATCATGCATATCAGTTTGCAGCGGCGTCACTTCCTGGCCAGCGGTGCAGCGCTTGCGGCGTTTGGCGCATTTCCCTCACTTGCGCGGGCCGACGCGACGCTTGACAGGATCAAGCAGACGGGCGCGGTTTCGGTGGGGATCGCGAATGAAAAGCCGTACGGCTTTGTCGAGACCGGCGGCAAGCTGGTTGGAGCCGTGCCTGACGTGATCTTCGCCGCTCTCGAACCGCTTGGGCTCAAGGACATGAAGGCCGAGATCGTCGAATTCAACGCCCTGATTCCCGGCATTAACGCCAACCGCTTCGACATCATCGGCGCCGGCATGTACATCCGCCCGAAACGATGCGAGGCGATTGCCTTCACAAATCCCGTCACCCGGGCCGGCTATGGCTTTGCCGCGCTCAAGGGAAATCCGAAAAGTCTCCACAGTCTCAATGACTTGGCTAAAAATGGCGATGCAATTGCGGGCACCCAGAACGGCTCGGCCCAGGTCGAGGGGCTGGCCAAGGCAGGTGTGCCGACCGACCGCGTGGTGCTGTTCTCCAATGCCACCGAGGCGCTCGCCGGAATGAAGGCCAAGCGCGTCGACGTCATCTACTTCCCCGGGCTTGAGTTGGGCGACCTGCTCAAAACCGCCAACGATCCCGAGGTGGAGCGGGTCGAGCCGTTCCAGCAGGTCGTCGATGCAAATGGCCAACCGGATTACGGCTATTCCGCACTTGGCCTGCGCAAGGGCGATGATGATCTGAGACAGGCCCTGAACGCCGAGATCGCAAAGATGCTCGAGTCGGGCGGCCTGCTCGAAATCATTTCGAAATATGGCTATGGGGCAGATGAGCTGCCCACCGCGAACGATACAGCCGAACGCCTTTGCAAGGCCTGAATTCGAGCCCGCGTTGGACACACCTCCCTTTGATCTGTTGCCGCAGCTGTTGAAGGGAGCGGCCGTAACGCTGCAAATCACCGCCCTGACCGCGGGATTGGCTCTGTTCTTGTCGTTTCTAGTGGCATTTGCTCGGATAGCGCCTGTGCGCCTGGTCCGGGGGATCGCCACCATCTATGTGGAGGTGCTGCGCGGGACCTCGGCCATCGTGCAACTCTTCTATCTCTTCTTCATACTGCCAGCCTTCGGCATCTCTATGGGTCCCGTTACCACCGCCGTGGTCGGCCTGGGGATGAACATGTCGGCCTATGGCTCCGAAGTGGTGCGGGCCGGCCTTGCCGCCGTGCCGCGCAACCAATTTGAGGCCGCTGACGCGCTGGCCTTGAACCGTTTGCAGACTTATCGGCTGGTGGTTATTCCCCAGGCGCTGGTGATCATGATGCCGTCCTTCGGCAATCTGCTCATCGAACTCATCAAGGCCACCTCGCTCGTTTCCCTCATAACACTGACGGAACTCACCTTCTCCGGTCGGCAGATGGTGGTGACAACCGGTCGGAGCTTCCAGGTCTGGGGATTGGTGCTGTTGATCTATTTTATCATGGCATATCCGCTGACCCTTCTGGTCGGCAGGATCGAGCGCCACGCCGCAAAGTTCCGGTGAAAGCATGTTCGACTTCGGTTTTGCCCTGAGCCTATTACCCGAGATGCTGCGGGGACTGTGGGTCACCGTGATCGCCACATTCGGCGGCTTTGCCTTGGCACTGCTGGTTGGCGTGGTCCTCGAGGCAGGCAGGCGCAGCGGCTCGCGGATGGTGAAATCTCTGTGCAATGGCTACATTACCTTTGTGCGCTGTACGCCTTTGCTCGTTCAGCTCTATTTCGTCTTTTATGTGCTGCCCGCCTATGGCATCCGCTTCCGGGCGCTGACCACTGGGATCTTATGTCTTGGCCTCCATATTGGCGCCTATATTGCCGAGGTGTACCGGGCCGGTATCGATGCCGTCGGCAAGGGTCAATGGGATGCGGCGCGTTCGCTCGGCTTGCCGGTATTTGCGACATGGCGCCATGTAATCATACCGCAGGCCCTGCCACCGATGCTGCCGCCGCTTGGCAATTTCTTCATTGGGCTGTTCAAGGAAACGCCACTTCTCGCGGCGATCACTGTCATCGACGTGTTCGGTACGGCGAATGCCATAGCCGGTAGGACCTTTCGCTATAATGAACCCTACACGGTCGCGGCCTTGATGCTGCTGGCAATCAGCCTGGTGGCGGCCATTGGCCAGAGGCATTTGGAACGGCTCTTCGCCCAGGGCGAGCGGTGAGGATCAAAAACCGAAGCGACCAAAGCCCGGCAGGCTGATGGCCGGTCTGCGCAGCTCGATTCCGATCACTGCCCGAGGAGATCGATCTCGAACCCCTCGAAGAATGGCTTGCAACCTGGAACCCCAGAGGAATCCTGAGGCCAAGAAATGCAGCCTCAACACACCGACTGAAGTTGGATCAGTTTCAAAGCATGCTTATTGGGTCCACCACCCACCACTCCCGGCACCGATCGTGGGAAGTAGTGGTACCTCGACGGTTCCTGTTCCAAGAATCGAGCCTACGGCCGCCCGCCGTAAACGATCGATGCTAATATCAATGAGGACAGTTCGGTTCGCTATTGCGCCGAAGTTCCTCGGCCGGCGGCAAGCACAGAGGAATGGCTCGCTGGCAATCCAGTGGCAGCCCAGAGGAACGCCAAAGCTGACGACGGCAAGCAATCCCACTGATGAACAAATCATCCACTGGGTCCCATCTACCCCGTCCCCCGGCATTGATCGTGGGAAGTACCGGTACCCTGACGGTTCCTGTTCCAATACCCTGACGGCCCCTGTTCCACATGGGATGTCGAGAATGGCTTGAGCGGTTATCATGGCGGTGCGCTCGTCATAGGGTTCCAGTACCACTACGTCAGTACAATGCATCACTGGTCGAGCATTTGCGGTTGACTGGTTTTTCCTGTTGCCGCGGATTCATATGCCGCTTCGCAGACAGCGAAAGTCATGAAGTTATCTTCACCAGAGGTTTGAGCCGGCCGGCCCTGACACAGAGCGTCGAGAATATCCGAGCAAGTCGCAAGAACGCTTTCCTGCACGACGTGCCAAGGTCGCTGTGCCCAGGATAGGAGCTCGGCCTCGGCGCGCTCCGTCCGAACGTCACCATTAGCTGCGATCTCCAGGCGATAATCCGGGTGGAGCATGATCGACCCCCTTGTTCCTTCGAGTTCGACCAGGGTCTGCGGAAAGATGTCGGGGACGCGATGGGCGCCATAAGTGCACTCCACAACGGAGATCGCCCCACGCGCGTGCTTCAGCATCATGGTTGCGGTGTCCTCGCCGCGCGCTTCAGGATTGCGACACTGGATTTCGGCAGTGACGTGCTCAACTTCACCGAGGTAGACGCGTGCCAGATCGCAAACATGCACGCCGAGATCGCTGATAACGAAACGCGGTTCGTTCAGGAGATATGGTTGTCCCCGATAGATGTCGTAGTCAGTGCGAAAGCTGACGCGACACCACGACGGTGTCCCGACCACCCCTTCTTGCACGAGCTCAACGATCCGTCGCAGGGGCTTCTGGAACCGAAAATTCTCGTGCACCGCGAGAAACACGCCGGTCTTCTTGGCAGCCGTCACAATCTCGCGGCAGTCGGCCAGAGTCGGTGCGAATGGTTTCTGGACGATGGTTGGAACGCCGTGAGCAATGGTTCTTAGTGTCTGTTCCTTGTGGGTCTCTACACGCGTCACGATATCGACGAGACCGGGGCGCTCCGCCGCCAAGAGGTCGTCCAGGCGGGTATACCAACGTGGCACGTTGAATTTCGTCGCAGCGGCTTTCGCCTTCTCTGCATCGATATCGCAAACCGCGATCAGCTCAGCGCCTTGTTGGCTAAGATCTTGCCAGGCATGTAGGTGATTTTGTGCGAAGAAGCCGCAGCCAATCACGGCCACGCCTACCCGGTCCGCCATCGTTCCCTCCGTCGATCCTTGCTGCCGAGTTCTCCTTGACTAATACTCCTTACGATGCGACAAGAAAAGTGGTCTGTCCACTTCGCTTCTACTTCATAAAAGGATCAGAACGGACCTACTTGGGAGAGAACCAATGCGCAATGCATCACGCCGCACGTTTCTACAAGGCGCCGCCGTCGTCGGCGCTGCAAGCCTGTTAAGTTCGCAGCGTGTGTTCTCTGCCAACAATCCGCCGCAGGTCGGCGTTGTCGGGAAAATCAAAATTCCGTGGTTCGATAACGTCGCGAAAGGCGTAGCTAAGGCCGGGCAAGATCTGGGCGTGGACGCATCAATCATAAATCCGACGACCGACGATCCGGCGGAGCAAGTCCGCGCCATTGAGGACCTAATCGCCAAGAAGGTCGATGTGATCGGGGTCATTCCCAACGATGCCAAGGCGGTCGAACCGGTCCTGGGTCGCGCCCAAGGTGCCGGCATCAAGGTCGTGATGAATGAGTCTCCCAACCAGAAGAACGCAGACTGGGACATTGAGCTCATCCAGGACCAAGCCTTCGGCGAAGCGCATCTCGAAGCCTTTGCGGACGCGATAGGTGGTGAGGGCAAGTATGTCGTCTATGTCGGTGGGCTGACCGTCACTCTGCACAATCTGTGGGCCGACTACGCCGTCGAATTGCAGAAGAAGAAATACCCCAAGATGCAGCAGATCGGTGATCGTTTCGGCGTCTCAAACAGCGTCGACGATTCCTACAGGACCGCTGTCGACCAGATGCGGGCACACCCCGATCTCAAGGGGTTCCTGATATTCGGCGCCAATGGTCCAATCGGTGCAGGCCAGGCGGTCGCGGATCGCGAGAAGATCGGCAAGGTAATTGTCGTTGGCCCGTTCATCCCGAGTCAGGGCATCAAGTTGATGAAGCGGGGTGCCATCACCCGAGGATTCCTTTGGAACCCGATCGACTCCGGCTATGCCTTGGTGGCTCTCGGCAAGACATTGGTTTCAGGTGGAGAGATCAAGGACGGTATGGAACTGCCCGGCATGGGGCCGTGCCAAGTCAATACCGAAAGCAAGGTAATCCGCGCCAACAAGCAGATCGATCTCAATCCAAAATCGATCGACGACTGGGCCAAGATCATCTAGCCGACCGGCAAGCATTTTCTTTCAGGCGCGTCGTGCCGCGATTACAGAGCCCTGTGTGCGGCCGCCGCAGTTGACCTAACATGACGATCGCAGCTTCACCTTTGAGCGACCGCGCGGCCTTTCTGGCACTGTCTGGCGTTGGCAAGAGGTTCGGTGGAACCGTGGCACTCGATGCGATCGACTGGTCGATCGAGCCGGGTGAGGTTCACTGCCTTGTCGGAGAAAATGGCTCAGGCAAGTCGACACTTATCAAGATCCTCGCTGGTGTGCACGACCCGAATCCTGGAGGGTCGATCACGGTCGACGGTACAACCTATGAGAAGCTGACGCCGCAACAGGCTAAGGTGCTCGGCATCCAGGTCATCTTTCAAGACCTGTCGCTGTTTCCAAATTTGACGGTCTTGGAAAACATCGCCATCGATCTCGAAATCGGTCCGGCCTTTGGTCCGCCGCCGCGGCGGGTAATGCGCGAAGTTGCAATGGCGGCGCTAGCGCGTCTCGACGCGCACCTTCCGCTCGATGCGCGTGTGGGCAGCCTCCCCGTGGCCCAGCGCCAGATCGTTGCGATCTGCCGAGGGATTGCCACCAATGCAAGGATCCTCTTCATGGACGAGCCGACCGCGTCATTGACCCGGCACGAGGTCGACCTTCTGTTGGCAACGGTGCGACGACTGAAGGAGCAGGGGGTTGCGATCGTCTTTGTAAGCCACCGTCTGGAAGAGGTTGTCGAGATCGCCGAGCGGGTCACTGTCCTGCGTGACGGACGAAAGGTCGGAACCTTCCCCGCGTCCGAGATTGATGATCATCAACTTTCCGAGCTGATGACCGGGAGTCGGATCGAGCACAAGGTGCATGCTCGGCGCGTCCAAGCAAAGCCGGTCCTTGATGTGCGCAAGGCCTCGCGAAGCGGTGAGTTCGAGGACGTATCATTCGTCCTGCAGGCGGGAGAGATACTCGGTCTCATCGGTCTTCTCGGCGCTGGTCGCTCAGAGTTGGCACTAGCCCTTTTCGGAATGACGCGGCTCGACCATGGGCAGATCCTGCTCGATGGGGAAGCGCTCGATCTTCGCTCCAATCAGGACGCCGTTGCGGCTGGTATTGCCTATGTCTCGGAGGATCGACTTGCCCTCGGCCTCAACCTCCGCCAGTCGATCGCCGATAACATATCGATCGCCGTTCTCGATCAACTCACTGACAGGACTGGATTGATACCTTCCGAGGCCCGCAGTCGGCTTGCTTCAGATTGGCGGGAACGGCTCGGGATCAAGGCGCCACAGGTGGAAGCGGCGGCGCGCACATTATCGGGCGGCAACCAGCAACGGGTCGTGCTGGCCAAATGGTTGGCAACCAATCCCAAGGTGTTGATCCTGGACAGCCCAACGGTCGGAGTCGATGTCCGCAACAAGCAGGGAATTTATGATGTCGTGCGTCAGCTTGCAGAGCGCGGCGTGGCAATCCTGTTGATTTCCGATGAGGTGCCTGAAGTCTATTTCAACGCGGATCGGGTTCTGCATATGCGTGGCGGACGCCTCGTCGGCGAATTTGTCCCTAGTGCGGTGAGCGAGCAGCGGCTGGTGGAGGCGGTTTATGGCTAGGGTGGTGTATGCGATCGCCGGCCGAACCGAAACGGGGCTTGCTGCAGCGATCGTGATCGCCGCTATCATTTTCTCGTTTGCGTCGCCCTATTTCCTGACCGCGCCCAACATCGTGGACCTAATGGAAGCCCATTCCGTCACGACAGTACTTGCTGCAGGTGTGTTCGTGGTCCTGGTTTCGGGTGGCATCGATATCTCTTTCACCGCAACCGCATCGGCCACCCAGTACTTGGCGGCCTATCTGATCACCAGCCAAACTTTGCCAGCGATCCCAGCCCTTGCGCTCGCAGCGGCGCTCGGCATCGCCATGGGATGCATCAACGCACTGCTCATTTATTTTCTGCGGGTCGGTTCAATCATCATCACCATCGCGACCTCCAGCATCTATTACGCACTGCTGATCTACTTCACGAATGCAGAGGAGATCTACAATCTTCCGGACTGGTGGTCGAATGGCCTCTCTTTCCTACGCTACGAGACAGCGGATGGTGATATCGTCAAGATCACGCTGCCGATTGTGATCATGATCGCTGTCCTGGGGCTCACCCAATATCTGATGAGCCGAACGCGAATTGGCCGACAAGTCTATGCTCTAGGGGGTAATCCGGAGGCGGCCAGCCGGGTGGGCATCGACGTCCTGCACGTCCAACTCTTCGCTTATGGCTATCTCGGCCTACTTGCGGCAGTGGCTGGCATAGTCCAGGCGGGCCGAGTCCATCAGGCCGTGCCGACCGCCATGAACGGCGAAGAGCTGAGCGTGCTCGCTGTGGCCATCCTCGGCGGTGCCAGTCTGGTCGGCGGCATCGGATCGACGGGCGGTGTGATCCTTGGCGTGTTGTTCCTCGCCATGCTGCAGAATGGGACTCAATCTGCTCGGCGTGTCGTCCTATTTCTTCGGCGTGGCCATCGGCCTCGCCATCCTGGTTTCCGTCTGCATGACCGGCTATGCCGAGAACTACGTACGGCGTCGGCGCGCGAAGAGGATGGCGTGATGGTAGATCCCGCGCCGGAGCTCCGCTCCAGCGGTCGCGGTCTCACGGCCGAACTGGACCGCGTTCTCGCGGGAATACGGCGCGGCATGTTCCGGGCTGGCGGTTTGTTCATCCTTCTGGCGGCGCTTGTCACAATCTTTTCATTGCTCATGCCAGCGATCTTCCCGCGGATCGCGACGCTGCAGGCGATGATGTTCCAGCTTCCCGAGTTGGGTTTGCTGTCGCTCGCTATGACGATCCCGCTGATCTCCGGCGGGATCAATCTGGCGATCATTGCCACCGCCAATGCAGCCGGTCTGCTCATGGCCTGGACCCTTACTGTCGCGATGCCGGATGAAGCTTCCGGAGCGAGCCTGGCACTCTGGCTGGCCGCTGCGCTGGTGGCTGGTCTGGTGCTTTGCATCGTGGTGGGGGTGCTGACGGGCCTTATGATCGCGGCCCTCGGTGTACATCCGATCCTGGTGACCCTCGGCACCATGACCTTGCTGCACGGGTTGAGCATCTATTTCACGCGCGGCCGCACCCTTTCCGGCTTCCCCGACCCGCTGATCCAAATCTCGAACGACACGATATTGGGCGTGCCGATCTCCTTCGTCTTGTTCGTCGGGGTGGCAATCCTAGTCCATGTGCTACTGACTTCAGACGGCACTGGGGGTGCGCATTCACATGATCGGTTCCAACCTCGAAGCTACGCGCTATTCTGGAGTCGATACAACTCGCGTTCAGATCTGGGTCTATGTTCTGTCGAGCCTGCTTTGCTTTTTGGCGTCGGTCGTAATGATGGCGCGCTTCAATTCGGCGGGCGCGGATATTGCAGGATCTTACCTTCTGATCACCATTCTCGCCGCTATCCTGGGCGGAGTTGATCCTTATGGTGGATTTGGCCGCATTGGTGGCCTGTTCATTGGCCTTTGGATCCTCCAAACCATTGCCAGTGGGTTCAACCTCATGAATATCAGCCCGCATCTGGCACTTGCCTCCTGGGGCTTCATTCTGCTGCTAGTCATGGCAACGAAACGCGTCGTATCTGCTTGGCAGGCCCGCTGATGGTGCACGCCGTGCCGGCCTAACGCGTCGGACGCCTTCGCCGGGTCTCGATCAGATCGAATTTCTGCACTTCCATCATGCGCATGGTGCTTTCTTTAATATTTGTAAGATGGCGCGCCATCGCTGTGGCGGCGGATTCCGGATCGTGAGCAATAATCGCGGCGACAATCCGTGTGTGATCCTCGGTGCTCTGGGCGATCAGGCCGGGCTCGGCGGTGGCGCGGCGCCGCAGATAGAGATTCATATTGTAAAGCGCGTCGGCGATCCGCTGCAGCAAAGCATTACCGGCGATCGTCGAAAGTTTCTCATGAAATCGGCTGTCAAGAATCCGAAAACCGATCGGATCCTTCTGCACGGTCGCATGGGCAGTGATCATGTCATTGAGCTCGGAAATATCTGCCTTTCGAGCCCTGTTAGCTGCTTGGCGCACGATTTCGGTTTCGATGACCCGCCGGCTTTCGAAGGTGTCATTTAGATTGGTCTGCGAGAGTTGCAGGAAGAAGTCGAGGGGTGCCAGCAAGGTGCGGGCATCAAGGTCGGTGACGAATGTGCCTCCGCCGTGTCGGGAAGCAACGATTCCGAGCGTGGAGAGCGCGCGCATCGCTTCGCGCAGGCTGGGCCGGCTGATCGAGAATATCTCCACCAGCTCACGTTCTGGCGGCAGCCTGTCGCCTGGCCGCAAGTTGCCTGTGCGAACCAAATCGACGATTCGAGCGACCACACGCTGCTGGAGGTCCTGACCCTCGATCGGGCCGGACGCCGAAACCGTGACTGACTGCGCCTTTGCTCTCTTTGCCATTGCCAATCGATGTGTGAAGCAGCTGCTTGGATCATTGGTGCCAGAACTGTGTCGCCGTCGCAATATCGCGGACGCGCCAAAAATGGCTTCTATGTTTCAGAATATCTCGGCGGTGCCTTGGAGTTCGTTCAAATCTTTTGGGGCATTGCGAAGGAACTCGACGGGTGAGCTCGCGAGGTCGATCCACTTCAAGGCAGGCGCTTTTCTAGAGCCGACATCGTCGAATTCAACGCGATTGACCCCGAACCAGACCTCATCCACTTTGGCCTGTTACCCTATTTTTTGGCTGTCCTGTTCGGTCAGATAACGGCGAACGACTTCGAGTGGCTGAAGCCCGAGATCAGGGGCGGAGCATCTTAGGGCCAAGGGCACTTTGCGACACGCGCCAGTGAAGGCGTTGTGCACCTGATTAGATCGGCCGAAGGCCATGCGGATATTGCCAGCGCTGAAGGTCCAGGCAAGTCCGAGACGACGCACTAAATCATCTGGGTCTCATCAACTCTACCCCCGCCATCGATCGTGGGAAGTACCGGTACCGGGATGTTGTACCGG
>CAVUUY010000020.1:0-133005 GCA_963744915.1 uncultured Alphaproteobacteria bacterium
CGGCGCTTGCCCAATATCGGCGTACGTCGGCCATCCTTGTCAGTCAACGGGCGGCGGTCACTTCTCCGTCGGCGGGGTCCGATCCCGCGGTGGCAGCGCATCCTTGAATTTGTCGAAGGTTTTCCAGGCGGGCACCGGCGGCGTGTAGTCAGGCTTCGGTGGTGCACGAACTCCTCGACCAGCTGCATCTTGTGGATGTAACGCGGGCAGTTCGGGAAGATCCGCTCCGCCGTCAGCCGCACGATGAACACCGCACCGGGAATCTCCGCCAGCAGCGGATCGTCCTTGCTAACTACCGCCGTCCCGTTGATGCGCAGCCGCTTCGGCGTCTCGAAATCCAGGAACAACAACCCGATGCGCGGGTTCACCACGACGTTGCCCCAGCTGCGGTACTGGCCGTTGCCGTCGTAGTCGGGGATCGCGAGCGTACGGTCGTCGACGACGCGCACGAAGCCGGGCAGACCGCCCTTGTAAGAGCAATCCGGTCGGCCTTCCGCGTCGGCGGTCGCCAGGAAAAACATGCGCGAGCGCGCGATGAACGCCTTGTCGTCGTCGGTGAATGCGTCGCGCATCGTCAGCTTCTCGAGCCGGTCGGCGAGGGCGCGGGTCTCGCGCTGATCCTGCAGGCTGCGCATGCCGTCGTGGTAGGCCGGATCCATGGGGCTCCCTGATCTTTCTTTGTTGTGTCGCGGCAGTATCCGCCGGCCCGCGTCCGGGTCAACAACACGATGAAACCTGCGACGAAAATGTGCGGAATCGGCCCGTCGTGAGGCAGGATGGGCGCATGAGCAACCGCCGCCAGTTCCTGCAGGTCGCGACTTCTTTCGGCGCCACGCTGGCCCTCGGCAACGCGCCCGCCCGCGCGCAGGGAAAGCCGTGGGTCGAACGCCGCGAGTTCTATCCGCAGGGCGTCGCCTCCGCGACCGGTACAACATCCCGGTATCGGTACCTTCCCATGATTGATGCCGGGGGCGGGGGTAGATGGGACCCAAAGCATGCTTTCTTTGTTCCCGCTGCCTTCTGTTGGGGTGAGGATTGGGCACGAAGCCAGGGCCGATGAGATATTAACTCAGTATCAATGGCTTAGGCTCTGCTCAGGGCAAACTCTAAGTCCGCCTAATGCGTCTGCTCGCCATCGACGGCAGCAGCGACGCCGTTGACCAACGAACGTTCGGCGTCCTCGCGCCTGATGCTTTCCAGCCATTCCGCCGTCGTCGCACACTTCTCGGGCATCTCGGCGTAATAGCGAACCGTCGGGCGATCCTCGCTGACATCAATCGATTGCGTCGGCCGGCCATAGCCGCGGTCGAGAATGGCTTGAGCGGCCATCATGGCGATGCGGTCGTCATCTGACTGCAGACACCGGGTCAGCACTTCCAGAGCCTTTGGCGCCTTGGCCCTAAATGCCTCCCGGATGTCTGCCGGAAGCGCCGGCCGGCCGCCGGGATTGCCGGATTCGCCCTAAAGGGTATCGGTACCTAATGATTCCTACCGGTACTTCCCCTTTCGAGAACTTCCCGGGGGATCAGATGGGACCCCCCATGATTTTATATAATAAAATCGAATGTAGCGGAGCATGCTGTCAACATCCTTCACCGCATTTCACCAACGCCTAGGCGGCCGGCTCCTTCACCTCGAACGCGGCGTGGCCAGTTGGTTTTTGCCGGCGTCGCGCCGCTATGCTCTCGCCTGAGAACCGAAGCACGCTTTGCGTCCCACTCGGGACGGAACTGGCCTCGGCTTGGGCTCGGACTCGGCTTGGGCTCGGAGATGTGAAACAACGCACTAAATGTGGGTAGACCCTACGTCACATGGCCATGCACTGCCGCGGTTTCAACGAACTCGAACTCTTCACCGCTATTCCTACGCGGGAGACTTCAAGAGAAACCACCTAGCGAGTTGCGGTGGATTTAATCCGACACCTGGCCTCGCCGCGCAGTGAATCAATAGGTCGTAGCGTGCTTGTGGGCCTTCTGTGCGGGATTGCAAGAATGTGTCTTGGTCGCATGGCAAGCCTTGCCATGGGTCGTGTAGGCCACGCTCTTCGGCTTCATGGTATGTGTTGTGGCGTGGGTAGCCGAACTGCCGTAAGTGGCCGCACTGGCGATTGACGAAGTTGGTCCCGCAAAAACACATCCCAGGGCGAGCCCGAGAACAGGGATCAATAGGTTGCGCATGATTTACTCCTGCAGTTGAACACGCCAGGAAGCCCTGGCGATGTTATCCTGCACAACCAAGATTGCCGATCGTTGGCGGCGCGCTTACAGCTTCGTAAGGTACCAAGAAATCGACGTCAGCGCGGTGGAGCACCAGTCATTTCAGATTGTACACGCTGCCCTTATCAAGCTGCAGGGTCCAAAAGCATTCCCAGGATTGCCAACGACGGTGCGTATGCACCAACCACACTCAGCGCCCAGCTTGATTTTGTTGTCCTTGTCATAGACATCATTGGCAAAGGTGAGCAGATCACCGGCGCTGTCACCTTTGGTGCCCGTGCCGGTCACAGCATCGGATGTGGCCCGCTCAACGAGCGTAATTTCTTCTGCAAGAGCCGCGCTGGCCAATAATGGTCACGGCACCAATTCCACGTGCAGCACCCAGGCTGCACTGCCTAAAGAGCCTGAAGAAGGCCTTTTGATCTCTACACCTGCCTAACACTAGCTCCAACATCTCAGGGGCTGGATTGGATCGTAAACCCTTTGTGGGCGCGCGCAATGCTCTGCAGGGCCATGTTTTGTGACGGCGAACTCGCTGAACCAGGTGATGAACCTTCGCCAAGAGGCTGCCGACTTCCTCGGGGTCGCCAGCGACAGCGCCTGGACCGGATCGAAACCTTTCAAAACGGTAAAGTCACGGCCTAATCCCTGTAAGGCGGAACCTGTCAGTGTCGAGTCTCAAGGCCCAGAAAGGGCCGTTAGACCTAGGAGGACTGACGATGTTTCGCCGTAGCTTAGTAGCCCTTGCAACCCTGTCTCTGTTAAGCCTGCCGGCCTTTGCCGCCACCGAGTTTTGGGTCGCCAAGAGCGCAAGCACCAAGAAGTGCGAAGTGGTGACAAAGAAGCCAGATGGAAAAACCTTTATCGAAGTTGGCATGTCAACTCATAAGAACAAGAAGGAAGCCGAAACCGCCATGAAGGCGGCTGCCGAGTGCAAGTGAAATCCTCTTGAGCGATTGCTCAGCCAGCTTCGCTGTTGAGCAATAAGACTGCGTGCTCGCGAGAGTCGCTGGCTGACGGCAAAGTCGCTCTCGCCCGAATAGCTCTGGAGAGGCAGGCGACAATGGAAGGATAACGCAATGTACCCTGGGAAGCGTGGATTGTTGATCCCGACGAGCATCGTTGGCTTCTTCATGCTTTCGCCTTTGCCACCCGCGCTGGCTGCTGCGCAAACTATGCAGGTCGTCAACGTCGATACGGCGGTGGTGGGAAGGGGCGTTCGCGCCAGCAAATTGATCGGGAGCACCGTAAAGATTGACCGGAGCGAAAGGATCGGTTCGATCGAAGACATCATCATCGATGAGAAGGGTCAGCTCTTTGTGGTTCTTGACGTCGGCGGCTTCCTGGGCCTCGGAGGCCGTCGGGTGGCTCTGCCCTACAGTAATCTGAAAATAGATTCCACCTCCGGCACTGTCACAATTCCGGGCGCCAGCAAGGAGCAACTGGAGAAGGCCCCCGTATTCGAGTACAAGAAATAATAAGGGATTACCGGTCAGGGACCATGCAACCCCTCTATCACCCGCTAGACCAAAGCGGGGACGCGCCGCTGGTACGCATCTATCCCCGCTGTCGATCGAGGAACGATCTCCATTCCCGAGCGACCTGAAACTGATTCTGCCTCCGCGGCGCGGATCAGATTAGGTCGATGATCATGGCTGATCGTCGAAATGCCGCAGGGCAAAACTCATTGCCAAGGTCCACTTTGTGTTAGCGAAAACGAGCCTTTGGAAAGTGCAGAGGAACACACAAGAAGGTCTCTGAAGGGCTCAAACGATGATCCTGGCCGTGGTACTGGTGGTCCTGGTCGTTGGCTCGGTTCTATTTCATTTTCTGAGTCCATGGTGGTGGACGCCGATTGCCTCGAATTGGGATTATATCGACCATACGATCATCATCACATTCTGGATTACCGGCATTGCGTTCGTTGCGATCATCCTTTTCGTTGCGTATTGCGTTTTCCGCTTTCGCCACCAGGAGGGACGGGAGGCACACTACGAGCCGGAGAACAAAAAACTCGAGTGGTGGCTCACGATCGCCACCACTCTGGGGGTCGCGGGCCTGCTGGCTCCGGGCTTGATTGTCTGGCATGATTTTGTAACGGTGCCGGCGGACGCGACTGAGATCGAGGTCTTGGGCCAGCAATGGCAATGGAACTTCCGCCTACCAGGGAAGGACGGCGTGCTCGGCAAAGCGGGCCCCGTCAGCCCAGATAATCCATTCGGCCTCGATCAAAATGATCCCAAAGCTCATGATGACATCCTGATAGAAGGCGCAGAGCTGCACTTGTTACTCGGCCACCCGGTCAAGGTTCTGTTGCGTTCCAAGGATGTCGTGCACAATTTCTATGTGCCCGAGTTTCGCGCCAAAATGGATTTGGTGCCAGGTATGGTTACCTTTTATTGGTTTACCCCCACACGAACCGGGACTTTCGATGTTCTCTGTTTCGAGTTATGCGGCACGGGCCATTACACCATGCGCGGTATCGTCGTGGTCGACGACAAAGATGCCTATAGGGAGTGGTTGCAAAAACAATCCACGTTCAAGCAGTCAATGGTTGAGACCAAAGACCCTATCCCGTCCCATGGGGCATTACTGGAACAGGGGGCGTCAGGGGGCGTCAGGTATCGGTACCTTCCCACGATTGACCGGGGCGTGGGGTCTGTATAGGACCCACTCTGACTCCGCCTAATGCGCTTGCTTGTCATCGACAGCAGCAGCGACGCCGGTAACCA
The DNA here is from genome assembly GCA_963744915.1 of uncultured Alphaproteobacteria bacterium. Classification (GTDB taxonomy): domain Bacteria; phylum Pseudomonadota; class Alphaproteobacteria; order Rhizobiales; family Aestuariivirgaceae; genus DATAFF01. Next base: position 4,949 of record CAVUUY010000020.1, read on the forward strand.
ACGAACGCCCGGCATCCTCCCGCCTGATGCCGAGCATGCTCATGCATCAATGCGTGATTGGCTCGGCTTTGACCGGGTTGCCCCTGAGCCACTCCTCGGTGGTCTTGTCCTTGACTGGCATCTCGGCGTAATAGCGGACTCGCCCGCCATCCTCGTCGCCTTGGATGATTTGCGCCTGAGGCACCTTACCGTCGATCCTGTCAGCCAGCTCCTTGATCGCCCAGGCTTCGCCCTTCAACGCCTGCTTGACTAGCATTTCTGCCACTTTGCGGAGCCTGATATTGGGCCCCTCAGCATTGAGCGCGATGAGCAGCGCCTGGTAGAACTTGCGCTCTTTCCTTGCCCCAAATGGAACAGGGCAGTCGAGGTACCGGTACCTTCCCACGATTGATTCCGGGGGCGGGATGAGATGGGACCCGATAAGTATGCTTTTCTTTGCTCCCGCTGCCTTCTGTTGGGGCAAGCGTTGGGGCACGAAGCCAGGGCCGATGAGATATTGACTCAGATCGGGGGGATATGGAGAGCCTTGGCACACGGTCGAAATTGCCGCTGCGTCCATTCCTCGACATCGGGGTGCATGCGCGAACGCGATTCGATCTTTGGTCCGCCCGCGGCGAGTGGTAGCACCCGACCGGGCGCGTGGGCAGGGAATGGCAGGCACATGACGTTCGTAACATCGTCAATGTCCCTTATATGGAGGATCACGACGATGCGAATGATGAAAACAGCACTCGGTTTGGGCGTTGCCCTCAGTCTCGGATTGTTGTTGGGCGTATCCGGGGCGGAAGCGCGAGGCGGCTTTGGTGGCGGCGGTTTTCATGGCGGGTTTGGTGGTGGAGGAATGGCGTTCTTTCCGCACCACATGGGCGGATTCGGCGGGGGCGGGATGGGGGGATTCGGTCGGGGCGGATTTGCGATGCATGGAAATCCCGGTTTCAGACGATTCGGAATGGCTGTCCCTGGGCGGCAATTCGGTGCGATGGGATGGCGCCACGCCAACTTCCACAATCTCCATGACGGTCGTTTCCATCACTTCCACCGTAATTTCGTCGGTTTTCCATTCTTCGTCGCGGGCGGCTTCCCGTATAACGATTACGGCTATTACAACAATGGCTATTATGGCGGCGATTGCAGCATCGCCTATCGGAACGCCCGTGCGAGCGGTAGCTCCTATTGGTGGAACCGGTACTACGCCTGCGTCGGCTACAGCTATTGAGGGTTGATCGCCGGCCACCACGGAGACCGGCGATCCTTATTTGGAGACGATGATTCTGATGGCCGTCGGCGGGTCGCTGGATGGTCTTGGAACAGGAACCATCTAGGTACCGGTACTTCCCAGCCGGAACAGAGGCCGTCGAGGTACCGGTACCTTCCCACGATTGATGCCGGGGGTGGGGGTAGATGGGACCCATCTCCGCCTAATGCGTTGGCTCGTCATCGACAGCAGCAGCAACACTCGTCACCAACGATCGCCCGGCGTCCTCCCGCCTGATGCTTTCCAGCCAACAGAGGCCGTCGAGGTACCGGTACCTTCCCACGATTGATGCCGGGGGTGGGGGTAGATGGGACCCATCTCCGCCTAATGCGTTGGCTCGTCATCGACAGCAGCAGCAACACTCGTCACCAACGATCGCCCGGCGTCCTCCCGCCTGATGCTTTCCAGCCATTCCTGCGTCGATGCAGCCTTCTCGGGCAATTCGACGATGTAGCGAACCGAGCCGCCGTCCTCATCGCCTTGAATGATTTGCGCCTGAGGCACTTTACCATCGATCCTGTCAGCCAACTCCTTAATGGCCCAGGTCTCGCCCTTAAGTGCCTGCTTCACCAGTATCTCCGCAACCTTGCGAAGTCTGATGTCGGGTCCCTCAGCATTGAGTGCGATTTTTCCAGCCAACAGAGGCCGTCGAGGTACCGGTACCTTCCCACGATTGATGCCGGGGGTGGGGGTAGATGGGACCCATCTCCGCCTAATGCGTTGGCTCGTCATCGACAGCAGCAGCAACACTCGTCACCAACGATCGCCCGGCGTCCTCCCGCCTGATGCTTTCCAGCCATTCCTGCGTCGATGCAGCCTTCTCGGGCAATTCGACGATGTAGCGAACCGAGCCGCCGTCCTCATCGCCTTGATTAGCCGGAACAACGTTGCTTGGGTACCGGTACCTTCCCACGATTGATGCCCGGGGGTGGGGGTAGATGGGACCCATCTCCGCCTAATGCGTTGGCTCGTCATCGACAGCAGCAGCAACACTCGTCACCAACGATCGCCCGGCGTCCTCCCGCCTGATGCTTTCCAGCCATTCCTGCGTCGATGCAGCCTTCTCGGGCAATTCGACGATGTAGCGAACCGAGCCGCCGTCCTCATCGCCTTGAATGATTTGCGCCTGAGGCACTTTACCATCGATCCTGTCAGCCAACTCCTTAATGGCCCAGGTCTCGCCCTTCAAGTGCCTGCTTCACCAGTATCTCCGCAACCTTGCGAAGTCTGATGTCGGGTCCCTCAGCATTGAGTGCGATGAGCAACGCTTGGTAGAACTTGCGCTCTTTCCTTGCGCCGTTTGGGTTGGTGATTTGTCCTGGTTGGAACGGCATTTCTTGTAATCCCTACCTTATTGATCGAGTTAGCTTTTCCGGCGCACTTCTGGCGGCATACAATTCACTCGCCTTACTTACCAATGTTCATAGCTGCGAGAGCAGTGACAGCTTCTGCCCTGCGCCGGGCGTACCAGTCTGGCCAACAGGCGGCATGGAGCCATGCGTGTCCATTGGCTTCGGTGCCGAACGGCAACACGATGCCTGCCTGCTCGTCACCGCGACCACAGCCTAGACAAACGCCAGGTTTTGATTGCACCGGGTGGCGCATGAGCCATTCCACCACACAGTGTTGAAACCCGAGTGCTTCTGCTTCCTGGCGTGAAAGACCACCATCATGTTCGGCGATGCCGGCGCGCTCATAGAAGAACGCCTCCCAGTCTGCAGCGCTCCAGTTGTCTCTTCCCCGCCGCAATAGAGCAACAATGCCTGGCTTATGGCGTTTCAGAGCATCCAGCACCGCGGCTGGCGGTGGCGCTGGTGCGCGAAGCACCAGATCGCGTGCCTTCCAGCCCGACATTGACATTGGCCGCCCGCGCGGCCCTGAGAGCATCGATGGCCGTCATATCGTCATCTCCCACTCGTCTTCCTCGGCAGTTGGCGATGGCATAGGGGGCATAGGGGGCATCGGAGTGGAGCTACAGTCTGGATGACCATCTGTTCCGGAGCTCGTTGCATGAGGTACCGATTCTTCCGGCCTATGCCCCCTATGACCCCTATGCGTTTCGTCTGCTTCGACCTTTTCGAGAGCGTAAGTTGCAACCCCCCATTGCCCCGCCGCCGCTTGGCGGGTCAAAATGAATCCAGCGATCCGCGTGTTGACGAGCTTTGCCAGGTACGAGGCTTGAAATTGCCGTCCGCGACGTTGCGGGTCGATAATCGATTTGACGTCCTCGTGGAGGTCGGCCGCCGGCATCGGTTTGCTTCCATGCTTCGTCCACCACATCAAAAACAGGTCAGTAATCACCTGCCGTCGCCCGTCTCGCTCCTTTGCCTCGCCTACCCTTTCGGCCGGGTCTTTGCAGCCAAGTGCAAGCAGCGGATCGCGTACCCACCTACTCCATTGCTCGAAGCTACCCAGGGGCTGACCAGCCGGAAGATCCGGCCCGATCCTTCCCCAGCGCCAAATGGTCAGTGCCGCGGCTAACAGCCTGATCTCGGTTCTTGGTCACCTCGATGCGAATGTCGGTCGTGAACCGCCTTGCCTCCGGATCCTCGGTACCGGGATCGAGATCTACCGCGATGAAGCGGCGCGCCAAGTCCTCCGACACCGTCAATCCATTCCCCGTCAAGATCACCATTGCCGACGCGTTCAGCGGCACCATCTGGGACTTGCCAAGCAGCCGGACCCGGGCGGGACGTTCGGTGATGGCGCTGGCGAGAATGTCTGATCTCAAGCGTCACGTTGTTCATGTTGTCGAGGAACAGGGCCGGGCTACCCTCAATCAGTTCCGCCGCGATCCGCTTTTCCAGTTCTTCGGGTGTAACGCCGCCGGTAACGGCATGAGGTTCGCGACCAAAGGCAATGATGCAGATGCAGCGGGCAAGCAGACCCTTGCCCGCTCCGGCACCGGATATCGGCGCTCCGCGCAACAGCAGGCCGGGTGCAAGATGTAGGCTCGGGCGGCAAACGGCTGTTAGCAAGGCGGTGAGAAATGCGCTCTCATCTTTGCCAGGCGGCTTTGCGGTGTTAACCACCGCCACTCCAGAATTGGGATCGAGCATTGTCTCAGCATCGGCAAAACAGAAGGTCTTGAAGGTCTCCCGGATATAGTGGAGCGCGGATCGAGCATCCTCATCGGTTGGCCTCTCTGGGACCAAGAACGCCATGTCGGGCACGTTCTCAAGCCACATCCCAGTCGTGATGTCGTAGCCTTGGGCGCTGCCTATGGTGCCGTCCTCGCGCAACATCGGGGCCGACGCGATGCCGTTCAGTGGCGGTAATTGCCATTCTCCCCGCCAATCCAAATACATGACTGCTACATTGCGTGGCAGTCGTGCATCGACCTCCTCGCCCTTCTTCACTATGCGAGGGCGGCATATCCTATGCGCCATCAATACCAGTGCGTCGGGCGTCATCGGATGCGCCACGGTTCCTCGCAGCGTCTTGTCGTGGGCGAGGCGGACGGGTACGCCCCGGTCATAGAGCGTACCAGCCTTGGCGATTATGTCCCGCAATGCCGAGACCGTGCGATCTGGGTCGCAGGGCTCCACGAGCAAGCGAGGCTTTTCTGATCGCCCTTCAGCATTCGCTTCGCCGTCGAGATCGACCCATGGAATCGCCTGTTGACAGGCGGCCTTCCATCGCTCCGGAAACTGGTGCCGATCCTCCAGGTACAATGCCGATGGATCTTTGGTCGGCAGATGAATCAGTTTCACGCGATCGCGAATCTTGGACTGCGCCAGCCATTGGCGCACGACCTCGCCGCCGCGATCCGGTTCGATGACGACATAGATCGTCTCGATTCCATCGAGGTGACCGGCGTCGCGGTCTTCGCGCCAATTGCGCGGCACCAGGAAGGCCGAGCGCAGGAATGCCATGGTACCAGAGGGTGTGGCAGTCCGATTCCCCTTCGACCAACACCACGTGCCCAATCTGGTGGGCGTCGGCGAGCTGGTCTTGGCCATAAAGGCACAATTTGGTTCCCCGGCTTGCCAGCGGAAGCGGTCGCCCTCAAGCGCGATCCGAAACCGCACCGCTAACTCTTCGCCAGCTGTCCCGAAATAGGGAATGCGCACCGCCGGTGTTCTGCCAAAGGTGCTTTGCGACACGCCCAGGGACTTGAGGAAGTCGACCGGCAACGCCTTGGCGCGTGCATAGTCATCGAGAGTAAGGCCTGCTTCCTCCTGCTGTTCTACGCCAGATTGCCCTGGATCAAGCGCCTCGGCCTCAGCATCGGGTTGCGCCGCCTTTTGGGTGCTGAGAGGCATGGTCAAGATCCCCGCTCACAACGCATCTTGTCAAACAGCTCGGTAGCCTCGATGCCTATGGCCTCGATGATAGCTCGCCAACCGCATCCGGCATGGCAGTAAAGCAACCAGCGGCCATCGCGATGATGAATGCTGAGGCTGCTATGCTCGTCAGTCATGCGCCGGGCAACGGGCCGTCCAGCCATCCCCGCTCCGAGCCACGCCCTTCAGTCGTGCAAGAAGGTCGGTCATGGAGCCGATGCCCCCAATTTCGAGCTGATCCACTGATCCACATCGGCTTCACGCCAGGCGCGCCTGCCAGGCGAAATCTGAACCGAGCGAGGAAAATGGCCCGAGCGTTCAAGCCTCCAAACACTGGTGCGACTAAGGCCGACGCGGTTATGAACCTCATTGAAACCGATCAAGCGTTCCGGGCGCTGCATCGAGGTCCGAGACCCGAACGCTTCATGCTCGTGCTCCAAGCGCTGAGAAGCCGAAGGCGCTGCAATAGATTTAGAAGACATGTCCCATTCCATGTGTAGCCTTGAATGGGACTGAATATGATTGCTACGACATCCCCGCGTCTAAGTTCAAATCTCTCCCGAATTGGGTGGATTGTGAACACTGCTATCCTGGTCCATGACGTCGGTCCAGGGGTCGGTGTCCTTGCCCTTGACGCGGTTCCAGCGACCGCGCACGGAGTCTCTTGTAATATGTTTGCGCCCGGCCTTCACTAGGTAGTCAGTAATGAACATCTCCAGACGATCAGGCATGTTACCTTTGGCACCTCCCAGTAGTGGGCAGAAGCCGAGGCACATCACAAACGAATCGAGATAGTGGTCTGGCGTTTTGCCAGATCGGACTGGTTCCTTGCCGGAATTGCCACGTTCAATCCTTCGCAAGATCCGGCGACTCCGCTGGTTCAGCTTCCTTAATAGAAGAAATGCCTGATCCAGCTCCGATGGCCTGCTTGGATCTCTCTGCCAAATATCTCCATCTTCCGACGGTCCATATAAGAGCGTCCAAAACGAATGCAGGGAACTCCAGAGGCGATCCGCGATCCGTGTCTGTTGTCGTCTAGCGGAATCACCGCTAAGAGCCTCCAACAGTTCATTGGACGAATCGACAACGCGGCTTAGCTGGGCACGTAGATCCTCATCAGACGGCCAACCCAAATAGTGGCTCGCAAGGCGGGAGCGCGAATGCGCATGAGCTATTGCGTCCGCAACCTTCATAACCCACTGCGGATCTGTGGCATTCTCAGGAAAGTGCTTCTGCAGCAGCTTCTGAAGCTTCGGCTTATCGAGTTCGACAAGTTGACGTGGCACGATACGCTTATTGAGCGCATTGAGATTTGCTCGCTTGGAAATCGGCATCACGTCCTCATATGATCACGATCGCTGCGCCCTTGTCGCCCTCGATTATCCGTCCCAGCTCTGCCGCCCAAGCCTCCAGCGCATGCCGCTTTTCGGCGGCAAAGCTGTGCCGAATATAGACTTTGCCCGTTATCGTCTTTCCGATTTCGGAGGAATGGTTCAACACCCGGGCGACGATGTTCTCGGCGATGCCCATAGCGGCGAGCTGTGACGCCACCGTTCTGCGCAAGTCATGCGGTGTCGCGGGATTCGCATCGAGACCGAGATCCGGCAGCGACCTGCGCATCCTGTCTGCAACACTGTGCGGATTGAGAAACGGTTGCCGGCGCGGCCCTACAGTACTCGGCCTGGCAGGGAATATGCAATTTGACCCGCCGGCCAGTGCCATCGCCTGCCGGAACAAGTCGACCGCCAACGGCGACAAGGGCACCATATGCTCGCGACGGTTCTTTGCCTTCGCTGCAGGTATCAGCCATTCGGCCTTGTTTAGATCAACCTCGGCCTTTGTAGAACTACAGATTTCACCGATGCGCTGGCCGGTGGTCAATGCGAGCCGCAGCGCCAGTTTGGTTCCGGGTGTCGTTCCGCCGTTGTCCAAGCCGGTCCAGAACCTTTGGATCTCGGCTTCCGATAATGCCCTATCGCGCGGCACTTCCTTTACCCGTTGCGGTATACCGGTCGCCGGGCTGGCCTCGAGATAGCCCTCGCTCACTGCCCAATTGAACGCCTTGCGGATGGCAGCAAGCGCGACGTTCGCAGAGATACCCTTTCCCCCGCGTTCCTTGATGGCGTTGCACACCGCGAGAATGTGGGTGCGCTTCACCTCGGCGATCTTGTGCCGGCCGATCGCCGGTCGAAACTCCTTGGCGAAGATGCGCGTCATCTCAGATTTCCAGCGCGGGCCCGGGTTCGTGTAGTCCTTGAGGAACCTGTCGAGCAGTTCGTTGACGGTCTTGACCTCCTTCAGTTCTATTGCCGGGGCGGCAGGATCGGCACCCTCGGCAATAGCCTCCTTGAGCCTCGTCGCCTTGGCGCGCGCGGCCGCGAGGCCGACCTCGGGAAATCGGCCGAGCTTGATGCGGCGGCGCTTGTCATCGCTTTGTCGGCGGTACATCAGCGACCAGCTCTTGATCCCGGAAGGCGCGACGCGGAACATGAGGCCGGGCTCGCTGCGATCGATGAAATCGGTTTGTTTCGAGACCTTGATCGACTCCAGCCAGCGGGTGGTAAATGTCGCCATGAGACTGCCTTCAGAAGTTGGAACCATGGAACCATGGCGCGTTCTATGGTTCCAAGATGCAAAACTTTATGAAACAGCTTGCAAAATGGTGGAAGGATTTTCTGTAGTTTTTCCCGTACCTTGGGTGCTTATGTCTGTTTCAAACTATTTCAGGATATTGCCCTTCGATCTCATGCTCTATCAACGCGACTCCCTGACCGCCGACGGCCAACGGCGCATCGGCAAGGACGACCCTTACTTCAGGAAGCTCTCGAGCGACTGGTCGAAGGCGTTGCGGAGCGCCTTCGCGGGGATCGAAGAGCTGGATAATTGATAAGTTCGACGGCCCCGCAGCTGCGGCACGAGATCGGCGCTGTTGCCGCGATCTTACGCGGTCACCAAAGCACTCCACCGAACGAGGCGCTTCCATGTTGTCTGAATTTGTCACCTCGGCATTGATCGCGCTGCCCGAACAACGGGACCCGCGCTGGCTGAAAGTTGCCGCAGAGGAGTTCCGCACCCGTGCCATCGACTGTAATGACGCGTCGCTGAAGATCTGGCTGGAGACGATGGCGCGAGATCAGCCACTCCTTGAATTCGTCGGCTTTGTGTTCCGCCACAGTCCGTTTCTGTCGCAATGTGCGTTGCATGACCTGGCGTTCTTGAGGGACATCCTGGAGCACGGTCCGGACACCTGCTTCACGCGACTTCTCGACCGCATGAGGGACGAGCTTGCCAAGCTCCGTGACCGAGACCTGCTGATGCACGAGCTTCGCCTTACGCGCCGGCGCGTCGCACTTCTGACCGGCATTGCCGACATCGCCGGCCATTGGCCGCTGGACAAGGTTACGCAGGCCCTCAGCGACTTCGCAGATGGCGCACTGTCCGCCACGATATCCCACCTCCTGCTGCAGGCGGCGGATGCCGGCGAGATCGTTCTAGCGGATCCACATTTTCCCGAGGACCAATGCGGCTATGTCGCCCTTGCCATGGGCAAGCATGGCGGGCGTGAGCTCAACTATTCCTCGGACATCGACCTGATCATCATATACGAACCGGTCCAGATGGACTATCGCGGCACGCGTAGTCACCAACAATTCGCGGCGCGCCTGACCAAGCAACTCGTCCTCATCATGCAGGAGATGACAGCCGACGGCTATGTCTGCAGGGTCGACCTTAATCTTCGGCCCGACCCGAGATCAACGCCTGTCGCGGTTTCTTTCGCTGCGGCACAAACCTATTACCGTCACCGCGGTGAGAATTGGGAACGGGCAGCTATGATCAAGGCCCGGCCGGCGGCCGGAGACCTTGCCCTCGGGCGGCAGTTTCTTGATGACCTGGCGTCGTTCATCTGGCGCAAAGCGATGGATTTCTGGTTGCTGCAGGATATGCGCGCCATGAAGCGGCGCATCAACGAACACAAGGGTGGCGGTGAAATCGCAGCCGCGGGCCACAATATCAAGTTGGGCCGCGGAGGCATCCGTGAGATCGAGTTCTATGCCCAGACCCAGCAGCTGATCTATGGCGGGTTGGATCCATATCTGCGCTGTCAGCGTACGGTCGAAGCGCTGACGACGCTCGCCGAGGCCGGCCATATCAATGACAAGGCCGCCGATGATCTGACCGAATCCTACGAATTCCTTCGTCGACTGGAGCACCGCTTGCAGATGATCGACGATCAGCAAACGCAGACCATGCCTCTGGACAATATGGGGATGCAACGGGTGGCGGCCCTTATGTCGTTTGACGATGTTGATGCTTTCACGACGGCTCTTCTCGAGAATCTCGCCTGCGTCGAGGCGCATTACAGTCGGTTGTTCGAGAATGCACCAGGGGTTGATCTTGCGCCTGCCGATTGGGCATTCACACAGGAAACACCGGATGACCGGACTTCCGCGGCATTCGCGACGTTAGGTTTCACCGATATCGTCGGAACCTACCGACGTCTGAGGCAATGCTATCGCGTCGGGTTTCGGCTCAGCCAAAACGAGCCGGCGCAAGAAATGCTGCGGGGGCTGATTCCGGACATCGCGCAGGCTGCAGGGCGTTTGCCTGATCCAAACGCCGCTCTCGAGGCGCTAGAGAGATTTTTATCGCGCCTGCCCTCCGGATTGAGATTTCTTTCATTGCTTTCGGCCCACCGGTCACTGCTCGGGCCCCTTTTCGAGATTGTCACGCTTGCACCCGCCTTGGCGGAGGAATTGAGCCGTCGCAGCGAACGCCTCCAGCTGGCTTTGTCCCCCAGATTTCTCAACCTGCTGCCCGATGCCCGCATCATGCGAACCGAGTGCGCCGATTTGGTGCGGCAAGCCCCGGACATGCAGGACGCGATCGAGCGTCTCGACATTTGGGTGCATGACCTACGGTTTCAGGTCGCGGTCAACTTGCTCCAACACCGAATCGATGCGCAGGACGCCGGACTGACACTGAGTAATCTTGCCGATACCGTGATCGAGCAGGCGGGTGTCCTCGTTGCCGAGCACGCCCGACCCAAGCAGGCTTGGCCTTTGGACCAAATGGCTGCCGTGGCGATCGGCGCCTTGGGCAGTCGTGACCTGATGCCGGGCGACCCCGTCCAACTCCTGTTCATCCATGAGGTCAGCAGCAGCGTGCCGTCCCCCTGCAGGCTGGCAGGCCGCATCATATCGCTCTGCACCGCACGGTCGGTGAATGGGCGCCCATGCGATATCGAAACGACCAATGACCTTTGGAACGCTGCCGGCCCACTTGTGACGCCTCTCGATGCGCTCGTCGGTCATGTCCGCAACGGCGCATCGGCGGAGCAATTGATCGCGCTTACTGAATCGCGCGTAGTCTTCGGTCCGCCCGAACTGCGATCGCGAATCGACGACGCGCTGCGTGATCTCTTGACGTCCCGTGTGGCGCCCGATGCGCTGATCGAATATGCCCGGGCGGGCATCGGCGAGGTCGAAGCTCTCGCCAATGCAAAAGCAACAAATCGCCTAGTCTTCGCTGCCCGAATACGAAGAACACTAGACCAAACTGTCCGGGCGCTTCAGGTTCGGCATGCGCGATCAGATGCCGGGGTTCTGACCCCTGCCATCACAAAAGCATTCACTGCCCTCGCACGACACGGGTTCATGGACGACGATACTGTGCGCAATGCGTTGGATCTTCGCCACCGCCTGCGCCAGATGGAAATCATGCAGCGCGTCCGCTTTGGGCCTGCCGATCCGAAGTCACCCCCACCGGTCATCGATTCCGAACTCTTGCTGGCAGCGGGCATGGTCGATGCCGCTGAGTGGCAGAGAATGTTGGTCGAAGCTGTTGTTCTGCTGCTCACAATCCGTGACAGGCACCTGCACGCGTTGCCGGATTAACAGGATCTAGGCGTTGTTGTCGTCGCCGGTCCTCACAATGGATTCAAGCGCCAACTTGTCCAGAAGATAGAGCGTGTTTCCGCGGCGGCGGACAAGGTTCCGGGGATAGAGCCTGTTCAGTGCACTGTTGACCAGTTCACGCGTGGTGCCGGCGCTTGCTGCGAGTTCGCGAAGTGGCGGCAATGGGTTGACAGTCCAGAGGTCGGGACTCGCGATATCCGGCTTCGCCAGCTGCAGAAGCTGAGCGTAGACTTTGTTCGTGGCATCGAGACTCGACAATTCTACGACGCGCGCCCCGGTGTGGCGCACCATGGCGGACAGCCGACGCAGAAGCTTGACCGCAATTTCGCCATTCTGTTTGACGAGGGCCACAAACCGCGTGGCGGGTAACACGGCCACCAGCGAGTTTTCCGCCGCGGAGACACTTGCCGAGCGCGGCAGACCATCGATCGCGGCCATTTCTCCGATAACTTCGCCAGCGCCGGCTCGCGCGAAGCTCACATCGCGACCGGTGGCGGAGGAGCTAACGATCCTCACTGATCCTTCAACAATAAAGAATACCTCGTTGCTGGAGCTGCCTCGCTCAAACAGACGTTCGCCCTCCCGATAACGACGCCAGATGCATTCCCTCTCGAGACTGACACGTTCCGCCGTGCCCAGTTCATCCAGAACCGCGATGCCGTGAAGTGTGCGGCGATTGACGGCGTCCGGTTCCTTCATATCGGCTCCTCATCCAGGCAATAGCAAGGTCTTCAACCCCCAAGGCCATTGATCAGCAACGGGACGCGTGGACCAGCGACTTGGTACGCATCTCTTCTCATCTTACATCTCTCGAGGAAAAATCGTCTTGATTCGCGTAACGCGAATTTATGTCAACTTTAGGTTGTTGGCTCCTCGGCGACCCTCGAGGCCTCTTTTTTCCGGCCGGCATGCCTATTCGGCGGCCATCCGGCTCGGAATGGCGATCTGCGGCAGGGCGGCGAAAAAGCGCTGGAGCGCGGCGCTCAGCAGGCGTTCCAGCAGCGCGAAGCCCTGCGACCGGCGGAAGGTCAGCTCATTCATATAAAGGCCGCGGTTGATCTCGACCTGGAGCGCATGGGTGCCGTTTGCCGGCCGGCCCCAGGCGGCAGTGATATGGCCGCCGGCATAGGGCTTGTTGCGAATGACGGTGAGCCCCTGGGCGGTCAGCGCCTCCTCGAGGCAAAGGGCGATTTCGGCTTCGCAGGAGGAGCCATAGCGGTCGCCGAGCACGACGTCGGGACGGCGGCTGCGGGCGGGTGTGCCGGAGGCGGCGCTCGAGGGCATCGAGTGGCAGTCGACGAGGACGGCGAGGCCGAACTGCGCCACCGTGTCCGACATCAGGCGCTGCAGCATGGCGTGGTAGGGCAGATAATAGCTGCGGATGCGCCGTTCCGCCTCGCGGAAGCTCAGCCGCTCGGCATAGATCTCCTCGTGCTCGCAGACGATGCGCGGTATGGTGCCGAGCCCACCGGCGACGCGGGCGGAAGTGGTGTTCACATAGGCGGGCAGCTCGCCGTCGAACATGGCGGGATCGAGCTCCCAGGGCTCGCGATTGACATCGAGAAAGGCGCGCGGAAAGCTGGCTTTGAGCATCGGGGCGCCGAGCGCCACCGCGGCGGCGAACAGCTGGTCGACGTGGCAATCCTCGGAACGACGCAACGTCAGGGGATCGAGCCGCGAGGCGGCAAGGAAGCTTTTGGGATAGCGGCTGCCGCTGTGGGGCGAGTTGAAGACGCAAGGCACTGTCGGCCGCTGCGGATAGGCGACGCTGAAGGGTGGATCGATCTCAAGGCTCATCACTGTTCCACCGTAGCGGGTGGACTGTCCCAAACGGCTGATTTCGTCATTTCTGCATGATAGGAGGTGGCGGTCAACGGCATCCCGCCGGAAATGCCGCGGTCATGCCAAGTTCATGGGCGATTTACCGATTGCGGTTAGATTCAACGCGGCGGCAGGTGGTGGCGTGGGCGGCAAGACGCCCGGTGGGGTCGAGGTCGATGGCGAGAATTCTGCTGGCCGAGGATGACGAGGATATGCGCCGGTTCCTGGTCAAGGCGTTGGTCAAGGCCGGCCATGACGTAGCGTCGTTTTCGGAAGGTTTGTCGGCTTTCGAGGAGCTGAAAGGGGCAGCCTTCGATCTGCTCCTCACCGATATCGTCATGCCCGAGATGGACGGGATCGAACTGGCGAGGCGGGCGGCGGAGCTCGATCCCGGGCTCAAGATCATGTTCATCACCGGCTTCGCGGCGGTGGCGCTCCACCCCGATTCGCGGGCCCCCAAGGAGGCCAAGGTGCTGTCGAAGCCGTTCCACCTGCGCGATCTCGTGGCCGAGGTCGAGCGGATGATGGCCGCCTGAACCGCGAACCGGGCGCGTGAGCGGCAGCCGCGGAAGCCTTGCACCTCTGCAGCGATCCCGATATATCCACCACTTCCCCGGGCGGTTAGCTCAGCGGTAGAGCACTACGTTGACATCGTAGGGGTCACTGGTTCGATCCCAGTACTGCCCACCATTATCTCTCAATCACAACAGAGACTTAAGCGACAGCAGCGGGTGAGGTGCGCTTTTCCCTCTTGCACAAAACAGTAGGGGCTTTCGCGCTTGGGACGGAAGGGATGGTCGCTTATTGTGCACGTCGAATTGTGCACGTGATTGTGCAGGAACGAGGCGATGGGGCGACGAGCAAACAGCACAACGGTAGAAGTGCACGAGGGTGTCTACCTAAAGCTGCATAGCGGTGTTCTGCATTGCTACTTTCGGCTCGCTGGTCAGCAGTATCGTAGAAGCACGAAAACACGAGACAAGATGGCAGCGAAGCTGTTCGCGCTGTCCTGGTATCGAGAGGTTCAAGACAGGCTTCGCGGGGGCGAGCAGGTCGAGAGCGTGTCGTTCGCGAAGCTGAAGCGCAGCTATCTCGATCATCTGCGGGGGCAAAGCAAAGCGTCGTATCACGCAGCGACAATCGAGCGGCACTTCCTTCCGTTCTTCGCACGCTTCGATGATGTCGCGAGGATCAAGCGGTCTGATCTGCTCGAATACGTGAAGTTCAGACGGTCGCAGGGTGAGAGTCCCCCTACCCCACAGACGATCAATCGCGAGAACACGGTCTTGCGGCAGCTCCTGCGCTACGCGGTCGATAAGAACTGGATGCGGGTGGCAGCGAAAATCGATTCGGAATCTGAACGGCTGACGCGGCGGCGACGGCGTCACTTCAACTTTGCTGAATACTGGAAGCTCTGCAAGACAGCTCGGCGGCGAGCTTGTGAGATCGAGAACGCGGTTCAGTTCAAGCTCGTCCAGCAGTGGAAGCGGCATCTGCTGTTCGATGTCATCATGCTGATGGCGAACACTGGCTTGCGGGTCGACGAATTGAAGACGCTGATCTGGCGCAATGTCGATTGGGCTGATGGCAGCTTGCTGCTCGAACACGCGGGCAAGACGCGCAGCACTCGACGGGTTCTGATGCGGCGCGGCGCGCTGTTCGCTCTACAGCGAATCAAACAGCGACGGCTCGACTATCTGGCAAGGACTGGCGCTGCTCTAAACATGAATGAGACAGTCATCTCGTTACCGAACGGTAAACGAGTGAGTCGCTGAAGCGCGGCTTCGATCAGCTTCTCACGGCATGCGGCTTCGAGTATCGCTCGGCGCACGAGAAGCATGCGCTGACATCACTGCGACATACGTACGCGACGTTCAGGCTGACAACGAAGACTGGCAAACGGGCGTCCGTACGGGCGTTGGCGAAACAGATGGGTACGTCTGAACGTATGATCGAGCGGCACTATGGTCACGATCAGATCGAGGACTATCGGGCGGAGCTGGCGGGGTAATGGCAATCCCTGACTATCAGTCTCTCATGAGACCTCTCCTGGCATGCGGTCAGGACGGGCAAGAGAAGAACATCAATGACTGCATCGCCAAACTTGCGAAGCAGTTCGAGCTGACTGATGAAGAGCGCGAGCGTCTGCTTCCGAGCGGTAAACAGACGATCTTCGCAAACAGAGTGCACTGGGCACGGACATATCTCGATAAGGCAGGGGCGTTACGAAAAACACGACGATCGCACTTCGAAGTGACTGAGCGCGGACGGCAGCTTCTCAGAGACTATCCTGATCGAGTCAATGGCTCAATTCTGACTTAGTTCGAGGAGTTCCGTCAGTTCAAACTAGGTTCAAAAGACAATGAAACACCCGAGACTGTTCAGGTCATAGAGCAAGAGCATGTAGCTTCGAAAACTCCTGAGGAGCGAATTGATGCTGCGGTCGATGAAATCAACGGGAACTTGCGCGGGCAGCTTCTCGAAAGGATCGCGGAACTCTCCCCTTCTTTCTTCGAACGGCTCGTCGTCGATCTGATCGTAGCAATGGGCTATGGCGGCAATAGACAAACGGTGGCTCAGCGAATTGGTCGATCGAATGACGAAGGAATCGATGGGGTCGTAAACGAAGATCCATTGGGTCTCGACGTGGTTTATATCCAAGCAAAGCGATACTCGAAGGACAACACGATCGGCAGAGAGCGCATACAGCAGTTTGCGGGCGCTCTTGTCGGACAGGGAGCGTCAAAGGGGGTGTTCGTCACGACAAGCAGCTTCTCTAGTGGGGCGAAGCAATATGCTGAGCGCGTTCCTCAGCGAATTATCCTGATCGACGGCGAAGAGCTGACGAGACTTATGACGCAGTATCGAGTTGGCGTGCGGATCGAACGTTCGGTTGAGCTTAAACGCATTGATCTGGACTACTTCGACGAAGGCGAGGTCTAAGGGGCGCGCTGGTGGTTAATAATCCCGCACATGAGCAGAACGAGCGATATCGGCTACTGTACGAGTTCTACACGAGTGCGGCTCGGAGCGAATCAGAACGGAGCGATCAAAACGCGGCGGAGTTTGCAAAGTTGCTTATCCAATCTTCGTTCTTGATCCATGGCGGCGCGCTAGTCGCGATGCTCACCAGATGGGACATGCTCAGCGTAGCGCTTACTGAAACCGCGGGGACGGTCAAAATGCTGTTCACTTGCTTCGTTGCAGGGATCACTTCGTCCTTTGTGGCAGGGATGTGCGGCTTCTTTGCGCTGTCTTATCGAGCAACTGGAGCTTTGAAAGCATGGGAAGCAGCAGGCTGTGAAGCGGCAGCAAAGTTCTTGGAAGAGGAAGGTCAGGCAGAGCTGGCAGCAGAAAGCAGGATTGCAAAAGCAAAATTAGATGCGCAAGGCGAATGCTTCACCAGTAAGTATGGTCCCCTTCGAACGGCTGGGATTGTGGCTCTTGTAATGTCGTTAGCGTTGTTCGCGGTTGGCGCTTGGCTCGGCGTCTTTGTAATCCGCTGGGGCGCGACGGCATCGTGATCTTTGCTTAGCGACGCTCAACGGACGGCTCACGCAGGCGCTCGCTCTGCTTGATGGCGTCTCTGACGAGCTTGCTCATTGAAACGTCATGGGCTGCGGCGGCGCGCTTGAGCTGCTGAAACAAGCTCGACGGCATGCGCACGAGGAAACACTTATCGTTCGTCATCAGGGT
The DNA here is from genome assembly GCA_963744915.1 of uncultured Alphaproteobacteria bacterium. GTDB lineage: Bacteria > Pseudomonadota > Alphaproteobacteria > Rhizobiales > Aestuariivirgaceae > DATAFF01. The sequence goes on from CAVUUY010000020.1 coordinate 21,922, forward strand.
CGGCGGGGACGATCTTGAACATGTTCGACATGATCTGCTGGCGCTTGAGGCTGTCGGGCAGCAGGTGGTCGATCAGCGCGAAAATCTCGGCATTGGTGTAGATCATGTGGGTCTGTCGAAAGTCGTCGGACTGCTCGGCGGCTTCGAGCAGGCGCTTGAACTGGTCATCGGTGTCATCGGTCATGGGTGCTGGTTAAATCCTTGTAATGTACGGTTCGGTTCAACAAAGGGCTTGAATGGAAAACGTCGACGGGCTAGCTGGCTGACGGGGCTTTGAAGGGGGTCGCAAAAGGCTTCAAGGCGTGTGTGCTGCGATGAATATCATCGTCGGCAGCGGCGCATCGCGTCTATCACTAATATATATGAAGGAAAGCAGCGCGAATCGGGCTGCTGGCGGGAAAAAAGTTGGACTTTGTTGAACTGAAACGACGCTATCGAAGCGGCGCTGAGCTGACGCGGCTGAAAAGGGGCGCTCGTCATCTGGCGGGCGCGCACAAGAGATCGAAACTAGATCGAACGCGCAGCGGACGCTTTACGCTGCTCGATGACACGGTTCACGAGCGACATGCGAAGAAGCTCTACGGCAGGTTCATGCGCAGGTGGGGCTGGCTGTCGAAGGACGAGCAGCAGGTGCAGGAGCGACTGCGCTTCGTCACGGTGCTCTATGAGGTGGTGGGGCTCGACACGGGCGCGATAGATCAGAGCATCGAACGTATGTGGCAGGGGCTCATGCGGGTGGTGACGTTCGTGAGGGGTCTACAGGTCGTGGCGGCGAGCGAGGTCGAGATCGTCAACTTGCGGGTCTTGCGAGAGAAGGCTGACAGCGAGGACGAGGTCGAGGCGCGGAAGCTCGACGTGCTGACGAAAATGTACGCGCTCGGGGCAGACTGTGGGTACTTCGACGAGAGTGACGAAAGTGTCGCGCTGATACACTTACATGCGGTGGTCGATCTCGGCGGGGGTGACAGCTCGAAAAAGGCGGACGCGCTGGAGCGCACTCTGAGGGACTGGTGCAGCGGTGCTCGCTGGGTGCACATGGAGCGGTTCTTCAAGCACAAGGATCTGCTGACGAACTTCTGGCACATAGCGAGATACATGACTAAAGGCGGCAATCACGAGCTGCGGTATCGCGTTCGGTTCGGCAATCAAGCTTACGATAATCAAGACTTGCTGGAGCTGCAGATGAAGAAGGCTGGCGTCTTCGGCAAGGCAAGTGACAGCGAGGACGCGATGGTCACGGACTGCTTGTCTCTGTCGTTCTTCGAGATCGAGGTGCTGGCAGACGCGATAGATCAGCAGATGAGCAGAGCAAGGACTCGGGACGGCTATCTGTTCTGTCACGGGCAGCGGCGCAGTTACTGGAAAAAGGCTCAAGGAACGAGGGCTTCACGCTCGGCTTCGAGGGAACTGCTAGAAGATGCTTGCACGTGATTCTGTCGTGCGTCAGTCTAAGTCGCTGATCGAGTTCTGCTTTTGTGACTTGCGGGAGAAGAAAAAAGGGGTGAGTAGCTCAAGACTACAGAGGTCGTGGCGCGCGCTGTGATGGGCAAGATCACTCTGGACGAATATCGCGCGATGCTGAAGGCGCGGCTCGATGAGCGAGCGAATACAAGCTCGGGCTTCTTCGGCTCATGGGCACGCTACATCAGGATCGAACGCGAGCTAGATGCGCAACTTGAAACGGAAGGCATCATCGTCGAAACTCTCGCTCACGACGCAGAATAGCACGCGGCAAGGCGCGAAGCGTACGGCGCAACAGGCGGCAGACAAGCGCAGACGTGACGCTGGATTGTGCGGGCTTTGTGCGGGACAGCAATCGCGCGCTCAGGGGTCGCGAAAAACAAACGGGAACAAGGGCTTACAGCTCGCGTCTGGAGCTGACTACGTTGACATCGTAGGGGTCACTGGTTCGATCCCAGTACTGCCCACCACCATCCGTTCCTCGCTCCTTGGCTTGCGCACCGTCACCCCTGCAGCGGACGCAAGACACCGATGGTCGCACCACTGAAATGTGTCGCGTCTCGTCACACGCAGTTCATTACGTCGTGCGTGATCTAAAGTGTACCTTCCTGATAGGGGAAAGCATCCTTAGGAGTAGAGACCGTTGATCACCCGCCGAACCGCACTGCTCATTGGCTCATCTGCGTTGAGCATCTTCCCATTTGGCAGCTCGCCCGCCCAAGCCGACCTGGGGGGAGACTTCGTCATCGGTCAAGGACTCGAGGAGTTCTGGCTTGCCACCGATGCCTATATCTACGGCTACCCGCTCGTGACGATGGAGATGACCCGCCGGGTGATCACCAACGTGGCAAAGCCCGAGGGCTCCAAAGCGCCAATGGGCCAACTCATCAAGCTGCGCCAGTATCCGAACGCTTCGTTCCGCGATGTGACAGCGCCTAACGCCGACACCTTGTATACCACGGCCTTCTTCGACGTCGGCAAGGAGCCATGGGTCGTGGGCCTCCCCGACATGAAGGGTCGATATTTCTTGATGCCGATGCTGGATGGCTGGACCTCGGTGTTCCAAGCGCCCGGCAAGAGGACCACCGGCACCGAGGCGCAGACCTACGCCATCACCGGGCCAGGTTGGACCGGCACACTTCCTGAGGGGATGAAGGAGTACAAGTCGCCAACCAGCATGGTGTGGCTGCTCGGACGCATCTATTGCACGGGGACACCCGAGGACTATGCGGCGGTGCACAGTATCCAGGACAAGGTCACGCTGGTACCTCTTAGTGCCTACGGGAAGTCCTACACGCCGCCGCCCGGGAGTGTCGATCCGTCCATCGATGCCAAGACACCCGTCCGCGATCAGGTCAACGCGCTCGACACGAAGGCCTACTTCACGCTTCTGGCGCAGCTCATGAAGACCAATCCTCCCTCGGCTGCCGATGCGCCCGCGCTCGCCAAATTCGCCAAGATCGGTCTCGTTCCCGGCCAGGACTTCGATGCCAGCGCGCTCAACGCCGACTTCGCCAAGCACATCCCCCGGGTCGCTCAAGACCGGATCATGCTTCAGTTCAAGATCAACTCCGCAGTCAAAGACATCAATGGCTGGGGCTACACGACGAAGACCGGGCTGTATGGGACCGACTATCTGATGAGGGCGCTCGTAACAGCGATCGGATTAGGCGCCAACCGACCACAGGACGCTGTCTATCCCACCTCGCTGAAGGACGCGGATGGCAAAAGCTACGATGGGTCAAAAAAATATGTGGTCCATTTCGAGAAGGATCAGACCCCGCCTGTGCAGGGGTTCTGGTCCATTACAATGTACGACAGTAAGTACTTCTTCGTGGAAAACCCGATCAATCGCTACTCGATCAGTGCCAGGCAGAACCTGAAAAAGAACACCGATGGGTCTATCGACATCTATATCCAGAAGGAGTCGCCAGGTGCCGACAAGGAATTGAACTGGTTGCCAGCTCCCGCAGACAAGTTCGTGCTGATGCTGCGGATGTACTGGCCCGATGAGAGTCCACCATCGATCCTTGATGGCACATGGAAAATCCCGCGGGTAAAGAAGGTGGGTTGATCGCGGATGCGGCTCGAACGCATTTGCTGCAGGCACCCGGCGGCGGTTGCGACGCACCCTGGTATCGGATCGCGATCACGGAACGTGCCGTCTCGCCGTCACCCCTCGGCTTCGACGCGCGGCCAGATCTGGGTGCGGCAGAAGATGAGCAGACAGCCCTCGACTTCCATCTGTTTGGCGGCCGGCCGCAGATAGACGCTGTAGGTGCGGCCATCCTGGAGGTTGTAGACCTTGCCCTCCCACTGGCCGTCGCGGTTCGCGGAGGGCCTGAGCTCGGACAGGAGCTGGACCCCGATGATGGAAGGCAGGCCCTTGCTGCTCGCCGCCTTGGCCTCGGCCTCGGAAACCCAGATGATCTTGCCGCACAAGACCTCGCCACATTCATCGATCCTGACATGAATGCGCCCGTCGCCTGCCGACCACACTCCGAGGAGCCCGGCGGCATGCGCGGGGTTGGGCAGCAGCCAGAACAGCAAGGCCAGTCCAATCAGATTTCGCATGATGCTCACCTTCTCGTATCGCAGCCCAGCGCCGGCCGCAGCCCAGCACTGGCAGCATTTCGTGGCCATGCTGTTATCATGCCAGGGGACGCGGCTTTCCGGCGCGCTCGCGCCTCGAGGTCGGGATGAGCATCGGAGTTGCCGCATCTGACATGCCGACAGCCCTGGGTGGAACAGCGAAGGCCGGCATTGTCCGCTCGTCCGGCACGATCGGCTGCTATCTCGTATTGGCCTTCTTCACCTTCGTGCTGACTCTCCAGGGCACGATCGCACCATTCCTCAAGGCGGATCTCGGACTCAGCTACCGCATGGTCGGCCTTCATGCCAGCGCCATCGCGATCGGCGCCATCCTGGTCGGCCTGGCCGGCGACCGGGTGGTCAGAAGGCATGGCCGGCGCCGCATGCTCATCCTGGGCCTCCTCGGATGCATGGCCGGGGCGATGCTCCTTGCCGCGGCACCCGTCGCCGCCGTCAGCATCGCCGGTTGCGCCCTGATCGGCATTGGCGGCAGCTTCCTGCCGACCGTCGCCTTCGCAATCCTTGCCGACCTGCACGGCCCGCAGCGGAGCCTCGCCATCAACGAAGCCGCCGCCCTCAACTATGCCCTGGCCATGCTGGCGCCCCTGCTCACCGGGCTCAGCCTGTGGCTCACGCTTGGCTGGCGCGCGGTGGTGCTGATCGGCGCCGCGATGGGCGGTGCGGTCGCGCTCGCGTGCCGCGGCATCGCCGTTCCCGAGACCACCGTTCTGCCGGCGGCGGGGGCGGCGGGGCCGCGGCTGCCGCCGGCGTTCTGGTTCTTCTGGTGCGCCCAGACCTTTGCCATCGCCATCGAATTTTCGATCCTGCTGTGGGCCAGCGAATATCTCGAGCGGGTCATCGGCCTCGACAAGGCACAGGCGGCAACCGGGGCGGCCGCCTTTGCGCTCGGCATGTTCATCGGGCGGGCGTCGGGCAATCTGTGGGCGCGGGCGTTCGCCATTCCGCAACTTCTGGTGGCCGCCCTCGCGGTCGCGCTGGTCGGCTTCCTGGTCTATTGGGGGGTGAGCCAGCCGGCCATGGCCATTGCCGGCCTGCTGCTTCTCGGGATCGGCGTTTCGCTGCTCTTCCCGCTCACCGTCGGGCTCGCTCTGGGCGCTGCCGGATCGGCCAGCGATGCGGCGAGCGCCCGCTCCACCATCGCCTTCGGCGTGGCGCTGCTCACGATGCCGGTGCTGCTCGGCGGCCTCGCCGATCATGCCGGACTGCGCAATGCCCATTGGCTGATTCCGGTCCTAATCCTGGCAACGCTCTTCGCCTTCGGACTGGGCCGGATGCTCGAAAGAGGCCGATGATGCCCTCGGGCAGGCCAGCCGCCGCCGGCTGGCCCCCGAGGCCCTGTCACCACCAGCGGCGCTTGTTCCACTTGCAGACCCGCTGGCCGCGGTACCAGACGGACCGGCAATAGCCAAAGCGGGGATGATAATAGCGGTCATAATAGCCGGGGTTGTAATAATAGCCTGGCCCAACCCAGCCGATTCCAACACCAGGGGCGACATAGCCCGGCCCGACATAGCCCGGCCCGACATAGGGTCCGGGGCCAACATAGGCGCCGCCGCCAAAGGGTCCGATAAAGACCTTGGCAGCATCAGCCGTGCCTGCCATGGGGACCATCAGACTGCCCAACAGCGCAGTGGCCAAAAGGATCTTGCGCATATCTCGATCTGTCCTCGTGCTTTGCGCCGGCGCACCCTCTCCAATGCCCCGGCTGTTCCTCAGTACCCGCGCGGCGACTGTACCATGGCCCCAGGAGCGACGCGACCGGCTTTCCGGGCGGCATCAAAGCTGTTGAATTCAAGGGTTAATATTTGACAAAAATCGGCGCTGGGAGACGCGGCGCGCACGGGGGACGAGAGGCTCGCTCGAGACGCTCGAATGGCCCTGCTTTCGCGCCCGCTCGAAATGGCAGCCATAAAGGCGACAGGAGCGGGCACGGGCGGCAAGCTGTCGTTCGGCCTTGGCGAGCAGCCGGGTGAGCCGTTCGACGTCGGCCCGGAGCACGTCGCGTTCCAGGAGGACCTTGACCAGCTCCCGTTCGCTCAGATCCACAAACTCGTTCATCTCGACACCAGACCACCACCGACGCCCGCCGGCATGAGGGCATTACGGCATTTGGTTGCTCCGCTTCCATGGCGCAAGGAGCCGGCCGCCGAAGCGCTGCCACCACTGGCGGGGCGGACCCGACGGGGTGTCGGGCAGGCGCATCTCGCCCTGGTTGCGCATCGCCCGTGCCGCCATCGCCTCGCCGGCAAAGGTGAGGAGCTGGGTCGTCAGGTCGGCGATGCGCTCACGCTCGCGATAGGCGTCGAGATCGCGCTCGGCGGCAAGCGTCTGCGCCTTGGCAAGCTCTTCCTTCAAGGTCGCGACATGCTGCTCGAGAGCGGCGATCAGCGCGGCGCTCGTTTGTTCGTCCGCCCGTTCGACCGGACGGGGGCGGTGGGCCGCGGCCGCCTCTTCCAGATCAACCAGGACGCGTGCCTTGCCATCGTCACCCCGTTGGCGCTGCCAATGGGCGCGGATCACCTTCTGGCGGGCTGCCTCAGGCGAAATTCCAAGATGCTCGGCAAGCTCCGCATAACTGACCCAGACTTCGGCCATGAGGACCTCGCCAGCCGTTCCGGAATCACCGTCCGTACAGGCGTAGAACCATTCGGTTAACAAATCGTTAAAGCCACCGCGATTCGTCGCCGAATCGTCGCCGAACGCCGCCGCCCATGTTGCAGATCGGGCCCAGAGGTCCTATCTGCTTGAAAAGCCGATCAAACAGAACCGGCAAACTGTCAGGATTTGTTCTATGACCACTCATCGGGATCGCACCCGCGCCACCAAAGCGGAAAACCTCCCGGAAATCGACTTGGAAGAGAAGCCCCAGACGAAGAAGCGCCGCTGTCTGATTTGTGATAGTTCATTCGACAGCTTCGGACCCGGCAACCGAATCTGCCCGGTCTGCAAGTCGAGCGCCCGGTGGAAGACCGGCTGGTGATGGCCTTTCCCGGCTGACGGGACGTTGTTCCTATCGGTCCAAATTGCGCTGCTCCGCGGTGGATGCGGAGCAGCGCCTGCTTGGTGATTCCCGGCCGCCAACACTCAGAGCTCGACCAGCACCTCGAACCCGCCGAAGAACATGCGCTTGGCATCGAACGGCATGGATTTCATGTCGATGCCGCCAATGCGGGGATCTTTCATCACCTGCTCGTTGATCTTGTCGCGGTGGGCGCGCGACTCATAGACGATCCAGGAAAAGACTACAGTCTCACCTGGCTCAAGCTTCACCGCCTGCGGAAACGAGGTGACGACGCCCGGCTTGACGTCCTCGGCAATGCATTCGACGAACGCAAGCGCCCCATATTCCTTCCAAATCTTGCCGGCATCGGAAGCCATCTTGCGGTATTCATCGACCTTGTCCTTGGGGACGGGGACGACAAAGCCATCGACATATTTTCCCATGTCTTGCTCCTTGGTGATCTCAACGCGACAGAACTGCCTAGCAAGGACGCTGCCGCACCCGGCGTGCCGACAGGCCCGTGCTCCATTCTTTTGACACCTTTCTGGTCACTATCTCCGGCGGGGTCGGGAGAGTTTGGTGCACGTGCCAGCAACCGACGCAGTTGGCGTCGACCAGCTGCCTCTCTTACGCATCGGGAGCCGAGACATGAAGCCGCATTATTCCCCAACGACGCGCGACCTGCAGGCCGTCTCGAACGAGGCCTGGGACGAGTTTGCGGCGAGCGCGCCGGGAGGCATCGACCTCGTGGCCGAGGCATCGCTGCGGCGGTTGATGTCGACGCGCATCAGGCAAGCGGCGGCGCTGGGGGAAGTCGACCGCCTGGCACTGCGGGCGAGCGCCCTGGCCGGGCTCTAGCCACCGCCGGGCATGAGGCAGGCTGCGTCCAATGAGGACATGGACCGCCGGCCGATCTGAGCCATGGTCCGGACCATTTCGTCGCACATGATGGCAATGGCGCGGTCGGCACCGGCTTCAGCGCCGGCAATCGCTCCATAAAGGGTTGCCCGGCCGAGAAACACGAAATCGGCGCCAAGGCATTTGGCGATGACGATGTCGGCGCCGCGCCGAATGCCGCCATCGAGCATGACGGCATGGCCGGACGGCACGGCGGCGCGGATCGCTGGCAGGATCTCGAGCGCCGTCGGGGCGCTGTCCAATTGGCGGCCGCCATGATTGGAGACGATGACGCCGTCGGCGCCAAGCCGGGCGGCGCGTTCGGCATCGGCCGGATGCATGAGGCCCTTGATGACGAAGGTGCCGCGCCAGCAGTCGCGGATGCGCTGGAAATCCTCCCAGGTCTGGATCGGGTAATAATGCGACTTCATGGTCTCGGCCACCGCCACGGCATCGGCAGCGGCCGGGGCATAGGGGGCCCAGTTCTCCATCACCGGCAGGCCGCCGGTGCGGAAATAGTCGAGCAGCCAGCTTGGATGGGCCAACACATCGGCGACAAGGCGCGGGGTGATGGCCAGGGGCAGATCGAAGCCGTTGCGCAGGTCGCGCTCGCGCTTGGCCTCGCGCGGAAGGTCGACGGTGTACACCAGGACCTCGACCCCGGAATCGCGGACGCGGCCGATCATGTCGTCCAAGGTGCGTGCGTCGTGCGGCGCATAGAGCTGGTACCAGACATTGCCGTTGCCGGCGGCGGCCGCGGCGGCGACCGAGCTGGTGCTGGCGCCGGACAGGATGAAGGGAATATCTGCCGTGGCGGCAGCGCGCGCCAGCATCAGATCGGCGCCGGGGCGCAGCAGGCCGGCGAAGCCGGTGGGGGCGATGCCGAAAGGCGCCTGGTAGCGGCGGCCGAACAGGGCGCTTGCGAGATCGATCCGCTGGACATCCTCGAGATAGCGCGGCAGCAGGCGGTAGCGCCCGAACTGGGCCTCGTTGCGGGCGAGCCCGCGCTCGTCCTCGGCGCCGCCCTCGACCCAATCGAACAGGATCCGCGGCAGCCGGCGGCGGGCGAGCCTTTTCAAATCGGCAATGTTGATCGCCTTGGCGATGGCGCGCGGCACCGGCATGGTCAACCCGACGGCCGGTTCGCGATGGATTCCCGGCAAGGGTTCAGTCTATGATCCGCCGCGCCGGGCTGAGCAAGAGAAGAGCGAATGGCAATCGAGAGAATTGATGTCGGGCCAAGAATAAGTCAGGCCGTAATCTGCAACAACATGGTTTATCTTGCGGGTCTTGTCGCGCAGAACAACAAGGGAAAATCGGTCCGCGAACAGACGACCGAGATCCTTGCGAGCATAGACAAGTACCTGAAGCAGGCTGGGACCGATAAAACAAAACTGATCTCGACCAATATTTGGCTATCCGACATGAAGACCTTCTCCGAGATGAATGAGGTCTGGGAGAAGTGGGTGTCGCCTGGCAACACGCCGGTGCGGGCCACGGTCGAGGCCAAGCTCGCGGCACCGGAATTCACCGTCGAGATCATGGTCGTGGCGGCTCTCTAAACTCCAAAGGTGCAGCATGAAGGCCATCGTTCTCGGTGCCGGCATCGTCGGCATCACAACCGCCTATGAGCTCAACCGCGACGGCCACGAGGTCACGGTCATCGACCGCGAGGCGGAGCCGGCATCGTTCACGAGCTATGCCAATGCCGGGCTGATCGCGCCGGCGCATTCCTATGCGTGGTCGTCGCCGGCGGCGCCGCGCATCCTCATCAAGTCGCTGTGGCGCAACGACCAGGCGCTGAGGCTGAAGCCGACCCTCGATCGCGGCTTTCTATCCTGGATGTGGAAATTCTGGCGGGAATGCACGGCGGAGAAGGCGGCGCTCAATACCCGACGTAAGGTCAGGCTGTGCAACTACTCGCAGTCGATGATGCACGAGACCCTGAAGCGGGCGCCGATCGAATATGCCGGGCGGCAGGACGGCCTCATCTATTTCTATCGTACGCCCGAGTCCTTCGCGGCGGCGGCAGTGAAGTCGCAGATCCTCAAGGACAATGGCTGCGACATACGGACGCTCGATCGGGACGAGACGGTGAAGCTCGACCCAGCGCTCGAGAACGTCAAGAACGAGATCGCGGGTGCCCTATATGCCGCCAATGACGAGAGCGGCGACTGCCGGCTGTTCGCCCGCAATCTTGGCAAGTGGCTTGCCGAACGCGGCGTCACGTTCCGGTTCGGCACCACCGTCACCGGCTTCGACATGGAAGGCGATGCGGTCAAGGCGGTGGTCACCGACAAGGGGCGGTTCAGCGGCGATGTCTATGTGCTGTGCCTCGGCATCTACAGCCCGAGCGTCGGGCGCGAGCTCGGCGTCGACCTGCCGATCTACCCGGTCAAGGGCTATTCGATCACCGTGCCGGTGGCAGGGCGCAACAATCCGCCACGGATCGGCGGTGTGGACGAGGAGAACCTTACCGCCTATTGCCCGCTCGGCGACCGGCTCAGGGTCACCGCCACGGCGGAGTTCTCGGGCTATGACAACAGCCATCGGCCGGACGACTTCCGCCACATGCTGAAGGTCATCAAGGGGCTGTTTCCGGACGGCGCCGACTATTCGCGGGCCGAATATTGGGCAGGGCTTCGGCCGATGACGCCGCAGGGGACGCCGATCCTGGGCCAGGGCAAGCAGCGCAATTTGTGGCTCAACACCGGCCAGGGGCACATGGGTTTTACCATGAGCCATGGCGGCGCGCGGATCACCGCCGACCTGATCGCCGGCCGCAAGCCCGGCATCCCGCTCGACGGCCTGACGCTCGCACGGTGAATTCCAACGGAAATTTAAGGGTGTTTCCGTTTGACACTCGGCCCCGGCCAGAGGCAGCATGAACCGTTACGACGGGCGGGGCTTCCCGCATGCCAAGCCCGTCAGGGAGGAAATGATCGAGCCACTGCAGGGCGACAACCCGCTGCACCGGCGGACGCTGCGGCTCGGTGTTATCGTGGAAGGAGTTCCAAATGAAAAGATTGCTGTCCCTGGGCATCTCGGCCTTGGCCGTCGCCGCGCTGTCGGCCGGCTGGACCGTGGCCGGTCAGGCGGCGGAAACGAAGGGCCCCGTCACCGACGAGATCGGTGTGGTGGAGATCCCGAAAGATGCGCCGATCACCATCGGCGGCTATTGGGTGATCTCCGGCCCGGATACGGCGCTTGGCCTTGACTCCAAGCGTGGCGCCGAGGTCGCGTTCGACGAGCTCAACAACACCATCGCCGGCCATACGATCCAGATGGTCGTCGAGGACGATTCGTGCAATGCCGAGGGCGGCCAGACGGCAGCGACCAAGCTGTCGACGTTGCCCAACGTCGTCGCGGTTCTGGGCCCGGCCTGCTCCAGCGCTGCGACGGCCGCGGCGCCGATCCTGTGGAAGGCGGGGATCGTCGACATCGGCACCGCCACGACGGCGCCCTCGCTCACCGCTGCCGACCGCAAGCCGGAATATTTCGGCTATATGCGGACGATCTATTCGGATGCCGACCAGGGCTTCAACGACGCCGAATATTTCTACAAGGAGCTGAAGTGCAAGACGCTGGCCACCGTTCATGACGGCAGCCCGTACGCCTCGCAGCTGGCCAAGGCCGCCGCCAACCACTTCAAGGAACTCGGTGGGGAAGTGGTCGCCGAAGAGGCGGTGACGCCGACCGATGTCGACATGCGGCCGATGCTGACCGGCATCGCCACCAAGAAGCCGTGCGTGTTCTACCTGCCGATCTTCGTCGCCTCGACGGCGCAGATCATCCGCCAGGCACCGGAGATCCCCGGCCTCAAGGGCACCCACATCATCGGCGGCAGCGCGGTGATGGCGCCGGGTCTGCTCGAAGCGGCGGGCGATGCCGCGAAGGACTTCATCATCACCAATGTCGACATCTCGCCAGAGGCGATGGGCAAGAAGTATCCGCAATTCGTCGAGAAGTATAAGTCAAAGTACGGCGAAGGTCCGATCAACGCCTTCCATGCCCAGGCCTATGACGCCGCCGCGATCCTCGCCAAGGCGATCGAGAAGGTTGGCAAGACCGACGACCAGGGCACCCTCTATATCGGCCGAAAGGCACTGCGCGACGAGTTGTTCTCGACCAAGGGCTACGAAGGCATCTCCGGCCCGATCAACTGCAATGAGCACGGCCAGTGCGGCGCCTTCAACTTCGCCGTCTACCAGTTCACCGACGGCGATCCTGCGACGTTCGAAGCGGGCAAAAATCCGAAGAAGATCTATTCCCCCGCGAAGTAGAGCCAGGCCGGCCATGAGGGAGACGCATCCTCATGGCCGGCATTCATTTTGCTTATTCATTTGCCTCGTGTCGGGTCGAGCCTTGATGATCATGTCACCATCCCTGATGCTCCTTTCCCTGCCAGGCAAGCGCACATGACGGCGAGCGCCGAGACCGCTGCGTCCCCCTCCGCGATGTTCAGCGGCCTGCACAAGATCACCTTCGTCGACATCATCCTGTGGGGATTGCGCATCGCCATGGTCGCGGTGGTGGTGGGCGGCACCATCGGCACCCTGATCAAGGGCACCTACGCCGCCGACCAGTGGCTCGATTTCTTCCTGTTCGGCCTGACCATCGGCGGCGTCTATGCGTTGATCGCGCTCGGCTACACCATGGTCTACGGCATCCTGCGCCTGATCAACTTCGCGCATGGCGACATCACCATGACGGGAGCGTTCTCGGCTTTCTTCCTGGCGCGCAGCCTCGATCGCGCCGGCATTCTCGACAATTATCCGATCCTGTCGATGACGGCGATCATGCTGCTGTCGATGGCGGTGTGCACCGCGACGGCGCTGATCGTCGAGCGGATCTGCTACCGGCCGTTCCGCCATGTCGCGTCGCTCGCGCCGCTGATCTGCGCCATCGGCGCCTCCTTCGTCATCCAGCACACGTTCCGCGGCATGTTCGGCAACAATGTCCGCTCCTATCCCGATCCGGAATGGATGAAGGGCGCGATCGTCATCTTCGGCTACGACATCCCGATCATCCAGCCGATCGTCATCGGCACCGCGCTGGTCGCGATGCTGTTCCTCTATGTCGTCGTCCAGAAGACAAAGATGGGAATGGCGATGCGGGCGGTGTCGGAGGACCGCGACGCGGCGGCGCTGATGGGCATCGACAGCAACAAGGTGATCATCTTCACCTTCGTGCTCGGCGCCTGCATGGCCGGCATCGGCGGCGTGCTCTACTGCTTCGTCTACAAGCAAATCTATTTCTATTCGGGCTTCATTCCGGGCATCAAGGCGTTCTCGGCGGCGGTGCTCGGCGGCATCGGCAACATACCGGGCGCGATGATCGGCGGCTTCTTTCTCGGCATCGTCGAGTCGGTGGGTCCTGCCCTGTTCCTCGACGGCATCGGCATTCCGGCGCCCTATCAGCTGCGCGACCTCATCGCCTTCACGCTCCTGGTCATGGTGCTGGTTTTCCGGCCGCAGGGCCTTCTCGGCGAAACCCTTGCCAGGAAGAGGGCCTGACCCATGTCGTTCGATATCGTCGCTGCCAGCCGGGTCGAGACCGAGGATGCGCATCCCTGGAAGCACGCGCTGCAGGTCGGCGCCCAGCTCGGGCTCGCCAACTTCATGCTGGCGCTGGTTGGCATCCTCGGCATGTTCAACAACCGGCCGATCATCGTCGGCGTGCTGACGCTGGGCTATGCCACGCTCGGGCTGGTGCTGGCGACCGCCGGTATCGTCGTGGCCCGGCGGCACCTCTTTGCGAGCGCCGGGCAGACGGTGCTGGCGGGGGCGGCGGCGGGGCTTTTGGCGGCAGCGATGGTGGCGATCCTGCCGATCGCCATGAGCCTCATCAATCTGCGGACGATTTTCGTCGCCCTCGATTCGCCGCTCTACAAATTCCTCACCTTCTCCCGGCCGACCCTCGCCGAGGGCGTAACCGCCTTGCTGCTGCTCGGCGGCGGAATGGCAGCCGCCGGCGCGCTGCTGGTCGAACTGCCCGGCTGGTTGCGCCGGCCGCTGACGGGTGGGCTGGTGGCGAGCGGCATGGCCGGGCTCTTCCAGGAGCTGATACGGCCGGTGCTCGCCAACGCCCGGACCACCAAGCCGCTGCATGACCTCATCTACACCTATACCGGCATGAAGCCGCAAGGGGCGGTGCTGTTGTTCATCGTCGGGGCGATCGCGACGGTGCTCTACAACATGATCCAGCCATCGCTCAAGGCGCGGATCGCCGAGATGCCGGCCGGATCGCGGCGGACCCTGCGGGTCGCCGCGCTTGCCGTCGCCTTCGTGCTGTTTGCGCTGTTTCCGCTCTATGCCGGGAATTTCGTGGGGCAGGTGTTCCTGCTGGTCGGCCTCTTCATGCTGATGGGGATGGGGCTCAATATCGAGGTCGGCCTTGCCGGCCTGCTCGATCTCGGCTTTGTCGCATTTTATGCAGTCGGGGCCTATGTAACGGCCCTCCTCACCGCCAATGATCCGCATGCGCTGGCGCAGCTCAGCTGGTGGGAGGCGATGCCGATCGCGGTGCTGTGCTCGGTCATCGTCGGCGTTCTGTTCGGCGTGCCGGTGCTCAAGGTGCGCGGCGATTATCTGGCGGTGGCGACCATGGGGCTTGGCGAAATCGTCAGGGTGATCGTGCTGTCGGATGCGGCGGCGCCGCTGCTGGCCGGGGCCAAGGGAATTCTCAGCATTCCGCGGCCGGATTTCTTCGGCCTCGAGCTCAACACGCCGGTGCTGATGTTCTATCTGGCGCTGGCCTCATCGCTGGTCGCCGCCTATGTGGCGTGGCGGCTCGAGGATTCGCGCCTTGGCCGGGCCTGGACGGCGATCCGCGACGACGAGGACGTGGCGCAGGCGCTCGGCATCAACCTGATCAATGTCAAGCTGCTGGCCTATGGGCTGGGGGCGGCGTTTGCCGGCCTCGCCGGCTCGATCTTCGCCACCATGCTCGGCTCGATCTATCCCCACAGCTTCCAGCTCATCATCTCGATCAACATCCTGGCGCTCATCATCGTCGGCGGCATGGGCAGCCTGCCAGGGGTGGCGCTCGGGTCGCTGGTGCTGATCGGGCTGCCGGAAATGCTCCGGGAATTCGGCGAATATCGCTATTTGTTCTACGGCCTGGCGATCATCGCGGTGATGCGGCTGAAGCCGGAAGGCCTGTGGCCGTCGGCGGCGAAGCGCCGCGAGATCCGGGCCGAGCAGCAGCTCAAGCAGGAGGTCGACGCCGAGCTGCAGCGCGAGGTCGCGAAGGCATGACGGCCAAGGTCCTCCTCAAGACCGAGCAGATGACCAAGCGGTTCGGCGGCCTGACTGCCGTCGACAGGCTCGATCTCGCCGTCGAGGAGCAACGCATCCACAGCGTGATCGGGCCCAACGGCGCCGGCAAGACCACGGTGTTCAACTGCATCATGAATTTCTACCCGCCGGATGCCGGCAGGGTGTGGTTCAACGGCGCCAGGGTCGACGGGGTGACGCCGGACCGGGTGGCGAGCGCCGGCATCAACCGGACCTATCAGAACATCCGCCTGTTCCGCAATCTGACGGCGCTCGAGAACATTCTGGTCGGGATGCATATCCACCTCAGGTCGACCTGGCTCGGAGCGGTGCTGGCGCTGCCCTCGACGCGGCGAGACGAGGCGGAGGCGCAGGAGGAGGCGGTGCGCATTCTCGACTTCGTCGGCCTCAGGGGGCGTGGCGACGTGGTGTCGCGCAACCTCGCCTATGGCGAGCAGCGGCGGTTGGAGATCGGCCGGGCGCTCGCCACCAAGCCCCGGCTGCTGCTGCTCGACGAGCCGATGGCCGGGATGAATCCGCGCGAAAGCCGCGACATGATGGACTTCGTGCGCCGGGTGCGCGATCAGCTCGGGGTGACGATCCTGCTGATCGAGCATTCGATGCGGGTGGTGATGGGAATCTCCGATCGCATCAGCGTGCTCGATCACGGGATCAAGATCGCCGAGGGGACGGCGGGCGAGGTGCAAAGCGACCCGCGGGTGATCGAAGCCTATCTCGGCACCACCGCCCAGACAGCGTTGAAATAGGGGCGAAAGGCCAAGAAGAAAAACCTCGATGGCTCTGCTCGACATCCGCAATCTCCATGTCTACTACGGCAAGATCCACGCGCTGAGGGGTGTGTCGCTGGCGGTTGGCGAGAACCAGATCGTGACGCTGATCGGCGCCAACGGGGCGGGCAAGAGCACGACGCTGAGGGCGATCTCCGGCATCCTGGCGGCGGCCGAGGGCGAGGTCGTCTATGACGGCATGCCGCTGAGCGCGCTGCCGGCGCATCAGATCGTGGCGCGCGGGGTGGTGCAGGTGCCGGAGGGGCGGCGGATCTTCAGCCGGCTGACGGTGTCGGAAAATTTGCGGATCGGCGCCTTTCTCAGCAACGACAAGGAATTCATCACGCGGACCGAGGAGATGGTCCTCAAGATGTTCCCGGTGCTGAAACGGCGCTTCGGCCAGGTCGCCGGTACGCTGTCCGGCGGCGAGCAGCAGATGCTGGCGATCGGCCGGGCGCTGATGTCGAACCCCAAGGTGCTGCTGCTCGACGAGCCATCGATGGGGCTCGCGCCGATCCTGGTGCAGCAGATCTTCGAAACGGTGGTCGAGATCCGCAAGCGCGGCGTGGCGGTGCTGCTGGTCGAGCAGAACGCCTTCCTGGCGCTGCAGATCGCCGATTATGGCTATGTCATCGAAACCGGCGAGATCAAGCTCGAGGGCTCGGGCGAGGAGCTCATGGCCAATCCGCAGGTCAAGGAGGCTTACCTCGGGTGACGATCAGGCGCCATAAGGTGGCGGGCGTGTCGACCCAGGGCTCCCCCTATTCGGTGCTCGTCACCGACGGCACCCATGCCTTCATGGCCGGGGTGGTGGCGAGCGATCTCGCGGGCGGTGCGGCGGCGCATGGCGATGTCGCGGCCGAGACGCGGCTGGTCATGGCGGCTATCCGAGAGGGATTGGGCAGCATCGGCCTCGGCATGGACCGCATCGTCCGGGTCGATGTGCATCTCACCGATCTCGCGGCCATGCCGGTGATGAACGAAGCCTATCGCGGGTTCTTCGAGGGCGACCAGCTGCCGGCCCGCACCTGTACCCAATCGCCGCAGCTTGCCGGCGGGTCGCATGTGGAAATCACGGTGGTGGCGCGACTTCTGCAATCATAAGTATCGTAAATTTCCAACATTAACCTTTCTTAGTTCCATTGCGGTGCCAATCACTGAATACGACGGTTGTCAGCATCGTAACGACATTTTTGCTGCAACCATCAGAAGTTTTGCAGTAAGAATGCCTCCTCCGGTTTCAAGGCCATGGGCAAGGCCCCCAGAATCCGGATCGGATAACCAACAGAGAAACGGATAACGGGGGCCATGACCTGCGAAATGGAACTCTCACCACTTACCAATGACCCGCAAATGCAATGTCTCGACCCGGACCTGCTGCGCGCCTTCGTGATCATCGCCGATACGCGAAGCTTCACCCGGGCGGCCGAGCGGCTGCTGCGGACCCAGCCGGCTATCTCGCTGCAGATGAAGAGGCTGGAGGAGGCGGTGGGGCGGTCGCTGCTCAAACGCAATCCGCGGCTGGTGCGGCTGACGCCGGCCGGCGAGGTGCTGCTCGACTATGCGCGGCGGATCCTCGCCCTCAACGACGATCTCCTGGCCCGCGTCAAGGAACCCGACCTCGTCGGCACGGTGCGGCTCGGCACGCCGGAAGATTTCGCCACCATGCATCTGTCCGGGGTGCTGGCGCGGTTCAGCCAGGCCTATCCCGGCGTCGCCCTCGAGGTGACCTGCGATCTCACGCTCAATCTGATCGAGCGCTTCCGGCAGGGCAGCTTCGACCTCGCGCTGATCATGCGCGAGCCGTCGCTCGTCAATGGCGGCACAAGGGTGTGGCGCGAGCCACTGGTCTGGGTGACGGCGACGAACCTGCCGCTCGCCAAGGAGAATGTCCTGCCGCTGGTGGTGGCACCGGCGCCCTGCGTCTACCGCCGGCGGGCGCTCGGGGTTCTCGACAAGGCCGGAATTGCCTGGCGCATCGCCTATACCTGCAGCTCGCTGGCTGGAACGCTGGCGGCGGTCCGGGCCGGCCTCGGCACCACCGTGCTGCCGCGCGGCATGGTGCCCGGCGATCTCCAGATGATCGACGGCGAGACGCTGCCCGACCTCAAGGAGGCGGAGTTCGCGATGCTGCTCGGGTCGCCGCTCAGCCCGCCGGCGGAGCGGCTCCAGAGCCAGATCACCCGGGCGCTGGAAATCGGCGGTTTCGACCAGAACTGAGGCGTCAGAGGTCGCGGCAGAGCCGCATGGCGTCGAGGATCGCCGCGTGGATGTTGCGGGCCGCCCAGGCGTCGCCGATGCGGTACAGGCCGAAGCCGCCGGGGCCAGCGGCGCTGCCATTGACAGGCTGGGCGGTGCCGGCCACCAGGCGGTCGAGGTCGACGGCCCCGGCATTTTGCGATAGCGGCTTCAGCTCCTCGTAGAGATCGGTGTTGGGCAGCGTGGCGCTGTCGGCGACCAGGAGGTCGATGCGGCGCTCGCTCTCGGCGCCGGAATAGCTGTTGGCGAGGCGGGCGACCAGGCCGTTGCCGCTGCGGGTGACCGAGACGAGCCGGGTATCGGGCGTCACCCTGATCCCGGCCCGATAGATCTCGGCCATATGGGCGCCGAGATTGGTGTCGGAGAGCTCGAGGCCGAGCGCCCGGTCGGGGGTGACGAGCTCGACCTGGGCGCCCTTGGCGGCCAGCACCTCGGCGCAGGACAGCGGCGCATGGCCGGCGCTCATGTCGACGACCAGGGCCTCGCCGCCGCCCGCACGCAGGGCGGCGACATCGCCCGAAAGCACGTCCCAAACGGTCTGGGCGAGGTCCCGACCGGGGAACTGCCCGGTGTCCGGCAGACCGCCGGTGGCGATGATCACCGCATCCGGTGTCGCGGCGACGACGTCGCCGGCGGCAGCCAGGGTGTTGAGCCTGACATCGACGCCGAGCCGTTCCATTTCGCCGCCGAGAAAGCGGGCGATGCCGAGAAGCTCGCGCCGCCAGGTGGCGCGGGCGGCAAGCAGGATCTGGCCGCCCAGCTCGCCCGATGCCTCGAACAGCACGACGCGGTGGCCACGCAATGCCGAAACCCGCGCCGCCTCGAGGCCGCCGGGACCGCCGCCGACAACGACGACGGTCTTGGGTGGCCCGGAGGAACGTTCGACGACATGGCCGAGGATGCGCTCGCGGCCGGTCGCGACATTGTGGAGACAGAGCGCGTCCTTGCCCATGAGGACCCGGTCGACGCAGTAGCCGGCGCCGACACAGGGGCGGATCTCGGCCTCCCGGCCCTGCCTGAGCTTGGCGACGTGGTGCGGATCGGCAAGGAACGCACGGGTCATGCCGACCATGTCGACCAGGCCCTCGGTCACGGCATGGACGGCGGTCGCGGCGTCGGTGATGCGGGTGGCATG
Source organism: uncultured Alphaproteobacteria bacterium (assembly GCA_963744915.1). Classification (GTDB taxonomy): domain Bacteria; phylum Pseudomonadota; class Alphaproteobacteria; order Rhizobiales; family Aestuariivirgaceae; genus DATAFF01. The sequence continues at coordinate 41,353 of CAVUUY010000020.1, forward strand.
CAGGATCGGAATCGCGACCTCGGCGCGGATGGCGGCGGCAAGCTTGAGATAGGGTGCCGAGGGCAGCCACATGGTCGGCCAGATTTCGGCGCTCGCCTTGTAGTCGACGGCGGTGCCGCCGACGACGCTGATGAAGTCGACGAGGCCCGAGGCGGCGTAGGTGCGGGCGATCTCCAGGCAGTCCTCCTGGTTCAGGCCGCCCGCGAGCCGTTCGTCGCCCGGCATGCGGATGCCGATGATGTAGTCGTCGCCGACGGCGCGGCGACAGCTCTCGAGAACCTCGAGACCGAATCGCATGCGGTTGGCGAGGCTGCCGCCATAGCCGTCGCGCCGGCGATTCATCAATGGCGACCAGAATTGCTCGATGAGAGTCCCGGCCTGAGTCGAAATTTCGACACCATCGAGATCGCCGTCGCGGGCCCGGCGGACAGCGGCGGCATAGTCGTCACGGATGCGCCGGAAGTCATGCGCCTCCATTTCGGCGGGGAAAGAGCGGTGGATCAGCTCGCGCAGCGGCGATGGCGCGAAAGCCGGAAGCCAGTTGATATCGTCCCAGCGCTCGCGCCGCCCGCCATGGGTGAGCTGGACGGTGCAGACCGCGCCATGGCCATGAAGGGCGGCGGCCATGCGGCGATATTGCGGGATGACGGCGTCGACGGAGCCGTTGATCTGACCGTAGTGGAAGGAGTTCTCGATCGAGACGGCGGTGGCGCCGCCGAACTGGACGAGCCCGACGCCGCCCTTCGCCTTCTCGCTCTCATAGGCGATGTAGCGTTCGGTGATGTTGCCGTGCACCGCATAGCCCGGCGCGTGGCTGGTCGACAGGAAGCGATTGGGAATGATGACGCCCTTGAGCGGCAGCGGGCGAAACAGCGGATCGAGGGGCGCCATGGCGAAGCTTGCTCCTCAGACCAGATCGAGGCGGTCGAGGACCCATAATCCCAGCGCCTGCACCATGTCGTCGCGCGAGGACAGGGGACCGGGACGATAAAGCACCGACTGCAGCGCCTGCTGCTGTTTCTCGAGGATGCCGACATCCTCGCGGCCGACCGTTTCCCAGCGATGGTAGTAGGCCGCGGCCTTGGCGGCGAAGCGAGGGTCGGCAAAAACCTCCTCAGGGAAGCAGCCGCCGATCTCGAGGCGGGAGCGATCATGCGCCAGCGGCGTGACGTTGAGCCACCACATGGAATCCTGCGCCACGGCAAATTGGCAGGTGGGCAGGATCACGGTGAAGTAGGTGCCCTGCCGGGCATCTTCGTCGAGATCGGGGAGCGGCGGAAAGGGCGGCTCGGCGCCGGGAAGGGTGGCGATGCTGCGGCCCGAGATGACCTGGATGCACAGCCAGTCGCCGGTAACGGGAAGGGTGCGCGATTGCTGGGCGCCGACGGAGTCCTTGTGGACCATGCCGGTGTGATAGGTCTCCATGGCGTTTTCGAGAATGAGCTTCCAGTTGCAGCGCGGCTCGAGAACGACGTCCCAGGCCCAGCGCATGCGGTCGAGCCGGTGCGAGGCGAAGCGCTGCGGCAGGTCGCCGAGATGCTCGGCGAGCGATGGTCCCGCGGCGGCAAAATTGGCGAACAGGAAACCGGCAAAGGAGTTGAGCCGCAGCGGCACGAGGCCGTTCTCGACACGATCGAAGCCCTCGGCATCCTTCATGTCGGGACAGCCATAAAGGCTTCCATCTGTGAAATAGCTCCACGCATGATAAGGGCAAATGATCCGGCTCCCGGTGTTGCCCCTGCCCTCGAGGAGAATGGAGCCGCGATGCCGGCAATAATTGGCAAAGCAGCGCAGCTGCCCGTCGCGGCTGCGCAGCAGCACGATCGGCCCGCCTGGCGTGTCGAAGCTGCGGTAATCGCCGGCAGCGGGCAGTTGGTCGTCGCGGCAGAGAAAGAACCAGTGCTTGAGGAAGATCATCTCCCTCTCGCGGCGGAAAATCTCCGGATCGGTGTAGAAACCTGCAGGCATTGAACGGGCGCGGTTGAGCGGCGCGGCTGCGGCACCGATCTCGCCCGGTGCGATATTCATGAAGGATGTCCCATCGATCGCCGGCAGCCAAAACTCCGACGGGGAAATTCGCAAGTCAAGTCAAGGGCCGAGGGAAAGGCTGCAGGGCAGCCATGCCGACAAAGGAACGGGAGGTTGGGCCGAGCGTTGTCTTGTTGTGCCGAGGCGAGCGAAGGCATGCGGCGCTTCGGCAGACGGTTTCACCCACAGGAGGAATAGATGGCAGAACGGGATCGCTTCAGGAGTGACGAGCGATGGAATCGAGACGACGACTGGCGGCGCGAAGGCGGCTCCTACCGCTCCGGCGATGAATCGCGGCGCGGCTTCGGCGAAGGCGGCGAAGACTATTATCGCAGCCGCGACTTCGGCTCGCGCGGCGAGTACGGCCGGGGCGACTTCAGCCGCAGCGATTATGGCCGCAGCGAGTTTGGACAGGGCCGCGGCGACCAGAGCCGCGACTATGGTCGCGGCCGCGATTTCGGCAGCTCGTTCGGCGACCAAGGCTTCGGCGGCGGCGATTATGGCCGCGACTTCGGGCGCGGTGATTTTGGCCGGTCGGCCGACTTCGGCCGGTCAAGCGACTTCGGCCGCGGCGATTTTGGCCGGTCGGGCGACCGTCATGAGGCCGGCCGCTGGAGCGGCGGCGATTTCTGGCGCGACCAGCGCGGCAATTACGGGGGGCTCGGCTATGGCGGCAGCGCCTCCGGTTTCGGTCGCTATGGCGAGGGCTTTCCGAGCGCGCGCGATTACGGCGGCAGCGGCCGTTCGTTCTACGGCAGCGATTATGGCCGCGGCGACTTCCAGCGCGGTCGCGAAGATGACCGCGGCTTCATCGAGCGGGCCACCGATGCCGTTTCCTCCTGGTTCGGGGGCAGTGAAGGACAGGGGCACCACCGCGGCCGCGGACCGAAGGGCTATGCCCGCTCGGACGACCGGATCCGCGAGGATGTCTCCGACCGGCTGGGCGACGACTGGCTGGTCGATGCCACCGATATCGAAGTGGTGGTGGTCGGCGGCGAAGTGACCTTGTCGGGCACCGTAAACCGCCGCGACCAACGGCGCCGCGCCGAGGACATCGCCGAATCCGTGTCGGGTGTGAAGCATGTCCAGAACAACGTCCGGGTCAGCGACAATACGACGGCGGGCTTCGGCAACACGCCCGGCAGCATGGCGTCAGGCGGCACCTCGATGGGGTCCACCACCCCGACAAGCCGCAAGACCGGCAGTACGTCCTAGGAATCGTGTCAAAAAAGCTGTGATTGGTTAAAAAATGATTAAGGGCGCCCTTCGGGGCGCCTTTTTTATTTGCCTTGACCGGCGACTTACCCGAGATTGTGATGGGGCAGACAGGAGTCGCGTCGGGGTTTCACGATCGTTGTGAGGGGGCAATCGCACGATGGCAGACAATGTCGTCAGTTTGTTCGGACCGATGGCAAGCGCACAGCCGGAGGGACAGCCGAACGCAACCGTGATCGCGGAGCTCGAGCGGCTGCTCGAGGCGGCCCGGGCCGGGGAGATCATCGGTGTGGCGGGCAGCTATGTTCACCGGGACAAGGTTGTGACCTATTCCTTCGCCGGCATCGTCGGCAGCTACGGGCTGATCGGCGGGCTCGACTGCGTCAAGGAACGGCTTATCCGCATCGCCTTGGCAAAGGACTGACCGAACGATCAACGCCCTGATTTCAGGGGTGAAAAGCGGTGACTTCTGGTCGCTCCCAGTGGTGCGTGATCGTTCCACAGCAGGTCGACGATCTGAAGCGCCGATATCACCACGAGAAGGAGGGCCCAGGCGGCAAGCGCGTGCTTGATGCCGGTTTGCCTTTGTTCCCAGTCTTCCGATTCCATTATTGTCTCCATAGGGGGCTGGAGTAAGTTTTTATGCCGCCGGGAGACTGGCAGCGCCGGGGCCGTGGCGTCTGTGGGGAAATTCACACTTTGCCGGCCCCTACCCGCTCCCTACCCCCCACACTCCCCTCGCCTCCCCCCTGGATTGACACCCGCTATCGGGTCAGCGGACACTTGAACGGTGAGGCGGAAAGTCTTCCCCGCCTTAGGGAGAGTACAACAATGAAAATTCCATCCGCTGTGCTTGTCACGACCGTGCTTGCCGGGCTTGCGCTGACGCCCGTTACGTCTCTTGCCGATGTCGAGTCAAAAGATCCGATTAAGATCGCGCTGTTCGACTGGACGAGCGTCAATCTCAACGCCAAGATTCTCGGAGGAATTCTGGAAAAGCTTGGTTATACAGTCGAATACCCGACGGCCGACTACCTTTCGAGCCTCACCACCGGGCTGACCAATGGCGATCTCACCATCGGCATGGAGTATTGGGACACCACCGCCGGCGAGGCGATGAAGGCTTCCGACCAGACCAAGCAAACCGAAAGGTTGGGCAAGCTCGGCCCGAAGGCCAAGGAAGAGTGGTGGTATCCGCTTTATATGAAGGAAAAATGCCCCGGCCTGCCCAATTGGGAAGCGCTGAAGGATCCAAAATGCGCCGAAGCGTTCTCCACCCCCGAAACGGCGCCGAAGGGGCGCTATCTCGGCGGCCCGGTAACCTGGGAGGGCTATGACGACGAGCGGGTCGCGGCGCTCGAGCTGCCGTTCACCGTGGTGCATGCCGGGACCGATGCGGCGATGTTTGCCGAACTCGATTCCGCCTATCAGCGCAAGGCGCCGATCATGCTGTGGATCTATTCGCCGCATTGGGCGCCGGCAAAATATCAGGGCGAGTGGATCGAGTTCCCCAAGCACGAGCCGGCCTGCTACACCGATCCGAAATGGGGGACCAACCCGAACAAGGCCTATGATTGCGGCAAGCCCTCGGGCGAAATCTGGAAATATTCCTGGTCAGGTTTCAAGGACAAATGGCCGACCGCCTATAAAGTGGCCAAGTCTTATCAGGTCGACACCAAGGAGCTGAACACGATGTCCGGCCAGGTCGATCTCGAGGGCAAGTCGATCGAGGACGTGGCAGCGAAATGGATCGCCGACAACGAGGCGACCTGGAGGGCGTGGTCAAAGTGACCGACCAAGGCGCCGGGCGGGGCGACCCGCCCCGCGCCCTTGACCGGAGGGTGAAGCTCGCCTGCTCCAAGCTGTGGAAGCTTTATGGGCAGGGCGCCGATCATTTCATCGCGGCGCAGGGCGGGCGGGCCGACGACGACGCGCTCGCTGCCCTGCAGCTGATCGGGGCGGTGCGGGACGTCAACCTGGCGGTGCACGAGGGCGAGATCTTCATCGTCATGGGCCTGTCGGGCTCCGGCAAATCGACGCTGGTGCGCTGCCTGTCGCGCCTGATCGAGCCGAGCTATGGCAGCGTCATGCTCGATGGCCGCGACCTGCTCAAGGCCAGCAATGCGGAGCTGATCGACATCCGCCGCCACAAGATGAGCATGGTGTTCCAGCATTTCGCCCTGCTGCCGCATCTCACCGTGCTCGACAACATCGCCTTTCCGCTGGCGGTCCAGGGCGTCGGCCGGGTGCGCCGCGAGGCGCGGGCCCGCGAGCTCATCGATCTCGTGGGGCTGACGGGACGCGACCGCTATTACCCGCGCGAGCTTTCGGGCGGCCAGCAGCAGCGGGTGGGCATCGCCCGGTCGCTGGCGGTCGAGCCGGAGATCTGGTTTCTCGACGAGCCGTTTTCGGCGCTGGATCCGCTGATCCGGCGCGAGATGCAGGACGAGCTCCTCCGGCTGCAGGGCGTGCTGAAGAAAACCATGGTGTTCATCACGCATGATTTCGACGAGGCGATCCGGCTGGCCGACCGGATCGCCATCATGAAGGACGGCGCGGTGATCCAGATCGCGACGCCCGAGGAACTGGTGCTGCGCCCGGCGAGCGATTATGTCGCCGCCTTCACCCGCCATGTGAACCGCGCCAAGGTCATGACGGCCCGCAGCTTGATGCAGCCGATCACGCCCGGTGCCGGTCACAGCGGCAGCGTCGCGGCCAATGCCAAGATCGCGAGCTTCGCTGCCGCGATCGTCGGCGACGGCCAGCCTTTCGCGGTGATCGATGACGGGCGCCCGATCGGCGAGGTGACCCGCGAGACAGTGATCGATCTCCTGGCCGGGCGCGACCGGGCGGAGAGCGCCGCATGACGGTGGCGACGCTTCCCGAAGGCGCCCCGGCACCCGTTCAAACCAAGCCGATGCTACCGCTCGGCGCAGCACTCGGCGTGCTCCTTGCCGTCATCCTGATCAGCCGGCTCGTTCCGGCCGCTGCCGATTATCCGGCGGCCGCCATTCTCCCCGCGGCGGAATGGATCGGCGCCCTGTTCCAGTGGCTCAAGACGGCGATTTCCGGCTTCACGCGGGGGCTCGCAGCGGTGATGGCAGTGCCGCTCGACCTTTCGACCGGGCTCCTGGCCAAGGGGCTGAAGCTGCCGGTCGGCGAGGACATGGTGGCTTTGCCGCGGCTGTCATGGCTCGGCATCATCCTTGCCGCGGCGAGCATCGGCCATGCGCTTGGCGGCGTCCGGATGGCGCTGATCGGGGGGCTCGGCTTCCTCTATATCGCCGTGTTCCGCCAGTGGGACAGCGCCATGCTGACGCTGGCGCTGATCGCGGTGTGCGTGCCGCTCTGCGTCGTCCTCGGCATGGTGGTCGGCATCTGGGGCTATGCCTCGCCGCGCGCCGACCGGCTGGTCATCACGCCGGCACTCGATCTGATGCAGACCATTCCGACCTTCGCCTATCTCATCCCGATGCTTCTCCTGTTCGGCATCAGCCCGGTGTCGGCGCTGCTCGCCACCGGCCTGTTCGCGACTCCGCCGATGGTTCGCGCCACCATGCTCGGACTGCGCAAGGTCAAGCCCGAAATCAAGGATTTCGCCGACATGGCGGGGTGCACGGCATTGCAGAAGCTGTGGCGGGTGCTGATCCCGACGGCAAAGCCCTCGCTGATGATCGGGGTCAACCAGGTGATCATGCTCGCCCTCAACATGGTCATCATCTCCTCGATGATCGGCGCCGGGGGCCTCGGCTATGACGTGCTGCTGGCGCTGCGCCGGCTGGCGGTCGGCCAGGCGATGGAAGCGGGCCTGGCGATCGTCGTCGTCGCCATCGTGCTCGACCGGATGAGCCAGGCTGCCGCCGCCGAAGCCCGCAGCGCTGCGCCGCGGCCGCGCGGGCTCCACCTGATGCTGGCGGCCGGGGCGATCATCCTGACGACGCTGCTCAGCCTCCTGTGGCCGGCCCTTGCCAAGGTGCCCGCCGCCATGACGCTGTCGACGGCGCCCTGGTGGAAGGCGGTCATCGACTGGGTCACCGTCAACTATTTCGATGCGCTGGAGATCTTCCGCACCGGCTTCCTGCTGCATGTGCTGAACCCGCTCCGAGCGCTGTTCGAGGGGCTGCCGTGGTTTGCGGTGGTGGGCATGCTGGCCTATGCCGGCTGGCGGCTCGGCGGCTGGGGGCTGGCGCTTCTGGTAGCGGTGCTCACCAGCTTCTGCGCGGCGACGGGCCTGTGGGTGCAGACAATGGCGACAGTTTATCTCTGCGGCGTTGCTGCATTGATTTCTGCAATCATCGGGATTCCGATCGGCGTGCTCGCCGCCAAGAACGACCGGATTGCCGGCATCATCCTGCCGATCATCGACACGCTGCAGACCATCCCCTCCTTCTGCTTCATCATTCCGGTCGTGATGCTGTTCCGGGTCGGCGATGTCACGGCGGTGATCGCCACGGTCGCCTTCGCGATCGTGCCGGCGATCCGCTACACCGATCACGGGCTGCGGCAGGTGCCGGAGGAATTGATCGAGGCCGGGCGGGTGTCCGGCTGCACGCGCTCGCAACTGTTCTTCCGGGTCGAGCTGCCGGTGGCCTTGCCGGAGATCCTGCTCGGCATCAATCAGACGATCCTGATGGCGCTCAGCATGATCATCATCTGCGCCATGATCGGCACCCGGGATCTCGGCCAGGAGGTGTTCAAGGCGCTGGCCAAGGCGGATGCCGGCAAGGGCATCGTCGCCGGCCTGTGCATCGCCTTCATCGGCATCGTGGCCGACCGGCTGATCACCGCCTGGGCGGCGCAGCTCAGATGGTGAAGGCCTAGCGCCGCTACACCAGCGCCCGGATCTCACCGGTTTCGCGGTTGCGCCAGTTCCTGATCGTCACCCGGGCGAAGCCGAGAAGCTGCTGGCGCTCCGCCTCGGTCCAGACGTCGAGCCCGGCGAGCAGGCCGGCGATGGCGGTCTCGGCGGCACGGCTGGCGCCGTCGCTGCATTTGAGAGCGAGGCCGAGCCCGGCATGGGGGACCGCGGCGCAGAACACGCCTTCCGCCCCGGTCTTGACGAAGGCGCGGGGCACCGCGCGCATGAGATCGGTGCAGAACCGTTTCGTTCCGGCAACCATGAAGGGATTGGCGCGGATTGCCGCGATGATGCGCTGCCCCGCCGCGGCACGGGCCGGCGGCACGCCTTCGCCGGAGGCAAAGCGATGAAAGGCAAGGGCCAGCCCGCGCAGGGGAAGAGCCCAGGTCGGCACCGAACAGCCATCGATACCGCAGGGTGCGGCGGCCGTGTCCGATCCGGCGAGCGCGCCGAGAATGGCGGCGATCCGCTGCTGCACCGGGTGGCCGGGTTCGACATAGCCATGATGGGGGACGCCGAGCGCCAGGGCCACCGCCAGCATGCCGGCGTGCTTGCCCGAGCAGTTGTTGTGGAGGGCCGAGGGCCTGTCGCCACGCCGCGCCAGCTCGCGGGCAGCGGCGGAGTCGGAGGGCCAATGGGCACCGCATTCCAGAGCCTCGGCGTCGAGCCCGAGCTTGGCCAGCATGGCGCCGGCGGTCGCGACATGGTCCGGCTCGCCACCATGGGAGGCACAGGCGAGCGCGATCTCGGCAGGGCTGAAGCCGAAGCGCTCGGCAGCACCGCTCTCGATAACCGCCAGGCATTGCAGCGCCTTGATCGCCGAGCGCGGATAGACCGGGTGCTCGATGTCGCCAGCCGCGCGGATCACAGCGCCACCCGGCCCGACAATTGCGTAGGCGCCATGATGGCGGCTTTCGACAAAACCGCCCCGGATCACCGCGGCGAGCGGTGCCTCGGCGGTCACAGCGCAGTCTCCGCCCGGGCATCGGGCGCCGGCCGGCCCGCGAAGTACCAGACGAGCGACAGCGACTGGACCGCGAGGCAGAGGCCGATCGCCACCTGATAGGCCTGCGGATGGTAGCGGCCCGGCCCTTGCGACGGCCACAAATCGAGAATGGCTCCGAAGCCATATTGGGCGGCAAAGGCGGTCATGAAAACCAGGACATTAAGGGCCGAAATGGTGCGGCCGGCGGCACTCGAACCACCGAAATAGCCGACCAGCCAGGGATAGAGCAGGACCGGCGTCTGGCCGAACATGCCGAAGATGAGGACGAGCAGGAACGGACGGTGCGTCACCTCTGCCAACATCAGCCACTCGCTGACCAGATAGATCGCGACCAGCACCGGCGTGACGGTCAGCACGCTGACGCCCCGGGCGGCAAGCCGGTCGGCAATGGCGCCACTGAGCAGCGTGCCGGTGAGAAACCCGATGGCCATCCAGGCAAGCCCCTGCGCCACCCCGGGCCGGTCGAGGCCGGCGACGTCGGCGAGCCAGGGCCCGGCCCAGAGGGACTGGATGGCGATCTGACAGCCGCAAACGGCGGCGACGAGCGGCGCCAGGCGCCAGAACACCGGATTGGACAGCACGGTGCCGACGCCGCGGGCCTGGCCGAGGAAGGTGACCTGGCCGGCATCGCGCGACGGCCCCTCCGGTGCAGCGGTGAAGACGAGAAGCGCAATCAGCAGGCTCATGGCGGCGAGGGCGACGAACAGCGACCGCCACCCCCAATGGGCGGCAACGATCTCGGTCGGGATGGTCGCGAAGATGAGCCCGACGGCGCCGACCGCCATGACCGAGGCATTGGCCAGGGGCTGACGCTGCTCCGGCACCGTCAGGCTGACGGCCTTGAAGCCGGAGATCAGACCGCCGGCCGAGCCGACGCCGATCATGGCGCGGCTGACCGCCAGCGCGGGGAAGCTCGCGGCGAGCCCGAAAATGGTGGCGCCGAGCGCGGTGAGGCACAGCAGCGCCGCCTGGACGCGGCGTGGCCCGAAGCGGTCGAGCAGGATGCCGAGCGGCAGCTGGAAGGCGGCGAAGGATACGAGATAGGTGGCGGTGAGGAAGCCGAGGCCAGAGGCGGTGAGGCCGACATCGCGCACCAGGTCCGGTGCCACGACGGCATTCACCGCGCGATAGAAATAGGACAGGAAGTAGCCGAGCCCGAACGGCGCGAAGACCGTCAGCAGAAAGCCGCCAAGTCCAAGATGAATCGGGGCGACATCATCGCGCATGCGGTTCAAGCATCAGTCCTTGGCCCGCTCGACATAGGAGCCGTCCCCGGTCATGACCACGATCCGGGTGCCCGATACGACATGCGGCGGCACCGATGTCTTCACCCCGTTCGACAGGAGCGCCGGCTTGAAGGAGGAGGCGGCGGTCTGCCCCTTGACCACCGGCTCGGTATCCACCACCACGAGCGTCACCCTGGCCGGCAGCTCGATGGCGATCGGCACGCCGTTGTGCAGGCTCAGCATGCATTCCATGTTTTCCTGCAGATACACCGCCTGGTCGCCGAGGATGTCGCGCGGGACCGTGACCTGCTCGTAATTTTCGGGATTTATGTAGACATAGCCGTCGCCGTCTTCATAGAGGTAGGTGTAGGGCGCGTTCTCGACAAATGCCCGCTCGCACTGATCGGTGGTCTTGTAACGCACCGACACCTTGATCCCGTCGGAAATCCGCCGCATATCGATCTGCGTGGTCGGGGTCCCTTTGCCGGGGTGAAAATTCTCAGCCGAGAGCACCACATAGAGCTTGCCGTTTTCGTCTTCCAAAACGTTGCCCTTGCGCACCTGGCTGGCGATGACCTTGACCACGGACCCGTCTCTTTCTCTCAAATTCCCGACCAGGGAGGTCATATTGGGGCAACAGCCATTAGGCAATAGGCGGTTTCATTTGGGCCGGACATCATTGGCATGACAACGCCCTGGTATCATCCCGACCGGCATGTCGACCGCCGGCCACTGCTCATCCGCCGCGGCGCGATCAGCCGGGCGGTGCATGATTATTTCCAGCAGGGCGGCTTCACCGAGGTCGAATGCGGTGCGCTGCAGGTGACGCCGGGGCTCGAGACGCATCTCCACGGGGTCAGGGCCGAGCTTGCCGGGCCCGATGGCGAGCCGCAGCATCTCTATCTCCACACCTCGCCGGAATTCGCCTGCAAGAAGCTGCTCGCCGCCGGCGAGAGCCTGATCTATGTCTTCGCGCGGGTGTATCGCAGCCGCGAGCGCGGGCCGCTGCATGCACCCGAGTTCACCATGCTCGAATGGTATCGCGCTGGCGCCCCCTACCAGGCGGTGATGGACGACACGGTCGAGCTGGCGCGACGCGCGGCCGAAGCCGCGGGCACCAGGCAGCTCAGCTATCGCGGGGCGACCGTCGATCCCTGGCGCGAGCCCGAGCAGCTGACGGTGGCGGAGGCCTTCCGACGCCATGCCGAGATCGACCTTCTCGCCACCCTCGATGCCGACGGCAATGGCCGGCGCGATGCCCTGGCGGCGCGGTGCGAGGCGAGCGGAATCCGGCCGGCCGGCGACGACAACTGGTCGGATCTCTTCTCGAAGATCCTGGTGGCGCGGGTCGAACCGAGGCTCGGGATGGGACGGCTCACCCTACTCACCGATTACCCGGCCGCCGAGGCGGCATTGGCACGCCGCTCGCCCAGCGATCGCAGACTCGCCGAACGCTTCGAGCTCTATGCCGCCGGCGTCGAGCTTGCCAATGGCTTCGGCGAGCTTACCGATGCGGCGGAGCAGCGGCGGCGCTTCGAGTTCGAAATGGCGGAAAAGCAGCGGATCCATGGGGAACGCTACCCGCTGGACGAGGAGTTGCTGGCGGCGCTGCCATTGATGCCGGAGGCGAGCGGCGTCGCGCTGGGCTTCGACCGGCTGGTGATGCTGGCAACCGGAGCGCGGCGAATCGAGGAGGTGATGTGGACGCCACCGCCGCCAGCGAATAGTTGGTAGCGCATGGCGAATGGCTTAGACTCGCCGCAACCATTCGCCACCACCCCCTGCCCGCCACTCGCCATTCGGTCTTAGCGCCACCATGACGACACTCCTCCTCCACCACCCCGTTTTCACCCTTCATGCACCGCCGCCCGGCCATCCCGAGCGGCCGGACCGCATGCGCGCCATCGAGAAGGTTCTGGCGCACCCGCTGTTTTCAGATCTCGAGCGGCGCGAAGCCGAGCGGGCGACGAGCGACGACATCCTGCTCGTGCACCCCGAGTCCCATCTGCGGTCGATCGAAGCCAAGGTTCCCGAACCGGGCGACATGGTGGCGCTCGACCCCGACACCTGGATGAACGAGGCAAGCCTCGAGGCGGCCTACCGGGCGGTCGGCGCGGGAATTGCGGCGGTCGATGCGGTGGTGGGTGGCGATGCCGACAATGCCTTTTGCGCCGTCAGGCCGCCCGGACATCATGCCGAGACCAACCGGGCCATGGGATTCTGCCTGTTCTCCTCGATCGCCATCGCCGCCCACCATGCCATGGTGCGGCATGGCCTTGAACGGGTGGCGGTCATCGATTTCGACGTGCATCACGGCAACGGCACGCAGGAGGTCTTCTGGTCGAAGCGCAATCTGCTCTACGGCTCGACGCACCAGATGCCCCTGTTCCCGGGCACCGGCGCGCTGCGCGAGACCGGGGTGGGCAATATCTGGAACGCGCCGCTCGAGGCCGGCGATGGCACGGCGCGGTTCCGCGAGGCGCTGGAGATGCGGATCTTTCCCGCCCTCATCGCCCACCGGCCGGAGCTGATCCTGATCTCGGCCGGGTTCGACGCGCACCGCAACGACCCGCTGGGCGGGCTCGAGCTGACGGAGGCCGATTTCGCCTGGGTGACGCTCAAGCTCATGGACATTGCCGACCGGGTGGCCGGCGGGCGGGTGGTGTCGATGCTCGAAGGCGGCTATGACCTCACCGGCCTGTCGCGTTCGGTCGGCGCCCATGTGCAGGCGCTGCTGCGCGGCACCGGCGAGGGCAGCGAGGTCGCAGCGGAGGGGAGTGGGGATGGTGAATGAGACACCGGTCGGCGAACTCGATTTCGAGACGGCGCTGCGCGAGCTCGAGGAGATCGTCAATCGGCTGGAATCGGGGCGGGTCGACCTCAAAGCCTCGATCGCCATTTATGAACGCGGCGAGGCGTTGAAAATCCACTGCGAGGCTCTGCTGCGCGATGCCGAGGCGCGGATCGAGCGGATCACGCTGTCGCGCGATGGCCGGCCCACCGGCACGGAGCCGCTGGATGGAACATGATCCGGCTCGATCTCCTGCTGGTCGCCCGCGGGCTCTATGCCAGCCGGGCACGGGCGCGCGATGCCATCCGGCGCGGCACCGTCCGGGTCGATGGCCGCATCGCCGACAAGGCCGGCATGCTCGTTTCGAGCGCGGCGGCGCTCGCCATCGATGATCCGGCGCAAGGCTTCGTGTCGCGGGCTGCGCTCAAGCTCGCCCATGCGCTCGATCATTTCGGCCTGACGCCCAACGGGGCGGATTGCCTCGATATCGGGGCATCGACCGGCGGCTTCACCGAGGTGCTGCTGCGGCATGGGGCGCGATCGGTCACGGCGGTCGATGTCGGCCATGGGCAGCTTGCCGCACGGCTCGCCGAGGACCCGCGGGTCAGGGCATTGTCCGGCGTCAATGCCCGTGACCTTTCGGCACAGCAGCTGGTGGATCGACCCGATTTCATCGTCGCCGATGTCAGCTTCATCTCGCTCAGGCTGGTGCTGCCGCCGGCGCTCGATCTGGCGCGACCGCACTGCACGCTGATCGCGCTGGTCAAGCCGCAATTCGAGGCCGGGCCGGCGGCGCTGTCGAAGGGCGGGATCGTCCGCGACCAGGCAGTGCGGGCGGAGGCGGTAGCGGGCATAGCGGCAGTGGTCGCGGGCCATGGGTTCGGCCTCATCGGCGTCACCGCCTCGCCGATCAGCGGCGGCGACGGCAACCGGGAATTCCTGCTGGCGGCGCGGCGGCGGGGAGTAGGCGGTGGGCAATAGGCAAATAGGCAATAGGCAATGGGGCCGGGACACAAAACGGCCCCCCGGGGGGCCCCTCATCCGCCGCTGCGGGGCACCTTCTCCCCGTCAGCACGGGGAGAAGGGAAAGGGGAGGCGCATTGCCTATTGCCTATTGCCTCTCTTGCCTCAGCACCTGCGCCGGACTACCTGACAGCCATGGTCAGTCCGCTCGAACGTGCAGCCTATGCGGCGCGGCAGGCGAGCCGCGTGGCGTGGTTCATGGGCCATTATTTCGCCATGTCCCGGTTCCGCCGTCCGCCACCGGAGGGCGACGTCAGACGCCTGAAGCCGCGGGCGCCGGGGCCCGGCCTCGAGCGCATCCTCGCCGACATGGCGGCGCTGTTCGAGCGCGACCTCGACAATGTCGAACGCGGCCTCTATCCCCTGCCCCGCGACCATGACGGCAGCTGGGCGGAGCGGCTGGCGACCAGCCGGCAATTCTTTGCCGATGTGCCGCTGTCGGCGGCACGGCGGGCCGAGCGGCGCGGCGACGAGGTCAGGGACGAGGTGCCGCGGGGATCGCTGCCGGCCTATTTCGTGCAGAACTTCCACTATCAGACCGGCGGCTATCTCACCCGCAACTCGGCGCGGCTCTATGACACGCAAGTCGAGGTGCTGTTTTCCGGCACCGCCAATGCGATGCGCCGTCAATGCCTGCCGCCCATCGCCGCCTGGCTGAAGGGCCGCGACCAGCGCCGGATGCGCCTCCTCGATGTCGCCTGCGGCACCGGCCGGCTGCTGCGTTTCGTGAAACAGGCGTTTCCGCGCCTTGGCGCCTGCGGGCTCGACCTCTCCCGCGCCTATCTCGAGGAGGCGGAGCAGCATCTCAGCCCCTATCGCGACGTTCAACTCGTCACCGGCAATGCCGAGCGGCTGCCTTTTGCCGACCGGTCGATCGACCTCGTGACCTGCGTCTACCTGTTCCACGAGGTGCCTCCGAAGGTGCGCCGGATCATCGCCGGCGAGTTGGCGCGGGTGCTCAAGCCGGGCGGGCGCCTCGTCTTCATGGACTCGCTGCAACGCGGCGACCGGGCGGATTTCGACGGCCTCCTCGAGTCCTTCCCGCTCAATTTCCACGAGCCCTATTATCCGAGCTATCTGAAGGAGGACCTGCCTGGTCTGTTCCAGGAGAAAGGGCTCGTGACCGCCCATGGCGAGCCGGTGTTCCTGTCGAAACTCCTGGTGCTCGACAGCCCCGGTCAGCCGATCTGAGCGCGATGGCGCAGGAAATGATCGGCGAGCACCAGCGCCATCATCGCCTCGCCGACCGGGACGGCGCGGATGCCGACGCAGGGGTCATGACGGCCCTTGGTGCTGATCTCGGTTTCCTCCCGCGCCACGGTGACGGTGCGCCGCGGGGTCAGGATCGACGAGGTCGGCTTCACGGCAAAGCGCAGGACGATGTCCTGCCCGCTGGAAATGCCCCCCAGGATACCGCCGGCGTTGTTGGACAGGAATTCGGGCCTGCCATCCTTGATGCGGATCTCGTCGGCATTCTCCTCGCCGGTGAGCGCGGCGGCGGCAAAGCCGGCGCCGATTTCGACGCCCTTGACCGCATTGATGCTCATCATCGCCGCGGCAAGATCCTGGTCGAGCTTGCCATAGACGGGGGCGCCCAAACCCGGCGGGACGCCGCTGGCGAGGATCTCGACGACGGCGCCGGTGGAGGAGCCGGCCCGGCGCATTTCGTCGAGGTGGCTGCTCCACTGATCGACAATGGCGGCATCGGGCGAAAAGAATGGATTGCGGTCGATCTCCCCCCAGTCCCAGCTGTCGCGCGCGATGCGGTGCGGACCGATCTGGACAAGGGCGCCGCGGATGGTGACGCCGGGGATCACCTTGCGGGCGACGGCGCCGGCGGCGACGCGGGAGGCGGTCTCGCGCGCCGAGGAACGGCCGCCGCCGCGATAGTCGCGCAGCCCGTATTTCGCCTGGTAGGTGAAATCGGCGTGACCGGGGCGAAACTTGTCGCGGATGTCGGCATAGTCCTTCGAGCGCTGGTCGGTGTTGTCGATCAGGAGCGCGATCGGGGTGCCGGTGGTCACCGGGCCGGGCATGCGCTCATCAACGAAGGTGCCGGACAGGATGCGGACGCGGTCGTCCTCGCGGCGTTGGCTGGTGAAGCGCGACTGACCGGGGCGCCGGCGATCGAGCCAGGGCTGGATATCGGCCTCGGTCAGGGGGATGCCGGGCGGGCAGCCATCGACGATGCAGCCGATGGCGGGCCCATGGCTCTCGCCGAAGGTGGTGACCCGGAAGAGATGGCCGAAGCTGTTGTGCGACATGGGCCGGTCAGTCGCCGTTGCCGGTGACCGTCCCGATATCCGGCGCGCGCGGATTCTTCATTCCCACGATGTGATACCCGGCGTCGACATGGTGAATCTCACCGGTCACGGCGCGGCCAAGGTCAGACAGGAGATAAAGCGCAGCATCGCCTACTTCCTCGATGGTCACGACCCGCCTGAGCGGCGAATTGTACTCGTTCCACCTCAGAATATAGCGGAAGTCGCCGACGCCGGCGGCCGCCAAAGTCTTGATCGGGCCGGCCGATATGGCGTTAACCCTGATGTTTTGCTCACCGAGATCGGCCGCCAAATAGCGGACCGACGCCTCGAGCGCCGCCTTCGCCACGCCCATCACATTGTAATGGGGCATCCATTTCTCGGCCCCGTAATAGGTGAGGGTGAGGATCGAGCCGCCGCCGCCCATCAGGGGCTCGGCGCGCTGGGCGACAGCGGTGAGGCTGTAGCAGGAGATATACAGCGTCCTGGTGAAGTTACCGCCGGTTGTGTCGATATAGCGGCCGGTCAGCTGGTCCTTGTCGGAAAAGGCAATGGCATGGACCAGGAAGTCGAGGCGGCCCCAGCGCTCCTTCAGGATGTCGAAGGTGCGGTCGATCGAGGCGTCGTCGCTGACATCGCAGGGAATGACGATGTCGGAGCCTGCCTCGGCGGCCAGCGGCTCGACCCGCTTGCGAAGCGCATCACCTTGATATGTAAAGGCAAGCTCGGCGCCGTGGCGGCGGCACGACTGGGCGATGCCCCAGGCGATGGACCGTGCATTGGCCACCCCCATGATGAGCCCTCGCTTGCCCGCCATCATCGGACGGCTTTCGATCATCTTTGGCCAGCCTTGTCATACGAGAGGCGCCAATTTACACAAATGCCCCGGGTGGTCCAGCCGGAAACGGGGTCGGGGGTTGAGAACGGCGGGGGTCGGCAGTAAAGCTCTTGCATGACCCTGGACGCGCCGAGCACGCAAGCCGATTTCACCGAGACGGGCGAGCCGTTCGCGCTCTTCGCCGCATGGCTGGAGGAGGCCGAGCGGAGCGAGCCGAACGACCCCAATGCGATGGCGCTGGCGACGGTCGATGGGTCGGGCATGCCCAATGTCCGGATGGTGCTGCTCAAAGGGTGCGACGTGCGCGGGTTCGTCTTCTACACCAATCTCGAGAGCGCGAAAGGGGTGGAGCTTCTCGGTTCGGGCAAGGCTGCCCTGTGCTTCCACTGGAAATCGCTGCGCCGCCAGGTGCGGGTGCGGGGACCCGTCGAGCCAGTCACCGGCACCGAGGCCGACGGATATTTCCAGTCGCGGCCGCGGGACAGCCGGATCGGCGCCTGGGCCTCCAAGCAGTCGCGGCCGCTCGAAAGCCGGTTTGCGCTGGAAAAGGCGGTGGCGGGCTATGCGGCGCGTTACGCCATCGGCGAGGTGCCACGGCCGTCCTACTGGTCGGGTTTCCGGGTGCAGCCGCTGGCGATCGAGTTCTGGCAGGACCGGCCGTTCCGCCTGCATGAACGGCTGAAGTTCGAGCGCCCCGATCTCCTCGCCCAATGGGCGCAGAGCCGGCTCTATCCATGAAACAGTCCGAGCAGTGGAACCGCAAGACGCTCATCCTGACCGGCGCATCGCGCGGCATCGGCCATGCGACGGTGAAGCGTTTCTCCTCGGCCGGGTGGCGGGTGATCACCTGCTCGCGCCACCCGTTCCCGGAGAACTGCCCGTGGGAGGCGGGGCCGGAGGATCACATCCAGGTCGATCTGGCGGATCCGGCCGGGACCGAGGCGGCGGTGCAGGAGATGCGGGAGCGCCTCAAGGACCAGGACAGCCGCCTCGATGCGCTTGTCAACAATGCGGCAGTCTCCCCGAAGGGGCCGGGCGGGTCGCGGCTCGATGCGATCGACACGACGATCGAGGACTGGAAGCTGGTGTTCCAGATCAATTTCTTCGCCCCGATGGCATTGGCCCGGGGCCTGCTCGGCGAATTGACCAAGGCGCAGGGGTCGGTGGTGAACGTCACCTCGATCGCCGGCTCGCGGGTGCACCCCTTCGCCGGGGCGGCCTATTCCACCTCGAAGGCGGCGCTGGCGGCGCTCACCCGGGAGATGGCGCAGGATTTCGGCCGGCTCGGCGTCCGGGTCAATTCCATCTCGCCGGGGGAGATCGAGACCTCGATCCTGTCGCCGGGGACGGAGAAGATCATCCCGCAGATCCCCCTGCTCCGGCTCGGCAAGCCGGAAGAGGTGGCCAAGGCGATCTATTTCCTGTGCACCGACGCCTCGAGCTATGTCAGCGGCGCCGAGCTGCACATCAATGGCGGGCAACATGTCTGAGACGAAGCTCGCGCCCGAGACGCTGGCCGCGCATGCCTATTTCGGGGCGGATCCGGCATCCGGAGCGGTGGTGCCGCCGCTCCATGCCGCAACCACCTATACGCGCGACGATGCCTATCGGCTGCGCGACCCGGCGCGGAACTACTCCCGCAACGGCTCGCCGACGGTGGCGCTGGCGGAGCAGGTGATCGCGGCGCTCGAGGGAGCGGCCGAGGCCCGGCTGTTCGCCTCCGGAATGGCGGCGGTCGCCTCGCTGTTCGAGACGGTGCCGCAGGGCGCGCATGTGGCGGCGCCGCAGGTCATGTATTACGGCACCCGGCACTGGCTGCGGCAGCTCGAAGCCAAGGGTCGGATCGCGCTCACCCTGTTCGATCCCGACGCGCCCGGTGCGGTCGGCCGGGCGGTGGTCAAGGGGCGCACCGACATTCTGTGGATCGAGACGCCGATCAACCCGACATTGGGCATCATCGACATCGAAGAGGCGGCACAGATCGCCCATGGGGCGAACGCGATCCTCGCCGTCGACTCGACGGCGGCGAGCCCGGTGCTGACCCAGCCCCTGGCGCTGGGGGCGGACATCGTCTTCCATTCGGCGACGAAATATCTGAACGGGCACAGCGACGTGCTGGCGGGCGCGCTCGCCAGCCGCGCCGTCGACGACCGGTGGCAGGCGATCGCGGCACATCGCACGGCGGTGGGAAACGTCCTTGGTTCCATGGAGGCCTGGATGCTGACCCGCGGCATGCGGACGCTGCATATCAGGGTGCGGAAATCCTGCGACAATGCGCTCGCGGTGGCGCAGCATCTGGCGCGGCATCCGGCCGTCGAACGGGTGCTCTATCCGGGATTGCCGGACCATCCCGGCCATAGGCTGGCACAGCGGCAGATGGCAGCCTTCGGCGGCATGCTGTCGATCCTCGTCAAGGGCGATCTCTCCCGGACCAATGCCGTCGTCCGCCGGCTCAGGGTGTTTCTCCCCGCCACCTCGCTCGGCGGTGTGGAAAGCCTGGCCGAGCACCGGGCGATCATCGAGGGTCCGGATAGCCCGGTGCCGGAAAACCTCATCCGGCTGTCGATCGGCATCGAGGCGGTCGAGGATCTGATCAACGACCTCGACCAGGCGCTGGCCGGCTGATCCCTCGTCGTCAGGCATCGCGCTCCCCATATGAGGCGGCGGGAGCAAAACCATGCTAGACGACACGCACACTCTACCTCCAGATGATAAAGCGCTGCTCGATGCCTATTCTCTGGCGGTCACCTCGGCAGTCGACCGGGTGACGCCGTCGGTGATCCATATTGCGGTCGGCGGCAGCAATGGGCGGCTTGGCGCCGGTTCCGGCTTCATCGTCGCCGGCGACGGGCTCGTCCTCACCAACAGCCATGTGGTTCACGGCGCACGACAAGTATCCCTGACGCTGCATGACGGCCGGGAGATTGCCGGCCATGTGCTCGGCGACGATCCGCACACCGATATCGCGGTGGTGCGCTCCGATGCCGGGCTCGATGCGCCAGCGGTCCGGCTTGCCAATTCGAAGTCGGTACGGTCCGGCCTTCTGGCGGTCGCCATCGGCAATCCGCTCGGCTTCCAGTCGACCGTCACGGCCGGCGTGGTGAGCGCCGTCGGACGCTCGCTCAGGGCGCGAACAGGACGGCTGATCGACGATGTGATCCAGACCGATGCGGCGCTCAATCCGGGCAATTCCGGCGGACCGCTGGTCAATTCGGCCGGCCAGGTGATCGGGGTCAACACCGCCATCATTCCGGGTGCCCAGGGCATCTGCTTCTCGGTCGCGAGCAATACCGCCCTGCAGGTGCTGCTGCAGGTCCTGCAGCATGGCCGGGTGCGGCGGGCAGCGCTCGGGGTCGAAGGGCAGGTCACGGTCATTCCCCGCCATGTGGCACGGCATGCAGCGGTCGAGCAGGCGACGGGGGTGCGGATCATGCGCATCCTCGGCGACAGCCCTGCAGCGGCGGCAGGGCTCCAGCCCGGCGACCTCATCATTGCCCTCGACGGCCTGCCGGTGCTCGGCATCGACGATCTGCTCAGGGTCCTCGATCACGAGCGCATCGGGCGCAGCGTGCCGATCGTGGCGCTGCGCCGCGGCGAGCGGCTGGACAGGACGGTGGCGCCGAACGAACGGCGCTGATCCCGCTCAGGGGCGGCGCAGGCCTTCCTTGGTCACCCAAGCCTCGGTATCGGCCAAGGCGCGCTCGTACATGTCGAACATCTCGTCGATCTCGCCGTCATTGATCACCAGCGGCGGGCACAGCGCCACGGAATCACCCAGCATGCGGCAGATCAGCCCGTGCTTCTGGGCGAATTGGACGAACTGGAAGCCGACGCCATGCTTGGGATCGAAGGGGCGGCGGGTCGCCTTGTCGGCCACCATCTCGGCGGCCCCGATCAGGCCGACGCCGCGCACCTCGCCGACCAGCGGGTGGTCGGCAAGCCTGGCAAAGCGCGACTGGAAGGTCGGCGACACCGCGCGCACGTGGTCGACGATCCGGTCGCGCTCGTAGATCTCGATCGTCTTAAGAGCCACGGCAGAAGCAACTGGATGGGCCGTGTAGGTATAGCCATGGCCGAATGTGCCGATCTTCTTCGATTGCTCGAGCATCGCTTGGTAGAGATCCTCCTCGATGCTGATGGCACCGAGCGGGAAGTAGGCCGAAGTCAGGGCCTTGGCCAGGGACACCGAATCCGGATTGAGCTTGAAGGTATCGGTGCCGAACCAATCGCCGGTGCGACCGAAGCCGCAGATCACCTCGTCGGCGATGAAGCGGATGTCGTAGCGCGCGAGAAGCGCCTCGATCCTGGCGAAATAACCCTTGGGCGGCAGGATGACGCCGCCGGCTCCCATCACCGGCTCGGCGATGAAGGCGGCGACCGTGTCCGGGCCTTCGCGGAGGATCATTTCCTCGAGGTCGCGCACCATCCGCTCGGAGAACTGCTCCTCGCTCTCGCCCGGCTCGGCGAAGCGGTAGTAATGCGGGCAGGAGGTGTGGAGGATGTTCTTGATCGGCAGGTCGAAATCGGTGTGGACGCTCGGCAGGCCGGTCAGCGAGCCCGAGGCGACGGTGACGCCGTGATAACCCTTGATGCGCGAGATGATCTTCTTCTTCTCATGGCGGCCAAGGGCGTTGTTGTAGTACCAGGTCAGCTTGACCTGCATGTCGTTGGCTTCCGATCCTGACGAGCAGAACAGGATCTTGGAGGCCTCGCAGGGCACCAGCTCCTTCAGCTTCTCCGACAGCTCGATGGCGAGGTCGTTCGACTTGTGGCCGAACAGGTGGGTGTAGGGAAGCCGCTGCATCTGCCGGGTGGCGGCGTCGACCAGCTCGCGGTTGCCATAGCCGAGGGCGGTGCACCAGAGGCCGGCCAGGCCCTCGATGTAGCGCTTGCCGTCGCTGTCGAACACAAAGATGCCGCGCCCCTCCTCGAGCACCAGAGGCCCCATTTCACGATGGCGCTGAAGATTGGTGTAGGGATGAATGACGGTTTCGATATCGCGAACCGCAAGATTGGACAGCGGGGCCATGAAAAACTCCTCAAGACTTGTGCGGTCGTGGGATAGTCTGTCCAGCACGCAAGATCAACGGGGCCCGCACGAAAGACTGCCATGCAGGATGCCGACCTGATCCGCCTTCCGGCCCGAACCGTCGTCGATCTGCTCGCAAATGGCACGATCTCGCCCCTGGATTGCATCGACGTGCTGGAGCGTCGCATCGCGGCGGTCGACACCAAGGTCAATGCGCTCCCGGTGCTCTGTCTCGAGCGGGCTCGCGAGCGGGCGCGGCGGCTGATGCGGCAACCGCCGGAACGGCGGGGACGGCTGGCCGGCCTGCCGCTGCCGATCAAGGATCTGACGGCGGTCGAGGGGGTGCGCACGACGCACGGCTCGACCATCTTCGCCACCGATGTCCCCCCCGCCTCGGACGTGCTGGTCGAGCATCTCGAGCGGCACGGCGCGGTGGTCTATGCCAAGTCGAACACGCCGGAATTCGGCGCCGGCGCCAACACTTTCAACGATGTTTTCGGGCGGACCCTCAATCCGTGGAATACCAGCCGGTCGGCGGCGGGCTCGTCGGGCGGCGCGGCGGTGGCGCTGGCGACCGGAATGGCGTGGCTGGCGCATGGGTCCGACATGGGCGGCTCGCTGCGCAATCCGGCGAGCTTTTGCGGCGTCGTCGGGCTCAGGCCATCGCCCGGCCGGGTGGCACGGTCGCGCCGCGCGGCGCTCGGCGGCATGTTGTCGGTGGAGGGGCCGATGGCGCGCGACGTCGAAGATGTGGCGCTCCTGCTCGATGCGATGGCTGGAGCCGAGCGGCGCGATCCGTTGTCGCTGCCGGCGGACGGCACCAGCTTCCTCGCTGCGGCGCGGGGCGGTCCACTGCCCCGCCGGGTGGCGTTCAGCCGCGATCTCGGGATCACGCCGGTCGAGCCCGAAGTCGCGAGGATGGTCGAGGCGGCGGCGCAGAAGCTCGCCGGCGCCGGCATCGTCGTCGAGGAAGCGCATCCCGATCTCGGCGAGGCGCATGACTGCTTCCAGGTGCTGAGGGCGCTGTCCTTCGCGACCGGGCTCAAGGATGTGTTCGAGGCGCATGGCGACCGGCTCAAGCCGGAGATCGTGTGGAATATCGAGAAGGGCCTCAAGCTTTCGGTCGAGGAGATCATCGCGGCGGAGCGGCAGCGGGTCGCCATGTTCGACCGCACGGTTCAATTCTTCGAGACCTATGACCTGCTGCTGGCGCCGGCAACGATCACGGCGGCATTCCCGGTGGAGCAGCGCCATCTCGCGCACTGCAACGGCCACAGCTTCGGCAATTACGTCGAATGGCTGGCCATCGCCTATGCGATCACGCTGGTCGCCTGCCCCGCCATCTCGATCCCGGCCGGCTTCACCAGCGAGGAGCTGCCGGTCGGGCTGCAGATCGTCGGGCCGCCGCAGGGCGAGGCAAAGTTGCTGCGCGGCGCCAAGCTGATGCAGGACATTCTCGATCTCGGAGCGATTACCCCGATCGACCCCAGGGAGCCGCGGCGATGATGGGATTGATGCAGGACTGGCCGCTGCTGGTTCACACCATTCTCGACCATGCCGCATGGCTCGGCCGGCGCGAGGTGGTGTCGCGAACCGTCGAGGGACCGGTTCATCGCTACAGCTATGGCGACCTCGAGCGTCGTGCCAGGATGATTGCCGGTGCCGGCGCGCAACGACTCGGCATCGCCCCCGGCGATGTGGTCGGGACGATGGCATGGAACACCTACCGCCATGCCGAGATCTGGTACGGGCTCATGGGAATGGGCGCCGTCGTGCACACGATCAATCCGCGGCTGTTTGCCGACCAGCTGGCCTATATCATCAACCATGCCGAGGACCGCTGGCTGTTCCTCGACCTCACCTTCGTCAAGCTCCTCGAGGACCTCAGCCCGCGCCTGCCGAAGGTCAAGGGTTATATCGTCATGACCGACGAGAACCATATGCCGGCCTCGTCGCAGCTGCCCAATCTCCTCTGCTACGAAACGCTGCTCGCCGAGGGGGACCCGGCTTTCGCCTGGCCCAAGCTCGACGAGCGTACGGCCGCAGGC
Organism: uncultured Alphaproteobacteria bacterium; assembly: GCA_963744915.1. Lineage (GTDB taxonomy): Bacteria > Pseudomonadota > Alphaproteobacteria > Rhizobiales > Aestuariivirgaceae > DATAFF01. Next base: position 65,676 of record CAVUUY010000020.1, read on the forward strand.
ATCTGCTACACTTCGGGGACCACCGGCAATCCCAAGGGCGTCCTCTATTCGCACCGCTCGACGGTCCTGTGCGCGATGATGAACTGTGCCGGCGATGCGCTGGCGCTGGCAAGCCGCGACACGGTGATGCCAGTCGTGCCGATGTACCATGCCAATGCCTGGTCGCTGATCTTCGCTGCCCCGATGGCGGGGGCAAAGCTCGTGCTGCCGGGGCCGAAACTCGACGGCGCGTCGCTCTATGAGCTGATCGTCGGCGAGCGGGTGACGTTCACGGCGGCGGTGCCGACGCTGTGGCTCGGGCTCCTCAATTTTCTCAACGCCAATCCCGCGCTCGCGGTGCCCGATCTCGAGCGGGTCGTGATCGGTGGCTCGGCCTGCCCGGAAGCGATGATGCGCACCTTCATCGAGCAGCATGGCACCGATGTCATCCATGCCTGGGGCATGACCGAGATGAGCCCGATCGGCTCGATCAACACGCCGCGCGGCGGGCTCGAGCAGCTCGATGCAGCGCAGCAATGGCAATTGAAGCTGAAGCAGGGCCGGCCGCAATATGGCGTCGAGATGAAGATCGTCGACGACGACGGCCGCGACCTGCCGCATGACGGCCAGACATTCGGCCGTCTCAAGGTAAGGGGGGTGGCGGTGGCGGCAGCCTATATGAAGGGCGAAGGCAGCGCGTCCTTCGATGCCGAGGGCTGGTTCGACACCGGCGATATCGCGACCATCGACGAGAACGGTTACATGCAGATCACCGACCGGGCCAAGGACGTGATCAAGTCGGGCGGCGAATGGATCTCGTCGATCGATCTCGAGAACGCCGCCATGAGCTGCCCCGGCGTGGCGGAAGCGGCGGCAATCGGCCTGGCGCATCCGAAATGGGATGAAAGGCCGTTGCTGGTGATCGTGCCGAAAGGCGACGTGGCGGTGACGCGCGAGGGCGTGCTTGCCCATCTCAACGGCCGGATCGCCAAATGGTGGATGCCGGACGACGTCGTGTTCGTGGACGCGCTGCCGCACACCGCAACGGGCAAGATCTCGAAGCTCGAGCTGCGTGAGCAGTTCAGGGACCATCGTCTGCCGACAGCGTAGGAACGGACCGGGGCGGCCGTCATGCCTCGGTCAGGCCGGGACGTAGATGCCGTCGAGCGTGAGATCGCCGTCGGTCGCCACCTTGCCCTGCTCGACCAGATGCTCGACATGGGCGAGCGTCGAGAGGGCCGCCGCGCCGTGGAGGCGCGGGTCGACCGCGGCATAGATCCGGCCGACAATCGCAGCAATGGTCCGGTCGCCGATGCGGATGCGCTCCAGCACGGCGGCCTCGCGCATCTGGCGGTGGGCGAGAATGGCGCGGACCAGGGGCTTCGGATCGGAGCGCCCGGGGCCGTGGCCGGGCCAGTATTGCCGGTCGGCGGTTTCGAGGAGGCGCCGCAACGAGGCCATGTACTGCGCCATGTGGCCGTCGGGCGGGGCGATGACGCTCGTTGCCCAAGCCATGACATGATCGCCGCTGAACAGCGCCTGCTCCTCCTCGAGCCGGAACGCCAGATGGTTCGAGGTGTGCCCCGGCGTGAAGACAGCGGTCAGGGTGAAGCCCGGCGCGGTCACGGCGGCGCCGTCGGCAAGGACGATGTCGGGTCTGAAGTCGAGGTCGCCCGCGGCATCGAGCAGCGGGCCGCCGGCGCTGCGGGCCCGGGCCGCCCGGCCGCTGCCATGGGGCCCGTAAGCGGCAGTCGGGGCGCCGGTCAACGCTTTCAGGCGGCTGGCCAGGGGCGAATGGTCGCGATGGGTGTGGGTGACCAGTATGCGCGAGACGGTCTCGCCGGCGAGTGCGTCAACCAGGGCTGCCCAATGTGCGGCGTCGTCGGGACCGGGATCGATGACGGCGACCTCGCCCGTGCCGACGATATAGGTGTTGGTGCCGGTGAAGGTGAACGGCCCCGGATTGCCGCAGACCAGGCGGCGGACCAGCGGCGACAGCCGGTCGACCCGGCCGGGCACCGGGGCGAAGGCCGTATCGAACTCGATCGCGTCCATGATGCTTCTGCTTGCCTCTTTGCGCTCATGCCAGTATAGCGGGTAAATTGTCCACGGAGGGTGACATCATGCGCGCTGGGAGTGAAGTGCTGGTCGATCGGGTGTGGCTCGGCGAGGGCCATGGCCGGTGGCTGCGAGGGGTGGTGCTGGCGGTCGCCGGCAGCCTGTTCGTGGCGGTGTGCGCCAAGATCAGGGTCGATATCGGTCCGGTGCCTCTGACCATGCAGACACTGGCCGTGCTGATGATCGGGGCGGCCTACGGCGCGCGGCTCGGGGCGGCGACGATGCTGCTCTATCTGGCGGAGGGGATGGCGGGGCTGCCGGTGTTTGCCGGACCGTCGCTGTTCGGCCTTGGCCATGTGCTGGGCCCGACCGGCGGCTATCTCATGAGCTACCCAATTGCGGCAGGGCTGGTCGGTTTCCTGGCGGAGCGGGGCTTCGACCGGAGCATTCCGCGGATGCTGGCGGCGACGCTGCTCGGGTCAGGGGTGATCCTGGTTCTGGGCGTCCTGTGGCTGTCGTTATTTCTCGGCATCGAGAAGGCGGTCGCGGTGGGCCTGATGCCGTTCATCATCGGGGATGTGATCAAGGCGACGTTGGCGGCGCTGGCGTTTCCGATTGCCTGGACGTTCATCGGACGCGGCAAAGGAGACGCCGGGCAGCAACCCTGATGAGGCGCGTTGGTCGGAGTGAGTGGATTCGAACCACCGACCCCCTGCTCCCGAAGCAGGTGCGCTACCAGGCTGCGCTACACTCCGCCGAAGCGGCAGCATATAGCGTCGGCATCACTGCGCCGCAAGCGCTTCGCTGACGGGTGATTGCCGGCCGTGCCGGCAATCATTATGGTGCGCGCGCTTCGTCAAGCGATTGGGGCGTAGCCAAGTGGTAAGGCAGCGGATTTTGATTCCGCCATACCCAGGTTCGAATCCTGGCGCCCCAGCCAGGCCCGCGAATTTCTGACCGCCTTTCCCATTGCCGCTCATCATTCCTGGAGGCGGGGCCCGGCGCGGGCTTCGCCGCGCCGCTCGATCAGGATGCGGGCGACAACCGCGGTCACGACGATTGTGCCGCCGAGCACGGTTTCGAAGCGCGGCACCTCGCCGGCGCCGACCCAGCCCCAAAACGCGCCGAGCGGGGCCTCGAGCGTGCCGATGAGGGCAGCAAGCGCCGAGGGGATCAGGGCCGAGCCGATGACGTAGAACATGAGGCCGAGCGTCATCGGGCCAAGGCCGAAACCGGCGGCAACGGCAAGGTCACGGGCGTCGAGACCGAGGAGATCGCCGGCAAGCGGCAAGGCGATCAGCGCGCTCACAGCCGTCGCCAGGCCGGCGACGGGAAGCATCTCGACATCGCGGCTGCGGCGAACGGCAACCGTCATCAAGGCCATGGCCAGGGTGGCCAGCGCGGCCAAGCCGTCGCCGAGCTGCGGGCCGCCGGTGCTCGGGCCGACCATGACCCAGATGCCGAGCAGCACGAACGTGCTGGCAAGCAGCGTCACCGCCGAGGGCCGCTCGCCCGCCCACAGCCATGCCACGGCGGCAGTGAAGAACGGCATCGCGGCGTAAATCGTCATGGCATTGGCAATCGAGGTGTGCTGAAAGGCCGGAATGAACAGGGTGATGGCGGCAGCGGAAAGCAAGGTGATCGCCACACCCATGCGTCCTGTCCGGCGAATGACGGCGATGGTCTCATTGCCGAACCGCCACAGGACGAAGAGGCCGATGAACAGCGTACCGAACAGGCCCCGCCAGAAGACGATGGTCCACATGTCGTATGGCAGCAGCCGTACGAACAGCCCGCCGGACGACCAGGCTATCGCCGACAGAGACACCAATGCGATCCCGGTCAAACGCTGGCTTGCCGCCGCCTCGTCCTGCATGGAAGCCCTTATAGGGCGAGGAACCGCCGCGGGCGATGACGAATCAGGCTCCCGGGGCTGCGGCGGCCAGGTGGCCGTCACTGGCGTTGGACGGGGCGCTCGGTTGCCGTCCATCCCAAATCCAAACGGCTCAGACCGATATCGGCAAGCATGTGGTCGTTGAGCGACTGGAGCAGGCGGCGGTCCCGCCCCTCCTTCAGGGCCAGGCGGGCACGCGCTATCAGGTCGAGACTGAGGCGGACCCATTGGCTGGACGTCTCGGGGGATACTGAATGCATGGCGAAAATCTCCAGGTTGTCCGATTTGCCCGACTATGGCTCATCCCTCCTGACAGCCTGCTGGCAGGAACCTGACACACTCCTGACACCGTGGTGGCAGGAGTGTTGGTCTAAGGTGTCGCCTGATCGCGAACAGGATCGTTAGGGACATGCGCCGCGCCGACCGACTTTTCGAAATCATCCAGCTGCTGCGGCGCAAGGAATTGCTGCGGGCGCGCGAGCTCGGCGGGGCGCTTGAAGTGTCGGAGCGCACGATCTATCGCGACATCCAGGATCTCATTGCGAGCGGGGTGCCGATCGCCGGCGAGGCAGGCGTCGGCTATGTGCTGAAGGCCGGCTTCGACCTGCCGCCGCTGATGTTCAAGGAGCAGGAGATCGAGGCCTTGGTGCTGGGCGCCCGGATTGTCGAATCCTGGGCAGATTCAGAGCTTTCGACGGCGGCTTCCGACGTGCTTGCGAAGATCCAGGCGGTGATTCCGGACCGGCTGCGGGATTATATGGTGAACACCGCCCTGATGGCGCCGCCGCATCACTACATGGAGGTGATCTCGTTCGACATCGCCGCGCTGCGGCAGGCGCTGCGCAAGCAGCGCAAGGTGCATTTCAAGTACCAAAATGCGACCGGAAATGCCTCGGAAAGAACCGTTTGGCCGCTGTCCCTGGCGTATTTCGGACCGGTTTGGCTGCTCGCCGGCTGGTGCGAGCTCAGGATCGACTTCCGGACCTTCCGCCTCGACCGGATCGACGGGTTCCGGGTCGAGGCCGAGCGCTTCCGGGCGGAGCCCGGCCGCACCCTGAACGATTTCCTCAAGCGCGAGCATAGCTGGCTCGGTCCCAACGCCTGAGGGAACCCCGACCCACCCTCATCGCTTACATAGAGTTTCCCAGTTTGAGGGAGGGGACAAAGTGAACCTTCAAACCCGCGACCAGGCACGCGACGTTGCGCATGTTTCGAGCGACGATCTGCAACCTTTGCTTGCAGCATTGCAGGCACTCAAGCGTGGCGAAGCGGTCCGCCTGCCAGATGCCGATCCGGGCATCACCGGCAAAATCGCCAGCGCCTTCAACGATGTGGTCGCCCTCAACACGCGCTGGGCGGAAGAGGTTTCACGGCTGTCGCGGGTGGTCGGCAAGGAAGGCAAGCTCAAGCAGCGCGCCATGCTGGGCGACGGCCAGGGGTTCTGGCGCGTGTCGGTCGAGTCGATCAATTCGCTGATCGACGACCTGGTCCACCCGACGAGCGAGGTGGCGCGGGTGATCGGCGCCGTGGCGCAAGGCGACCTCACCAAGAGCATGGCGCTCGAGGTCGAGGGCCGCGAGCTCGAAGGCGAATTCCTGCGCACCGCCAAGACCATCAACCGCATGGTCGACCAGCTCTCGACCTTCGCGGCCGAGGTGACGCGGGTGGCGCGCGAGGTCGGCACCGAGGGCAAGCTCGGCGGCCAGGCCAAGGTGAAGGGGGTGGCCGGCACCTGGAAGGATCTCACCGACTCGGTGAACTCGATGGCCGGCAACCTCACCGACCAGGTGCGCAACATTGCCGATGTGACGACGGCGGTGGCGCAGGGCGACCTGTCACGCAAGATTACCGTTGACGTCAAGGGTGAGTTTCTCACCCTCAAGAACACCATCAACACCATGGTGGACCAGCTGCGCTCCTTCGCGGCCGAGGTGACGCGGGTGGCCCGCGAGGTCGGCACCGAGGGAAGCCTCGGCGGCCAGGCGCGGGTCGAGGGCGTGTCCGGCACCTGGAAGGATCTCACCGATTCGGTGAACTTCATGGCCGGCAATCTGACGAGCCAGGTGCGCAACATCGCCGACGTCACCAAGGCGGTGGCGGCGGGCGACCTCTCCAAGAAGATCACCGTCGACGTGAAGGGCGAGATCCTCGAGCTCAAGAACACCATCAACACCATGGTGGACCAGCTCAGGTCCTTCGCCTCGGAGGTGACGCGCGTCGCCCGCGAGGTCGGCACCGAAGGGCGGCTCGGCGGCCAGGCCGATGTGCAGGGCGTGTCCGGCACCTGGAAGGACCTCACCGAAAGCGTGAACTCGATGGCCGGCAATCTGACCGCCCAGGTGCGCAACATCGCCGAGGTCACGACGGCGGTGGCGGCCGGCAATCTGTCGAAGAAGATCACCGTCGACGTGAAGGGCGAGATCTCGGAGCTGAAGAACACCATCAACACCATGGTGGACCAGCTGCGCTCCTTCGCGGCCGAGGTGACGCGCGTCGCCCGCGAGGTCGGCAGCGAAGGCAAGCTCGGCGGCCAGGCGGACGTGCAAGGCGTCGCCGGCACCTGGAAGGATCTCACCGACTCGGTCAATTCGATGGCGAGCAACCTGACGAGCCAGGTGCGCAACATCGCCGACGTCACCAAGGCGGTGGCCGCCGGCGACCTGTCGAAAAAGATCACCGTCGACGTCAAGGGGGAAATCCTCGAGCTGAAGAACACCGTCAACACCATGGTCGACCAGCTGTCGTCCTTCGCCGACGAGGTGACCCGCATGGCGCGCGAGGTCGGCACCGACGGCAAGCTCGGCGGCCAGGCCGACGTGAAGGGCGTCGCCGGCACCTGGCGCGACCTCACCGAAAGCGTGAACTCGATGGCCGGCAATCTGACGGCCCAGGTGCGCAACATCGCCGAGGTGACGACGGCGGTGGCGAGCGGCGATTTGTCGAAGAAGATCGAGGTCGACGTCAAGGGCGAGATCCTCGAGCTCAAGAACACCATCAACACCATGGTGGACCAGCTGCGCTCCTTCGCGGCGGAAGTGACGCGCGTCGCCCGCGAGGTCGGAACGGAAGGAAAGCTCGGCGGCCAGGCGGACGTGCAAGGCGTGTCCGGCACCTGGAAGGATCTCACCGATTCGGTGAATTCGATGGCGAGCAACCTCACCGCCCAGGTGCGCAACATCGCCGATGTGACGACGGCGGTGGCGGCCGGCGATCTGTCGAAGAAGATCACCGTCGACGTGAAGGGCGAGATCCTCGAGCTCAAGAACACCATCAACACCATGGTGGGAACGTTGTCGTCCTTCGCAGCCGAGGTGACCCGCGTCGCGCGCGAGGTCGGCACCGAAGGCAAGCTCGGCGGCCAGGCGGACGTCCAGGGTGTGTCCGGCACCTGGAAGGACCTCACCGAAAGCGTCAACTCGATGGCCGGCAATCTGACGAGCCAGGTGCGCAACATCGCCGACGTGACCAAGGCGGTGGCGGCGGGCGACCTGTCGAAGAAGATCGTGGTCGACGTGAAGGGCGAGATCCTCGAGCTCAAGAACACCATCAACACCATGGTCGATCAGCTCAGATCGTTCGCCTCGGAGGTGACGCGCGTCGCCCGCGAGGTCGGCACCGAAGGCAAGCTCGGCGGCCAGGCCGATGTGCAGGGCGTGTCGGGCACCTGGAAGGACCTTACCGAGAGCGTCAACTCGATGGCCGGCAACCTCACCGCCCAGGTGCGCAACATCGCCGAGGTGACGACGGCGGTGGCGGCCGGCGATCTGTCGAAGAAGATCACGGTCGACGTGAAGGGCGAGATCCTCGAGCTCAAGAACACCATCAACACCATGGTGGACCAGCTGCGCTCCTTCGCGGCGGAAGTGACGCGGGTGGCCCGCGAGGTCGGCACCGAAGGCAAGCTCGGCGGCCAGGCGGACGTCCAGGGCGTCGCCGGCACCTGGAAGGATCTCACCGATTCGGTGAACTCGATGGCGAGCAACCTGACGGTCCAGCTGCGCGACGTCTCCAAGGTGGCGACAGCCATCGCCGGTGGCGACCTTACGCAGAAGATCACCGTCGATGTGCGCGGCGAGATCCGCCAGATCAAGGATGTGATCAATACCATGGTGGACCAGCTGTCCTCCTTTGCGGCGGAAGTGACGCGCGTTGCCCGCGAGGTCGGCACCGAGGGCAAGCTCGGCGGCCAGGCGCAGGTGAAGGGCGTATCGGGCACCTGGAAGGACCTCACCGACAATGTGAACTTCATGGCCGGCAATCTGACGAGCCAGGTGCGCGGCATCGCCAAGGTGGTGACGGCGGTCGCCAACGGCGATCTGGCGCAGAAACTGACGGTCGATGCCAAGGGCGAGATCGCAGCACTCGCCGAGACTATCAACAGCATGACCGATACGCTCGCGACCTTCGCCGACCAGGTGACGACGGTGGCGCGCGAGGTGGGCGTCGAAGGCAAGCTTGGCGGCCAGGCGAAAGTGCCCGGTGCGGCGGGAACCTGGAAGGGCCTGACCGAGAACGTCAATCAGCTGGCGGAGAATCTGACGACGCAGGTGCGCGCCATCGCCGAGGTGGCGACGGCGGTGACCAAGGGCGACCTCACGCGCTCGATCACGGTGCAGGCGCAGGGCGAGGTGGCGGCGCTCAAGGATACGATCAATGAAATGATCAGCAATCTGCGCGACACGACGCAGAAGAACACCGAGCAGGACTGGCTCAAGACCAATCTGGCCAAGTTCAGCCGCATGCTGCAGGGCCAGAAGGATCTCGTGGCAGTGAGCCAGATGATCCTGTCGGAACTGGCGCCGGTCGTCGGAGCGCATATGGCCGAGTTCTATGTGCTCGATCATTCCGCCGAGCAGCCGCGGCTCAAGCTCCTGGCAAGCTATGCCTCGAGCGGCCAGTCGGCGCATGGCAAGGTGCTCGATCTCGGCATGGGTCTCGTCGGACAATGCGCTCACGACAAGCAGAAGATCCTGCTGGCCGACCTGTCGCACAACACGCTGCGCATCTCCTCCGGGCTGATCGAAGCGATGCCGCGGGCGGTGCTGGTGCTGCCGGTCATTTTCGAAGGCCAGGTCAAGGGCGTGATCGAGCTCGGCAGCCTGAAGCGCTTCAACCCGACGCACCAGGCGTTTCTCGATCTCCTCACCGAGAGCATCGGCATCGTCATCAACACGATCGAAGCCAATATGCGCACCGAGGAACTGCTGAAGCAGTCGCAGTCGCTCGCCAACGAGCTGCAGAGCCGCCAGCGCGAGCTCCAGACCACCAATCGCGAGCTTCAGGAAAAGGCGCAGCTGCTGGCGCATCAGAACCAGGAGGTCGAACGCAAGAATCAGGAAGTCGAGCAGGCGCGGCAGGCGCTCGAGGAAAAGGCCAAGCAGCTGGCGCTGACCTCGAAATACAAGTCCGAGTTCCTCGCCAATATGAGCCACGAGCTCAGGACGCCGCTGAACAGCCTGCTGATCCTGTCGGATCAGCTGTGCAAGAATTGCGAAGGCAATCTGCATGCGCGGCAGATCGAGTTCGCCCGCACCATCCATGCTTCGGGCAATGACCTGCTGACGCTGATCAACGACATTCTCGATCTCGCCAAGATCGAATCGGGCACGGTGGTGGTCGATCTCACCGAGCTTCTGCTCAAGGATCTGCATGTCTATGTGGAACGAACGTTCCGCTATGTCGCCGAGGCGAAGAATGTCGAGTTCTCGATCACGATCGACGGCGATGTCGGACCGGCGCTCGTCACCGACAGCAAGCGCTTGCAGCAGATTCTCAAGAACCTGCTGTCAAACGCCTTCAAATTCACGCATGACGGCGAGGTATCGTTGACCATCACGCCGGCCGAAAGCGGCTGGAGCGAGGACCATGAGGAATTGAACAAGGCGCAGAAGGTCGTCGCCTTCGTGGTGTCCGATTCCGGGATCGGCATCTCGCCGGACAAGCAGCAGATCATCTTCGAAGCCTTTCAGCAGGCGGACGGATCGACCAGCCGCAAATATGGCGGCACCGGCCTTGGCCTGGCGATCAGCCGCGAGCTGTCGCGGCTGCTCGGCGGCGAGATCAGGCTGCAGAGCCGGCCGGGCGAAGGCTCGACCTTCACGCTCTATCTGCCGACGGTGCCGAGCGCGGCGCGGCAGATGCGCGCCCGAGCCGCTGCCACCGATGCCGTGCCGCTCAGCGAGGCACGGGCGCGGGTGCCGGTGCTCGCCAATCAGCCCATCATCGTGCCGGGCGCCATCCGGACCGATGCCCAGGATGACCGCGGCACCATCGTGGTCGACGACCGTGTGCTGCTGATCGTCGAAAACGATCCAGGATTTGCCAATGTGCTGCTCGAGATCGCGCGCGACCGCGGCTTCAAGGGCCTCATCGCAGCGGCGGGCTCGGAGGCGCAGTCGCTGATCCGACGCTTCAACCCGGCAGCGATCACGCTCGACATTCACCTCCCCGACATGGAAGGCTGGCAGATCCTGCGGCAGGTCAAGGCCGACATCGCCTACCGCCATGTGCCGGTGTGCGTCATCTCGACCGACGAGTCGCGCGAAGACGCACTGGAATTGGGGGCCTACAGCTTCGTTGCCAAGCCGATCCGGTCGCGCGACCAGGTCGAGCAGGCGCTGGACGCGCTCATCACCTTTGCAACGGCGCCGAAGAAGGAGCTGCTGATCGCTTCGACATCGCCCAAATTGCGCGAAGCGTGGCGGGAGGCGCTCAATGGCGAGGACGTCGTCGTCGCCGTGGCGAGCACGCCGGCGAGCGTGCTCAAGCGGCTGCAGGAATCGGACTATGCCTGCATCGTCCTCGATGGTTCGATGCGGCTCGAGCCCGGCGAGATCGCGCGGGCGCTGTCGAACCGTCAGCGGACGGAGCATCTGCCCGTGGTCGTCCATGAAGGACGCGGCGCGACGGTTGCCGATCACTGGAAGAGCTTCGCCGACCGGCTGACGCTGTGGCCAGTCAGGACGGAGACGGAGTTGCAGGACCAGACGGCGCTGGTGCTGCACCGATCGGTCTTCCGGCTCCCCGAGGCGCAGCGGCAGACGGTGCTGCATCGCCACAAGGTCGACGCGCCGCTCGAAGGCAAGAAGGTGCTGATCGTCGATGACGACATGCGCAACATCTTTGCGCTGGCTGCCGTGCTCGAGGAACATGGCATGGAGATCACTTCGGCCGACAATGGCCGGGAGGCCCTCGACATTCTCACCAGGCGGAGCGATCTCGATGTCGTGCTGATGGACATCATGATGCCCGAAATGGACGGCATCGCCACCATGAAGGCGGCGCGCAAACTGTCCGCAGGGCAGAAGCTGCCGATTATCGCGGTGACGGCGAAGGCCATGAAGGGGGATCGGGAACGATGCATAGCGGCAGGCGCATCGGATTATCTGTCGAAGCCGATCGACACGGCGCATCTCTTGCATGTGCTCAGATCATGGCTGCATATGTGATGGGGAGGCGAGTGATGCGACACCGTCGGGCCTCGCCCTCTCCATGGGGAGGAGTGCCGAGGCCTTCGAAAGACCGGCCGGACGAGGTTTCATGACCGACCAGCCTTCGGCCAGCATCCTCGTCGTCGACGATCTCGAGGAGAAGCATCTCGGCTACCGCACCATCCTCGAGGAGCTTGGCGAGCCGGTGGTGTGCGTGTCGTCGGGGCGCGAGGCGCTGCGTCATCTTCTGGTCAAGGAATTCGCCGTGATCCTGATGGACGTCAACATGCCGGGCATGGACGGGTTCGAGACCGCCGCCCTGATCCGGCAGCGGCGCAAGGACCAGCACACGCCGATCATCTTCATCACCGCCTGGGCCGACGAGGTGCAACAGGCGCAGGGCTATTCGCGCGGCGCGGTCGACTACATCCTGTCGCCGGTGGTGCCGGAGATCCTCTGTGCCAAGGTCAAGGTGTTCGTCGATCTCTATCGCATGCGGGCGGAGCTGGCGCGTTCGAACACCCTGCTCGAACAGCGGGTGGCCGAGCGGACGGCCGATCTGTCGTCGACCAACGAACGGCTGCAGCGCGAGATCATCGAGCGGCAGCGCGCCGAGCAGCGGCTCAATCTTCTGGTCGGCGAGCTGTCGCATCGGGTCAAGAATCTGATCACCGTAATTCAGGCGATCGTTCGCCGCACCGTGGTGGCGGGCCGGACCCCCGACGACTCGCGCGAAGTGCTGGTCAATCGGCTGGCGGCACTCGGTACGGCGCATGATCTGCTGGTCGAGGCCAATTGGCAGGGCGCGCCGATCGACCGGGTGATCGGCTCGGAGGTGATCGGATTCTCCGAACGGGTGAATGTGGAGGGGCCACCGGTTCTGCTGAGCGCGCTCGGCTCGCAGAACATCGCGCTGCTGGTGCATGAGCTGGCGACCAATGCCTCGAAATATGGCGCGCTGTCGCGGCCGTCGGGATCGATCGAGATCCAGTGGTCGATCGAGAACGAATCCTCACGCAGCCTGAAGTTCCTGTGGCGCGAGTCGGGTGGTCCGCCATGCAGCCCGCCCGCTCATAGGGGGTTCGGCCTGTCCCTGCTCGACATGATCGGAACCAATCTCTCATCATCGCCGCGATTGTCGTTCAAAAGCGGTGGGTTCGAATTCGAAGCTTCGATTCCGCTCGAGCAGATCGGCGCGCCGGAACGCGACACCGGGCCGGCCTCGGCGCTGGTCTCCCCCGCCGGAGGGCTCGCATGAGCAACAGCTACGACGCGGTGGTCGTCGGCGCGGGCCACAACGGGCTGGTGTGCGCCAACTATCTGGCGCGCGCCGGTCGCAAGGTGGCGGTGCTCGAGCGGCGCCCGATCGTCGGCGGCGCGGCGGTGACAGAGGAGATCGCGCCAGGCTTTCGCGCCTCCATCTTTTCCTATCTGATGAGCCTGCTGCACCCGCGGATCATCCGCGACTTCGATCTCAAGGCGCTGGGGGTCGAGGTCCTGCCCTGCTCCGACATGGTGTCGCCGGTGTCGGATACGGATTATATCGTGTTCTCGGACAACATGGCCAAGACCCAGGCCAGCTTCGCAAAATTCTCGCGGCGCGATGCCGAGATCTATCCCGCCTTCGACGCTTATCTGCGCGAGGCGACGGGCATCGTGCGGCAGCTGCTGTGGGAGACGCCGTTCGATCCCGCCAAGCGCGACTGGCGCACATTCCGCGATGCTACGAGCTTTCTGTGGCGGTATCGCCGGGTCGGCCGAAATCTTTATCGCATCGTCGATCTGCTCACCATGTCGGCCTACGACTTCCTGAAGGAATGGTTCGAGGACGACCGAGTCATGGCGGTGCTCGCCTATTACGCTTCGATCGGCACCTTTGCCGGACCGAAGACGCCGGGCTCGGCCTATGTGATCATGCATCACCTGATGGGTGAGCATGAGGGGGCGGGCGGCTGGGGCTTCATCAAGGGCGGCATGGGCGCCATCACCCAGGCGCTTGCCGCCTATGGCCGCCGCCATGGCGTCGACATCTTCACCGACTGCGCCGTCACCAAGATCGAGACGGCGAACGGCCGCGCCAGCGGTGTCGTCACCGCCGACGGGACGGTTTATCGCGCGCCGGTGATCGCCGCCAACGCCAATGCCAAGCATCTCTATCTCGACCTCGTGGGCGAGAAGCAGCTGCCGGCCGAGGTGGTGCGCGAGATCAAGGCCTACCGGACCTTCTCGACCGCATTCAAGCTCAACATCGCCTGCGAACGGCCGCCGCAGTGGAAGCTCCTCGACAAGATCCGGGCGGATGGCGTTCTCGGCAATTTCGACTATCCGACCTACATGCATGTCGCGCCCGACATCGACTGGCTGGAGCGGGCCTATGACGATGCCAAGCATGGCTGGTACTCGGCGCGGCCGTTCATGACGCCGGTCTGTCCGACCATCGTCGATTCGACATTGGCACCACCGGGCAAGCATGTGGTGAACCTGTTCGGCGGCCATGCTCCGTACACGTTGAAAGACGGCAACTGGGCGCAGGAGAAGGACAATTTCCGCCGTACGGTGTTCGACACGCTGGAGATGTTCGCGCCGCATTTCTCCGACGACGTGATCGCCGCGCAGGTGCTGGTGGCGCCCGATATCGAGCGGATCGTCGGTCTGCCGAACGGCCACATCTTTCAAGGCGAGCTCGCGCCCGACCAGCTGTTCTTCCAGCGGCCGGTGGCGGGCTATGCCGACTACCGCACGCCGATCGCCGGGCTCTATCTCTGCGGCTCCTCGGCGCATCCGGGAGGCGGCGTATCGGGGATCCCGGGACACAATGCGGCGCGCGAGATCCTGCGCGACGTCAAGCATCGGCGCCCGGCGGTCAAGGCAGAAGCTTCCCCGGGTTGAGCAGGCCCTTGGGGTCGAGGGCGTGCTTGACGGCGCGCATCATGGCGAGCTCGACGGGCGATTTGATGCGGGCCATGAGCCCGCGCTTCATCTGGCCGATGCCATGCTCGGCGCTGATCGAGCCGTCGAGCGCGAGCACGACTTCATTGACGCGCTCGGTGATGGCCGGTCCCTGCGCGATGAAGCGCTGGCTGTCGCCGCCGACCGGCTGGCTGACGTTGAAGTGAATGTTGCCATCGCCGAGATGGCCGAAGGGAACGGGCCGGCTCGCAGGTTCGATGGCGAGCACCGCGGCGGTGGCCTCGGCGATGAAGCGCGGCAGGTTCGACAGCGGCACCGAGACGTCATGCTTGAGCGAGGCGCCTTCCCTGCCCTGCACTTCCGAAAACGATTCACGTATGCGCCAGAAGTCATTGGCCTGGGCGGCGCTGGCGGCGATCGCCGCGTCGCCGGCAAGCCCGTGTTCGACCGCCTGTTCCAGGATTGCCGCGAGGCTTTCCTGGAGCACGCCCGATGGTGCGGAGGAGGAGAGCTCGAGAAGCACGTACCAGGGCGCCTGGTCGCGCAGCGGATCGCGGCATCCGGCATGGGCGATGGTGAAGTCGAGGCCGAGGCGGGGCATGAGCTCGAAGGTGGTCAGCGTGCTCGCCGCCCGATCGCGGGCGAGGCCGAGGAGATCGAGCGCCGCGGCAGGCGAGGCGACGGCGACGAAGGCGGTGGCGCGGTCGCGGATCGCCGGATAAAGCCGCAGCACCGCGGCGGTGATGATGCCGAGCGTGCCTTCGCTGCCGATGAAAAGTTGCTTCAGATCATAACCGGTATTGTCCTTGCGCAGCCGGTTGAGACCGCTCCAGATGCGGCCGTCGGCGAGCACGACCTCGAGGCCGAGGCAGAGATTGCGGGCGTTGCCATAGGCGAGAACGGCGAGGCCGCCGGCATTGGTCGAGAGCACGCCGCCGATGCGGCAGGAGCCTTCCGAGGCCAGGCTCAAGGGGAACAGCCGGTCCACCGCCGCCGCCTGCTCCTGCACGGCGCGCAGCGTCATGCCGGCCTCGACCGTCATGGTGTCGTTGCGGGTATCGATGTCGCGGACCGCCGTCATGCGGTCGAGCACCAGCACGATTTCATGCCCGCTTTCGGAGGGGGTCTGGCCGCCGACCAGCCCGGTGTTGCCGGACTGGGGAACGATGGCGGTTCCGGTTTCATCGGCAGTCTCGAGGATGGCCGCCACTTCGCTCGTCGAGCGCGGCCGCAGCACCATCGCCGCCCTGCCGTGCCAGCGCTGACGCGGCTCCGACAGGTAGGGATGCATCGCGCGCAGGTCGGTCAAGGCGTAGGCCGGGCCGGTGATCGCCGCGAGCCGCCGCAGCGTGTCGGCGGACGGCGCTGCCGTCATCGCGGAAAATAATCCGGGCCTGGATGGAAATAGGAGCGGACCCCGTAATAGGGCGCCGGCGTCAAAAACGGGATGGTCTCATGCAGCTCCCGCTGATAGACCCGCCAGGGCTTGGTGCGCTCGAAGATGCGGCGCCAATGGAGATATTCGCGGGCACAGCCGCGGCAGTAGGGCGGGCGCTGCGTGTCGTAAAGCAGATGCGCCGAGGCCGGCCGGGGCGCGCTGCCCAGGGCGGATGTCAGCGCCATCAGGGCTGCGGCGGCAGCGACAGTGCGGGTCAACATCGTCTGATACCTTCAGATAGAGAGCCAAACAGGGTTCACTTAACGACAGGTTCGGTAAACACCACCATAACTCAGATATTTTCCGGTCTTTGGATTAAATGAATTGTACTTGGAACGACAATAATTCAACCATTCCGAGCTGAACAGCGGCAGAGAGCCGGGATAGACCCGCGCCGGCACCTGCTGCCCGGTCACAATGGCGGGATTGGCGGGAACGGTGATTCGGGGCGTCGGAACGGCGTTCGGCAGCTGCAGCGTCGGGGTCATGCCGCGGTAGACGGTCGAGCGGTCATAGCCGCGTTTCCACATGCGGTAGTCGGTCGGGTTTTGGCTCCAGGCGGGCGGCGCGGCGGAGAGGAGCGAGGCAGCGGCGAGCAGAAGAATGCAGCCCTTGACGGCGCCCAGCAGGATGCCGCGGGTGATGTGCTTCTGCAGCACGGCAGCGATGATGACGACCGGCGCTATCATGATGATGATCACCACCGACATGTACCACCATTGCGGCCCTCGCGTGCCGTTCATTCCGGCAACCAGGAGCGGCATGGTCTGAGCCTTGACGTTGGAGAGAAAGAGCGCAAGCAGATACTCGTTCCAGGCCAGGATGAAAACCAGCATGAAGGTGGCGGCGAGGCCGGAGCGGGCGAGCGGCAGGGCAATGGTGAACAGCACGCGGTATTTGGATGCGCCGTCGATCTCGGCGCTTTCCTCGAGATCGCGCGGGATCGCCGCAAAGAAGTCACGGGTGAGCCAGACGACGATCGGCAGATTGATCGCGGTATAGGTGGCGATGAGGGCCGTCCAGGTGTCGAGCAGATGCAGCTTCTGGAACATCAGATAGATCGGCAGGACGGCGACCACCGGCGGCATGATGCGGTTCGATATCATCCAGAACTCGATGTCGCCATTGGAGAGCGCAGGCTTGAAGCGACGGGCGAGAGTCGACAAGCCAAGGAGAAAGAGGACGGTGGCGATCGTCGATGCGAGCCGCCAGTCGGCATCGAAATATCCGACCGCGACGATGACCCCGAGCAGCAGGATGATGAAGCTCGCCACGGCAGCGATCTTGATGCGAAAGCGGATGCGCACAAGCGCGTAAGCCGCGGTTGCGCCGACGAGAACGGCAAGGCAGGTGCTGGCGAGACCGACCACGACGGAATTGACATAGGGCCTGATGGTGTCGCGCGCGGTGTCAACGAGGATGTAGTGCCAGGCGTCGAGCGTCGGCCGATAGTCGATGAAGGGCAGATAGAACGGGCCGGCATCGACTTGGATCGGCAGCTTGAAGGACGTGATCAGGACCCAATAGAGCGGCATCAGCGCCACGAAGGTCCAGAAGAGGAGAGCCGCATAGGTGGCGATCTTGGGGACGAGGGCCTGCGAGCCGATGTTGCGCGGCTCGAACAGGCGCTGGCGCAGCGGGCGTCGGTCGGCAGTGGTCATTGGTATTTCCGCGATTTCTGGACCACATAGTTGAAGAAGGAAATGCAGGTCACCGTCGAGGCGAAGAGCAGGATGTAGCCGATCGCCGCCGAACCGCCGAGGTCCTGGGTGCGCCAGGCGATGAAGGCGTGGAGGGTCATCGAACTCGGTGGCGAGACCGGGCCCGCCGCCGGTCAGCACATTCGGCAGATCGACGATCTTGAACGCCTCGATCAGGCGTATGAGAACGACGGTGGCAGCAACCGGCGCGATGGCCGGCCAGGTGATGTCGCGAAAGATCTGCAAGGGGCCGGCGCCGTCGAGATGGGCCGCCTCGACCTGCTCGCGCGGCTGGTTCTCGATGGCCGCCAGAAGCACGATGAACATGAACGGGGTCCACTGCCAGGTGTCGCCGAGGAGCACGATCAGGCGCGCCGACCACGGTTCCATGGCCCAGGCCCATTCGCCGAGCCCGAGCGCCCGGCTGATCGGCGCGAAGGGGCCCTTCTGCATGTCGGCAAGCATGCGGAAAGTGTAGGCAATGCCGACCGGCGTCACCATCAGCGGCACGAAGAAGGCGACGCGGAAAAAGCTCCGGCCGCGGATCGGCTTGGCGCAGAGGAGCGCCAGGCCGAGCCCGAGCAGGAATTGTATGGTCACGCCGACGATGACATAGAAAAAGGTGGTGACGAAGGTGCCGGGGAAGCCATTGGAAAGGATGGTGGCGCCGACGAGAAGCGCCAGCGCGACGGCGAGCGTCATCGATATGATGCGACCGATGGCGCCGGCAGCGGTGACGCTGCCGCCGGTGAGCCAGCGTCCGAACGCGACCAGCAGCGCCGCGGTGATGATTGCAAGGAAGACCCACGCCACCGCGCCGAGGCTCTGGAAGGTGCCGAGGAAGTGGTATTGCTGGGCTCCGAGGAGCAGCTTCCGGTAGTTCAGAAGACCGACGAAGGTCAGCCTGAAACCGCCTGGCGCGAGGGCGAAACGCGCGACCGACAGATAGGCTGAGACGATCAGCGGAAACAGCGCGAAGGTGAGGATGAACAGGGCAGCCGGCAGCACCATGATGCGTCCGGCATGCCGATCCGCCCATTCGGCGAGGCTGGTCCGTGACCAATCCATAGGGAGCCTCTGCGTCTCCTTCGCCGCGTGCTGCGAAGCCCTCATCCGGCCTCCGGCCACCTTCTCCCGGCAAACGTGGGGACTACGGGGAAATGAGAGCCGCCCTCATTTCTCTCCCTCCCCCCGTCTCGCGAGCGGACGGAAGGGAGCGGGAGAGGTCATCTCCTATGGCGCGCCGATCGTCGCCTTGTAGGCCTTGAGCTGATCCTCCTTGCCGATTTCCTCATTGAGGTTGTTCCAGCCTTCCTCGATCGCCTTCATGGCGGCATCGCGGTCGATTTCGCCGGCGAGGAACCGCGACACGGCCTCGTCGAGCACCACCTGCTGATATTTCTGGTTCTGCGGGATGCGCAGGTCGAGGATCATGTTGGGACTATCGAGGCTTGCCTCGATCGCACCGAGATAGGACTTCGCCGCCTTCTCGCTCATGCCGGCCTTGGTCCAATTATCGAGGTTCTTGAATTGGGAGATTCGATAGGGGTTGAAGCCGGTCTTGCCGATCGTGACGTCGACATTGGACTGCGCCGGCTGAGCCATGTAGGCGAAGAAGGCATAGGCAGCATCCTTCACCTTGGGATCGGCATGGGCGTTGACGCCGCCGCCCCAGCCGCCGAACGAAGCGTACGGGGCATGGTTGACGCCGTTCACGGCATGGGGACAGGATTCATTCGTGCACGGTGCGAGCTTGCCGGTGTCGCGGTCGAGCACCGATTTCGAGCCCGGCAGAATGGCGGCGCCGACCTTGTCGATGACCTTGGACGTAGCCGGGTCGATGGCGAGCGTGCCGATGTCGCCCCAGTCGAGAGACAGGGCACAACGGCCGGACGTGAACAGGCTGCGGGTGTCGCCGACATTGAGATTGATCTCGTTGGGCGGCCCGTAATTGGTGGTCTCCTTGTAGAGATCGAGGGCCTTGGCAAAGCCTTCATTGTTGACGAGCGGCTTCATGTCCCGCACATCGAAGAATGCTCCCTGGTTCGTGCCCTTCGACTGGATGAAACCGCCGGCGACCGAAGTGATGAACCAATAGGACTGCTGGTTGCGGTTCTTGGCGATGCAGGAGCCGTAATCCGGGGTGCCGTCGCCATTCATGTCCTTGCCATGCAAGGCCTTGGCGGCAGCGACATAGTCCTCCCAGGTCTCGGGCGGCTTCAGACCGGCCGCCTCGAACAGGTCGGTGCGGTAATAGATCATGTGGAAGTCGCCATCGAGGGTGATCATGTAGGTCTTGCCGGCATATTTCTGCGAGAAGTCGCGGAAGAACTGGGCGACGTCATCCTCCTGCAGTTCCTTGTCCTTGGTGATGCGGCCGCTCAGGTCCTCGAGGAACCCGCCGGCCACATAGTCGACCATCCATTGCGGCGCAAAGACTGCGGCGTCGATCGAGTTGGTGCCGCTCGACCAGTCGGTCAGCAGCTTGGTGTAAAGATCGGAGAACGGCACGGTCGTGACATTGACCTTGGCGCCGGTGAGCTTCTCGAAATCTGGCGCCCGGCGCTGCAGCGGCTCGGCGATCTGCGGGCCGGTAAAGGTGACGAGATTGACTGTCACGCCGTCGAATTCGCCTGCTTGCGACCGCGATCCTGGCGCAGCAACGGCAAGAAGGGCAGCGAGCCCCACCAAATAGCGCTTCACCTTCATGGATTCCTCCAAAGTTTGTTCGCCCGCAATTGTGGTCGGCTCTCCGCGGTGCTTGCCGGCATGATTGCAGCCGCTGCAGTTCTGGGTCAACATGCAGCAATGCTGCGCGGAATCGATCCCATACTGGGCCCCGACCTGCTGTTCGTGCTGCGCGCCATGGGGCATGGCGACGAGATCGCGGTGGTCGATGCCAACTACCCGGCCACCGACGGCGCCAAGCGGCTGATCCGGGCCGAGGGGACGGATGCGGTGCGGATGGTGGAGGCGATCCTCACCCTCATGCCGCTCGACACCTTCGTCGACACGGCGGCGTTGCGCATGGAGGTCGTCGATGATCCCCAATCGATGCCGCCCGTCTGTCGCGCATTCGACCAGCTGGTTGCAAGGCAGGCTGGCGGTCACCGCGTCGGTACGCTCGAGCGGTCGGAATTCTACGCCCGCGCCAGAGGCTGCTTCGCCATCGTCGCAACCGGCGAGCGACGGCTCTATGGCAATCTCATCCTAAAGAAAGGGGTCATACTGCCGCCGGAACCCTGAGAACGAGGGCTGCCCGCAACCGGCACGACGAGCGGCACCAGGCGGGCCAAGGCATCACTGGCGCGGGCTCCGCGCGTGATCTACGATGCCGCCGCCCTCTGCCCCGAGCCCCAGCCATGCAAGACCATATCAAGCACTTTCGCGCCGGTTTCCCCCAAGGTTACACCGTAGTGACCACCGTTGCCGAGCCGAGCGGCATCGCCTTCGGCGTTCTGAAGCTTGCCGGGGGCGACGTGTGGGAGACGGTGCCGGATGGCGAGACGGCTTTCCTTTTGATGTCGGGCGATGTCGAGGTCATGGCCGGCGGGGTCGAGCGGCGGATGTCGCGGCGGTCGCTGTTCGACGAGGGGCCAAGCGCGCTGCATGTGGCGGCAGGCGGGAAGGTGCGACTCGCGGCGGTAATGGCGAGCGAGCTCACCGTCTATGCAGTCCGCAACCGGAAGCCGTTCCCCAACCGCTTCTACGGGCCGCAGGACGTGCCCGACGAACATCGCGGCAAGGGACAGGTCGGCGACAGCTGCCATCGGCTGGTGCGAACGATCTTCGACAGGCGCAATGCCCATCCCGACGCCGATCTGGTGCTGGGTGAGGTCATCACGTTGCAGGGGCGCTGGTCGAGCTATCCGCCGCACCACCATCCGCAGCCCGAGATCTATCACTATCGCTTCACGCGCCCCGAAGGCTACGGCCATGGCGAGATCGGCGAGAGCGTCGTCAAGGTCAGGCATTATGACACGATCGCAATACCACCCGGTCTTGATCATGCGCAATGCGCCGCGCCCGGTTATGGCATGTACTATTCCTGGGTGATCAGGCACTTGCCCGATAATCCTTACACGGTGCCGGAATTCACGGCGGAGCATCGTTGGACGACCGAGCCAGGTGCCGATTACTGGAAGCCAAGGACCGCCTGAGGTCATGGTGGAGCGCCGGCTCGACCTCATCACCATCGGACGGGTATCCGTCGATCTCTATGGCGGCCAGGTCGGCGGGCGCCTCGAGGACATGGCGCGCTTCAACAAATATGTCGGCGGCTGTCCGGCCAATATCGCGGTCGGCGCGGCACGGCTCGGCCTGCGAACGGCGCTGCTGTCGCGGGTCGGCGATGAAGCCATGGGCCGTTTCATCCGCGAGCAGCTGGGGCGCGAGGGCGTCGACACGAGCCATCTCATCACCGACCGGCAGCGACTGACGGCGCTGGTGATCCTGGGCATTCGCGATCGCGAGACATTTCCGCTCATCTTCTTTCGCGAGAACTGCGCCGACATGGCGCTCGGTGCCGCCGATTTCGCACCCGAGTTCATCGCTTCGGCGCGGGCGGTGGTGGTCACCGGCACGCATTTCTCCACGCCCATGGTGGCCGAATCCAGCATGGCTGCGGTGGCTGCCGCCAAGGCGGCGGGCAGCGCGGTCATTCTCGACATCGACTACCGACCGGTGCTGTGGGGGCTCGGCGGTCATGGCACCGGTGAAGTGCGCTTCGTGGACGATGCAACGGTGACGCAGCATCTGCAATCGATCCTGCCCCATTGCACGGTGATCGTCGGGACCGAGGAGGAGATCCACATCGCCGGCGGCGCGACGGATACGATCGGGGCTTTGCGTCGAATTCGCGCGATCTCGCCGGCGCTCATCGTCGTCAAGCGTGGCTCGCACGGGGCCGCCGCCTTCCCCGGTCCCATACCGGGCGCCGTCGAGGATGGAATCACGGCATCCGGCTTTCCGATCGAGGTCTATAATGTGCTCGGCGCCGGCGATGCGTTTCTCGCCGGGTTCGTGCGCGGCTATCTGAGGGAGGAGCCGCTGGAGGGGGCGCTCCGCCTCGGCAACGCCGCCGGAGCGATCGTGGTGTCGCGCCATGGTTGTGCGCCGGCGATGCCGACCTGGCCGGAGCTGCAGCACTTCCTCACCGTGGGCAGCCGCTGTCGCGTGCTGCGGCAGGATCCGGTGCTCAACCAGATTCACTGGTCGACGACCCGGCGGCCGCAGCCAGAAGAGCTGACCGTGCTTGCCTTCGATCACCGCAGCCAGCTCGAAAGGCGGGCCGACAAGGCGGGCAAGCCGCGGGCGGTGATCGCGCGCTTCAAGCAGCTCGTCTATGAAGGGGGCCGCCAAGCGGCAGGCGATTGCCCGTCATTCGGCATCATCCTCGATGATCGCTACGGCCAGCAAACCCTTGATCGGGCAAGCGGCTGCGGCCATTTCATCGCCCGCCCGATCGAGCTGCCGGAGGCAAGCCCGCTTTCCTTCGAAGGCAGCGACGATGTTGCCGTGACGCTGGAGGAATGGCCGGTCCAACATGTGGTGAAGTGCCTGCTGCGTTGCCATCCCGATGACGACGAGGCGGTGCGCAAGCAGCAGGAGCAGCAGCTCGCGCGCTTGTTCGGTGCCTGTCGCGCGACCAGCCATGAGCTCCTGCTCGAGATCATTCCGACCCATGGCGCCGCCAATGACGCGGCGGTGCTCGCGCGCCTCATCGGCTGGATCTACGGGCTTGGCATCGCGCCCGATTGGTGGAAGCTTGCCGGACCGCCGGGCGATGACGGCTGGGCGATGGTGAGCGAAGCGGTCGGTGCCAATGACAGCAATTGCCGCGGCATCCTGCTGCTCGGACTCGATGCGCCGGAAAGCGAGATGATGGCGGCGCTCGCCGTGGCGGCACGGCAGCCGGCGTGCAAGGGTTTCGCCATCGGGCGGACGATCTTCGGCGCGGCGGCGGAGGCGTGGATGAATGGCACGATCGACGACGAGCAGGCCCGGGCATCGGTGGCAGATGCCTATCGGCGCATGATCGAGGGGTGGCGAAGGGCGCGAGAAGGAGTCAAGCGATGAGCACCGTCCGTCTGACCATGGCGCAGGCAATCGTCAAGTTTCTGGCGGCCCAGCAAGTTGAAATCGGTGGCCGGCTGATGCCGTTGTTCGGCGGGGTGTTTGCGATATTCGGACATGGCAATGTCGCAGGGCTCGGCGAGGCGCTGGCGGCAGCGCGCGATATCCTGCCGACCTACCGGGCGCACAACGAGCAGGCGATGGCGCATGCGGCGACCGCGTTCGCCAAGACGATGAACCGCCGGCGGATGATGGCGTGCACGAGCTCGATCGGGCCGGGCGCCACCAATATGGTGACGGCGGCGGCGGTGGCCCATGTCAACCGGCTGCCCCTCCTGCTGCTCCCGGGCGACACCTTCGCCAGCCGGCGGCCAGATCCGGTGCTGCAGCAGATCGAGGTGGTCGGCGATCCGACCACCACCGCCAATGACTGCTTGCGACCGGTGTCGCGCTATTTCGACCGCATCACCCGGCCGGAGCAGCTCGTCAGCGCCCTGCCCGAGGCGGTGCGCGTACTGACCGATCCTGGCGAGTGCGGGCCGGTGACATTGTGCCTGCCGCAGGACGTGCAGGTCGAGGCCGGCGATTTCCCTGAATCCCTGTTCGAGCGCCGGACCGCGCGGTGGCGGCGGCCGGAGCCCGATCGCGACGAGCTTGGGGCAGCAGCCGAGGCGCTGAGACATGCCGAGCGACCGATGATCGTAGCTGGCGGCGGGGTGAAGTACTCTCTCGCCAGCGAGACGCTCGCGGCATATGCCGAGCGCCACGGTGTGGCGGTGGCCGAGACGCAGGCGGGCAAGGGTTCGATCGCGTGGGATCATGCGCTCTATCTCGGCGGCATCGGTGTCACCGGCTCGACGGCGGCGAATACGCTGGCCCGCCAGGCGGACGTGATCCTGGCGGTGGGCACGCGGCTGCAGGACTTCACCACCGGATCGCACGCGCTGTTCAACAATGCCAGGCTGATCCAGCTCAATGTGTCGGCAGCCGATGCGAACAAGAATAATGCGCAGGCTCTGGTGGCGGATGCGCAGGCGGGCTTGAGCGCCTTGTCGCGGGCGCTCGGCGACTGGCGGGCGCCGTCGGCGTGGCAGGGCCGAGCACGCGAAGAAGCGGCCGAATGGCGCAAGACGGTCGACAAGGTGACTGCGGCACCGCGCGGCAACACGCTGCCGAGCGATGCGCAGGTGCTCGGAGCCGTCAACCGCCGGACCAGCCCGGACGACATCGTGGTCTGCGCGGCAGGCGGGTTGCCGGGCGAGCTGCACAAGCTGTGGCGGGCCACAAAGCCCGAGGGCTATCATCTGGAATATGGCTATTCCTGCATGGGTTACGAAATTGCCGGCGGCCTCGGGGCGAAGCTCGCGCTGCCCGACCGCCGGGTCGTCGTGTTGGTCGGAGATGGCTCCTATCTGATGATGAACTCGGAGATCGCCACCTCGATCATGCTCGGCGCCAAGCTCGATATCGTCGTGCTCGACAATCGCGGCTTTGGCTGCATCGATCGGCTGCAGCGGTCCTGCGGCATCGAGTCGTTCAACAATCTTCTCAAGGACACGGTGCATCTGACGCTGCCGACGATCGATTTCGCGACACATGCTGCGGCGCTTGGAGCCCTGGCCGAGCAGGTGACATCGATATCCGCGCTCGAGGCTGCACTGGACAAGGCGCGCGCCAGCGATCGCACGCATGTGATAGTCATCGAGACCGATCCGGCGGTATCCACTGCCGAGGGCGGCGCCTGGTGGGACGTGCCGGTTCCCGAGGTGTCGTCGCGCGGCAGTGTCAAGCAGGCCCGCAAGGCCTATGAGCAGGCGCTGGCCGCTCGCGATCAGAAGTAATTTTGGCAATCAGGAAGCGCAAACATGACGATCCGCTTTGGCATCAACCCGATCGGCTGGACCAATGACTGCATGCATTGGCTGGGCGATTTCATTCCGGTCGAAACCTGTCTCGCCGAGGCGCGGGCGGCCGGCTTCAGCGGCATCGAGCTCGGGCGCAAGATGCCCAAGCAAGGAGGGGAGCTGCGCGCGCTGCTCGACCGGCATGGGCTTCGCCTGGTCGGCGGTTGGTATTCGGGAAAGCTGCTGCAGCGTGACGCCAAGGCCGAGATTGCGGCGCTCAAGGAGCATCTCGCGCTGCACCAGGCGTGCGGTGCCGAGATCATGGTGTTTGCCGAGACGAGCGGGGACATCGTCAACGACGTGGGCGGCCGGCGCAGCACCCGGCCCCAGATCGACGGCGCCGCCACCTGGAAGACGCTCGGCGCCCGGACCTCGGAGGTTGCCGACTACCTGGCCGACCAGGGCGTGCGCATGGCCTTCCACCACCATATGGGCACGGCCGTCGAGTCAGCGGAGGACGTCCGCCGCCTCATGGAAAATACGCGGCCAAGCGTCGGGCTCCTCCTCGACACCGGCCATTTGACCTATGGCGGAGGCGATCCGGTGGCGGCGATCGGGGTGTTCGGGGCACGGATCAATCACGTCCACTGCAAGGACATCCGAGGCTACGCGCTCGAAGCCTGCCGGCGTCGCGATGCCAGCTTCTCGGAGGCGATCCTGTCCGGCATCTTCACGGCACCGGGAGACGGCATCGTCGACTATCCGGCGGTCTTCAAGGCCCTGAAAGAAGCGAATTATCGCGGCTGGGTCGTCCAAGAGGCCGAGCAGGACCCGCGGGTAGCCAATCCCGCCATCTATGCCGAGCTCGGTTATGCGCATCTTGAGCGGATCGCCAGGGCGGCCGGCTTCTCCGTCGCCAGCTGAGCCCATGGCGACGCGTCCGGTCCGCATCGGACTGATCGGAGCGGGAGCGATCGCGCGCTGCCATGTCCATGGCTACCTGGTCCACGACACCACCTTCGGAAATGATGGCGGCTCGCCGGTTCTGGAGGCGGTCGCGGAAGCGACGCCCGAGCTGGCGGTCAAAGCGGCAGCCCGGCTCGGCTTTCGCCATGCAGCGCCGGACTGGCGGGCGGTGGTCGAGAGCCGCGATATCGATGTGGTCGACATCTGCGTGCCAAGCGTGCTCCATCGCGAGATCGCGCTGGCGGCGATCGCCAACGGCAAGGTGGTCTATTGCGAGAAGCCAGTCGGTCTGTCGGGCAGCGATGCCCGCGAAGTCGCCGCGGCGGCACGCCAGGCGGGCATCCGGAGCCTCACCGGCTACACCTATCTGCGCAATCCGATGATCGGCTTAGCCCGAGAGCTGATCGCGGAGGGGGTGCTCGGCGATATCGTGCTGTTTCGCGGCACGCATAATGAGGACTATCTGTCGGATCCGGCTCAACCCTTCACCTGGCGCTGCGATCAGGCGCTTGCCGGCAAGGCCGGCGCGCTCGGCGATCTGGGCAGCCACATCATCAGCATCGCCCTGCACCTCGTCGGCGACATTGCCGCGGTGACCGGCGAGACGAAGATCGTGACAGGCGAGCGCATCGTAGTCGGCGACAGGAGAGAGCGACGAGAAGTCACCAATGACGACCAAGCGCTGGCGCTCCTGCGCTTTACCAATGGTGTCCAAGGCTATGTCGAGGCGAGCCGAATTGCGAGCGGCAGCAAGATGGCGATCAATTACGAGATCATCGGTAGCAAGGGTGCATTGCGGTTCGAAGGAGAGCGCGGTGGCGAGCTCAACCTCCATGTCGCTGGCAAAGCGCCCGAACGGGCGGGATTCACACGCATCCTGACCCATCCGAACCACCCGTTCTACGCCGCGATCAGCCCGGCAGCCGGCCATGGCCTGAGCTTCAACGATCACAAGGCGATCGAGGTTCACGAGCTCATGGAGCTCGTTGCCGAAGGTCGCCCGCCGCTCACCGCGCTCGATACGGCAGCAAAGGTAGGCGCCGTGCTCGATGCGGTGATCGCGTCCGCCGACAGCGGCCGCTGGAGCGAGGTGGCAAAGGTCTGAACAGCCGTGAAATCAGACTATTTGACCGCTCCAAGCGTCAGGCCGCGCACGAGGTGGCGCTGCACCAGAAGCGCGAAGAGCACGATCGGGAAGGCGCCGACGACGCCGGCGGCCGCCATCGAAGCCCAGTCGGTGTCGATGCGGCCGATGAGCGTGGCGGTGCCGCGCGGCATCGTCATGGCGCGCGGCGTGGCCGTCAGCACCAGCGCGAAGAGAAACTCGTTGAAGGTCACGATCACCGCAAAGATGGCGGTGGCGGCAAGACCGGGTGCGGCGAGCGGCAGGGTGATGCGGCGAAAGGCGGTGAAGCGGGAATCGCCATCGACCATCGCCGCTTCCTCGAGATCGGCCGGGATCTCGCGAAAGAAGCTTTCCATCATCCAGACGCAAAAGGTGATGTTGAGCGCGGTATAGGTGATGATCAACCCAAGCCAGGTGTCGAGAAGCCTGAGATCGAGCATCAGCAGATAGACCGGGATCAGGATCACCACCGGCGGCACGATGCGGAGCGTCAACAGCGACAATCCGACGGTGCGCTCGAGATTGAAGCGGAGATGGAAGCGGGCGATGGCATAGGCGGCAAGCGTTCCGATGAGGAGCGACAAGGCCACCGAGCAGGCGGTCACCACCAGCGAATTGGTGAGATAATCGCCGAACTGCTTCTCGGAGAACAGCCGGCGATAATTGTCGAAGGAGGGGGCATGCGGATAAAGCGTCGCCTGCTGGGTGATCTCGAGATTGGACTTGAGCGAGGCAGCAACCATCCAATAGATCGGCAGCAGCACGATGATCAGCAGCAACGCTACCACGAGACCGCGGAGGATGCGCTCCTTCATGACTCGCCAGCCCGCCGCAGCATCCGCACGGCGGCCAGGGCCATTGCCAGAATGATCAGGCCCATGGTCAGGAACAGCGCCGCCGCGTAGCCGGTCTGCTGGAACTTGAAAGCGGTATCATAACCGAACACCGAGAGCAGCCGGGTGGCCTCGCCGGGGCCGCCGCGGGTCAGGACGAAAACCTGGTCGAAGGTGCCGAAGGCATCGATGGTGCGCAGCACGATGGCAATGGCGATCACCGGCCGCAGCATCGGCAAGGTATGGTCCACGAACACCCGCCATGGACCGGCGCCGTCGACCCGCGCCGCCTCGAAGGGCTCAACCGGCAAGGATTGCAATCCAGCCAGCAGGATGAGGAACATGAGTGGTGTCCACTCCCAGACATCAAGTGCGACAAGTCCGATGAAGGCGCGGGTGGGTTCGCCCAAGATCTGGACCGGGCTGCCGCCCAGAGCCTCGGAAAAGGCGGTGAGCATGCCGGCATCGCTGGCGTAGATCAGGCGGAAGACGATCGCCACCACCACGGGAGTGATGACCATCGGCACGATCAGGACGGTGCGCAACAGCCTGATACCGCGGAATTCGCGCACGCAAAACAGCGCCAGGGCTAAGCCGAGCAGAGTCTCGATGGCAACCGAGGCGGTCACGAAGCGCAACGTCACCCATAATGAGTTGAGGAATTGCGGATCGTCCCAGAGCCGCCGGTAATTGTCGAGGCCGACATAGCGTAAGGCTTTGCCATAGCGGTAGAACTGCGTGCTGGCGCGCACGCCGTCCCACAGCGGATAAACGAGCACGATCAGGGTGACAAGGATGCTCGGAGCAAGAAGGAGGTAAGGCAGGGCTGCATCCAGCCCCGCCCCCTGAAGCCGCTCGCGGCTCCGCAGTCGCCCGAGCACGCTCACTTGTAGTAGCCGGCGTCCTTCAGATAGCTCGTCACTTTTCCGGCCGCCGTGTCGAGCGCCGCGCCGCCACCGGAGCCCGCCTGCAGCGCCTTGTTGAGCTCGATGCCGAGCAGCTCCTCGACCTTGGCCCAGTCGGGGGTGCGCGGACGCGGCTCGGCGCCGGCATCGAGCTGCTTGAGCGCCACCGGGATGAGCCGGTTTCCCGGATCCTTCACGGCAAAGGCGCTGCGGCGCACCGGAATCGACCCGGCCTCCGCCAGCTTGGCTTGGGTCGCCGGGCTCACGTACCATTTGAGGAACTCGATGGCATTGGCCTTGTTCGGTGCCGATTTTGGAACCGAGGCGATGAAGATGCCGATCTGGGCGACGCCCTTCTCCTGCTTCGGCACCACCCCGAAATCGAGCTTGCCGGCAACCTTGGTCTGCTTGGGATCGTCAGCCTTCAGAGCATTGCCGGAATATTGAATGATGGCGCCGGCCTCGCCGCCGAGAATCGAGGCGCCTTCCTGGTCGGAATCGAACTCGACGACGCCGGGAGGCGCGTTCTGCTTGAGGGTGCCGACAAAGTAGTCGGCGGCAGCCTTGCCGGCGTCCGAGTTGAAGGTGACGTTCCATTTGTCATCGAAGAACTTGCCGCCGAAGGACAGGAAGATCGGATACCAGCTGGTGACAATGGGATTGCCGCTAACGCCGCGGAATACGATCGGATATTTGATCTTGCCGGCCGCGACACCTTCCTTGCCCTTGGCGATGAGCTCGTCCCAGGTGGCGGGCGCGCCGCTGGCATAGACGTCGTTGCGGTAGGTCAGGGTCTGCAGGTCGCCGACAAAGGGCAGCGAGATGAGCTTGGGCGTCGCGTCCTCGAAGCCCTTGACGCGCGCGCCCTGGCGCGGCGGCCAGTAACCCATGGCGATGAGCGACGCGATCCAGTCGGGATCGGAGGCATCGATGCCGCCGGCGCCGAGATCTTCGAGCACGTCGGCAGCGCCAAATTGAGGCACCCAGGGGTCGTCCAGCAGATAGATGTCATACTGACCGGCTCGGTTCTGGGCATCGGCGAACCATTTCTCGAGGGTCACACCATATTCGTCCTCGAGGTACTGGACATCGAAGCCCGCTTCGGACTTGGCCAGCGGAATGATCTTCTGCTTGAAGGGGGTGAGCCCGCCATCGGCGAAGGCGCCAATGATGACCTTGCCGCCGGCCGCCCTGGCAATCGGCGGGGCAGCCAGGGTGGACGCGAGCGTCGAGCCGAGCGCCACACCGGCGCCGGCCTTGAGAAGCTTCCGCCGATTGAGCTTCCACTTCAGCAGTTCACGCGTGTTCATCTAGTTTCCTCCCTTTTTTGCGTCACGATGGACGATGGTCGAGCCGGAAGTATCGAAGAAGCAGGCATCGGCCGGATCGAAGGAGACGCCGATGGCGGAACCGACAGCGGCGCGGAAGCCGCGCCGTGCCCGGGCCGACACCTTCTCCTCGCCGAGACGGATGACGACCAGCGTCTCGTTGCCCATCGGCTCGATCACGTACACTTCTCCATTGAGGCTTGAGGGTTCGCCGGCACCGCCGAGCACGATGTCCTCGGGCCGAACGCCGACTTCGGTTATTGCTTGCGGGTCGCAGCCATCATACCGGCCCGGACAAAGCGGCAGGGTTATGCCCGCGACGTGAAGCCCACCGGCATCGACGGCCGCGCGCAGGAGATTCATCGGCGGGCTGCCGACGAAAAGCGCGACGAAGCGGTTGGCCGGCCGGTCATAGATTTCCTCCGGCGTGCCGAGCTGCTGCATGGCGCCGTCGCGCATCACGGCCACGAGATCGGCCATGGTCAGAGCTTCAGCCTGATCATGCGTTACGTAGATGGTGGTGGCACCGAGCTCGTGGCACAGCCGCTTGATCTCGCCGCGCATGGTCAGGCGCAGCCGCGCATCGAGATTGGACAGCGGCTCGTCCATGAGGAAGGCGGCGGGGTCCCGGACGATGGCGCGCGCCAAGGCGATGCGCTGGCGCTGACCGCCGGAAAGCTGCCGAGGATAGCGTCGGAGAAGATGATCGACCTCGAGGGCGGAGGCGATTTTGGCGACCTTGCGATCGCGCTCGGCAGGGGGCACCTTGCGGATGCGCAACGGGTAGGCGATGTTGTCGCCGACCGTCATGTGGGGATAGAGCGCATAGCTCTGGAACACCATCGCGATATCCCGGTCGCGCGGCTGCAGCCGCGTCACGTCGCGCCCGCCGATGAGCACCCGTCCGGCAGTCGGTGCCTCAAGGCCGGCAAGCACCCGCAAGGCCGTGGTCTTGCCGCAGCCCGACGGACCGAGCAAGGCCAGGAAGGCACGGTTCGGGACATCGAGATCGAGGGCACGCAACGCCACCACCGGATCGAAGCGCTTCTCGACGCCCTCATAGCGCACACCACTCACGACAGGGCTCGCTGCAATCCCTCGAACGAGCGCTGCGTCCCCTCCTCACCGCGATAGCGAGGATCCTCATGCTCGATCGAGACGACGTCGTCATAGCCGGCGGCTTTGAGGGCACCGATGAGCGCCGTCCAGGTCGCATCATCATGCCCCTCACCCACCGCAGCAAAATGCCAGGGCGCCTGAGCCGGGTCAGCAGGCGGCGCGTAGTGAAGCAGGCCGTCGCGGCGCACGCGGTCGCGATGGATCAGCGTGTCCTTGCCATGGGCATAGCCGATGCGGTCGCCGAGCCGCTCGATCACGGTAAGCGGATCGATGCCCTGCCACCAGAAATGGCTGGGGTCCATATTGATGCCGATATTGGGGCCGACATATCGGGTGAGCGCTTCGAAGCCGGCGGCAGTGAAGATGGTGACGCCGGGGTGGAGCTCAAGGCAGACCATGAGGTCGGCGGCGCCGGCGGCCAGCCGTTCGCTGATGGCGCTCCAGTACGGGCCGACCTCGTTTTGCATCTGCCAGGCGAAGAGGTCCTCGCTGTCGCTCACGGTTGCCCAGCAGGGAAAAACGCCAAGCGTGCCCCCACCCGGCCCGGCAGGGCAGCCGCTCATGGTGATGACCCGGTTCACCCTGAACGCCATGGCGAGATCGAGAGCGGCCTCGAAGCGGGCCTGGGCATCGGCGCGCTTGTCAGGATCGGGATGAAGCAAATTGCCAGCGGCATTCACGGCGGCGAGCCGCAAGCCGAATTCGGCTAGCTCTCCCTTCAACCGGTCACGCTCACGCTGGCTGCCGATGGTCGCAAGATCGAGGTGGGGCCGCGGCCAGGGTCCCCATGCTCCGACCCCGAGTTCGACATCGCGGATGCCGCGCTCGGCGCACCAGGCAAAAAACTGCCGCCGGTCAAGTTCAGGCAAAGAGTCCGAATAGACGCCGATTCTCATATTATCGTCCTGTGCAATGGCGGGGGCGGTTGAGGGCGGTAGCAATCCGATTGCAACCGGCGACGGTCAAAGCCAGCGGCTTCTCGCACAGCACGTGCAGGCGGGCCTCGAGGGCATGCTCGGCCAGGCCGACAGGCCCTGCCCCAACCAATCCGACGCGCAGTTTCTGCATCACCCTATCTCGATCGGAGGGTTGGAGGCTGTCCCCGGGGCACTATCGAACGCGCACTTTAAACCTGTGCGCCGATCTGATCAAATGACCCCAAAGACCAGTCGACGCGCCCAGCGTCGCGGATTACGGGAGGAAGCCGGTCATGATCGGCTTGGCGTTGTTCGGAGCGGGCCGGATCGGTGCCGTTCATGCCGCCAATATCGCCGCGAGCGCCAAGGGGCGGCTGGTGAGTGTCCATGACGTCGACGCCGCCGCCGCCAGGCAGATCGCGGCGCGGCACGGGGCGAGGCCGGCCGCCAGCGCTGAGGAGGTTTTGGCGGATCGTTCCGTCGACGCCGTGCTCATCGCCACCTCGACGGATACCCATGTCGAGCTGATTACGGCAGCAGCGCGGGCCGGCAAGCCGGTATTCTGCGAGAAGCCGATCGACCTCGACATTGCCCGGGTGGAGCAGTGCCGGCGCCAGATCGCGAACACGGACGTGAAGGTGCAGATCGGCTTCAACCGGCGCTATGATCCAGGCCATGCCGCAGTTGCCGCAGCGGTCAAAGCGGGCGAGATCGGCGCTCTCGAGCAGCTGATCATCACCAGCCGCGATCCCGATATAGCCCCGTTCGACTATCTTCGGACGTCGGGCGGCATCTTCCGCGACATGACCATCCATGATTTCGATCTTGCCCGCTTCGTCAGCGGCGAGGAACCGGTCGAGGTGCTGGCGACCGGGTCGATCCGGATCGAACCGAAGCTTGCGGCGCTCGATGACTACGACAGCGTCATGGTGGTGATGCGCACTGCAAAGGGCGCGCTGATCCACATCAACAATTCGCGGCGTGCCGTCTATGGATATGATCAGCGGCTGGAGGCCTTCGGGTCGAAGGGGATGATCACGTCGGAAAATCTGCGTATGACGAACCTCAGGCGATCGACAGGAGAGGCTACCGATCAGGCAGCGCCGCTGCTCCATTTCTTCATCGATCGCTATTTCGAAGCTTATCGCCGCGAATTGGACGACTTCATCGAAACGGTGCAATCCGGAGGTGAACCGGCAGTCGGGTTCGAGGACGGGCGCAGAGCGCAGATCCTAGCCGAGGCGGCCAGGAATTCGGCGAAGACTGGCCAGGCAGTCAAAGTCAACTATGATTCTGCCGCGTGATCGAGAAATACGCAGCATGGGCCGCTGCAAAGAAAGGGCCCAAGGTCTGAACCGAATGGAGGAAACGATGGTTCGCCGAGTGTTTCTCACCATGGCATTTGCGCTGTGGTCGCTAGCCGCGGTCCAACCGGCATGGGCCGATATCACCGTGCTTGTTCCATCAGGAAGCGAGGGCGACGGCCTGAGAGCCGCTGCCGCCGATTATTCGAAGCTCAAGGGCACCAAGGTGGAAATCGTGCAGGCGCCCTACAACAATGTGTTCGAACAGGCGGCCAATGCCGGGCAGAGCAAGTCCGGCGCGTTCGACATCGTGCTGATGGATGATCCCTGGATTCCGTTCTTCGCCGAGAACGGCCACCTCGAGGACCTCACCCCCTATTTCAAGAAGGCCGGCAAGGACGGGCCGGACAATGACTTCCTGTCCAAGTCGCTGGCGCTGTGCCGCAATCCTTATGACAGCGGGCCCTATATCTGCCTGCCCTATGTCGGCAATGCACAGATGTTCTTCTACGATGCCACCAAGTTCAAGGAGGCGGGTGTCGACGAACCGAAGACCTGGGACGACGTGCTGAAGGCGGCAAAGGCGCTCACCGACAAGGGCGGCGGCCGATATTTCGGCTATGTGTTCCGCGGCGGGCAGGGCAATCCGGTGGTTGCCGATTTCATGCCGCTGTTCTGGTCATATGGCGCGAATCTGTTCAACAAGGATCGCAGCAAAGTGACGATCGACACGCCCGAGGGGGCGGCGGCGATGAAGATGTTCATGGCGCTGCGCGACGCCTCGCCCAAAGGCGTCGAGAGCTACAATGCCAATGAGGTCGGCCAGGCGCTCGCCGCCGGTGCCGCCGCCTCCTCGATCAACTGGCCGAACTGGGTCGCGACTTTCGAAGATCCGACGCAGTCGCGCATGGTCGGCAAGATCTCCTACACCGGCATCCCGGGAGGAACCAACCCCGGCAGCTCCGAAATCGGCCATTGGACAATGGGCATCATGACGGCTGCCAAGAACAAGCAGGAGGCGTTCGACTTCATGCTGTGGGCGACCTCGCCGGAGCAGATCAAGATCTCGGCCGCGCGCGGCAACCCGCCGGTGCGCATCTCGACATTCACCGATCCGGAGCTGACCAAGCAGGACAAGTTCCGGCACTATCCGGTGCTGATGAAGGCGATCCAGGCATCGACGCCGCGGCCCCGCCACCCGAAATGGCCGGAAATCGAGAACGCCTTCGGCATCGAGCTTTCAAAGGCGGTTGCCGGAACGGAGACGCCAGAAGAGGCATTGAAGAACTCCCAGGCGGCGGTCGAGAAGATCACCGGCATGCAGTAATCCCTTGTGGAGCGCGGGCGCCGGAGCTGCTGCCGGCGCCCGCCTTCCCTCATGATCCCTCGATGAGTGCCGCCGCATGACACGCGCCGCGCCAACCTCGGTCTCTGCGAGACCCGCAACGGGATCGAAATTCGAACAATGGGTCGAGCGCCATTTGCGCATCCTGATGCTGGCGCCGGCAATGCTGGTGCTGCTCATGCTGACGATCTTTCCGTCGGCCTACATGTTCGTGGCGGCGGTCACGCGAATCAGCCCCAACCCCGACACGCCATGGCAATTCGCCGGCGCGCAGAATTTCGTCAAGCTGCTGACCGATTCACAGTTTCATATCGGCTTGTGGAACACGCTCGTCTTCACTTTTGCGTCAGTAAGCATCGAATTCCTGCTGGGGCTCGGGCTGGCACTCCTGCTCGACAACTATGTTCGGCGTCTGAACATCCTGAAGACGCTGCTGATGCTGCCGATGATGCTGCCGCCGGTCGCGGTTGCCATCACCTGGAAGCTGATCTATGAGCCGCAATTCGGCATTCTCAACGAAATCATGTTCGATCTCGGGCTGCCACCGCAAGCGTGGGCTGGCGATGCCCGGCTAGCCATGCTGTCGGTGATCATTGCCGATGTCTGGCAATGGACGCCGTTCATGTTCCTCCTGATGCTGGCAGGGCTCGCCAGCCTGCCGATCGAGCCTTACGAGGCGGCAGCCATCGACGGCGCATCGGCATGGCGGCAATTCCGCGACCTCACTCTACCGTTTCTCAAGCCGGTGATCGCCATCGCCTTGCTGCTGCGCTTCATGGACGCACTCAGGCTGTTTGACCTCGTGTTCATCCTGACCGGCGGCGGACCGGCGGACCGGACCAAAACTCTCAGTCTGTACATCTATCAGGTGGCCTACCGCTTTGCCGACCAGAGCTATGCGGCGGCGATCTCGCTTTTCGTGCTCTTCGCCACGGTCGTCTTCAGCACCTGGTTCATCAAGCGCATGCGGCTTGCGGAATAGGAGGGCACCTCGATGTTGCGCAGCCGCACTGCCATGCTGAGCCAAGAAATAGCCGCCTATATCGGGATTGCGGTCGCACTGGTGATCACCCTCTTCCCGGTTTACTGGATCGCGAGCAATTCCTTTAAATTCGATATCGATATTTTCGCGGTACCGCCGGAATGGTTCCCGGTCAATCCGACGCTCAAGCACTATCGTGCCGCCTTCATCGAGCGACCGTTCCTGCAATATGCCCTGAACAGCCTGATCATCGCGGTGACCACGACGGTGATCTCGGTGGTGCTCGGCACGCTCGCCGGCTATGCGCTGGCGCGGTTCCAATATCCCGGTCGGTGGCGTCACCAGATCAGCTTCTGGATACTCTCCACCCGCATGATGCCGCCGATCGTGACCATCATCCCGCTCTATCTCGCCTTCAACTATCTCAACCTACTGAACACCAAGCTCGCGGTGGTAATCGCCTACACGGCCTTCAACCTGCCATTCGCCACCTGGATGATGAAGAGCTATTTCCAGGACCTGCCGGTAGAGCTCGAAGAGGCAGCCATGGTCGATGGCGACACCCGCTGGGGCGCCTTCCTGCGGGTGGCGTTGCCGCTGGCGCGCCCCGGCCTCGCGGCCACGGCCATTTTCTGCTTGATCATCTCCTGGAACGAGTTCCTGCTGGCACTCATCCTGACGCTGACCGAACGCTCGCAGACCCTGCCGATCGGGATAGCCGGGCGGGTCACGCAGTTCCACACCTATTGGGGCGAGATCAGTGCGACAGGCTTCACCGCCTGCATTCCGATCATGATCTTCGCCTTCATCGTGCAAAAACACCTGGTCCGAGGCCTGTCCTTCGGCGCGGTAAAGGGCTGAATCCATGGCGTCGGTTCGATTCCAAGCGGTCACCAAGAACTTCGGAAACTTTGTTGCCGTGGCCAATTTGAACCTTGAAGTCGTCGACAAGGAATTCCTGGTGCTGCTCGGACCCTCGGGCTGCGGCAAGACCACAACGATGCGCATGGTTGCCGGCCTCGAGGAAGTGTCGGCAGGCGACCTCTATTTCGGCGCCGAGAGGATGAACGACGTGCTGCCGAAATATCGCGACGTTGCCATGGTGTTCCAGTCCTATGCGCTCTATCCGCATCTTACGGTGGCGGACAATATCGGCTATCCCCTGATGATCCGAAAGGTGCCGGCCGCTGAACACAAGCGCAGGGTCGAGGAGGTCGCTCGCCGGGTGGAGCTGCAGGCGTTGCTGCACCGGCTGCCGCGGGAGCTTTCCGGCGGTCAGCGCCAGCGGGTGGCGCTGGCCCGGGCGATCATACGAACACCACGGGTCTTCCTGCTTGACGAGCCGCTGTCCAATCTCGACGCGAAGCTGCGCGTGCAGATGCGCGCCGAATTGAAGCGCCTGCAGCATGAGCTCCAGGTGACGACGATCTATGTCACCCATGACCAGATCGAGGCGATGACGCTTGCCCATCGGGTAGCGGTGATGAACAACGGCGTGATCGAACAGCTCGGGACGCCGAAGGACATCTACAACAATCCGCGCACGCTGTTCGTTGCGGGGTTCATCGGGTCGCCGCCGATGAATCTGATACCCGGCGAGGTTCAAAGCGGGACCTTCTCCAGCGCCGGCGGTCTCAGCGTCAAGGGCCTCGGAAACGCTACGATCAGCCGAGCCGTAATGGGGGTGCGGCCGGAAGACGTCACGGTGCTGCTGGACGGCACCGGCGAGCGCAATCTCACCGCGCCCGTCTATTCCGCCGAGCTCACGGGCGAAAATACGCTTGTCAGCGTGCGGATCGGCGACAATCTGCTGACCATGCGAGCCGACCGCAACTTCCGCGTCGATTTCGATCAACTGATCGGGGTGCACATACCAGCCGACCGGGTTTTTCTGTTCGACGAGGAGACACAGAAGCGTGTGGATTTCTAGGGTGCTGTCGTTCGTCCTGCCAACGGTGCTGGCGACACCGACCCAGGCCTTCGAGCAGCCCATCCCGGACAATCCGCTGATCACCATTCCGGGTGGACGATTCATCTATGGCAATGACCAAGGCGCGGAAAACGAGCGGCCGCAACGCGCGCTGGAGCTCGGTGCCTTCGCCATCAACCAAACTGAAATCACCAATGGGCAATATCAGCGCTTCGTCCAGGCCACCGGCCATCGCTCGTCCTATTATGGTGGCCATCCGATGCTTGGTATCGACGGCCGGCCGGTGGTCGGGGTGAGCTTTGACGACGCTGATGCCTTCTGCTCCCATTATGGCCTGCGGTTGCCGTCGGAAGCGGAATATGAGCGCGCAGCGCGCGGCACCGACGGGGCGCGCTTCCCCTGGGGCGATGCACCGGTCGACGGCAACAGGGCCAATCACGGCAGCGACATCTGCTGCGGCGGCGACGATAGCGACGGCTATGCGATGACGGCGCCGGCCAACTCCTATCCGCGCGGCGCCAACAAGGAGGACGTGCTCAATCTGGTCGGCAATGTTTGGGAATGGACGCAGGATTCCTATGGCGGGGACGGGCGTTATCGCGTGCTGCGTGGCGGCGGGTGGAACAGCGATCGCGGTCACCTCACCACGACCTATCGGCTCGCCTATGATGCGCGTTTCCGGTTTGCGGCGAATGGCGGTTTTCGATGCGTACGATCGTTGCCCTGATCGTCGCGGCGATGCTGGCCGTGATCGCGCCGGCAGCCGCGGAACCGTTGGCTTCGTCGCAGTACCGGCTCACCGTCGAGCATCGCGACGGCGCATCGTTTGCCGGCCTGGCGCGCGACGGCAACACCCTTCTCGTGACCAATCTCGCCAATGGGCGGCTCTATCGGCGCGAGGCCGACGGCCGGATGAGCATTTTTGGACCCGAGCTGCCGCATGGGCCCGATTCCTTCGGTGATCCAGCGGGACCCTACCGCGTGGAACGGGCCGGCTCGTTCTACATCGTGGCGCAAGGCTGGACGCCGGCCAACCAGGCGGCGAGCCCGCTCGATCACGCGTTGCTGCGGATCAATGACAAGGGCGTGATTGCGGTGATCAGCAACGATCTGTGGAACCCCTACGACTTTGCGGTTTCGGGCAATAGTCTCATCGTCGTCGATGCCGCACGCAACAGCCTCGAGCGACTGTCGTCGGTCAGCGGATCGCGCGATACGGTATTCGTCTTCAAGCGGCTGAAGACGACGGGGGCAGCGCTGCAAACGCTGTCGCCGACCGAATTCACCGACAAGCAGACCGTCGAATTCGACGCGGTGCCGACGGGAATCGCTGTCCATGACGACCGGCTCTATGTGTCGCTGTTCGGCGGATTTCCGTTCCTGCCGGGCAGCGGCCGCGTGGTATCGCTGCCCGACAAGGGTGCTCCAACCACCGCAAGGATCGAGGTCACCGACCTCAATGCGCCGGTCGACGTCGCCTTCGAGGGTCCCCATTCCATGCTGGTGCTCGAACACGGTGCCTTCGAGCAGGCCGGCGGCTGGAGGGCAGGCAGCGGAAGGCTGCTCAGCATCGATCTTTCAACTGGCAAGCGGGAGGTGGTGCTCGCCGGGGTGACGCGGCCGGTATCCGTGCTGGTGATCGAGCCGGGCGCCATTGCGGTGTCCGACCTCGGCGGAAATCTCTATTTCCTTAACCATCGCTAGCGGCTATTGCCGTAAGGCCGTCAGTACAGGATATTTTCACCAACCGGGGCAAGCCAGGGTCAGTGTCATGGGATTCAAGCAGAAATATTTCGTCGAACCCGATTCAAAGCTCAAACTGTCCCGTTTCGATCCTGCCGACACCGGCAAATACAAGGACGACGACGTGGCAGGGGCAGAGAACTCGCGGCCATGTCGCCCGCCTGCAGAAGCTGCAATACAAGCTCTATGCCGAGAGCCAGCGTTCGCTGCTCGTCGTGCTGCAGGGATTGGATGCGGCAGGCAAGGACGGCACGATCCGGCATGTCATCTCCGGCACCAATCCGCAGGGCGTGAAGGTTGCCGATTTCAAGGAGCCGACGGCGGTGGAGCTCGCACATGATTTCCTGTGGCGCATTCACCCGCATGAACCCGCCCAGGGGCAGATCGCCATCTTCAACCGTTCGCACTACGAGGATGTGCTGGTCGTCAGGGTCCACAAGCTCGTGCCGAAGTCGGTCTGGAGCAAGCGCTATGCCCGCATTCGGCAATTCGAGGAGCTGCTCGGCGAAAACGGTGTGAAGATCATCAAGTTCTTTCTCCACATCAGCCCGGGTGAGCAGCTGAAGCGGTTCGCGGAGCGGCTCAACGATCCAAACCGGAACTGGAAGATCAGCGAGAGCGACTACACCGAGCGCGAACTGTGGGAGAGCTACACCGAAGCGTTCGAGGACGCGCTGCGGCTGACCAGCAGCAAGGACGCGCCATGGTATGTCGTGCCCTCCGACAGGAAGTGGTTTCGCAATTTGGTCATCTCGAAGATCATCGCCGACACGCTGGACGACATGAATCTCAAGATCCCCGCTCCCAAGATCGATCTCGACGCGATCCGGCAGAAGTACCACGCGGCCGAGATGGAGCAGGAGAAGGACGCGAAGCGGCATCTGTTCCCCGGCGAGCGCGACAAGACCGTGAAGGCCAGCTGACATCAGGGACCGGCCATGCCGCAAGGCGATGCATTCGCGACCATGAGCTCGACAGAGGCTCTCGCCCGGCTTGCCACCAGCCAGGGCACCGGCTTGACTTCGGCGGAAGCGGCCTCCCGGCTTGCCAAATACGGCATCAACGGCATCGTCGAGAAAGAGGGCAGTACGCTCAAGAAGCTGCTCGGCTATTTCACCGGATCCATCTCCTACATGATCGAGGCGGCGGCAGTGATCTCCGCCTTGCTCGGACGATGGTCGGATTTCGCCATCATCACCGCGCTCCTGTTCTTCAACGCCATCATCGGCTTCTGGCAAGACCACAAGGCAGCAAATGCGCTGGCGGCGCTGAAGAAGGGGCTCGCACCTGAAGCCGACGTGCTGAGGGACGGCAAATGGCAGACGATCAAGGCTCAGCTGCTCGTTCCCGGCGATATCGTGCGGCTCCATATCGGTCAGATCGTTCCGGCCGACCTCAAGCTGATCGGCGGCACCACGGCATCGATCGATCAATCGGCATTGACCGGCGAATCCCTGCCGGTTGCCAAGAGGATCGGCGATCCGGCCTATTCGGGAAGCATCATCAAGGACGGCGACATGACGGGTGTGGTCACCGCGACCGGCAGCAACACGCTGTTCGGGCGCACGGCCAGGCTCGTCGCCTCGGCAGGGGCGGTCAGCCACGGCCAGCGGGCAGTGTTCGAGATCGGTGATTTTCTCGTCGTGACCGCGATCGCGCTGGCGCTCATCATGGTGGGCTTCGACGTCTATCGCGACATCGTGACCCCGGCCCATTGGCAGTGGCAGGACGCGCTTGGCATCCTGCAATTCGTGCTGATCCTTCTCGTTGCATCGATTCCGGTGGCGATGCCGGCGGTGTTCTCGATAACCATGGCGCTCGGGGCGCTGGCACTTGCCAAGCAGAAGGCGATCGTCTCGAAGCTGTCCGCGATCGAGGAGATGGCGGGCGTCGACGTGCTGTGCTCCGACAAGACGGGAACGCTCACCAAAAACCAACTGACACTCGATCCACCGGTGCTGTTCAGCGCCAAAACGGCCGACGAGGCAATCCTCGCCGCGGCGCTGGCTACGGCTGCGGACAGTCCCGACGCGCTTGATGTGGCTGTGAGGTCCGCGATGCACGATCCGGCGATGCTCGCGAGCTTTCAGCAGCTCCAGTTCGTGCCGTTCGATCCGGTCCACAAACGCACCGAGGCGACGGTGGCACGGGGCACAAATGCGACCTTCAAGGTGTCGAAAGGGATGCCGCAGGTGATCTTCGATCTGTGCAAGCTCGATCCGCCAGCGATGGACAAGGCGCGGGCGAGCGTGATCGACCTCGGCTCACGCGGCTATCGCACGCTGGCGGTCGCCCGGACGAGCGCCGGCACCGAGAATTGGTCGCTGCTGGCGATCCTGCCCATGTCGGATCCACCGCGCGATGATTCCCGGGCTACCATCCGGGACGTCGAAAGCAAGGGCATTCGCGTGAAGATGGTGACTGGCGACGACACAGCCGTGGCACGGGAAATGGCCCGGCAGCTCGGCATGGGCGACAACATCATCAGCGCCGGCGACTTCTTTCCGCCGAATTTCAATCCGGACGCCATTTCTGCCGCGATGGCGGAGAAGATCGACATGGCCGACGGCTTCGCCCGGGTCTATCCCGAGCACAAATATGCTATCGTCAAGGCGCTGCAGTCGCGCGGCCATCTTGTGGCAATGACCGGCGACGGCGTCAATGACGCACCGGCGCTCAAGCAGGCCGATTGCGGCACGGCGGTAAGCGGAGCGACGGATGCGGCGCGCAGTGCCGCCGCGCTGATCCTGACAACGCCAGGGCTCACGGTGATCGCCAAAGCGATAGACGAGGCGCGGCGGATTTTCGCGCGCATCACCAGCTACACGCTTTACCGGATCGCGCTGACCATCGACATCATGGTGCTGGTGGTGCTGTCGACGATCGTGTTCGACTTCAAACCGCTGACCGCCGTGATGATCGTCATCCTGGCGCTGCTCGACGATGCGCCGATCATGGCGATTGCCTACGACAACACCGAGGTGGCGCATGGACCGATACGATGGCGCATCCCGCGGCTCTTGACCATCGCCAGCGCCATTGCCGTATTTGTCGCTGCGGAGACATTCGGCCTATTGCTGATCGGCATGAAGGTGATCACCGACCCGCTGCTGCAGCAGCAGTTCGGAATTTCGACGCCCGACGAGCTGCGCACGCTGATGTTCCTGCAGCTGGCATTGGGCGGCCATCTGCTGCTCTACAATACCCGCACCCGCAAATGGTTCTTCCAGCGCCCCTGGCCCAGCCTGCCGCTGCTCGCCGCCCTCCTCGCCACCGAGCTTCTGGCCATTGTCCTGGCGGTGAACGGGTGGTTCGTGGCTGCGATCTCCTGGCGCGCCATTGGCTGGCTTCTGGTCTATCTGGTGGCGTGGCTCTTCATCATCGATGTGGTCAAGCGCGTCATCTATGGCGTGGTCGAGGATACCTCGGCGCTGCGCCAACGTTATATCGCCATGGTTTCCGGCCGGCTCTGACACTCGATGCTTTCGCAGCACGACCTGGCCGCGATCATTGACGGTGCCCCGGTCCGCCGCATCGATTATTGGCTGTGGTTCCTGGCTACCGGTGGAACCCTGATCGATGGCACCGCCGTCTTCACACTCGGCGTTGCCATGCCGCTGATCGCCACGCGTTTCGCCATGGGACCGCATGTCCAGGGCCTGCTCGCGGCAGCGTTGGTATTCGGCGCGGTGGCCGGCGCCGCGATCGGAGGACCGATAGCAGACAGGCTCGGCCGGCGGCCGCTGATGCTGCTCGACATGGCCATCATCATTGCCGGCGGCGCGTTGAGCGGCTTTGCCGGTGATGCGCGCATGCTGATCCTCGGGCAGCTTCTCATGGGCCTCGGGGTGGGCATCGATTTTCCAGTCAGCGCCGCCTATGTCTCCGAATGGATGCCACGAAAGATCCGCAGCCGAATGCTGGTGGCAACGATCGCTTTTCAATCGGTCGGCTTCATCGTCGCGGCCGGGCTCTGCCTGCTGCTTATGCGCTTCAGCAGCTCGCCGGCGCTGTGGCGCGGCTTTTTTCTGGGAGAGGCGGCGATTGCGCTGTTGTTCCTGCTCATGCGGTTCGCGCTGCCCGAAAGCGCGCTGTGGCTGGCAAGCGCCGGTCGCATGGCAGAGGCGAAGGCGGCCCTGTCGCGGGTCGTCGCGGCAAGTGTCGACTGGAGCGGCCAGGGCCAAGAACCCGCAGCCACGACCGACAGCCGAGGACCCGGCTATGGCGTGCTGTTCTCCCGCGCCTACCGCAGGCGCACGGCGCTTGTCGCGCTTCCCTGGTTCCTCATGGATATGGCTACCTATGGTATCGGCCTGTTCACGCCGGTCATTCTCACCGCCATCCATTTCGGCAAGAGCAGCAGCGGAACGATCGCTGCCGAGCTCGCGGACATCAAGGGATCGGGCTTGATCGACATCTTCCTGTTGATCGGCTTTCTGATCGGGCTCGTGACCGTTCCACGGTTCGGCCGGGCCCGGATGCAGATCATCGGCTTTCTGCTGATGGCGGCGGCGATGGTGATCCTCGTCGTCAGCGTCGAGATGGCGGAGCAGGCGATGGGCAAGACGGCGGCAATCTTTGGCGCCTTCGTGCTGTTCAACCTCGCCATGAATGCGGGTCCGAACGCGACCACCTTCGCCATGGCATCGGCTCTCTTCCCGACCGCGCTCAGGGCAAGCGCCAACGGCTTTGCGGCGGCGGTGGCAAAGCTCGGCGCCACGCTCAGCGTTTTCCTGCTGCCGATCATCAAGGCCGATTTCGGCGTCCCGGCGGTGCTCGTGCTGATGGCAGCCGTGTCGTTGCTGGGCGCGGCCATTACCGCGGTCCTCAACGAGGCCGTCGACGATGCAGCACTTCCCTAGCCGGCAAATCTGTCAACGCCACAAGCTGTCAGGCGAGGAGAAGGCGGAAGGGGTCGCGATCCCTTCC
This sequence comes from uncultured Alphaproteobacteria bacterium, assembly GCA_963744915.1. Classification (GTDB taxonomy): domain Bacteria; phylum Pseudomonadota; class Alphaproteobacteria; order Rhizobiales; family Aestuariivirgaceae; genus DATAFF01. Next base: position 110,431 of record CAVUUY010000020.1, read on the forward strand.
GGTCGCACGCAAGGCGACATGGATCCAGCCATCGGCGGTCGTCGGTGCAATGTCGTGGCCGGCCTGCCGGCACAACAGAACATCACGACTGGTTCGCACGCGCAGCTTGGCGCCGGCGGCAAGCCCGCCAGGCAACTCGAGCTCGACCCGCTGATCCGACAGAACGAGGCCGGTGATGCGACCCGCGATATCGGTTGCGAACAGCGGCGCGCCGTGGCGCATGAGGGTCAACACCCCGTCCTTCCGCTCGACCGATACCGGGCCGCCGGGCATCAGCACCGGTGCAAGCCTGCCGTTGTCGGACGCGTGATTGGTCAGGGTCCAGCCCTCGAAGGGCGACACATCCATGATTTCGGCAGCCGCCATATAGGGCAGCAGCGCGCTCCATGAGTAGAACGGGTCGGTGTCGGGCTGGTCGAGCCCCTCGCCGCTTGTGGCATTGTAGTTCTCCGGACAGAGCCGGCGATCGCGGAAGGAAGCGAAGAACAGGGCGCGTCCCTTCTCGGCGAGCCGCGCCGCCGCATCATGCTCGCCGGCCCGATGCAGCCCCAGCCAGACGAGCCAGTTGAGGATCGGCCACACACGACCGCGCCAATAGGTGTTGTCGGCAAAGACCGGATCGGCGCGCGACACCGACGGCAGTCCGATGCTGCCGCCAAAGGCGCGCTCATCCTCGAGATGCGACAGGAGATGGCGGCGCTGCCCGGCATCGAGCGCGTCGCAGAGCAGCGGATAAAAGCTCGTCGGCGCCAGGCTCTTGACGAATTCGCCGGACCAGAGGCGGTTGGCGAAGATCTTTCGCCGATCGTCCCAGAAATGCGCCGCGATGCTGCCTTTGAGCCGGGCAGCACGCTCGCGGAAGCGCTGCGCCTCGGGCCGGCCAAGGACATCGCAGATGCGCCACAGCATCTCGCTGTCGAGGCAGGCGAGGCAGTTGAGCCCGACATCCTCGCAGTCGAGCGTCGCCGTCTCTTCGATGAAGCGCGCCTCGTCATGGACCGGGGAATTGTCCATGAAGGATTCGTCCTTGGCGGCAAGCTTGGTGCCGCGATAGAGCCCCCGGCCCAGAGGAACTCGAACCAAATTCGAGAATGCCGTTGTCGTTGCCGTCGCGGGTGGCGAAGAGCCAGTCATTGTTGCGCGACAAAATCGGCCAGGCAGCGCGAAGGAGGCTTGCTTCCCCCGAGCGCAGCCAGAGCTGCCAGACGATCAGCGAGGCGATCGGCGCCTGGGTCCGGTCGACCCATTGGTCATTGCCGGTGAGGATGCAGGGAAGATTGCCCTCGGGCGTCGCACCGGCAAAGACAAGCGAGAGATTTTCGCGGGCCTGATCGAGGTCGAACAACGCGACGAGGAAGGCATTGATGACGGTGTCGTTCAGCCAAAAGCCGAAGCCTCCGAACTTCTTGAGGTCCCAGTTGCGCGAGCAGGTGATGTAGGGCCGGTGGTTGGCGCGGTCGAACAACGCATTCCAGCCCATGACATCGCGAATGGCCGCGACCGGATCGTCCGCCGGCGGCGGGGTCTCCTCGACAGGCTGCGGCTCGGCAAGCAGCGCACGCGCCCTGGCGGCGGCACGCTCCGGCCGGTCAGCGATGGTAAGCGCGAAGGCCTGCTCCGGCGCCTCGTCGAGATTGAAGCGCAATGCCAGGACCGCGGCACTATATTTGCGAGAATTCAGGTGCCAATAGCCGCTGAGCTCGAATTCCTCGACCACCGCCTCGACAGTGTGATGGCCGGTCACCAGCAGCGGCGGCTTGCGGGCAATGAGCGAGACGGTGCGGGGGCCGCGCGTGCAGCAGGCGATCTTGGCCTCCTCGTCGAAGTGCCAGGTGGCGCCATCCTCGGCAGAAAGGCAAAGGACGACCCAGACGCGCAACCCCCATTCGCCGGTTCGAAGCGTCCGCCAGCCGCCGGTGAGGTCGAAGGGCGAGGCCTTTCGGTAGTGCCAATCGAGAACTGTTCCGGCATGGGTCAGACGGGCATCGACCCGGCTGCCGTCAACCGCATGCGTCCCGAGCAGCACCTCGTCGCCCGGCCCGAATCGGGATACGCGGGCGATGCTCGCGGCATAGACGAGCGGCGTGACGCGAACACCCAAGGGGAGAAAGTTCATCTCGACATAGCGGTCGGCGGTCCAGGTGTTCCAGGCCCGCGACAAAGGGACGTTCGGTGTCGCGAGATGGCTCGGACTGGTCATGCGGCGCTCCTATTGCGGCAGCGGGACAGTCTGCCCCGGGCTCCACTGCGCCAGCACCGGCTGGCCCGGCGCAAGCACATCGCCGCTCGATGCCTGGACGAAGGCAAGGAGCGGCTCGTCGCCAAGAACAGCAACGCGGATGCGATAGGTCACGCTGGCGCCGGAATAGACCGCCTGGAGGATCTCGCCATCGAGGGCATTGCCGCGAACTGGCGCGCCCGCCGGCAGAACGCTGATCTTCTCGGGGCGGACGATGGCGATCGGGGTTGCCGGCAGGACGCTGCGGATTACGGTCCCATCGGCAAGCCGCAACCCGTTGGCGTCTACCACCATGCCGCGGAAGACATTGGCATCGCCAAGGAACTGGGCGGCAAATAAGCTCGCGGGCCGTTCATAGGTCTCGACAGGCGCTCCGATCTGGACAAGCCGGCCCTCATTGATGATGGCGATGCGGTCGGAGAGGGTGAGCGCCTCTTCCTGGTCGTGGGTGACGAAGATGGTGGTGACGCCGGTTTCGCGCTGGATCTCCCGAAGCTCCACCTGCATTTCCTGACGCAGCTTGCGGTCGAGAGCGCCGAGCGGCTCGTCCAGGAGCAGCACCCGTGGGCGCGTTGCCAGCGCCCGCGCCAGTGCCACGCGCTGCTGCTGGCCGCCCGAGAGCTCGCGCGGTTTGCGGCCGCCATAGCCGGCGAGCCGCACCAGGCCCAGGAGCTCGTGAAGCCGCCGGTCGCGCTCGCTGCGGGGCACATGGCGCACATCGAGGCCGAAGCCGACATTGTCGGCGACCGTCAGATGGGGAAAGAGGGCATAGTTCTGGAACACCATGCCGATGCCGCGGCGGTGGACGGGGACCAATTCGACCTGGTCGCCATCGAAGGCAATGGTGCCCTCATCCGGAATGACGAACCCGGCGATGGCGCGCAGCAACGTCGTCTTGCCGGAACCGGAGGGACCGAGCAGACCGAAGAATTCGCCATCGGCGAAGGTGATGGTGATCCGGTCGAGCGCCACCACCTGACCGTAGCGCTTGCTCACGCCATCGACGTCGACCCGGCTCATCGTTCCCCGCCGAGACGATAGTTTCGCGCCACCGCCAGCATCAGCCCCATCGAGACGACAATGATGATGGACGACACGGCGTTGATCTCCGGCGTGAAGCCCTTGCGGATCGCCGTATAGATTTCGACCGGCAAGGTCGAGGTGCCGGGCGGCGCCAGGAAGTAGGAGATGACGAACTGGTCGAAGGAGACGGCGAAGGCGAAGAGCCCGGCGGTGACCACTCCGGGCGCGATCATCGGCAGGGTCACCCGGACGAATGTCTGAACCGGTGTCGCGCCAAGGGTCGCCGCCGCCTCTTCGAGCGCCGGCCCGAAGCTCTGCAGCCTGGCGCCGACCACCACGATGACATAGGGCAGCGACAGGGCGACATGACCGAGCAGGATGGCATGGAGGCCGCGGCCGATCCCGGTCCAGAAGAAGAAGATCAGCATCGAGGTGCCGATGATCAGCCAGGGTATGGTGATCGGCGGGAACAGCAGGATCTGCATCAGCAGCTTGCCGCGGAAGGTGTAGCGGGCGAAGGCCATCGCCGCGAGCGTGCCGAGGAAGGTTGCAATCACGGCATTGCAGGCGGCGATCCAGACGCTGTTCCAGCTCGCCGCCAGCAGCCGCTCATTGGTGGCCAGCGCCTTGAACCAGACGAGGTCGAAGGTGAAGGGCAGCTCGTAGAGCGCCGAGCGATTGAATGCCATCACCACCATCACCAGGATCGGCAGATAGAGGAACGCCAGGACCAAGGCAAGATAGGCATGGGACAGCCGGCGCATCAGTTGCTCCCGAGCTGACGCCTGAGCAGGGGCGCGGCGATCGCCAGGATCAGCAGCACGATCGCCAGCATGATGAAGGAGAGCGCCGCGCCGAGCGGCCAGTTGAAGGCGGCGGTGAACTGGTCCTCGATGATCGGGCCCAGCATGATCGCATCCTTGCCGCCAAGGATGCGCGGCTCCATGAAGGAACCGATCACGGGCACGAAGATCAGGAAGATGGCGGCGAGAACGCCCGGCATGCTGAGCGGCAGAATGATCCGGAAGAAGGTCTGGGGCGCCGTGGCACCGAGGCTGCGCGAGGCCTCGATCAGCGATTCGTCGATCGCCTGGAGGGAGATGTAGGAGGTGAGGATGGCATAGGGCAGATAGGCATGCACGAGGCCGATCACGATGGCGGGATAGGTGAACAGGAGGTTCAGGGGTTGGCGCAACACCATGGTCCAGGAGAAGGTCCTGACCAGCGCGTTGCTCCAGAAGGGCAGGATGATCAGCAGGAAGATCGCTTCCCGCCAGCGCCCCTTGACATGACGTGACAAGGCGAGCGCGGCCGGATAGCCGACGAGAAGCGAGATGGCGGTGACATAGATGCCGAGCTCGATCGAGCGCCAGGCATTGAACCAGTAGACCGGTTTGGTGAAGAAGCTGATGTAATGAGCAAGGGTAAAGCTCGCGATGCGACCGCCCACCGGCACAGTGGTCAGGAAACTCAAATAGACCATGGCGGCCAACGGCAGAAAGACCGTTGCCGCAAGCCACAGATAGGCCGGCGCCGTCAGGGCGAATACTTCCACGCGTTGGCGCGATGTCAGCGCCATCTTGCGGCTACTGGGCGAGCTTGGTCTTCACCTCGTCCCACAGCTCCTGGTTCTTCTGGCGTTGCTCGTCGCTCAACGGCGCCATCCATTGAACGCGCTTGACCACCTCGGGATCGCCGAGAATGGTACGGTTCATGGCGTCGGCGGGCAGATCGGCATTGGCCTTGGCGTTGGCCGATGCGGGAGCGCCAACGTCGGTGTCCCAGCGGACGTAGAATTCCGGGCTCACCATGAAGTCGATGAACTTGGCCGCCCCTTCCGGGTTGGGCGCCTTGGCGGCGATGGTCAAGCCGTCGAACCAGCCGATCGCACCCTCCTTCGGAACCACGAAGTCGACCGGCAGCTTCATCGCCTTCTTGGAGCGCGCGGCCGAACCCGACCAGTAGACGGCGACATCATAGTCGCCCGCCGCCATGTATTTGTTCCACTCGTCTTCCGACGACCAGAAGGTCTTTATCTGTGGCTTCAGCGCCTCGAGCTTGCTCTTGATCTTGTCGAGATCGGCGGGATGGTTCATGTCCTGCCCGCTCGCGAGCGCGGCAAGCTGGATCGATTCGAGCGCGTCGTCGCGCCAACCCACCCTGCCGGCATGCTCCTTGTCCCACAGCACCTGGATGGTGTCGGGGCGCTCGTGAATCTTCTGCGTGTTGTAAGCGAAAGACGTCAGGCCCCATACCCAGGAGATGGCCCAATGCTTGCCATCCTTCACAAAGCGCTCGGAGTCGCGGAGCGCCGGCGTCAGGTCGTTGAAATTGGTGATCTTGCCGGTGTCGATGGGCTGAACCAGTCCCTCATTCACGGCATCCATGACATAAATATTGTTCATCAACACCACGTCATAGGTACCAGGGCTGGTCCTGAGCTTGGTCAGCATCTCCTGCTCGGAGTTGAAATAGTCATGGACAACCTTGAGGCCGGTCTTCTTCTCGAAGATTTCGAGGGCCCATTTCTCGTCCGTCCCGTAACCTTGCCAGTTGAGGACCTTGATCTCGCCCTCGGCAGCGGTGGCCGGGCGGAAGCCCGATAGCGCCGCAGCGGAGCCCAAAAGGGCCATGAACAGGCGGCGGCTGAGAAACGGAAACGGCATGGAAATCACTCCTGATCGGCTGCCCATCGTGGCGGGGCGTCGGGCGGAACATTATCGAAAGCCCGGCAGTGCCGCAATCAGGCGGGATGGCCCGACAGAAGCCGCTCGACCTCGACCGCGGAGGGGGCAGCGTCGGCGGCGCCCTTCCGCGTGGTCGACAAGGCGCCGGCGGCGGCGGCGTAGCGCACCGCAGCGGCCAGGCTCGAGCCCTTGGCGAGACTGTGGGCCAGCGCACCGTTGAAGCAGTCGCCGGCCGCCACGCTGTCGACCGTGGCGACGGCGAACGCCGGCTGAAATCCCTCGCCCGAGGGGCCGCTGAAGGCGGCGCCGCGCGCCCCGAGCTTGACGATGGCCGTTGCGATACCGCGCTGGCGAAGCGCCCGGGCGGCGGCAATGCCGTCATCGGCCGAGCGCGGCAGAGCACCGGTGAGAGCCGCCGCCTCGGTCTCGTTGGGGGTGAGGATGTCGATGGCGGCCAGCACCTCGCCGGAGAGGCCGCCAGCCGGGGCCGGCGCCGGGTCGAGAATGGTGAGGCCGCCGGCGGTACGGACGATCGCCGCGGCGGCGAGACTGGTGGCGAGCGGGACCTCGAGCTGGAGGAGGAGCACCCGCGCCGCCCTGAGCGCGGCTTTCCCCTGATCGAGCTCGGCGTTGCCAAGCCCACCATTGCCGCCGGCCACGATGGCGATGGTGTTCTCGCCATCGGCGGCGACATGGATCATGGCCATGCCGGTTGCGCCATCGCGATCGACGGCGATCAGCGCCGTATCGACCGCGAAACGCCGCAGCTCGTCGAGCACCGTCTGGCCAAAGGCGTCGCCCCCTACCCTGCCGATCAGGCTGACAGCGCTGCCAAGGCGCCGGGCGGCCACCGCCTGGTTGGCGCCTTTGCCGCCCAGGCCAAGCCGATAGGACGATGCGACGAGGGTCTCGCCGGGACGCGGCAGACGCTCGACATAGGCGATGACGTCGCAGTTTATGCTGCCGACCACGGCGAGCGCCATTTCAGGCCTCCGCACGCGCGGCGAGGCGTTTCGCCATGCGCCCGAGAAAAGCATCCCTGCCAAGCTCGACGACAAGGCGATGGGGCCCCTTTTCGTCGGGGGTCCACAGCGTGCGCCCCTCGGAGGGACCCGGTCCGGTCACGACGCGGAGCGTGCCGCGCTCGAGGCGAAAGAGCTCCGGCCAGAGGAGGAAACCGACGGCGCAGGCATCGTGAATGGCGGCCGGGTGGCTGTCGATCCCCGCCTTGGGCATCAGGGAGGCGACGAGCTCGGCCGGCTTGCTGCCATGCCCCGCGAGCGTGGTGGCAAAGCCGGGATCGGCGATGATCCGGCGGGTGATGTCGAGCGGCACGATGGTCGCCAGCAGGGAGCTTGAGAAGATTGCCGCCGCCGAATCCGGGTCGACCCAGATGTTGAGCTCGGCTTGGGGGGTGGCGTTGCCGCGGCCGACGGCGCCGCCCATGATCACCAGATCGGCAATCTCCGCGCCGAAGCCGGGACGCCTGGCGAGCAGCTGGGCAAGGTTGCTGAGCGGTCCGATGGCGACGATGACGCCCTGCCCCTTGGGCTGCTCATCGAGCCAGCCGGCGAGGGCGGCGACCGCGTCGCTTGAAGCGGGGGGCAGGCCGGGCGCCAGCTCGAGCGAGCCGTCGCCGCCCCAGTTTGCGGTCGACAGCCGGGATGGGTCGGGCCGCAGCGCGCGGTGGCCCTGATGGACCGGGGCGGACAGGCCAAGTGCTGCCATGACGGAACAGGCATTTGCGGTGACCATGTCGAGCGGAGCATTGCCTTCGACGGTGGTTACGAGATCGACCGCAAGGGAGGGCGAAGCGGCGGCAAGCGCGATGGCGACGGCATCGTCGAGCCCCGGATCGCAGTCGATGGCGATGGCGCGCCGTCGGTTCATGTCTGAGATGCCTCCTTGCGCCCTTGTTCGGTCCATTCCACCACCAGGACGGAGGCGAGCACCAGCCCGGCAAAGGAAAGGCCCAAGGGATAGAGGGTCCCGGAATAGCTCTGCCCCACCAGGGTGCCGATGGCGACCGAGACCGTGGTTGCAATGAAGCTTACCAGCGCCGAGCCGACGCCGGCAATGTGCCCGAGCGGTTCCATCGCCAATGCATTGAGGTTGCCGAAGCTGATGCCGAGAAAGAAAAAGCAGACAACCAGATAGATCATCAGGATCCACAGCGGCGGCAGGCCGCCCGCGGCAATCACCACCACCACGAAGACAAGCGACACGGCACTGGCGCCGCGCAGCGCCAGGCGGCACAGGCGCCGCATGCCCAGCCGCATGACGAGGCGGGCATTGAGCACGGAAGCGCAGCCGATGGCTGCGGCAGGTATGGCGAAGGCAAGCGGGAACAACCGGCCGAGACCATAGACCTCCTGGTACATCTGCTGCGAGGTGACGAGATAGACGACGAAGGCTCCGAACACCAGGCCCGAAGTGAGCGAATAGCCGATGGTGACCCGGCTGCGCAGGCATTCGAAGACCGCACCGGCAACGTAATGGAGAGAGAGCGGAGCGCGGCGATCAGGCGGCAGGGTCTCCGGTTGGCGCCACAGGAACCAGGCGAGCGCCAGGGATCCGAGAATGAAGAGCGCCGCGAAAATGCCGCGCCAGGAGGCGACCTGAAGGATCAGCTGGCCGAGCGCCGGCGCCAGCACCGGCGCCATGATGAACACCGCCATGACCAGCGAGAAGACGCGGGCCATGTCGCGCCCGCCGTACCGGTCGCGAATTATGGCAAGCGAGACGATGCGCGGCCCGGCGGCGCCGGCCCCCTGGAGAAACCGGCCGACGAGCAGGATCTCAAAGCGGCTCGCCAGGAGGGTGAGCAGCGTGCCGCAGAGATAGAGGACGAGGCCGAAGGTCACTGCCGGTTTGCGGCCGGTGCTGTCGGACACCGGCCCGTAGAACAGCTGGCCGATGCCGAGGGCCAGGAAAAAGACGGTGAGAACCAGCTGGCGGTCATTGGGGTTGCGGACCTGCAGTTCGGCCGCAATTTCGCCGAGGGCCGGCAGCATCGAATCGATCGACAGCGCGACCAGTGACATCAGCAGCGCAATCCGCGCGACAAATTCGCCGGTCGGCCTCAATTCAGGGTCGCCCGTCGGCCGCAACTTGGTGCTCCAATTCCCTGGTCGAGGCAGTATAATAGGGGGATCGAGGTGGGAAGTGAATTCATCGGCAGTCGGGGCTCCCGGAACGTCACGAACGAGCGGCCTGGCGCAGGCGCTGCACCGCCTGCGGAACCGCGTCGACCGCTTTCTCGAGCGCCATTTTCCGGAGCGGCTCTATGCGCGCTCCCTGATCATCGTGGTCACCCCGGTGGTGGTGCTGCAGCTCATCATGACCTACATTTTCATGGAGCGGCATTACGAGACGGTCACCCGGTCGCTGGCGGAATCCTATATCAGCGAAGTGGTGCTGCTGATCAGCCTCTACAACAGGAGCGACCAGGGGCCGGATACCGGGGACCGCATTCTCGATTTGGCCAACAAGGATCTCAAGCTCGGGCTGTCGATCCTGAAGAACCAATCGCTGCCGGCGCCCATTCCCTCGCCTGCCTTCTCGAGCGTCGACCGCAAGCTCCGGCGCTATGTGTGGGACAATCTCAAGCTCCCGTTCTGGCTCGACACCAGCGGCACGCCGGACTTCGTCGATCTGTGGATCGAGGTGAAGCCCCATACGGTGTTCCGGTTCGTGACCCCGATCGCGCGGGCCCATGCGCCGACCCGGCCGCTGTTCCTGTTCGCGATGGTGAGCTCGTCGCTGGTGCTGCTCAGCCTGGCGATCATCTTCCTGCGCGGGCAGATCCGGCCGATTCTCCGGCTGGCGGAGGCGGCGCAAGCCTTCGGCATGGGGCGGGATGTTGCCAATTTCAGGCCTTCCGGGGCGCGCGAGATCCAGGAAGCCTCGAATGCCTTCATCATGATGAAGGCGCGGATCGAGCGCAATGTCGAGCAGCGCACCGCCATGCTGGCGGGCGTTTCGCATGATCTCAGAACGGTGCTGACGCGGCTCAATCTCGAGCTCGCGCTGATGCCGGAGACGGGCACGTCGGCGGCGATGCGGGAGGACGTCGCCGAGATGCAGCGGATGCTCGAAGGCTATCTCTCCTTTGCCCGCGGCGATGGCGGCGAAGAATCGCGCGAGACCGACATCGTCAATCTCATCACCCAGATCGGCGAGGACTGCGCGCGCTCGGGACGCACCATCATGCTCGACCTGCCGGACAGCCTGGTGGCATCGGTCAAGCCGCAGGCGCTCAAACGCTGCATCGCCAATCTGGTGACCAATGCGATCCGCTTCGGCACGCTGGTGACCGTTGCGGCATCGCTCGAGGACCGGGCGATGTCGATCATCGTCGAGGATGACGGTCCGGGGGTGCCGCCGGAGCGCTATGCCGACGTGTTCAAGCCGTTTGTGCGCCTCGACGACGCCCGCAACCAGGACAGCCCGGGGACCGGGCTCGGGCTGGCCATCGCGCTCGACGTGGCGCGCAGCCATGGCGGGGATATCACACTCAGCCGGAGTGAAGCGGGCGGCCTGAAGGCGACGGTCACCATCCCGCAATGACCAGGCAAGCTCAGGCCCCGACGGCGAGCACCGCCAGGCAGTCGCCCGGCTTGATCAGGCCAGGAAAATGGCGGGCGACGAGCAGGCCGTCCATCCCGGCGCGGTAGATCCGCGGTGACCGGCCGGTGCGATCGACCGGCCAGATGCCTGCCAGCTCGTCACCCTCCCTGACCGTCGTGCCGAGATCGACGCGCGGCTCGATCAGGCCGTCATCCTCGCAGAAGACGAAGCAGTCGGGCGAGGGCATGTCGAGCATCACCGAGGGATGGCTGTCGACCTTGCCGGCGAGCAGCCCGGCATGGATCAGGAGGTTGCGGCAGCCGCGCCGGGCGATCGCCACCGAGCGGGCAGTGGCGGTGCCGCCGCCGCCGAGCTCGGTCGTGACGAAGATTTTGCCCATCTCCTCGGCGGCGATATCGAACATGCCGACGGCGTCGATCTCGCGCAGCCGCATCGAAAAGGGGGCGGAGAAGGCCATCATGGCGGCATGGGCACGCCCTTCGAGGGCGGCATCGGGGAGGTGGTGAATGCTGGCAAAGGGCACGAAATCGAGGGTGCGACCGCCGGAATGGATGTCGAGAACGATATCGGCTTCAGGCAGGAGCGTGCGGGTGAAGTAGTCGGCAATCTTCTCGGTCACGGTGCCGTCGGGGCGGCCGGGAAACGAGCGGTTGAGATTGCCGCGGTCGATCGGCGAGTTGCGCAGGCCGGCGCGGAATGCGGGATAGTTCATGAAGGGCACGATGATGACGCGGCCGGCGATGGCGGCGGGATCGAGGGTGAGGGCGAGCTCCTGGAGTGCGAGGGGACCCTCATATTCATCGCCGTGATTGGCGCCGGTCAGGAGAGCCGTCGCACCCTTGCCGTTCTTGACCACCGTGAGCGGGATCATCACCGAGCCCCAGGCCGAGTCGTCGCGGCTGTAGGGCAGCCGCAGGAAGCCGTGCTGGACGCCCTCGGCAGCGAGGTCGATGGTCGGCACGATGGGGTTGTCTCTCATGGCATGCGCTCACCGGTTGTCCGCAGGAAGCGGGGCTGCCAGACTCAAACCGGCCGACGGCCCAGGGTCAAGCCCCGGCGATGCCTGCCGCTTGCGCCGGAGCCGGCTTGGCCTTAATTCGGCTCCTGACAATATCCGAAGGAACCGAAGCCATGGCCCTTGGCACCCATAATTTCCGCCAGGATCCGCGCAATGCCGAGATCCTGATCTCGGTCAACGGCACGCTCTATCCGCGCGACAAGGCCATGGTGTCGGTGTTCGATTCGGGCTTCATCCTGGGCGACGGGGTGTGGGAGGGGCTCAGAATGCACGATGGCGGCGTTGCGTTCCTCGAGCAGCATCTCGAGCGGCTCTATGAGGGCGCCAAGGCCATCCACATGGATATCGGGCTCACCCCGGCCGAGCTCAGCGACCGGCTGTTCGACTGCCTCGAGGCCAATGGCATGACCGACGGCGTCCATATCCGCCTGATGGTGACGCGCGGCGTCAAGGCGACGCCCTATCAGGATCCGCGGGTGACGATCTCGCCGGCGACGGTGGTTATCATCCCCGAATACAAAATTGCCGATCCGGCAAGCGCGGCGCGGGGCCTGCGCCTCCACACGGTGCATGTGCGGCGCGGCTATCCCGACGTCCAGGATCAGAAGCTCAACTCGCACTCCAAGCTCAATTGCATCACCGCCTGCATCCAGGCGGCCGATGCCGGAGCCGACGAAGCGCTGATGCTCGACCCGCATGGCTTCGTCGCCACCTGCAACTCGACGCATTTCTTCATCGTGCGTCGCGGCGAGGTCTGGACATCGACCGGGCAGTACTGCATCCCCGGCATAACGCGTGGCAACATCATCGGGCTCTGTCGCGACAACGGCATTCCGGTTCACGAAAAGGCCTTCTCGCTCTATGACGTCTACGGGGCGGACGAAGCCTTCGTGACCGGAACCTTCGCCGGTCTCGCACCGGTGCGAGAAGTCGACGGGCGGGCGGTCCGGCATCCGCTGGCGGCGGGCGGCGAATGGGCCGGGACCGGCCCGATCACGCAGCGCCTCGCCGCGCTCTATCGCGCGCTGGCGGTGAAGGAGGCGGTGCGCCGATGAGGGAGAAGAGCGTCAATATCGCCATGTGGTCGGGGCCACGCAACATTTCGACGGCGATGATGTATTCCTTCGGCAACCGGCCCGACTGCCAGTGCTGGGACGAGCCGTTCTACGGCTTCTCGCTCGCCAGGCGCGGCAATGCTCATCCGCTGCGGGAGGAAATCATCGCCGCCTGGGGCGCCGACTTCGATGCCCTGGTCCAACGGTGCCTCGCACCGCCACCGCAGGGGGGCCGGCCGGTGTTCTATCAGAAGCACATGACGCACCACATGCTGAAGGGCGTCGACAGGAGCTTCGTCCTCGGGATGACCAATGCCTTCCTGGTCCGGTCGCCGGAGCGGGTGCTCGAAAGCTATGTCAAGAAATGGCCGACGGTCACGCTCCAGGATATCGGCTTCGTCGAGCAGGCGGAGATCTTCGACATGGTGGCCGAGCGGCTGGGCAAGGCGCCGCCGGTGGTCGATGCCGACGACATATTGAGCGACCCGGAGGGGACGCTCAGGGCATTGTGCCAGGCGCTCGGCATTGCCTTCCGGGCGGAGATGCTGGCCTGGCCGGCCGGCCCGAAGCCGTTCGACGGCGTCTGGGCGCCGCATTGGTACAATGCCGTGTGGCGCTCGACCGGCTTCGAGCGGCGGCCGTCCGCCAAGCCGGTGCTCACCGCGAGCCTCGCAGCAATCGCCGAGGCGGCGCGGCCCTATTACGAGAGGCTGTTACGCCACCGGCTGGTCTCGGCGACACCGCCATCGCCGGCGGCCGGCGCGGTGACCTGAACGATGCCACCCTCCTTCTCCGCCAGGAGCTCGAGCTTGCGCAGCTCGCTCTCCTCGCCGGCGACACGGTCCTTGGCCTCTTCGAGCTCGTCTCCGAGCTCGCCCATCGAGCGCAGGATGTTGTCGCGGCGGGCGCGCAGCGACTTGGCCGTCATCGAATAGCTGAAATGGCCAGGATCGGTGACGCCATTGCGCTGCTCCTCGGCGGCAATCTGGTGGTCGAGGTCATCCTGCTTGCGGCGAAAGTCGGCCATCATGGCCTCGATGGCCTGAACCTGCCGGCGTCTTTCCTCGAGCCGAAAGCGCTGAAGTCGTAGATAGGTGTTTTTGGAGCGCATGAACGGCCTCCCGCAACCGCCACGAATCGATTAGCGTCACTCTCCCGATTTCAGTGCATGGTGCCGCCACTGGCTTAAGTTGGAGTAAAGATGGCTCGCCATTCAGGTGATTGCGCCATTTTCACGGCAGGGGCTTAGGGTTTGTTAACTTTTGTCCGGGTAATCTTAACCACGAACATTAACCAGGGTCCGGCCTTTTGGGAACCTGATTTGCTCCTGGATGCGGGGTCCAGGAAGTCGCGGATGTCGGGAAGGGGTTTGCTTATGCGCGTGCTTCTTATCGAGGATGATTCAGCGACGGCGCAGAGCATCGAGCTGATGCTGAAGTCCGAGGGGTTCAACGTCTACACGACCGACCTCGGAGAGGAAGGGATCGATCTCGGCAAGCTGTATGACTATGACATCATACTCCTTGACCTCAATCTTCCGGACATGTCCGGCTATGAGGTGCTGAAGTCGCTCAGGGTGTCGAAGGTCAACACGCCGATCCTGATCCTGTCCGGCCTTGCCGGAATCGAGGACAAGGTGCGCGGCCTCGGCTTCGGCGCCGACGACTACATGACCAAGCCGTTCCACAAGGACGAGCTGGTGGCGCGCATCCATGCCGTGGTGCGGCGCTCCAAGGGCCATGCCCAGTCGGTGATCGCGACCGGCGATCTCATTGTCAATCTCGACACCAAGACAGTCGAGGTGTCGGGGCAGCGGGTGCATCTGACGGGCAAGGAATACCAGATGCTGGAGCTGCTGTCGCTGCGCAAGGGCACGACGCTCACCAAGGAGATGTTCCTCAACCATCTCTATGGCGGCATGGACGAGCCGGAGCTCAAGATCATCGACGTCTTCATCTGCAAGCTGCGCAAGAAGCTGGCAATGGCGGCCGGCGGGCGCAACTACATCGAGACGGTGTGGGGTCGCGGCTATGTGCTGCGCGAAGGAGCGGCCGGAGAGGCTGCTTGACGGTAGCCGGCAGGCAATAGGCAATAGGGCCTACTGCAAAGGGGGCGGTCCTATCATCTATTGCCGCGCGGCACGAAATATCACCGTGCCCGTCTTCGCGTCGGCCGCAAGCGTGAAGCCGGCCTGCTCGGCGAGGCGCAAGGCATAATAAACCTGAACAGCGCGGGCATCGAACTCGGCCGCCGGAACGGCGCGGTCGAGCACTGCCTTCGTCTTGTCGGCCAGCCGCGCCCCGTCGCCGACGGCGGTTGCCGACAGAAGCGCGTCGGTGGCGTCGATAGCAACGCTGCCGCCGCGCGGCACGGCCGCAATCGCCAGCAGCATGAGATTGAGCAGGAGCTTCACCTCGTTCTTGTCGCGCGCCGTGCGCGGCGCCAGCCAATCGAGCTTGACCTTCTCCTCGGCGACGAACAGCCGGGCGATATCGCCGGCCTCGCCGACATCGAGCAGCGAGCCGGCGCCGCCGGCAGCGCCAAAGGCGAGGCGGCAGAATTGCAGCTTGGCCGAGGCCTGGCGGGCCGAGCGCCGCACCAGCTCCAGGGCCAGCCGGTGCATCTCCTGGTCGTCCTCCTCATCCATCATTTCAAGCCCATTGGCGATGGCGCCAACCGGCGAGACGAGGTCATGACAGACGCGGCTGCATAGAAGTGCGGCAAGGTCGAGGTCGCTGAGCAGGTTCGACATAAGCGGTCCACAGGTTGCGGCGGCGATGGCTGGCGAATCGCCGTTGGTGGTTGTCTCAGCGGCGAACTTACTCTAGGCGAACGGTGATGGAAGTTTCCTGGCTCTGGAGTTCACGGAAAAGCGCGCATGTCTGAGACGCCCGCCTGCAGTCCCCTCCTTTCCGGCATGATTGCGCTCGCCCGCGAGGCCGGAGAGGTGATTCTCGGTTTCTACGACGGCCGGGCCGAGGTGGCGCTCAAGGCCGACGCATCGCCGGTGACGGCGGCCGACCTCGCGGCAGAGGAGGTCATCCTGGCCGGACTTCGCAGGCTGGCGCCGGAGGTTCCGGTGATTGCCGAGGAGGCGGTGGCGCGCGGTGCCAAGCCCAAGGCGGCGCGGCAGTTCTTCCTGGTCGATCCGCTCGACGGCACCAAGGAGTTCATCTCCCGCAATGGCGAATTCACTGTCAATATCGCGCTCATCGAAGCGGGGCAGCCGGTCGCGGGCGTGGTCTATGCGCCGGCAATCGGGCGGCTGTTCTGGGGCGAGACGGGCAAAGGCGCGGCCGAGGCGCGGGTCGCCGGGCCGGCCGCTCCGGAAGGGCCGGCGCCGGAGTTCCGCCGCATCGCAGCAGCCGCGGCAAGGCCGGGTGCGCCGGTCAGGGTGGTGGCCAGCCGATCGCACCGCGACAGCGAAACCGACCGGTTTCTCGCCTCGCTCGGCGACTGCGAGATCGTATCGGCCGGTTCTTCGCTGAAATTCTGCCTGGTGGCGAGCGGAGAGGCGGAGCTCTATCCCCGGTTCGGGCGCACCATGGAGTGGGATACCGCCGCCGGGCATGCGGTGCTCGCGGCGGCGGGGGGATCGGTCCGAACAGCCGATGGAGCGCCATTGCTTTATGGCAAGGAGGCCCAGGGGTTCGCCAATCCAGCCTTCATCGCCTCGGCCGAGGAAACGCGGGAACGTTAACCGTTTGTAAAGCACGTGGTTCTAGTTTTCGGACGATCGGGAAAGGGCCGGCCGCAATCGCGCCAAAGCTCGGGCGCAGACTTTGCCATAAGCGGGATGCCGGGCCGAACCCAAGCGAGTGATGGGAAGACGATGACAATGCGTGTGGTCACCCTGGCCGGATGGGTCACGGCCGCCTTGCTATGCCTCATTGTCGCAGTGCCACAGCCGGTTGCGGCGCTTGGAACCTATGACCAAAGCGCGGCGACCCAGCCGTCGACCTATTCGCTGGAAGAGATGGTGCAGACCGGTCACACCTTTTTCGGCAATACAACCAAGGGTGTCGCGCAAGCCATCGAATATGTGTTCCAGCGGGCGGGGCAGCCGAGCGGCTACATCATCGGCGAGGAAGCATCCGCCGCCTTCCTGGGCGGGCTGCGCTATGGCGAGGGAACGCTCTATCTGAAGAATGGCGCGCAGCAGAAGGTCTATTGGCAGGGCCCGTCGATCGGCTTCGATATCGGCGGCAACGGGTCGCGGACATTGGTTCTCGTCTACGACATCGTTGCGGCGCCGGAGATTTTCGACCATTTCGTCGGGGTCGAGGGGTCGGCCTACATGATCGGCGGGCTCGGGATCAATTTCCAGACCAACCAGAGGCTGAAGCTGGCGCCGATCCGCACCGGCGTCGGGGCGCGCCTCGGGGCCAATGTCGGGTACCTCAAATACACCGATCAGCCGACGTGGAACCCGTTCTGAATGGGCTGTTGGCAGTCGGCCTGAAGGCGCAGTTTGCGGCTCGCCACTCGGCGCAGCCGGCGCTACTATCCTGAGAAGCCTGTCCTCAGGGCGCGGCCGCGGGTCGAGCATTCGGAAAGCCTGACATGTCGCAGATCGAGACGCTTATGCTCCTTGGCCTGGGCTTTGCCCTGGCCGCGCTGATCAGCCTCTTCGTGGCGCGCGGCCTGTGGCATTATGCACTTCGCCTCGGGGGCTTGCGCACGCAGCGGGCAGCTCCCTCCGCCATGGCGGAGCTGCAGTCCGACCGCGACCGCCTGCGCGCCGAATATGCCATGCTGAGCCGCAAGCTCGAGCTCAGGCTGCAGGACCTCAAGACCAGGCTCGCCGAGCAGATGGCCGAGGTGGCGCGCAGCCGCAACCGGATCGACACGCTGATCACCGAGGTGGAGAAACGCGACGGGTCGATTACCGCGCGCGACGAGGAAATCGCCACGCTGAAGCTGCAGCTGTCGCCATTCGAGAACGAGCTGGCATCGCGCACCCAGTCGATCCAGCAGCTCAAGGAGCAGGTCCGCGATCGCGACGAGGACATCGACGCAATGCGGCTGACGATCGAGAATCTGACGCGCGAGATTGCCGACCGCGACCTCCATATCGCCACCATGACGGTGGATGGCGTGGCCGCCGGCGGACCGGCAAGCTCAATTCCACCCGATGCCTTCACCGCGCATGAGCGGCTGCGGCAACGCATCGAGGAGCTGAGCGAGCTGTCGATGCAGATCGAGTCACAGCGGGCACAGCTCACCGAGCAGCAGCGGGAGCTGGTGGCGCTCAAGAAGACGATCGACATCGCCAAGTCCGACGTGGTCGAGCACCAGCCCGAGCGGGCTCAGCCAGCCATCCCTGCCCCGGCGCCCGAGCGGCCGAGCGAGACCCGGTTCAAGATGGTCGATGCCGGAAGCCGCACGCTCGAGCAGCAGATCCAGGTCGCCGAGAAGGAGACCGAAGCGCTGCAGGAGGAATTGCGGCAGCTCGATGAAAATTGGAGCACACGGCTTGCCGCATTGGGGTTGTCGAACGGCAGCGAGATGCCGGCCCGCGATGCCGCAAATACGGCGCCGCCGCAGGATTCTCGTCCTGCCGGACGGGGTGATGCAAACCAGCCACAGAAGCTCGTGGTGGCGCCCGCGGAGATGAAGCGAAGCTCCCGCGGATTCGCCAATGTCATCTCTTTGGCAGCCCGAATACGAGCGTTGCAGAAAGACATCGGCAAGTGAAAATTCGCCACAGCGGGCGAATCGGTGCGGGGAAAATGCCGGCCTAGCACCTGTCCGGCAAAGTCGGCTTGTGCTTCACTCATCTTGTTCGAGACGTGGCGCCTTGAGGGCCACGTTCAGATCGGGACAAGTCAGCGGGTGAGGGATTGATTGCCGTGCGCCGGGTATTGCTGGCCGCAGCTATCATTGCGGCATGGGGGACTTGCGTCAGTTTCGCGTCGGCGGAAGTGCTGGGGCCGCATCTCGAGACGCATGGCCCCGCCGAACCGCCGAAGGGGTTCATCGGCTTCTGCGACACCGGGCCGTGGGCATGCGGGTCCAACCTCACTGTCAGGAAGCGGCTCCGCACCGACATGCGCCAGATCGCGATCGATGTGAACAATCGCGTCAACCGGACGATCAAGCCCGAGACGGATATCGCGCAATATGGGGTCGAGGAACGCTGGACCCTGCCGGACAGCGGCAAGGGCGACTGCGAAGACTATGCGCTGCTCAAAAAGAAGATCCTGATCGAGCGCGGCGTGCCGGCACAGCGGCTGCTGCTGACCGTGGTGTTCACGCCCAAGAACGAGCGCCATCTGGTGCTGGTGCTGCGGACCAACGAGGCCGATCTGGTGCTCGACAATCTCGAGCAGCACCTGCTCGACTGGCGCAAGACCGGCTACCGCGTGGTCGCGATGCAGAACCCCGCCGATGAGAGCCGTTGGCTGCTGGTCAAGCCGGCCGGCCAGCCCGATCCGGCACACAATGTGGCGACGACGCAGAATTAAGTAGGCTCGTCGCTCTTCACCCCGTCAAGGCGCGCAAGGCGCGGTCGAGCTGCGGATCGCGGCCGGCGGCATAGGGGAGATCGAAGGGGACGCGGATCGTCGGGTCGACCCCCCTGCCCTCCAGGCGCTCGCCATCGACGGTCACGTCGTCGACGGCAACGATCATCAGCGAGTCGTCGGAAAGGAGAAAGGCCCGGGCGGCAAGCAGGGCGCCGGCGGTGCGTTCGCCAATGACTTCGCCGAAGCCGTATTTCTTGAAGCCGAACGTCAGGACCTCCTTGCCGCTGCGGGTGCCGGCGTTGACCAGCAGCGCCACGGGCTTGCGCCAGCGGAAATTGACGATGTCCTGCCCGCCATTGCGGTCGGTGACCGTCATGACGGGGCCGCGCGGATTGAAGATGTCGAGAAAGTCGGGCTGGGCGCCGCCCCAGCCGTCCCTCAGATCCCAGATGACGGCGTCGGCATCCTTGAGCTTGCCGGAGGCGAGCTCGGCCTCGAGGGCGTCCTGATATTGCCGACCGGCATAGGACCAGATCCGGATATAGCCGATGCGCTTGCCACCGGCCTCGATCAACCGGGCGCTCTCGCGCTCGGCTTTGAGGAAGGAGTCGTTGGGCTGGATGAGCTCGGGCCTGACCGTCACCGCGAGGAGCGGACCGCCGGGCGCGCGCCTGATCTGCAACGTGACCGGCTCGCCCACCTTGCCGCGAAAGGACTCGACCGGGGCAAAGGGCCGGCCGTCGGCCGACAGGATCTCGTCACCGACCAGGAGGCCTGCCCTGGCGGCGGGAGGCCGTCGAGCCTTCCGCTCACGAAGACCCGGCCATCGAGCTCGCGGGTGAAGATCCCGATGCCGGGATAGACCACCCTGCCGTTGGGGAAGAGCCGCGGCAGGTCGCGCCGCAGGCCGTGGGCGAAGATGTCCATCAGCTGGTAATAGGCGGGCTCGGCGGGCGTATAGAGGCGGGTGTGCGAGGCGCCGAGGGTTGCCAGCATGCGGTTGATGACGGCGGCACGGTCGGCCGGCGACGGCGCCTGGCGATAGTCCGCCCGCCGCTGGTCCCTGGCCTGGTCCCAGCCGACCGTGGTCAGGTCGCGCAGATAGAAATTGTCGCTGATGACGCGCCAGGCCTCGTCGAGGAGAGCGCTGTCGCGAGGGGCCCCGGTCGCGGCATTGGTCGCGGCATCGGGCACGCCGTGGGCGAAGCCCGGCGGCGGGGCGCCGCCCATGATCAGTATGGTTAATGAAAGAGCTGCCAGCAGTGGCAGGCGCTTATGCAAGGGTGTCTCGGGCATGGCGATTCCAATTGGTGCGTTTTCGTCGACATAAGCGCCGTTTTCGGTGCAGTTTTGCGGTGCTTTTGGTCATTTTTTTGCACGCTACAGACCGGGAAACAGCCGCCCAAAGTGAAAAGAGCCGCGATGGTGGCGCGGCTCTCATCGATCGCTTGTGATGCGAAGAGTTTAGGTCGTGACGTTCCAATTGCCGCAATATTTCAGTGTACCCTGCATAATGCAGATAAAGTGGCGACCATCCTTGTCGTAACTATCGACTGGGGTCGCCAGTGACACTCTTGGCGTGATGAGGCTTTGTCCAGCAACAAACAATCCAGCCAGAACCAACACTTTTACAACTGTTGCTCCCTTCACTGAAGCACCTCCTGTCCTTATTTTAGCCTTCGGGCGGGCTGATTGTTTACTCAATTGGAAAAAAGTCAATTCTCATTAATGTCATTGCGCGGACGGCCGGGGACTCCGCCTTAGCCTCGCGAAATTCTAAGGGCGGGAGAAAATGCGCAAACATGGTTGCTGGCCGTACGGCCTTCTTCTCGTTTCATTGCTTTTTATCTTGGCGATCGGCGCGCATGCTCAGACGACGGCGCCTGCTCCGCCGGCGGGAATGACGCAGCAGCAATTCGATGCCCTCGTCGAGCGGATCAGCAATGCCGTCGTGGACCGGCTGAAGAAGGAAGGCGTGGTTGCGCCGACCCCCGTCGAACCGGCGAAACCGGAAGCTGCCGCCGGACCAGAGGCCGATGCTCTGGCGAACGACCAGGCAACCGCCTTCGTGGCTCGTGCCAGGCTCGCTCTCACCGCCTATCCGGCGTTGTGGCGCAATCTCGTGCGGGTTCTCGCCCTGCTCGACAAGAGCCCAGCGGCGGGCGTGGCCTCATGGCTTTCCTGGTCACCCTCGCGCTCGCGATCGCGGCGGCCTTGGGCGCCGAGGTTCTGTTCGAGACAAGCCCTGGATGGCGTCCGGACGCGGCTGGCGATGCGCGCTGGACCACGCATGTAACGGGCACCACGGATCTTTCCGGCCGCTGGTCGCTCTCGCCTGCCTCGACGTGCTGGGGGTCGCCGCGGTCTGGCTGGTCAGCTATGGACTGATCGGCGCGTGGTTTCCCGGCACGGACGAACAGGCCCGACTGGCGTCGGCCGTTCTCGTCGGCGTCTTTTACTGGCGCCTCTATATGCTCGCGTTTCGGATCTTCCTGCGGCCGGGGCTGGCGGCAGCGCGTCAAGCTTGCCGATGGAGACGCCTATGACGTGTATTCGGCGCGTGTCGGCGGTCATCCTGTCGATCGTGATGCTGAGGATGATCTTTCGCATTCTGACCGCCTTCAAGACGCCGCCCGAGGCGATCGCGGCCTGGCAGGTTTGTCGAGCTTCCTTGCCTTCGGCTTGCTCCTTTGGGCAGCCTGGCGGTCGCGTCATCCGGTTGCGGCCTGGTTCGGCGGCATGATTCACCCGAGCAGGCTTGCCAGTTTCGAAGCCGCCTTGGCGCGGCACTGGTTGGCGATCGCGGTGTCGCTGTTCTTTGTGCTGTTTCTCGCACAGCTGCATGGCGCCCTGCACCCAGCGCTTTGCCGTCGTCACCGCTCTCCTGTTGACGGTCAATCTTCTTATCGGGCTCGTTCTGTTCGAGACCCTTCTCCACTTCGTCAAGCAGCAAGTCTCGGGCGTCGACAGTGCGGCGCCGGCAGAGCCGCGGGCAGCGGACTTGGTGGCGCGCTGCGTTCGCGTTGGCATTTATATCGCGCTTGGCGTGACCGTGACGGGAATCTGGATCGTCGATGTTTTCGGCCTTGTGGACAGCAGCCAGTGGCGCGCATTGTGGCATGAGGCGCTGACGGTCGGCGGAGCGCTGTTCGTCGCCTATGTGGGTTGGGAGATCATCCACTTCATGACCGACAGCTACATTGTGCGACATTCGCCCACCACACTGGTTTCGGCAGAGGATGAGGGCTCGCCGCCGAGCGCGACCCGGCTTGCAACACTCATGCCACTGCTGCGCATGACCTTCGTCATTCTGATATTCGTGGTCGCAGCCTTGGTCGTGCTGTCGGAGCTCGGGGTCGACACCACACCGCTGATCGCCGGCGCCTCGGTCTTCGGGCTCGCCCTCTCGTTCGGCAGCCAGACCTTGGTGCGCGATATCGTTTCGGGAATTTTGACTATCTGGCCGACGATGCCTTCCGGGTTGGGGAATACATCG
>CAVUUY010000021.1:0-70133 GCA_963744915.1 uncultured Alphaproteobacteria bacterium
CTAATGATGGACGACGTGGGCTGGAGCGATTTCGGTGTCTACCCAGGAGGCGGCAAGGCGCTCGGTCACCCGACTCCCAACATTGATCGCGTCGCCAAGGAAGGCGCGACATTCACCAGCTGGTATGGTCAGTCGAGCTGCACGGCGGGTCGTTCCTCGTTCATTACCGGACGCATCCCGATCCGCTCGGCACTGTCCGTTGTCGTCGCCCCGGGTGACGAAAACGGCCTGAGGAAGGAAACGCCGACGATCGCCGAGTTCTTCAAGAAGAATGGTTACCAGACCTACTTCTCGGGCAAGTGGCATCTGGGCGACAAGCCCGAGTTCTACCCGATCGAGCACGGCTTCGACGAGATGAAGGAGTTCGCCGCCTACTATCCGGGTGTCTATTCCTATGACGACACGTCGCCGAACTTTCACCCGTGGTTCCCGAAGTACAATCAACCGTACTGGAAGGAGTACCAGGACATCGTGAACCTGGATGAGTGGGAAGGTGTAGCCGGCAAGCCTGCCACCAAGGTCGCGCGAATCACCTACGACTATCTAGCCACCTTCGACGTGCGACAGGCCGATTCGGCGGTGGCGTACATCAAGCAGCATGCGAAGGACGACAAGCCCTTCTTCATGGACGTCAACTTCATGAAGATGCACAACCCGACCAACCCGGCGCCGCCATTCAGGGGCAAGTCGAAGCTCGGCAATTACTCCGACTCGATGCTGGAGCTCGATGCCAACGTCGGCCGCGTCATGGATGCGATCCGTGCCGAAGCGCCGGACACCATCGTCATCATCACATGCGACAACGGCGCATGGCAGGATGCCTGGCCGGATGCCGGAGTGACGCCGTTCCGGGGCGAGAAGGGAAGCGTATTCGAAGGCGCCTTCCGCGTGCCAGGCATCATGTGGTCGCCGGGCAGGATTCCGGCAGGGGTCGTCCTAGACCAGATGATGTCGCACATGGATGTGTGGCCGACGACCGCAGCGATGGTGGGCCTCACACCGCCGCCACATGGGGAATGGGTCGGCAACGACGGCAAGCCCATCTATTTTGATGGCATCGATAACAGCGCCTACGTTACCGGCAAGTCACCAACTTCCGCACGGAACTCATTCATCTACATTGACGGCGAGGCGCTGGGGGCCGTGCGGGCCGACATTGGCGGCGACCCCGATAATCCCGATCTCAAAATCGCATGGAAGTATCTGTGGACGGCCAAGGACACCTGGCTCGGCCCAGAACAAGTCCTCGGCGGCATTGGTGCGCTCTACAACCTCACCATGGACCCGTACGAGAAGTACGACATGACGTTCAACGGCGCCGTGTCCTATCGCTTGTCATCAAGCTCGCCGGGCAAATATTCGGGCCAGGACAACGGCTGGGTTTTTTCGCTGATCTATCCGCCGCTGATCGAGTTCGACAAGTCGATCATCAAATATCCGAACATCCGCCGCTTCCCCGGCGGAGCCTCGAACGACCTGCGGCCCAATCTGCAGGACCCGTCGAACCCGGTGCCGGCGATGGATCCGAACAAGCCGCCACGCATCGGCGGTGGTGGCGGCTGAGTAGTAACGCTCAGAAGGGGCGCGCTTATCGCACGCCCCCTCTTCGAAAGACGCAAAGGTCTGCACGGGGTCGGGAACGTCGATGCCGCAATGTCCGCATCGGGTCACGATACGGCCTGCTGCGCCACACTTCGTTTCTCCTACGTGTCGTGGTCGAGAGGATTTGTCGGTACACAGACTTGATCATCGCAGGATGAACGGTAGATGACGCCTAGAAATGTAAGGCAATTATGTCACACTTCAATTTTTTTGAGCCATTCCAGGCCCTTGACAACAATACGCCTCCGACTCGCGTTAGGAATCGCTATGGGCAACTTGGATATAGTGGGCGGTTTCAATGGCAAGAGGTCAAGGTAAGCTTGCCGGGGCCGTCGTTCTGGCGATGGCTCTGTGCTCGGCCACGATCGCACGTGCCGATCAGGGAGGCGTCAGCTTCTGGGTTCCCGGCATTTATGCGAGCATGGCAGCTGTCCCGCCCGATCCCGGCTTCAGCATGCCCAGCACCTTCTATTTCTATAGCGGGAAGGGCGATCGCTCGGACCGTTTCGGGATTGGCGGGCTGATCGCTGCCGGCGTTGAAGTGAAAGACTTCGAAGGAGTCTTCCTGGCGCCGACCTGGGTTCCCGAGACGCCGGTTGCCGACGGCCGGCTGGCGCTTTCCATGATGGGCGTCGTTGCCAATAACGAAGTCGCAGCAAACGTCAGCTTCCAGCGCATACCGGTCGATATCAGCCGGACGGATGATACTTTCGGGGTTGGCGACCTTTATCCGAGCGCGAGCATTTCCTGGAACTCAGGTGTCAATAATTACAAGCTCTATGCCACGGGCGACATTCCGGTCGGCGATTACGATCCGAAGCGCCTCGCCAATATCGGCATCGGCCATGGCGCGATCGACGGCGGCGGCGCCTATACCTATTTCAATCCGGAAACCGGCCACGAGCTCTCAGCGACACTGGGCTTCACGTACAATTTCGAAAACACCGAAAGCCAGGACTACAAGAACGGCATCGACATGCACCTCGATTGGGGTGCATCACAATGGCTCTCGAAGACGACGATGGTCGGCGTCGCCGGTTATCTCTATTACCAGGTGACCGACGACACCTATCCCACCGATACGCCGCTCGGCCAGCTTCGCGAGCGGTTTCTCGGCGGGTTCCGGTCGAAAGTCGCGTCTGTCGGGCCGCAATTTGCCCATATCTTCGAGGTCGGCGGCGTTCCGGTCTACACGACGGTCCGCGGCTATTTCGAATTCTGGGCGGAGCACCGGCTACAAGGCGAAAGCGTGTTTCTCCAGGCCGTAATTCCGCTTGGTGGGCCGAAGGAAAAGTGAAGCTCAGCCATTCCAGGAAATGCCACGCCGGGTGTCGAAAAACCCTACGGCTTCTATTCGGGTCTGCAATTTTAACCGTGCCGCTTCTCCTCTCCCCACTCGCTCACGCCCAATTCGTCATCAAGAACCCGGCAGTCGAGGAGGGTGAACTGGCATTCGTGGGCCACGGCTCCTACGAGTCGGCGCTTCCCAGCGGAGGAGACCCGGTCGGCTGGGGTCATGAAGTCGAGGTCAATTATGGCTTCACCGATTTCTGGAAGTCGACGCTTGCTCTAGAATTGAAGCAGCCCGTCCATGAGGAGCTGGAGCCGACCGAGTTCAAGTTCGAGAATTATCTCGAGCTAATCGACTACCCAGCGCATGCCGTCTTCAGTGCCTTTGGCGCGGTGAATTTCGGGCTCGAGGAGGGCGTAGCGAACGCGGCAAAGTTCGGCCCACTTGCCAAATTTGGCGATGACGATTTAAGCCTGACCCTCAATGCCATCTTCGAAAAGACCTTCGGCAAGTATCGCACGCCGGGCACAGGCCTCGACTATGCCGCCCAGTTCAAATTCGCTGTCGTCGACGGCATCTCCGCGGGGGCCGAGCTCTTTGGCGACATCTCGGACCTTGGCGATGTCCCGTCCTTCAACGATACCGAATTCAGGGTCGGGCCGGTGCTTTATCTGTCGTGGCGGAGCGATCAGAGCCATGTTGGCTTCACGGGTGATATCGGCGTGCTCTTGGGCACGACAGATGAGACGCCCGCCACGACGGTCAAATGGGATATCGAGCTGACCTTCTAATCAGGAAGGTTTTCCCTTTCAATCGAAAACATGGATCTGAACTGCCCCGGGCTGGGAGCCATTGTTGTGATGACCCGCTTCTCGGCACACAGATCCACTGGCAGAATGATCGAAGGCTTGAAGCATAACTTACAATCTAGAAGTATGGCTGACGTTGACGATCAGAATTGGTGGCGGAAATTCGGATGGTTGAGGTAAGCGGCCCCCGCGATGCCAGGAGGTGTTGCCATGAGACAGCGCAATCGGGTTACCGCCCTTGCCCTCCTTTCGCTGGCTCTGCCCTCCCTCGTAGTTCCGGCTCATGCGCAGCAAAAACCCAACGTTGTGTTCATTCTCGCCGACAATGTTGGCTACGGCGACCTGGGGCCTTACGGAGGCGGCGAGCTGCGCGGAGCACCGACGCCGCGCATCGACCAGCTCGCCAATGAGGGGCTACGGCTCACGCAGTACCTGGTCGAACCAGGCTGCACGCCGTCGCGCGCGGCCCTGATGACGGGGCAGTATTCGATCCGCAACGGGCTGTCGCTGATCCTCGTTTCCGGTAGCCCGAACACGCTCCCGGCGCCCGCTTTCACCATGGGTGAGCTGTTTAAGAACGTCGGCTATGCCACGGCGATTTTTGGCAAGTGGCATTTGGGCATCGACCCCGAGAGCTTGCCGACGGCGCATGGTTTCGACGAGTTCTACGGCATCCCGCCGGACCTCTCCTGGGATTCGGCAACATACGTCGACACGATCGAGCTCACGCATTCGATGAATGTGCCGCCCGACGTGCTGCTGGCCAAGGGACCGCAGATCTACGAGGCCGTGTCGGGCGGGCCGCTGCGGAAGGTCGAGCCGTACACGCGGGAAGTCCGGGCCGAGATCGACACTGAATTGGTGGCGAAGTCCATCGACTTCATGAAGCGCCAGAAGGCTGCAGGTAAACCTTTCTTTCTCTATCTGCCGTTCTCGATGGGGCATTTTCCAAATCTCCCGTCAAAGCAGTTCGCCGGCAAGTCCCGGATTGGTCAGTTCGGCGACAAGTTGATGGAAGGCGACTACCACGTCGGCCAGATCCTCGACGCGCTGAAGGAACTCGAGATCGACGACAACACGCTGCTCGTCTTCGCCGCCGACAATGGCCCGCAAGGCCAGACCGCCCGCGAGATGGGCAACCAGGGCACACCGGACATGGGCAACTCTGGTCCCTTCCGAGGGGAGCTGGGCGAGGTCACCGAAGGATCGATCAGGACCTTCTGCTTGGTCCGGTGGCCCGGCAAGGTGAAGCCGGGCACCAGCTCGTCTGCCATGTTCTCGATCATGGACTTCCTTCCGACTTTCGCCAAAATCATCGGCAGTAAGATGCCCACTGACCGGCCGATCGACGGCGTTGACCAGACCGACGTGCTGTTCGGCAAAAGCAAGATCGGCAACCGCGACAGCTTGCTATCCTTCATTGGGCCGGATCTGGTCGCCGCGCGGTGGAAGCAATGGCGTTTCTATTTCACCGACGTTCATCCAACAGGGATCGGGCCGCAGCGCCAGCCGGGCATGTTTTCGGACAGTGCGCCGATGGCCGGGTATCCGAAGGTGTACAACATCGAAATGGACCCTCACGAGGATCTTCAGGTCGGCGCGCTCTTCGGCT
Source organism: uncultured Alphaproteobacteria bacterium (assembly GCA_963744915.1). Classification (GTDB taxonomy): domain Bacteria; phylum Pseudomonadota; class Alphaproteobacteria; order Rhizobiales; family Aestuariivirgaceae; genus DATAFF01. The sequence continues at coordinate 5,315 of CAVUUY010000021.1, forward strand.
GGACGGTCGGGCCCGCGCTCGAAGCGGTCGAAAAATACAGAGGAACGCTCAAGAAATATCCGAACCCGCCGGCACCTGACATCACTCAATTCTCGAGTGAAGATTGACGTCGCCGGACCAAGTGCATGACCACTGTGCAGCGAATCGACGCCACTGCCGTAGCTTCGGCAACAGACTGTCCGGCGAGCCGCTGGTCCCCGATTGAGGATGTATAGTGGTTATGCGGTCGAGATTAGTTACTTTCGGTTTGGGTCAAAATGCTGAAATTCAAATGGCATAGAGATCGGGGTCGAACTGATGTCGGCTTCGGGCCTCCCGGCCGTTCGTGCTTGATCTCCAGCCCTTGGCGAGTCGAATCAGTGCTCGAATGGTCGGATGAACGACGAGGAACGACTGTCGCGATCAAACCATTCGGATCAGTCCCACAAGAAATGCGATGGTGGCTGCGCATCCCAATCCGGTACGCACCAAATGCAACTGGCCCCAGCGGGCGAGCAAGTGACGGCTTTCTCGTCCCGCATCATCGACGGAAATGGCGAGCAGCTTGCTGTTCGTGGGCATAATCGCGAGCAATGTCCACGGCCATGGCAGCAGTGCCGATATCGCGCCGACCCCGAACCAGATGTTTGCTGTCTGCCACCATGCCAAGGCGCCTAGCGCCGTGGTGATCATTGCGATCGCTCCCTGCATCGTGGCGCCGCGCTTGTATGAAGGCTTCCATTCGGCGAGTGCAGCTCGATCATCCAATGCCTCCCGCGCTACGTGCTCGACAGCTGACACGTAAATGGCCGCCCCGAGAAAAACCGCGGCGCTCGTCAAGGCAAGCAGGGCAGTGATCATGGCTTATCCCTCGTAGCCTATGCAGCCGCAACTGATGAAGGCTGATGCAGTCAAGCCCGCTCCGGAGGGTTGTAGTCTGGTGTGCCCGCCGGACCGCCAGGTGTCGTCTCGGGACCTGGCGGCGGTATATCCGGACCCTGAGGACCTGGCGGCGATATATCTGGCACATCGGGATTTTGAGGTGGAACCTCAGGCGGTGTTTTCTCCGGCAAGGAATCGGGATGGGGGTCCTTTGGTTCGCGCGCCATGTGTCTCGCCTTTCTAAACGAAATAATCTGAAAGGACCGACTTGGTGCGAGTGTTCCCTGTGTAGACCAAGGGAACCGTACGTCGCTCAACGCATTAATGGGATCCCACCAGCAGTCCGCTGCTGCCGGAGGGGAGGCAAAGGCGGTCCTTGAATGGCCGCCTTTGCTCAATCTGGAATAAGTCTCAATCGAGCCGCGTCAGGGCCGGTGACCGGTGAGGCAAACTTTCCGCCAGCGTGCACTGTCTACGGCAATTTTCTTGAGGACCGCCGGATCTGTCTCGCCAGCCACGAAGCTGTCCATCAGGACTGTGCCAATCAGGGTGCTGAGTTCCTGCCTCTCTATATTCGTGATCGCCGTACCGTCAATGGCTGCTTTTACCGCTTCATCGAGGACGATTGTAAGCATGGCCAAATCGTCGGATCTGTAGCAATCAACTAGCTTAGCCAGCATGATTTGCACTCCTGAAGCTTTGCCGAGCGGGAGCGCAATTCATGTCTCTCAGCCGCCGATGCCCAGAACACATGGTCGGCGATGGCCACTAGATGGGGACGGAAAGCCAATGGCGGTAAAACATATGATAATGGCCGGCAGGTATTTTTCTCACCGAGTAGGCGGGATTAACAGTCCTTCGTTCGCAGGATCGCGACATTTGCAAGTTCGATGAATTGGCCTTCCGGGAACTTGTCAAGATAGGCTTGCAGAAGCGCGGGATCTCTACTGTCTTTCACGCTATCCCAAAACAGCAGCTCGACCTTCAAAGCATCTTCCTTGGAAAGAGCGCCTTCGTCGAGCTCAGCCAGGCGGGACTTAGCTACGGCACTGAAATGACCTTGAGGATACTTCTCAAGATAGGCGAGGTAGTCGTCGCGATTTTCGCTGGTGTTAATACCTTCCCAAAATGCGATTTCTGCACCACTGATGCTGTCCGAGGTATCCGCAGCGTTGGACCGGCTGATCGGCTGGCCAGGGATAAGCTTGAATGCCTGAACGGGCCTGGAAATGTTCTTCAGGGACAGCATCCCCAAATCCACGAAGTCATAGTTGTCCCGATTCTGGAGGTGATCGCGGGCCAACTGAGATATGCAGATCCCGCCAGGCGGAGCCAAGGCTTGCAGGCGGGCAGCAACATTCACCCCATCGCCGAAGACGGTTTCATCTTTAGCGATGACATCCCCGACATTCAGTCCGATGCGTAGGAGCATCCGCGCTTCGTTCTCATATGCTTCATTCAGTGCCATGACGGCCTGTTGAACTTCGATTGCACATGCTGCTGCCTCGACAACGCTTGGGAACTCCGCCAGTACACTGTCGCCTTCGGATCCAGCGACTCGACCTCCCCGCTGAGCAATCAGAGCATCGATCGCATTCCTCAAGTTGGACAGTCGTGTCAGGGTTTCTGTCTCGTCCTGCTCCATCAAACGACTGTAGCCCACGACGTCGGCAGACATTATAGCTGCAAGCTTGCGCTCCGGACTACTTTTGCGATCGTCGCGATCCATCGAATTTCCTAACCAGGACAGTGCTACTAAAGCTCTATAACAAACGCTTCCGCGAAGTCGTTGCGAGAGGAGCTGGGCGGTCGGAGCGGTGAGTGCTCGATATTGCGGCACGGTAATGCAGTTTGGACCGTCGCAGTCTCCGTCAATAACCCAACGCTCAACCTCGACGAGCATTCTGCGAAATGGGTGTTTGCGGGAGCCTTCGCTGGAAAGTTGACGGCGCCGATTCAAATACGCGTCGGTCGGATATCCTTGATCCTCGACGGGGGATCGCGCTTTCGGCGAAAGCGATTGGCTATCAAAGGCGCCGTCGCAACGGCCAATCGATGATCGAAGTACAAAACAGCGGCAGCCAGACAAGAACGGGCTGAAGGATCAGCCTCGGGCCATGGTAGTACCAGCTGTTCGGAATGTGAGGTATTTGCACGCCTTCGAAAGCATGCTTGACGTTGGCGGGGAAAACGCAAATCGCATAAAGCGCCAGGAGGTAGCCGGCTGCCCGCCGCCAGCTCCTGGTCAAAAGGCCGATGGCGCCAAGGATCTCGCAGGCACCCGTAACCAGGACTGCGGCCCTGGGTGCGGGAACCCAACCGGGGACGATCAGCATAAAGATCGATGGGAATGCCAGATGGCCAATTCCTGCCAGAAGGTACAAACCCGCCAGGAGTTGTCTCAGCCACGCCCGCAATCGACCATCCGTGATAGTCATCAAGCCGCAGAAAGTTGAGCCAGGCCATCCGCAGGCAGCTGGCTTATAGAGGTGGTAGTTTCATCTTGGGAGCGTTTCCAGATGCCGTGGTGGACTGGCGCTGCAGCAAGACAAACCGCGAGAGCGGCCGCCCGGTGAAGCTGCGCCAACTTTGCCGATGCTCGTCTCCCTGAACCATTCACAGAAGGCGATCGAGGCCGCTGGAGATGAGCGCCTCGGCCTCGCGGACCATGCGCGAGATAGTCTCGGCGGCGGGCGGACAATCACGAATGAGGCCCGAGCCCTCGCCGGCAAAGAGAACGGCGGTCTCGATATCGCCCGAATCGCGGGCCGCACGATAGCGCGGCTCCTCGGTCCCAAGCTCGGCGGAAAGCTCGACCTCTCGCCCATGCCATGTCCTCGAGAAACGATTGGAGATGGCGCGACCGGTGTACCCCGGCGGCCAGTCAAGTCCGCGAACGATGTCGAAGACTTCGGTGCGTAGGGTATCGTCGCCTGTGGCGTCGAGGATGCGCTGCTTCAGCGCATCGCTGCCAAGCGCTTCGCGGCTTGCGAAGAGGCGGGTTCCGACAAGCGCCCCCTCGGCTCCCAGCATCAGCGCCGCAGCAAGGCCGCGGCCATCGGAAACGCCGCCTGCCGCAAGCACGGGGATGGGACGCACGGCATCGACGATCTCAGGCAGGAGCGTGAAGACCGTGCGCCGCGCCGCGCCATGGCCACCCGCTTCAGACCCCTGCGCTACGATGACATCGGCTCCAAGGCGGGCTGCGCCTCTTGCCTCGGCGAGGGAGCAGACCTGCAGGATGAGTCTTCGTCCGGCACGTCGGATCTTCGGAATGAACGGCGCCGGATCGCCAAACGAAAGAAAGATTGGATCGGTGCCACGGTCGAGCACACGGTCGAGTAGCTCAGGTCGGTTCGCGAGGCTCCAGCTTATGAAACCGGCGCCGACCTTTTCGTTTCCGGCGGCGTCGAACTGCTCGTCAATCCACTCGATGCTACCGTATCCGGCCTTTGGATCCCCGTATCCGCAGCCGATGAGGCCGAGACCGCCGGCGCGGGCTACTGCGGCCGCGAGCGCGCCACCAGCCACGCCCCCCATGGGAGCAAGGACGACCGGACGATCGATTCCGAACAGCTCGGTGAGGCGGGTGCGCATGGGGAATACTATCGCCAATCGGTTGCCTCGGCGCAACCGGCGCGGCATTACCTGCCGGGGTTCATCACATACCCGAAAGGATGGGGTCCGGCCTCAGCGCTTGCTGCAGTCCAGATGATGCGCGACCCACTGCCCCGCGCATCGGGTCTCGCCCAGATCGGGTTATGGGTCTCGCTGTTCCTGATGGCTATTCGCCATCGCCCATGCTGAGAGGGAAATCGTATGGTCAACGTCGTCATGGTGCTGTTGAGCGTGCTGGTGCCACTCCTTCACCTCGTCTTCACCAGGGGGCCGTGGACGCGCCGTAATGTGCTACGCATTTTCCTCATCTACGCCTTCGTGTTCGACGTCGGCGCCGTAGGCTTCCTGTTCGGCTTTGTCCCGCATGTGTTCTTCGCCGACCAGGCGGCCGAGCTCATCGGTTGGCCGAAGGGCAGCATGTTCCAGTTCGAGGTCGGCCTGCACGACGGCGCCTGGGGCATTCTCGGCGTCCTGTGCGTCTTCTTCGGCGGCGGCTTCTGGCTGGCAACGGCAATCGGCTGGTCGTTCTTCATGTTCGGCGCCGCCTGGGGCCACGTGGAGCAGATCATCACCGAAGGCAACTTTGCGCCGTACAACTTCTTTCCGGCGATCACCGATACCCTCATCCCGATTTGGCTGCTGGGGCTGCTCTACGCCTACTGGCGCGTCGGCGGCCTCGAGGGCAAGCTGCGCCGCGAAACGTGACAGAGGCAGCCAATCGCATCATCAGGCTGGCCGCAGACATGCGCCAGGCCGAGCAGCCGAAGGAAGCGGCTGACCGAATTTATCATGGGTTAATGACAACCCTCTCTTTGGCCGCGCCTACTGAAGTGTCGTCCGAGGGGAGTCGCTCCAAGCTCCGAGGCCGACCGCGGGGGGTGTGAGTTGTGTAGATGCGTAACATCTGGCGCGTCCCCGCGCATTCACCACCGCCGATCTATGCCGGCCGCCGCCGGCCTTGTGCTGGCTACGAGGCTCATAATCGTTGCGAAGAACGTAGCCCTGGCATTCATTTCTTCGACCTTTTCCGGGGCCGCGCCAGCGATTGCTCCATCCGCCGAACCTCTCTGGCGATGCTCTTCTCGGCATTGGTTTCGGCCGTTCGGTAAAGTGTGACGACCCGTTCGCCAAGCGGCGTCAGAGTCGTCCCGCCGCCATTGCGGCCACCGCCATGGGCCTCGATGAGCGGCATATCGAACGTTCGATTGAGTTCATCCGCCAGGAGCCAGGCCCGCCGATAGCTCATCCCGAACTCGCGCCCCGCAGCTGCTATCGACCCTGTCGCCCCGATCGCCTCCAGGAGTGCGATCTTCCCCGGCCCGAGCCGCCTGCCGGAATCGAAGTCGATGCGAAGCACAAGCCGCGTCGCCATTCGAATGTCCTCAATTGCATCTTACCGGCTGCGCGCGGTTAAGCACCCGGCGCTGTGGCATCGGGGTAGAACAGCTGCAGGCCGTCGATCTTGTAGTCGCCGATGACCTTCTGACCCTCCGGCGACACCAGCCAGTCGATGAAAGCCTGTCCCAAATCCCTCTTCACCTGCGGGTGCTTCTCGGGGTTGACCAGGATAACGCCATATTGGTTGAACAGTCGCTTGTCTCCTTCGACCAGGATCTCGAGATCGCCGCGGTTCTTGAACGAGATCCATGTACCGCGGTCGGCCAGGACATAGGCATTCATCGAAGAAGCGGTGTTGAGGGCAGCGCCCATACCCTGCCCGATCTCGCGGTACCAGTCGCCTTTGTGCTTGGTTGGATCGATGCTTGCCGCCTTCCAGAGATTGAGCTCGGCGGTGTGGGTGCCTGATTTGTCGCCACGCGACACGAATGGCGCGCCCTTTTTGTCCACGGCCTTGAATGCTGCCACTACATCCTTGGTGCCTTTGACGCCTGCCGGATCCTCCTTGGGGCCGATCAGCACGAAATCATTGTACATCACTGGGTAGCGCTTCACCCCGAAGCCGTCGGCGACGAATTTCTCCTCCTGCGGCTTTGCATGGACGAAGACGACATCGGCGTCGCCGCGCCTTGCAGTCTCGAGTGCCTGTCCCGTTCCCTGCGCGACCACCTTGACATCGATGCCGGTCTTCTCCTTGAAGAGTGGCAAAAGATAACCAAACAGCCCGGAGTCCTGCGTCGAGGTGGTGGAGGCGACCACGATCGATTTGTCCTGAGCCACTGCTTCAAGCGGCAAGCCGACTAGCAGCAACGCGGCAAGCATCAGACGACGGGTCAGCATGCAGTCCTCCCTAGGTTTAAAGCACCAAATCGCCACGTAGAAAGGCGGCAGCCTCGCATGATTGCGGGTTTGCAAACAGGGTCGCAGCTGGAGCATGCTCCATTACCTTGCCGCGTACCAGCAGCGCGACATCGCCGGCAAGTCGGCGTGCTTGGCCGAGATCGTGCGTTGCCATGACGATTTTGACGCCGGCCGCGGCGATCGACTGCACGATCTCCTCAACTCCCTTGGTCGCTGCCGGATCGAGGCTGGCGGTGGGTTCATCAAGAAACAGGACCTGGGGGTTTGTTGCGAGTGCTCGCGCCAGTGCCAAACGCTGCTGCTCGCCGCCAGAAAGTCGTCGCGCCGGGCGATTCTCAAAACCCGCTAGCCCGACGCGCTTCAAGACAGCTCTGACTTTCTCCGGCATGCCGACCGTATTCCTGCTGGCGCGCATTGCAAAGAGCACGTTGGCAGCAACCGACCGGCGCAGCATGACCGGTCGCTGAAAAACGATCGCCAACCGACGTGCCTCTTCGATCGGATGCCCGCCCCAGCTGATCGAGCCGCGGCTCGGCCGCATGAGACCCATCGCCAGATGAAGCACGCTGCTCTTGCCCGAGCCATTTGGACCCAGCAGAACGGTCGGGGGACCGGAGGCAATGGTCAGCGACAGTGCCTTCAGAATGGTGACCGAACCTGTGTCGAGCGACACTTCCGAGAAGACAATAGGCAGATCGCTCAACTTGTTATGCATCTAGATCATGCCCTGCCCTGGCTGGACCTCGCTGACCCTCCGGACCATCCAGGCGAGAGCGTTAACCGCAATGATGATCAAGATCAGCATGAGACCGAGGGCGATGGCCAGGAAGAGATCCCCCTTCGAGGTTTCGAGCGCAATAGCGGTCGTCATGGTGCGGGTGAAGCCGTCGATGTTGCCGCCTACGATCATCACCGTGCCGACTTCCGCGGCCGCTCGGCCGAAGCCTGCCAGCAGCACCGTGACCAAGCTGAGGCGTGCCTCCCACAGGAGCGTACACACACGCTGGATCGCTGGAATGCGCAGCGCCGTCAGCTCGTCCCGGTACTCGCTCCACAGATCCTCGATGGTCTGCCGTGCCAGCGAGGCAATGATCGGCAGAACCAGCATGGATTGCGCGATTATCATTGCTGGCGGGGTGAATAACAGGCCAAGAAAACCCAGCGGACCTGACCGCGACAAAAGAAGATAGGCGACAAGCCCGACGACGACCGGGGGCAAACCCATGAAGGCATTCAGAATGACGACAAATCCCCATCTCCCTGGGAAGCGAAGCAGCGCCAAGGCGGCCCCGAGAGGAAGACCAACCACGCCCGCCAGCGCCGTCGCGCTGCAGCTGACGAGAAGGGACAGCCTGACGATCTCAAAAAATCGCTCATCGAGCAATGGTAGGAAAATTTGTGCCGCGTCGATCATGCTTCTCCTCGGACGACACCGGTGAATTTTCTTGGTGTCGCCCAATTCGCGGCTAAAAAGCAAGTTTATGTTTGGCCGGGCCTTATGGTCAGCGATTAGTGATGCTCGCGGTTCTTCGACGGTAAAGACGCTGCCAGGTTTCCAGATACCGTAGGAATCGAGCTCCATTAAGCGAAGCGGGTGGAACAGCCACGGGCGAAGTTTCCTCCTGAATTTGAGATCTCCTTGCTGCGAATCTGAACACTGGATGAATGCTGCATTCAGTGGTCATTCTGCCGCGGGGGCGTTTACTGCCGCGAAGCATTGGGAGTGACTGTTATGACCCGATCAGACGACGCACTCGTAGACCTGCACTCACCTACCCGTCGCGCAGATTTGAAAGATGACTATGAGGGCCACGGGACACCTGGATGGGGCCAGCTGCTCTGCGCGTGGTTCATTATCTTGATCGTAGTGGCGCTCTTTAAAATCTCGGATTTCATCTCTGCAAGTCGAACGGCTCCGTTTGCCAATGCGACCGGCATCGCACAGATGGCCGACGATATCGAACGTTGGGAACGAGGTGAACCCCGGCAACAGACAATGACAGTGCCGAACGCTCATAAGATCGTCTTGATGTCCCGCATCGATCAATGATCGATTTTCGCTGCACATGAGCGATACGGCGCTCGACAGCAACTTTCCGCCAATCAATGCCGCTACCCAATGGGTCGCTGACCATAGCGCAGCGTTGGCATTGGGGCTGGCGAGGTCCAGATGCCTCGATAGCGTCGATTCCGGGGAGTCTGGAGAGGTTTCTGCCTCCAAACCTGCAAGCGGTCATTCTTCATTTAGCGCGCCGTGCCGCAGAAGGTCATTAGCAGACATGTCGCGAGAATTTCTGCTATCAATTTGGTAATCGGATGCTCGCCGCGGCAGCGCATCGTCGAACATCGAATCGAGTACGGGCACTATGACGACGCAACAAGAGTACCTGCATCAAATCGAACGGTGCGTGTCCTGGCTCGCCGCCTGGATGATCCACCATGCGAACCATGTGCGGGCTGGCGACGAGATCAAAGTCGGCGGACATCAAGCCTCATCCGCATCGCTCGGCACGATCATGACCGCGCTCTACTTTTCGGCGCTTCGCCCTCAGGATCGCGTGGCGGTAAAGCCGCATGCCTCGCCAATCTTCCACGCTATCCAGTACCTGGTTGGCAACCAGACCCGCGAGAAGCTCCAAAACTTCCGTGGCTACAAGGGCGCCCAAAGTTATCCCTCCCGCACCAAGGATGTGGATGATGTCGACTTCTCAACGGGCTCGGTGGGCCTTGGCGTCGCCCAGAACTCTCTTTTCCTCTCTTGTGCAGGACTACGTCTGTGCCCACGGCTGGATGAAAGGCCGACCTGAGGGCCGCATGGTGAGCTTGATCGGCGACGCCGAAATGGACGAGGGCAACATCTACGAAGCCCTGATTGAAGGCTGGAAACACGGTCTTCGGAATTGCTGGTGGGTCGTGGATTATAACCGCCAGTCTCTGGATTCGGTCATCCGCGAAGGTCTCTGGCGCAAGTTCGAACAGATCCTCATGAACTTCGGCTGGGACGTGGTGATCCTGCGCCACGGTTCGCTGCAAGAGGCCGCCTTCGCCGAACCCGGCGGCGAAAGGTTGCGAGAGTGGATCGAACGCTGTCCGAACCAGCTTTACGCCGCGCTTACGTTTCAAGGTGGCGCCGCGTGGCGCAAGCGCCTGCTGGACGAGATCGGCGATCAAGGACAGGTTACCAGGTTGATCGAGCGTCGCTCTAACGATGAGCTCCAGAAGCTCATGCTGAACCTGGGCGGGCACGACATGCCGAGCCTGCTCGAAGCCTTCGAGAGGAACGCGCATCACGACCGGCCGGTCTGTTTTCTCTGTTACACGATCAAGGGCTATGGCCTGCCGCTAGCCGGCCATAAGGACAACCATTCCGGCCTTATGACTCCCGCCCAGATGGAGAGCTTTCGCATGCAAATGGGTGTTCGCCCGGGGCATGAGTGGGAAAGGTGGGCGGCGGCGGACTTGCCCGCCTCGGAACTCGAGGCCTTTATTTCTCGGGCGCCATTTTTCAGGGAGGGCAGACGCCGGCATTTCGCCGCGACGATTTCGGTTCCCGAGACACTGCTGACGCCGCCTCATGGCGGCAACTCGATTTCAACCCAGATGGGCTTCGGCCAAATCCTGAACGAGATCGCGCGCGAGCAGAGCCTGCTTTCGGAGCGAATCGTCACGACTGCCCCGGATGTCACGGTGTCGACAAATCTCGGCCCATGGGTCAATCGACGCGGCCTTTTTGCGCGCGAGAGCATGATCGATACCTTCAAGGCCGAACGCATACCTTCCACCTACATCTGGGAGTTCGGACCCAAAGGCCAACACTTCGAGCTCGGCATTGCCGAGGCGAATTTGATGATCATGCTTTCGGCGCTGGGACTTTCGCACTCCATCAACGGTGTGCGGCTATTGCCGATAGGCACGGTCTATGACCCCTTCATCTATCGCGCCGCGGATCAATTGAATTATGCATGCTACCAGGATGCTCGCTTTATGCTGGTCGCCACGCCATCCGGCGTGACGCTCGCCTCCGAAGGTGGTGCGCACCAGTCCGTCGGCACCCCATTGGTCGGCATGGCACAGGATGGGCTTTGTGCATTCGAGCCCGCCTTCGTGGATGAACTCTCGGTGATCATGCGCTTCGCGTTTGACTATATGCAGCGTGACGGAGAGGGCGATCCCGACGAGAGCACCTGGCTTCGTGACCAGACGGGTGGTTCGGTCTACCTCCGCTTGTCCACGCGACCCCTGGAGCAACCTGTGCGCAAGATGGGTTCCGAGCTGGCGGGCGACATCGTCAATGGTGCCTACTGGATGCGTCCACCTGGCCCGAACGCCGACGTGATCATTGCCTACCAGGGTGCTGTCGCGCCGGAGGCCATCGCTGCGACGGGTCTGCTCGCGGAGGATCGGCGGGATGTGGGACTGCTGGCCATCACATCAGCCGACCGACTGAACGCCGGTTGGCAAGCCGCGGAGCGAGCCCGCCAGCGCGGGACGACTGATGCGATGAGTTCACATCGAGCGGCTGCTCGCTCCGCTGTCACGCGACTGCGGAATTGTTACGGTGCTCGACGGCCATCCGGCGACTCTCGCCTGGATCGGTGGTGTCGGAGGTCATCGCGTCAAGCCGCTCGGGGTGGAGCATTTCGGCCAAACTGGAAAGATTGCCGACCTTTACCATCACCACGGAATCGACGCGAATGCGATCGTGCATGCTGCACAGGCTGTCAGTGTCGGGCGGATAGTGCGACATCTCAGGGCATTGCCCTAGGGGGCTAGTCCAGGCTGTTAACGTTTCACCGACTTGTCGATAAATTAGCTTAGGACCAGACCCGACAGGAGATCCGCATGGCGCATGAATACCTTGCGAAAGTGTCCTGGAAGCGCGATGACGCAACCTTCAGCGACGGCAAGTATAGCCGCGGGCACCTATGGTCGTTCGATGGCGGCACCATCGTGCCGGCCTCGTCGTCTCCACATTCGGTGCGGTTGCCCTTCTCGCGCGCCGATGCCGTCGATCCCGAGGAGGCGCTGGTGGCCGCCTTGTCCAGTTGTCACATGCTGACCTTCCTCTATCTTGCGCAAAAGCAGAGCTTCGTCGTCAACTCCTATGACGACGATGCTGTGGGTGTGATGACCAAGAACGAGCGCGGCAAGCTATTCGTGTCCCAGGTGACGCTCAGGCCCCGCATTGTCTTCTCCGGTGCGAAACGCCCGAGCGATGCCGAGCTTGTCGAGCTGCACCATCACGCCCATGAGGAGTGCTACATCGCCAACTCGGTGCTCACCGAGGTGGTAGTGGAGCCCGCCGTTGCCGCATGAAGGGCGGGTCGATCGGCTGGCATGCTGCTGCCGGAGGGGGGCATCTTCGCGAATGGCCGCCTTTGCTGGGTATGGTCCACGTCATCAACTGATCGTGAATTCTCTTGCTGTCGGTAACGAAGTTCCGGCCTGATCCGTATACGCCTTTATGCCTGCAACGGCAGGAAAGGAATACCGGATGACCCGACGATCATTCTTACTCGCCAGTGCTTCGGGATGCGCACTCTCCTTGGTGCCTTCCGTCTTCTCTCTTGCCAACGAGCCGTTCGCGATCGCTCATAGCGATGATGAATGGCGCAAACTGCTGACTCCCGATCAGTTCGCCATCCTGCGTCAAAGCGCTACCGAGCGGCCATTCACCAGTCCGCTGCTCCACGAGAAGCGGACCGGAATTTTCGGCTGCGCCGGCTGTAGGCGCGATCTCTTTTCCTCCGCCACGAAATTTGACAGTGGTACCGGCTGGCCGAGCTTCTGGGAGCCACTGCAAGGAGCCGTTGGAACGATCGAGGACAAGACTTTCGGAATGGTGCGGACTGCCGTTCATTGCAGCCAATGCGGTGGTCATCTTGGCCATGTTTTCGACGACGGTCCGCGTCCCACCGGACTGCGTTACTGCATCAACGGGATCGCTCTGATCTTCTCTTCGCAAGTCTCGTGATCAGTCGATTGCCGATTACAGCGGGCAGTTTGCAAAGACGGTGCTGTTCGTTGTAAACGCACCGACAGCTTGACCTTGGAGGAGACGCAGCATGGACCGATTCACCGGCGGTTGCCTATGCGGCAACGTCCGAATTGTGGCGTCCGGACTCCCATACCGGGTCGGCCTTTGTCATTGTCTCGACTGCCGCAAGCATCATGGGGCCCTTTTCCATGCTTCCGCGGTGTTCCCTCAGGATGCGGTGACGATCGATGGCGAAACGCGCGACTATGCCGGGCGATTTTTCTGTCCCCGCTGCGGCTCGTCCATTTTCGCACGCAGCGCGGACGAAATCGAAGTAAACCTGGGATCCTTGGATGCCCCTGACCAACTGATGCCAACCTACGAAAACTGGATCATCCGTCGCGAGTCCTGGTTGCCGCCGTTTCCGCTCACGAGACGATACGACCGCGATCGCGACGCCACCGGTCGCTTTGAGTAGTCGGCGCGCGAATGGTCCAAATGCGACCGGTGCTGACCTCTTTCAAACCCTGGTGACGGAAATTTCGTGATGAGCATGTGCTTGAGGGCGATCACTGCATGGGCTCAGGACTCACGTCCTGTCGTGCCGGCTGGCGACGAGGAGGCCAAAGGATGATGTCCGGAATCGTTTCTGGAGAACCTCACCACTTTCCCCTGCACGGCACGCTTCGGCCGGAAAATACCGCCCTCGTGGTGATCGATATGCAGCATGACTTCCTGAGCGAAGGCGGTTACATGCATCGGCTCGGTGCCGATCTTTCGGGGCTGAGGGAAGCCATTGAGCCGCTCCGCTCGGTCTTGAACGGAGCCCGCGCCTGGGGCTGTCGGATCGTTCACACCCGCGAGGGATATGCCCCGGATCTTTCCGACCTCCAGCCCTGGAAAATTGGCGGATCGCCAGGTGACGCCATTGCCATCGGCGACAAGGGACCGCGCGGCAGGGCCCTCATTCGTGGGGAGCCGGGCTTCGATATCGTTCCGGAACTTGCGCCGGCATCGGGCGAGCCTGTCTTCGACAAGCCAAGCTATGGCGCCTTTGCGACGACCACGCTGGAGGACGATCTAAGGGCCAACGGTGTCACCCATCTGGTGCTGTCGGGCGTGACGACCGATTGCTGTGTGACTTCGACCCTGCGTGAGGCCCTGGATCGCGGCTTTGAGTGCTTGGTGCTCACCGATTGCGTCGGCAGTGCTACACGCTCCCATCATGAAGCGGCCCTTGCCTTGATGCGCAAGCCGAGCGGGGTCTTCGGGACGACCACCGATTCACTAAGATTTCTCGAAGCCTTGTCCGGCCGGCGCCAATAGGCATAAAGGAATCCATCGCTGCAATCATGTGGCACCAGAACCGGTGTGATCTGCACAGTGCCCAACCATCGTTGGTAGTCGGACATCGCTGGCATCTGTGGTCCAACGCCGTCAGTTCAGGAAGGTGGCAGGAGTACGACAATGGGTGCTGTCGCCTTTGATTTTACCGGGAAGTCGGTTCTGGTTACAGGTGCTAGCCGCGGCATAGGTTTCGGCATTGCCGAAGCCTTCGGCAGAGCAAACGCCGAGCTTGCGATCCTGGCTGACGACGACGGGGTTGACGCGGCAGCGTCAAGTCTGAGCAAATTGACGGGCCGGCCAGTCACCGCGCTCCATTGTGACATCGCCGATCGGGATCAAGTCCGGCAGGCGTTGTCCATGATCGATCGAATCGATGTTTTGATCAACAACGCCGGGCTTGAGCGAATAACACCAGTGGACGAAGCGGGTGAGCCGGTTGAGCGCCTCTTCCGGCGCATTATCGATATCAACGTGCTTGGCACATATTTTGTAACGCGGGATGCCTTGCCCAAGATGCAGCCCGGCGGCCGCATCATTTTCACTGCATCAGTTTGGGGCCGCACTGCCGTAGCAGATTTCAGTGCATATTGCGCGAGCAAGCACGCGGTCATAGGCTTCATGCGTTCACTGTCAAAGGAGCTTGGGCCGCGGGGTATCAATGTCAATGCCATCGGGCCGGGCTGGGTGCGGACAAAGGCTTCGATGCTCTCTTTAATGAAGATGTCGCAGCGGACAGGGCAGACCGAAGATGAACTGCTGAACGATATCGTAAGAAGTCAAGCAATGCCTGGATTGATGGAACCAGACGACATCACCGAGCTCTACCTCTTTCTTGCGTCGGCTGCAGCGCGCAACATCACAGGACAGACATACGGCATCGACCGCGGTGAACTACTCGCATAGACTTCGAATGGCGCGCAGGCGCAACTTCACCCGAGAATGAAGTACTCGACGTCCTTGGGCTGGCAATCCGGCCCATTGAGCGGCAGCATGTCGACCGGACAGGCGGAAAGCGCAATGACGCAGTCCGTCTCGGCGCGTAAGATGACATGGTCACCGGGTCGGCTCACCGGCGGTAAGATCTTGAATGTGCCATCGGCTGCAACCGGAACATTCATGAAGAGGTTGAGGGCGCTCGGCACGTCCTTGGGCGGCTGCAGTCCCAGTCCGGCGAGAGCCTCGCGCCAGTTGTCGGCGCAACTTCGATGATACCCGGTCACGCCGAGCTGGCGGTAGCGAGCAGCATCACAGCATGGAAAAAGCGTATCATGCACGCCGGGCGATGTATCCTCGATCAAGGTGAGGATCGCTCGTCGGTATTGCGTCCAGAGCTGGTCCCCTGGCCGTGGCTGGAGCCGGTACCACACATTTCGCGAATGATGGATCGAAAGCGCCTCGCCAAGATCGGCAGCATTATGGGCGAAGAGATCAATCACCTGGCTGCCATAAGTGTTGACCACCTGCAGCTGCTGTCCGCTCCTCAGGCGCATTCCCTGACCTTCGCCACCCTTGATTTTCGGCATGATCCCTCACTCCTTGTTGCCGGATTCTCTCATAGAGGCATTGTTCTGATCGCGTAAAGGAAGGGAACGGACATTTCCGATGGAGGAAACGACGGCTGGCCCGAGGAGGGCCATGACCGGACCTGCTGAAGCTCGGGTCTTCATAGCCGTATGTGAATGGCATATCGTTCCTTGCCCAGAAGCGAACGAGCGGCCTGCTGGCAACTGTGCATTGAGCAAGAGACACGCTTCCATCGATGGTCTGCGACAATAGGGATGCGCCGTGATGCCTGCCCCGGACATCGTCAATGAACCTTTAGACGAGCACCTCATCCGCTACGGTATGCCATTTGTGCCGCGAATGATCGCTCGAGCACGCGGCACATTGCTGTGGGATACGAGCGGCCGGGAGGTGCTCGATTTCACTTCGGGCCAGATGTGCGCAACGCTCGGCCACAATCATCCGCGGATTTTGGAAGCTATCGCAGAGGCCTGTCAGGGCGTTCTGCACCTGTTCAGCGGCATGCTGAGCCCGCCAGTCGTCGAGCTGTCGCGTCGCCTCACCGCGTTGCTCCCGCCCTCTCTCTCCAAGGCCATGTTTCTCAGCACCGGAGCCGAGGCCAACGAGGCGGCCATCAAGATGGCGAAGCTTCATACCGGGAACTTCGAGATCGTGGGCCTCACGGGTGCCTGGCATGGCATGACCTCCGGTGCGCAGTCCGTAAACTATGTAGCCGGGCGCAAAGGCTATGGCCCGATGATGCCTGGGTCGCTGGCGCTGCCTGTGCCGAACCCCTATCGCTGTCCGGTCCGGCATTGTCGCGAAACCTGCGACGGCACCTGCCTGGAGGTCGGGTTCGAGCTTGTCGATGCACAATCAACCGGTGCGCTTGCTGCGGTCATTGCCGAACCGGTGGAGAGTTCCGGTGGGATTATCGTGCCGCCGGAGGGGTATTGGCAGAAAGTCAAGCAGCATTGCGAAAGGCGCGGCATGCTGCTCATTTTCGATGAGGCTCAGACCGCCTTTGGCCGGCTTGGCAAGGATTTCGCTTTTCAACATTTCGGCGTCGAACCTGATTTGTTGACGCTGTCGAAAACCTTAGGGGGAGGCTTGCCGCTCGCGGCCGTCGTAAGCTCGGCGACTATCGAAGCGGATTGCCACGACAAAGGCTTTCTCCACGTAACCTCTCATGTATCCGACCCGTTGCCGGCGCATGTGGGACTTGCTGTCCTCGAAACAATCGCGCAGGAGAATCTGAACGACTGTGCCCTCGCGATGGGCGATCGGCTCGCAGCCGGTCTGCGCTATCTCAAGGAAAAGCACGAGATCATCGGCGATCTGCGCGGCTTCGGCCTGCTGCAAGGCGTTGAGCTGGTGAAAGATCGCGAAACACGCACGCCCGACGTGGCAAACGGGCGCGCCATAACACAGCGGTGCATGGAGCTTGGTCTATCCATGAACATTGTCTCAATCGGCGCAATGGCGGCGATTTGGCGTATCGCCCCGCCCCTGACCGTCAGTCCGCAGGAGATCGATCGCGGTATTGCGATTATCGACGAGGCGATCGACGATGTTCTGGGACGGAGGAAGTCCAAGGCTCGGAACGCCTGAAATGGGTCGCCTCACCATTGGCCGCGAACACCAGCAGCGTGAAATTCGGGTGCTGAATGACATACGATATCGCGATAGTGGGCGCTGGCATCTTTGGCCTGTCGACGGCCTACGAGCTGGCGCGCCGCGGCCACTCGGTCCTGGCGATCGACAGGTTCGGCAGCGGCCATCCTGCCACATCGTCGACCGGCGTTTCCCGAAGCATCCGGATTGCCTACGACCATCCGTTCTATGTCGATCTGGCGCTGGAGGCGATCGAGAGCTGGCGCCGGCTCGAGGCCGCGACCGGACGAACGATCTTGCACCTGACCGGCCAGGTCGATCTTGGTCCGCAAGGCAAGCTCGACGATTTGGTCCGTACCGTGCGTGCCGCAGGCGCGGTAATTGAGGAAGTGAGTGCGGTCGAACTGCGCCGCCTCTTTCCAGAGATAGTGCTGTCCCCCGGCGAGGGCGCGCTCTTCCAGCGCCAAGGAGGCACTGTCATCGCCGATGTCGGGATGGAAGCCTTGCTCGATGTTGCCGAGAAAGCCGGTGTCACCTATGTGGCCCCGGAACGTGTGGTCCGCATCCAGCCGGGCGCAACGGTCGCTATTCATACTGAAAGGCGTCGTTTCGAGGCGAAGCAGGTGGTGGTGGCCGCCGGCCCTTGGACCAGGGATTTGCTAGGCGATGTTGGAATTGTGCTGCCGCTCGCGCCTGCCATCGCGCAAGTCACCTTCCTGGACGCTTCGGCACTGGTCGATCGCCCCGGCATCGCCGAGTGGCGAGCGAATGGCGAAACCGGAATCTATGGCCATCCGGTTCCGGGCATCGGATACAAGATCGCCTTCGACGCCGGGGCGGCGGGTTGGCATCCCGATGTCGAGGAATGGCAACCCGATCTGGCCGAGGAACGGGCCATCCTGGATTGGCTCGCTCAGCGGATGCCTTCGGTCGAACCGAAGGTGAGCCGCTCGCAACGACATCCCTGGACGATGACGCCCGATGTCGACTTCATCGTCGACCGATGGGGGCAGTTGGTGGTCGCGGGCGGCTGCTCGGGGCATGCGTTTAAATTCGGTCCTGCCCTGGGGCGGCTCGTCGCAGACATTGTCGAAGGGGGCAAAGCCCGAGACATGACGCGGCTCGACCGCCCGGCTCTAAAGCGATCCCCGCCGTCACCGAGCGCACCAATCACGCGCTGACGCTCGCATCGTGCCGGCGGCCATTTTTCTACCTATTGTGGCAAGTGTCAAAAGGATCGCCACTTGGAGGCCAGGGAGTGAAAGATGCGTATCAGTTTCATGATGGCCGCTGTCTTCGCCCTCGCATCGGCCGCTTCAGCAGCGGCACCCGACCGGCCGACCGCAATCCTCGTCAGTCCAATTCATGAGGCCCAGATCGTCCGCGCCGATGACGGCATGGACCACGTCGAATACGACCTTCTCGTCGTCAGCGTGCTCTCCGAGCCGGTGACGCTGTCGAGCGTTACGATCCTCGATCCGGCCGGGAAAGAGCTCATGCGGCTCGAAGGCGATGCCCTTGCGGCAGTGACCCAGCCGCTCTTCGCGCACACGAAGACGACCGCGATTCCTGCATCGTCCGCAGTGGCGGTCGAGGTCGATCTGATATTGGCGCCGGACACTGCGCCGGAACGGCTCACGCACCATATCACCTATGCCCTCAAGGAGGGCTCAGAGCTTGGCCCTTTGTTCGGCAGGCTTGAGGTTGACGCACCAGAGGTCGCTATTGACCGCAGGCCGGCCATCATGATCAAGCCGCCGGTTAAGGGGAAAGGCTGGCTCGTGTCGAGCGGGTGCTGCAAGCCCAACCTCCACCGCGATCTTCGTGTCGCTATCGACGGCGTCCGCATCGAGACTCCTGAAATTTTCTCCCTCGACTATGCCAAGATGAAGAACGACAGGATTTTCGACGGCGACGGCAGCAAGAACGAGCAGCACTATGCTTTTGAAGAGGACGTGTTCGCGGTCGCCGATGGAACCGTGGTTTCGACCCAGGACGGCAAGCCGGAGACCGCCCCAAACGTGGTGATGATACCCAAAACGACGGAAGACTACGGTGGCAATCATGTGATCCTGGAAATCGCTCCGAATGTCTTCGCGCTCTACCTTCATTTGCACCCCGGCAGCCTCACGGTGAAGGTTGGCGATGTCGTGAAGGCAGGGGCGCCGCTCGCCAAGATCGGCAACACCGGCCCTTCCGCCGGTCCTCACCTGCATTTCGGGCTTTACGGTAAGCCCGATCCTTCCGCCGGCAGGAGTTTGCCTTTCGTCTTCGACAGCTTGACCATGGTCGGGTTGGTCGATTTCGACGCCTCGAAGGGGGACCGGGTGGTGATGACACCGGATTCCCGGCAGCTTCGGTCTGCCTATCCGCTCTACGGCAGCGTCCAGAATTACCCCTAGCGGGTCTCGTGATCGTATGGTGCGACGTTCATGCCGGTCTGCTGCAGCTCGAGAGCGCTTGAACCGTTGCATTCTACCGGCCTTTCCCCCTGTTCCCGAAGAACAGGGGGAGCGACTCGGGCCGGGTGCCGGTCAGGAGAGAATGTCGGATTTTTTCTCCGGCTTCGACACGGTTACTTCAATCTCGGCAGAAGGTATCGTTGGAAGGGGTCTTCGGAGGCTTGGCCGACCTGGGGCTTGTCGGGGAAATTGCGGCGGCGACAACCCCTCGTATAATTTTATTCTCGCCTGGACGTTCACCTCCTTGATTTCTGTCGTCTTCGAAGCCTCTGGTGCGCGCCGCGGACTTTTCGACTCCGCTACGGTTCGCGGGGTTTTCCGCTCTCGCGGACTGGGCTTCGCCTTCTCTGCGCCAACGGACTCCGCTCTTTCCTTCTCCCGCCATGCGCTCTGTGGCATCGAGCCCTGCTCCTTCTTTTCTTCGGCCGATCGGGGGGAGCGGTAGGCCCGTTGCGGCTTGCCCGATTCCCTCGGCTTGAAAGTGGCGATCCGCTGCAAACTGGTGGCGGTGGGTCCTACCCGCGGCGATGATTCCGCCGACAGTTCTTTCCGTGGCGAGGGCGCGGGACTTTCAACCTTGGTCATGTCCACTTTCGGGCGGAGCCGCGGCCGTGGACCCGGCTGCGGGCTGAGTCTGGGCCGCAACTTCTCTTGCGATGTCCTTTTGCCCGATGTCGGGGGCACCGATTGGGACAGTGACAGGCTTGGAATTCGTGTCATTCGATTGGCCTCATGAAATTGGAAGACAGCCACGTTCCTGACACGCCGAAGATTGATTCGGTGTGTCAAACGTCACAACCGCCGAGGACGAGGATCGGGCGTGCCGGCTATCGCGAGCACCGATGCCGGCCTGCGGCATCGGCCGCACGATGCGGCTAATTTGCAACAGTCATGTTGAAAGATGGCAAGCGGGGCAGTCCGCCAATATAGCGTCGATCTCATCTCTCTTGATGACCCGGTGTCCGCCTTTACAGTTCGCTTCCACGGCTGCCCGGGCCGATGAAGGCGGGGTGAGCTTCTGGCTGCCCGGCATCTATTCGAGTCTTGCGGCGGTGCCGCCATCGCCATGTTTCAGCACGCCAAGCAGCTTCTATTCCTATAGCGGCGACGCGGGAGGCGACCGCAATTTCGATATCGGAGGTCTGGTGGCTTCCAATGTCCGTGCCGATTTCCGGGGGATTCTCCTGGCGCCGCAATGGGTGCCGGAAACCCCGGTCGCCACTGTGTTTATGTGGTTTTTTCGCAACGCCCCCGTGTAAATCGAAGACTATCCTGATGGTCCGGCTTGAAGATCGGACGAGATCGTGGCCCACTGGTGATTATTGAAGTAGCAGGGGATTCGCTATGCATCGCGCTCTCATCGGTACAATCGCTGCCATGGCTTTGGCATCCGTCAGCTCCGCAGCGCTCGCCGCCGATATCCCGCCGCCCGAGCCCGTGCCGAGCTGGACTGGAATCTATCTGGGCGCCGGTGGCGGCTTCCAGTGGTCTGATCTCAACGTTGAAAGCTCGGGTTGCAGGCTCCTCTACGACTACGAGGGTTCGAGCTACTGCGATTCCTATCACTCCTTCAGCCGTGAGTTCGATGACAACGACTCATCGGCCTTCGGCGTTGTGCAGGGCGGTTACGACTTTCAAATCGGCCAGTACTTCGTAACCGGCTCTTATGTATCCTGGACCTTCGGGGACAGCCTCGGCTCCGACCACAAGCGGTATTTCGACGACGAAGACGGCGTGTTTGGGAAATGGAGCACCGGCGTCCAGAACATGCTGACCATTGCCGGTCGCCAGGGCTTCCTCCCCATGCCGAACCTGATGGTCTATGGTTTGGCCGGCTGGAGCTGGGCTGACATCGACCACCACTTCAGGTTCGACTGCGACGATTGCGATGAGCCGTTCGCCAAGATCGGTGACAGCTTCGATGCCAATGGCATTACGGTGGGTCTCGGTGCCGAATACAAGTGGACCAATTCTATATCGCTGCGCGGCGAATATCGGTTCACCAATCTCGAAAATGCCAGCGATCACCGCAACTTCGAGTTCGACGATGACGACCATTTTGCCAAGAGCAAGGCGAACATAAACGTCCAGCAGGTTCTCTTGACCCTCAACTGGCGCTTCGGTGGGTTCGGATCGCCCTTCTGATCCGACGTCTGAGCAGGGATAGCCAGCCTCTTTCGACAGGCACCGGGAAACCGGTGCCTGCATCGTTCTTGCCGGCCACGGAGTTCTGCCGCAATGGGTGGCGGCCTTGGCCGCGCGCTACGGCCGCGCCGGCACGGCCCTAATTGCTTCCGCCGCAATGATGGCGTCCGCGGCAGCCGGTGGAGCGAGCACCACCTTGCTCTGCAAACGCCTCACCTCGACAGCATGGGGCGGTTCTCCGACCTTGCCTGGAACGCTGATGGTAACCTTCTGACCATCGAGCAGGGTTGCCTCGAAGCGCACCGGCAATTCGGCCTCGCCGTTCGAAATCGTCGTCACGACGCGATAGCCATCGCTTTCGCTGCTATAGTAGACAACCCCCCGGAAACCCGACAGATCAATGCTCGCGGCCTCTATCTCGACGAGGTCGCCGGCATATGCAGGGGTGGTCGCAAAGCACAGGGCTGCAAGCCATATCGACCGGTTCATGGTGGTGCTCCGCATGACAATAGTTGGTCCTGCATTCCACATTTAGGCCGAATACGCGTCAGCCTCTGTGGCAAACCGCACAGCCCGGTTGATTATCGAGCCGATCGCCGCCGGCCTGGATCATTGCTCGCGTGGCGGCCGCCCTCGGCCAAGCACACCATCGGCCCTCGCCTGAAGATAGGCATAAATGCCGTCGATATAGGGTTCGACGTTGGGATCGTTGGCGAAGCCCCGCATCACCGATGATCCATCCGCTTTTCCGTTGCGCACGATGTCTCGGAACGCGGCAATGTCCGGCAATCGATCGATCAAAGCCGGCCCGAAGCTCGAACCGAGACCATCCGAACCATGGCAGTGATTGCAGGCGGCATGGTAGCGCCGATAGCCATTGTAGGTTTGCAGATCGACCGCTCCATTGGTCACCCGATAATATTTCGGGGCAGCGCGCGCCGCTTCGGGTGCCATCGCCGCTCCGGCAAGGCAGCAGCAGGCAAGCGCCATGACGGAGATAGCAAGAAGGCCGCTCCGTCGGCGGGGAGGGCGTGTCATCGCCACCCATCCCCCTTGCGCGCCTCTCGTCGTTCGGTGGTCGGCATGGCGGGTTCAACCTCGTGATAGAGTCGCGGCGGCCGGCAGCGCCATATCAAGCTCGATCGGCTGGGTAAAACTGCCCTCGGCGACCATGGTTGCGAAGGCGCCTTTCATGGCGACCAGCTCGCCGAAGCTGCCGCGCTCGGTGATCCGCCCGTCTTCAAGGACGAGAATGAGGTCGGCATCGGCAACCGTCGAGAGGCGGTGCGCGATGATGAAGGTGGTGCGCCCTTTCCGCAGCGCATCGAGGGCCCGCTTGATGCGTCCCTCGGTCTCGACGTCGAGGGCGCTGGTCGCCTCGTCGAGGATCAGGATCGGGGCATCCTTCAGGATGGCGCGGGCGATGGCGAGGCGCTGGCGCTCGCCGCCGGACAGCGATGCGCCGCGCTCGCCGATGACGAAGCCATATCCGCCGGACTTGCGGATGATGAAGGAATGCGCTTCGGCGAGCTTGGCGGCCCGCTCGATTTCATCGTCGGTCGCGTCCGGCTTGCCGATGCGCAGGTTCTCGGCAATGCTGCGGTTGAACAATCCGGCGTCCTGGAAAACCACGGCAAT
This sequence comes from uncultured Alphaproteobacteria bacterium, assembly GCA_963744915.1. Taxonomy (GTDB): domain Bacteria; phylum Pseudomonadota; class Alphaproteobacteria; order Rhizobiales; family Aestuariivirgaceae; genus DATAFF01. The sequence continues at coordinate 28,739 of CAVUUY010000021.1, forward strand.
GGCGCGGCGCAGCGAGGTGAGCCTGACGTCGCGGATGTCGTGCCCGTCGACGGTGATGCGGCCGTGATCGGGATCGCGCAGACGCTGCAGCAGCGCGAGCGTGGTGGTCTTTCCCGATCCGGTGCGGCCGACCAGTGCCACGGTGCGGCCGGGCGCCGCCTCGAAATCGAGATGGTGGACGCCGAAATGGCCGTCGGGAAAGGCGAAGGAGAGGTCCTCGTAGCGCACCCTGCCGGCGACGTTCGGCAGGACCTCTGCGCCGGGCCGATCGGCGACCAGGCTCGGCGTGTCGATCAGGTCGAAATAGGTGTCGATGGCCGGCTTCTGGTTGAACAGGCCGAGAATGAAGCGCGACAGCTGGTCGAGCCGTGAAATCAGGATGGTGGCGAGGGTGACGAAACCCACGACCTGACCCACCGTCAGCTCGCCGCGTTTGACCAGCAGAGCACCGAGAGCGACGATGGCGACCACCGTGATGGTGGATGCGGCGCGCGTCAGGACGCTGACCACGGCCCACCAGGTCAGGACGGGGTATTGCGCCGCCAGCAGGTCGCGCATCAAGTCCTTCAAGGCGCTCGCCTCGGCCTCGAGCCGGGTGAAGCTCTGGACCACCGTGACGTTTCCGAGCACATCGCCGACCCGCCCGGTCAGGTCGCGATGATAGCGCTCGACCTCGGTCTGCTGGCCGATGGTGTGGCGGAAGGCAAGGATATTGGCGGAAAGATAGATGACGCCCAGCACCACCAGCACCGCGGCGATCGGCAGGCTCATCGACATGGCCAACGGAACCAGGAAGATGACGCTGACGATCGCCGCGAGATGCTCGCGCATGAAGGCGAGCCACAGCCCGAACAGCGAATTGGTGCCCTGCTGGATGGCGCGGATGACGGCGCCCGTGCCTTTCCTCGCATGAAAGCTGAGCGGCAGGGTGATCGCCTGCTCGAAGGCGTTGCTCATCGAGATGAGGCGCCGGCGATGGGCGAGCCGGTCGGCGGCGACAGCGACGATGACCCCGGCGATGATGCCGAACAGGCCGAGCGCCGCCCAGGTGGCGATCATCCACGCGGTGACCGTTCCGGTGGTCAGCGCATCGACCACCCGGCTCCACAGATAGGCCTCGCCGAGAGGCACGGTGCCGATCACCACATTGGATATCACCAGGACAGCGACCAACCCCTTCTCGGGTCCGAGTGCGTTGAGAGCCCGCCAATAGGTCTGCCACAGCGTCATCGCGGCCATGATGCGCTATTCACTCGGCCCGCCGCAAAGGAAGAACCGAGGCGATGGCAGCGGCGGCCAGCGTCATCCAGGTTTTGCCGAGCACCTGGCCGATCAGATATTCGAGCGAACCGAAGGCGAGATAGAGGAAGACCGCGCTGTCGACAATCGAGCCGACCACGCCCGAGGCGAGAACGGCGAGCGGTCGGTTCTGCTGCCGCAGCGGGGCATAGACGAACAGGTCGGAGGTTTCGGAAAGGAGGAAGGCCGTGCCGGAGGCGAGCGCCAGGGCGGCCGGTGCGATGAAGACCGAGAGGGCCGCGCCGACGACGATGGCGAGGAACACCACCCGCGTGTTGTAGCGGTCGTGAACGGCATCGCGCAAAGCCAATGCCAGGCCGATCATGACCACGCCCGAGGGTGCCTGAAAGCCGAAGCCGACCGGAATGGTGCAGATACCGCCGAGGCCGCAATTGCCGACATGGCCGATCATCCAGTTGGCGGCCGGGATGGTCAGGAGAAAGGCAGCAATGATCAGCATGGCGGGCACGGGTTTTGACATGGCGACATGGGTTTCCTAGGCTTTCTGAACGCCGCCGGGCGGTTCGGCAAGCCCGTTCGACCGGCAGCGTCGCTCTTTCAGGAAAGGACAACGACATGGCGATCACCGGCGGCTGCCATTGTGGCTCAATCCGTTACGTCGCCGAGGGCAAGGCGATCAACCATGCGCTGTGCCATTGCACCGATTGCCGGCGCAGTGCCGGGGCGCCGATGGTGGGCTGGACCATGTATCCGATTGCCGCCGTGACGGTGACCAAGGGCACGCCCAAGATCTATCAATCATCCGAGAACGGCCGGCGGCATTTCTGCACCGCCTGCGGCACCGGCCTGTTCTATACCAACGAGGTGATTTTGCCGGGCATCATCGACGTCCAGAGCGCCACCTATGACGATCCCGATGCGGTGCCGGCACAAGCCCATATCCAGGTCGCGGAACGAATCGGCTGGATGGAACGGGCCCATGAGCTGCCGAGCTTCGAGCGCTACCCGCAATCCTTGTCGAGCTGATGGCGACAAGCGCCGGCGTGCTGCTGTTCAAGCGGGACGACGGCCGCCCGGCGGTGCTTCTCGTTCATCCCGGTGGTCCGTTCTGGGTCAAGCGCGATAGCGGCGCCTGGTCGATCCCCAAGGGCGAGATGATGGCGGGGGAGGAGCCGGAGGCGGCGGCCCGGCGCGAGTTTGCCGAGGAGCTCGGGATCCCGTTCGAGGGCCCCTTGCATCTGCTCGGCGAGGCGGTGATGGCGAGCGCCAAACGGGTCATCGTCTATGCCGGCGAGGGCGACATCGACTGCGCGGCGATCCGCAGCAACAGCTTCGAGATCGAGTGGCCGCCGAAGAGCGGCCGGCGCCGGAGTTTCCCGGAGGTCGATCGCGCCGAATGGTTCGGGCTCGCGGCGGCGCGCGACAAGCTGCTCAAGGGCCAGCATGTCTTCCTCGACCTGCTGGCGCAGCGGCTCAGCGGTTGATCGGAGGCGATTGCCGGGTGGCGGCGAGCACCACCGGCTGGCCGTGCGGGGTGTCGAGATGGGCACGCCGCCACGCGCTGATGCGCTCGGGAATGAGGCGCGAGATCTCGGGCGCACAGGCTTTGAGCAGCTCCTCGAGCGCCGCCAGCGCCGCGCGGTAGTAGGTCGCCGGCGTATCGGGCGCGCCATGGTGCTCGGCCTCGGCAAGGGCGGCGCCGAGAGCCGACGCCCAGTCGCCGGCGGTGAACAGGCCGCGCGCCACCAGCGTATCGGCCAATGCGAGCACCTCCGCCTGCCAGGGCTCGGCGAACAACGGGCCCTCGTCGGACCCGGGTGGTGCTATGGCGTGATCACTTGGGCGCAAGGTAGCTCTCCCACAGATCGAGATAGACGCGGTCGCGGGGACTCTCGGCATCCGGCCACAGCTCGGCGGCGGCGAAGGAGACGGTGTAAAGCGGCTCGGCATAGCCCTCGCCATCGACATTGCGATCGGGGAGGACATGGGCGCCATGGTCTTGCTCGATGATGCCCTCGCGGCCGCGCGCATAAAGCGGCAGCCGGGTGTGGCCCGGCGCGCCGTCGCGGCGGGTCACGACGCGGTCGCCGGAGAGAAAGCGGGGAGCGCGGTCGAGCGGCCGGTCGAACCGGACCATGCCGCGCTTGGCGGTGGCAACCGCCTCGGCCGTCATCGGTGCGGCGAGGCCAGGAACCTTGCTTGCAGCCTTGCCGCTGGCAATCTCGCCAGGCGTGGCGACGCCACTGTCGATCAGCAGCGCGGCATAGGTCTGGAGCCATTGATCGTAATAGGGCCGGGTCAGGTAATCCACCGGCGCGATCGACTCGCGGGCAAAGCGGAAGCGGTCGATGGTCCAGCCGGGCGGCGGGCGGGACATGGCTCTGACAATGCCGAGGAGGCGCGCCTCCCATTGCGCGTGGAAGGGCTCGTCCGGCTCGGCAGTGTCGATCGGGCCGAAGCCCTGGCGGCCGCCAAGATCGTGGATGCTGTCCATCAGGTGCTCCCGGACTGGTCGGCATGCAGCGTCCGCTCGGTGCCAATCATGGCGTTGCGCGTGACGAGGCGCGCCAGCGCATCCTCGCTCCACCCCTCGGTGCCGGGCGGGCGCTCGGGCAGAACCATGTAGCGCAGCTCGGAGGTGCTGTCCCAGACCCTGATCTCCACCTCCGGCGGCACGGTCTCGCCGAACTCGGCAAGCACGGCGCGCGGTTCGCGGACGGCGCGGGCCCGATAGGCTGCCGATTTGTACCAGTTGGGGGGAATGCCAAGGACCGAGTGCGGATAGCACGAGCACAGCGTGCACACGACTATGTTGTGAATGGCGGGCGTGTTCTCGACCACCTTGAAATGGGCGCCGGCCCAGCCTTCGAAGCCGAGCTCGGTGATGGCGCCGGTGCCATCGGCCAGCAGGCGCTCCCGGAAGGCCGTATCGAGCCATGCCTTGGCCACCATCGTTGCTCCCCGCTTCGGTCCGATCTCCTCGGTGTAGACGGCGATCCAGGCATCGACCGCCTTGGGATCGAGCATCCCCTTGTCGATCAGCAGGCTCTCCAGCGCCTTGACGCGCAATGCCGGCTCGGATGGCAGATGCCGGTGCAGCTCATGATGGATGTCGCCAAAGCGGTGGGGATCGTCATGCGCCATCGGCCTCGCTCCTCGGCTCGAAATCGGGCGGGGGGAAGTCTAGCGTGGCCTGGGCGTCCTGTCACTTTTCGCCACCGCCTACACCGACGCCTCACCGGTCAGGACGAGAGCGACGACAGCGGCGTAGTGACAGGCGGCCGCCACCAGCACAAAGCCGTGCCAGAGCGCGTTCTGGAACCGCAGGCGCTGCCAGAGATGAAAGATCACGCCGACCGAATAGAGAACGCCGCCGATGAACAGGAGCGTCGGCGCGGCGCCCGGCAGTTCGGTGGTGATGGGGCCGAAGGCTACGAGACCGCTCCAGCCAAGGGCGAGATAGAGAACGATGGAAAGGCGATCGAGATAGCCCGGCCAGGCCAGCTTCAGAGTGACGCCGACCAGCGCGATCAGCCATACGGCGGCGAGCAGGCCCTGCGAAATCAGCGGCTCGTGCAGCTGGATCAGGAAGGGCGTGTAGGTGCCGGCGATCAGCAGGAAGATCGCCGAGTGATCGAAGCGGCGCAGAATCCATTTGGTGGCCGATATCGGCCACAGATTGTAGGCGGCCGAAACGACGAGACCGGTGATCAGGCAGACGACATAGATGATGACGGCGATCACGGTCGGCGCGGTCGCAAAGCGGATGGCGAGCGCGATCAGCGTCGCACCGGCGGCGAGCGCGGCAGTGGCGCCAAGCACATGGACGATCGCATCGGCGATGGTCTCGGCGCGGTTGTAGTGCCATCTCAGGAGCACCGGCCTGCCCTCCTCGTCGAGCCAGCGGCTGTAGGTCGGTTCATGCATGACTAGCGATTCCTCGGTCCGATCCAGGCAAGAAGAAGGCGGCGAGCTCCGCCGCCGTCTCGGCGGCATTTTGCTCCGGGAAGAAATGACCGCCGGCAATGGCGCGGCCGGTGGCCGCAGGCGCCCATCGCCGCCAGATGCCGAGCGGCCCGCCCGCCGCTTCGTACCAGCGCTCGAGCCCGCTCTCCTTGCTCCACAGCGCCAGCATCGGACAGGCGATGCGGCGGCCGGCGGCCTGATCGGCCCTGTCCATCGCCGCATCGAGAGTGACCGCAGCCCGGTATTCCTCGCAGATGGCATGGACCGTCCGGGGGTCGCTCAGTGCGGTGACATAAGCATGGCGCAGATCGGCTGGGAATGAGGCGGGATCGGAGCCCCATTGGCCGAGCGCATCATCGACCACGGCCGCGGGATTGCCGAGGATCAACCGCTCGGGCAGGGGCTCGGCCTGCGCCAGCAGCGACCACGGCCAGAAGGCCAGGATCGAGGCCGCGCCGGTTTCTGCCAGGACATCGCCGGTCGGGATGATGTCGAGCACCGCCAGGCGATCCACCCGGTCGGGATGATCGATGGCCAGCCGGTAGGCGACGCGCCCGCCGCGATCATGGCCGGCGACGGCGAAGCGGCCAAAGCCCTGCTGCTCCATCGCCGCGATCATGTCCCCTGCCATTGCGCGCTTGGCATAGGCCGCATGATCCGGCGCCGATGGCGGCTTGCCGCTTGCGCCATAACCGCGCAGATCGGGGCAGATGACGGTGAAGCTCCGGGCGAGCCGCGGTGCGACCCGATGCCACATCAGATGGGTTTCGGGAAAACCGTGCAGCAGCAGGAGCGGCGGCCCATTGCCGTGTCGGCGGAGGAAGATCGTGGTCTCGCCAACGTCGACGACGGCGCTTGTGAAACCATCGAACATTACGGGCTGGTCCTCAAGGCGGTGCCGAAGAAGCCGACCGCCGCCTCGCCGATGGTGCGGTGGAGAGCGGCGCGGTCGACGCCCTCGGCATCGATGCAGGCCTCGGGAAATTCGTCCCGGCCCTCTTTGTTGCACTCATTGACGAAGATCTCGTGATCGGCGAGGCCGGGCAGGATCGCAAGCGTGGCATGGGGAATGTGCTTTGCGGCAAATTCCGCGTTGGGGCCGGGCGGGGTCTGGGTGTCGCGCGCCCCGACGACGAGGAAGGCCGGGACGCTCATGCGGCTGAGGCCGGCCTCGTCCATGCCGAAGGCCTGGATGACGCCGGGGGCCATGGCGAAGGCCGCCTTGATGCGGCGGTCGCGAAGGTGAAGAGCGGGTTTCGGATCGAGCGGCAATTCCCGCCTGAGATGGGCCGGCACCATGCGGTTCTCCCGCCACCCCCGTTGAAAGGCCCGATATTTGTCGGGGTTCACTTCGGCGCCCCCGAGCCACAGGGCGGTGAAGCCGCCTTGCGAATGGCCGGCAGCGCCGATCCGGTCGCGATCGATGGCGGGGCCGAAATCGGGACGGCTCAGCAGGAAGGTGATGGCGAGGGAGATGTCCCTCGGCCGCTGCCACAGCTTGTTGGCGAGATAGGCGATGGTCGAGTCGTAGCTGTTGGCGCGATAGTGATCGATTGCCGCAACGACATAGCCGCGGGCGGCGAGATATTGCGCGAACCAGGCGTACACCAGGGCATTGCTGCCGCGGCCGTGCGACAGCATCACCAGCGGGTGCCTGGTGGCCGGCATGCGGAGCGCCGCGTCGCGGTGCAGCTCCAGGCCGACGAAGAACGGCATGGTGAAGAGATCGGCCTCGCCGGTCGTCTCGGCCGGATAGAAGACGGTGAGCAACAAGCGCCGGTCGCGGTCGGGGAATTCGAGCCGTCGCATGCCGACGGGAGCGAGCGTGTCACCCAGCGCCGCCGCAGCCCACAGGACCATGACGCAACACGACGCGGCGATGACGGACACGGCGCGCATGACATTTCCCTCCCGGCGTTTTTGTCGAATATTGTCGAGATCATGGCTTTCGCGCAATCTGCTTGCTGGAAAGCGCTTAATTTCGCTCATGCACAGGGGGCTCCTGTGACCGACGACTATCTCGCGCAGTTCGATTCCGCCTGGCGGCCGCTCGATCCGCAGCAGGCGGCGGTTCTCGCCATGATCTACCGACGCTATCGCGGCACCAAGCCGGTGCATCAATCCACGCCTGCCGAGGCGCGTGCCCTCGATATCGATTTCAGCTTCTTCATCAGCGCCGGGGCGCCAGCCATTCCCCATATTGCGGAGCGGCTGATCGCCGCCCCGAGCGGCAAGATCCGGCTCAGGCTCTATGACCCCGGCCTGCCGGCGCCGGCACCGGCGATGCTGTTCATTCATGGCGGCGGCTTCGTCACCTGCGACATCGACATCTACGACGGAACGGCGCGCCAGCTGGCCCATCGCGCAGGGATGCGGCTGATTGCGGTCGATTACGGGCTCGCGCCGGAGCACCCCTTCCCGCTGCCGCTCGAGGACTGCATCGCGGCGGTGCGCCATGTCGAGCAGCATGGGGAGGAATTCGGCGTCGATGCCGGGCGCCTGGTGCTCGCCGGCGATTCGGCCGGTGCCAATCTGGCGCTCGCGACGGCCATGGCGCTGCGCGATTCAGGGAAGAGCCCGATCCGCGCCTTGGCATTGATCTATGGCTGCTATTCGACCAACACGGCGACCCCGTCCTATCGCGACTACGGCGAGGGTGCCTATCTTATGAGCACCGCCGACATGGTCTGGTACTGGCGGCACTATCTCCTCGACGGGAAAGGTCTCGGCGACCCGCTCGCCGAGCCGCTGCTCGGCAAGCTCGAAGGCTTGCCACCACTCCACATCACCGCCTCGGAATTCGACGTGCTGCGCTGCGATTCCGAGGAGCTGGCGGCCAAGGTCGAGGCTGCCGGCGGCGTCGTCAGCTATGAATTATGGCGCGGAATGATCCATGCCAGCCTCAATCTCGCAGGCTGGATCGAGGCGATGGGACCCCATGTCGACGCGATCGGGCGGTTCCTCAGGGCAAACAGCGACTAGGGGGCAAGAAGGCAAGTAGGCAATAGGCAATAGGAAGATCGTGAGTAGTGAGTAGGGTGGTCTTTTCCTACTCACTACTCACCATTCACTACTCACCCCTACCTATTGCCTATTGCCTATTGCCTCCTACTTCCCCCTATCTGACCGGAATCATCAAATGCTCCCACGGCGTGCCGGGCCACATGACATAAGGCTCGCGCGTGTTGGGTTTTTCGCCCTGGCGGGGATAGGTTTTTGCTGCGTCGCCGACATTGAGGACCATGACATGCGGGCCGGTGTCGACCCATTTGGCGCCCGTCGCCGGCGCTTCGGCGTGAGGGTCGGTGTTGCTGGCGTCGGAACCGCCCCTGAGCATGTAGCCGAAGCCGATCACGCCGGCCGGTGGTGGGGTCTTGCCCATCCACGCCTTGGCCCATTGCATTCCACCCTCATCGAGGCACATCGGATCGTTGCCCGGGCTTTTCGGATTGTCGGGCATGCAGGTGAAGTTGTTCTTGCCCTTGCGCAAGGTCCGCATCTGCATCTTGTCGTCCATGGCCATGATGGTGGCGTCCTTGGCGACGGCGCTCGGCGCCGCCGACATGGCATTCTTGATGAGTTGGGCGTCGCTGGCGCCGCGCGACGGGCCGGCGGTTCCCGCCAGCAGGAGGGTCGCGGCGAGGGCAAGGAAAGCGGCCTGACGGTGCATTTGTTTCTCCGCAAAGTTAACTCACCGGGATGATGGTGAGGAGGCGCGGGGACGCGCCCCGAGACGCGATACGCAACTAACACGCCCCCGCGGTCAGCCGACGAGCGGGGTCTCTCCTCGACCGACAGCCAATAAATTCAGGACCATGCAGGAAAGTTCAACCCCGGCCCTGCTGTCGCATCGAGGGGAAGGTGCGGGGCGCTATACGGCCTTAGACCGCCGCCCCGCACCAAGTCTTTCATGCGGGCGCGTGTACTCCACCACGCGCCCCCACGACCAGCCAGGAGGGGGTCCTCACGCTGGCAAAGGTAAACTAGAGCGTATCCACAGCTTCGGACAGGGACAAAATGGTTGCATCGCCACCACCGAATGCCACTCACAGATGTGTGATCGGGCGGAACCACGGGCCGACGCACCGCATTGGGGAAGTCGACTTCGGTTTTGTGACCGCGAGGTTGTCATGCTGGAAGGATTGCCCTTGGCCTTGGCGTTGGGTGGAGTGGGCGCGATCGTGGCGGTCGATCTCTATGTCCGCACGGTGTGCGAGCTCGAACGATGGAAGGCGCGGCGGCGGCGCTGATAGCGCTCTCCAGGGTTTCGCGAGTGAGGCCATTGCCGGTCATTAACCGGCTCGGATAAAACAGGGTCGCTCTCGTCGCTGACGCTGGAAGGGATCTCAAATGTCCGAGGGGAAGGTCTACAAAGTTCCCGGCACATGGAAGAAGCGTGCCTATTTCAATGCCGAAGGCTATCACGAGACCTATCATCAGTCGGTGAAGAACCCCGACAAATTCTGGGGCAAGCACGGCAAGCGGATCGACTGGTTCACCCCTTATACCAAGGTGAAGAACACGTCCTTTGCCTTACCCGATGTCACCATCAAATGGTTCGAGGACGGTGTCACCAACGCTGCCTATAATTGCATCGACCGCCACCTCGAGAAGCGCGGCGAGCAGACGGCGATCATCTGGGAGGGGGATGACCCCTATTACGACAAGAAGATCAGCTACCGCGAGCTTCACGAGCATGTGTGCCGGCTCGCCAACGTCCTGAAGAAGCACGGGGTCAAGAAAGGCGACCGGGTCACCATCTACATGCCGATGATCCCCGAGACGGCCTACGCCATGCTCGCGGTGGTGCGGATCGGGGCGATCCATTCGGTGGTGTTCGGCGGCTTCTCGCCCGAAGCCCTGGCGGGCCGCATCGAGGATTGTGCCTCGGAATTCATCATCACCGCGGATGAGGGTGTGCGGGGCGGGCGGCGGGTGCCGCTCAAGGCCAATACCGACGCGGCGCTGGAGCGAGCGGGCAGCAAGGCCAAAGTCCTGGTCGTGCGGCGGACCGGCGCGCAAGTGCCATGGAATGCCGCGCGTGATCTCTGGTATCACGCCGAGATGGCGCAGGCATCGCCAGAGTGTCCGCCAACCAAAATGAAGGCGGAGGATCCGCTATTCATTCTCTATACCAGCGGATCCACCGGAAAGCCCAAGGGGGTCTTGCACACGACTGGCGGTTATCTCGTCTATGCGTCGATGACCCACGAATATGTCTTCGATTATCATGATGGCGACATTTATTGGTGCACCGCCGATGTCGGCTGGGTCACCGGCCACAGCTACATCGTTTATGGCCCGCTTGCCAATGGCGCAACGACGCTGATGTTCGAAGGCGTCCCGAACTATCCCGATGCAGGGCGGTTCTGGCAGGTGGTCGACAAGCATGAGGTCAATATCCTCTACACGGCGCCGACCGCCATCCGGGCGCTCATGGGAGCGGGCGACCAGTTCGTGACCGCCTCCTCGCGCGACTCGCTGCGGCTGCTCGGCTCGGTCGGCGAGCCGATCAATCCCGAGGCATGGGAGTGGTATTACCGGGTCGTGGGCAACAGCCGTTGTCCGATTGTCGACACCTGGTGGCAGACCGAGACCGGCGGTATCATGATCACGCCGCTGCCCGGTGCCACGGCGCTGAAGCCCGGCTCGGCCACCCTGCCGTTCTTCGGGGTGAAGCCGGCGGTGGTCGACAATGAGGGGCGGCTGGTCGAGGGCGTCGGCGAAGGCAATCTGGTGATCACCGATTCCTGGCCCGGCCAGATGCGCACCGTCTATGGCGATCATAAGCGCTTCGTCGCGACCTACTTCTCGACCTATAAGAACTGCTACTTCACCGGCGATGGCTGCCGGCGCGACAAGGACGGCTATTACTGGATCACCGGCCGGGTCGACGACGTCATCAATGTTGCGGGTCACCGGATGGGCACGGCGGAAATCGAATTGGCCCTGGTCGCTCATCCCAAGGTCTCCGAGGCGGCGGTGGTCGGCTACCCGCACGATCTCAAGGGCCAGGGCATCTATTGCTACGTGACGCTGATGGCCGGCACCGAGGCAAGCGAGGCCCTGCGCAAGGAGCTGGTAGGATGGGTCCGCAAGGAGATCGGTCCGATCGCTTCACCCGATCTCATCCAGTTCGCGCCGGGACTGCCGAAGACTTGCTCGGGCAAGATCATGCGGCGGATTCTGCGCAAGATCGCCGAAGACGAATTCGGCAATCTCGGCGACATCTCGACTCTGGCCGATCCATCCGTTGTCGAAGAACTGATCGGCAATCGGCAGAATCGACGAGAAGCGGTTTAGTCGTCGAAAGAATTGGTTAGAATATTTCACGTATTTGTGACTCCGATTCGTCTTGTGGAAGCTTCTTGCGATTGCTGAATCAAGACGGGGGATTTCGAGGAGCACAAAGACAAATGAATCGACGTCAGTTCTTCGCTGTTGCGTCGGCGGCGCTCGTGTCGGGCAGCGCCCCCGCTTTCGCCACCAGCGGCGACCGCGACTACAATTTCGATTTCGGGTCGGTCTTCAACCGGCGGCGGCAGGCGAGCCGCTATCGCGGCAAGGAGTTGATTGCCTTCAAGACCAAGGAGGCGCCCGGAACGGTGATCATCAACACCGCCGAGCGGCGACTTTACTACGTGCTGGCGAGCGGCAAGGCCGTCCGCTATGGCATCGGGGTCGGGCGCCAGGGTTTCGAATGGTCGGGCGTGGCGCAGATCGGCTTCATGCGCAGCTGGCCGGAATGGCACCCGCCGAAGGAGATGATCGCGCGGGAGCTCAGGCAATATGGCCGGCGGCTGCCCGAAATGATGCCGGGAGGGCCTGCGAACCCGCTGGGCGCGCGGGCGCTCTATCTTTACCAGGGCAACCGCGACACCCTCTATCGCATTCACGGCACCAACGCGCCGCAGACCATCGGCCAGGCGATGTCGTCGGGCTGCATCCGCATGCTGAACGAGGAGGTCATCGATCTGCATGACCGCGTGCGGATCGGCACCAAGGTGATCGTGATCTGAGGATCAGGGCTCGGGGCGGCGTGCCACGACGCGCCAGCCCCCGACTGCCCCGGCGGCGAACAGCCCGGCCATCACCGCGTAAAAATCCTCCAGTCCGTCGGCGAGGTCGGCGCCAAGCATCGCCACCTTGGCGGGGCGGGCGTTGCGGAAGGCGCTGAGGCGGCTCGCCGTGAAGTCGCGCCACAGCGCTGTCTGGTTCTCGCTGTCGACGATGTCGAAGCCGGCCTCGGCGAGGTCGGCGGCATAGCGGTCGCGGTCCGGCAGATAGGGGCACATGACCTTGGTGGCGAGCGCCGCGGCCTCGGCGGCGGATGGCTGGCGCAAGCCGATGAAGTCCTCGATATAGATGAAGCCGCCCGCCGCGAGGCTTGCCGCGATGACCGAGAACAGCCGGCGGCGGTCGGGGATGTGCAGGAAGCAAAGAAAGGAAACGGCGTGATCGAAGGGTGCGCCCGCCGGCGGACCGTCGAGAATGTTGGCGCAGAGATGGCGCACCCGGCCGTCAAGCCCGGTGCGGGCGGTGAGCGTCGTCGCGAGCGCGTCGAGGTCGGGCTGGAGCTCGAGCGCGGTGACCGCGGCACCGGTCTTGGCGGCTATCCAGCGGGCCGGCCCGCCGACCCCCGAGCCGATCTCGACGACATTGTCGCCGGTGGCTATGCGGCAGTCGCGGATGGCCCGATCGACGGCCGTCGTGCCGCAATAATGCAGATGGTCAAAAGGTGCCAGATCATCCACCGTGAGCGGCTGGTCGGCGGCGAAACCGGCGGCCTCGAGCTCCTTGAGCAGCCGCTCGACGCGGTCATAGAGGCGCATCGATTTCATGGCGTTCGTGGACGTGTCCATTGCTCGCGACCGCTCGTCCGCCTCCATAAGCATAGATTATCGCTGCAATTTGCAGTCGATGGTAGCGGAAAGCGACGCCAAGGACCATGAACACCGCCAATGTCGATCTTGCCCAGACGCTCGTCCCCCTGGCGCTGGCGGCGGTGGCGCTGGTGCTGCTGCTCGGCCTGTGGAACATGATGCGCGGCGGCAACCCGAGCCGGTCGCAGGCGCTGATGCGGTGGCGGGTCATGCTGCAGTTCATCGCCATCATCATCATCCTGGCGACGCTGTGGCTGATGGGCCGGTAGCCGGGAGATCTTGCGGCGGGCGCCGGCAGCTTCCATATCTCGCATGAACAGCGTCATTCGGGCGTCAAAGGATGGATGGAATGAGCGAATTTTCCGCCGAGAGGGCCGTCATGCCGGGGACCATTGCCCGCAACGAGCGGATCGTGCGGCGTCGCTTCTGGGACAAGCTGGCGCGCACCTTCGCCTATCTGCCGTTTGCCGCCAATCTGCTGGCATCCTGGTATTGTGCCTTCGATTCCCGGACCCCGCTCAAGGTCAAGGGCATCCTCCTGGCCGCGCTCGCCTATTTCGTCATGCCCTTCGACATCGTTCCCGATTTGATCCTGGGCCTTGGCTTCACCGACGACATGACGGTGCTCATCACCGCGGTGAGCCTCATCCAGAGCCATATCAAACCCGAGCATTACGACAAGGCGCAGGACACCATCGCGCGGCTCAGGGCTGGCACCTTCACGGCGCCGGATTGAGTGCCGCCGCACTGGCAATCCTTACGGTTTTGGCCCTATAAGCCTCGATCATGACCGCACTTTCCGGCACGCCGTTCTGGAAGATGAACGGGCTCGGCAATGATTTCGTGGTGCTCGACGCCCGCGGCGGCCCGCTGCCGCTGACGCGCGACGCCGTGCGTCGCATCGCCGATCGCCAAGCCGGCATCGGCTGCGACCAGCTGATCGCCATGGTGCCCTCGGATGCCGCCGACATCCGCATGCGGATCTGGAACCGCGACGGCGACGAGGTGGAAAGCTGCGGCAATGCTTCGCGATGCGTTGCCGACCTCATCCTTGGCGAGACCGGCGCAGCATCGATGACGATCGAGACGCTGGGGGGCCTGCTGCGCTGCAGCCGCGACGGCGTCGCAATGATCACCGTCGACATGGGGCGCCCACGGTTCCGCTGGGACGAGATTCCGCTGTCCGAGCCGTTCCACGACACCCGCGCGATCGAGCTCCAGGTCGGGCCGCAGGACCGCCCGGTGCTGCATTCGCCCTCGGTGGTCAATGTCGGTAACCCGCACTGCATCTTCTGGGTCGACGATCTCGACGCCGTCGATGTCGCGGCGGTCGGACCGATGCTCGAGCATCATCCTCTGTTTCCCGAACGGGCCAATATCTCGCTCGCCCGCATCATTGCTCCCGACCACATCGCGCTCGCCGTGTGGGAGCGCGGTGCCGGCGTGAACTCGGGCCTGCGGCACCGCCGCCTGTGCCGCCGCGGTATCGGCGGCGCGCAAGCGGCTGACCGGGCGCAAGGTGACGGTGACGCTGCCGGGCGGCGATCTGTCGATCACCTGGCGCGAGGCCGACGACCACATCCTGATGCGCGGGCCAGTTGCTTATGAAGGCCGCGGGGTGGTGCCGGATTTCACCGCCGGGACGGCCGCCGCCGCGCCGGGCGCCGGGACCGGGCAATGACCGGCTTCGAGGTGGTGAATTTCGGCTGTCGGCTCAATGCCTACGAGGCCGAGACGATCAAGGCCATGGGTGAGGCCGAGGGGCTCGCCAACACGCTGGTGTTCAACACCTGTGCGGTGACGGCCGAGGCCCAGCGGCAGGCGCGCCAGGCCATCCGCCGGGCGCGGCGCGCGCATCCGACGGCAAGAATCATCGTGACCGGCTGCGCGGCCCAGATCGACCCGCAGTCCTTCGCCAGGCTGGAGGCGGTCGACCTGGTGATCGGCAATGCCGAGAAATCGTCGGCTGCGACGTGGCGGAAGCTGAAGCGCGGGCTGCTCGATGAGGAAAAAATTCTCGTCAACGACATCATGTCGGTCAAGGAGACGGCGCTGCATCTGATCGATGGATTCGGCGAGCGGGCGCGGGCCTTCGTGCAGATCCAGAATGGCTGCGATCACCGCTGCACCTTCTGCATCATCCCCTTTGGCCGCGGGCCGTCGCGCTCCGTCGCGGCCGGCCTGATCGTCGAACAGATCCGGCGCCTCGTCGAAAACGGTGTCGGGGAGGTGGTGCTCACCGGCGTCGACGTGACGTCATGGGGTGCCGATCTGCCTGGCCGGCCGCGGCTCGGCGACCTCGTCAGGCGGATTCTCAAGCTGGTGCCGGAACTTCCCCGGCTCAGGCTGTCGTCGCTCGACTCGATCGAGGTCGATCACAGCCTCAAGACGGCCATTGCCGAGGAGCCGCGGCTCATGCCGCATCTCCATTTGTCGCTGCAGGCCGGCGACGACCTGATCCTCAAGCGGATGAAGCGGCGGCACCGCCGTGCCGATGCGATCGCGTTCTGTGCGACGCTCAGGCAGCTGCGCCCCGATATTGCCTTCGGCGCCGATCTCATCGCCGGCTTTCCGACCGAGAGCGACGATCATTTCGAGAATTCCATGAAGCTCGTCGCCGAGTGCGGGCTGAGCTTCCTCCATGTCTTTCCCTATTCGGCGCGGCCGGGCACGCCGGCGGCGCGGATGCCGCAGGTGCCGCAACCCTTGATCCGGGAACGGGCGGCACGCCTTCGGGCGGCCGGGGAGGAGGCATTGCACGGCTTTCTTGCCGGCGAGATCGGTCGCCGCCGCGCGGTGCTGGTCGAGAGCCCGGGCTTCGGGCGCACCGAGCATGCCGTCGGAGTGCGGCTCGCCGACCATGCGCTGCTCCCCGGTCGCGTCATTGACAGTGTCATCACCGGTCGCAGCGGAGCCGAGCTTCAGGCATGACCGGCGGCGGCACCGGTCAGGGCGGGTTCTTCCGCCGGCTGTTCGTCCGACTGACCGCAGATGCCGGCCAGCCGGCGCCGGAGCTTGCCCCCGAGGCGGCCCCGCCGGTTGCGCCGGAACCACCGAAGCCGATTCCGGCGGAACCACCGAAGCCGATTGCCCCGGAACCGCCGAGGCCCGAGCCGGTCTCCCCGCCGCCGCAGCAGGGCTGGTTCGACCGGCTGTCGAGCGGGCTCACCAAATCGTCGCGCCAGCTCGGCACCAGCCTGACCGAGATCTTCACCCATCGAAGGCTCGACCAGGCGACGCTCGACGAGCTCGAGGAGGTGCTGATCCAGGCCGATCTCGGCCCCGATCTGGCGGCGCGGATCGCCGTGGCGATCGGGCAGGGGCGGTTCCAGAAGGAGATCGCGCCCGACGAGGTGCGGCGGGTGCTGGCGGCAGAGGTCGCCAAGGTATTGAAACCGGTGGCGATTCCGCTGCGGTTCGGGAGCGAGCGCCCCTATGTGGTCCTGATCGTCGGGGTGAACGGCTCGGGCAAGACCACCACCATCGGCAAGCTCGGGGCGATCGCCGTGCGCGAAGGCTTCAAGGTGATGCTGGCGGCCGGCGATACGTTCCGCGCCGCGGCGATCGAGCAGCTTCAGATCTGGGGCGATCGCATCGGGGCGCGGGTGATCGCGCGCCCGACCGGCTCCGACGCGGCGGGGCTCGCCTTCGACGCGCTGAAGGAGGCGCAGGCGGAGGGCAGCGACATTTTGTTCATCGACACGGCGGGGCGGTTGCAAAATAAGCGCGACCTGATGGCCGAGCTTGAGAAAATCGTCAGGGTGATCCGCAAGAACGATAATACGGCACCCCATGCGGTGCTGCTGGTGCTCGACGCGACGACCGGACAGAATGCCTTGGTGCAGACCGAAGTGTTCGCGAAATCGGCGGGCGTTACCGGGCTCGTCATGACCAAGCTCGACGGCACCGCCAAGGGCGGCATCCTTGCGGCGATCGCCGAGCGGTTTCGGCTGCCCGTCCATGCGATCGGCATCGGTGAAGCCGTGGATGACCTGCAACCTTTTGATGCCGAAGCCTTTTCGAGCGCCATTGCCGGCCTGCCGAGAGGTCCTGGATGAGCGCTGAGGCCGATACCGTCAAGCTCGGCCCTGCCGTCAAGATGGCCATCGAGATCGGGCCATTGGTGGCGTTTTTCCTGGCCAATGCCAGGGCCGGCATCTTCGCCGGCACCGCGGTCTATATGGCGGCGGCGGCGCTGGCGCTCGCCGCCAATTGGTGGCTGACCCGGCGGGTCGCGCTCCTGCCGATCGTCACTTTGGGCTTCGTCCTGGTGTTCGGGCTGCTCACGCTGGCGCTGCAGGACGACGTGTTCATCAAGATGAAGGTGACGATCATCAACCTTCTCTTCGGGCTGACGCTGCTTGGCGGGCTGTGGTTCGACCGGCCACTGCTCAAGATGGCGCTCGGCGGCTCGATCGCGCTCGACGACGACGGCTGGCGCAAGCTGTCGTTGCGCTGGGGCTTGTTTTTCCTCGGTCTGGCCGCCCTCAACGAGATCGTCTGGCGGAACGTCGCGACCGATATATGGGTCGATTTCAAGGTCTTCGGGCTCTTGCCCCTGACGCTCGGCTTTGCGCTGCTGCAGGCGCCGCTGATGCAGCGCCACATGCCACCCGAGGCCGAGCAGAAGATCGGCGACGGCGACCATTCCGGCGAGTGATTGCGGCAACGAGCCGTGATATGATCGGCAAGACTTCCTACAGCCCTTGCAATCACTGGTGGTGACCCCTACCTGTCATCACCTCGAGACGTT
This sequence comes from uncultured Alphaproteobacteria bacterium, assembly GCA_963744915.1. Classification (GTDB taxonomy): domain Bacteria; phylum Pseudomonadota; class Alphaproteobacteria; order Rhizobiales; family Aestuariivirgaceae; genus DATAFF01. The sequence continues at coordinate 46,601 of CAVUUY010000021.1, forward strand.
CCTTTTGGGGTGGGGTCAATGACGGATACCGATGGCGGGGGCCAACCCGATTCCCTGATGCAGCTCCTCAAGCGGGCCAACCAGCACGTCGCCAGCGTGTTCACCGAGGCCACGGCGCGCAGCGGATTGACCATGCGTCAATTCACGGTTCTGCGGGCTGTCGAGGAGAATGACGGAATCAGCCAGACGAATCTGGCGGTGCTCACCAGCATCGATCGCTCGACCCTGGCGGAGCTGGTGGCGCGGCTGATCGATCAGGGTTACCTGCAGAGGCGGCGGACCAAGGATGACGGGCGCACCAATGCGCTCCGGCTGTCGCCGGCCGGGCGGCGGGCTCTCAAAGCCGCGGAGCCGGGCGCCCGCGAGGTCGACCAGCAACTGATGGCGGCGGTGCCCATGCGGTATCGCCGCGCGCTCCTCGAGGGCCTGAAGGCGCTGGCGGGGCATGCTGGCGGGCGCTCCGAAGCGGTGTCGGAAATCACCGCTGCCGCGCCGCGGCTTCGATCTGAGGCAAGACCACGGACGCGAGCAGCTCGGGGCTGATCGGGCCGATCTGCTTGAAGCGGACGACCCCCGAGTTGTCGACGACGAAGCTCTCGGGCACGCCATAGACGCCCCAATCTACGGCCGTGCGGCCGCTCGCATCGGCACCGACTGCCGAATAGGGATTGCCCAGGCTGCCGAGAAAGCGGCGGGCGTTCTCGGGATCATCCTTGTAGTTGATGCCGACGAGGCGCACGCCGGTGCCGGACAGTGCGAGAAGCTGCGGATGTTCGTCGCGGCAGGGGGCGCACCACGAGGCGAAGACGTTGACCACGGTGACGCCGTTGCCCTTGAGGTCAGCAAGGGAGAGGCCCGGCACCGGCTTGCCATCGGAGCCTTTGAGCTCGGCGATGGGCGGCAGCACGAAGGCCGGCGCCGGCTTGCCGATCAGCGCCGAGGGAACGGTGGCAGGCGGCCGGCCATAAAGGCCGATCAGGAACAGCGCCGCGAGCGCGCCGAACAGCACCACCGGCAGAAAGCGCCAGGCCCGGCTCATGGCGCGCCCGCGGCAACGCGGCGGCGCGGCGCGCCTTCGGCTTCGAGGCTGGCGAGACGCCGGCTGAGGTCGCGGTCGCGGTGCCTGAGCCAGAGGGTGAGGGCGCTGAGGACGACCAGCGACAGGCCATAGGCGGCGGCGACAAAGCCGAGATGCGGCGCGGCAAGGTCCATGGGCTTGACCGTCACACCGCGTCGGCGCGGGCAAGCTCCATCTGGCGCAGGCGGCGCGCCATGATCTCGGCCCGGATGGCGGTGAGATGGAGCGTGATGAAGAGCGCGAGATAGGCCGCGCCCATGACCAGCAGCGGCGTCAGAATGGCCGGGTGAAGGCTCGGGCCGCCGATGCGGAACACGCTTGCCGGCTGGTGCAGGGTGTTCCACCAGTCGACCGAGAACTTGACGATCGGCAGGTTGATGGCGCCGACCAGCGCGACAATGGCGGCAACCCGGGCGGCCCGGGTCGGATCGTCGATCGCGTGCCAGATGGCGATGTAGCCGAGATAGAGCAGGAACAGCACGAACATGGAGGTGAGGCGCGCGTCCCACACCCACCAGGTGCCCCACATCGGCTCGCCCCACAGCGAGCCGGTGGCCAGCGCCAAAAAGGTGAAGCAGGCACCGATCGGTGCCGCCGCCTTGGCGGCGAGGTCGGCGAGGGGATGGCGGAAGATGATGGCGACGGCGCTCGCCACCGCCATGGCGAGATAGGCGAGCAGCGACATCCACGCGGCCGGGACATGGACGAACATGATCCTGACCGTCTCGCCCTGCTGGTAATCCTGCGGCGCGACGGCGAGGCTCAGATAGAGGCCGATGGCCAGCAGGCTGGCGGTGAGCGACCAGGCCCAGGGCTCGATCAGGGCGAACAGGCCGAGGAAGCGGCGCGGATTGGCAAATTGCTGCATGGCGTGATCTAGCCGGTCTCCGGTGGCTTGTGCAACTCAGCGCAGATGCGCCCGCAATGCCGCGGCGCCCGCCACCGGCGCGACCACCAGGGCGAGCAGCACCAGCGCCAGCAGCATGATGAGCGCGCTTTGACGGCTGCCGGCCATCAGCTCGGCCCCCGACGAGGCGGCGACGCCAAAGATCAGCGCCGGCACGTAGAGCGGCAGCGTCAGGATCGACAGCAGCAGCCCGCCGCGCTTGAGGCCCACCGTCACTGCCGCGACCAGGCTCGCCAGCAGCGACAGGGCGAGCGAGGCCAGCAGCATGGCCACAGCGAGCGGCAGGATCAGGTTCGGATCGAGGTTGAGCAGCAGCCCGAGAAACGGCGCGGCAAGTGCCATCGGCAGCGCCGTCGCCAGCCAATGCGCCGCCGCCTTGGCAAGGACGATGAGCTCGAGCGGCACCGGCCCGAGAACCATGATCTCGAGCGAGCCGTCATCATGGTCGGGTTCGAAAATCCGGTCGGCCGACAGCAGCACCGACAACAGCAGCGCGATCCACAAGGTGCCGGCGGCAATGCTCTGAAGCAGCGCGACATCGGGGCCGATGCCGAGCGGTATCAGCACCAGCACGGTCAGGAAGAAGCCGAGCGCCGTGCCGGCGCCGCCGCCCTGGCGCATGGCGAGCCTGAGGTCGCGCGCGATCACCGCCTTGAGGGCCGTCATTGCGCGATCGCCAGCTGCGGGGCCTCGCCGCCCAGCATGACATCGATGCCGTCGATGCCGAGCCCGCTATGGGTGGCGGCGACGACGATGCCGCCGCCGCCAAGATGGGCCGCCAGCAACCCCGCGAGCCGGGTGCGCGATTGGGCATCGAGGCCGACGGTCGGCTCGTCGAGCAGCCACAGCGGGCGGTGGACGAGCGCCAGGCGCGACAGTGCAAGGCGCCGCCGCTGGCCGGCCGACAGCACCGCCGCCTGAAAATTGGCAAGCGGCGACAGGCCGAAGCTCTCGAGCGCATGATCGAGATTGCCGGCACCGAGAAAGTCGCCCCAGAAGCGCAAATTCTCGGCGACCGTCAGATGGAGCTTGGCGGCGTCACGGTCGGCTATGAAATGGCATTGCTGCGACAGCGCCAGCGCGTCGTTGCCGCCACGCAGTGCTATTTGGCCGGCATCCGGTTCGGCGATGCCGGCGATCAGGCGCAGCAGCGTGGTCTTGCCCACGCCGTTGCGTCCGCGCAGCAAGGTGAGGCTGCCGGCGGCGGCGCAAAGCGAGAGGCCTTCGAGGACCTGGCGACCGCCGCGGCTGCAGGCAAGATCGGTGACGACGAGTTCCATCCCGGGATGGCTGTACAGGATCGGACGGTGGGTGAGTAGTGCTGCGTGCTGCTCTGTCAGGCCGGAGAGGCGGTGTCGAGCCAGGCGGCGCCGAGGATGGGCCCGCCATTGTCGGCCTGCAGGATCGCCGCGCAGCACAGGCTCGGATCGGGCAGCACATCGGAGCGCGGCAGCGTCAGGCTGCGGGCCTCGCCGTGCCACATGGCGGCCGGAATCATCTGGCGGACGACATTGTGATATTCGATGGTGCGGCCGGCATTCTCGCCGCGCGAGACGGTGACCACGACCTTGGGCGCGACCGCCATCACCCACAACGTTCCCTGCTGATCGGAGAGACCGTCCGGCGCTGCCTCGATGTCGATCGCCAGCTCCTCGGTCGGACTGCGAAGCGTCAGGCTGACGAAATCCGAAGGCTTGCGCTTCTGCTCGCTGGCGATGATGGCGAGCACTTCGCTCTGGCGCGAGCCGACGGCGTGCTTCAGGCCGTTCACGATGATTTGAGGAGTGTAGACCCGGTTATCCTTGCGCCCCAGCGCATAGTCGCGCTGTCGCCTGCTCGCTTCCGGCGAGGCGAGTGTGTCGCGCCAGCCGAGATAGTCCCAATAGTCGACATGATAGGACAGCCCTATCACCGTCGCCTGCTTGACGAGCTCGCTCAGAAAGGCATCGGCCGGCGGGCACGAGGAGCAACCCTCGCTGGTGAACAGCTCAACGACCACGGGGCGCTGAACAGCGGCAAAGCTCAATCGCGTAAGGGGTAGAAGCGTTGCACTTGCCGTCCAAGCGAGCAGGCTCCGGCGATTCGCCGAAATTTCATTCATCATGGCGCTGCTTATGCCAAAGCCGCGCGATCACCTGCCACTCACGTTGAAGTGAATCGAGCCGTGAGGAATAGGCAGTGGGCAGTGGGGAAGAGCACGGATTGCCTATTGCCTATCTGCCTGTTGCCTCCTTCAGGCCGCCTGCGCCAGGTTCCTCAGCACGTAATGGAGAATCCCGCCGTTACGGAAATATTCGAGCTCGTCCACCGTGTCGATCCGCGATTGCAGGCTGATGCGGGTCGGCGGCCCGAGGCGGCGCGCGATTTCGGCCTCGAGCATCTGGCGCGGCCTCAACTTCCCGGACAACCCGCGAATTGTCACTTTTTCATCACCGATAAGGCCGAGCATCTGCCAGCCTTCGCCCTCCTTGAACTGCAGCGGAATGACGCCCATGCCGATGAGGTTGGAGCGGTGAATGCGCTCGAAGGACTGGGCGATGACCGCCCTGACGCCGAGCAGCCGCGTGCCCTTGGCCGCCCAGTCGCGCGATGAGCCGGTGCCATATTCGCGGCCGGCAAAGACGACCAGCGGAACCCCTTCCGACTGATAGGCCATGGCGGCATCGTAGATCGGCATCTGCCGCCCGGAGGGATGGTGGATGGTGACGCCGCCCTCGACGCCCGGCACCATCTGGTTCTTGATGCGGATATTGGCAAAGGTGCCGCGCATCATCACCTCGTGATTGCCGCGGCGGGCGCCATAGGAGTTGAAGTCGGCGCGGCTCACGCCATGCGCCAGCAGATAGTGGCCGGCCGGGCTGTCCGGCTTGATCGATCCGGCCGGCGAGATGTGGTCGGTGGTGATCGAGTTCGAGGAAGAGACCGAGCACGCGGGCATCGATGATGTCGCTCACCGGCTCGGGCTCGCGATGCATGCCGGTGAAATAGGGCGGGTTCTGCACATAGGTCGAGTTCTGGTCCCAGTCATAGGTGAGACCGGTGGTGACCTTGATCTTGCGCCAGGCGGCATCGCCCTTGAACACGTCCTTGTAGCGGGCCTGGAAGGCCTTGCTGGTGACATTTTTGCGGACGAACTCGGCAACATCGGTGGACGACGGCCAGATGTCGCGGAGATAGACCGCCTTGCCCGCGGGGTCATGGCCGATCGGGTCGGTGGCGAGGTTGACGTTCATCGAGCCGGCAAGCGCATAGGCAACGACCAGCGGCGGCGATGCCAGATAGTTGGCACGGACATCGGGATTGACCCGACCTTCGAAATTGCGGTTGCCGGACAGGACCGAGACGGCGACTAGATCATGGTGGCGGATCGCCTCGGAGATCGCTTCCGGCAACGGCCCGGAATTGCCGATGCAGGTGGTGCAGCCATAGCCGACGAGGTCGAAGCCGAGCTTGTCGAGCTCCTTCTGCAGATTGGAGCTCTTGAGATACTCGGTGACAACCTGGCTGCCGGGGGCGAGCGAGGTCTTGACCCACGGCTTCACCTTGAGCCCGAGCTTGTTGGCGTTGCGGGCGAGAAGGCCGGCCGCCATCATCACCGACGGGTTCGAGGTATTGGTGCAGGAGGTGATGGCGGCGATCACCACATCGCCATGGCCGATGGCGAAATTGGCGTTCTCGACGGGGAAGCGCTGCGACCGCTTGTCGGCCTTGCCGAACTCCTCGGTCATGACCTTGTCGAAGCCGGTTGCGGCACTGACGAGGCTGACGCGATCCTGCGGCCGCTTCGGGCCGGCCATCGAGGGCTCGACCGTGGCGAGATCGAGCTCGACCGTCTCGGTGAAGGTGGGGTCGGGTGTTTCCCTGGTGCGGAACAGGCCCTGGGCGCGGCTATAGGCCTCGACCAGCGCCAGGAGCTCGGGCGGACGGCCGGTGCCCTTGAGATAGAGCAGAGTTTCCTCCGACACCGGGAAGAAGCCGCAGGTCGCGCCATATTCGGGCGCCATGTTGGCGATCGTCGCCACGTCCTCGACCGACATGGCCGACAGGCCGTCGCCATAGAATTCGACGAATTTGCCGACGACGCCCTTGCGGCGCAGTATCTGGGTGACGGTGAGGACGAGATCGGTGGCGGTGGTGCCCTCGGTCAGCTTGCCGGTGAGCTTGAAGCCGATGACCTCCGGGATCAGCATCGAGATCGGCTGGCCGAGCATGGCGGCTTCGGCCTCGATGCCGCCGACGCCCCAGCCGAGCACGGCAAGGCCGTTGACCATGGTGGTGTGGCTGTCGGTGCCGACCAGCGTGTCGGGGAAGGCGACCTCGACCTTGGCGCCGTCGGGCTGAAGCTCCTCGCGGCTCCACACGGTGCGGGCGAGATATTCGAGATTGACCTGGTGGCAGATGCCGGTGCCGGGCGGCACGACGCGGAAGGAATCGAAGGCGCCCTGGCCCCATTTGAGGAAGATGTAGCGCTCGCCATTGCGGTCATATTCGAGGTTGACGTTCTGCTTGAAGGCGGCGCTCGAGGCGAAGAAGTCGACCATCACCGAATGGTCGATGACGAGATCGACGGGGGCGAGTGGATTGATCTTGCGGGGATCCCCGCCCAGCGCCTTCATGGCATCGCGCATGGCGGCGAGGTCGACGACGGCCGGCACGCCGGTGAAATCCTGCATCAGCACGCGGGCGGGACGAAAGGCGATCTCGCGGTCGGCCTTGCCGCGGTTCACCAGCCATTCCGCCATCGCCTCGATGTCCTCGCGGGTAACGGTGCGTCCATCCTCGTGGCGGAGCAGATTTTCCAGCAGAACCTTGAGCGAGAAGGGCAGCGCGCCGATGCCGGCGAGGCCGTTCTGCTCGGCCAGCTTGAGGTCGTAATAGGCATAAGCCTTGCCACCGGCCTCGAGCGTGCGGCGGCACTTGAAGCTGTCGAGGGAGGCTTCCTGCATGGTGCGGTGTCCTGGACCTTTCGCCGATGGCATTTGGGGGTAGCGGTCCGGGGCGTCGTGGTCAAGGGGAGCGCGTGGCTTAGGCGCGCGGCGGTCCGTTCTATTCGCTATGCGCCCTTGCTATCCCCCGCTGCAGCAGCTCGACCAGGGCTTGGGCAAAGCGGGCCGGGTCGGCCGGGGTCTCGCCTTCGAGGATGCGGGCCTGATCCAGCAGCAGATGCGCCGCCTCGGCGATGCGGTCGGCGGCGCCGCCCTCGATCGCCTTGGCGGCAAGCGCCACCATCAGCGGGTGCTCGGCATTGATCTCCAGAATGGGGGCGGTCGCGGTGACCCCGGCGGCGTTCTGGCGGGTCAGCAGGCGCTCGAGGGTGCGGTCGAGATCCTGCTCGCGGGCGACCAGGCAAACCGGCGATGCGGTGAGCCGGGCGGTGGCGCGGACGTCGCTGACCTCGCTGCCCAGCGCCTGCTTGAAGAGGGCGATCAGGGTGGCCAGCGCGGCGCCCTCGGCACGGTTGCCGTCGGCCTTCGCCTGCTCCGCGAGCGGCAGGGCGTCCAATCCATGGTCGCCCTGGGTGATCGATTTGAACGGCTTGCCGTCGAAGCCGATCGCCGAGCGCACCCAGAAGCTGTCGACCGGATCGGTGAGCAGCAGAACCTCGGCGCCGCGGGCGCGGAAACCCTCGAGCTGCGGCGAGCTTTCGGCCCGCCGCGCATCCTCGGCGGTGATGTAGTAGATGGCGGTCTGGCCGGCCTTCATCGCCGCGACATAATCGGTGAGGCTGCGATTGTCGCCGCTCGTCGTGCGGAAGCGGGCAATCTCATAGATCTGGTCGCGTTTGTCCGGGTCCTCGTAGAGGCCCTCCTTGATCACCGCACCGAACGCCTCCCAGATCTTGGCCCAGTTCGCGGCATCGGCGGTGGCCGTCTTCTTGAACTCGGCCAGGACCCGGTTCAACAGCGCCTTGCGGATGGCCGCCACGGTCGGATTGTGCTGCAGCATCTCGCGGCTGACATTGAGGGGCAGGTCCTCGCAATCGACGACGCCGCGGACGAAGCGCAGCCAGGCGGGCAGCAGGGCGGCATCGTCGGTGATGAAGACGCGGCGGACATAAAGGCGCTGGCGGCCGGTGCGGCCGGGATCGTAGAGATCGAAGGGCCGCACCGCCGGGACATAGAGGAGCACGGTATATTCGTGTCGGCCCTCGGCGCGATAATGGATCGTCAGGGCGGGATCGGCATAAAGGCCTGAGACATGGCCGAAGAATTCCTTGTGCTCCTCGGGCGACACCTCGGCCCGGGGGCGCATCCAGATGGCGCTCGCGGCATTGATCTGGGCATAGCTGTCCGCCGCCTTGTCGTCGGCGATCATGATTGGATGGGCGATGTGATCGGAATAGCGGCGGACGATGGCCTCGAGGCGGGGGCGCTCGAGGAACTCCTCGGCATCCTCGCGCAGATGGAGCCTGACCTCGGTGCCACGGCGGCTCTTCGACGAGTTGGGCGCCGGCGCGACGGTGAAGGTGCCGGTGCCGTCCGAGCTCCAGATCCAGGTCTCGTCTGAGCCGGCCTTGCGGGAGACGACTTCGACGCGCGATGCCACCATGAAGGCGGAGTAGAAGCCGATGCCGAACTGGCCGATGAGGCGCGGCGGCCCCTCGCCGGCGGCGGCCTCGCGCATGAAGGCCTCGGTTCCCGATTTGGCGATGGTGCCAAGATTGTCGATCAGCTCGTCGCGGCTCATGCCGATGCCGTTGTCGATCACCGACAGGGTCTTGGCGGTCCGGTCGGGCTTGAGGACGATGCGCAGCGTTCCATCGCCCTCGAGCAGCGCCGGCGCGGCAATCGCCGCATAGCGCAACTTGTCGCAGGCATCGGCGGCGTTGGAGATCAGCTCGCGCAGAAACACCTCGCGCTCGGAATAGACCGAGTGGACCATGAGCTTGAGGAGGCGGGCGACCTCGGCCTGGAAGGCACGGGTCTCGGCACCGCCGGACGCATTTGCGACGCTGTTGTTCATGGCAGTCTGACGATATCAGAGGTTGGTGTTATGTCGTTGCTTTGCTGGCGATATCGGCGCCGGCGGCAGCTGCGTCAAGAGCTGTCGGCAGGAAAAAAAGACGGCCGGAACGTGCCGGCCGCGAAAGGGGATGTTCGCCTGATCTCTCGATATGCGAACTTGGGGACAAGTTGGTCCGGTCTGCCCCAGGGCAGAAGCGGGGGCTGGGGGGCTTGGTTTCCGCTACCGCCCTGGACAAACCGGACCAATGAGGCAACGCGGAAAATCTCGCTTCCGAATGGGATTTGAGCTTGACTGCTTCGGGGCAAAATTAAGAAATCGGCGCAAGCGGCGCATTGCCGCCGAGGTTCACCGCCCGCCGACTGTTGAGGAAGCAAGCCTTGGACGACATCGAAAGAATAGTTCGGCTCCCGCCGCAGATCTCTGGCAATGCGGGGGAGCAGGAAGGCGCCAGGGCGGCGGCCGAGCGGCCGATCACCTTCGACCGGCAGGAATTGTTCGAGATCCTCAATCTTTATGGACGCAAGGTGGCGCTCGGGGAGTGGCGCGACTATGCGATCGATTTCGGTCGGGAGACCGCAGTTTTCGCGGTGTTCCGCCGCACCAGCGAGGTGCCGCTCTACCGGATCGAGAAGACGCCGCGGCTGTCGCGCCGGCAGGGCGCCTATGCGGTGGTGGCCCAAGGCGGCCTGGTGCTGCGGCGCGGCCATGACCTCAGGCAGGTGCTCAAGGTGTTGCTGAAGTGGCCGAAGCTCCAGGCGATCTGACGGAAAGGGCCGCCGGAGATGGTCTCCGGCGGCCCTCGCTTCAGGTCCGCTAGCCCTCTATGCGCTAGTTGTTGCTGCGCATGATCCCGAGAATGTTCAGGATGTTGATGAAGAGCGTGATGAAGCTGCCATAGAGCATGAAGGCGCCGAAAATGGCCTTGCCCTGGGCAATGCCGACGGCATCACCCTCGACATACATCGCCTTGATCTGCTGGGTTTCGTAGGCGGTGACGCCGGCGAACAGCAGCACCACGATGCCCGAGGTCACGAGGCTCATCATCGTGCTCTGGAAGAACACGACGTTGACCAGCATGGCAATGATGAGGCCGATCGAGGCGATCATGAAGAAGGTGCCGAAGGCCGACAGGTCGCGCCGCGTGGTGTAGCCGACGAGACTGGTGGCAGCAAAGGTCACCGCAGTAATCCCCAGGGCCCTGATCACGAGATCGGGCGCCGTGCCAAGGTAGAGGGCGATCATCGGCGAGATGAACAGGCCCCATAGCGCGGCGTAGCCCCAATAGGCTGCGTGGGCCATGGTGGCGTTACCTGAAAAGATCAGGCGCGGGGCAAAGAAACCAAGGCCTAGCAGGCCGAAGAACAGCACCCATTTCATGGGGCCGAGCGCCACCGCCGACATCAGGGCCGGGTTCGCCGCCACGAACATGGACACCAGCGCCGTCACCGCGACGCCGAGAGCCATGTAATTGTAGACGCGAAGCATATATGACCGCAGGCCCTCGTCGACTTCGCGAACCCGCGCGCCGGCCTGGGTTTGCGCGACGGTCCTGTATCTGGTCTCAGCCATCTGGAACTCCCTCGTCACAGCGAAAGCGCTGCGGTACCGGAATATGGGTGAGATGGGTGGGGGTTGCAAGCCTGGCTGGCGGCAGATTGCCGAAAATTCAGCCAGTTACCGGCCCAGGACGGCGGCGCGGAGCGAATAGGCCTCCTCGATCGCATAGGGTCCGCCGCCCCGCGACGGGCGCGAGGAGAACAGAACGAAGCTCGACACCTCGAACGGACGACTCTCATAGAGGTTGTGGGAGGCGATATAATGGTGAACGGTGTCGAGGCGGCTGTCCTTGAGCCGGGCGATCGTGACATGCGGGGTGAATTTGCGCTGCTCGGCCGGCAGGCCCAGCATCTGGCAGATCCGCTCATGATTGGCCTGGAGGCGCTTCAGATCCTCCCCCTCGGCGGCAACCCCGACATAAAGGGCGTGCGGCTTGTTGCCGCCAAAGGTTCCGACGCCCTTGAGCCTGATGCGGAACGGCCGCGCCACCACCCCGTCCAGGGCATCGGCGATCTCATGGGCGAGGCCGTCCTCGATGTCGCCGATGAAGCGCAGGGTGATGTGGAATGACTCGCGGTCGATCCAGCGGGCGCCCCAGACGCCGCCGCGCATGAGTTCAAGCTCGAAAGCTATGTCGGGGGGAATCTCGAGCCCGGTGAAGAGACGCGGCATGCTGTCCTCCTCATCGTCGTAAAGCCGAATCAGCGGCTCCGTAACGTAAACGCTACACGTAATTTGAACCGGCGCAACCGGTTCGCGCGATTTATCATGTGGTGTCAGGGCGTTGATTTGGCCAGCGCGGCGATCACCGCCGGCAGGATGCGGCGGACGATCTCCGCCACCCCGGCTGCCGTCGGATGCATGCCGTCCGGCTGGTTGAGCTGCGCCACCCCGGCAACGCCGTCGAGAAAGAAGGGGTATAGCGGCACCCCCTGCGCCCGGGCGAGGTCGGGGTAGATTGCGTCAAAAGACCTCACATAATCCTCGCCCATATTGGGCGGGGCGCGCATGCCGACGAGCAGCAGCTTCATGCCGCGCGCCTTCAGCCTGGCCAGAAGATCGGCAAGCGCCTGGCGCGTTATCGCCGGGTCGATGCCGCGCAGCGCGTCATTGGCGCCGAGCTCGACGATGACCAGCTGGGTGCCGTCCGGCACCGCCCAGTCGACCCGGGCGGCACCGGCCGATGCCGTGTCGCCGGAGACGCCGGCATTGGCGACCTTGGCAGCGATGCCTTGGGCGGCGAGCCCCGCCTCGAGACGGGTGGCGAAGTCCTCGCCCTGGGCCAGGCCGTAGCCGGCGGTCAGGCTGTCGCCGAGGGCGACGATCGCCGGCGGCGCCGCCGGTGCCGGCAGCACTGCGAGGACAAGCATGGCGAGGCTCAGAAGCAGCGTCGGCATTTGTCGAGACAGATAGCAGGCACCCGGCAGTAGGCAAGAGCGCCGCGCCGGACTATGTAGCCGATGGTGAGCACAGCGGTTTTGCTTGAGGACGTGCGGGTGACTTTGCCGAGCCGGGCCGGCCCGGTGGCGATCCTGCGCGGCTGCGATCTCGCCGCCGAGGCTGGCGAGTTGGTCGGGCTGGTCGGGCCGTCGGGGTCGGGCAAGACCACCATCCTCATGGTGATCGCCGGTCTCGAGGCGGTGACCGCGGGGAAGGTCGCGGTCGCGGGCCACGATCTCACGCCGCTCGACGAGGATGCGCTGGCGCGGTTCCGGCGCGATCATGTCGGCATCGTGTTCCAGGCCTTTCACCTCATTCCGGCGATGACGGCGCTGGAAAATGTCGCGGTGCCGCTCGAATTTCGCGGCGTCGGGCAAGCCCGGGCGATCGCTGCGGAAGCGCTCGACTCGGTCGGGCTCGGCCACCGTCTCGTCCACTATCCGGGACAGCTGTCGGGCGGCGAGCAGCAGCGGGTGGCGATGGCCCGCGCGCTGGCCGCCGGGGCCCGGGTCATCCTCGCCGACGAACCGACCGGCAATCTCGACCAGGAGACCGGCCAGGCCATCATGGAGCTGCTGTTCCGGCTGCAGCGCGAGCGTTCGACGACGCTCCTGCTCGTCACCCATGACCATGCGCTGGCCCGGCGCTGCGACCGCGTGCTCGAGGTGCGCGACGGGCGGATCGCGGCCGCAGATCGGCGGGGAGGATGCTAGCGCTCGCCGCGAGGCTGGCTCGGCGGGAGTTGCGTTCGGGTCTGCAGGGGCTCGGCCTGATGGTGGCGTGCCTCGCCCTCGGCGTCGCCGCCATCGCGGTGGTCGGAGCGCTGTCGGCGGCCATTGCCCGCGGCATGGCGGAGCAGGGGCAGCCATTGCTCGGCGGCGATGTCGAGTTCGCCGTCATGCACCGCCAGCTGTCGCCGCCCGAGCAGGCCTTTCTCGATCAACGCGGCAGCGTCAGCACGGTGGCGACCTTCCGCGGCATGGCGGCGGCCAACGGCCGCCGGGCGCTGGTCGAGGTCAAGGCGGTGGACCAGCCCTATCCGCTGTTCGGCGTGGTCAGGCTCTCAGGCGGCCTGGCGCTTCACGAGGCGCTGGCCAAACGCGGCGAGCGCTTCGGCGCGGTGGCCGACCCGGTGCTGCTTGCCAAGCTTGGCATTGCGCCCGGCGCCACGATCAAGCTCGGCAATGAGGAATTCGAGCTGCGTGCTGCCCTCCTCGGCGAGCCCGACCGGATGGGCGACGGCTTCGCGCTTGGTCCGCGGCTGATGATCGCGCGGGACGGCCTCGCGGCCACGGGTCTGGTGCAGCCGGGAAGCCTCGTCACCTGGCGCAGCCGGCTCAAGCTCGACGCCGGCGGCACACGGGATGTCAAGCAGTTCATGGCCGAGGCCCGGCAGCGGTTTCCCGAGGCCGGCTGGCGCCTGCGCGGCCGCGACAATGCCGCCCCGCAGGTCGGGCGCTTTGTCGAGCGGGTGGGTTTCTTCCTGTCGCTTGCCGGTCTTGCCGCCCTGATCACCGGCGGCGTCGGAGTGGCCAACACGGTCAAGGCGTTCCTCGACCGCCGCATGGCGAATATCGCCATGCTGAAATGCCTCGGCGCCCCGGCCCGCCTGGTGTTCCTCACCTATTTCATCGAGGTGCTGGCGGTGGCGCTCGTGGCGATCGCCATCGGGCTCGTTCCCGGCGCCCTCGCGCCGCTCGTGGTCGACACGCTGTTTCGATCGGTGCTGCCGCTGCCGATCGCGACCACGGTCGAATGGGGCGCGCTGGCGCTGGCGGCGGCCTACGGCCTGGTGGCGGCGCTCGGCTTTGCCGTCGGGCCGCTGGCGCTCGCCATGGATGTGCGGGCGATCACGCTGCTGCGCGGCACCGCCGGATTGACGCGGCCGCGCCGGCGCCTTGGCATCGTCGCCGTCCAGTCGGTGGCAGTGCTGGCGCTCGCCGCCATGGCGCTCGCGACCTTGCCGGATCTCGCCATCACCGCCTGGTTCCTCGGCGGCCTCGCTTTGTCCTTCGTCGTGCTCTCCGGTCTCGCCCGGCTCTTGATGCTGGCGGCGGAGCGCCTGCCGCCCCCGGCCAATGCGGTCAGGGCCTATGCGCTGTCATCGCTTTACCGGCCGGGCAGCGCCACGCCATCGGCGGTGCTGGCTCTAGGCCTTGGGCTGACGCTGTTCGTGACGCTGGCGCTGGTCGACCGCTCGATCAGCAGCGAATTGCGCTCGAGCCTGCCGGCGAGTGCGCCCTCCTTCTATTTCCTCGATGTGCCGAACAGCGATCGCGACCGCTTCATCACGCTGCTGCGCGACAGCTCGGGCAGCGACCGCATCGGCGATGCGCCGATGCTGCGCGGCCAGATCACCAAGGTGAACGGCGTTGCCGCCGACAAGGTAAAGCCATCGGCCGATGCCAGCTGGGCGCTCGGCGGTGATCGCGGCCTGACCTATGCCGCCGCGCCGCCTGGCGGCAGCACGATCATCGCCGGTCACTGGTGGCCACCGAATTACGACGGGCCGCCGCTCGTGTCGTTCACCGCCGATGTGGCGAAGGGACTCGGGCTCAAGCTCGGCGACACGGTCAGCGTCAATGTGCTGGGGCGGGAGGTCACGGCCAAGATCGCCAGCCTGCGCAAGGTCAACTGGCGAAGCCTCGAGATGAACTTCGTGATGATCTTCTCGCCCAACGCGCTGGCCCAGGCGCCGCACACCCATCTCGTGACGGTGCACGCCGCGCCGGCCCTCCAGCCGGCAGTGCTCAAGGCGGTGTCGCAGGCCTTTCCAGCGGTCACCGCCATCTCCATCGCCGACGCGCTCGAGACGGTCGGGGCCATTCTCGGCCGGCTGATCCTGGCGGTCAGGCTGGCAAGCGGCGTGACCCTAGCCGCCGGCATGCTGGTGCTGGCGGGGGCGCTGGCGGCGACGCTTGCCGGGCGCCAGCATGATTTCGCCATTCTCAAGACCTTCGGCGCGACGCGGCGGCAGCTCGCCTGGGCTCTGGTCGGCGAGCATGCGCTGCTCGGCCTGGTGGCAGCCGGCTTCGCCATGCTGATCGGCTCGTTGGCGGCGCTGGCGATCGTGCGCGAGGTGATGGAGATGCCGTTCGCCTTCTCGCTCGCAGTGGCCTTGTGGACGGCGCTCCTGGCCATGGCGTTGACGATTGTCGCAGGGGTTGCGAGCGCCTGGCCGGCGCTGTCGGTCAGGCCGGCGCGGCACCTGCGGAGCGATTGACTGACCGTCCGCTTTGCCGGCGGGGGATTTGCCAGCGGCAGCCGCAACTCGCATAGTGTCGGTAACGGGAGAACAGGTGCCATGGTAGTGCTCAACCGGATTTACACGAGGACGGGGGACCAGGGCACGACGGCGCTCGGCACCGGCGAGCGGGTCAAGAAATCGGCGTTGCGCATCGAGGCCTATGGCACGGTGGACGAGGCCAATGCGGCAATCGGCATCGTCCGGCTCCATACGGCCGAGGCGGAGCTTGCCACGCTCGACCGCATGCTGGCGACGATCCAGAACGATCTCTTCGACCTCGGGGCCGATCTGTGCACGCCCGAGCGCGGCGTGGCGGCGGGGCAGGCGGCGCTGCGCATCGTCGCCGGCCAGGTCGACCGGCTGGAACGCCAGATCGATGCGCTCAATGCCGAGCTTGCGCCGCTGCGCTCCTTCGTGTTGCCCGGCGGTCATCCGGCGGCGGCCCATCTGCATCTGGCGCGCACGGTGTGCCGGCGGGCCGAGCGGGCGATGGTGGCGCTCAAGGACGTTCCGGGCGAGGACGTGTCGGAGGCGGCGCTGCGCTATGCCAACCGGCTGTCGGACTTCCTGTTCGTCGCGTCGCGCTTCGTCAATGCCAAGAATACCGGCGACGTGCTGTGGGTGCCTGGCCAATCGCGCGATCAGGGCTGAGCCGGCGATGTTCGTTCCGCTGCATGACGACACCACGCTGCGGATCATCCGGTTCCAGCTGGTCAACGGTGCGCTGATCGCCGTCAATGTGGTGGTGCTGCTCTACAGCCACCTGGTCCTCGCTGCACCGGGGGAAGCCCAGTTCCAGCTCGCGACCGGGATCATTCCGGCGGTGCTCTATCACCGGGCGGCGCTGCCGGCCGGCCTTGACCTGATGCCCGAGCAGCTGACGCTCGTGACCTATATGTTCGTCCATGCCGACTGGTTTCATCTCCTGAGCAACATGCTGTTCCTGTGGGTGTTCGGCGACAATGTCGAGGACGCCTATGGCCATGCCGGCTACCTCGTCTTCTACCTGTTCTGCGGCGTCGCGGCTGGCTTCATCCACACGCTGATGTTCCCCCATTCGGAAATGCCGCTGATCGGCGCCTCGGGAGCCGTGTCGGGGGTGCTGGCGGCCTATCTGGTGCTGTTCCCGCGGGCCAGGGTGTGGATCCTGCTGCTGATGCGGCTGCCGTTGCGGGTGCCGGCGGCGCTCGCCCTCATCGGCTGGATCGTGGTGCAGGTGATCAGCCTCTTTGCCCTCACCGACGATGAAAATGTCTCGGTGGCGTGGTGGGCGCATATTGGCGGCTTCGCGACCGGGTTGGTGTTGACGCTGATTCTGCGCAACCGGCTCCGGGAGCGGCTCGACGGCAAGCTCAAGGTCGCATCCGGCATGCCCGATGCCGGTCAAGGCGTTGACTTCGACGAGGGTGCCTCACTAGGGTCCGCGCGCTCGATCGGCAAAGTTTTCGGCCGCCCGGGCCGCCTGTTCACCGTCAAAGAGATCCTGCCCATGAAGGTTCTGGTCGCTGTCAAGCGGGTCGTCGATTTCAACGTCAAGATACGGGTCAAGGCCGACGGCTCGGGTGTCGAGCTCGCCAATGTGAAGATGTCGATGAATCCGTTCGACGAGATCGGCGTCGAGGAGGCGGTGCGGCTCAGGGAGGCGGGCAAGGCCAGCGAGGTCGTGGCGGTCTCGATCGGACCGCAGCAGGCGCAGGAGACCATCCGGACGGCGCTGGCGATGGGAGCCGACCGCGGCATCCTGGTCAAGGTCGACGGCCCGGTCGAGCCGCTGGCGGTGGCCAAGCTCCTCAAAGGCATCGTCGAGGCCGAGCAGCCGGGCCTCGTCATTCTCGGCAAGCAGGCGATCGACGATGATTGCAATCAGACCGGCCAGATGCTGGCGGCTCTGCTCGGCTGGGCCCAGGGCACCTTCGCCTCGAAGCTCGAAATCGACGGGGAGCAGGCCATCGTCACCCGTGAAATCGACGGCGGGCTGCAGACGCTGAGGCTCAAGATGCCGCTCATCATCACCACCGATCTGAGGCTCAACCAGCCGCGCTATGCCTCGCTGCCCAATATCATGAAGGCGAAGAAGAAGCCGCTCGACGAGAAAACGCCGGCCGACCACGGGGTCGACGTCACGCCGCGGCTCAAGGTGGTGAGCACCACCGAGCCGCCGCGGCGTCAGGCGGGCCAGCGGGTCAAGTCGATCGCCGAACTCGTCGACAAGCTGAAGAACGAAGCGGGAGTGATCTGACGATGGCCGTCCTCCTCATTGCCGAGCACGACAATGCGACGCTCCGCGACGCCACCGCCAAGGCGCTGACCGCGGCTCGCCAGATCGGCTCGGACGTGCATGTGCTGGTGGCCGGCACAACGCGCGGCGCGGCCGCCAAGGCGGCCGTCGCTCGAGGGCGTGAAGAAGGTGCTCCACTGCGAGGACGCCGCCTACGCAACGCCCGCTCGCCGAGCGATGTCGGCCCCGCTGGTGGTCAAGCTCGCGCCCAGCTACGCCACGTCGTGATGGCGGCCCGACTCGGTCGGCAAGAACCTCGCGCCGCGCGTCGCAGCCCTGCTCGACGTTGCGCAGGTCTCCGAGGCCATCGAGGTCGAGTCGCCCGACACCTTCGTGCGGCCGATCTATGCCGGCAACGCCATGGCGACCGTGCAGACCGCCGACAAGATCAAGATCGTCACCATCCGCCCCACCAACTTCAAGGCGGCCCACCAGCCGCGGCTCGGCGCCGATCGAGCAGATCGGCGGCACCGGCGCGGGCGGGCTTGCCTCCTATGTCGGCGCCGAGCTCTCCAAGAGCGAGCGGCCGGAGCTCACCAGCGCCAAGATCGTCGTGTCGGGCGGCCGCGGCCTGGCAGAGCGGCGAGAACTTCAAGATGCTCGAGGCGCTGGCCGACAAGCTGTCGGCGCCGGCTCGGCGCCAGCCGCGCCGCGGTCGACGCGGGTTACGTGCCCAACGACTACCAGGTCGGCCAGACCGGCAAGGTGGTGGCGCCCGATCTCTATATCGCCGTCGGCATCTCGGGTGCGATCCAGCATCTCGCCGGCGTCAAGGACGACAAGATCATCGTCGCGATCAACAAGGACGAGGAGGCGCCGATCTTCCAGGTGGCCGACTACGGCCTCGTGGCCGATCTCTTCCACGGCCGTGCCGGAACTGGCCGGCGAACTGGGCAAGCGCGGCTACTGAGCCGGGCTTCCCGGGGGCGCGTTAGCGCTTTGCAAATCGTTTCCCTACCGCAAGTGCGGAAATACGCTTGTCCTCGCGGCAGGCGCGTTATAGGCTCGCGCGTCTTCGGACCAGGGTGACAATTCCATGGCAATCCGCACTGTTGGCGTCATTGGCGCCGGCCAGATGGGCAGTGGCATCGCGCAAGTATGTGCGGTAGCCGGTTTCGACGTAAAGCTGAACGATGTGACGGCCGACAAGATCGATCAGGCGCTGGTCGCGATCGAGAAGAACCTCGGCCGGGCGGTGAAATCCGGCCGCATCACGGCTGACGCGCCGCCCAAGGCGCTCGCTTCGCATCCGCAAGGCTGACACGGTTCCCGCGCTCGGCGACTGCGACCTCATCATCGAGACGGCGGTCGAGGACGAGCAGGTCAAGCGCAAGATCTTCGCCGAGCTCTGTTCCCGCGCTGAAGAAGGAAGCCATCATCGGCACCAACACCTCCTCGCTGTCGATCACGCGGCTTGCCGCCGCGACCGACCGGCCGGAGCAGTTCATGGGCATCCACTTCATGAACCCGGTGCCGTTGATGGAGCTCGTGGAGCTGATCCGCGGCATCGCCACCGACGATCCCACGTTCACTCAGGTGAAGGAATTCACCGCCTCGCTCGGCAAGACCATCGCCGTGGCGGAGGATTTCCCGGCCTTCATCGTCAACCGCATCCTCATGCCGATGATCAACGAGGCCGTCTACACCCTCTACGAGGGCGTGGGTTCGGTTGAGGCCATCGACACGGCGATGAAGCTTGGCGCGCACCATCCGATGGGACCGCTCGAGCTTGCCGACTACCATCGGCCTCGATACCTGCCTGTCGGTGATGCAGGTGCTTTACGAGGGCCTCGCCAACTCGAAGTACCGCCCCTGCCCGCTGCTCGTGAAGTACGTCGAGGCAGGCTGGCTCGGCCGCAAGACCCAGCGCGGCTTCTACGACTACCGCGGCGAAAAGCCCGTCCCCACGCGCTGAAGGCGCCTACTTCTCCCCCAGCGCTGCCTCGATCAGCTTCACGGCTTCCGGGGCGATCCAGTCGGCGGGGCCGAGCAGGCGGCCGATCTCTCGGCCCTGGCGGTCGATGAGGAGGGTGGTCGGCAGGCCCGGGGACTTCAGCGCGCCGAGGAACTCTCGCGGCCGGCTTGTCGATGTAGAGCTTCAGGGCGTCCGCTCCCACCGACTTCAGGAATTCGGCTGACGCCTCAAGCCCCTTGCGGTCGACGCTCACCGCGACGACCTCGAAGAATTGTCGCCGCCGAATTTCTCCTGCAATTCCGCCAGCTGCGGCATTTCCTTGCGGCAGGGCGCGCACCAGGTGGCCCAAAGGTTCACCAGCACCACCTTGCCCTTCCAGTCGGCAAGCGTCAGGTCCTTGCCCGAGGCGTCCTTGAAGGTGAGATGAGGCCGGTACCGGGCGTTCCGGGGTGATGACGAAGGCAGCGACGGCGCCGGTCGCCATGTCCTGGCGGACCGCCTTTTCCTTCCACGGCCGCGGGCGCCGGGGCCGACGCGTTCCTGTTGCCCCCGCCGCCGGCGTTCAGGTAAATGGCCATAGCCCACGAACATGAGGCCGGCGAGCATCACCAGCGCCCACAGAATGGTGTTGAAGCTTCTTCAGTCCGGCCGGCATCGGGCATTGTCTCGCTCTTTCAGTTCAAGGTCCAGGGGGCCACATGGCCAACACGATGTGGGGCGGGCGTTTCGCCGCCAGTCCCGATGCGATCATGGAGAAGATCAACGCCTCGATCGATTTCGATCGGCGGCTTTACGCGCACGATATTGCCGGCATTCATGGCGCACTGCCGCCATGCTGGGCGAAACCGGGCATCATGTCGCAGGCGGATGCCGCGGAGATCAGGCGGGGCTGCGACAGGTGAAGGACGAGATCTACGCCGGCGCTTCACGTTCTCGCGCGCGCTCGAAGACATCCACATGAATGTCGAAAGCCGGTTCAAGGACCTGATCGGGCCGGGGCGGGCCAGCTTCACACGGCGCGTTCGCGCAATGACCAGGTGGCCACCGACTTCCGCCTGCTATCTGCGCGAGATCGTCGATCGATCTCGACGGTCGGCGCTTGCCGGACTTCAGCGGCGCTGGTCCGCAAGGCGCTACGCAGGCGGGAACCATCATGCCGGGCTTCACCCATCTCCAGACGGCGCAGCCGGTCACCTTCGGACATCATCTCCTCGCCTACGTCGAGATGCTCGGTCGCGATCGCGGTCGCCTGCGCGATGCGCGGCGCGCGCATCAACGAATCGCCCTTCGGCGCCGCGGCGCTGGCCGGCACGTCCTTTCCGATCGACCGCGAGGCAACGGCGCAGTGCGCTCGGCTTCGACCGGCCGATGCGCAATTCGCTGGATGCGGTGTCGGACCGCGATTTCGTGGTGGAGCTTCTTCGGCGTGCGCGATCGGCGCCACGCATCTGTCGCGGCTCGCCGAGGAGATCGTGCTGTGGTGCTCGGCGCAGTTCCGGTTCGTGACCTGTCGCGACCAATTCACCACCGGCTCGTCGATCATGCCGCAAAAGCGCAACCCGGATGCCGCCGAACTCATGCGCGCCAAGGCGGGGCGGATCATCGGTGCCTTCACCGCGCGTGCGGTGGTGATGAAGGGCCTGCCGCTCGCCTACTCGAAGGACATGCAGGAGGACAAGGAAGCCGACCTTCGACGCGCTCGACGCTCTATGCACTGGCGATCGCCGCGACCACCGGCATGGTGGACGACATGGAGGCCAACGCGGCGCGCTGCGGGATGCGGCAAGCCTCGGGCTTCGCCACCGCGACCGATCTCGCCGACTGGCTGGTGCGGCGATTGGGCATGCCGTTCCGCGACGCCCATCACGTGACCGGGCGGCTGGTTCGACTGGCCGAAACGGGCGGGATCGATCTTGCTTCGCTCCCGCTGGCCGAGATGCAGGCGGTCGAGCCGCGCATCACGGGCGAGGTGTTCGAGGTGCTCACCGTCGAGGCCTCGGTGCGCTCGCGCACCAGCCTCGGCGGAACCGCGCCAGACCGGGTGCGGGCGGAAGCCGAACGCGGGCAGAAGCTGCTCGGCGAGGGTTGAGCAGTGCGTCTTGGACAGCGGCAAGCGGGTGCGATAGAACGATGACGATGCAAAGGGGAGCCTCGAGGCCTGTGAGTTCGTTCTGCTTGCCGTTCTGGCGCTGACGCTCGCCGCGTGCGGCGCGCGCGGCCCCCTCGAGCCGCCGCCCGGGCAGAAACCGGATCAGAAAAAGAACGACCCGTTCATCCTCGACAAGGCCATCTGCAGTAAGTCCCGCGTCGCCATGCACCACTTCCACTACGTCGACGGCACGCTCCATGCCGAGAGCGTCGACCTGAAGGCGCTCGCCGACGAGATCGGCACGCCGTTCTATTGCTATTCGTCGGCGACGCTGGAGCGGCATTACCGGGTGTTCGACCAGGCGTTCCGCGGGCTCGATCATCTCGTCTGCTACGCGATGAAGGCGAACTCGAACCAGGCCGTGATCAAGACGCTGTTCGACCTCGGCGCCGGCATCGACGTGGTTTCGGAAGGCGAGCTGCGCCCGTGCCCGTGGCGATCGGCGTGCCGGGCGACCGCATCGTGTTCTCCGGCGTCGGCAAGACGGCGCACGAGATGGCGGTGGCGCTCGACTACGGCATTGCCTGCCTCAACGTGGAATCGCTGCCCGAACTCGAGCTTCTCAACGAGGTGGCCCGGCACAAGGGCCTGCGCGCGCCGGTGTCGCTGCGCGTCAACCCGGACGTCGATGCCGAAGACGCACGAGAAGATCACCACGGGCAAGTCCGAGAACAAGTTCGGCATTCCCTATCTCGAGGCGATCGCGGCCTACGAGCGGGCCGCGTCCATGCCGGCGATCGATGTGGTCGGCGTCGACATGCATATCGGCAGCCAGATCACCGACATCGAGCCCTATGACAAGGCGTACCGGCTGCTGGCCGACCTGATCGTCGACCTGCGCGGGCGCGGCTTCGCCATCGAGCATGCCGATCTGGGCGGCGGTCTGGGCGTGCCGTATGCGCACGGCAACGCGAGTGCCGCCACACCCGGACGAATATGCCGCGACGATCAGGAACGCGCTGGGCGATCTCGGCGTGAGGCTTGTCTCGAGCCCGGCCGGATGATCGTCGGCAATGCCGGCATCCTGGTGGCGCGGGTGATCTACGTGAAGGAGAATCCGGCGAGGAACGTGACGTTCCTCATCACCGATGCGGCGATGAACGACCTCATCCGCCCGACGCTCTACGATGCCTGTCACGACATCTGCCGGTTACGGAGCCGGATCGGGCGCAGCCGCATGCGCAAGTGGCCGACGTCGTCGGACCGGTGTGCGAATCGGGCGATTATCTCGCGCGGGCTCGGGCGATGCCGCCGGTCAAGGAAGGCGACCTGCTCGCCGTCATGACGGCAGGCGCCTATGGCGCGGTGCAGGTCGGGGACCTATAATTCGCGGCCCCTGGTTGCGGAAATGCTTGTGAAGGGAGATCGTTTGGCAATCGTGCGGCCGCGACAGAGCTCGAGGCCTGATCGGTCTCGACAGGCTTGCCGGGTGGCAGACCTGAGACTTCCCCGGTCGCCGGGACAACCGGGCCGGTCCGCGGACTTTCCGCCAGTGGACCCCTTGCCAGCCAAAACGTGCTAATCGTCGCATGGAATGACCAACGATCCCGCAACGCGGCTTCTCCGCAAGGTCCGCCTCGCCAGGCTGGGCCTGGCCTTCGAGCGGCTGTGGGGTGCCGCTTTCCCGGCAGTGATGACCTTCGGCCTAGCGCTGCTCTTCGTGGTGAGCGGCGCCTCGCAGCTCGTTCCGGTTGCATTGCGGCTCGGAATTCTGGCACTGGCGGCGATCCTGTTCGTCGGCTTTGCCTTTCGGCTCCTCGGGGTGCCCCTGCCGAGCGCGGGGAGGCGCTGGCCCGGCTCGAGCGCGACAATCGTCTCAAGCACCGTCCGGCGACGTCCTGGCTCGACACCCTGGCGCTTGGCGCCGACAATCCCGACAGCCGGGCGTTGTGGATCGCCCACAAGGACCGGCTCAAGCGCGAGCTCGAAGCCCTGCAGTCGCATCTGCCGCTCGCCCTTGCCGGCCCGCGATCCGATGGCGCTGCGCAACGGCCTG
>CAVUUY010000022.1:0-89200 GCA_963744915.1 uncultured Alphaproteobacteria bacterium
GCGTACCTGTCAGCGTCGACCAAACCGGCGGGCGGAGCCTAATCGGTCGGGATAGATATTCGGATAGCTCGGTAGCGCTTGCATGCTTATTGGGTCCCATGTCTGACCGCCCCGGTTTCGAGCGTCGGAAGTACCGGGACCTCGACGGCCCCTGTTCCGGTTGCATGCTAGCGAAGATCGGCTTCTAGCGCTTCTAGCGTAGCAAGATGATCGGCCGTCTTCAGCGGTGCAGTTGCGTAATATGTATCAGTGTCGAATGTGACGTTCACGCGCCGCGCTATCGTGAACGGGATTGGTTTGCGTCCGACGTATGTCAAGGGATCGGTCGCGACGGAGATTGCATTAAACGAAAATTCATACTGACGCAGGCCGTAGGCTGCCTGACGCTCTGACAACATCGCGTTAAGTTTTCCCATCCAAGGAAACGCCGCGGTGCTGATCCTCAGGATGACGACGAGCGCGCTTTCGTAGTGCCTCTACTCTTGGACCTACGCCCGTTTCGACGAGACCCAGCTCATTCCTGGCCCATATCAGAAGGTCATCGACAAAGGCGTCGAGGATGATGTGTGTTCGCCCGTGACGAGACGAGCACTCCATCCGGATAGATTGCGAACTCATTTATTCCGACGCCATCAAAAACCCCTTGCTGGAAAGAGAGCAATTCAGACAGCAACTCCTCGGGCGTCGGAGACTTCTGAAATTGATAACGACTTGCCATGGCTTTTACGGCGATGGGCAGAAACAGTTGTCCTGCTGGGCGGTGTACTTGGGTGAGTAAAATTAATCGACTGTTGTCGACTGCCTTCAATTCCATTCCTTGCACCCATGTCAGTAAGTGTTGACCGACTTTCTTGATCAAAGAAGTTTTTCGCGAGAGACTGGGGCGTCGGGAGATTTTCGTTGGCGCTCCGTGGATCGCGTCCCGGCTCCAGTCCTGTCGTTCCATACTCGAACAAGATGTCCTCAGCGGGCTCTATCAGCACCCGATTCGCGCATCCATCGCCTCAGCCAGACGGCGGAGAGTGTTGAAGCTCCAGTTCTCATAATCGGCCCGCTCTACTTTTGAGATGCGCGGCTGAACCATGCCAGCCTGCTCCCGCCAGTTGTTTTTGGCTGAGTTTTCGCCGTTTCCGCAGACGTACTAACTGCCTGGCGATCTCGGCGGACGTCTCCGCAATGAAGAACTTTCTCCGATATTCCGAGTTCTGCATTTTTTCAGCAATGTTGAGGTCAATGGATGGTGGTGAGTGAGACATAGTTCAGTCCTCTTCCTTCTTTGAGCAGCCGCTCATATTCTTTCTTTCTCTGAATGGCGACCGCGTAAGCCTTTTCTTGTTCCTGAGAAGATGATTTCTTGTGTATTCGAAATACCACAATTACATCTCCGTAGGGGCAATATAGTATTCTAACCTGCCCGTTAGGTATTCTAACGTTCAACTGCCATAGACCGTTCTTCGCTTTACCTAGTGGCATGAAATTATAGCCCTCAGGCGACGGCCCGTATTTGGTTAAGCTGCTCAGGGCGACATCAATCGCAATGCGAGCATGTGCGATCTCCTTGACTTCCTTCTGGTATACATTACGAGGCCATTGGGCCAGCTTGTACCTCATATATTACAATTTTGTTCTATCCCAAAGCAAGAAGCTTGACATCCATAACAAAAAAGATATAAACAGGGGTCATGGCTATCGGCTGCGCACTGGAAATGGCGAGGATCAATCTCAAGGCTGCTATTCGTGGCGCCGGTTCCACTCGCGCCATGGCGGTGGTTGGCTGATGGCGCGCAAGGTTTCGATTCCACTCGGAGCGTGGCCGCTGGAGATGCCGGCGGAGATGGCCGCTGGTTATACTGGAGAGCCGAGCGTTGAATTCTTCGCGATAAGGTCAAGCGCGGCGTTTACAGCCCGCCCGCGAAGCGGCCGGGTATGCAAGACAAATGGCATCGGCAGAAGCTCGACCAGGACATTAACTGCGCTCACGGCTTGCGTGTCGAATGCCCATTTGTCGAGGACGCGACGGAGTTGATCTGAGCGTGCCGCGCCACAAGCCACCGGGTTGGCCCTCATATATGATCGGGAAGCGCCTCAAGGTGGGCCGGGGAGGCTATTATTGGAACCCGCCCGGTTGGGCGATGAGGGCCGGGTGTCCACTGCAGCGCGAGGCTCTCGGCCGAGACTATGGCGAGGCGAAGCGCCGCTGCGACGAGATCCTTGAATCCTCAATTCCAGGGTTGGCTCAAGCGAGGA
Organism: uncultured Alphaproteobacteria bacterium; assembly: GCA_963744915.1. GTDB lineage: Bacteria > Pseudomonadota > Alphaproteobacteria > Rhizobiales > Aestuariivirgaceae > DATAFF01. The sequence continues at coordinate 2,248 of CAVUUY010000022.1, forward strand.
GAGGCCGGCGAAGTTTCATCGCGCCCCCAGGTCGGAACATTCGATTGGCTGGTTTCCACATTCAAGAGCTCGCCGAAATATCGCAAACTGCCGACGCGGACGCAAAGAAGCTATGATGCGGCCCTGCAGCTCGTTTCGGATTATGAATTGAAGGATGGTCGCCGCTTCGGCGTGTCTGGCACTTGGAAGCATAGTTCCGGGGACTGCCGATCGCCTCTACGAAAGGCTCCTGCTGAAGGCCGATGGGAGCGAGCGCCGGCGTACGGCCAATCTTGCGATGCAGAGTGTGCCGGCGAGCATGGAAAGTGGCGCTGCGGGACAAGTCAGAGCTGGTTCCTCCTCAAAATCCCTTTGCCAAGATGGACCTCGAGTACAGGCCGAAACCTACCCGGCCAGCCACTCACGACGAACTGTCGAGGTTCGTCGCAGCGGCCGACCAGAAAGGGGAGGCATCCGTCGGCACGGCAGCGATGATTGCATTTTATTGGCTGCAGCGGCAGGAGGACATTCTGCAGCGTCTGACGTGGGGTCACTATCGTCCCGTCGACGCGCCAGGACACCGTCCGGATCTTCCACCATAAGACCGGCGAACTCGTTTCCCTGCCGCTCTGTGACGATGACGGCTCTGACCTGTGGCCAGAACTGACAACCCGTCTCGACGCGATGCCACGCCGTGGGATCGCTGATCGTGATGCGCGACCGACCGGACCGCTTTCGGAAGGTGCATCTTCCGTGGAAGGTCGATTACTTCCGGCACCGCGTCGCAGCTATCAGGAAGGCGGCAGGGATCGATGACGATGTGAAATTTATGGGCCTGCGCCATGGTGGAAACACCGAAGGTGCGAATGCCGGATCTGAGCTGATGCGCAGTTGCGGGCATTGAGCGGACACCGGACGACCGCTGCCCTTGCTGCGGTATGCGCGGGACACGGTCGAGCAGAGAAAAGTTGGTGCGCGTATGCGTCGAGACTCGAGAACGAAAAAGGGTGATTTGTCAGAATAAGCCGGTGACGCGTTGTCAGAATGATTTTCGCGATATCGGCTAAGCCTTTGTTTCAGTTGGTGGGTGTAACAGGATTCGAACCTGTGACCCGCTGATTAAGAGTCAGCTGCTCTACCAACTGAGCTATACACCCGCGCCAAGGATTGCACCCCGGGGCCGTGCCCCGGATGCAGCCTCTCTATCAGAGCGGCGCCGGGCTGTCCAGTCAACCGAAATGCCGGAGATAGTCCTCGCACAGCGGAACGGTCGAAGCCGTGTAGTCCGCTCCCATGGACCGGGCCAGATCGGTTTCCGAATGCGAGCCGATCCAGGCGACGAGCAGAATGCGGCGCAGCATCACGAAGGTCCAGATCTCGCGCTCGTCTTCCGGCGCCAGTTCCTTGACGCGGCGGTAACCCCGGACCCAGGCGGCCAGAAGCCGTGGAACCTCGGGCCGATGCTCGAAGAACGAGACTGTCGTGGCACAGTCATAGAGGTACCAGGAGAAGCCGCAATCGTCGAAATCGATGACCTTGGTCACGTCGCCATCGATAAGGAGATTGGCGAGCCGCATGTCGCAATGAACCAGCCCGAAGCGGTGTTCGCCCTCGCCGAATCGCGCCAATCGTGCGCCGATCAGGTCGACGGTGCGGCCGATCAGCTCGATCCGCTCCGGCGTCATGCCCATGCCGTCGCGCCACCGCCCCCAATGCGGCCGCTCGCCGATGCTGGTGGCAAAGTCCCAGCGGTGGCGCTCGAAACCAGGCGGCCGCCGCCAGCCCATGGCATGGCGATGCATGCGCGCCGCGATTTCTCCGAGGATCTCGAACGGCGCCGTCAGATCATGCTCCGTTTCGGACGGCTCGACGCCGTTCTCCCACTCGAACAGGACGACGTCGCGCGGCCGCGGCAGGTGCTCATGGTGGACCGTCTGGATCAGCCCGCCGTCGCGGCCGGCGACCGGGACCGGTGTCATTGCCGCCCCGTCGGCACGCAGGGCGATGACCCAGGCGAGCTCGGAGGCGATGGCCGGCCGGGCATGATAGCCCTCGCGATGAACCCTGAGCGCATAGCGCCGGTCGCCCGCATCGACGCGATAGGTGGCGTTATCCGATACGTTTGCGAGCCTCGGCGTGGCACCGGCGGGCAGCGCATAATGCCCGAGCGCCGCTTGGGCGAGCCGTGACAGCCGGCGAAGTTGCTCGATATGCGGCAAGCGCTCGATTCCCGTCATCCTGTCCTTTCTCCCAAAGCCTCCTGACACCGGGCTGTCATGAGACAGGGCAGTGTCCGGCCGGCGCTGTCAAGATTCGTGGTATGCGGCTGAAACCCCCGCGCGAATCGTTGCGCGACTATAGGGAATCGGCCAAATCTCCCAAGGAGAATGCTGCGGATCCTCCACACCGGCGACTGGCATATCGGGCGCACACTCAATGGGTGGTCGCGGCGCAACGAGCATGCGGCGGCGCTGGCCGAGATCGAGCGCATCATCGTTGAACGGCAGATCGATGCGCTGATCGTCGCCGGCGACATTTTTGACAGCATGGCGCCGAGCGCCGATGCACGCGGCATGTTCTACGGCGCCATGGACCGCATCCACGCGCGCCGGCCCGGCCTGTCGAGCATCGTCATCGCCGGCAACCACGATCATGCTGGCCAGCTCGAGGCGCCCTCGGTCCTCCTGCAGCGGCTCGGCACCCGGGTGGTGGGCACGCTGAAACAGGCCGACGGCCAGCTCGATCGCGCCAAGCACCACGTCATCCTCAGGGATTCCGCCGGCTGCCCGCATGCCTGCGTGCTGGTCCTCCCCTTTCTCGGCGTCGGCGATATTCCCCGCCCGCCGCCCGAGGAGTGCACCGGCTCGGCGATTGTCGAAGGCGTCCGGCGGCTCTATGCGGGCGCCATTGTCGGGGCGCTGGAACACGCCGCCGGTCTGCCGTTGATCGTCACCGGCCATCTGACGCTGGCCGGCGCCGCCGAGAGCGAGATCTCGGAGCGGCGCATTCTGGTGGGCGGCGAGCATGCCGTGCCGCACGACGTCTTCCCGCCGGCGGTCGCTTATGCGGCGCTTGGCCATCTCCACCGGCCGCAATCGGTCGGCCGGACCACGATACGCTATGCCGGCTCGCTGTTTCCGCTCTCGGCCGCCGAGCGCGCCTATGAGCACGGGGTCAGCATCGTCAGCATCGGGGCGGGCGGCGTTACGGTCGAGCACCTGCCGCTCACCCGGCCGGTGCCGTTCATCCGCCTGCCTGCCTCCGGCGCCCTCGAACGCTCGGAGATCCCCGAGGCGTTCCACGCCATGGGCCTCGATCCGCAGCTTGCGATCGATCTGCGCCCCTTTGTCCATGTTGCGGTCAAGGTGAACGGCACGGCAGCCGGGATCCGCGGCGAGGTCGACGAGATTGCCAGCGCCTTTCCGGTCCGGGTGGCGGCGCCGCCGGAGATCGTCCGCAGCTGCGCCCCCGCCGTCGCCAGCGGCGACCCCCTCGGCCCATCGCCGCCGCAGCTCAAGGACATCGATCCGCTCGATCTCTTCACGCGGGCCTTCGTCGCCTGCCACCAGGCCGTGCCGGGCGAGATTCATCTGCGGGCCTTTGCCGCGGCGCGGGACGAGGCCTGACCGCATGCGCATCCTCCGCATAGCCGGGGAGGGGCTGGCGAGCCTGGTCCAGCCTTTTTCCATTGACCTCACCGCCGAGCCGCTGAAGGGCGCCGGCCTCTTCGCCATAACCGGTCCGACCGGCGCCGGCAAATCGACCATTCTCGATGCCGTTTGCCTGGCCATTTACGGGCAGTATCCGCGCGCCGGTTACGCCGGTCCGGAGAAAATAGCCGATGTCCACGACGAGGAGCTCGCGGCCGGCGACGAGCGCTCGATCCTGAGTAAGGGCGTGGCCGTGGGCTGCGCCGAGGCCGAGTTCGTCGGCCTTGACGGTCACCACTACCTGGCGCGCTGGCAGGTGCGCCGCGCCCGGGATCGGCCCGACGGAAGGCTGCAGCGGGTGGAGCGCTCGCTCGCTCGGATCGCAGAGGGAGGAATCGAAATGATTGCGGCCCAGGCCCGGGAGATCGACCGGGAGGTTGAAGCTGCAACCGGGTTCACCTTCGAGCAGTTCCGGCGCACCGTTCTCCTCGCCCAGGGCGATGTCGACGCTTTCCTCAGAGCCCGTCCGAAGGATCGGGCGGCGTTGCTCGACAAGATCACCAACACCGGGATCTATGCCGATATTTCGCGGCGCGTGCACGAGCTGTGCCGCGCTGCCGAAACCAGCATCGAGCGGCTGCGCGCCGAGCTTGACGCTGTCGGCCTGATGCCGCCCGACAAGCGCCGGCTTCTCGAGGACGAGCGTCTGGCGAGCGAAGAGGCCATGCTCCGCCGCAAGGAGGAGCGCGACCGCACCGATGCGGAAATCCACAAGCACCGCCAGATCGAATCCTGCCGCACCGCCCTGGCGCGGGCCGAGAGCGAGCGCGACGAGGCGGTCAGGCAGCAGGCCGCCGCCGCCGCCCGGATGGCCCGCCTTGACCTTCTCGACAAGGCCGCGGCGCTGCGGCCGCTTGTCCGCCACCTCGAGGCGGCGCGGGCCGAGACCGACAAGTGCCGTATCGCCCATACCGGCGCCAATGACGCGCTGATCAAATGCACCGATGCGCGTTCCGAGGCTTCGGCGGCGCTCGCCCGGCGGGCCGACGAGGAACAGGCGAGCGAGCAGGATTTCCAGGAGCTGGTGCCGCTGTGGGAGGAGGCGGCTCGGCTCGACGGCGAGATTGCCAATGCCGGGCAGGAGGCTGCGGAGCTTCGCGACAGGGTCAACCGACAGCGCATCGCCTCCGTCGATGCGGCAGCTTCGGCGCAGGAGCTGACCGGCCGGCTGGCCGAGCTCGAGCGGCAGCTTCGCCAGCTCACCGGCGAGTTGCGCAGCCGCGAGGCGGCACGGCTGCTGGCCGAGCAGTGGAGCACCATCGCCGGCGACCTGCCGAAACGGGAGGCCATGCGCCGCGACGCAGAGGCGCTCGCCCAGGAGCTGGCGGCGATCGCCAGGGAGCGCAGCGACATCGTCGACCGGCTCGACAACAGCAGCGCGGTGATTGCCGAGCTTCGCGACAAGGCCGAGGCGTTGCGCCAGCGCGCCGCCGCCAAGGCCGCGGCCCTCAAGGCTGCCGAGAACCCGGCTCTCGAGGCTCGGGCGGTCAGCCTCGACCAGCTCGCCGAACGGGCCCGTGCCATGCTGGAGGCGGCGCGCCGCCATGCCGCTGCCCGCTCGCGCCTGGCGCTGGCCGAACGGGCGCAGCGCGACGAGGCCGATGCCCTGGCGCATCACACCAAGGCAGCGCGCACCGCCCAGGAAAGGCTTATCGAGTTGCGCGCGCAGCGTAGTGCCGACCAGCTGCTGTTCGACCTTGCCGATGCGGCAGTATCGACCAAGGCGGTGGAGCTCAGGGCAGCCCTGGTCGAAGGCGAGCCCTGTCCGGTGTGTGGCTCCTCGACTCACCGCCAGGCGGAAGAAACGGCCGAGCTGGTGGCGGCGCTGAAGCTGCGCAAGGCCGCCATCGATGCGCAGATCGAGGAAGCCGAGCGCGCCGAGGCCGAGGCGCTCGGCTTCGCCGCCGCCGCCCGCTTGCGCCACGAGGTTACGGAGGGGCAGGTTGCCGCCCACCGCGGCGAGATGCTCGAGGCGCAGCAGGCCTATGGACGGAACCGAGCGCTGTTCCTTGCCGACCGGCGGCAGAAGGACCGCGATTTGCCGGCCGACGCCGTTCCCGACCCGGGTGCCGGCATTGCGCTCATCGCGACGATCGACGAGCGCCGGACCGCCTGCCGAGAGAAGCTCAGGGCCTCGAGCGTGCTGCGGCATGAGCGTGAGCAGCTGGTCGAGGCGGCGGAGCGCTTCGAGCGCGAGGCGATCGACCGGACGGAGGAGCGCGGCAGCCTGTCCAGTCGGCTCGGCGAGCTGAAGGAGAAGGCGGCGACCGCCAATGAGCGCAGCCTCGGCCTGCGCGATCGCATCGGCTCGATCGACCGCGAGCTCAAGCCGTTGATCGAGCCGCTCGGCTTGACCGAGCTCGACCTCAACCGCGATGCTGACGGGGTGCTGGCACGGCTCGAGCAGCTGGCGATTGATTATCGCCGGCTCGCCGAGCAATGCCGCCAATGCGAGAGCGAGGTTGCAGGGCTCAACCCTCTTGGTGCCGAGAGCCGGGCGCTCGAAGAGCGGGTTCTGGCGCAGCTCAAGGGCGACGAGGCGGCACTGGTTGCTCGCGAAGAGCGGATCGACGCACTCCGGTTGCGGCGGGCCGGGATGCTCGGCGGCGAGCCGACGGCGGCGCACCGGGCACGGCTCTCGTTGCGCCGGCGGCAGATCCGGGACGCCTTCAAGCTGGCCGAGGCCGCCCACAATGTCGCCAGGGCCGACGAGGCCTCGGCCATGAACAGGGCAACTTTCCTGGCGGAGCTGGTGGACCAGGCGCGCCAGCGCGAGAACCGGGCCGCCGATGATCTCGCCGCCGCGCGGCGCGGGGTGCAGTTGAGCGATGCCGAGCTGGCGAGCTTGATGGCGGTCGAGGAGAGCGAGATCGAGGCGCTGCGCGCCGGCCGGTCGATGCTGGCCGATGCCGTGAGCCGCGCCGAGACCCTGGTCGAGGAGCGCGACCGCGATCTCGCCATCGCCCTTGCCGCCGGTCTACCGCCGATAGCCGCCGAAGCGCTCGTCGGACGCCGGCTCGAGCTTAGCGAGGAGATGGAGCGGCTGCAGCACCGCGCCGGCGAGATCGACGGCAGCCTGCGCAGCGACGACGAGAACCGCCTGCTGGCCGGCGACATCGAGGCGAACATCGCTGCCGCCAATGCCGAGGTGACGACATGGCGCGAGGTCTGGCAGGCGGTGGGCTCGGCCGACGGATCGAAGTTCCAGCGCTTCGCCCAGAGCGTGACGCTGGCCAATCTGGTCCACCTCGCCAACATTCACCTCGCCGACCTCAATCCGCGCTATCGCCTCGAAGCCGCACCGGGCGGCGATCTCGGCCTGCAGATCGTCGATCTCGAGCAGGACGAGGCGCGACGCTCCACGGTGAGCCTGTCGGGCGGCGAGCGCTTCCTCACCTCGCTTGCCCTTGCGCTCGCTTTGTCCGGCCTCGAAGGGCGGATGAGCTTTGTCGACACGTTGTTCATCGACGAGGGCTTCGGCAGCCTCGACGCCGACACGCTGGACGTCGCCATCGATGCCCTGGAGCGGCTCCATGGCAAGGGGCGCAAAGTGGGGGTGATCAGCCACGTCGAGGCGATGCACGAACGCATTGCGGTGCAGATAAGGATCGAAAAGCGCAGCAATGGACGCAGCATCGTGACCGTGGAGGGGGCGCCGCCGGCCGAACACGCCGAACGCCCCGCCGGCAAAGTATTTTCGCTATCGCAGGTTGGATAGCCCGAAGATTTATTGCGTTGTAAGTTGCATTAAGCTATAACATGGAGGTTGTGTAAGAACCGGGGGATCACACTATGCGAGTAGAGCAGCTCGTGCGGGAGCTGGGCATTAGGCTTGGCCTGCCCTTGGCCCTTGATGGCAATGGCATGTGTCGGCTCGTCTTCAACGGCGGAACGACCGTCGATCTCGAGGCGCTGCGCGACGATGGCGAGAAATTCATCATCTATGCAATTCTCGGAAAACTCAGGCCGGGTCCGCGGGATGCGATTTATCGGGCGCTGCTGTCCGCCAATCTGCCTACCGGGGACGGTGCTGGCGCGGTCATCGCGCTCGACGTCGAACGCGACGAGGTGATTCTGCAGCGAATTCTCGACGCCACGTCGCTCAACGCAGTTTATCTCGCTGAGATCGTTGAGAGATTTGTCGAATTGGCGGTCCGCTGGACAGAGCTGATCGCCCATTTCGATCAGCGCGTGTCGGTCGCCGGACCGGCCGATCGCGACATGGATGAGCTGACGCAGGCGATCTATCACCCGCGTGCCTGAGGGGCTTCGAATTGCTGGGCGGGAGTTACTGGAAAAGGGGGAAACCGTTGGTCAACGATCTGATAGCTGGCATTGCACAGCGCCTCGGGCTGCCGCTTGGGCTCAACGAGGATGGCGCCGGCAGGTTGGTGTTCGAGGACAAATACGCCGTCGACATCCAGGTTCTGGATAATGAGGAGCACCGCTTCTTTCTCGCGAGCACCGTCGCCCAGGCGGAGGCGCCGAGCGAGGCCGAGCTGAAAATGCTGCTCGACGCCAATCTGTTCGGGCAGGGCACCGGAGAGGCGGCGCTCGCCTATGATCCGGATCTCGAGGAAATCATTCTCCAGCGCAGCTTCGATGCACGGTTCACCGATCTCGAGCAACTGATGGCGGCGCTTGAGGAATTCGTCAACGTCGTGGCGAGCTGGACAGGGCGGCTGGCCCAGCAGGGAACTGATCATTCCGCTGAGACAACCGCGCTCGCCCAGGGCGATACGTCGATCCTGCGCATCTGAGGGCAGGGTGGCGGAAACCGTCCTGAAGCTTTAGGCTCCCTTCGCGATCAGCGAAAGGGAGAGCACGATGAACCAACCCGACAACTTCGCGCGCGAGGAACGGATCAGGGCGAAGGCCTACCAGATTTGGCTCGACGAAGGTTGTCCTACCGGTCGTGACGAAGCCCATTGGGAGTTGGCACGGCACCTCGTGGCCATCGAGGAAAATCCCGAGGCAGGCAGAATGCCTATCCCCGATGGCGATCAGGTCGGTGAATGGGGAGAGCCGGTCGAGAATTCCGAGGTTGCCGCCAATTCGGTTGGCGAGCTGCCGACCATTGTGGACGAGGATGAGCAGGCCTATCCCCCGTCCCGCAGCAATGCGCGCAAGGTGGCGACGCAGAAGCCCCTCACGCCAGGCAAGTCTCGTGCGTCGCGTCGCCCGGCCAAACATTGACCGGGCAAAAATTGACGGTTTGCCGGTGTGAAGGCGGCCTTATCTACGGCGTCTTCGGAACGCGTCCGCTATAGAGCTCGAACGCCGTCGGAGGTGACAACTCGCCCGGGCCATCGACGCCGTCGGTGACATTGGAGTCCTTCGCCACACGCCCTGTGGCCGTGCCGCCGATGGTCGAACGACCGGTCGTGGTGTCGTTCGGCCCTGCCACGGTGTCGGTGGCGGCGCTGCCGGCCTGGCTGGGATCGACCGCCGGGGGCGGGGTGGTGGTCGGCGGGCTGCGCAGCTGCTCGTTCTGCTCGATGCCGTTGAGGGTGCGCTGGCTCGGAGTGCCGACCGCGGTCGAGGGATTGAGCGGACCGGTTGCCGCCGTGCCCGGCGTCGAGGGTCCGAGTGGCGCGCCGACCGACCCACCCGCCCCGGTTCCGCCGCCGCCTGCGGCACCACCACCGGCTGCGTTTCCACCGGCTGCACCGCCGCCCGCGGTCTGCGCCATGGCGCCGCCGGACACCACTGTCCCGACGATGAGGGCGATGATCGTCAATGCTGCACGTCGCATGATGCTGCTCCTCGTAAATTCCGCCGTGCGCTCACCTGGAATAGACTGCAAAAGGCACGGGTTCCGTCAATTGGCGGGATCGGCTTGACTGACCGCCGACCGGCATCCGACAAGACCATTCATGAGACTTTACCCCGCGACGGCTTACGATTTCTTAAGACCTGTCGAGAGCCACTGGGAAGCAACGGCGCCGCCGCTGGCGCGCCCTCTGGCGCCGCTCCGCAACGCGGTCAGCGTGGATGCCGCCATCATCGGTGCCGGCTATACCGGCCTCCACGCCGCACACCGGCTGGCCAGCAACCATGGCATGCATGTGGTGGTGCTGGAAGCCGCCACGCCGGGCTGGGGTGCCTCAGGCCGAAATGCCGGCTTCTGCTGTATCGGGGGTGCCAAGCTGTCTTATGGCACCATGCTCCGGCGTTATGGCGAGGCCGCCACCCGCGAATTCTTCGGCGCCCAGCTCGACGCCGTCTCCTATGTCGCGGATTTCATCAGCAATCATGCGATCGATACCGAGCGCAGCGGCAATGGCGAGTTCCAGCTCGCGCACCGCCGGTGGGCGCTGGACGCACTCGAGGCCGAACGCGATCTTCTGGCCGCCGTCTTCGGTTTTCGCACCGAGCTCCTCAAGCGCGCCGAGCTCGCCGAGCGCGGCGTCGGCGGCCCCGAATTCCACGGCGGACTGTGGAGCCCGGTCGGTTTCGGGCTGCACCCGCTGCGCTATCTGCGCAGCCTGGCAGGGCTGGCGATCAATGCCGGAGCGGTCATTCATCCCTATTCAGCGGTGACCGCCTGGCGGCAGGTCGGCGGTGAGCATGTTCTGTCGACCGCCGCCGGCGCGGTGCGAGCGAAGCGGGTGCTGCTCGCCACCAATGCCTATAGCGACGAAGCGGTGCCGCGATGGATCGGCGGGCGACTCCTCCCGGCGCTGTCGCGGATGCTGATCACCCGGCCGCTGACGGTCGATGAGCGCGCCGCCCAGGGCTGGACCGGCTTCGATCTCGCCTCTGATACCCGCAATTTGCTGCATTATTTCCGGCTCCTGCCGGACGGCCGCTTTCTCTTCGGCGGGCGCGGCGGCACCGACCTGTCGCCGGCCGGCCTCGAACGCGCCATGGCTACCCTGAGAGCCCGCTTCGAACGCATGTTCCCGGTCTTTGCCCATGCCGAGATCGAGCGCAGCTGGTCGGGGCTCGTGTGCCTCGCCTTGCGGCGCGTGCCCTATGTCGGTCCGATCGACCGGATGCCCGGCGGCTATGCGGCGCTTGCCTATCACGGCAATGGCGTCGCTTTTGGCAGCTATGCCGGGCGGCTGGTCGCCGACCTGATGGCGGGGGTCGATGGCGCAGCGCGGCGTGTCCCCCGCATCGTTGCCGGACCGCTGCGGCGCTTTCCGCTGCCGCTCCTGCGGCGCATTTATCTCAAGGCCGCCTATTCGGGCTATGGCTGGCGCGACGAGCGGCCATGACCAGGCGGGGCAGCAATAAGCGGCCGGCGCTGCGTTGAGCGCCGGCCGCGGTCAAATGTCAGGCAGGATTGCCGTCATTGCCGAACACGTCCTTCCGCTCCTTCATGAAGCGGTCGAATTCCTCCTGGTCCCGCGCCTCGCGAAGCCGGCGCACGAAAGCGTTGAACTCGGCCTGCTCTTGGGCGAGCCGCTCGAGAGTCGCGCTACGATAGGCATCGAACGCCGCATTGCCCGACGAGCGTTGCGGGAATGTGACACCCTTGAGCTGTGAGAAACCGGTCCTGAGCAGGTCGTCGATGCTTCCGCCCCACAGGACATAGGCGATGGCGGCAATGCCGAGCGGCCACCAGACTGCAAAGCCCAGCACGGCGCTGGCGACATTGATCGGCGTCCAGCGTGCGTTGCGCGTTGCGACAGTGTTCATGACCAAAGTGCCTCCGATTTTGCGTACTTGCCGGCTGACCGGTATGTCGCGATATGGTGATCGCCGCCACCGCTTCAAGAGAACCTCGGGCTGGCAGGAATCGGACGAGGGGAGTAGATAAGGCGCCATGGACGAGCTGAAAGCTCCGAGCTTTGCTGACATTGCGGCAGCCCGCCGGCGCCTCGAAGGCCATGCCGTGCGGACGCCGCTGCTGAACGCCCCGGCGCTCGATGCCGCTTGCAGCGGCCGCATCCTGGTCAAGGCGGAGTGCCTGCAGCGCACCGGTTCGTTCAAGTTTCGCGGTGCGTGGAATTTCATCTCACAGCTGCCCGACAGCGCCAGGGACAACGGCGTGGTGGCGTTTTCCTCCGGCAATCACGCGCAAGGCGTGGCCGCCGCGGCGGCGCTGCGCGGCTTGCCCGCGGTCATCGTCATGCCGGAGGATGCTCCCGAGATTAAAAAGGCGAATACCCGCTCCTATGGCGCCGAGGTCGTGACCTATGACCGCCTGAGCCAGTCGCGCGAGGAGATCGCGCGGCGCATCGCCACCGAACGCGGTGCGGTGCTGGTGCCGCCTTACGAGCATCCCTGGATCGTCGCCGGGCAGGGGACCGTCGGAGCCGAGATTGCCGAGGATGCGGCCGCCCTCGGGTTCGTCATCGATCAGGCCATCGCCTGCGCCAGCGGCGGCGGGCTGACTGCCGGGATTGCGCTGGCGCTCGAGACGCTGTCGCCGAAGACCGAGATCTACACCGCCGAGCCGGAGCAGTTCGACGATCACCGCCGCTCGATCGCCTCCGGCCGGCGCGAGCGCAACGCGCTGCGCACCGGCTCGATCTGCGATGCCCTGCTGTCGCCGGAGCCGGGCGAGTTCACCTTCTCGATCAACCGCGATCGGCTGAAGGGTGGGCTTGCCGCCAGCGACGACGAGGTCAAGGCGGCCATGCGCTTTGCCTTCGAGACGTTCAAGATCGTGGTCGAGCCCGGTGGCGCCGTGGCGCTCGCCGCCGTGTTGGCCGGGCGCCTTCCGACCCGCGGCCGCACCATCGCGGTGGTGGTGTCCGGCGGCAATGCCGACCCGGCGACCTTCGCCGACATCATCAAGGCGGCGTAGCGCGACCCGCCTGCCTGACAATCGTCAGGCCGCGTTGTTGTCGTCCTTCCACCGCTCGTCGGCCAGCGGGATGGTGGTGTCGCGCGACGAGGCGCGGCGGATGACGATGATCCGCTTGCGATCCTTCAGCATCTCCACCATGGGCGCCACCGTCGGCAGCCCGCTCTTCGGCCTTGCCGGCGGCGCGAACAGCTCTTCATCCTCGATGAAATAGCGCAGATGTCGCGCATCGATGACGAGGTCGCCGGGCTGCTCGTCCGCGCTCGCCTGCGCCTCCTGCGGCTCCTGCGGCAGCATCGACTTCAACCCGGCCTGGATCTGGTTGAAATGGGCGACCGCTTCGGTGCGCTTGTCGGCGTCGGCGACCGGCATCGCCGGGCGCACTGCCGGCCGGTTTCCGATCCCCTCATAGGGCGGATAGGGCAGCGGCGGCACCGGGTGCTCGCGGATTGCCGCCTCGATGCGGCGCATGGCGTCCATCAGCTCGCCGACGGTTTCGAAACCGCGGCGCCGCGAATATTCGGCGAGGAACCAGCGGCCACGGGCCGACTCCATCACCGCGGATTCGATCTGTTCATAGTCGTTGTCGCTCAATGCCTGTTCCGCGGCCATCGCCTTCATCCCGTCGCCCCATGCCCCTCAAAGCAGGCACGATGATTGGCCAAACAGGTTAGCGAATGGTTGAAGCGCCGATCGGCGTGGCCTCAGCCCCAGAGTTCCGGCGGCGGCGGGCTCATCACGCTGCCATCGAAGCGGATGCCGGGAACGCGGTCGCGCCGCAGCAGCAGCGGGCCATCGAGATCCACATAATCGGCACGCTGCGCCACCAGAAAGGCCGGCGCCATGGCCAGCGACGTGGCCACCATGCAGCCGACCATCAACCGCATGCTGCGCGCCGCCGCAGCATCGGCCAGCGCCAGGGCACCGGTCAGGCCGCCGGTCTTGTCGAGCTTGATGTTGATCGCGTCATAGCGCCCGGCGAGCTCGGCCACATCGGCTGCCACATGGATCGATTCATCGGCGCAGACCGGCACCGGCCGCTCGATCTCGGCCAGCGCCGCGTCACGGCCGGCCGGCAGCGGCTGCTCGATCAGCTCCACCCCGAATTCGGCACAGGCCGCGAACATGGCCGGCAGCTCCGTTTCAGCCCAGCCCTCATTGGCATCGACGATCAGCCGTGCCGCCGGCGCGCTGCGGCGCACCGCCGCCAGCCGCTCGCGGTCGCCCCGCCCGCCAAGCTTGAGCTTGAGCAGGGGGCGGCCGGCCGCCGCGGCCGCCGCCTCGCCCATGGCGGCGGGATCGGCGAGGCTCAGCGTATAGGCGGTGACGAGTGGCAGCGGTTGCGGCAATCCTGCGAGCTGCCACACCGCCCGGCCGCGGCGCTTGGCCTCGAGGTCCCACAAGGCGCAGTCCAGGGCGTTGCGGGCAGCGCTGGCCTTGACGAGCGCCGGCACCGCCGCGCGATCGCGATTGCCGAGGATGGCGGCGCGCGCCGCCTCGAGCTCGGCGATGACGCCCTCGACCGTTTCGCCATAGCGGGCATAGGGCACGCATTCGCCACGGCCGACGGCGCCGTCCTGCTCGAGCGTCACGGTCACCACTTCGGCGGCGGTCTTGGACCCCCGGGCGATGGTGAAGACGGCGGCAAGCGGCCAGCTCTCGCGCGAGACGGTGAGGTGCTGCATGGTCAGGCCGGATATTGCGCCGCCAGGGCATCGATCAGCGGCCCCACGCCGGTCCGGATCGGATCGACCGCTGGCAATCGATGCGCCCGGCTCGTGACGGCGAGAAGGTCGCGGGCGGCGGTGTCTTCGAGTGCTTCGGTGTTGATCGCGATGCCGATGCATTGGATCGCCTGATTGGTCAGGCGGCCGGCCCGGATGGTGGCGTCGATGACGTCCTCGATCGAGGGCAGCGGGTGCTCGACGCCGCGCATCGTCTGCCGGGTGGGCTCATGGCAGACGACGAAGGCATCGGGCTGCGAGCCATGCAGGAGCCCGAGCGTCACGCCGGCGAAAGACGGGTGGAACAGCGAGCCCTGGCCCTCGACCACGTCCCAGTGATCGGGATCGTTGGCGGGGGTGAGCCATTCGGCAGCGCCCGAGATGAAGTCGGCAACCACTGCATCGATGGCGACGCCGCGGCCCGAGATGAGGATACCGGTCTGGCCGGTGGCGCGGAACTCCGCCTTGTAGCCGCGCGCCGTCATTTCACGCTCGAGCGCCAGCGCGGCGTATTTCTTGCCGACCGAGCAGTCGGTGCCGACGGTCAACAGCCGCCGGCCCGGCCGCTTGATGCCCTTGCCGGTGGCGAAGGTCATGGCCGAGTGGCGGACGTCGAACAGCTGCCGGCGATGCTCCTGTGCTGCTTCGGCGATTTCCGGAACCGCCGCAAGCCGGGTATGGAGGCCGGTTGCGACATCGAGGCCGGCGCCGAGCGCCGCCACGATCGCGCGCGTCCAGTGGCGCGGCAGCACGCCGCCCGCATTGGCGACGCCGACGATCATCGTCCTGGCGCCGCGCTGCTTCGCTTCGGCAATCGTCAGGTCGGGGATGCCGCAATCCGCCTTGCAGCCGTCGAGCCGGAGCTGACCGAGGCACCATTCAGGCCGCCAGTCGACGATGCCTTGCGCCGTCTTGGCCGCGAGTTGGTCGGGCACATCGCCAAGAAAGAGGAGGTAGGGTCTGCTGATTTCCATGACGGTCCATCGCGGCAGGGAAGTGATTCTTCCTTCCCTACCAGTTTCCCGTGCCGGCTTCCATTCTCCGCGTGCTCGCGGAAAGAGCACACGCCGCGCCTATGCCCGATGGAGCGGAATAGGGGGAGTTCAGGCCTGCAGCCGGCCGCTCGCCTGGCCGAGCAGCAGATAGACCTTGCCGCTCTCCGAATTGAGGCAGGCGTCCACCATGTCCTCGCCGCGCGGACCTTCGGCGACGGTGTCGAGCAGGCGCTCGAACAGCCGGACGAAGGCATCGAGCCGGCCGCGCACCTGGCGCTCGCGCTCATAGCGGCTCGCCACCTCCTTGAGCATCTTGTTGCCGCGGCGGAGATAGAGGTGGTGCGTGTAGACATGCCCCTCGCCGGCAGCGTACTGGCTCTCGAGCTCGGAGGGGGTGCTGCCATCGAGCGCTTCCACCAGATCGCGGGCGGCGGCATTGAGCTTGGCGACCATCGTTTCGGTCTCGCGCGGCGGCGCGGCGGCCTTGTTGCGGCCATTGCCGCCGGCCGCCAGGGCCGGCATCAGATCGGCGCTGCCCTCCTTGGCCGGGCCACGGATCAGCGATTCCACCGGGCGGCCCTTGACCGCGGTGAGCGACTGGTCCTCGCTCGCCTCGCTGCGGGGCTGGCTCTGCGACTTGCGGCTGCCGCTGCGCGCCGGCGGTGGTGACGGCGGCGGCGGAACCGCAACTGCCACCTCGGCCTTGGCGGCGCCATTGTCCTTGCCGTTCTCGCGCGGCGGTGGCGGCGCCACATGGACGCCGGCGCCGGAGAGCCCGAGGGCGCCGGCCTGCCGCCGCACCACGTCGGCGAGCGCATTGAGCGCGGTGATCTGATCCGAGACCACGCGGCGCATGGCATCGGCGTTCTGCCGCGTCTCTTCCGGCAGCTCGAGGATCGACCGCTTGAGCTCGGCGCGGACGAAATCGACCTCCTTGATCACCTGTTGCGCGGTGCTGCGCAGCTCCTGGGCGGTCTGGCCGAATTCGGTGGCGGTGGCCGCAATCGCCTGGTTGATCGCCGCCATCAGCTTCTCATGCTGGGTCTGCAGCGTCCGCGCCGCCGAGGCGATGGCGGCGTCCGACACCTGCTCCAGCCGGCGGATCTCGTCCTGGAGATTGTTCGAGGCGGCATCGGTCTGCGACACGAACAGCCGCCCGATCTCCTCGGTCCGCGCCTCGGCGCTGGTCAGCCGCTCCGAGATCAGCGAGATGTAATTGCGCATGTTGCCGTCGACCTCGGCGTGCCGCTGCGACAGCTGGTCGAGGAGCCCGGCGAGCACGTCCTCGCGGCTGTGCAGCACGTGCTCGATCCCGGAATGGAACCGCTCGACCGAATGATCGATCAGGCTCGAGGCCTCCTCGAGGCGGGTGGAAACCCGGCCGCTCGTCTGCTCGAGCCGGCCGGTCAGCTCGGTCGAGATCGTGTCGAGCCGGCGGTCGAGCTCCTGTGCGGCGCCGCCCAGCGTGTCGGACAGGATGCTGCTCGCCTTGTTGAGATGGTCGGCGAATTTCACGCCGGCATCGTCGAGGCGCCGGGTGGTCAGCGCCGTGTTGTTCTCCAGCCCCGAGGCAAAGGCCGACGACACCCGGCCGAGCTCGCCGATGATCTCGTCCTTGGCGCCGTCGAGGCCCTCGGCAAAGGCCGAGCGGGCCCGGCCCAGCTCGTCATAGATCTGGCCGGCGCGGTCATCGAGGATCCTGGCGAACTGCTCGCCAGTCCCGTCCATCTTGTTGACGACCTCGCTCGTCACCTCCTCGAGCATCGAGGTGGCGACGTCGAAGCGCTTGCCAAGCTCGCGGGCGGCCGTGTCGATGCGCGAGAACATCGCCTCGCCCGACTGCGACAGCGTCTGCACCACCTCCGACGAGGTGGTGGCGAAGCGCTGCGTCATGGCGCCGCTCTGGGTTTCGAGATGCTGATAGAGGCGGGCCTGGGTGGTGTCGAGGGCGCTGGTCAGCGAGCTTGCCACCTCGCCGAGGCGCGACGACAGGCGGATCGAGGTGGTCTCGAGCCGGTCGGCGAGATTGGCCGTCGAGTCTTCGAGCCGCGACGACACGTCGTCGATCCGCTCGCCGAGCCGGCCGGCGCTGGCCTCGAGCCGGCCCGTCACGTCCGAGGTCGCCGCTTCGACCCGATAGGTGGTGTCCTCGAGCCGGCTGGCGATCTGGCCGGATATGCCGTCGAGCCGGTCGGTGACCTCGCGCGCCGTATCGTCGAGCCGGGCGACGACATGGCCGGAGGTCTCCGCCAGCCGGCCGGTCAGGCTGCTGCTGGTGTTGTCGAGCTGCTCGGCGATCTTGAGCGTGGTCTCGTCGAGCCGCGACGTCATGTCGCCCGAGGCATTGTCGAGCCGCGATGCCAGCTGGTGGGTCGTCGATTCGAGCCGCGTCGTCATCTGGGTCGATGCGACATCGAGCAGGTCCGACATGCGGCCGGTGGCCGTCTCGAGCCGGGTGACCAGCTGTGCCGAGCTCTGCTCGATCTGGCCGGCGAGCTCGCTCGTCGAGCTGGCGAGCGTGCCGGTGACATTGCCGGCCGAGGCATGCATGCGGGTGATCAGGCTGTCGAGATTGCGCTCGATCTCGGCCGCCGTCTGGCCGGTCCGCTCGGCGATCTTGCCGAACAGTTCCTGGGCCGTCATTTCCAGCCGCTCGGCCAGGCCGTCGGTGGTGGCGTCGAAATAGCTGGAGAGCTCCTGACGGGCCCGCGCCACATTCTCGACGAAGGCGCCCGACACCGCGATCAGCCGTTCCGAAAGGTCGCGGCCGGTCGATTCGACCCGCGAGGCGCTTTCGGAGCTGGCGCTTTCGAGCTTGTCGATATGGTCGCTCAAGGCTGTCGCATGACGGGCAAAGCGGCTGTCGACGGTGCCGGAGGCTTCGACCAGCCGCTCGGCGACGAGATTGGCGGCCTCGTCGAGCTGCGCCGACACCAGGCCGGTGCGCTCGCCCATCCGGGTGAAGAGCTGGTTGGTGGTGTCCTCGAGCCGCTCCGACATCGAGTCCGAGGCGACGTCGAAATAGTCGGACATCTCCTGGCGGGCCCGCGCCACATGCTCGATGAACTGGCCCGATACGGTGATCAGCCGCTCCGACATGTCGCGGCCGGTGCTCTCGATCCGCGCCGCGAAGTCGACGCTCGAATTCTCGAGCTTGCCGACATGGTCGGACAACAGGCCGGTGCTCTCGCCGATCTGGCTGGTGATGTTGCCGGTGGCGGTCTCGAGGCGGCCGAACACCTTGCTCGCCGTCTGGTCGAGCTCGAGCGACATCTGGCCGGCCCGCTCGCTCATCCGCGAGAACAGCTGGGTGGTGGTGTCCTCCAGCCGTGCCGTCAGCCCCACCGATGCCTGTTCGAGATAGGAATAAAGGTCGTCGCGGGCCCGCGCCACGTTCTGCACGAACTCGCCGGAGACCGACAGCAGCTTGTCGGAAAGGTGGACGCCGGATCCCTGCAGCTGCTCGATCACGGCGCTGGCCGCCTTCGACATCGTGTCGGAGGCCTCGTTGGTCGAGGAATTGAGATGGTAGGTGACGTTGCCCGCCGCCGACTGCAGCACCTCGGCCATCTGGCCGCCGGTCTCGCGCAGCTGGTCGGTAAGGGTGGAGGAGATCCGCTCGAAGGTCCGCGATACCTCGTTGTGGACCGCATTGAGCTCGCCGGCGCTCTCCCGCAGCGACTGCACGATATTGGTTTCGAGCGACCGGATGTGGTCGCTGAACTGCGTGCTCTCGGCGCGCAGCGCCTGCGCCGAATTGCCGAGCGTCCCGAGCTGCGTCGACAAATTCTCCGAGAACAGCCGGATCTCGTTGTTGATGACCCCCGACACCTGCTCCATGCGGGCCGTCTGGGTGCCGATCTCCGTTGTGGCATGCGCCGCCCGGCTGGCGATGTCGTCCATCGTCCGCGACAGCTCGTAGGACGAATCCTTGAGCCCCTGCTCGAGCGACAGCAGGGTCGTCGAGGCCGTCCCGATCACCGATTCGAGGCTCGCCGTGTTCTCCATCAGCCGGCCGAGCAGCGGATTGGATTCGGTGCCGATCAGCATGCCGGCCGAATGCAGGGCGTTGCGCTGGTTCTCGAGCCCGGCCAGCAGAGTCCGGATGCGCTCCTCGTTCACCCCGAACGAGCGCTCCATGTTGGCGATCTCGCGATGGACCATGCCTTCGAGCTCGCCCGCCCGGTTCACCGCATGCTCGATGCCGCCGACCAGCTGGTCGATCTCCTGCCGGATGGTCTGGGCAATGGTGGTGACGCCCTCGCTCGTCGCCTCCTGCGGGCGGATCAGCCGCAGCGCCGCATGCATCAGCGCCTCGGAGACATTCTGGATTTGCTGGGCGCGCCACAGCAGATAGGCCGCGGCCCAGATCAGCAGGATCGGCAGGGTGATGGCGATGAGCGCCGCGGCGAGCCCGGCCATGCCGGTGCCCTGCAGCGGCGACGGCAGTCCGGCGCCGATCGGGATGAACATCACGACCGTGCACAGAATGATCCACAGCAGCGACACCGCGAACGCTGCCCAGAAAGCTGAGGTCGAGGGTCTGCGACGCAACGCCGCCGTCGCCATGCTGGCACCGGCGTCGTTCTCGTTCGCAGGCCGGGTCCGTGGCGCTTCCGGCCGCCCCCTGAGGTCGGCCTCGCGCGGCCCGATTAACGACCCGCCTCGCTCGTCGCGGCGTGTCGCTCTGCGCGGCAGCCGCCTCTGATCATTTGCTTCACTCGGCATTACCCACCACCCGCAACGAACTTGTGAAGTTCGTGGCACTGGCCCGCGCCCGAGCCTGCGCCGCCCCGATTCGTTCACCCCGGCGAAGACATTGCAAATCCTGACTAAAATTGTGATCTGCTTTGCGTCACTTCGCAAGACGAGAACGTGGCCCTTGAACAGCTTTGTTAACCTGGCGTTCGCCGCTATTTGCTAGGCTCCCGGCCAATGAGAAGGGCCGTAAACGGCCATTCAGGGAAGGCGCGACATGTTCCACGACCCAGCTCGCGGGTGCAGCACACCCGGTGACAATCATTCCGAGTGCGACCAAGATGCAACAGGGGACGAGGTTTTCGATCTGTCGCACCTGCGCCGCTACACCGACAACGACCTCGATCTCGAGCGCGAGCTCCTGTCCCTGTTCCGCCTGCAGATCCGGCAATATGCCGAGAGGCTCGGCGCCATCACCGACCCCGAGGAGTGGCGCATCGCCACCCATTCGATCAAGGGCGCGGCCCGCTCCATGGGCGCGCGCCGGATCGCCGGCATCGCCGAGAAGCTGGAGCTTGCCGGACCCTGCGGCGGCACCGGCGAGGGTGAGGCGAAGATCGCCGCGCTCATCCGCGATCTCGAAGCCTGCGAGGCCGCCATTGCCAGGCTCTGCCCCATGGACCTCGCCGGCGCGTGCCGGCAGCCGCCCGATGCTGCGGTGCAAAAGGCGGATTGTGTTAACCACCGCAATCACCTAAATAGCGCGCCGAAGGCGCCATTTCCGGCAGCATGAACGACGGTTTTCGACATTTAGAGCACAAGAATGACCAAGCTGACTTTCATCCAGAAGGACGGAACGCGACAGGAGGTCGATGGCCAGAACGGCATGACCGTGATGGAGGCGGCGGTCAAGAACATGGTCCCCGGCATCGATGCCGACTGCGGCGGCGCCTGCGCCTGCGCCACCTGCCATGTCTATGTCGAGCCCGACTGGGTGGAGCGGGTCGGCCCCCGCAACGAGATGGAGGAGGACATGCTGGACTTCGCCTTCGACGTGCGCGAGAACAGCCGCCTGTCCTGCCAGATCAAGATCACCGACGCTCTTGACGGGCTGACGGTGAAGGTCCCCGAGAAGCAGTTCTGAGGCTGCCGGGATCCCGCGAAACGTCTGAGGAGTGGTCCATGAGCGACGAGACTGTCGTCACCGATGTCGTGATTATCGGCGCCGGTCCCTGCGGTCTGTTTGCCGTTTTCGAGCTCGGTCTGCTCGATATCTCCTGCCACGTCGTCGATATCCTCGACCGGCCCGGCGGCCAATGCGCCGAGCTTTATCCCGAGAAGCCGATCTATGACATTCCCGCCCTGCCGGTGGTCACCGGTCAGGAGCTGACCGACCGCCTGCTGGAGCAGATCAAGCCGTTCAAGCCGGTGTTCCATTTCAACCAGATGGTGACCGCGCTCGAGCGGACCGACGACGGCGCTTTCGAGCTGCGCACCGACGGCGATGTGGTGCTGCGCTGCAAGGCGGTGGTGATCGCTGCCGGCGGCGGGTCGTTTCAGCCGAAAAAGCCGCCGATCCCCGGCATCGACGCCTATGAGGGTGCCTCGGTCTTCTATTCCGTCAAGAAGATGGAGACGTTCCGCGGCCGCGACGTTCTGGTCGTCGGCGGCGGCGATTCGGCGCTCGACTGGACGCTCAATCTGCAACCGGTTGCGCGCAGCATGACGCTTCTCCACCGCCGCGACGATTTCCGTGCCGCGCCCGACAGCGTCAACAAGATGCGCCAGCTCGTGGCCGACGGCGCCATGCGCTTCCTGATCGGCCAGATTACCGGGCTCAAGGGCGCGCAGGGCCGGCTCGAGGCCGCCACGGTCAAGGGGCCCGAGGGCACCTTCGAGGTGGCGACCAATGCCATGCTGCCCTTCTTCGGCCTCACCATGAAGCTCGGTCCCGTCGCCCAATGGGGCCTCAGGCTCGAGGAGGAGCGGATCCCGGTCGACACCGAGAAGTTCGAGACCTCGACCCCCGGTATTTTCGCCATCGGCGACATCAACCACTATCCCGGCAAGCTCAAGCTCATCCTCTCCGGCTTCCATGAGGCGGCGCTGATGGCCCAGCAGGTGTTCCATATAAAGAACCCCGGCGAGCGGCTGGTTTTCCAGTACACCACCTCGAGCACGAGCCTGCAGAAGAAGCTTGGCGTCGCCTAAGCTCGCCACTCGCCACCCGCCAGCCCGTACCGCCGCATCAGCTCCATCACCGCCGCATGCGGCAGCGCCCGGACCGCGAGATCGTCGGCCCCCGACATCGGCTGGTTGGCAATCATTGCGTCGATCACCGCCTCCTCGATCGTTTCCACCACCGCGGCAAACAGCGGATCGAGCGCCTCGTTCGGCAGGAACGCCATCGCCCGCGGGCCCGCGCCAGCCATGAAGGCATCGCCATTGGCGCTGGACAGCGCAATGAAGATGTCGCCGGAGCCATTGTGCGAGATCGCGCCGGTGCGGGCGAGCCCGAGCGGCACCCGCCGCGCCAGGCGCTTCAGCTGGTGCGGCAGCAGCGGCGCGTCGGTGACGACCACGGCGATCACCGAGCCCATCGGTTGCGAGCGCACCTCGCCGCCCTTGAGATGCCGCCCGACCGGCACGCCCAGGATGGTGAGCTCGCTGCGGATGCCGAAATTGGCCTGCACGAAGCTCCCGAGCACCCAGCTGCCGCCGGCCGCCTCGACCAGCCGCGAGGCGGTGCCGGAGCCGCCCTTGAAATCATAGGCGATCATGCCGGTCCCGCCGCCGACGCTGCCCGCCTCGATCGGTCCGGCAGCAGCGCCGTCCAGTGCCGCGAACACATCGGCGTCGGTGACGTGGAAGCCGTTGATGTCGTTGAGCTCGCCATCATAGGTCTCGCCCACCACCGGCAGCCCCCAATGCTGCCCCAAGGCCCGACCGGAATTGAGCGTCCACTTCACCATGGCATCGCGCACGAGCCCCGCCGAATGGGTGTTGGTGATGGCGATCGGCCCCTCGCATTGGCCCGATTCCTCGACCCAGATCATCCCCGTCATCTCGCCATTGCCGTTGAGCGCAAAGCCGCCGGCGGCACAGGCGAGCCCGGCGCGCTCGCGGCCGCGCGGCAGGATTGCGGTCACGCCGGTGCGCACCGGGCCCGTCCCCCGGACCAATGGTCCCGAGCCCCGGATCAGCGTCGTGTAGCCGACCTCGACATTGGCAATGTCGGTGATGGCATTGAATGGGCCGGGCCGGCCGCCGAACGCCAGTCCAAGGCCACGGCCGCGGGTCAGCCCGCTCGGCGTGATGCGCCATTCTTCCTTGATTTCCATAGCGAAAGCCTCCTAAAAGCCACAGTTCATTCAGTGAGTATTCAGCAATTGGGAGCAGAATGCCGCCCAGTTCGGAGTAGGGGCTATGTCCGCTTCCATGCACAACCATTACCGTCCCGGGTTGTTCGCCGGTCTGTGCGCCGCCTGCGGCGGTTCCTGGGCGCGCCGGCGCATCGTGCCCGAGGCGGAAGGTGTCGTCGTCGAAGCCGGGATTGGCGGCGGCGTCAATCTGCCGCTTTACGACCTGAGCCGGGTCAAGCTGGTGATCGGCGTCGACCCGGATCAATCGGTGCTGGACCGCATCCGCAACCGGCGGCCCGGCCGCCACCTTCCGGTCGAGCTCTATGAGGGCAGGGCGGAATCGCTTCCCTTCGAGAGCGCCAGCGCCGACACCATCGTTCTCACCTTTACCGCCTGCAGCATTCCCGACATCCGCTGTGCGCTTGGCGAGCTGCGGCGGGTGCTGAAGACGAGCGGCCGGCTGCTGTTCTGCGAGCATGGGCGCTCGCATGACCGGGCAGTGGCGCAGCTGCAGGACCGGCTCGATCCGGTGTGGCGGCGCTATGGCGGCGGCTGTCACATCAACCGCGACATCGCCCGGCTCCTCGACGAGGCGGGCTTCCGCATCACCTGGCTCGACACCTTCTACGGCGCCCAGGCCCTGCGCCCGCTCAGCTTCCATTATAGCGGCGCCGCGGTCCGCGCCTGAATGGCCTCGCTCCGCGAGCGCCTGGTCGAGCGCTGCGGTGACGGCGCCGTGCGCCAGGGCGACGCGGTGCGGACGCTCGATCCAGGCTTTCACCGGGACAATCTCGCCGCCGACCTCGCCGTCTTCCCGGCATCGACCGAAGAGGCGGCAGCGGTCGTCGCCCTGTGCCGCGCCGAGAACGTCGCCATCGTGCCGCAGGGCGGGCGGACCGGCATTGCCGGCGGCGCCGCCAGCACCCTTGAGGCGGTGATCGTCTCGACCGCCCGCATGCGGCGGATCGTCGATCTCGACCCGCTGGCCCACACTGCCGTCGTCGAGGCAGGCGTGACGCTTGCGGCGCTGCAGCAGGCGGCCGCGGTCCATGGGCTCTCACCCGGCATCGACCTCGGCGCCCGCGACACCGCCACCATCGGCGGCATGGTTTCGACCAATGCCGGCGGCAGCGAGGCCTTCCGCTACGGCACGATGCGCCAGCGCGTCCTCGGCCTCGAGGCGGTGCTGCCCGACGGCACCGTGCTCAGCGACCTCACCTGCGTGCCCAAGGCTAATGAGGGTTATGACGTCAAGCAGCTGCTGATCGGTGCCGAGGGCACGCTCGGCATCATCACCAAGGCGGTGCTGCGCCTCGTCGCTGCCCCGCCGGCCCGGCTCGCCGCCCTCGCCGCCTGTGCCAGCGCCAAGGCGGCACGCGCCGCCCTCGACCGGCTGCAGCGCCAATCGGGGATGGCGTTGGTCGCTGCCGAGGCGATGTGGCGCGACCATGCGGTGTTCACCGCCCGCGCCAATGGCCTCGACGCCCTCGCCGACTTTGCGCAAGCGCCGCTCTATATTCTGTTCGAGGTGGGGGGCAGCGATGAGGCCGCCGCCGGGGCCGCATTCGAAGCGGCGCTCGCCGACGCGGTGGAAGCGGGCGAGATCGTCGATGTCGTGGTCGCCGCCACGCTGGCGCAGCGCGCCGGCATGTGGCGGCTGCGCGAGGACTGGGCGGTCGACCGCGCCTTTCCGGGGGGCCTGTGGTTCGACATTTCGGTGCCGCTCGGCGCGCTCGATGCCCATGTCGAAGCCATGACGCGACGCGTTGCCGCG
Organism: uncultured Alphaproteobacteria bacterium; assembly: GCA_963744915.1. Lineage (GTDB taxonomy): Bacteria > Pseudomonadota > Alphaproteobacteria > Rhizobiales > Aestuariivirgaceae > DATAFF01. The sequence goes on from CAVUUY010000022.1 coordinate 27,251, forward strand.
GATTATCCGGACCATCGGGTGTTCGTTATCGGCCATCTCGGCGACGGCAATCTGCATGTGACGGTGAATGCGTCGACGCCGATCAGAGACGCTTATGATGAAATCGCCCCGCTGATCTATGACGGCCTCAAGGAGATCGGCGGATCCTTCTCCGCCGAGCACGGCATCGGATTGGAGAAGCGCTCCGCGCTCGCACGCTATGGCGATCCCGGCAAGCGCGCCATGATGCGGGCGATCAAGCGCGCGCTCGATCCCGGCGATCTGATGAACCCCGGCAAGATTTTCGCGTGACTTGTGCCGAACGGCACAGAAGACGGAGTCCCTTTCCGCTAAGGGTCCTGCCAGTCAAACCGGGGAGTGTCATGGGGAACCTTCAGCCTACAGGAACGAGCAGCAAACCGACGCCGCCGAGCACGCCACGTGGAAGCCGATCCGGCAACGGGTTGAATTTCGAGGCGACCGCGCTTGGCCAGACCGTCCATTCGATGGGGAGCCATGCCCAGGGCGCTCCCTCGCCGACGATCACGCCCTTGCCGCCGGATGCGACGGTCTCCGTGCTGACGCCGCAACAGATCAGCGCGCTCGGACCTGCAATCACGCCGCGCAAGCAAATTGTGGTCGGTGAAATTGGGTGTCCGCCGATGACGCTCACCGGCAAGACAGCAACCTATACCGCCAAGATCACAGGGCTCGAGCTCGGAAGTTTCCTCGCAACGGCGTTTTTCACCGAGCTCGATCGCGCGCTCGAGCGCGAGCTTAAAAGTTTCTTGGGCGATGACTTTCTCCAGAAGCAGGCCTCCGATAACGGGATTGAAATCCGTTTCACAGTCCGGCTTCCTTCCAGCGCGGAGGTTCGGCCCCGATTGCGACTTTCTGGAGGACCTTTGCAAACTCGCGCTAACAAATTCCATGAACTTGATGCACGGGTGAAGAGTGCCACTTCGCGGACACGGAATCTGTTTTGCAACATGCTGGATCTTGGGCTCGCTCCCGTTGAAATCTGCAAGTTGACGTATAATGAAGACGTTCGCGAGAGTTTATCCAATTCCATGGATTGGAAATTGAACACTCGGACATCGCATTCAGAGTATCAGGATGAAGTTAAAAAACGCAGGGAGTGCATCAAAGCGTTCATGGATGAAGGTTGCTTTGAATTCGCCCTGGTTTTGCTGGACGATTTTGTGCGCGACCCTGAGCTCTCGGCGAAATTCGCATTCGATCATGCACGAACGACATTGGCGGACGGATCCTCGGTCATCGACGGTGGTCCGATATTCAAGAGCGGAGAGAATCTACATTTCAGACAACTGAAGGCCCTCATCTGTGTCAACAGATGCAGCAGCGATGCTGCTTTGGCGGGGCGGATCGTGCTGCGCGAAATTTTGACGACCGACAAAAGTTCGCTCATGTGGCAACCATACCAAGGTTTTGTCCTCAAGGAGATCAGTGAAAAGGCAAGCAGGCTCGACGAGGCTTGGCGCTTTGCATTTCTGGGTGATCTGCTCGATCTGCCGGGGATCGATCGTGGGGAATTGTTCCGGAATCCGAAGGCAAAGCTGTTTCTGAGCGCCTTTCCCGAGCTGTACAATGACGTGGTCGACAAGGGCAGCGGACTCGTGGTTGCTCTTGGACCGTTCCATGCGCTCGAGGTTCATTACCAAGAGATCTTCCGAATGAGGATGAAGCGGCTGGAAGAGAAGTTTGTGTTCGCAGGGACGTCGGACCAGCTCGAGATCCTTGCGAGATCTCCGCATGCGCCAATATCAGTAAAATCCATCGACCTGTTCCTCGATCTGATCGACGCTGCGACCTACTGCACGGGGCAGGTGAGAACCGCGATTGGCGCTTTGACGTTTCTTGCCTCCCGAAAAGAGCTTTCCGGCGAGCAGAAGCAAAAGGTCGTCGCTCTGTGCAACCAGGTGAAGATGGCCGTGCGCTTCGATCCGGATCCCGAGGTCACCAAGAATTTCGACTCTGTCGTGACGGAGACGGACGTAATCCTTGCCGCCATTTCGGCGCCGGGGAGCAGAGAAACGAAACCGGACGCGGAAGTCTAGGGTTAGGACCCTTTCGGGAGATCGCCGCTCCCTCCTTTTCCCTTCTCCCCCGCGATTCGGCTTGGCGAGAAAGACCCCTCATCCGCCCCTCCGGGGCACCTTCTCCCCGTCAGTGATGGGGAAAAGGGAGAAATAAGGGGCGCAGCTCGCTCTTTTCCCCTCGCCCCGCGACAGCGGGAAATGGGGGGCGCGGCTCACTCTTTTCCCCTCGCCCCGCGCCAGCGGGGAGAGGGTGCCCGAAGGGCGGGTGAGGGGTGGTCGAGCTTGCAAAGAAGTTCTCCCCTCATGCGCCGCTTGCGGGGCACCTTCTCCCCGTCAGCACGGGGAGAAGGGAAATGGGGGGCTAGAGCAGATCGAGCGGCACCTTGAGATAGACCTTGCCGTTGTCCTCGGGCTCCGGCATCTGGCCGGCCCGCATGTTCACCTGGATCGACGGGATGATCAGCTTCGGCATGCCGAGCGTCTTGTCGCGGGCCTCGCGCATGGCAACGAATTCGTCCTCGCTCACCCCCTCGTGAACGTGGATATTGTTGCGCCGCTCCTCCTCGACGGTGGTCTCCCAGGCGAAGGTGCTGCGCCCGGGCGCCTTGTAGTCGTGGCACATGAACAGCCGGGTCGTGCCGGGCAGCGCGAAGATCTTGGCGATCGAGCGGTAGAGATCGCGCGCCGAGCCGCCGGGAAAATCGGTGCGGGCGGTGCCATAGTCCGGCATGAAAAGCGTGTCGCCGACAAAAGCCGCATCGCCGATGACATAGGTGAGGCAGGCCGGCGTGTGACCAGGCGTGTGCATGGCGTAGGAATCGATCGACCCGAGCGCGAATTCCTCCTGATCCCGGAACAGCTTGTCGAACTGGCTGCCGTCGCGCTCGAACGCGGTGCCGGCATTGAACACCTTGCCGAAGGTCTCCTGGACAACGATGATGCCGGCCCCGATGCCGAGCTTGCCGCCGGCCTTCGCCTGGATATAGGGCGCGGCCGATAGATGATCGGCATGGACATGGGTCTCGAGCAGCCATTGGCAGGTGAGGCCATGGGCGCGCAGATAGGCGATGATCTTGTCGGCCGAGGTCCGGCCGGTCCGGCCTGACGCTGCGTCATAGTCGAGCACCGGATCGACCACGGCGGCGGCCCGGGTCGCCGGATCCGCCACCACATAGCTGACGGTGTTGGTCGCCTCGTCGAAAAAGGCCGTGACATCAGGCCTCGGTGCCATAGCGCGTCCTCCTTCAAAACCGTGCCGGAAACAGCCGGCGGGTCAGCCGGCCGTCGATCAGCGCCAGACCGAGCGCCACGGCGGCCATGCCGAACATATGGCGCAGCAGGAGCGGTTCTCCCAGCACCAACGTGCCGAGCAGAGTAGCATTGACCGGCACGATCAGCGTAACCAGGCTGACATTGCCGGCCCCGGAGCTGCGCAGGATGGCGAAGAACAGCACATAGGCGATAGCGGTGCACAAGAGGCCGAGGGCGGCGATGGCGATGAGGCTGTGCGCGCTCGCCGCCATCAGCGGCTGGGGGCCGTCGATCGCGAAGGCAAGCGGCAGCATCACCGCCGAGGAGCACAGCGTCTGCGCCGCCGACACGGAAAGCGGCGGGTGATGCGCCAGCCGCCGTCCCCAGACGCTGGCGAAGGCGTAGCACAACGCCGCCCCGAGCACCGAGAATTCGCCCACCATGTTGCGCCCGAGACCGGCAATGGCATCGAGCCCGACCATGCAGCCGATGCCGCTCAACGCCACCGCCACGCCGGCGAGCTGGTTGCCGACCAGCGGCTCGTCACGGGTGAAAAGATGCGCCACCATGATGGCGAAGAACGGCATCGTGGCATTGAGGATCGCCGCCACCCCCGAGGCGATGTCGCGCTGGCCCCAGATGATCAGCATGAACGGGACGATGTTGTTGATGACGCACATCACCATGATGTCGCGCCACTGGAGGCCGCCGCGCGGCAGCCTGAGCCCGACCAGCAGCATGGCGATCCACAGGAACGTGGCCCCGCCCGCCAGCCGCAGCGCCACGATGGTCAACGCCGGCAGATCCTTGAGCGCTATCGCGTTGAAGAAGAAGGATGCGCCCCAGATCGCGCCGAGGAGAATGATCAACAGCCATTGCCTGGCCCCCATCTGGCGATGAATCACGGGATTGAGCTCGGTCGGTGACATGGTGAGCCGTCTAGCCCGCCGCAGCCGCCCAGGCGATCCGATTCTTGCGCCGATGTCGCGGGCGAGAGATGCAAGGGGAGAAGGGATCTGCCACTTTCCCCTCGCTCTCGAAGACCGCTCCCGGAGCTACCGGGACCGGGGACCGACCCATCCACGGCTCGAGTCCGGAATGCATCGGTGCGGAGAGGCGCGGAACTGTACATGACGGTTCCGCGCACTCTTGCCTCGCGGTTCCGCATCCAGCGAGACCGGCATCCGCGGCTTGCCCGGCGCAAGCTTGCGCAAGGGGCACGCGGCGGACAGGAAGAGCCATGCTAGCGACAGGCTTCGAATGTCGGCAACGGATCGCCGCAAAGCCGTCAGGAAAATGCACGCTGTCCCACCCGGGATTCACGAGGAACCATGCTTGGACCCGATGCTGCCGCCCCGCCGCGTCACTGTCTGCCTTGCTATTGCCCTTTTCCACAGGACACGCACAAGTCCTTGACCAGCCTTACAAATCCTTGGCGAGACGCAGCCCGTCATAAATCCCCGCATGAATGTTGCGGGCTGCCACCGCATCGCCGATCCTGAACAGCTGGAAGGTGCCGTCCGGGTTGTTGACGAGCCGCTGCGGCCGCCCGGCGACGAGCGCGTCGTAATCGACCTCGCCCCGGTTGCGCGACAAGTCCTTGAGCTCGAAATAGAGCTCGGCGAAGGGCAGCGTCGCGGCCTCGACCACCACCTGGTCCACCACCCGCTCGCCGCATTCCCTCTCGCTGTAGGGCGACCACAAGTGGCGGCGATCCGGTTGCCGACCCGGCTGAGCCGCGTCACCCGCATCATCGGGGTGATCCGCACATTGGCATCGTGCAGCTTCTGCATGTAGGGCACGAGGTTCAGCCCGCCCATCTCGGGGGCGAAGAACCGCTCGGGCGTCACGAGCTCGAGCTGCGGCGCCGCTCTCGACCAGGACTTCGGCGGCCGCCATGCCGGGATGGGCGCCATTGTCGTCGTAGAGCAGCACATTCTCGGCCGGCTTGACGTCGCCGGCGAGGATGTCCCAGCTCGATACCGCAAGCGTCGCCGCCCGCCGCGATCGGCGCCGGTGCAGGGCAGCCCGCCGGTGGCGACGATCACCACGTCCGGGGCGAGCGGCGAGCACGTCGTCGCGATCGGCGAAGCGTGTTGAAACGCATGTCGACGCCCGAGCCGCTCGAGCTCCGACAGGCGCCAGTCGACGATGCCGATGAGCTCCGCCCGTCGCGCCACCCGGATGGCCAGGCGGAGCTGCCCGCCGGCTTCGCCTGCTGCCTCGAGCAGGGTGACCGCATGGCCGCGCTCGGCCGCAACCCGCGCCGCTTCGAGGCCGGCCGGGCCGGCGCCGACCACACGATCACGCGCCGGCTCCCGGTCGTGCTGCGCGCGATCGCTGTGCGGCATCGTCGCTTCGCGCCCGGTGGCCGGATTGTGGATGCACAGCGCCTCATCGCCCTCATAGATCCGGTCGAGGCAGTAGGTCGCGCCGACGCAGGGGCGGATCTCGCGCCTCCTCGGCCGTCGCGCCATCTTGGCGGCGATATGCGGGTCGGCGATATGGGCGCGCGTCATGCCGACCATGTCGAGCTTGCCCTCGGCGATGGCGTGGCGGGCGGTCGCCACATCGTTGATGCGGGCGGCGTGGAACACCGGGAAGCGGGTGGCGGCCCTGACCTCGCCGGCGAAATCGAGATGCGGCGCCGAGCGCATGCCGGTGACCGGGATCACCCGCGACAGCGGCCCGTCGATGCTCGATATGACCGCGGATGATGTTGAGGAAGTCGATCTTGCCGGTCTCGACCAGCCGCTGGCAGATCTCGAGCCCTTCCGCGCGCGAAATGCCCTTGTCCCAGTCCTCGTCCGCGACCAGCCGGCGCCGACGATGAAGTCGGGGCCGACCGCCGCGCGCACCGCATCGATGACCATCAGCGAGAAGCGCAGGCGGTTGTCGAGCGAGCCGTCGTAGTCGTCGCGGCGGTGGTTGGTGGCCGGCGACCAGAACTGGTCCAGGAGATGGCCGTAGCATTCGAACTCGAAGCCGTCGAGACCGGCCGCCTGCATGCGCTGCGCGGCGGCGGCATAGTCGCGCGACGATGCGGTCGATGTCCCAGTCCTCCATCTCCTTGGGAAGCGCGCGATGCGCCGGCTCGCGCACCGGCGAGGGGGCGAGCACCGGCAGCCAGTCGGCCTTGTTCCAGTTGGTGCGCCGGCCGAGATGGGTGAGCTGGATCATCACCGCCGCGCCGTGCTCGTGGCATTCGTCGGTGAGCCGCCGCAGCCACGGCACGATCTCGTCGCGATAGGCATGGAGATTGCCGAAGGCCGGCGGCCGAATCGCGCGCGACGATCGCCGAGCCCGCGGTCATGGTGAGGGCGATGCCGCCCTTCGCCTTCTCGACATGGTAGAGCCGGTAGCGGTCGCTTCGGCATGCCGTCCTCGGAATAGTTCGGCTCATGCGCGGTCGACATCAGCCGGTTCTTCAGCGTGAGATGCTTCAGCCGAAATGGTTGAAGCAAAGGATCATTTGCGCGGTGAATGGTCGTCATGACGAGAACTTTGCCCTCAGCCGCACCGTCCCGCAATGCGAATGGCCCCGCCACTACGGCATTGCTAGATTGCAACGTGATTCGCCACGAGGGGAGATTCCACAATGATCCGGTTCGGCAACAATGAGAAGAAAGGCCCCATCACCGCGCCCGCTGCGGCCGAGCCGGGATCGCGCTCGTCAACTTCTGAATCTGCCGACGAATCGCTGGGCGAGCGGGTTTCGCAGCTCACGCCGCATGAACGCGCCGTTCGGGACGTCGAAAAATTTACCTCCAGCATGACCGATGACGTCGCGGGTCGGAGCTGCGTGTCTAATAAATGCAACTTGTTATAGTCATAAAAGAACCGTATGCTACCTTTAAGAGAGCCGCTGTGGGCGGCTGGCTGAAGGTGGTGTGCGGGGGGCGGAATGAGTCGAATTCCATCCGGTAATCATCCGGCAGGTCAACCGGCGAATGGACCGGTCTCGGGCCCGGTCGAGCCCGGATCGCCGATCCCGACGCCCATCGCGATCGTTCCCTTTGCCAGCACCGTCGGGGCGCTTCCACCGCATGATGCGCCCCCGCCGCTCCCCACGACATCAACGACGACAACAACGACAACGACCACCGCCTCGCGCGCCGGCAGGCGCCTCGAACGGGCCATGAGCCAGCATCGGGTGGCTCCACGACTTGACAGAAGCGCGGACACACCCGACACGGCTGGGCGGCGGCCAACGCCGTCACCCATGGGACGTTCGGCGCCGCTGCCGACCGTTTCGCAAGGCGAAGGTGAAGGCGAGCCGACTGGCGAAAGGATGCCGGACCAGCCATCCTTCGTGGTCCGCAAGGTGACCCTCCTTCAGAGTGGACGGCAACAGAGCGCGCCCCGGCTTGGACGGAAGCTGAGCGAGCATCGGTTGCCCCGCACGATGACCAGGTCCGGGGAGGCGCCCCGCCCGACGGCCCCCGAGCTGAGGCCGTCATCCCCCATGGGGAATTCGGCCCCTGCCGAGCTCGCGCCGAACAACGAATCCGATCTGAAGAAGAAGTGGATAAGCGACATTAAAGAGGTCAAGCAATCGGATTGGTGCAAGGCGGCGCTGAAGATGATCGGCAAGGACGCGACGATGCCGAATCTGGATCTCCTGAAGACTGTCCCTCCCATGCGGGAGGCCCGGAAACACGGTTTGACCGCCGCCGAGGCATCTGCACTCTTTCTCTATAGCTCGGCGCTCTACCGACCGATCAACAGCGCGCTGCGCAAGGGCAAGCTGTCGTCCGACAGCCGCCATGCGCTCGAGACGATGATCGCCAATGTCGACAGCGGGCTGAAGAAGCTGCCCGAGGTCAAGGAGCCGCTGGCCCGGGTGGTCAAGCTCAAGAAGGGCTTCGGGGAGAAGTTGCAGGTCGGCAAGGAGTGGCGGGAGCGTGGTTACGGGTCATGCGTCCGCGCCGACAAGCGGCACATGCAGTGGGACGGCAATTACGAGCTTCATTTCCAAGTGGCGCGCGGTGCCCATGACATCAGCGCCTTTTCCGACGCGCCGAAGGAGGGCGAGGTCCTGATTGAGCGTGACCAAGCTTATTCCATCGACAAGCGTACGCTTGACGGCAAGGACTCCGTGAAACACGTCTCCCGCGACAACCAATCGCAAGCAAAGCGGGTGATGCTCGCGCTTTCGGAGAAAGCCCAGACAAAGAGGACATGACCATTTTTTCCCGCTGACTGTGCCGTTCGTGACACCTCGCCGGGCGGTTTGCCCTTATATTTGCTCGCGATCCAGACTTGCGGAAACAACAGCGTCGGAAGGTGGGGATGACAGCCATCGAGCAATTTGTCGGCGGCCTCGAGGAGCGGTTCGGCGGCGCGCTCACCAAATTGCCGGATGGTGCCGTCGAGGCCGTGCTGCGCGGTCGCCAGCGGGTCACCATCAGGTTCGACGAGACGGCGCGCACCGCTGCCATCACCGCACCGGTCGAGGCGGCAACCCGCGCCCTCGGCGCGGCAAGCCTCAATGATTTGCTGAAGCGCAATTTCCCCGACAGCCGGATGGCCGGTTCGATGCTGGTCGCCTCACCCGAGCAGGACGCACTGATCATGGTCAATGTCGTGACGCTCTGTTCCGCTACGCCCGAGCTGCTCGCCGGCATTGCCATGGCGCAAGCCTATGCCGCCTTCGATCTGTCGCGCGTCATCCTCGCCAGCCGCAAGGAACCGGCTAGCGAGGATGATGGCTTTCTTGACGAGGACGAGGAGGATGAAGCGAGCTTCCTCGGCGCTTCGCTCGAGGAATGGCGGGCCTCCGAACTGGATGACGCTGCCGATGATCGCCAGGACGGGCGTAGAGACGTCGGCGAGGCCTGAGCCATGGGAGAGAAGGGACGGTTGAGCGCCAGGGCCGAGGCTTTGCTTCAGGATATGGCCCGCGACCATGGCCTGCGCGGCCTTGCCTTCGACAAGGACGGGCTGATCCCGCTCCAGATCGCCGGCGTGCAGATTGCAGTCGCCTATAGCGGTGCCAATGACAGCTTGTTCATGATGAGCGTCATTGATGAACGTGCTGACGGCAAGGTTGTCGATCCCTGGTGTCTGTTCGAGCGCAGCGGCGGCATGGCTCACCGTCGCACCCGGCTTGCCTTCGAGCCGAAATCGGGCTCGCTGGTGCTGATTGGCGAGCTGTTCCTCGCCGGCATCGATTACTGGCAGCTGGCGCAGGCGCTCGAGAATTTCGCCAGGGACTGCCGGGACACGCTGACGGCCCCGGTTGTCGGTGTCGCCGCGGGCAACTCGCTGCCGTCCTTCGCCAATGACGAGGTGATCATCCGGATGTAGCCCGGCGCGGTTCGCGGCCAAGCTCGGTGATGACCAGGTCCAATGGGATGTCGTGCGGCTGCGGCCAGATCGTGTCCAGCCGGGCGAAATCGAGTCCGATGCCGATGGCGAGGCGAGGGCGGTCCGGTTGCGCCAGCGTCCGGTCGAAATATCCCCCGCCATAGCCGAGCCGGTAACCGGCGCGGTCGAAGCCGACCGTCGGCGCCAGCACCGCATCGGGCCGGATCGGCCGGCGCTGCCGCGGCACCGGGATGTTCCAGAAGCCGCGTTCCAGGGGTTCGCCCGGCGACCATTGCCAATAGGCGAGCGGCGCCCCTTTCTCGATGATGACCGGCAGGGCGGTGGCGATGCCGTCCTGGTTCAGGAGCTCGGCGAGCATCCGGAAATCGAGCTCGGACTTGATCGGCCAATAGAGGCCGACCGCCTTGGCTCCGTGCCCACGGATCGCCTCATGGACGAGCGGCAGGATACTGGCGGCCGCCGCGCTGCGCGCCTCGCGCCCCATGCCGGCGCGTAAGGCAAGCAGGCGCCGCCGCTCGCTTTTGCGCCATTCCCTTACCTCCGGCCAATTGTTGGGCTTGAGCGGCATCATCTCTATTCCGCTGCGGCCGGCAGGCGCTGGGCGAACACCGTCTTGTTGCCGGGTCACTTTTCCGGCGATGACTGTGCCCATACCGTGGCGATCCAGGCAAACCCTATCGAGTTTCACGCATGGGACGTGTGCAACTTGCATCCGCGTACAACCTCTATTGTCTATTTTGTGTCCCGGGTGCAACAGCCGCTTGAGAAAAGCCGGGGCGCCCCGTCATGCCGCTTGCAGCAAATCGACAAAAACGAAAAGGTCAGCTCGATCATGGGGATGATCACTGCTTGGCAGCGGCCCGAAACGGGGTTCGTGCATGCGCCATTGAGAGGGGAGACTGAAGCGGGGGGGATGCGGGGTCCGCCCCGCTTCCCTATTGGGGGTCCATCAATTCGACGACCCCTTGCAAGCGCCGCTTAAAGACCGCCCTCAGCCATCCTTTATCAGCACATGCTTCTTCTTGCCGAAGGACAGCTTGATCGCTCCTTGCGAACCGAGCTGGGCGCGCGACAGCACCATCCGCTCGTCGCTCACGGTGACGTCGTTGACCCTGATCGCGCCGCCCTGGATGGCGCGGCGCGCTTCGCCGCGGGAGTTGGCGAAGCCGACCTTCACGCCGGCATCGAGGATGTTGACGCCCGTCTCGAGATCGAGCGCGAAGCTCGGCAGCCCTTCGGCGCTCGTCCCCTGCTCGAAGGCCTGATGCGCCGTCTCGGCGGCGCGTTCGGCGGCTTCGCGGCCATGCAGCAGCGCCGTCGCCTCGGTCGCCAGCACCTTCTTTGCCGCATTGATCTCGCTGCCGCCCAATGCCGCAAGCCGCGCGATCTCGGCAAGCGGCAGGGTGGTGAAAAGCTTGAGGAAGCGCTCGACGTCGGCGTCCTCGGTGTTCCGCCAGAACTGCCAGTAGCCGTAAGGCCCCAGCATGTCGGCATTGAGCCACACGGCGCCGGCGGCGGTCTTGCCCATCTTGGAGCCGGCGGCGGTGGTGAGCAGGGGGCAGGTCAGGGCATGGAGCTGCGGCGTGCCGAGACGGCGGCCGAGCTCGATGCCGTTGACGATGTTGCCCCACTGGTCGGAGCCGCCCATCTGCAGGATGCAGCCATGGCGCCGCGCCAGCTCGACGAAGTCGTAGGCCTGCAGGATCATGTAGTTGAACTCGATGAAGGACAGCTCCTGCTCGCGCTCGAGCCTGAGCTTGACTGCATCCATGGCGAGCATGCGGTTGACCGAGAAATGGCGGCCGATGTCGCGCAGGAAATCGATGTAGTTGAGCGGGGCGAGCCATTCGGCATTGTCGACCATCAGGCCGTCCGCGCGCCCCTCGCCGAAGCGGATGAAGCGGGAGAAGGACTGCATGATCGAGCGCTTGTTGGCCTCGATCTCCTCGACGGTGAGAATCTTGCGGGTCTCGTCGCGCCCCGACGGGTCGCCGACCCGCGTGGTGCCGCCGCCCATCAGCGCGATCGGCTTGCCGCCGAATTGCTGCACCCAGTGCAGCATCATGATGGAGATGAGACTGCCCACATGAAGCGAGGGGGCGGTGCAATCATAACCGACATAGGCCACCACCTCGCCGCGGCCGGCCTTGGTGTCGAGGCCTTCCGGGTCGGAGCATTGGTAGATGTAGCCGCGCTCGTCGAAGAGGCGCAGCAGGTCGGAAGTGAACTTGCTCATCCTTGAGGTCCGGTGCAGTCTTGCCGGGGGCTTCTAGCAGAGAACCAGCCATGGCGGAACTCCTGAAGGCACTTGGCGTGATGAGCGGCACCTCGATGGACGGCGTCGACATCGCGATGCTCGGCACCGACGGCGAGGCCACCGCCGAACGCGGCCCGTTCTCGAACGAGCCCTATCCGGCGGCGCTGCGGGCGCGGATCGCGGCCGGGCTTGCGGCGGCGCGGGCGATCACCGAGCGCAGCCAGCGGCCGGCCAGTCTCGCAGCCCTGGAGACCGAGCTCACCGAATTCCATGGCCAGGCCATCCTCGGCTATCTGGGCCGGACGGGGATCGAGGCCTCGTCGGTCGACGTGATCGGCTATCACGGCCACACGGTGCTGCACCGGCCGGAGCAGCAGCTGACGGTTCAGCTCGGCGACGGCGCGATGCTGGCGCGGATGACCGGCCGGCCGGTGGTGAACGACCTCAGAGCGGCCGACATGCTGGCCGGCGGCGAGGGCGCGCCGCTCGTGCCCGTCTACCACCGGATGCTGGCCGGGCGGGCGCCCGATCGGCCGGTGGCGTTCATCAATATCGGCGGGGTCGCCAATGTCACCTGGGTCGGGCGCGACGGCGCGCTGCTCGCCTTCGATTGCGGGCCGGGCAATGCGCTGATGGACGACTGGGCCTTGCGCCACACCGGGCAGCCGGTCGATGTCGACGGCGCTCTGGCGCGGTCGGGCAAGGCCGACGAGACGGTGCTCAGGACCTATCTCCTGAACGGCTTCCTGGAACGGCCGGCGCCGAAATCGCTCGATCGCGGCGACTTCACGCTGCAGCCGGTCGAGCATCTCCCGGCGGCCGACGGCGCCGCCACGTTGGCGCACCTGACGGCGGCGACGATTGCCCGTGCCGCGGCGTGGTTTCCGGAGCAGCCGACCTGGTGGATCGTGGCCGGCGGCGGCCGGCGCAACCGCTTCCTGATGGAGCTTCTGGCCTGGCACCTGACAGCGCCGGTGGCGCCGGCGGAAGCGCTCGGTTTCGATGGCGATGCGATCGAGGCGGAGGCCTGGGCCTATCTTGCGGTGCGCAGCCTCAAGGGGCTGCCGATCACCTTCCCGACCACCACCCGGGTCTCACGGCCGATGACCGGCGGGGTGCTGCATCGAGCCGGTTGAGGAGGGGTTCAGCTGTCGCCGCTCATGCGGCGGTCGAGATAGGTGCTGCAGATCTCGGCCAGCTCGTCCGTCTTGTCCTGAAAGAAGTGGTTGGCACCGGGAATGACCTTGTGGTCGATCTTGATGCCGCGCTGGGTCTTCAGCTTCGACACCAGGCTGTTGACCGATTCGGGCGGCGTGACGGTGTCCTTCTCGCCATGGACGAACAGGCCGGAAGCGGGGCAGGGGGCGAGGAACGAGAAATCGTAATGCTTGGCCAGGGGGGCGACCGAGATGAAGCCGGTCACCTCCGGCCGCCGCATCAGCAGCTGCATCGAGATCCAGGCGCCGAAGGACACCCCGACCAGCCAGCAGACGCGGGTCTCCCGATTGAGGGACTGCAGCCAGTCCAGGGCGGAGGCGGCATCCGACAATTCGCCGGCACCGTTCTCGAACAGGCCCTGGCTGCGGCCGACGCCGCGGAAATTGAACCGCAGCACGGAAAAACCGCGCTCGGCGAACATGTAATAGAGCGAATGGACGATGGGGTTGTTCATGGTCCCGCCGAATTGCGGGTGGGGGTGCAACAGCAGCGCAATCGGGGCGCCGGGCTCCTTGGCCTTCGTGTATCGACCCTCGATACGCCCGGCGGGCCCACTGAAAATCACTTCCGGCATGTGGTGGTGAACCTGTCCCTCGAGGCGGTTGCGACAACGTCGCCGGCGCCTCGTTCCTGAGATTAGTTGACTAGCGGGCTTGGTCTTTCTATATCGCTCTTTAGAATGGTTCGAGGGTGCCCTTTGGGCGTTAACGCCTTGGCACCGGGTCATACACGGGTGCCCGTCGAGAATTCAAGGATTTCCGCGATGATCGGAATTCAGCCATGAAGCTGTCGACCAAGGGCCGCTACGCCGTTATGGCGATGGCCGATATCGCCTTGCACGCCACCGGCAGGCCGGTGCCGCTGGGCGACGTCGCCAGCCGCCAGGGCATCAGCCAGGAATATCTCGAGCAGCTGTTCGCCAAGCTCCGGCGGGCCCGGCTGGTCGAGAGCGCCCGTGGGCCGGGCGGCGGCTACACGCTGTCGCGAGAGCCCGACGACATCCGCATTGCCGAGATCGTACAGGCGGTTGACGAGCCGCTGCAGGTTACCCGTTGCCAGGGTGATGCAATCGATGGTTGTGTCAAAGGCGAAAAATGCGTCACCCACGAGCTGTGGGCGGCACTTGGCCGCCAGATCCTCGGCTTCCTGTCCGCGATCACGCTGGGCGACGTGATCAATCGCCGCAACCTGGCGCTCGAGGCATCGGTGCGCCGGGCGATGGCCCACCCCGTCAGGACGATGGCCTGAGGTTCTCCGTGGACAGCACGCGCGCATATCTCGACCACAATGCGTCGAGCCCGCTTCGGCCACAGGCCCGGCAGGCGATGATCGCGGCACTCGATGCCGGCGGCAACGCCTCCTCGGTCCATGGCGAGGGGCGGGCCGCCCGCAACCTTGTCGAGGCGGCGCGCGAGGAGCTTGCCCGGAGCTTCGGCGTGCCGCCGCGCTCGGTGGTGTTCACCTCGGGCGGCACCGAGGCCAACGCGCTGGCGCTGCGCGGCAGCGGCAGTGAGAGGTTCATCGTGTCCGCCGTCGAGCACGCTTCGGTGCAGGTCGCGGCCGAGCAGTCGGTCCGCCCGGTCGATCGGCTGCCGGTCGACGGCAACGGCATCGTCGACCTCGCCGCGCTCGCCGGGTCGCTGGCGGCGGGGCCCAAGGCGACGCTCGTCTCGCTGATGCTCGGCAACAACGAGACCGGGGCGATCCAGCCGGTGGCGGCGGCGGCGGAGCTGGCGCATGCCCATGGCGCGATCATCCATTGCGATGCCGCCCAGGCGGTCGGGCGGATGCCGGTCGACTGGCACGGCCTCGGGGTCGATCTCATGACGCTCTCGGCCCACAAATTCGGCGGCCCGCAGGGCGTGGGGGCGCTGCTCGTCCGGCCGGGGATGTCGCTGTCGCCGCTGATCGTCGGCGGCGGTCAGGAATTTCACTTGCGGGGCGGAACCGAAAACGTCGCCGCGATTTGCGGTATGGCCGCCGCGTTCCGGGCGGCGCTCGGCGATGATGCCGGCGCCGTTGCGATGGCGCGCAACGGCTTCGAAGCCCGCCTCAGGGCGGTTTCGCCTGCCATTCGGATCTTCGCCGAGGAGGTTAGGCGCTTGCCCAACACCAGCTGCTTCGCCCATGACGGAATCATGGCCGAAACCGCGGTCATGGCGCTCGATCTCCTGGGCGTCGCGGTCTCCTCGGGCTCGGCTTGCTCGTCGGGCAAGGTCGGGCGCTCGCATGTGCTCGAGGCGATGGGCGTGCCGGCGGACCTCGCCCGCCGCGGCGCGCTCAGGGTGAGCCTCGGCTGGAACACCACCAAGGGCGATTTGACGCAGCTGATCGAAGCCTGGCGCGAGCTCGTGTCGCGCCCGGCGGCACGGTCTGCAGCATAGAAAGACGAGAAGGCATCAATGGCTGATCTTGACACCATCGAACGCGTCCGAGAGATCGACGTCGACAAATACAAATACGGCTTCGAAACCGCGATCGAGTTCGAGAAGGCGCCGAAAGGCTTGTCCGAGGAGGTGATCCGTTTCATCTCGGCCAAGAAGGCGGAGCCGCAATGGATGCTGGACTGGCGGCTCGAGGCCTATCGGCGCTGGCTGCAGATGACGGAGCCGACCTGGGCCCGTGTCCACCATCCGAAGATCGACTTCAACGACCTCTATTATTACTCCGCCCCCAAGGGCACGTCGGGTCCGACGAGCCTGGCCGATGTCGATCCCGAGCTGCTGCGAACCTATGAGCGGCTCGGCATCCCGCTCAAGGAGCAGGAGCTCCTGTCCGGCGTTCGCCGCCAGGACGACAAGAGCACCCTCGACGGGGAGGTCGGCGTCTACGGCAGCGGCAACGTCGCGGTCGATGCCGTGTTCGACTCGGTGTCGGTGGTGACCACATTCAAGAACGAGCTCGCCAAGGCCGGGGTGATCTTCTGCGCGATCTCGGAGGCGGTGCGCGAGCATCCGGAGCTGGTGCGCAAATATCTCGGATCGGTGGTGCCGCAGGGCGACAATTTCTACGCCGCTCTCAATTCGGCGGTGTTCTCCGACGGCTCCTTCGTCTATGTGCCGCCGAACACCCGCTGCCCGATGGAGCTGTCGACCTATTTTCGGATCAATGAGCGCAACACCGGCCAGTTCGAGCGCACGCTGATCATCGCCGACCGCGGCGCCTATGTGTCCTATCTCGAGGGCTGCACCGCGCCGATGCGCGACGAGAACCAGCTGCATGCGGCGGTGGTCGAACTGATCGCGCTCGATGATGCCGAGATCAAATACTCGACGGTGCAGAACTGGTATCCCGGCGACAAGCAGGGGCGGGGCGGCGTCTACAATTTCGTCACCAAGCGGGGCGACTGCCGCGGCCGCAACTCCAAGATCTCGTGGACCCAGGTCGAGACCGGCTCGGCGATCACCTGGAAATATCCCTCCTGCATCCTGCGGGGCGACAATTCGCGCGGCGAGTTCTACTCGATCGCGATCTCGAACGGCTATCAGCAGGTCGACAGCGGCACCAAGATGATCCATCTCGGGCGCAACACCTCGAGCCGGATCATCTCCAAGGGAATTGCCGCCGGCCATTCCAACAACACCTATCGCGGGCTCGTCTCGGCCCACCGCAAGGCGACCCATGCCCGCAATTTTACCCAGTGCGACTCGCTGCTGATCGGCGACCGGTGCGGCGCCCATACCGTGCCCTATATCGAGGCGAAGACCTCGACGGCGCAGTTCGAGCATGAGGCGACGACGTCGAAAATCTCCGACGACATGATGTTCTATTGCATGCAGCGCGGTCTCTCGCAGGAGGAAGCGGTGGCCCTGGTGGTCAATGGCTTCGTGCGCGACGTGCTGCAGCAGCTGCCGATGGAATTCATGGCCGAAACCCAGAAGCTGATCGGGATCAGCCTCGAAGGGAGCGTCGGCTGACGACGACAGGGCTCATTGGAATTGACGAAATAACGGAAAAGACATGGGAACGCTTGCAATCAACGATCTTCACGTAAAGCTTGCCGACGAGGACAAGGTCATTCTCGACGGGTTGTCGCTCACCGTAAGGCCGGGCGAGGTTCATGCCATCATGGGACCGAACGGCTCGGGCAAGTCGACGCTCTCCTATGTGCTGGCAGGGCGCGAGGGCTACGAGGTGACGGGCGGCGAAGTTACGCTCGACGGCGAGGATCTTCTCGCCATGGCGCCCGATGAGCGCGCCGCCAAGGGCGTGTTCCTGGCCTTTCAATATCCAATCGAGATCCCCGGCGTCGCCACCATGCAGTTCCTCAAGGTGGCGCTCAATGCGCAGCGCAAGGCGCGGGGCGAGCCCGAGATGTCGACGCCGGACTTCATGCGGTTGATCCGCGAGCGCGCCCTCAGGCTCGGGATCTCGCCGGAGATGCTGAAACGACCGGTCAATGTCGGCTTCTCCGGGGGCGAGAAGAAGCGCGCCGAGATCCTGCAGATGGCGGTGCTCGAGCCCAGCCTCTGCATCATGGACGAGACCGATTCCGGCCTCGATATCGACGCCCTGCGGATCGTCGCCGACGGCGTCAATGGCTTGCGCAGCCCCGAGCGCGCGATGATCGTCATCACCCATTACCAGCGGCTGCTCGAATACATCATCCCCGACCGGGTGCACGTGCTGTCGAAAGGGCGGATCGTCAGATCCGGCGACAAGTCGCTGGCGCTCGAGCTCGAGGAGCACGGCTACGCCGATTACGGAAAGGACGCGGCGTGATGAACATGCCCATCCGCAGCACCACTGCCGAGCAGGCCTATCTCCAGGCCGGCCAGATCATGGCCGTCTCGCCGGTGCGGCGGGCGGCGTTCGAGCGGTTCATGGCGAGCGGCCTGCCGCATCGGCGGTTGGAGGATTGGCGTTGGACCGATCTGCGGCAGCTGCTGACGCGGCCGTTCCCGCCGGCGGCGCCGACATTGAGCGACCGAGCCGGCGTGCAGCAGCTGGTGGCCCGCTCGGCCTTCGAAGGGGTGGGGCGGGCACGGCTGGTGATCGCCGACGGCGTCTTCCGGCCGGAGCTGTCGGAACTGCCGCTTTCCGGCGCCATCACGGTCCGCTCCCTCGACGAGCCGGCGCCGATCGATGGCGATGACCCGCTGCTGCTGCTGAACACGGCCTTCTTCACCGGCGGCGTCCGGATCGAGGTCGCGGCGGGCGAGAACGTGACCTTGCCGGTCGAAGTCATAAGCGTGAACACCGGGATGAGGGCTGAGACATTTGCGCCACGCATTGAAGCTGTGATCGGCGACGGCGGCACGCTCACGCTCGTCGAGAGCCATCTCGGCGCATCAGGGAGCTATGTCGCCCTGCCGGTTACGGTGGTGCGCCTCGGTGCCGGGGCGCGGCTCGACCGCATCAAGATCCAGGAGGATGCGGCCGGCGCCTACCATCTCGCCAATGCCTATATCGATCTTGGCGCCGCTGCGACGCTGCGCGATTTCACCTTCTCGATCGGTGCCGCGGTCACCCGCAATCAGGGCTTCATCACCTTTGCCGGCGAGGGCGGCGATGCGCGGGTGAGCGGCAGCTATCTGCTGCATGACCGCCAGCATTGCGATACCAGGCTCGTCGTCGACCACAAGGTGCCGCGCTGCACCAGCCGCGAGATCTTCAAATGCGTGATCGACGAGGAGGCGCGCGGCATCTTCCAGGGCAAGGTGATCGTGCGGCCGCATGCGCAGAAGACCGACGGCAAGCAGTCGAGCCACGCGCTGCTGCTGAGCCCGGCCGCCGAGTTCGATGCCAAGCCGGAGCTCGAAATCTTCGCCGACGACGTGGTGTGCGGCCATGGCGCGACGGCCGGGGATCTCGAGGAGGACCACGTGTTCTACCTGCGGTCCCGCGGCATTCCGGAGGCGCGCGCCAGGAGCATGCTGATCACCGCCTTCGTCGCCGACGCCTTCGAGGATGTGGCCGACGAACGCCTCCGGGCGGGCCTCGCCGCACGCTCCGAAGGCTGGCTCGACCGGCGGCGCGGGACCGGGCAACCGGCAGGGAAGGGCGGCAATGGCTGACGGATCGGCGCAGGCCTATGATGTCGAGGCGATTCGCGCCGACTTCCCGATTCTGAAGCGGGAGGTCTATGGCAAGCCCCTGACCTATCTCGACAATGCCGCCTCGGCGCAGAAGCCAAAGGCGGTGATCGAGGCGGTCGGCAAGGCCTATGAGATGGAATATGCCAATGTCCATCGCGGCCTGCATTTCCTGTCCAACCTGGCGACGGCGAATTACGAGAAGGCGCGGGAGACGGTCCGCCGCTTTCTCAATGCCCCCTCGGCCAGCCAGATCATCTTCACCCGCAATGCGACCGAGGCGATCAATCTGGTGGCGCAAAGCTTCGGCGGGCTGGTGATCGGGGAGGGTGACGAGATCGTCCTGTCGATCCTCGAGCATCACTCCAACATCGTGCCCTGGCATTTCCACCGCGAGCGCCGCGGTGCGGTGATCCGCTGGAGCCCGGTCGACGACGACGGCAATTTCCTTATCGAGGCCTTCGAGGCGCTGCTCGGCCCGCGCACCCGGATGGTCGCCATCACCCACATGTCGAACGCGCTCGGCACCATCCTGCCGATCAAGGAGATCGTCCGGCTCTGCCGCTCCCGCGGCATCCCGATTCTGGTCGATGGCAGCCAGGCAGCGGTGCATATGGGCATCGACGTCCAGGACATCGATCCCGATTTCTATGTCTTCACCGGCCATAAGACCTATGGACCGACGGGAATCGGGGTCCTTTACGCCAAGGCGGAGCATCTCGAGCGGATGCCGCCCTATCAGGGCGGCGGCGAGATGATCAGCGAGGTGTTCCTCGACGGCATCACCTATGCCGAGCCGCCGCACCGGTTCGAGGCGGGCACGCCGGCGATCGTCCAGGCGATCGGCCTCGGCGTCGCCCTCGACTACATGATGACGGTCGGGCGCGACCGGATTGCAGCGCATGAGGCGGGGCTCCTCGACCATGCGCTGCGGCGGTTGTCGGCGATCAACAATCTTCGCATCATCGGCCAGGCGCGCCACCGCGGCGCCATCATCTCCTTCAACATGAACGGCGCCCATGCGCATGACATCGCGACGGTGATCGACCGCGCCGGGGTGGCGGTCAGGGCCGGCACCCATTGCACCATGCCGCTGCTCGCCCGGTTCGGCACCACCGCCACCTGCCGGGCCTCTTTTGCCATGTACAACACCCATGAGGAGGTCGAGCGGCTCGGCGAAGCTCTTGAATTTGCTGGCCGACTGTTCATATGAGTGAAATGACCGCGCTGCCGTCACATGAGGACCTGTCCGGCTCCGCCATTCCCAAGGAGGAGCTCGAGCGCCTGACCGAGGACATGGTCGCGGCGCTGAAGACGGTCTACGATCCCGAGATTCCGGTCGATATTTTCGAGCTCGGCCTGGTCTACAAGATCGACGTCGCCGATGATCGGGCGGTGACCATCGACATGACCCTGACCGCCCCCGGCTGTCCGGTGGCCGGCGATATGCCGGGCTGGGTGCAGGACGCGGTCAGCGCCGTTCCGGGGGTCAAGGACGTCAAAGTCAATCTGGTGTTCGACCCGCCGTGGGACGCCAGCCGCATGTCGGATGAGGCGCGCGTCGCCCTCAATATGTGGTAGAGGGAGTCGAGGAGGACTGAAATCATGGTGCAAGCCCGCCCCCGGCCCCAGGTGATGCGGCTCACGGACGCCGCCGCGGCACGGATCCGGGCCCTCATGGCGCGCTCGGGAAACCCGCAGTCTGCCTTGAGAATCGGCGTCAAGAAGGGTGGCTGCGCCGGCATGGAGTACACCATGGACTGGGCCGAGGAGCCGGAGCGGTTCGACGAAGTCATCGAAGACAAGGGCGCCCGCGTATTGATTGATTCGAAAGCCGTGATGTTCTTGCTCGGAACCGAGATGGATTACCAGGTTGACAAGCTGCGAGCGGGCTTCACTTTCAATAATCCGAACCAGACTAGTGCCTGCGGTTGCGGCGAGTTGGTTCAATTGGCGCCCGCTACATCGGAATCTGTGGAAGTTTGATCAAATTCGCCCACATGCCGCAGGGTTGTGTCATTGACACTTCATCTGTTCTGACTATTTTGCATGAGGGGGACAGAAGTCTTGTGCCGCCTCTGGCGAGCAAAGTCGGGCGAATAAGATCAAGTCATAAAAAAGCAATGTGCCTTCCCATTTAAGGAAAGTTTGCGACACCGCATGTCATTCGATCAATTGGGTCTATCCGAAAAAGTTCTTGAAGCCGTTCGGGCTGCCGGCTTCGAGATTCCTACCCCCATCCAGTCCAAAGCCATTCCACCAACCCTGGCGCGCCGGGATGTCCTGGGTCTGGCCCAGACCGGTTCGGGGAAAACTGCCGCCTTCGCCCTGCCGATGCTGTCGCTCCTGGAGAAGGGCCGGGCCAGGGCCCGCATGCCGCGGACGTTGATCCTCGAGCCCACCCGGGAACTGGCGGCGCAGGTGCAGGAAGCCTTCGAGCGGCTCGGCCGCCACCACCGCCTCACCATTGCGCTGCTGATCGGCGGCGTGTCGTTCGAGGAGCAGAACGTCAAGATCGACCGTGGCGCCGACATCCTCATCGCCACGCCGGGTCGGCTGCTCGACCATGTCGAGCGTGGCAAGCTGATGCTGCACGGCATCGAGATCCTGGTGGTCGACGAGGCCGACCGCATGCTCGACATGGGCTTCATTCCCGATATCGAGCGCATCTGCAAGATTCTGCCGATCACCCGCCAGACGCTGTTCTTCTCCGCCACCATGCCGCCGGAGATCCAGCGCCTGACCAACCAGTTCCTGCACAATCCGGTCGAGGTGCAGGCGGCGCCCCCGGCCACCACCGCCGCCTCCATCATCCAGAAGGCGGTCTATGCGCCCTCCGAGGACAAGGACAAGCGCGATGCGCTGCGGAGCCTGCTGCGCGAGTACGACAACATCAAGAACGCGATCGTCTTTGCCAATCGCAAGACGACGGTGGCGGTCCTCGAATTGTCGCTCAAGAAGCACGGCTTCAATGCCGCGGCGCTGCATGGCGACATGGACCAGTTTTCGCGGCTGAAGACGCTCGATGCCTTCCGCAACGGGCAGATCACCTATCTCATCGCCTCCGACGTGGCGGCGCGCGGCCTCGACATTCCGCTGGTCAGCCACGTGTTCAATTTCGACGTCCCGGTTCATGCCGAGGATTACGTGCATCGCGTCGGCCGCACCGGCCGGGCGGGGCGCGAGGGCCATGCCTATACGCTTGTCACCTTCGAGGAGGTGCGGGCGCTGCGGGCGATCGAGGAGCTGATCAAGAAACAGGTCGACTGGCATGGCCAGCCGCCGGCCGAGGACGAGCTCACGGAAGCGATGTCGGCCAAGGGCCGGCGTCGCGGCCCGCAACGCGGCGGCGCACGTTCAGGCCCGCCGCGCAAGCATGGGCGCGAGAAGGCGGCGCCGCGGCTTGTCCATGATTCGCGCGAGAAGCGGCCGCGCCGCGAGGACCAGCAGCTGCGGCCGGCCCCGGCCAAGAAGGCGCCGCGGCCCGAGCGATCGCATGAGCGCGAGGACGGCCGCGACCGCGATCCGGCGGGCTTCACCGAGGCCAATATGCCGGCGTTCCTGCTGCGCAGCGGCGCGAGCCGGGTCAAGACGGGCAAGCTCAGCTGACGATCAGGATAGGCGGTACGAGGCGGCTGCCATTCTCGAGCGGCCGGATCGTCATGACGCTGCGCCCGACATTCATCTGACGGGCGCTGCGCACCAGGGCCCGCAGCACCTGCGATGAATTGGCTGCCACCGTCATCGGCCAGAGCACATCGCCATGATCGCGGCTGGCACCTTCCGGCGGCTCGCCGGTGTGCACATGGGTGAGCGCCTCCTCGATGGTGAAGAGTGCCCAGCCAAAATAACCGACGGCGCGCGGCCCCTGCATCGCGATGAGCGCGTGGCCGCGCCGGATCTGACCGTCCAGCACCGGGATGATGACGCTGGTGGGCATGTCGGAAAAGGGCTTGCGGTGGCAGAGATAATACGTCGCCAGACCGAGCGCGGGAAATCTCGGGGCGGCCTGCTTGATCTCGAGCTTTTCGCCCAAGTGCTGGACCACAGACATTGCGGTTCCTCAAGGCTCGCAAGCGATGCGTGAAGAGCGATACAACACCTCGCGAGGTTGATCAAACACCTGTCTGGCGCGTGCTGCTGCGGCGTATCAGCGGTGGCGGCTGCGCGTGGCGGAGCGGCGCTGGCCGGCGATCGTCAGCAAGGCCGGGACGGCATCCTCGATCTCGTGGCAGACAATGGCGCCGCCGGCCGCAAGCTCGGCCGAAACGTCGACCGGCAGGCTGCTGTTTGAGCCGCTCGGCACCTGGTTCAACCGGCCGCCGATGAGCACCGGAAATCCATCCGGCAGGCAGGATTTGAGGGATTCATAATAATCGAGGGCGATGCCATTATAGGTCGAGAGCAGCACCGCCTCGGCCCCGTTGGCGACCGCCGCCCGGGCCAACGTCTCGGGGTCGATGGAGACGCCGCCATCGACGATATCGGCGCCGAGCTGCCGCAACACGTGCTCGAGCGCCATCTTGCCATGCTCGTGAACGTCGCTCGTTGCCACGATGACGCGCGGCTTGAGGCCGCCGATACGCTGGCGAAGCTCGCTCGTGACCCGGTCGAGGTGACGCTCGGCAAGGGCGTCGAGCTCCTCGACGAAGGGGGCACGAACGGCCGGCCGCCGCCCTCGCGGTGCGGCCCTGTCGGCCTGACCGGCTCCCCAGAGCTCCTCGATGCGCTTGGGACCGAGCCGCTTCAGCGCCAGCAGCATCTCGACCGCCTCGCCGGTGTCGACGCCCGCCTGCGCCAACCCCTGCATGACATTGTCGCGAAAGCGCCGGCCATTGGCCGAGATCTCTTCCGCAACCACCGCCGCCTTTTCGATGTCGACGAGCTTCGACCAGGCCGGGGCCGACTGCGCCAGCCGGCCGGCAAAGAGCTGGACGTCGATGATCTCCTCGATCTCGGGGATCCGGCTGTTCTCGGTGACGGGCACGGCATTGACCGCATGGCCGGACGGTCTGGCCGTTTGGCCCACCACGTCGACCAGCAGGTAGTTGGCGAGGCTGGCGTAATTGGCTCCCGTCTCGCCGCGATAGCTGACGGTGTTGCCGTAGATCATGGTGCCCGGGGTGGGATTGACCGCGCTCAGCGCCAGATGGAAGGCGAGACGCCGCTCTGGATCGGAGAAATGATGGCCCCAGCAATGGGACAGCCTGGCGCCGAGCAGCGTCTCGATGACCGCCCTTTCGATCAGCACGAAGCCGAGCACGGAAGCGAGGTCGGTGAACAGGCCGGCGAAGCCGTCGTCGAGATTGGAATGGACGAGGACCTCCTCCTCCTGTGCCGCCAGCAAGGCGAGCGCCGTGACGGTCGCGGTGGTGGTCGCGACATCGTCGTCCCAGTTGGGAAGCCTGAAGGTGAAATACTGGCCGAGATTGCCGACCGCGGTGGCGCCGGCGGCGAGCGCCGCACAGGTGTTCTCGACCGCCGCCGGGAAGCCCATGATGAAGTCGCCGAAATGCGGCGCGACCGGCGCCACCTCGGTGAGGCGGACGAAGTCCTCTGGCCGGCTCAGCAGGATCCCGGTTCCCTTGACGGCGGCCTGCCGCTGCCCGGGGGGCAGGCCCATGGCCCAGTCGAGGCTGATGCCGTAGCGGTCGATCCGGACCCCTTTGCGGTGGCAGGCCTCATAGATCTCGCCCCAGGCGCGCCGCGATTTCTCGATGTCGCGGAAGCCGATCTGGGCATGCAGCATGATGCGCCCGGCGGCGCTTTCGCGGCGCTTGAAGGCGGCCTCGCTCGCGACGCCATTCTCCTTCAGGAATGGTCCGGGCGTGACCCGGTGGATTCTCGCCAGCTCCCGCCCCCGCGCCTGCAGCGCGGCGGTGGCGGGCAGGTGATCCTCGGGGAAGATGTCCTTGCGGGTCAGCATTCCCCGAGGATGCCGGGATCAAACCTGTTCGCCAAGGGATTTGTGGACAGTGCCGCCGAGCAGGCCGCCGATTATGGGCGCCACCCAGAACAGCCACAGCTGGGCCAGCGGCCAGCCTTCATGGGCAAACAGCACGGTGGCGGTCGAACGGGCGGGATTGAGGGAGGTGTTGTCGATCGGGATCGACATGATGTGCAGCATCGTCAGCGTGAGGCCGATGGCCACAGGCGCCATGTTGCCGGCGCCCTTGGGCTCGGTCGCCCGGCAGATGACGAAGATGAAGATCGCCGTCAGGACAACCTCCGAGAGAAGGGCGGACATCAGCGAGAAACCGCCGGGCGAATGCAGGCCATAGCCATTGGAGGCGAAGGCGCCGGCGGCAAAGTCGGGCTTTCCGGCAAGGACCAGGGAGAAGAACGCCCCGGCCAGCAGGCCGCCAACGACCTGCGCCGCTACGTAAGGCCCGATATCCCGCGCCGCGAAGCGGCCTGCGGCAAAAAGGCCGAAGGTGACCGCGGGGTTGAAATGGCCGCCGGAGATCGGGCCGACCGCATAGGCCATGACCATCACGGCGAGGCCGACCGCGAAGGCCACGCCGAGAATTCCCGAGCCGCCGCCAAGCGCCCCGAAGGAAACCAGCGCCGCCCCCAGCACCGCGGCGACCAAGGTGAAAGTGCCGATGAGCTCGGCGACAAGCTTGTTGGTGTTCGTCATGAAAATCCCTCTCCCTCGAATCGCTCAGGCCATGATCTTACCTCAAATTGTGGCACAAAAACCCGGCCGGCATTCGCTTGCGCTGTGGGTGCGGTGCATAATGGCTGAGCGATTCGGCTATGGGACTCCGCGGGGGTAGAACGAGGTAGAATGGCGAAAATCAGGCAAAGGACGGCCATGGCCGAACAGTCCGGCGGCCCCGAGGAAGCCTACACGGCGTCTTCGATCGAGGTGCTCGAGGGGCTCGAGCCGGTGCGCCGCCGGCCCGGCATGTATATCGGCGGGACCGACGAGAAGGCGTTGCACCACCTCTTCGCCGAGGTGATGGACAACGCCATGGACGAGGCGGTCGAGGGCCACGCCAGCTGGATCGAGGTGGAGTATGACGCCGAGGGTTATCTCTCGGTCAACGACAACGGGCGCGGCATTCCGGTCGACCCGCATCCCAAATACAAAACCAAATCGGCGCTCGAGATCATCATGACGATGTTGCACTCGGGCGGCAAGTTCAACTCCAAGGTGTACGAGACCTCCGGCGGGCTCCACGGGGTCGGCGTGTCGGTGGTCAATGCCCTGTCGAGCCACCTCGAGGTCGAAGTGGCGCGCGGGCAGGTGCTCTTCCGCCAGTCGTTCCGCCGCGGCCGCCCCGACGGCCCGCTCGTTACCGTGGGCAAGGTGCACAACCGGCGCGGCACGCGGGTGCGCTTCCATCCCGACGAGCAGATCTTCGGCAAGGGTGCGAAATTCTCGCCGCGGCGCCTGTTCAAGATGGCCCGCTCGAAAGCCTATCTGTTCGGCGGCGTCGAGATCCGCTGGAACTGCGCCCCGGAGCATCTCGGCAGTGGTGACGACACCCCGGCCAAGGCGGTGCTGCGGTTTCCCGGCGGCTTGCGCGACTTCCTCGAGGAGGCGATCGCCGGCAAGCCGCGGGTCGCCGAGGATGTGTTCGCCGGCAAGGTGCAGAAGCCCGGCAGCCACGGCTCGGTGGAATGGGCCGTCGCCTGGTTCGGCGGCGGCGACGGGTTCATCAATTCCTACTGCAACACCGTGCCCACTCCCGAGGGCGGAACGCATGAGCAGGGGCTGCGGTCGGCCTTGTCGCGGTCGCTGCGCTCCTACGCCGAGCTCAAGAACAACAAGCGGGCAGGCGGGGTCACGGCCGACGACATCATGACATCAGCGGGGGTGATGCTGTCGATCTTCATCCGCGAGCCCGAGTTCCAGGGCCAGACCAAGGAGAAGCTGTCGACGGCGGAGGCGGCGCGCATGGTCGAGGCGGCGGTGCGCGATCACTTCGACCATTGGCTCACCGGCCATCCGGCCCAGGCCGACCGCCTCCTCGAATGGTTCATCGAACGGGCCGAGGAGCGCATCAGGCGCCGGCAGGAGAAGGAGGTCGGCCGCAAGACGGCGGTGCGCAAGCTCAGGCTGCCTGGCAAGCTTGCCGATTGTTCGTCGTCGGCGGCACAAGGGTCGGAGATCTTCATCGTGGAGGGCGACTCGGCGGGCGGCTCGGCCAAGCAGGCGCGCAACCGCATCACCCAGGCGGTGCTGCCGCTCAGGGGCAAGATCCTCAACGTGGCGAGCGCCGGCAAGGGCAAGCTCGCGCAGAACCAGCAACTCCAGGATCTCGCTCAGGCGCTTGGCTGCGGCACCGGCTCGTCCTATCGCGAGGGTGAGCTGCGCTACGAGAAGGTCGTCATCATGACCGATGCCGATGTCGACGGCGCCCATATAGCGAGCCTTCTCATCACCTTCTTCCATCGCGAAATGCCGAAGCTCGTCGACCAGGGCCATCTGTTCCTGGCGGTGCCGCCGCTTTATCGGCTGTCGCATGGCGGCAAGAGCGCTTATGCGCGCAACGACGCCCATAAGGAGGAGCTGCTGCGGAAGGAGTTTTCGGGTCGCGGCAAGGTCGAGATCAGCCGCTTCAAGGGTCTGGGCGAGATGCTGCCGAGCCAGCTCAAGGAGACGACCATGGACCCGGCCAAGCGGACGCTGCTCAGGGTCGAGCTCAAGGATGATGAGCGGGTGACCACCGCCGACGCGATCGAGCGGCTGATGGGCACCAAGCCCGAATCGCGCTTCGCCTTCATCAGCGAGCGGGCGCAGTTCGTGGACGAGGACGAGCTGGATATCTGACCCCTGCAAAAGCGGGAGGGCTGCAACAGAGGTGGCTTGAACCGCTCGCTCCGTCGTGCAAACTCGGTGACGATGCTGCTGCCCGAAGTCGAAACGCCGTCGCTGCTGATCCGCGAGGTCAGGCACACCGACTGGCAGGCCTTTGCCGGCTATATGTCGGATCCGCAATACCGACGCTGGCTCGATCTGCCGCGCAGCCGCTTCGCCGACGAGCGCGGGCCGAAATATCTCGTCGCCTCGGCGCGCGCCGACCAGTCCAATCCGCGGCGGCGCTCCTATCTCCTGACGGCGGCGCTGAAGGTCAGCAACGAACCGGTTGGCGACGGCTTCATCCTGATGTCGCGCTACCGCAATGCCGAAGTGGGCTGGGGCGTCGCGCCCTCGATGTGGGGCAAGGGCTACGGCACCGAGCTTGCCCGCCTCCTGACGGGCATGGCCGTCGAGCGGCTTGGCGCCCTGGCGGTGACCTGCAAGGTGATGGCGCCCAACCTGGCCTCGCGCCGTGTTGCCGAGAAGGTCGGATACCTGCCCGACGGCACTATCGCGACTTTTACAACCAGCGATGGCAGACAGGTGACGGTCCACCTCTTCAAGATGCCTCGCGACCACTATTTCGAGGCGCCCTACTGAGGCTTGGGAAGTTCTCCCATTGCCGCAGGCACGACAGCTTCCTAAATTCCACAGTTGAGCCTGGGCAAGGGCGCCTGTCTCAGGCGGTTGACATATCCTGGAGGTTGTAAATGAGCTGGTCCAAGCCCGTTGTTTGCGAAGTGTGCATCGGCCTCGAAATCAACGACTATTTTCCGGCCGAAATCTAAATTCGACTGACAGGCTGCCATCTGGGGCCGGCGCGAGGCGGCAATCATGCGGATTGTCGTTCTCGGTTCGGCCGCAGGTGGTGGTTTTCCGCAGTGGAACTGCCGCTGCGATGTGTGCGGGCTCTACTGGTCCGGTGACGACAGGGTCGTCAGGCGAACGCAGTCGAGCATAGCCGTCAGCCATGATGGAAAAGCGTGGACATTGTTCAACTGCTCGCCCGATATCCGCGAGCAGATCGCGGCCAACCGCGTGCTGTGGCCGACCGGGCGGCGGCATACGCCGATTGAAGCAGTGGTGCTGACCAATGGCGATGTCGACCATATTGGCGGGCTGATCTCGCTCCGCGAACAGGCGGCGTTTGAGGTGATCGCCACGCCGGACATCCACGATATTCTCGACGGCAACCGGATTTTCGACGTGCTGTCGCCCAAGGCGGTGCGGCGCACGCGGCACACGCCCGGTGCGACTTTTCTGCTGCCCGGCGGGCTCGAGGCGGAATTCGTGACGGTTCCCGGCAAGGTGCCGCTCTATCTCGAAGGTGCCACTCCGGTGACCGCGGAGCGGACCGGCAACACGGTCGCGATAGCTTTCGGCCCGCCCGGCGCGCCGCGGGCGCTTTACATTCCCGGGTGCGCCGCAATCGATGCCGAGCTCGGGGCGGTGCTGTCCACCGCCAGGCTTGCGCTGTTCGATGGAACGCTATGGCAGGATGACGAGATGCTGCAGCGCGGTGTCGGCGACAAGACCGGCCGGCGCATGGGCCACATGCCGGTGTCAGGCGCCGAAGGATCGCTGGAAAGATTGTCGGCGCTGGGTGTTCCGCGGGTCGTCTATATCCATATGAACAATACCAACCCGCTGCTCATTGCCGGCTCCGATGAACGCCGACAGGTTGAAGCGCGCGGTTTCGAAGTCGGCTATGACGGCATGGAGATCGACAGTTGAGCGCGTTGTTGTCACCCGTTGAGCTCGAGGCGCGTCTGAAGGCGATCGGGGCCGAGCGCTATCATAACAAGCATCCGTTTCATCTGCTGATGAACAGCGGCGCGCTGACCAAGGACCAGCTCCGGGCCTGGGCGCTCAACCGCTATTGCTACCAGGCGACGATCCCGATCAAGGATGCGGTGATCCTGTCGCGGATGACCGACCCGGCAATGCGGCGGATCTGGCGCCAGCGGATCATCGACCACGACGGCGAACGGGACGGCGAGGGCGGCATCGAGCGTTGGCTGGTGTTGAGCGATGGTCTGGGCCTTGATCGCGCCTATGTCACGGCGATGACCGGCGTCCTGCCCGCCACCCGCTTCGCCTGCGAGGCCTATGTCAATTTCGTGCGCGACCGCAGCCTGCTCGAGGCGGTGGCATCATCACTCACCGAAATGTTCTCGCCGCAGACCATTAGCGTGCGCGTCGCCGAGATGCTGCGCAATTACGACTACGTCACGCCCCGCATCCTGTCCTATTTCGAGAAGCGGCTGACCCAGGCGCCGCGCGATGCCGATTTTGCCCTCGATTATGTGAAGCGCGAGGCGCGGACGCCGGCGACCCAAGAGGCGGCGCTGCGGGCGCTGACCTTCAAATGCGACATGCTGTGGGCGATGCTCGATGCCCTGCATTTCGCCTATGTCGAGCCGGCGCTGACGCCGCCAGGCGCCTTTCGCTCTGCGGAGCGCTCGTGATGGCGGCGCTCGGTCCACAATCGGTGCCGCGGCTGCCGCGCGGGGTGCGGCTCAGCTACGATCAGGCCCGCGAGCGCTGGCTGATGCTGGCGCCGGAGCGAATCTTCGAGCCCAATGATGTGGCCTTGGCGGTATTGCGCCTGTGCGACGGGCAGCGGACAGTGGAGGGGATCTGCGAGGAGCTCGGCAGGAGCTACAATGCCGATCCGGCGCTGATCATGACCGACGTCGTCGAGCTGCTCGGCGGCCTGGTGCAGAAACGGCTGATCGAACCATGACCCAGGTGCTACGTCCCATCGGTCTCTTGGCGGAGCTTACCCATCGCTGTCCGCTGCAATGTCCCTATTGCTCCAATCCGGTCGATCTCGATCGCAAAGCGGGGGAGCTCGATACCGCGACCTGGAAACGGGTGTTCGCAGAAGCCTCCGAGCTCGGCGTGCTGCAGGTGCATCTGTCGGGTGGCGAGCCGACGGCGCGGCCCGACCTGGCCGAGCTTGTCGCCCATTGCCGGGACGTCAATCTCTACACCAACCTCATCACCTCCGGCGTGCTGCTCGACGAGCCGGCCCTTGAGCGCCTCTACGATGCCGGGCTCGACCATATCCAGCTGTCGATCCAGGATGTGGAGGAGGCCAATGCCGACCGCATCGGCGGGTATCGCGGCGGCCATGCCAAGAAGCGCGACCTGGCGAAGCGGGTGGTGGCGCGCGGGCTGCCGCTGACCGTCAACTGGGTGGTGCACCGCCAGAACATCCACAATCTCGAACGGATGATCGATCTCGCGGTGGAGATGGGAGCGAAGCGGGTCGAGATCGCCCATACGCAATATTACGGCTGGGCTTTCAAGAACCGCCGGGCCCTGATGCCGACCTATCGCCAGACGCTCGATGCCATCGCCCTGGTCGAGGACGCCCGGCGGCGGCTCGAAGGGGTGATCGTCATCGACAGCGTGGTGCCCGACTATTATGCGCGCTTTCCCAAAGCCTGCGTCGGCGGCTGGGGGCGGCGGGCGATCAACGTCACGCCGCAGGGCAGGGTGCTGCCGTGCCATGCCGCCGAGACCATCCCCGGCCTCGTGTTCGACAATGTGAAGGACAAGCCGCTCGCCGAGATCTGGCTGAGCTCGCAGTCCTTCAACGCCTTCCGCGGCACCGACTGGATGCCCGACCTGTGCCGCAATTGCGACCGCAAGGAGATCGACTGGGGAGGCTGCCGCTGCCAGGCGATGGCGATCGCCGGCTCGGCCGGGGAGACCGATCCCGCCTGTTCGCTGTCGCCCCTCAATGCGACGCTGCGGGCGATGGCGGAGGAGGATTCGGCCGCCGCGCCCGACGCATTCCGCTACCGCCGTTTTGGCGGATAGGCCAGGAAGGGTGGCACCGGGCGGCGGCTCGGGCTAGTTTCGGGTCGACGATCACCACCGGATGCGAGGAGATTTGACCATGCCAGGCTTGAGCGATCCTGTTCCACTCCGGGCGCGGCGCGAAGGCGGCGGGACGCCGGTGATGGATGGGCGCTTCTATCTCCGCTCGGAGACCGGGGTGCTGCGCGACGTGCTGCTCGGTCCGGCCGAGAGCTTCCGCTGGCTCGGCGTCGACAATGCGGCCTGGTCGTCATTGGTGCGCGACACGCTGCGCAAGGGCTACCGGTTCGACAAGCAGCTCGCCATGCGTCAGCACCGCGAAATGGTCGATGCCTATGAGAGTGCCGGGGTGATGTGCCACTATTTGCCGGTCAGCGAGGAGGTGCCCTATCAGATCTATGCCCGCGACTCCTCCTTCATGACGCCCTATGGCGCAGTGATCTGCCAGCTGGCCAATCCGCGGCGGCGCGGCGAATATGCGCCGGCGCTGCGTTTTTATCTCGCGGCCGGCATTCCGGTCTACGACATGGTGTCGGCCGGCAATTTCGAGGGTGGCGACTTCAACATCATACGCGAGGGCGTGGCGCTGGTCGGCTATACCGATCACCGCAGCGAGGAGGTGGCGGCGCGGCAGGTCGCGAGATGGTTCGAAGCCGAAGGCTGGGAGATCAAATATGCGCCCATCGACCAGTTCTACGTGCATATCGACCTCATGGTCTGCATGCTGAACGACCGCTGTGCGGCGGTTTGTCTCGACACCACCGATGACGAAATCGTGGCGTGGCTGAAAGAAAAGGGCATCGAGATCATTCCGGCGAGCTTCGGTGAAACCATGGCGCTCGGTTGCAATGTGGTGGCGCTCGGGGGCGACCGGGTGCTGTCGACGCTCGGCGCCAAGGACCTCAATCGCCGGCTCAGGGCGGCCGGCTTCGAGGTCTATGATCCCGACATGACGATGTTCACCTGGGCCGGCGGCGGCGTCCATTGCATGTGCCAGCCCCTGCGCCGCGAGGCTGCCTGACCGCCCGGTCTCGACCCTGCGGCAATTGACGCGGTTTCGGAACCGGGCGGCGTTATAGCATTGTTCCGGCGCATCATCCGGTGTTGCGACGCCCCGACCGCCCATGAAGAGCCATGACGCCGTCTTCCGCCATGCCCTTGCCCAGCTCAGGGCGGAGGGGCGCTATCGCGAGTTCGCCGATCTGAAGCGGCTGTGCGGCGCCTTCCCCAAGGCCCGGCTGGTGACGCCGGCGGGCGAACGCGACGTCACGGTGTGGTGCTCCAACGACTATCTCGCCATGGGCCAGCACCCGCAGGTGATCAGGGCGATGCACCTGGCGCTCGACGCCATCGGCGCCGGCTCCGGCGGCACCCGCAACATCTCCGGCACCCAGCATCTCCATGTCGAGCTCGAGGCGGAGCTTGCCGAGCTCCACGGCAAGAGCGCGGCGCTGCTGTTCAATTCCGGCTATCTCGCCAATGTCGCGACGCTGTCGACGCTGGGGAGCCTGCTGCCGCGCTGCGTCATCCTCTCCGACGAGCTGAACCATGCCTCGATGATCGAGGGCATCCGCCACGCCCGGTCGGCCAAAATCATCTGGCGGCACAATGATCTCGACGATCTCGAGGCGAAGCTCAGGGCGGTGCCGCTCGGCTCGCACAAGGTGGTGGCGTTCGAATCGGTCTATTCGATGGATGGCGATGTCGCGCCGGTGGCCGAGATCTGCGCGCTCGCCCGCCGCTACGAGGCGTTCACCTATCTCGACGAGGTCCATGCGGTCGGCCTCTATGGGGCGCGGGGCGGCGGCATTGCCGAGCGGGACGGGGTCCTGGACGAGATCGACCTGATCGAGGGAACGCTCGCCAAG
Organism: uncultured Alphaproteobacteria bacterium; assembly: GCA_963744915.1. GTDB lineage: Bacteria > Pseudomonadota > Alphaproteobacteria > Rhizobiales > Aestuariivirgaceae > DATAFF01. The sequence continues at coordinate 60,892 of CAVUUY010000022.1, forward strand.
GCGTTCGGGGTCATGGGCGGCTATATCGCCGGCTCGGCCGCCTGCATCGACGCGATCCGGTCGCATGCGCCGGGCTTCATCTTCACGACGTCGCTGGCCCCGGTTCTGGCCGCCGGCGCGCTTGCCAGCGTCCGCCATCTCAAGACCAGCGGTGCCGAGCGCGCGGCGCAGCAGCGCAATGCCGCGTTGCTCAAGCGAATGCTGGAGGAGCGCGGGCTGCCGGTGCTGGCGGGCGGCAGCCATATCGTCCCGGTGCTGATCGGCGATGCGGTTCTCTGCAAGACCTTGAGCAGCCTGCTGCTTCAGGAGTTCGACATCTATGTCCAGCCGATCAACTACCCGACCGTGCCGCGCGGGACCGAGCGGATCCGGCTGACGCCGGGGCCGCTGCATGGGCCGGCCGAGATCGCCCGGCTGGTCGACGCGCTCGACCGGCTGTGGGCGCGGATGGAGCTGGCGCGCGCCGCGTGATTGTGTCTCATGATGCGGAAACAGCCAATTCCATTGGTCCACATTGTGGATCGAGTGATTGCATCGTGGAATGCTCTGGTTCTATGACTTGGCCGAAAGCAGCGGTTTTTCGAGGAAAGGCGTCAGATCCATGACCGTCCAGCAGGGCATCCGGCACGCGGGACCTTTTCCGGGCTTCTTTTCGAGCGGGGTGGCGGACAGCGATCCCGAGCTCGCCGGCGCCATCACCAAGGAGCTCGCCCGCCAGCAGCATGAGATCGAGCTGATTGCCTCGGAGAACATCGTGTCGCGTGCCGTTCTCGAGGCCCAGGGCTCGGTGATGACCAACAAATATGCCGAGGGTTATCCGGGCCGGCGCTATTATGGCGGCTGTCAATATGTCGACATCGCCGAAACGCTGGCGATCGAACGCGCCAAGAAGCTGTTCGACTGCAGCTTCGCCAATGTCCAGCCGCATTCCGGCGCACAGGCCAATCAGGCGGTGTTCTTCGCGCTGCTGCAGCCTGGCGATACCTTCATGGGCCTCAACCTCGCGGCCGGCGGTCACCTGACCCATGGGTCGCCGGCCAACCAGTCCGGCAAATGGTTCAAGGTGGTGCCCTATGGGGTGCGGCGCGACGATCACCGGATCGATCTCGACGAGGTCGAGCGGCTGGCGCTCGAATCCCGGCCGAAGCTGATCATCGCCGGCGGTTCGGCCTATCCGCGGATCATCGATTTCCCGCGATTCCGGGCGATCGCCGACCGGGTCGGCGCCATTTTCATGGTCGACATGGCGCATTTCGCCGGGCTGGTCGCGGGCGGTGCCCATCCCAATCCGCTCGAGCATGCCCATGTCGTGACCACCACCACCCACAAGACGCTGCGCGGCCCGCGCGGCGGCATGATCCTGTCGCGCGACGAAGAGCTCGGCAAGAAGATCAATTCTTCGGTATTTCCGGGACTTCAGGGCGGTCCGCTGATGCATGTGATCGCCGCCAAGGCGGTGGCCCTCGGCGAGGCGCTGCGACCCGAGTTCAAGTCCTACGCCCGCCAGGTGGTCGACAATGCCAAGGCGCTTGCCGCCTCGATGATCGAGGGTGGCACCGACATCGTGTCCGGCGGAACCGACACCCATCTGATGCTGGTGGATCTGAGGCCGAAAAAGCTTACCGGCAAGGCTGCCGAGGCAGCACTTGGCCGCGCCTTCATCACCTGCAACAAGAACGGCATCCCCTTCGACCCGGAAAAGCCGACGGTGACCTCGGGCATCAGGCTCGGCACGCCGGCCGGCACGACGCGCGGCTTCGGAACGGCGGAATTCCGCGAGGTGGGGCGGTTCATCATTGAAGTCCTGGACGGCCTTGCGAAGAATGGCGAAGACGGCAATGCTCAGGTCGAGCAGTCGGTGAAGCAGAAGGTTCTCGCCCTGACCGACCGCTTTCCAATTTACGGGTAATCGCGGGGACGAGGCGCCCCCGGGAGACCCCTGGGGGGAGTGATGCGCTGTCCCTATTGCAGTAAAAGTGAAACCCAGGTGAAGGACAGCCGTCCCTCCGAGGACGGCTCGGCCATCCGGCGGCGCCGACATTGCCCGGATTGCGGCGGCCGTTTCACCACTTTCGAGCGCGTTCAGTTGCGCGAGCTGCAGGTCGTGAAGCGATCGGGACGGCGGGTGCCGTTCGATCGCGACAAGCTCATGCGCTCGGTCCAGATCGCGCTGCGCAAGCGGCCGGTCGATCCCGACCTGATCGAGCGCATGGTATCGGGCATCGTGCGGCAGCTCGAAAGCACCGGCGAGACCGACATCTCCGCCCAAAGCATCGGCAATCTCGTCATGGAGGGCCTGCGGACCCTTGACGATGTCGCCTATGTGCGCTTCGCCTCGGTTTACCGCAATTTCCGCGAAGCCAAGGATTTCGAGGAGGTGCTGGGTGAACTTTCCGGCGACGATGACCGCTCGACGTGAGAGCGCCGACCGGCGCCATATGGCGCATGCGCTGCGGGTCGGCCGGCGGGCGCTGGGGACGAGCCGCGACAACCCGCCGGTCGGCTGCCTCATCGTCAAGGACGGGCAGGTGGTCGGAGTGGGCGTAACCGCGCCGGGCGGTCGGCCGCATGCCGAAACCGAGGCGCTCGCCATGGCAGGCGAAGCGGCACGGGGAGCGACCGCCTATGTCACGCTCGAACCATGCTGCCACCATGGACGCACCCCGCCCTGTACGGATGCGCTGATCGCGGCCGGCATTGCGCGGGCGGTGCTCGCCGTCGGGGACCCGGACCCGCGGGTCGACGGCAAGGGAATAGCGGCGTTGCGCCAGGCCGGGATCGCGGTCGAGACCGGGCTGATGGCCGCGGCGGCGGCGCATGATCTCGCCGGCTTCTTCATGCGGGTGCGCGCCCATCGGCCGTTTGTGACGTTGAAGCTGGCGGTGTCGAGCGACGGCATGATCGCGGCGAAGGGCGGGGTGCGCACGGCCATCACCGGCCTCCAGAGCCTCGAGCGGGTGCATCTGCTCAGGGCGCGCAGCGACAGCGTGCTGGTCGGCGTATCGACGGTTCTTGCCGACGATCCGGCGCTCATCTGCCGGCTCCCCGGGATGGAGGGGCGAAGCCCCGACCGGGTGGTGACCGACAGCCGCCTGTCGATGCCGGCTGGCTCGGTGCTGATGCAGACGGCGGCGAGCACGCCGGTGCGGATCTACACCATCGCCAGCCATGATCCGGCAGCGGCCGGCGTGTTTGCGGCGATGGGAGCCGAGATCGCCGTCGTTCCGGCAACGCCCGACGGCAAGGTCGATCTTCATGCAGCTCTGGCGAAGGAGGCGGAACGGGGGGTGAGCCGGGTGCTGGCCGAGGGCGGGGCGCATATGGCGGCGGCGCTGCTCGATGCCGATCTCATCGACGAGGTGATGCTCTTCAGCGCCGGGCGCGCCATCGGACCACAAGGTTTCCCGGCTCTCGTCGACCGGCCATTGACGGCGGTCACCGACAGCAGCGGCTTTCGCTTGAGCGAACGGGAAGAGCTTGGAGACGACGTGCTGACCGTCTATGAGAGAGTGCGCTAGCATGTTCACCGGCATTGTCACGTCCCTCGGCACGGTCGCGGCCATCGAGCCGCGCGGCGATCTCCGGATGACGATCGCCAGCGACTACGACCCGCAAAGCATCGCCATCGGCGCATCGATCGCCTGTTCCGGCGTCTGCCTGACGGTGATCGAGGTCGGTCCCGACCGCCGCCGCAACAGCTGGTTTGCGGTCGATGTCTCGGCCGAAACGCTGGCGCGGACCACGCTTGGCCGCTGGCGGGCGGGCACGCCGGTCAATCTCGAACGGTCGCTGAAAATCGGCGACGAGCTTGGCGGTCACCTGGTGTTTGGTCATGCCGACGGGGTTGCGGTGGTGAAGGACAGGGTCAGCCAGGGCGACTCCATGATCTTCCGATTTGCCGCGCCGCCGGCGCTTGCGCCCTATATTGCGGAGAAGGGCTCGATCGCGCTCGATGGGACGTCGCTCACCGTCAACGCGGTTGCGGGGTCGGAATTCGCCGTCAACATCATTCCCCATACGCTGGCGGTCACCAGTTTCGGGGCGCGGCAAGCCGGCGATGAAGTCAATGTGGAAGTCGACATGCTGGCGCGCTATGTGGCGAGGCTCAGGGAGTTCTCGGTTGCATGAGACGGAACGGATCGAGCGAGATACCAAAGCTGCCGGGGGCACGGGTCCTCATTGTCGAAGCGCGGTTTTATGACGCCCTGATCGACGAGCTGGCGAACGGGGCGCGCATGGTGCTCGATGCGGCGGAGGTCGCATATGATATCGTGGCCGTGCCCGGCGCCTTGGAAGTGCCGGGCGCGATCGCCATCGCAGCGGAGACGAGCGACCCTTATGACGGCTATGTGGCGCTCGGCGTGGTGATCCGCGGCGCCACGTCGCATTATGAAATAGTCGCCGGCGAGTCGGCCCGCGGCCTCATGGAGCTGACGCTCGATGGCCTATGCATCGGTAATGGCATCATCACGGTTGAAAATGAAGAGCAGGCCTGGGAGCGGGCGCGCCGGAGCGACCTTGACAAGGGCGGTCATGCGGCGCAGGCCTGCCTCACGATGATCGGGCTGGCGCGACGCTGGCGGGAGGAACCGGTTTGACGCCGAGCCGCAAGAGCCCGCTTCCGGTGGCGCGCGCCGCAGCGCGGCTCGGTGCCGTGCAGGCCCTCTACCAGATGGACATCGCTCAGACCGATCTCGCCGATGTCCTGGCCGATTTCGGCTCGATCCGGCTCGGCGAGGAATTCGAGGACGGTGAATGCGGTGCGGCCGACTTCGCCTTGTTGCGCGACATTGTCGGGGGCGTGGTGCGCGAGCAGCGGCTGATCGACCGCTCGCTCGATGGCTGCCTTGCCACCGGCTGGACTCTGGGCCGTCTCGATGCCACGGCACGAGCGATCCTGCGGGCGGGAGCCTATGAGCTGATGTTCCGCAACGACATTCCAGTCAAGGTCGCCATCTCGCAATATATCGATGTGGCGCATGCATTTTTTGACGGAAGCGAGCCCGGCTTCATCAATGCGGCCCTCGATCAGCTGGCCCGTCGCCAGCGGCAGGGCGAGATCGGCGGCTGAGGCGCTACCGTTTGGTGCCGGAAAGAGGCAAGTTCAACCCCGTTGCCTTGACCCGATAGTTTTGGCATTTTCCGCCCCAACAGATCGGGGGTTGAGGGGACCCGAGCCGCTTTCTGTCTGCAGCAATCGCTGTCCAGCCTAGGATTAATAGACCCACAACAAGGACTTATTATGAGTGCAACACTCTGGATCATCGTTGCTTGCGGCGCGCTCTCGATCGTTTACGGGATCTGGGCGACCCGTTCGCTGATGTCTGCCGATCCCGGTTCGGCCCGCATGCAGGAGATTTCGGCCGCCGTCCGGGAAGGAGCGCAAGCCTATCTGCGGCGCCAATACGCGACCATTGCGATGGTCGGCGCCGTCATATTCATCATCGCCTGGGCGCTGCTCGGCCGCTATCCGGCGATCGGCTTCGCCATCGGCGCGCTGCTGTCGGGATCGGCCGGTTTCATCGGCATGAATGTCTCGGTCAGGGCCAATGTGCGGGTGGCGCAGGCCGCCACCAAGTCGCTGTCCGGCGGTCTCGACCTCGCCTTCAAGGCCGGCGCCGTCACCGGTCTCCTGGTCGCCGGCCTGGCGCTGCTCGGGGTCACGCTCTATTTCGGCTTCCTGGTCGGGACCGTCGGCTTCGGGCCGACCGACCGCACGGTGGTCGACTCGCTGGTGTCGCTCGGCTTCGGCGCCTCGCTGATCTCGATCTTCGCGCGTCTGGGCGGCGGCATCTTCACCAAGGGCGCCGATGTCGGCGGCGACATGGTCGGCAAGGTGGAAGCCGGGATCCCGGAGGACGATCCGCGCAACCCCGCGACCATCGCCGACAATGTCGGCGACAATGTCGGCGACTGCGCCGGCATGGCGGCGGATCTGTTCGAGACCTATGTGGTGACCGTGGTCGCCACCATGGTGCTCGGGGCGATCATATTCGCCCCGCCGGAGCTGCAGCAGGCGGCGATGCTCTATCCGCTGGCGATCGGCGGGGCTTGCGTCGTGACCTCGATCATCGGCACCTTCTTCGTCCGGCTCGGCGCCAACAACTCGATCATGGGCGCGCTCTATCGCGGCTTCATCGCCTCGGCGGTGCTGTCGCTCGTGGCGCTGTGGCCGGTGACCACCTGGATCTGGGGCGGCATGAGCGTACCGCTGACCGCGGCCGGGCACAGCTTCACGCCGATGCACCTGTTCTGGTGCGGCCTGGTCGGGTTGATAGTAACCGGACTTATTGTCTGGATTACCGAATATTATACTGGAACCGGGTACCGCCCCGTGGCGTCGATCGCCGAAGCCTCGGTGACCGGCCATGGCACCAATGTCATCCAGGGTCTTGCGGTGTCGCTCGAGGCGACGGCGCTGCCGACGCTGGTCATCATCTTCGGCATTATCAGCACATACAATCTCGCCGGCCTCTATGGCGTGGCGGTGGCGGTGTCGACCATGCTGGCGCTGGCCGGCATGGTGGTGGCGCTCGACGCCTTCGGCCCAGTGACCGACAATGCCGGCGGCATTGCCGAGATGGCGGGGCTGCCCAAGGAAGTGCGCCAGTCGACCGATGCGCTGGATGCGGTCGGCAACACGACCAAGGCGGTAACCAAGGGCTATGCCATCGGCTCGGCCGGACTCGGCGCGCTGGTGCTCTTTGCCACCTACACCCAGGATCTCCGCTATTTTGCCGCCCATGCGGCGCCGGGCAGCTTCTTCGACGGTCTGGGAGACATCAACTTCTCGCTTGCCGATCCCTATGTCGTGGTCGGGTTGCTGTTCGGCGGCCTTCTGCCGTACCTGTTCAGCGGCATCTCGATGACGGCGGTGGGCCGGGCCGCCCAGGCGGTGGTGGCGGAGGTGCGGCGCCAGTTCCGCGATCATCCGGGGATCATGAAGGGCACCGAGCGGCCGGACTATGGTCGCGCCGTCGACATGCTGACGAAGGCGGCGATCCGCGAGATGATCGTGCCCTCGCTCCTGCCGGTGCTGTCGCCGATCGTGGTCTTTCTGGTGGTCAATGCGATTGCCGGCAAGGCGTCGGCCTTCGCGGCGCTCGGCGCCATGCTGCTCGGCGTCATCGTGACCGGGCTGTTCGTCGCCATTTCGATGACGGCGGGGGGCGGTGCCTGGGACAATGCCAAGAAATTGTTCGAGGACGGCTATGTCGACAGCCACGGCACCCGCCACCTCAAGGGCTCGGAGGCACACATGGCCTCGGTGACCGGCGACACGGTGGGCGATCCTTACAAGGATACGGCCGGTCCGGCGGTCAATCCGATGATCAAGATCACCAACATCGTGGCGCTGCTGCTGCTGGCGGTGCTCGCCCATGGCGGGTGAGAGTTCCCTCATCCGCCCCTCCGCTGCACCTTCTCCCCGTGCAAAACGGGGAGAAGGGAAAGTGGTAGGCCGCCCCTATTGCCTATTGCCTATTGCCAATTGCTTCCGGCTCACGGACCGACCTTGCCCTTGCCGGGCGGTCCTTCGGACGGCGTGAAGGTGCCAATGCCGCCGAAGAGCTGGCCGAGTATCGTCATTTCCTTGCCGGCGGTCGGCGTCTCGCGCGAGCTGATATTGACGATCCTCCCATCCTCCAGGCCGTAATTGGCGAAGCTCTCGACCTGGTTGTTCTGGTTGAAGCGCACGGCGAAGACCTTGCGGTCGACTTCCTTGGGATCGAGAATGGACGACTGTTCGACGGTCGAGGAAATATAGTAGTAGCTGTCGCCCGTGTTGTTGATGGTGGCGGTGGTCGAGGGCGAGCCGAGCGTGGCTTCGACCTCGGCCTTGGACATGCCGACCTGAACCTTCTGCATATCCTGGGCGCGTGGCTGATAGCCGCGATGGCTTATGGTCGCGGAGCAGGCGGCCAGCAGCACGGCCAGGACTGGCAGCACCATGCGCTTGCGCCGGTTGAACAGGTAGGTCATGTGTTGCGCCAACTCCCCAGCACCACCCGGCTAAAGGCAGTGCATTGATGCTAAAGCAGATCTTCGGCGGTTCCGATGTCGCAAAGCCCCGTTCGGACTCGGTCTATGCGGCGATTGTGGCGCTGGCGCGGCAGCCCTGGCTGTACTCCCAGGCCGGCGTGCCCGACACGGTGAGCGGCCGGTTCGACATGATCGTTCTGCATCTTTCCCTGCTGATCGAGCGCCTGCGCCAGGACGGGCCCGACGGAGCCGCGCTCGCCCAGGCGGTTCTCGACACCATGTTTGCCGATATGGACCGCTCGCTCAGGGAGATGGGGGTCGGCGATCTGAGCGTCGCCAGGCAGATGCGCACCATGGCCGGCGTCTATTATGGGCGGGCCATCGCCTATCGCGAGGCATTTGCCGCGGCTGATCCGGCTCGAGCGATTGCCGCCGTGCTGATTCGCAATCTCCATCCCGCGGGGCCGCCGCCAGCGGCCGAGCTCGCGCGGCTCGGCCGTCATGCCGTCGCGTTCAGGGCAGCGCTGGCAGCGACCCCGGTCGAGCCGCTGGCGAACGGGATGTTGCCGGACCTGGTGCCCGAGCCGGAGAATGGAGCAGCGCCATGACCCCGGAATTCTCCCGTTTGCTCCCGGTCGACCGGGTCCCCGAGGCAGGGCTCGAGGAGCAGATCGAGGCCGACGACAAGGAGCGCGCGGCGCTGGCCCGGCGCTTCGATCTGCCGGAAATCCGCAAGTTTGCCGGCGATTTTCATATCCGACCGCTCCAGCGCGGCCGAATCCAGGTCGAGGGGACGGTGACGGCGGAGGTGGTCCAGCGCTGCGTCATCACCCTCGATCCATTCCCGGTCGAGCTGGTCTTTCCGCTGGCGCGATTTTTCATCGCCGAGGGTGCCCGGCACGATCATGTCGAGGAGCTCGAGGGCGACGAGCCGGACATCGTCAATGGCGGCGCCATCGACCTCGGCGAGCTGGCGGCCGAGGAGCTGGCGCTGAACCTCGATCCCTATCCGCGCAAGCCCGGCGCAGAATTGGCTGCGGAGCTCGGCGGCGTGCAACCGGAGAACGTACAACGAACCACGGACAGCCCCTTCGCCGCATTGCGAAAACTCGTAAAGTCGCAAGACGGTGGAGAATAGGGCGGGCGGCGTCACCTTGGCTCTTGCTCGGACGCAGTCTCGCGCTATTGTCCCGCGACTTCAGTGTGGCAATGCAACCGGTCGCGAATCCAGCCGATGCGTGTGTGAATGACTGAGCAGGTTGTGATAGCGCTGGATGCAATGGGCGGCGATCTCGGGCCCGACATGGTGCTTTCAGGCGCGGCCTTGGCGCTCAAGCGCCATCCGAACATCGAGCTCAGGCTCTATGGCGATGCAACGCGGCTGCGCAGCCTCCTCGCGCAATATCCCGACATTGCCGCCAAGGCCTCGGTCCACCATGCCGAGATTGCGGTCGGCATGGAGGACAAGCCGAGCCAGGCGCTGCTGCGCGGCCGGCGGGTCAGCAGCATGTGGCAGGCGATCGAGGCGGTGAAGCGGGGTGAGGCGCATGTGGCGGTTTCCGCCGGCAATACCGGGGCGCTGATGGCGATGGCCAAGGTCATTCTCGACACCATGCCCGGCATCGACCGGCCGGCCATCGCCGCCATCTGGCCCACTCTCAAGGGCGAAAGCGTCGTGCTCGATGTCGGGGCGACGATCGGGGCCGATGCCGACCAGCTCGTCGATTTCGCCATCATGGGCGAGGCCCTGGCGCGCTGCCTGTTCGGCATCGAGCGGCCGACCGTCGGACTGCTCAATATCGGCGTCGAGGAGATCAAGGGCATCGAGCAGGTCAAGGAAGCCGGCCGGCGTCTGCGGGAGCTCAGGCTGCCCATCGAATATATCGGCTTTGTCGAGGGCGACGACCTCGGCAAGGGCACGGTCGATGTGGTGGTCACCGAGGGCTTCACCGGCAACATCGCGCTCAAGACTGCCGAGGGCACGGCTCGGCAATTGACGGGCTATCTCAAGCAGGCGCTCAACCGCTCGCTGTTCACCCGGATCGGGGCTTATCTGGCGGCCGGCGCTTTCGAGGCGGTGCGGGAGAAAATGGACCCGCGGACGCGCAATGGCGGCGTGTTCCTCGGCCTCAACGGGGTCGTGGTCAAGAGCCATGGCGGCACCGACGCTTTCGGCTTTGCTTCGGCAATCGACGTCGCCGTGGACATGGTGGAGAATCGCATTGTCGAAAAGATTGCTGCCGACATGGCCGTGAAGTCGACGGCTGCCCCGGGTTCGGTCGCCGAAGCCGGGGCAGGGCTTTGAAATGAGGCAGCGGCGGGCGGTCATCGAGGGAGTCGGGTCGGCACTTCCCGAGCGGGTTCTGACCAATGACGACCTGGCGCGGATGGTCGATACCAGCGACGAATGGATCATCGAGCGGACCGGCATTCGCGAGCGACGCATTGCCGGACCGGGCGAGACGACGGCGAGCCTCGGCATCGCTGCCGGGCAGGCAGCGCTGGCGCATGGCGGCGTCGCTGCCGATGCGGTCGACCTCATCATCGTTGCCACCTCGACGCCGGACAACACCTTCCCGGCCACGGCGGCAGCGGTTCAGGCCGGGCTTGGCATCACCGGCGGGGCGGCGTTCGATATTCAGGCGGTGTGCTCGGGCTTCGTCTATGCGCTGGCGACCGCCGATGCCTTTCTGCGCGCCGGAACGGCGAGCACGGCGCTGGTCGTCGGGTCGGAGACCTTCTCGCGCATTCTCGACTGGTCGGACCGCTCGACCTGCGTGCTGTTCGGCGACGGCGCCGGGGCGGTGGTGCTGCGGGCCCGCGACGACCGCGGCGAGGGCCTCGCCGAGCGCGGCATTCATGCCGCCGTCATCCGCTCCGATGGGCGCTACAAGGACAAGCTCTATGTCGATGGCGGGCCATCCACCACCAAGACGGTCGGTGTGCTGCGGATGGAAGGCAAGGACGTGTTCCGCCATGCCGTCACCAACATCTCGGACGTGATGCACGAGACGCTGGATCGCGCCGGCATCACCGGCGCCGAGATCGATTGGTTCGTGCCGCATCAGGCAAATCAGCGGATCCTCGACGGTGCGGCGCGGAAGTTCGGCATCCCCATCGAGCGGGTGGTGATCACGCTCGATTTCCACGGCAACACCTCGGCGGCGTCCATTCCGCTGGCTCTCGACGTCGCGGTCAAGGATGGGCGAATCAAGACCGGCGACATGGTGCTCATGGAAGCGATGGGCGGCGGCTTCACCTGGGGCGCGGTGCTGGCGCGCTGGTAGAGACTTAAACCCGCCTTCGGGTCGATTGCTCTATTGACTCTAAACCCCTGAAAGATAAGCTCAACTACAGTCATACGGGGGGTTGGCCCGTGAGTAAGACTCTCACCCGCGCGGACCTGAGCGAGGCGGTGCATCGCCAGGTCGGGTTGTCAAGAAGCGATTCGGCAGATCTGGTCAAATCCGTGCTCGATGCGATGGCAGAGGCGGTGGCAACGGGGGAGAATGTGAAGCTGTCCTCCTTCGGGACGTTCATCGTGCGGGAAAAGAGACCCCGGATGGGCCGCAATCCCAAGACCGGGGTGGAGGTGCTCATCACGAAGCGTCGCGTCCTCGTGTTCCGGCCAAGCCAGGTGATGAAGAACAGGGTCAATGGTCTCGAGGGTGGAGACGAGGTGGATTGAACAAGGCACCTGAGGCTTTTCGCACCATCAGCGAAGTGGCGGACGGACTTGACGTGCCGCAGCATGTGCTGCGTTTCTGGGAGACGCGGTTCACGCAGATCCGGCCGATGAAGCGCGGCGGCGGGCGCCGTTACTACCGGCCCAATGATGTCGATCTGCTCAACGGAATCCGCCAGCTGCTCTATGGCGAGGGCTATACGATCCGCGGCGTCCAGCGCATTTTGCGGGACCATGGGGTGGCGCATGTGACGGCGATCGGCCGCGGCGAGATCAGGCCCGAGCCGGAGGGGGTGCCGGGGCATGAGCCCGAGGCGGAGGTGAAGCCGAAACCGGCCGAAGTGGCGGCATCGGTGCCGGCATCGGTGCCGCTGCCAGCCAAGGCCGAGGCCGAGCCGCCGGCGCCGACGGCGCCGCCGACGGTGGAACCGCGACCCGCGGCGAGCGGGCCCGTGCTGACCCGCAGCGATGTCGAGGAGCTGCGCCTGGCGCTGACCGATCTCGCGGCGGCGCGGCGCATTCTCGATCGCACGGAGTAGCCGAAAGGGCTCGCCGTTTGGTCTTTCACCGCCGCACCCAAGATGGTATAGGCGGCTTGACGTCGGAGCGTAGCGCAGCCCGGTAGCGCACTACTCTGGGGGGGTAGGGGTCGCGGGTTCGAATCCCGCCGCTCCGACCAACATATTCAAGGGGATGGCAAATCAGCCCCTTTTTTGCGCCCCAGAAAAGGCCCCAGAAATAGCCTTCTGAAACTTCGGATCATGATGCCCGTAGGTGCGCTCGATCTGTCCGACTGATGTTCCAAGCAGCGCCGCCACGTCCCACACCTCGATGCCTTCTTGCAGTGCCCATGTCGCACAGGTGTGGCGAAGAATATGCGGCGTCACCTCTTTCCCCATCCCTGCACCCTGAACCACTCGGCTCCATGCTCGACGTTCCTTTTTGAACGGCTCGCCTTGCCAAGTGATAACGTGGGCAATTCCCCTGGCTTTATCCGCTCGGTGCCATCGTCGCAGATGTGACATGAGACGTTGAGGTATCCTTGCTGGTGGCCGGCGTTTGCTTGTCTCACGCTCTCCAGTGCCTCTTCGATGCAAGACCGATTGTTCGACGTCTACATGACCGCCTGAAACGGAGGGGAGCCACGAGAGGTTCAGCATGGCTGTGTGGCGCGTTCCCGTGTACAGCCCCAGCAAGATAAAGCGCGCGACGTGATGCAGCCCCAGTCTCCTCGCGGCCCGCAGCAAAAGAGCCGCTTCATAACGAGTAAGATAGCGTTGCCGGGCTTCACCCTCTGGCGGCATGATGACCACGGGAAGAGCAGGAAGCGGGTTCTCCCTATGCCAAGCATTGACGGCAGCACGCAGCGTGATCAACTCTCGGCGAGCCGTGGATGCCTTGCGCCCTTGAGAGACGCGCCATTTCACATAATCACGGCAGGATTGGCCCTTGATCTGGCCGACGAGCTTCTCGCCCCAGAAATCCAATAGCGGCCCCAGGTGGTAGCCCACAAGCTGGGGCGCTGCATGATTCGGAGCGCGTGTTTTCGCGTACATCATCAAGATTTCTGAGACGGTAAGTTCAGAGGGGTCACGCTGGCCGGTGGGGGTGAATTTTCTGGCGATGTACTCTTCGAGCTTTTTCTCAGCTCTAGCCCGGCTTGTCTCGCCGCAGCCAGTGCTCTCTTCATGTGCTCCGTCCCTGATGACCCAGACCGTTTCCCGGCCTTTGCGGCCTCGGAGGTAGAGCCGGGCACTTTTCGCTCGACGCGGCATAGCTCCCTCATTTTCTCGATTGCCTCCCCGGTGACGAAATCCTTCCCAGCAATTCGTTCAAGCACAAGCCTCCCTTTCCTGGCCTCGGTTCGAAGGCTGGAAACGGTCATTCCGCCGTAAGGGAAGAACAACTCGACTGCCACAGCGAGGGGGATTGGTGTGCGGAGGTCGATCAAACGTCCTCCGTCATGCTGACTGTCGAGATAGCAACATCGGCGGATGTTTTGTCCCCAATTCAATCCGGGGTTTTCGCGGGATGATCCATGGTTTTCGCGGGATGCCATCAAGCTTCTGCTGGGCGATTGCTCTCGGACTCGTCAGTGCCGTAGTCGGCAGACTGCCCCGCACATGGTGTTTTGCCCCAACTGCTCGGCTCGCCCGCGATCCTGAAATGCCGTCGTCGCTACGAAATCGCGCCGCTGACAATTGCCGGCCCCTGCTAGCCATCGCCGACGCGCTTGGCCACGGTGAAGCTGCCCGAACTGCCCTAGTCGAGCTTCATAGCAATCGGCCAGATGAAGATCCGGGCGTCTCATTGTTGGCAGACATCCGCAAAGTGTTCCTGGCGCGAGGAGTTGATCGCATCGGCAGTAAGGATCTGGTCGAGGCAATGCTTGAATTGGAGGACGCTGTCTGGGCGGAATGGCGTGGCGTGAACGACGATCGGCCACCACACAAGCTGATCCGGTCCGAACTGGCGCGCCTGCTACAACCATTTGGCATTCGCTCCAAGACCATCTGGCCAATAGCGCGCAGGCCGGGCGACCGTAGTTGTCGTGGCTACACTCGCGACCAGTTTGAAGCCGCTTGGGCGGCCTACTGCCCCACAGTCGCCACAGCCGACACAGCGACACAGCCGAGCAAAATCATTGGGTTGCCGCGATCATGACCCGTCACAGTTGCCGACACAGTGTTGGGCGATCATTCCAGCGGCCAGCAATCAGGCGGTCTATCGGCCACAGTGAAATCGGAGGGCTATCGTGGTTGCGGAAAGAGCGCGGTCGGAATCTTGCCTCTTCAACCTTGAACAAATATCTCAACGTGTTTCGCAAGACCTTGAAGATCGCCATGGAGGAGGTGGCCATCGCTAGTCTGCCGCCGATAGCTATGGTATCCCGGTTCATGGATACGGATCTGCCGCATCTGACCAGCGATACCTCATGCAAGATTGGGAACTTCTGGTTTTGATTTAAAGCTTGTTCAGAAACTCGCTGCCGACATTTCCCGGCTCATTTCAGGACTTCGCATATGGACAGTTTGCAATCGAATTAAATTCGAAAGTTTCATAATTAGCATGTAAAACTTGTCAACCACAAAAGGTTATTATCCATATGATATTTAAAGCCAGGACTACACTGATTGCCTACATAATAGAAGATCGAGGGAAATTTTCTTTTACTGTCAAATGAAAAAAGATTAATTTGGGTAATTTGGCCAAGATCCCCATCTGCTGCTAACCAGTGTGCCGTTCCTTGGCGGCGGAGATATGACTAGCCGTCTCCAACCCCCAGGCACATCCACGACTGTCAATAGAGCCCGCAGTAACGGGCATTTCTGATCCCCTACTTACCGTTGGAGGAAGGGTCAGGGGTGGTTTTTGCCCTACTTCGCGGCCCAAACTAAGTGAGTGATATTTGGTGAACAGCAACATTTATCTGAAGCTCATTTCGAACGAACCATTTGATGATTCAGAACCACTCGTAGGCGGTGTCGATATCTGCGTCTGCTCCTTGCGGCAGTTTCAAGACCACCGCTGCAGCCTGTTACATCAGGGACAACATACGACTTCGATCAAGGAGGTTTATGTATGTGGCTCAATCGGTCCGTCTCATCGATGAATTTGAAGCGACCCTGATCAAATTGGGTGTGGAAAACATCATCAAGATCCACTCCGAAACCACCTCTAACGTCGTCACAGATGTGATGAATGTTCTGAGAGACCCGCCAGACATGGCCGTCGTTCTTATCAGCCATTCCGCGTTTTTCCGAATTCCTTACTTTCCCGATAGGAGTGACTGGCAGATATTCTTCGATGAGAGATCCCGAGATCGACACGTCTCACCGAGCTAAAGCTAAACGTCTCTCATGAACTCCTTCGCAATTACATTCAAGCTCATCGTATTTCCAGTCAACTCTCCAAAGTCACCAAACGCAGAGGTGCCAATATTGATGACTTGCTGAAGCTACCCGATACGGCAATGGATGGGTTCCGAGAATTGCTTGAGCACATTAAGTCCAAGGAACTACACCGTCTATGTCCGAAATGAGGACTATGATCGCGTTATAAACCGGGCCACCTCAGACCGATGATGAAGCGATTGGTCCATTCCGTTCCTCAGCGTGATCAAAGCCAAGCGTGTTCGTCCAACTGTTGCTTTCTGGCGGCGAACTTTGAGTCACTCCTACTCTACCATCATCTGAAGAAGGCTGGGTATAATCCTCAACCGGCCCAAGCTCTTCTAAAAAGACTGAGATACACCAGCTATCCTGATTCTATCGGTCAACGAGCCTCGATCCGATATTGCCTTGAGAAGGAAAAATTCAGCAAGACCATTCGCAAGAAACTGACCAGCGATGGCAAGACGGTGAAGCAGGCAATCGACGACACCATCCTGGCTCATGTTGGTGATCGTCCGTTTCTCCTCGCGACCAATAACGATGACAAGAATAGCCCTCTGGTCCAATCACCGAATGCCAAACTTCTGGGTGGTAAGGTCAGCGGTTTGAACTGCTATGATCAATATACCTGCATCGTCTTTATCCCGGCTCTTAATCGCAAAACCATTCACCAGTCACTCTTGCTCCATCTGGGATTTGACCGAAACACGATCACTCGCTCACACCTTGATTGAACAGGCTCATCAGGTGGTCAATGCGAACCAATCTGCGGGTCATCGATTCCACCAAGCCCGTTGAGATCATTGTTGCGGATAAATCAACGGCAATGGCTCTTGGTAAAATCTTGGGAACCAGTGACATTCGACGCATTGGCAACATCATCAATCGAAAAGCCAACAGCCACAACCAAACCCGTTCCCTATTCCCAAAAAGACAAGGATAAGCGGTTCGTCGGCCTGAAACTGGTGAGGGAATTGGAGACAATGAGTGCCAATGATGCGCTGACCCTCATGCAACGAAAACACTACCAAATATTCTTAATACTATAAGAAAAAAAGGTAGTGATTTCGTGGTAAGTGGCGACACTCAAGACGGTGGTATCGCTTTAGAATTCCCTTGAGATTACCTTTCACCTCAATAAGAACGCCTTCAGGCCTCGGGATTTCACAATAGGCCAATATGATCTTCAGGGTTTCGTTTCGTTCATGAGGCAGCAAAGTGGGATTCCTATAGATGCCAATGACAAGCTGCTTCTGTTCAACATGACCACCTTTGAGATGAGGGATGGTGAAGACGGTTATCGCAGGCAGAACAATTTCAAATGTGCTTATGGTTTGGTGTTGGATTTCGACAATGGTTCGCTATCACCAGAAGAATTTGAGCGGATATTCTGGAATGATGCGGGACCTTTAGGGAAAACCTCATTCATCATCTGCAACAGCTTCTCACGATCAGCACAACAACCCAATCGCTATCGAGTTCATCCTACCTTTCCTCAATCCCTGCCCATCACTCGAGCTTTTCCAATTGGTGCATGATTCCTTGGTCGAACGCATTAGGGTAGTGACGGGATATGGAATGAAGGAAGCCGGTCTTGATCCACAATGCCGCAGCGGGATTCAGTCATTTCGTGTTCCCTGCACCAATCGTGATCAGCGGGAGTGGGCTTTCTTCAGAACCTATGGCATGACCACCAGAGAATTCGCCAAGTTTGCCATCAACCCGATCACCTATGAGGAAGTTAAACCGATCACTCATCCCAAACCTGATCATGGCTTCTGGAACCAGCGAACCAAGAATATCACTCCTGAGTTTGTGGCGATCAAGGAGGCCAAGAAGCAGGAACTGAAAGGCCATGAAGGAAGGTCGCCATCATATCTATTTCGATTTCGGTATCTTTTTGCGGGGAAACGGATATTCACTGGATGAGATTAATCTTGAACTCTTGGATATCGCCGGAACTGATCCCAAGATGCGACGTAAAGCCTATGACATTATGGTGAGCTTATATAAGTATGCCGGGATGAGTCGCAAACCAAGCAGACCATGTTGAGTAGGTCAAGTTTTCCCGCGACAACACCCTTCCTTCTAATACCTGAGCACAGTCAAACCTTCGTTTGTTAGCTGACCGATAAGATAACTAAGTAAATCATGAATGGGAGCGTAGCGAGTTCCTCAAGAACGAGCGAAGCGCCACGACCCAAAGTGTTCAAGTGCGGCTTTATTTGCCAAGAAATACCAGCCCGTTCAAAATGAAATCCCTTGGAGGAGTACTGTCAGGTAATTGAGCGAGTTACGCCTTTCTTCTTGACTTTTTCCAGAAATCGTGGTAGTGTTCTTCAGATTTTATGATGATGATAGTGATTAGATATTACTAAGCTTTAACATTGAGGCTTCATCTCCGACATCGACCCAAAGGAAAACAATGTCCCGAGGAAGTGGTGAAGGCTGTTCTGCGTTAATGCTTATTCTTAAAGAAGGAAATATTATCGATGACTGCTACCGTAGAGAACCTCAATGCCAACGAGCGGCGCCAGGAGTTCCAGCAATGGGTAACCACCCAGGTGCGGGAGCGCAAGATCACCGAGGACGAACTCAAAGCGATCCTCACCGATTTCGGTTTAGACGTTCCTTCAAAGGTCAGGCCGAAGGATCGCGGCACTATCAAGACCTTGATCGAGGCGCAAGTCGAAGCCAAGCGATTGGCACAGGAAAGACGCGAGGACTGGATGTGGGATCGTCTCGAAGCGATTCAGTTGACCATGCAAAGGCCTGCTCAACTCTGTCCAGAAAACACCTACACGGAACTGAACCCGGAAGGACTGAAAGAGTTCTGGAAGCTGATGGTCGAGAGCCGCGAGAATGACCCGGACGAGAACAACGGTATCCTTCGCGAATGGCTGTGGAGGAATTCTCGATGAACTACCCCGCACTCCGAAGGGCAGGGAGATTCGTTTCGAGGCTATCATAGACCTCTTGAAGGTCGCGCAATACGACGCGCTCGAGAGGCATGGGACTTGCTCACCTCGCTCGACGACCATGATCCGCTTCTACCTCGGATATGGGCAGCGATCGACTCTTCACCCTGGCACGATTGGACTTGTCTGGAGACGCGCTACGATGCGCTGCGATGGCGTCTCGCCACCGATGATGTCAATGAGGACTGCTATCGCGAGCTTCTCAGGATTGCTGACCATGCCCGCAAGTTCGGCCATCACAATTTGCTGCACACGGTCACCGCTGTCTCTGTCATCCTTGAGAACATACTGCGCGACAAGAAGGCGCTGCAAGCGGCAGTCGATGTGCCCCAGTGCGGACGCCGAACTTATCAGTACGACAAGCTGAAGCTGGAGTATGAGGGCGGCACGTTGGGAAATTGAGCAATGAACGAAAGTGATTTCAAGAAGCGTATCTAACCAAAAGAGGTTCATTGATGCAGAACTATAAGAGTTTTGAGACGCATGACGGACATTTAGAGGTGTTCGAAACAGCGGAGCCAGTGACCTGGAAGCCTGGAGAACCGCTGCTCTGGTATCATGTGTTCAATATCGAAGTGCTGGAACAGGAGCTGGCTCTAATCAAGCAGAGTAGTAAAGGACGGTTCACGATAGAGACTTCTGGCCGCCGTGAGAATGTTTACTGTTGCGCCAAGGACATATTCAAGTTGTGTGGCACGTACAATCAGCGCCAACGAGCTGCTCACCTGATTCGAGAATGCGATCGGCTAGAGGCCAAGTGGTGCCACCAGTCAAATATCAAAGATGGTTTTGTAGCGCCCGGAAAAACCTTTGACGAAGAGGAATGGTCGAGAGATTTTGAAAACCTTGAGAGGGATATTGCTGAATGCTTACGGCGGCCCGCTATGTGACCCAGTCATCATAAGTAAGTATACAAAATCCAGTAATATCAACAGCAGGTAAAAGAAGATATGAGTAAACTAATTAATTCTGCCGACGCACGAAATAAAAGGCCACCGAAAAATACGGAGGTAGTTTCGCGGTATTGGGAACAGTTCTATGTCGATTGGGAAGACCCGAACTCTAGATGTTTCCTGTGCGGCCATCACGGAATTATTAATGTGCGGCTAGCTGTTAGGCCTGAGGCAGAAAAAGTTGACCGACTCGAATTTTGCATCTGTCCCAATGGGCAAGTGCGGCGCTGGGCTCACTGGCCGATGAACGCCGAGCAAGTTCAACGCGAATTGGATCGAATCGCATCGGTGAGAAAATCAACGACAAATCACGAAAGCAGAACAGTGGAAGGGCATAAGACTACACAAAAACTATGAAGCCGTGTCGCAAGCATGAATGTACTGACTAGGAAGCACAGTATTTAACCAAGAGGGTTGATTGATGCAGAACTATAAGGCCGTTAGGACGCAGAACGGAGTAGAGTTAGCCAAAACAGCGGAACCAGCAAACTGGAAGCCTGGGAAAACGCTCTGGGATCATATTTTTGATATCAAAATGCTGGAACAGGAGTTCGCTCGCATCAAGCAGGCCGATCAAGGACGGTTCAACGAAGAAACCGCCGAGTACCTTGACGATGTTAATTATGCCGCCTGGGACATATACAAATGTTGTGACACATACGTTGAGCGCCAACGAGCGGCTCATGTCTATCGTGAGAGCGATCGGATACAAGCCGAGTGGCTCCATCACTTCGAGATAGAAGATGGTTTGGCACCGCCTGGAACGCGTTTTAATGAAGAAGAATGGTCGAAACGTGTTGAACGGATGCTCATGGCAGTGGCGGTCGAATTGAGGAAATGAGCAATGGGTAACGAGAAGGGACCAAATTATGCCCTGGGACGACGCGGAGGTTGGCAATGCGCCAGTCACAGCCGAGGGTCAGAAAAATTAGAACTGAGCTCGAGAAGGTTGAGCCGTTGGGGTTCGGACATCATCGCCCGCTGCTCGCGGCGCCGACCGTCTGCGCGCCAGATCGTGCGCGAGCTCAAGCGCGACAGCACCCTTCCATGTTGAGAGTTCTGCCCCTCGTTTCTTTACCAAGGATCAGATTGACTTTGCGAAAATAATCCCGGTACCAGAAATATACGAATGTATTCATATGGGACCGACCCATTTCGGACTCAAATCTTCTACGATAATCCTGTAATCTATCCTCCGGAATTGGCCTTGGAAGCCAAGCAAGCACATGGCTATACGTGTCGCGAGAAGTGGTGTTTGGAATATTGGGGTACGCCCTCAAACGCAATGAAGTCGGTGTTTGAAGTAATAGCTCCTGAAAGGATCAGATTGGAATTTGAGACGCTGTATTTGCCTCCCCTTAAGATCCTCAATGCGCTTACCACCGAGGTTCCATGTCATATCAAGGGCTGGTTCTTTCCATGCTCCGGATATGCAGCGGTGGTGCGCGGCAGAAAAGCGGATATTTTCGTGCTGCCAGACATTTATGACCTTCAGCAACTCAAGGTCTTAGAGGCAAAAAATGCAGAGAGAAGACAAGCCTATGAGGAAGCCATGGGCGAGCGATGGGAAGTCGAAAGAAGAAGTGACTCCAGAGAAGCAGTAACGAGATGATAACCACCGTGCCGCCTATCGTCGCTCTTTAGAAGTCCTCAGATAGCAACGGACGGCACGGTGATTATTTTTTTGCAGGAGGAAGAAGGTATCAGAGCCATCACTCGCGCCATCTCTCAACCACTTGAATCCAAAGAGGGCGACAAGAGAGGTGTATCTGTCCCAACGGGCGAGTGCTCCGGTGGTATGAATGGGCCCCAGACAGCAGAGCGATCGATTCTAAAGGACAACTAGATGGGTTCTTTTCATGTTTTAGGTTACGCATAATTAACATCACTGGCAACAAAGCCTGTGCTATGATTTGCCGATTAATTATTATTAAACTTGAAATTTTTTATCAAATACGGATGCGCTGTTGACCCTCACGAAGCTCCGGTTTCATCACTTCTAAACGACGCGAGAGGCATGAGCAACAACGGATTATTATGAGCATTTAATTGTTCGAGAGTTCTATTTGTATTTGAGGAGTCGATTTAAATTGATTAGATATAAACCCCCGACAAAAGTCAATCATTATACCAAGGAATTGCGCGGTCCACCCCAGAATCGATATGGCGGACACCAGAAACAGAGGCTGAAGGGCTGGGGCAAGATCGGCAAGGCTAATGACGGCCGATCACTCACCCAGGATGAAATTGAGCAATGGGCCAAGGAACATGATTTAAACTCACACAACGAGAACTTACCTGCATCCAGACCCGCATCGACCCGTGCTTTGGGATAGGATGCCATTCGGGAAGCACCTGCAACTAACTTTACCCGAAATCATCCTCACCGATCCAAGCTATTTCGTCTGGGGATTGCGAGACGGCATATTTACGGCAGAATTCAAGGTTCAGGCCGATTGTCTATTGTGGAGGGCACGGAACATCAAAATTCCTGCGCGATGCCAATACCATAATCCTATCGTGGAATATTATTATTGGAATAACTATTTTCGCGGCTTTCAAATTGTCGACGATCATGCCGCCAGTGGTTATCCAAATGTGGTTCGACTTCCAAAGATTGACTTTTCTATCCTTGCGGGGTTTCGGAAGAACGACAAGTATGGTGCCGCACGTTCTTAGCTTCTTTCAAGAAAGCTTACTTCGATGATCCATCTGTGGTTTTGAGCAGAGTGGAGTGTGAGAACTTTTTCAATGATCCCGCTAATTTCGACTATGTCACACTTCAAAGACGTTCCCATGTCTTTTCAATGAGCGATATCAGATCAATGCGGTGTGGTGAGGCAATATGAATCGGGGAATAGGCTTTTACTACCAACGTTAAGAATAATTAATGCTATGACG
The DNA here is from genome assembly GCA_963744915.1 of uncultured Alphaproteobacteria bacterium. GTDB lineage: Bacteria > Pseudomonadota > Alphaproteobacteria > Rhizobiales > Aestuariivirgaceae > DATAFF01. Next base: position 83,282 of record CAVUUY010000022.1, read on the forward strand.
CAATATTTCACTAGACTAATGGGGGCGCTAATGTTATTTTGACAACATTAAGCTCTGGTTGAGTTTGTTATATTATGATCATTGGCGCTTATATGACTGTTCAAACGGTGATCTTCTCATTAAAAGGAAACTCCCAATGTATAAATTAGATAAACCTCTCCTCTTCAAAACCCTGCTTGATGGTCGTTTGCTGGCGGTGGGAATTACTGAAATTGATCCCCCGGCTTCTGCACCCAATTCCAAACAATCACTTCGAGGTTTAACCGACGGGGAGGGTGGAGTGCTTTGGTTTCTGGTGGATGCTAACGGTTTCTGCCAATCAGCGTATCAGGATAGGGATCATTGCTGCTGTGAAATTCTTTATTGGTTAGATGTTTTTTATAATGTCAAACTGGAAATCGTGGATGACAAAATTATGAAACCAGATACTACTATACCACGAACCAAAATAAAGAAGCAGCAATTGAACTGATAATCCACATGTGCTGTTCCTCTGGTCTCCTTTAGTTTGTGAGTAATCGAAATCTTAGTCTACTGAATTCAGGGAGTACCAGAGGAACATAATTCCACCTTGATTGCGTGACCAGTTAAACAGTTTTGATAATAATTACACCAGCACGCATAAATCACCTTACTATTTATCCTTCCAGGTCAAACCTCGCGACTGGAGTGTCGATCAGTGTCGAGAGCTACGGAGCCATTTTGGCCATAGATGTTCTTGCGTCATTGGCTGACCAACCCTTTCACAGCCAACACATCGAAGCCGTGCCGCTCTGATCCTCATCCTTCGCTGGGCCTGTTGCGCTCTTCGCAATTGGCGGTTCATGGTAGTTGATCTTGCTCCGTCGCCGGTCTGTTCATCATTGTCCCTGAGGAGGTACGAGCGTTCACCAATCACACTCGGCATCTTGAAGTTTGGAATAAATCATGTCACATTCTTCACTGCATCGAGAGTAGGGCTTGACGCTCGCCAACCTGCCTACCCGGGCAAGGTGGTTTCCTGAAAAGGGATGCGGCTTCGGCAACCAACCGGGTGGAGCAAGCCCTCCTCGCGCCAAAACGCAGGAGGTTTTTTTATGGCTAAGACAGACTTACCCCTCTCGATCTCTCATCCGAAAGCGTTCTCAGGAACTTGGCTTAAGCCGCAGTGAGTTGGTACGGCGCTGCGGATACAAGAACATCAGCAAGGGCCTTCGTCGGCTGGATCAGGTCTATGCAGGAGATTTTGACAAAGCCGCTGCTCTCCTTAGAAGACTTCCCGAGGCACTAGATCTCCCGCGCTGAGACTATCCAGGAAGCCATAGACGCCACCACTCGCCAGATCGCAGAAGAAGCGGATGCTCTTTTTCGTGCCTCGTTTAAACCTGCTGCGTATCTTCTTGGAAGCAGCAACCGGCCTTCGCAAATATTCATCTTCGGTCTTACAGGTGGCGTGGAGAGATGGCTGAAGATCCCACTCGACATATCAGAGCCGCCCATCACCTACGCGGAACAGGCTCTGGCGGTGGTGCGGAAAACCCCCGTCGTGCAATTCTTCGGGCCGACAACCGGATTTATCGTGAACTACACCCCTGATCATGCGGTGCGCTTCGACCTGGAGGGTAAGCCCGTCGAGACTCTTGCCCACGCTTATCGACCAGGAGAGGTCACGCTGTATCTTGGAGGCCGCGAAATTCCCCCTGCAACTCTTGGACGCATCCTCAACATGGCCAACGAAACCTCATCGCGTTAGGAGACCGGGCATGATTCGTGGCTACAGTTTCGGAGGCTCGGATCACTCTCAGGCGTCGCCATCAACAGCCAATCGACAGGTCCGGAATTACCCAATCACCTGACATGTCACGGACGTGGCAAAACCGACGTGAATGACCCGGAACGGACCTCGGCGGTTCGCTTCGACATCCGCTGTCTTGCACGATGTGATGGTCTGATCCGAATCCTTGCAGTTGATGGCGTTGGTAGTGGCCCACAACCCTGTGGTCCCGTGCTCAACCTTGACCATGTGGCGCGGAGGCCTGAGCGATTGCGGCGCTGGCCCCGGCCGCCGCAGCGGCGCTATCGACTGATCCGCTGATCGTTTGCACCGAAACAGTCGCGCTCGCGAATTCGATGCCGGCCGTATGAAAGGCACTGAACAATCGCTTCATCGCTTCGCGCTGGACCACGGTCGGGATGTTCGGCTTTACGGTGAACTTGAACCGCATCACGAGGGCGTTGTCGAGAACGTCCGCGACGCCCTGGAGCTTCAAAGGTTGCAGAAATTCGTCCTTGAACTCAGGTTCGTCCATCATCGCGAGGCCGACCTTTTTCACAGTCTTGCGCAGTTTCTCTACATCCGTGTTGCGGGCAAAGCGCAAATTGAATTTCATCGTCGTCCAGTCCCTGCTGAAATTGGTGATCTGGCCAAGCTGACCGAAGGGGATCGTATGGACTTGGCCATTCTGATGGCGCAGCTTGATCGAGCGGAGAGTAAAGCCTTCGACCGTCCCTTTTGCTTTGCCACAATCGATATATTCGCCAACCCGAAACGCATCGTCGGCCAAGTAGAAGATCCCCGAAACAATGTCGCGCACCAAGGTCTGGCTGCCAAAGGAAAGGGCGAGACCGAAAACCGAAGCGGCGGCAATCAGCGGGGTGATGTTGACGCCAAGCTCAGACAACACAACCAAAGCTGCAACCACAAATATCAGAATGACAAATGCTGTGCGCATCAGGGGGATGAGCGTTGCCAGACGGGTCGCGCTCGGCGGCGCGCCCTCTTGCTCAGCCGAGCCAAGCGCCGATGGTGAATGTCGTGCAATGTAGCTGTCGGTCATGAAATGGATGACTTCCCACCCCACATAGGCGACAAAGAGTGCTCCACCGACCGTCAGGGCCTGGTGAGCAAGCGAGCGCCATTGGCTGCTATCCACGAGGCCGAAAACTTCGACGATCCAAGTCTCCGCAATGGTCACGCCGACGGCGATGTAGACGCCAACGCGAATGCAGCGCGCGACCAGATCCGCTGCCCGCGGCTTTACCGGCGCAGCCGCATTGACGCGTCGGAAAGTCGCTGTTTGACGAAATGGAGGAGGGTCTCGAACAGAACGAGCCCGATGAGGAAATTGAGCGTCAAGAGGACAGCGTCCGCAACGGTGAAGCGCTGCGTGATAGCGCCATTCAGCTTTGCGAGAAACAAAACAAAAAACAACGACGCTGCTATAGGGAACCAGTGCCGCGCCAAAGCGGATTCGAAACCGCCCACCCTGGTCGCGTCGATCATGCCGCTGAACCAGGCGGTGACCGGATGCCGCGACCTCCAGGCTGCCCAAAGGAGCACGCTGATGACTAGAAAGCTTGCCAGGACCTGCCAGGCCGAGATCGCCTCGGGTGGCGTCCTGATGGCAATCAGAATGCGAAGGACGATCCTCATCGCGATGATCGACACGATAACGGCCGACAGTCGCCAGTAAACGTCCGATGCGTCCGCATCTCCGAGCTTAACGAGCCTCGCCGCCGAGAGCCCTGGCCGAAGGAAGATCCGGAACACAAGCATATACAGACGCCAGTAAAAGATGCCGTAAAGAACTGCCGCTGCGAGCCGCGCCTGTTCGTCAGAGCCAGGAAACCATGCGCCAATCAGCCCAAGGCTAACGAGCCAGACAGCAGCGACACCAAGCGCGTCGAGGCAGGCGATACCAATGAGTGGCCATAATTCCATCGTACCGCTCAGGCGAGCCGCGAGCCGCAGCCGGATGCCGTCCAGGGCTCGTCGCAGCAGAACTTCGGAGCCGAGTGCCGCCGCGATGGCGGCCAAGAGGGTAACCAGGAAAGCCACAAGGCCGCGCCCGCCGCTCACGCTTTTGTCAAGTAGGGCAGGGACGCGGATTAGGTTGCGCCATAACTCGGGAAAGGCGGAAAGAGCGAGTTTGGCGCGTGCGACAAAGGCCTTAGCCCGGTCGCTCGCCAGGTCTTCGAGTTCTGGCTCACCGGTAACTTCTGATTTCGCCGCTTCGGCGGGTTTCAGCGTAACGGCGCCTTCCTTCTTCAACTTCTCCACGACGGCGTTGCTGATCGCATCGACAAGACCGTTGAAATCCTGTTGCGTCATTCCTGTCGGCGGAGTGGGCATTTTGGTCTGCGCACTCGTTAGTCCCATAGCCAACGAGAAAAGGATTGGAACGAGAAGCAAGAGCTTCAACAGGCTGCAGTAATATTTGCGCATTTTTCTCTCTCATTCCCGCCATTCGTTCGCGGGGCAAAGCCGCATCTAAGGCAGCCAATTCATTACAGCCGCATGCCGAGCCTTCAGGGCTTTGAGGGTGTATGTTGGCTGAATTTGACAAGCGTTCGGATTGATTGCCGGCGGGTTTGCTCAGGTCAGTTGAACGCCTGGATCTTGACAAGTTCGCCGTCTCCAAACGGGGCATTCAGCTGTTGTCTATCAATCAGGAACAGGATGCAAATCCAGATTGGGATGCAGAAAGGCGTCCAGAAATCGAGACCACCTATCGCGAGCAATATGATGCAATTGTAAAATGTTGTGGCAACTGACGCGGAACTGCTAGAAGCTCAGCCCCCGATGACCACCCATGTCAGGAACTCGTGGATCCTGCGCGTGTTGCAGAGTTGAATTGTCCTTATTTCCGTGGGAGCCAATGCCGCTCCTGGCACTTCTCGGAATTGGCCTGCAGCTGTTCTCGAGGGCCGCTTAGCGCCCGAAAAGCGGAAGTAGGTTATGCAAGTGCAACATGGTAGGACCAGGGGGGTCAGGCATTAGAGATAACGCTAAAGTCTTGTGTTATCCCACGGCCCGCTGTCGGCCACCGTTGAGACCCAGCACCTTGTAGACGGCCCCACGGGAGCATCCCATGGTCCTGGCGATATGCGTGGCCCCATTGCCCTTCTTGTGCGGGTCAATGATCTTGGCGTGGTCGAGGGTGATGGGCCTGCCCTTGTAAACGCCCCCTGGCCTTCGCGGCTTCGATGCCAGCCCGTTGACGCTCGCGAACGAACCAGACCTCCATCTCGCTACTGGCCGTCCACAACCGTCCACCCTCGATGCCCTCGGGAAGAACCTCCAGGAAGGCCCGTGGCGAAATCCGCTTGTTTCCGGACCGATTGCTCTGCAGCACCCTGGCGCTCGCTGGTGGACCTCCAGAGAGTCTAAGCGTGAAGGCGTCTCGAGTTCCCACTTCCGCCGAGTGAGATGTGCTGCCCCTCTATTACTGCACCAGATAACAGGCAAGCTCGGGGACGGTTGGCTTGGTCATAGGGTGCCACTATTTCGGCCGATTTGTTGGCTTGGGCATAGGCACCGGCAAGGGGGCATCACCCGAACATGCGAGGCGCGTCGATTACCAGAATGGCCGCTGCCGCCCCCTTCGAACAACGGGGTTGACGGTGATGATTGGCAAAGATCCGCCGCCCCTTCGGCGGCGGAGGCGTGTGCAACGGCAAGGCAGGCCGGAATGCCATCGCCGCCAAACTCGGCATCAGGGGCGTGCTCAAGGGTAACCGTGAACGGGGGCTCGTATAGTCAGTTTGACTTGGTTCGATCGGCCGCGCCGGGGAAGAAGAAACTGAGCAATCGCCGCAGAGGCCAAGTGGTTGTTACAGCGGTGTGATTGAAGTGAGTGGCGTGCCATGAGCGGGGCGGCCTATCAGTGGGGCCTCGGGCGGCGTAGGCCATCTCGCTCTTAAGATGTCTTACGAGCGGGTTGGGAAATAACGGGGAACAATCATGATGATCCATTCCACCTACCGTGACCGAAACGCATCTGAGCGGCTCCCGAGTAGCTGGGAGCTGATCCGCAGCTAGTTGTGTGAAGTCCCCGCCCAGCGATTTAGACTAGCCCAATTGAGCGTTTGTCATGAGCTTCATTTATTTAATTTCGGCCTTCCCGATCATGCCTCCGGGCGCCGTCGTCAGCCTATCTC
>CAVUUY010000023.1:0-264830 GCA_963744915.1 uncultured Alphaproteobacteria bacterium
TCTCGCAGCTTAGAGGAACCCCAAACCAAGCGACGACCAGGTGAAGCATTGACACAAATGCCGTTGCCAGCGGCGTCGCGCGCGTCATCATCAGTCCAAAGACTTGGGCCGAGTATGGTGGTCCTGAACTTCGCACTTGGGCCGCAGTTTGTCTGCGACATCTCCCTCGCTGGAGTATCCGATATAAGCGGCAAGGACACAGCTCTGCAGTTTCGTGCAGCGGCGAGCATGGCGTTCTGAAGAAAAAGGATCGGCAACTCGGCACTTCATGGCGCCGATCTCCTCAACAGTTCGTTCCGTTGCCTTCTTGGGGCCGCGATGAGCAGATACGCGCCAGGTTACCACCCCGCGGTTGCGAAAATTCAAGCGACTAGTGGCTTTTAATCTTTTTCTGCCGCGGATAATATTGTGTCGGATGGGATAGGAGGCGGACAATGACCGGCGAGAGTTTCAATGAAAGACTGGTAGGAGAGATGTTTATTGCTTACGTGAGCAATAACAGCGTCGTGCCATCGCAAATCGCGGATGTCGTACGCGCTATCAGTCGCGCACTTTCTAAGGACAACCATGAAGAATTCGCGGCGAGACAGGACCCTGCTGTGCCTATCGATCAGTCGATCACGCCAGATTACTTGACCTGCTTGGAGGATGGGAAGCAGTTCAAGTCACTGAAGAGGCACCTCGGCATGCATGGAATGACCCCAGACGAGTATCGAACCAGATGGGGTCTCGCTGACGACTATCCGATGGTGGCTCCGAGATATTCCAAGGCGAGATCAAGGCTGGCAAAGAAGATCGGGCTTGGGCTTAAGCGGTCGGCCGCCTAAACGGCCAAATGTCCGGGGACCAGTTGGGTCTACTCCGCGACCCCAAAAACGCGGGCGCAGGCGCGCTTCACGGGGTCTATGTCGTTCGCGGCGCTGGATCGGGTCTGAGATTCCGGGCGCCCCTTGTGCTAAATTGATCTTCACGCCGATGTGGACCGGGCGTGAAGGGCACCATGGGCCAGACACGGAAACTCGCCGCAATCATGGCCGTCGACGTTGTCGGCTATTCCCGCCTGATGGGCGAGGATGAGGCGGGTACAGCAAAGGCGGTGCGCGAGCATCGTCAAGCGGCGGTTCCGATCGTTGCGAGTTTCGGCGGCCGGGTCGTCAAGACCATGGGCGACGGTCTGTTGCTCGAGTTTCCCTCCGTCGTCGCCGCCGTCGAATGCGCAGTGACGATCCAGAAGATGATGGTCGAGCGCAACGTCGATACCCCGGAGGCGAGCCGTGTCGTCTACCGCGTCGGCGTCCATCTCGGCGACGTGCTGATCGACGGCGATGATATTTTGGGCGAAGGCGTGAACATTGCAGCGCGACTTGAGAGCATCTGCGAGCCTGGTGGCATATCAGTTTCCCGACTGGTCTATGATCAGGTCGATGGAAAGCTCGCTGTCGGTTTCAGAAACCTCGGTCTGCAAAAACTGAAAAACATCGCCAAACTGGTCGAGGTATTTTCAATCGAACAAGTAGAGAAATCGAAAGACACCCTTGTGCCCAATCACGCAGTGGCCGCGCAGACGATCAAGTATTGCCGGACGCCTGACGGTGTGCGCCTCGCCTATGCTATTTCTGGCAGCGGACCGGTACTGGTGAAGTCGGGGAATTGGATGAACCATCTTGAATACGACTGGCAAAGCCCAATTTGGCGGCACGTCTTTCGCGGGCTGTCGCGCGAGCATACGCTCATTCGCTACGACGCGAGAGGCAATGGCATGTCCGACTGGGACGTTGACAGGCTCTCGCTTGACGCCTGGGTGACCGACCTTGAGACGGTCGTCGACGCGGTCGGCGTCGAGCGTTTCCCGCTTCTCGGAATATCCCAAGGCGGCGGCGTGGCCGTTGCCTATGTAGTGAGGCACCCGGAGCGGGTGTCGCACCTTATTCTGTATGGCGCGTTCGCGCTCGGCGGAAAGAAGCGCGCTCCGGCTGAGAAAGAAATGCGCGACGCGATGACGACTTTGATCCGCCTCGGATGGGGCGCGGATAATCCAAGCTTTCGGCAAATATTCACCGGGCGATTCATGCCGGGGGGAACGCACGAACAGGCGGACTATTTCAACGAGCTGCAACGGAAAACAACCTCTGCCGAGTGCGCCGCTCGATATTTCGATGTCGTCAACGATTTCGATATCACCGAACTTCTCTCCAAGGTAAAGGCGCCTACGCTCGTCATGCACGTGCGGGACGACCTCATGGTTCCACTCGAAGCCGGGCGCCAGTTGGCCGCCGGCATCTCCGGCGCCCGTTTCATCGCTTTACCCGGCCGAAACCATCTGTTCCTGGAGCATGAGCCGGCTTCTGATCGAATTTTTCGAAGAGATCAGCCTTTTTCTGAGGGGCTGACTGGCCCGGGAACTCTGGAACATGAGCGTGAGATCCGTGTCCATGGTGCGGGCGGTCCAGCGACTTCGCCCCGAATTGGCGGCGGAGATAGCGGTCGGGAACCTCACGGTAAACATGGCGTACTGCATCCCACCGGCAGGACCACCAATAAGTCGACCACATAGGACCGGCCGGTGAGGACGTGGAACAATGCCAGCGAGGAGGAGCGGGGGAAGTTCGTCCAGGACCTCTGCCAGAAACCGAGCGAGTAACGTGGTTTTTGGAAAATAGCGCCAACGGCACTAAATCGGAGATTCCCCCGTTGTTGGAAAAATCCCCCATTGGGACCATGCGAGACGACATACTTATCTTCTCCCTTCTTTGGACGGCATGTTTGGCGGTGCCGGCGATTGCTGCAGAGAGCCGCGCACATCGATCAGGCAATGGAGGACCCGTCTCGGCGCAGGAACTGGTGATGCCGGCTCATCATCGCTGCGTACCGAGCAGTTGCAGATGCGCCAAGGACCGTCCAACGATCTGCACGCGGGATTGCCTGATGGATCGTCATTGCTGGTGCCGGAAGGGGGAGTACGTTTGCCACATTTTCCGCCGGTAAGCGGCTCAGCGTTGCGGTCCGGTAGTCAGTTTTTGGATGGAGCCAGGGCTCGGTCATGAAACTGGCGTCCAGATTGGCTCAGGCTCCAGGGGCCTGCTGTGAGCGGGCGTTTGCGTATACCGAGATACTCGGCAGGGTCTCATTCAGCGCGATTACCCCAGCGGGTCCGGTTTCGTTTCTGGTTCGCTTTTGATCCCCCTCCTGGTGATGCTTTTGCGGTGTCCACAGCGCGGATGTCTCGTGGAACCGCGAGATGGAACAACTCCATACCCGCGCAGATTTGTGCCCTGCTGACCGCTCCTTGGAAACCCGGTCAGCGCGGCGAGAACGGGATGTTTGTCGATTTATGTCCGTCCTTCGGCGCAAGTGGGGTAACTCATAGCTCTAGCTAAAATGATCGAGTCAAATGAGTCCGATAGCAGCAAGAGCAAGCGAAGGACGTCTCCGCCCCAACCTGTGCTGATAAGCATGCCTTTCGGGTCCCATCTACCCCGCCCTCGCCATTGTTCGTGGGAAGGTACCGGTACTCGAGGGGCCCCTTTTCCGGTCCTTGAGTGGCTCGTCGTGCGACTGCGGGTCATGCGGTGGCGCCTGCACTTCGCGCGGTGGCGGATCCGGCGGCGGGGGTGATTGAATATACCGCAATGGCGGCATTTAGGGCCGGTGCCACCAACACCAGCCCTTTTTGTTCCTGCCATGGCGTCCGCATTTTTGGAACCACAGTGGAACCATAGATCCGATTTCCCGCTCAGTGCGCCTTGAAAACAGCAGTTTTACAGGATTCTACAGAGCCTGTCGCGCTGATAGAGCATGAGATCGATGGGCAGGCCGACCGACAGATTGGATCGCAAGGTCGAGTCGAACGACAGAAGCACGAGCTTGCCTGCCTGTCCGAGCGACATCGTCTGCACCGCGACGCGGTCGAGGATCGGCTTGCCATATTTGGTCTCCCCGACCTGGAGAAAGGGGGTGTCCTCCGTCGCCTCGATGAAGTTTCCTTCGGCATAGATCAGGAACAGCCGCGGACGCTCTTTGCCGATCTGCCCGCCCAGCAGCAATGTCGCCGAGAAGTCGCCGCTCGCCGTCAGCGCCTCGCCGTCGACCGAGCGGATGTCGCGCAGTGCCGTGCCGACCACCCGTGCTGCCTGAAACATGTTCGGTGCGCTGAAGAGGTTGGGACGCGCGTCCTTGCGGCGATTGGCCTGCGCTTCTTCGCCGAGCAAGGCGACCGCCGCCTGGGCGACGGCGAGATTGCCGGCGGTGACCAGCATGAGCACGCGTTCTCCCTTACGCTCCCACACATGCAGCTTCTTGAAGGTGGCGATGTTGTCAACCCCGGCATTGGTGCGGGTATCGGCCGCCAGAACGAGTCCTCCTTCCAGCACCATTCCCACGCCATAAGTCATTGCTGCTGCGCCTCTATCACCTTGACCTCCACCGCCAGTCTTTCGCCATCGCCGCCCCGCCGGGTCCCGGCAACCGGCCTGACGCTTCGCGCATCAAGCCCGGCGCAGAGTCGCACATAGCGCTCGGTAGGGCATACTCGGTTGGCGCAGTCAAATCCCACCCAGCCTAGGCCAGGAACCAGCGACTCCGCCCACCCATGCCCGGCCTCGGCGACGTCGTTGCCCGCCAGCAGCAGATAGCCCGAGACATAACGGCTGGGCACGCCGCAATGGCGTGCTGCGGCGATGAAGACATGGGCATGGTCCTGGCACACGCCGCGACCGCCCGCCAGCGCCTCGCCGGCAGTCGTATGGGCATCGGTGACGCCGGTCTCGTAGTCGATTTGGTCGCGCACCACATTCATCAGGCCATGCAGCAGGTCGAGGCCGGCAAGCCCGCCCAGCGCTTGCGTCAGCTCGATGATCGTCGCGTCGGCGACGGTGGCTGGAGTTTGCCGCAGATAGAGGGCATCGGGAACCGTTCCTGGAGAATTGGGCAGGACGCCTGCGCGATCCTCGGTTATCACCGTGCCGCGGGCAACGATCGACACTTCTTCATGCAGCCTGGTTTGGCTGATCAGATGAGCCTGATTGCCGAAGCAGTCCGCATAGCTCAGCGCCTGCTCGATGCCCGGTGCCTCGATGGCCCATGACACCACCTTCTGCGCTGTCGAATTGGTGGGCGTCAAAAGCAGTCGCTGCAACGAATAGCTGACCGGTCTGTCGTAGCGGTAAAGCGTCTGATGCCAGATTTCGATCAGCATGGGATCACAGCCTGCTCCAATCATGGGAAGTTGTAGTCGGCGGCAATGCGGATCGACAGCGCATTGTTCTGCTCCAGGAAACGACCGAGATATTCATGCAGGCCCGATTGGAAGATGGTTGACATGTCAGTGCCGGCGAGCCCGGAAGCAATGGCCACCGCCGCCTCATGGCAGGGGCGGCGCTCGCCATAATCCTCAAATAGCCCGTCCAGCGCCTCGTTCACCCGCCGATAACAGAACAGCAGCGACCGCGGCATCTCCTCGCGCAGCATCAGGAACTCCGCGATGCGAAAAGGCGTGTAGCCGCTGTCGCGGAAGAGCCATCGATAGGCGCGCTGCGCCGATACCGAGCGCAGGATCTGAGCCCATTGCTGCCTATCGGTCTCCCCGCCGACCGACACGCTGTCCGGCAGCAGTAGGAAATATTTCACATCGATGATGCGAGCAGTGGAATCGGCGCGCTCGATGAATGTGCCGAGCTGGCTGAAGAAGAAGGTGTCCTTGCGCAACATGGTCGACACCATGGCTCCGCGAAACAGCATCGAGCGCTGGCGGACCCATTCGAGAAAGCCTGGCAGGCGAAAGGTCTCGACCTGGTCCGCCTTGACTCGCGAGAGGTCGTTCCATGTGGTGTTCAACGCTTCCCAAACGTCGCGCGTCAAGGCGGTACGGACGGCGCGGGCATTATTGCGCGCCGTGCTGATCGAGGAGCGGATGCTCCCGGGATTGCTCTCGTCGAACAGGAGATGCTGGATCACCTTGCTGCCGGTGACCTCGCCATACTGGGCAAGATAGCTCTGCTCGCAACCGCAGCTCTGGAGCGTCGAGCGCCATTCGTCTCGATGGCCCGCGCTTGCCCTGGGCATCAGCGAGATGCGGTATCCGACCTCGGCGAGACGGGCTATGTTCTCGGCCCGCTCGACTTGGCGCGACATCCAGTAGAGCGCTGCTGCCGAACGCCCGAGCAAGATCTGGTCTAGTCTTCCAGAACCCATGTGTCCTTGGTCCCGCCGCCCTGGCTGGAATTGACGACCAGAGAACCCTTCTTCAGGGCGACCCGCGTGAACCCGCCCTTGGTGATGTGCACGCGATCGCCAGTCAGCACGAAGGGCCGAAGATCGACATGGCGCGGCGCGACACCGTTCGGCGTGAGCGTCGGCGCGGTCGACAGAGCGAGCGTCGGCTGCGCAATATACTTCGTCGGCGAGGCTTCGAGCTTCTTGCGGAACTCGGCGATCTGCGCCCGCGTCGAGCTCGGCCCGACCAGCATGCCGTAACCGCCCGAGCCATGAACTTCCTTGACCACGAGCTCGGGCAAATGCTGCAGCACATAGCCGAGATCGTCCGCATCCGAGCACCGCCAGGTCGGCACGTTGGACAGCATCGGCCGCTCGCCGGTGTAGAACTCGATGATTTCCGGCATGTAGGCGTAGATGCTCTTGTCGTCGGCAATGCCCGTCCCGGGAGCATTCACCAGGTTGACACGGCCGGCGCGGTAGACGTCGAACAGCCCGGGCACGCCGAGCGATGAGTCGGCACGGAAGGTGAGGGGATCGAGAAAGGCATCGTCGATCCGACGGTAGATGACGTCGACCCGCTTGGGTAATTGAGTGGTGCGCATATAGCACCAGCCGTCCTCGACGAAGAGATCGCTGCCCTCGCAAAGTTCGACACCCATCTCGTCAGCAAGAAAGGCGTGCTCGTAATAGGCGGAGTTGTAGATGCCCGGGGTGAGCACGGCCAGTGTCGGCTCGTCGGCCGAGGCCGGCGCGACCGCGATCAGCGTCTTCTGAAGCATGTCCGGGTAGTTCTCGATCGGCGCGACGCGATGCTTGGCGAACAGCTCCGGAAACAGGAACATCATCGCCTCGCGGCCCTCCAGCATGTAGGAGACGCCCGAGGGGGTGCGGCAATTGTCCTCGAGAACGAAATAGTGTTCCCCCACCCGCACGATATCAATGCCGATAATATGCGCATATACGTTGCGTGGCGGGTTGACGCCCATCATCTCCGGCACGAAGGCCTCATTTTGCAGGACGAGCGGCGCCGGGATACGCTTGGCCCGCAGGATCTCCTGTCGATGGTAGACGTCATGGATGAAGGCGTTGAGCGCACGTACCCGCTGCTCGATGCCGGCCGAAAGGCGCCGCCACTCTGCCGCCGCGAACAGCCGCGGGATGATATCGAAAGGGATCAGCCGCTCATTGCTCTCGAGCCCGCCATAGATCGCGAAGGTGATGCCGCTTCTGCGGAAAATCGCCTCGGCCTCCTTCTGGTTGCGCATCAGATCGACGCGCGACAGGCCGTTCAGCCAGGCGGCGACCTCGGCGTAATAGCCGCGGATGGTGCCGTCCGGCAACGTCATCTCGTCAACAATGCCCTTCTTCACGGCTTGTCCCGGGTGATTGAGCAGGCGCGCTCCATGGTGTCTCACTGGAGGCGCCCGATCAATCCGATCTTGCTCAGCCGCCAGCGGATCGGCATTTCATGCCGAACGCGGCCTTACCAGCCAAAAGCTGAAATGGACCAAGCCTGGCAGCATGGTTGGCACAGCTCAACCCGCTGGGTCTGCGGTCCGGAAACGGTGCCAGGGTCTTGCTGCGGTGTCGCGCGTCAATGGCCTTCCAGTATATGCGGTGAAAAGAACATGTGAAAAATCTTCAAAATCGAGTGTCATGCCGCGCGTGACTGCACTTAACTCGCACGAGCTCTCGACCCAGTTACGAATCGGCGTGCGTGGTTCACCAGATCGATTGATCGCGAGTGCGAAGACTGTTTTCGAGGTAGAGCTGGGCTGCCACTTTGATTTCTCTTGCAGCACCGAGATTGCCCTCGCAGGCAGCAACAATCGAGCCCTTCATCATCATGTGCCAGGTATTGGCAAATGTCTGGGCGTCTTTGATTTCGAGCGAACGGGCCAGTTCCTCGAAAATATCGCGAATGGTTGCAAGGTGCGCCGTGGCCGACAGGCGAGCTTTGTGGCCCTTCGGATATTCCAGCAGCACATTGATGAAGGAGCAGCCGTCGAATTCACTGGACTGGTACCAGCCGTCGAACAGATCGAACACCACGAGCAGGCGGTCCGCCGGCGAGGCTGCGCATCGGTAGAGCTCGGATTTCAGCCAATCGATCGTCCACAGCTCCTCACGCCGCTTCAGGAAAGCGGTGATGAGCTCCTCCTTGGATCTGAAGTGTCGGTAGAGCGACATCTTGGCGACCCCCGAGCGCTGAACGATGGCGTCGATGCCGATGCTCCGGGTGCCGTTGATACGGAACAGATCATAGGCCGCATCGAGCGCCCGTTGCTTTGCGCTTGCACGCGGCGCGGGCTTGACTGCCGGGGTCTTCACAGCTTTCGTCATCCCCCACGACCTCTCACAAGCGTCATCGAGCGCTATCCGAACCCGAAATCGTCAGCTTCCGTGCCGCCTTTTGCCGCGATTGAATTTGGTTGACCGGCAAAAGAACTGACAGCATCATACAGACCTGTCTTTCTATTGGCATGCTTGCTGTCGTGCTTGCAACGCAGCACCACGAGCCCACAAGGTCGAAACGGCCGGTAGACAGACCAAAGTGTTGAGCCCGCGTGGACGACATCCAACCAGAGCGCCTGGCCTGGTTTGAAATTGGCAGCTCTGGAAATGATTGCAGGGAGGTTCGCAAGATGCCCCCATCCAGAGAGGTCGCGGGGTCGCCGTCGCCGAACTAACGGCGCAGCCAACTCCAGGCCGCAGTTACCTCTCCCCATTTTTGACAAGCTATGAGACGGCTGCAATCGCGGCCGGATCGTAGCTCTATCCCTTCTGATGCATTCCACGACGTCCAAGGAAGATGGCAGCGGGTCAGCTGGGGCTGGGCCGCCTTCGGTTCTCAAATCGCTGGGAGCGAGACATGGACACCAAAGTCGCTGCGAACCGCTATGGCAAAAGAATGCAGCCCAAGCCCGGCCGGATGACGGAAAACAAGCCGCGGATCAGCGAGGTCCATATCCTTTGGATCACCGGCGGGCTCGGCTGCGACGGCGACTCGGTGTCGATCACCGCGGCCAGCCAGCCCAGTATCGAAGATGTGATGCTCGGCGCCATTCCGGGGCTGCCCAAGGTGCATCTCCACAACCCGGTGCTTGCCTATACCGTCGGCGATGAATTCATGGCGCCCTTTCACCGGGCGGCGCGCGGCGAGCTGACGGACTTCGTCCTGGTGATGGAGGGCTCGATCCCCAATGAGAAGCTCAGTGGCAACGGCTACTGGGCGGCATTCGGCACCGACCCCAAGACCGGCGATCCGATCACCATTCCGGAGTGGCTCGACCGGCTGGCGCCCAAGGCGCTGGCCGTCGTCACCGCCGGCACCTGCTCGGCCTATGGCGGCATCCATGCCATGGAAGGCAATCCGACCGGCTGCATGGGGGTGGCCGACTATCTCGGCTGGAACTGGAAATCGAAGGCCGGTCTGCCGATCGTCAATGTCCCGGGCTGTCCGGTCCAACCTGACAATTTCATGGAAACCCTGCTCTATCTGCTGCGCCAGCTCGCCGGCCTCGCGCCGATGATTCCGCTCGACGAGGCGGGCCGTCCCAAATGGCTGTTCGAGAAGACCGTGCATCAGGGCTGCGACCGCGCCGGCTATTACGAGGTCGGCGACTTCGCCACCGAATACGGTTCGCCCAAATGCATCGTCAAGCTCGGCTGCTGGGGTCCGGTCGTTCAATGCAACGTCCCCAAGCGCGGCTGGATGGCCGGCATCGGCGGCTGCCCCAATGTCGGTGGCATCTGCATCGGCTGCACCATGCCGGGCTTCCCCGACAAGTTCATGCCGTTCATGGACCAGCCGCCGGGCTCGACCTTGTCGTCGAATCTGATCAAGCCTTATGGCTGGCTCATTCGCGCTCTCCGTCCGCTGACCCAGGCGACCCTCAATCAGGAGCCGAAATGGCGTCACAAGGGCTCCACTCTGACGACCGGCTATCACCCGCCCAATTAAGCAGGATCCGTCTCTCACACCGAAGTTTCGGAGAACGCCATGACAACGGTAGCACCGACGATTGCCCCGACCAAGAAGCCCTCCCAGATCGTCGAGATGAATTGGGATCCGATCACCCGCATTGTCGGCAGCCTCGGGATCTACACCAAGATCGATTTCAGCAACCGCGTCGTCACCGAATGCCACGCGACGTCATCGATCTTCCGCGGTTACAGCATCTTCATGAAGGGCAAGGATCCGCGCGACGCCCATTTCATCACCAGCCGCATCTGCGGCATCTGCGGCGACAACCACGCCACCTGTTCGGTCTATGCCCAGAACATGGCCTATGGCATCAGGCCGCCGGCCATCGCCGAATGGATCACCAATCTCGGCGAAGCCGCCGAATACATGTTCGACCACAACATCTTTCAGGACAATCTCGTCGGCGTCGACTACTGCGAGAAGATGGTCAAGGAGACCAATCCTGGTGTGTGGGACAAGGCGCAGCGGACACCTGCGCCGCACGCCGCCGATCACGGCTTCAAGACGATCGGCGACATCATGGTGGCGCTCAATCCCTTCACCGGTGAATTCTACCGCGAGACTTTGCAGGTCAGCCGCTACACGCGCGAGATGTTCTGCCTGATGGAAGGCCGTCACGTCCACCCCTCGACGCTCTACCCGGGCGGCGTCGGCACCGTCCCCAGCGTCCAGCTGTTCACCGACTATCTCACCCGGCTGATGCGCTATTGCGAGTTCATGAAGAAATGCGTGCCGCTGCACGATGACCTGTTCGATTTCTTCTATCAGGCTCTGCCGGGCTATGAGGAGGTGGGGCGGCGCCGCATCCTGCTTGGATGCTGGGGCTCGTTCCAGGACCCCGAGGTCTGCGACTACAATTACAAGACCATGACCGACTGGGGCAGGGCGATGTACGTCACCCCCGGCGTTGTCGTCGACGGCGAATTGGTTACCACCGATCTCGTCGACATCAATCTCAACATCCGCATCCTGCTCGGCCATTCCTATTACGACGATTGGGATCGCGGCGAGACATTCGTCAAGACCGATCCGCTCGGCAACAATGTCGACCAGCGGCATCCGTGGAACCAGACCACCATCCCGCGGCCCCAGAAGCGCGATTTCGGCGGCAAGTACTCCTGGGTGATGTGCCCGCGTTGGCTGGACAAGCGCACTGGCGATCATCTGGCGCTCGACACTGGCGGCGGCGCCTTCGCGCGTCTGTGGGCCACCGCCTTGGCCGGCATCGTCGACATGGGTTACGTTAAGGCGACCGGCAACAGCGTCGTCATCAACCTGCCGAAGACGGCGCTCAAGCCCGAAGCGACGTTCGAATGGAAGATCCCGAAATGGAGCAACGCCATCGAGCGCAATCGCGCCCGCACCTATTTCCAGGCCTATGCCGCCGCCGCCGCCATGTATTTCATGGAGCAGGCGCTGACCGAGCTGCAGGCCGGCCGCACCAAGACCTTCACCGACTTCAAGGTGCCCGATGAGGCCATCGGCTGCGGCTTCCATGAAGCCGTCAGGGGCGTGCTGTCGCACCATCTGGTCATCCGCGGCGGCAAGATCGCCAACTATCACCCCTATCCGCCGACGCCCTGGAACGGCACCCCGCGCGACCTCTACGGCACGCCCGGTCCATATGAGGACGCGGTGAAGGACACGCCGATCTTCGAGGAGAACGGGCCTGACGACTTCAAGGGCATCGACATCATGCGGGCGGTGCGCAGCTTCGACCCGTGCCTGCCCTGCGGCGTCCATATGTATCTCGGCAACGGCAAGACACTGGAGACCGTGCACTCACCGATGTTCGGCGTCGGGCGCGTCTAGCGATGAGCGAGGACTGGCAGAACCCGACCAAGGCCCTGCGCCGCCTTGAAGAGCTGGTGGATGGCCTCAATGGCGAGGCTGATCCGGCTGCCGCCGCGCCGGCCCGTGAGCTGGTCTCGTTGGTCCTCGATCTGCACGGCATCGGCCTCGCCAGGCTGCTGGCGGTCATAGCCAGGTCGGACGAGGGCGCAACGCTCGTGGCGCGGCTGATCGATGACGATCACATTCGGGCGATGCTGCTCCTGCACGGGCTCCATCCTGAGGACATGACGACCCGGGTCCGGCGGGCGGTCGAGCGCCTGACGCCGCATCTCGGGGTGCACGGCCTGCGCCTCGATCTCGTCGAGATCGCCGGCGGCCAGGTGCGGCTGCGGCTCAGCGACAGCGGCGCCGGCACGATCCAGAAGCAGCTGCTGTGGGCGTTGCCGCGCGAGATCGAGGACGCGATCGTCGAGGCGGCGCCGGATGCCGAGCATATTTCGATCGACGGGCTTGATCGCTTCTATGGCGGAGCCGCCACCACCGCCACCGATGCCGCGACCAATGGCAAGGGGCGTTCGGTTCACCCATGACCGCGAGTGGACAGACCGGCATTTGGGTACGCAAGCTGCAGCGCTTCGTCCAGCCGCCTTCGGCGAGGGCGGAAGCCGAATATTGCGAGCTGTGCGCATCGCCGATCCCGCCGCGCCATCCCCATCTCGTCCAGCCGGCGAAGCACCGCCTCATCTGCGCCTGCCGCGGCTGCGCCCTTCTGCTGGGAAACCGTGACGATGCCAGCTATCGCCTTGTGCCCGAGCTGGCCCGCGAGCTCGCGGATTTTCATCTGAGCGATCCCGAATGGGATGCGCTCGGCATCCCGATCGGCCTCGCCTTCTTCTGTCAGAGCTCGGTGGAGGAGAGGGTGGTCGCCTTCTATCCCGGCCCCGCCGGTCCGACTGAGTCGCTGCTCGATCTCGACGCCTGGTCGGCGATCGTCGCCAACAATCCGGCGCTGTCCGAGATCGAGCCTGACACCGAGGCGCTGCTGGCCAACCGGATGAACGGCGCCCGTCGCTATTACCGCGCCCCGATCGACCGCTGCTACGAGCTGGTCGGCCTGATGCGGATGCATTGGCGCGGCGTGTCGGGCGGCGACGAGGCCTGGCGGGCGATCGACGGCTTCTTCGGCGAGCTCGCCGAGCGCCACGGCCGGGGAGTGTGAGCGCCATGGTTGATCTCGCATTCGCCGTCGCCGGGGTCGAGGTCGAGCCGCATGCGGCGGCCCCGACCTTGATCTTCAAGATCGCCGTCACCAGCACCGCGGCCGATGCCGCAATCGAGAATATCCTGCTGCAGTGCCAGCTCCGCATCGAGCCGACCCAGCGGCGCTATGCGCCGGAGGATCACGACCGGCTGTTCGAGCTGTTCGGCGAGACCCACCGCTGGAGCGAAACCCTCCGCAGCATGCTGTGGACCCATGCCAGCGTCCAGGTGCCGGCCTTCGCCAGCGGCCATGTCGTCGATCTGCCGGTGCCGTGCAGCTTCGATCTCAACATCGCCGCCACCAAATATTTCTACGGCCTTGGCGCCGGCGAGGTGCCGTTGTCGCTGCTGTTCAGCGGAACCATCTTCTATCGCGACGCCGACGACCTGCTGCAGATGGCGCAGATCCCCTGGAGCCGCGAGGCAACCTGCCGGCTGCCCCTGCGCCTCTGGCAGGAGATGATGGAGCGCTACTACCCCAACAGCAATTGGCTGCGCATCGACCGGGCCATCTTCGACCGGCTTTACCGCTACAAGCGCCGGCGCCATCACATCAGCTGGGACGACACATTGCAGGCGCTGCTGGCGGAGCAAGAGGAGAAGGTGCAATGAACCTTGCACCTGTCGAGCCCATCGTCAAAGCCGTGCTCTATGAGGGCTATATCCTCTATCCCTACCGCCCGACCAGTGTGAAGAACCGCCAACGCTGGACCTTTGGCGGCGTCTATCCGTGCGACTACGCCGCGCTCGACCCGAGCAGCCCGGCAAACATGCAGACCGAGTGCCTCATACGCGGCGACCTGCACAGCGAGATCGCCGTCCATGTCCGCTTTCTCCAGATCATTCGCCGTGACATCGGCGAGCTGCCGGTGCCGCAGATGGATCTCCCGGCCGACAGTGAGCCGTCCCACATCAAGGTCCAGTCGCTGCGGATCGCCGATCGCACCGTCCATAGCTGGGAAGAAGCCAAGGAGCGCGACATCGCTCCGCCGGCCGTCACCCTCGAAAAATTGATCCGGCAACCGATCTCCTATTCCTTCAGCTTCGCTGGCGAGCGCAGCAGCGAGCCGCTGCGGCTTCCCGACGGCCGCATCGCCGGCCTGTTTATGCGATCGAGCGCCGATCTGCGGGGCGAGCTCACGATCGCCGGGACGGAGATCGCCGCCGGCATTTTCAAGCTCACCGTGCGGATCGACAACACGACGCCGCTCGATATCGTGCAGGTCGCGTCACGTGGCGAGGTCCAGCTGCGCGCCTTCGCCTCGACCCACACCATCCTCGGCGTCGGCAACGGCCAGTTCATCTCGCTGCTCGACCCGCCGGCAGAGCTGGCCGAAGCCGCCGCCGCCTGCGCCAATCAGGGGACCTGGCCGGTGCTCGTCGGCGAGCCGGCAGCCCACGATACCATCCTGTCCTCACCGATCATTCTCTACGACTACCCGGTGGTGGCACCGGAGAGCCCGGGCGACCTCTTCGACGGCACCGAGATCGACGAGATCCTCACCCTGCGCATCCTGGCGATGACCGACGAGGAGAAGCGCGAGATGAGCGGCATCGAGGAGCAGGCCCGCGCCCTGCTCGAACGCACCGAGGCCCTGACGGCGGCCGACATGGCCCGGCTCCATGGCACGATGCGCGACCGCAAGCCCGAGCTTGGCTTCATTCAGGTCGGGGGCAGGGGCCTGAAGGTCGGCGACCGGGTCCGTCTCTGCCCCAAGCGCAAGGCCGACATCATGGACATCGTCCTCAAGAACGAGGTGGCGGTGATCGAGGCGATCGAGCGCGATTTCGAGGACCAGGTCCATGTCGCGGTGGTGCTGGAGGCCGATCCCGGCCGCGAATTCGGCCTCGACCGCATGCCCGGCCATCGCTTTTTCTTCTCTCCCGACGAGATCGAGCCGCTCGACACTGAGGGCCGGCCATGAATCGGATTCTCGTCGCCGGCATCGGCAACATCTTCATGGGCGATGACGCTTTTGGCAGCGAGGTGGCACAGCGTCTCGGCCGAAAGCCGCTGCCCGCCGGCGTCAAGGTCGTCGATTTCGGCATTCGTGGAATCGACCTGACCTATGCCCTGCTCGATGGCTATGATGCGGCGATATTGATCGATGCCGCCCAGCGCGGCGCCGTGCCGGGAACGGTGAGCATCGTCGCGCCCGAACCACCCGCGACCGAGCTGCCGCAGCCTGCCCCTGCACCCACGAGCCCGTTTCCCGAGCTGCACGATCTCGACCCGGCCAAGGTGCTGCGGCTCGTCGCGGCGCTGGGCGGCGGCTGCGAGCGCATCCTGCTCGTCGCCTGCGAGCCCGAAACCCTGGGCGATGAGGAAACCGGCGCCATGGGGCTGAGCGCGCCGGTGGCGGCGGCGGTCGATGAGGCCGTGATCGTGGTCGAGCGGCTGATCGGCGAGCTGCTCGATGGAAGAGTCCGGACCAACACCGGGACAGGAGGCCTGCAATGAGTGGATGGACGTTGTTCTGGATCCTCGTGCTGATTGTCGTCGCGCTCGCCATTGTCGCCAATTATCGCGAGCTCGTGCGCTACATGAAGATCCGCAACATGTGACCATGGCGATGCTCCACGGCACACCAGCCTCATCGCCGCAAGCGCGGGTGGAAGCGCGGGCGATCCGCGTTCGCGGACTGGTGCAGGGGGTTGGCCTTCGGCCGCTGGTCTATCGCCTGGCGCATGATCATGGCCTCGCCGGCGAGGTGTGGAACGATGCCGAGGGGGTGATGATCCGGGCCTGGGGCATGCCCCCCGATCTCGACCGGTTCCTCGAGCGGCTGAGGGAAAATCCGCCGCCCCTCGGGCGCGTCGACACCGTCGAATGGACGCCGCTGGCGGATGCCCCGACCGATAGCGGCTTCCATATCGTGCCGAGCCGCGGCGGCAAGGTGCGCACCGCCGTCGTTCCCGATGCCGCCAGCTGCCAGGCATGCCGCGATGAGATCGCCGATCCCGCCGATCGCCGCTACCACTATCCATTCACCAATTGCACCCATTGCGGACCGCGGCTGTCGATCGTCAGGTCGGTGCCCTATGATCGGTCGAACACCAGCATGGCCGCGTTTCTCCTGTGCCCGGCCTGCCGCGCCGAATATGAGGATCCGCGCGACCGCCGCTTCCATGCCCAGCCGACCGCTTGTCCCGATTGCGGCCCGCGCCTGTGGCTGGAGCGCTTCGATCGCCAGCAGGAGAAGCCCATCATCCTCGCGGACCAGGACCCGCTCGACGCGGCCCGCCGGCAGCTGCTCGCCGGCGCCATCGTCGCGGTCAAGGGGTTGGGTGGCTTCCATCTCGCCTGCGACGCGCTCGATCAGCGGGCGGTGGCCGAGCTGCGGGCCCGCAAGCGGCGTTATGCCAAGCCGCTGGCATTGATGGCGCGTGATCTTGACGTCGTCAGGCGCTATTGCGCCATCGACGGCGCGGCCGAGGACCTGCTGACGAGCGCTGCCGCCCCGATCGTGATCCTGCCTGCGGTCGGCCCCGACCGAGTGGCGGAGGCGGTTGCACCGGGACACCCAATGTTGGGTTTCATGCTGCCCTACACGCCGCTCCACCACCTCCTGCTGGCTGGATTGAATCGGCCGCTGGTGATGACCAGCGCCAACATCTCCGACGAGCCGCAATGCACCGGCAATGACGAGACCCGGCGCCGGCTGTGGAATATTGCGGATTTTGGGGTGTTCCACGATCGCGCCATCGTTAACCGGCTAGACGATTCGGTGACGCGGGTTATCGCCGGCGCACCGCGAATGATCCGTCGTGCCAGAGGTTATGCGCCGGCGCCGCTCCCGCTGCCGGCCGGCTTCGAGCGCGCGCCGCCTCTCCTGGCGCTGGGTGGCGAGCTCAAAAGCACCTTCTGTCTGCTCAAGGATGGTCAAGCGCTGATCTCGCAGCATATTGGCGATCTTGAAGACGCGGCGACATTTCAAGACTACCAGAAGGCGCTGTCGCTCTATCTGTCGCTGTTCGACCACGCCCCTGAAGTTCTGGCGCTCGACATGCATCCTGAATATCTCTCGACCAAGATGGGGAGGGAGCTCGCCGGCGATCGCCAAATTTCCTTCACGGAAGTTCAGCACCACCATGCCCATATCGCCAGCTGCCTCGCTGAGAACCAAATTCCGCTCGATACCCGCCCGGTTCTCGGCATTGCTCTTGACGGCCTCGGCTTCGGCCCCGACGGAACGCTGTGGGGCGGCGAATTCCTCCGGGTCGACTATTTCGGCTTCGAGCGGCTGGCGCATCTGCCGCCGGTCGCCATGCCAGGTGGCGCCCAGGCCATCCGCCAGCCCTGGCGCAGCGCCTATGCTCAGCTCGATGCGGCGATCGGTTGGGACGAGGTGCGGCGCGCCCGTCGGCGGCTGGACGTCGTTCGGTTCCTGGAGGCCAAACCGCTCGCCGCGCTCGACGCCATGATGCGGAAGTCGCTCAACTGCCCGCTTTCGACCTCATGCGGACGGCTGTTCGACGCGGTTGCCGCCATTCTCGGCATTTGCCGCGAAGCGGTGACTTATGAAGGCCAGGCGGCGATCGAGCTCGAATGCCTGGTCGACGCACCGGCGCTGGCGGCGGCGGCGGGATATCGCATCGATCTCCGCACCAAGGTGCTCACGCCCTTCTGGCAGGCGCTGCTCGATGATCTCGAGCACGGCGTGCCCGCTGCTGTCATTGCGGTCCGTTTCCATCGCGGTTTTGGCCACGCCGTCGTCAATATGGCGCGATTGTTGTTCGAGACGGAAGGCGACAAGCTCGAGCCCATCGTCGCCCTGTCCGGTGGCTCGTTCCAAAACAAGATGCTGCTGGGGCTAGTGAGCGGCGCCTTGCGAGATCTCGGCTTGACCGTGCTCACGCACCGGCAGGTGCCGGCGAATGACGGCGGGCTGTCGCTCGGGCAGGCGGCCGTCGCGGCTGCCCGAAGCATCGGCCGGCAACCCGACAAAGCAGGTAAGGTGACAGCATGTGCCTAGGCATCCCCGGTCAGATCGTTGCGATCTCCGATGCGGAGAATTGGCTCGGCATTGTCGATGTGTCAGGCGTCCGCCGCGAAATCAACCTCGTCTGCATCGTCAACGAGGATCGACCGATTGAACGCTGCGTTGGTGAATGGGTTCTGGTCCATGTCGGCTTTGCCATGAGCCGCATCGACGAGGCCGAGGCAGCGGCGACCCTGCAGATTCTCAAGGAGCTCGGTGAGGTCGAGCCCGAACTCGCCTCGATGCGCATGTCGGGACAGGCCTGATCGTTATAAGTCTCCCAAGGAGGAGGTGTGTCGTGTCGACCGAACGTGAATTGCAGGGCCTCTATCCGTTTCTGCACGGCAAGCGGCAGGATCCCGTCGCGCTGAATGCGGCGATCGTCGAGTCGGTCCGGCAGAAGGCAAGGCACCATCAGGAGGTGTTCGAAGGGTTCTTCGCCAAGAATCTGCAGGCCGTCGTCGACACGGCTGGCACCATTTCCGACGTCTATCGCCGCAATGGCCGGCTGTTTTCGATGGGCAATGGCGGTTCGAGCTGCGATGCCGCCCATGTCGCCGTCGAGTTCCTTCATCCGATCACGGCGGGACGGCCGGCCCTGACGGCCGTCGACCTTTCCTGCGACCGGACCATGATCACCGCCGTCGGCAATGATGTCGGGTTCGACCATATTTTCGCGCGGCAGATCATCGCCCAGGGGCGCGCCGGCGATGGCCTGATCGGCATCTCGACCAGCGGCAATTCGGCCAATCTGGTGAAGGCCTTCCTGAAGGCCAAGGAGAAAGGACTGAAGACGGTCGGGCTCTCCGGCAATACTGGCGGCGAAATGGCCCGGATGGGGCTCGATCATTGCCTCGTCGTCGAGACCGACAGCATCCACCGCATCCAGGAGTGTCACGTCGCCATCTATCACATTTTGTGGGACCTGGTGCACACCCTGCTGGCCGATGATCGCGGCGATCTGATGGGCGACAGCGTAGGGGAGGGCAGTGCGCAATGAAATATGTCGATGAATTCCGCGATCCCGGGCGGGCGAAAATCCTCCTCCGCGAGATCAACAGACTGGTCGGCAGAATCGATGTGTGCCGAAGTCGACCGCTGTCGCTGATGGAGGTCTGTGGCGGTCACACCCATACGATCTTCAAATTCGGCATCGAGACCATGCTTCCCGACGCCATCGAGCTTGTGCACGGGCCAGGCTGTCCCGTCTGCGTGCTGCCGATCGGACGCGTCGATGACTGCGTCGCGCTGGCCGAGACGCCGGGCGTGATCTTCACCACCTTCGGCGATGCCATGCGCGTGCCAGGCTCCAAGAAGAGCCTGCTGCAGGCCAAGGCCGAGGGCGCCGATGTGCGGATGGTCTATTCCCCGCTCGATGCGCTCAAATTGGCGCGCCAACATCCCGACAGGCAGATCGTGTTCTTCGGCCTTGGCTTCGAGACGACCATGCCGTCTACGGCCCTGACGGTGCTTCAGGCCGAGCGCGAGGGCATTGCCAATTTTTCGCTGTTCTGCAATCACATCACCATCATCCCGACCATCAAGGCCATTCTCGACAGTCCTGAGCTCGAGCTTGACGGTTTTCTGGGACCCGGCCATGTCAGCATGGTGATCGGCACCCGGCCCTATCGCTTCATAGCCAGCCACTATCGCCGTCCCGTCGTGATCGCTGGCTTCGAGCCGCTCGACGTGCTCCAATCCGTTTGGATGCTCCTCAGGCAGATCGCCGAGCACCGGTGCGAGATCGAGAATCAATATAACCGCGTCGTTCCCGACCCGGGCAACGCAGCGGCGCTTGCCGCGGTCGGCCGCGTGTTCGAGCTGCGCGAGTTTTTCGAATGGCGAGGGCTCGGCTCGATCGACCACTCCGGCGTCAGGCTCCGCGAGCTTACGCGCGCTTCGATGCCGAGCGCCGCTTCAGGGTGCCGGCCCTGCGCATCGCCGACCCGAAATCCTGCCAATGCGGCGAGGTCCTGAAGGGCGTCATCAAGCCCTGGGAGTGCAAGGTATTTGGCGGGGCCTGCACGCCGGAGGCGCCACTCGGCGCCCTGATGGTGTCGCCGGAAGGCGCCTGCGCCGCCTATTACCAATTTGGGGCGATTCCCCGCCAGCATCACCAGGAACCGGCGCATGAGCGTGCTGTCTGACGATATCGCCCGCTCTCCAGCGAGGGCCAGGCGCCGCGGCACCATCAGTGTACGCACGGTGACCCTCGCCCATGGCGGCGGTGGCACCGCGATGCGCAATCTCATCGACGATGTGTTCCTTTCGGTGTTCGACAACCCGGCGCTGGCGCTGCTGGAAGACCAGGCGCGATTCCCGATCGCCGATTTGGCGCGCTATGGCGATCGCCTGGCCTTCACCACCGATTCCTACGTGGTCGATCCCTTGTTCTTTCCGGGCGGAGACATCGGCAAGCTGGCGGTGTGCGGCACCGTCAACGATCTGGCGGTCGGCGGCGCAACCCCGCTCTATCTCAGCTGCAGCGCGATTATCGAGGAAGGCCTCCCGGTCGACACCTTGCGCGCCATCGCCAAGTCGATGGCTATGACGGCCAGGCAGGCCGGCGTCCTGATCGTGACCGGCGACACCAAGGTGGTGAACAGGGGCAGCTGCGACAAGCTGTTCCTCAATACCGCCGGCATTGGCATCATCCAACAGCGACTGGCGCTGGGGGCGGATCGCTGCCGGCCGGGCGACGTGATCCTCGTCAACGGCCTGCTCGGCGACCATGGCGCGGCGATTCTCAACGCCCGCGGCGACATGGCGTTGTCGACGGCGATCGAGAGCGACTGCGCGCCGCTCAACGGCCTGATCGAGGCGCTGCTCGCCGCCGTTCCCACAACCCGGTTCATCCGCGACGCGACGCGCGGCGGAATAGCCACGGTGCTCAACGAGGTCGCCGATGCGTCCGCCGTCGGCATCGAGATCACCGAGACCGCGATCCCGATGCGCGAGGAGGTCAAGGGCTTTTGCGAGATCCTCGGGCTCGACCCCCTGTACCTCGCCAATGAGGGTAAGATTGTCTCTGTCGTTCCCGAGGACCAGCAGACGGCCGCATTCGAGGCGCTGCGCGGTCATCCGCTCGGTCGCCAGGCGGCGCTGATCGGGCGGGTGTCCGACCAATTTCCCGGTCGCGTCGTCATGAAAACGGTTTTTGGCGGCCATCGGATCGTCGACATGCTGGTCGGCGATCAGCTGCCGCGGATTTGCTGAACATGCACGAATTGGCGTTGACCCAGAGCATTATCGAGATGGTCGCCCAGCATGCGCAGGGCCAGCGCATTCGTCGCGTGACGGTCGAACTCGGCAGTCTCAGCTGCGTCATGCCCGACGCCTTGCGCTTCTGTTTCGATATCGCGCGGGAAGGGACGACTCTCGCGGCGGCGGCGCTCGACATCGTCGAAATCGAAGCCCGGGCGCAATGCCGCCTCTGTGGCGCGGAATTCGTCCAGCCGGCACTGTGGTCGTCCTGCAGCTGCGGGGCAAATGACTATCGGCGGATCTCGGGCGAGGAATTGAGAGTCAAGTCCTATGAGGTGGAGGAGTTGGATCATGTGTGAAACATGCGGCTGCTCGGACGGGGCGAAAGTGACCGTGGTCGGTCTTCATTCCCACTCCCATTCGCATGGCCATCACCACAGCGATCGCCATGATGACTCCCATGATCATAAGCATGTCCACCCGCACTCCTCGACCGTCGAGCTGCAGCAGGCTGTGTTGGCCAAGAACGACGCCCTCGCCGAACGCAATCGGTCATGGTTCGCCGGCCGCGAAATCCTCGCCCTCAATCTCCTCAGCGCGCCGGGCGCTGGCAAGACGACGCTGCTTGAGCGAACAGTTCGCGACTTGGCAAATACCCACCCCTTCTTCGTGATCGAAGGCGACCAGGCCACCAGTCGCGACGGAGAGCGCATAAGGGCCGCCGGCGCGCCGGTCGTTCAAATCAACACCGGAAGCGGCTGCCATCTCGATGCCGACATGATCGCACGCGGGCTAGCCGAGCTCAGACCCGCTGTCGGCTCCATTGTGATGATCGAGAATGTCGGCAATCTCGTCTGCCCGGCGCTATTCGATCTCGGTGAGAACGCCAAGATCGTCATCACCTCGGTGACCGAAGGTGAAGATAAGCCGATTAAATACCCTAATATCTTTCAGGCCGCCAAGCTTCTCATCATCAATAAAATTGATCTTCTGCCGCATGTCGGGTTCGATCTCGATCTGTGCCGGAATTACGCATGGCAGGTGAACCCGTCGCTCGAGATCATGACCGTCTCGGCGGTCACCGGCGAAGGGATCAAAAACTGGCACGATTGGCTGCATACCGCCGTTCATTTTGCACGATTTGGCGGAACTCCGCGCCGTTCCGGCGTCACTTTTCGAGCTGCTGATACACTTGGCGCGTCCCAAAAATGACTCCCTGGATGAGGATGGCGGAGCCAATCAGATCCATCACGAGGATGAGGCCGATCGCCCATTGCACCGAGCCGAGAATGGCAGCGATGAAGGCCCTTGCCACGAAGATGCACCAGGCAAGGCTCGTCCTGACGCCATGCCGCGCCGCGAGCCGCAGATCGACGCCAGCCAGCGAAGGTTGGAGATATTCGAGGAGGCCCGTCGCGATCGCAGCGGCGCCGAAAGCTGCGCCGATGATGACGGCGGCAAGGCTGAGCCGCCACCACGGCTCTGGCCCGAAAAAGATCACGGCAGCGTCCAAAATCGGGGTGGCAAGCCAGAAGGCGATGGGAAAATGCACGAGAAATGGGTGCACGGGCAGCCCGAACACGCGGATCTGACGTTTCATGGCGCCTTGCATGGGCTAATCCCGGGCCGATGTGCTGGGGGCGATCGACTGCTTTGGTGCGGACGGTCATGAAACGCATCCATCGGTGCGTTGCAAGAGCTAAAGGGGCCGCAAATGACACTCCATCCTGGTGAACCACAAACGGAGTTTGCCGTTGATCGCCCAACCGGGTGCATCATTGACTTTTCGAGTCTGCAGCCAGACTCAATCGCGGCTTCGTTATACCCGCCACCTCACACAAGCTGTCGACGACAGCCGAGAAATCCTTCGAACCGTAGCCTTGGGAACGCGCGACACTGAACGCCTCGCGGGCGGCCGCACCGACTGGCATAGGCACCCTTGCTGCATTGGCGGCTTCCAGAATTAGGGTGAGATCCTTGTGTGCGAGGTCGATGGTGAAGCCCGGCTCGATGTCACCACTTAACACCTTCGCCGGCCAGGCGATTTTCAGCTGCCCGTTGACCGCGGTGGTTCCATAGAGAACTTCGAGTGTACGCTCCAGCGACAATTCGAAGCGCTGGGACAGCGCCAATGCCTCTGCATTTAATTGGCACGAGACGACGGCCAGATAATTGTTTACGAGCTTTGTACGGATGCCCGCCCCCACCTTGCCACAGTGATGGATTGTCGTCCCCATAGCCTCCAGCAATGGCATGACACGCTGCAGATCGGCATCGTTGGCTCCAACCATGAAAAGTGACTCGCCTCGATCGGCATGACTGGCAAGTCTTCCCACGGGAGCATCGACAAAATGCATGCCAAAATCTTTCGCTGCGTTAGCCAATCGATCTGTCACGCAGGGATCTACGGTGCTCATGTCCATGATGAGCGAACCTCTTCGGCCATTGGCAACCACACCGTTGCTGCTGGCGATGACGTCCTCTACTGCCGCTGAGTTGGGCAGCATGGTAATCACCATGTCGCATTCAGCAGCCACATCCGCAACGCTTGAAGCGCCTCTCGCCTGAAGCTTCGCAAGTTCATGGATGGCTGCCTCGTTGATATCATAGACCGTAAGATGGAAGCCCTTGCGGCAAAGGTTCGAGGCCATTGGTCGCCCCATACGGCCAAGGCCGATAAAACCAATTCTCGTCATGGATCTGCTCCGGGTCTCAACAAGCAAACATGGCAGCCGCCAGCAACTTCGATACTAATCCGGAACCTCGGAAAAATGGCGAACCCGCCTTCATCCCGCGCCCTCGTCGTCCAGGAGGCGGTGAATCGGATTTTTCCAACCCTCTGGCAAAAAAAGAGGCCGCATGGCGGTTAGACCAGCGGCCCAAGTCTAGGGAGGAAACGCCCAGGAAGGGCATGCGAAGGGACCAGAGCCCCCGTCGCGAGGGCTATGTTGCACTGCAGCGTTCGAATTTCAAGGGCGGCGTGCAAACTGCGACACGACACCACCGGGCCGCTGTTTCCGGGCGTCAGGCAAGCCCGCTTTCGCATTGCGATTTATG
The DNA here is from genome assembly GCA_963744915.1 of uncultured Alphaproteobacteria bacterium. GTDB lineage: Bacteria > Pseudomonadota > Alphaproteobacteria > Rhizobiales > Aestuariivirgaceae > DATAFF01. Next base: position 24,499 of record CAVUUY010000023.1, read on the forward strand.
CTGCGTTGCGGCAGCGTTATGCCAGCCATGCAGTGATCGGGCGCCCTGTCGCACCACCACCGACCCTGTGGACTTTCGAGGCTTCCTCACGCCATATCGCGGGGAAGCTTAACCTGCCTGACGCGCAACCTCCGAGAGGCCCATGCCCGCCATTGCTGCGACTGAGACGACTGACCGCGCCGGACTTGGCGCTCTCCCGGAATGGAACCTGGCCGACCTTTACCCGGCACCCGATTCACCCGCTCTCGGCCGCGACATCGCGCGCGCCGACCGTGAGACGCAATCCTTCGCTGAGAAATGGCGGGGCAGGCTGGCCGACCTCTCCGGGGCGGAACTTGCAACTGCCATCGCCGGCTATGAGGCCCTGTCCGACCTTCTTGGCCGCATCGGCTCCTATGCCAGCCTCCACTATGTCGGCGACACCACCGACCCGGCCCGCCAGAAATTCTATGGCGACATCAACCAGCGGCTCAACGACCTCACCACCCGGCTGATCTTCTTCGAGCTCGAGCTCAACCGCATCGACGACGGGCACCTCGAACGGGCGCTGGCGGTGCCTGCGCTCGCCCATTATCGGCCCTGGCTCGAGGACCTGAGGAAGGAGCGGCCGCACCAGCTCGACGACCGCATCGAGCAGCTGTTCCACGAGAAGTCGCTCACCGGCTGGAACGCCTGGAACCGCCTCTTCGACGAGACCATGGCGGCGCTCAAATTCAAGGTCGACGGCCGCGAGCTGACCCTCGAGCCGACCCTCAACCTGCTCGTCGGCCGCGACGAGAAGCAGCGCCAGGCAGGCGCCGAGGCGATCGCCCGGACGCTCGGCGACAACATCCGCCTCTTTACCTTGATCACCAACACGCTCGCCAAGGACAAGGACATCTCCGACCGCTGGCGCAGCTTCAAGGACGTCGCCGATGCGCGCCACCTTGCCAACCGCGTCGAAGGCGAGGTGGTCGAGGCCTTGGTCGCCGCCGTCCGCGCCGCCTATCCGCGGCTGTCCCACCGCTATTATGCGATGAAGGCCCGCTGGCTCGGCAAGGACCGGCTGCCGCATTGGGACCGCAATGCGCCGCTCCCCGACGAGGACACCGAGATCGTGCCGTGGAATCGGGCCCAGGACCTGGTGCTTGGCGCCTATGCCGGCTTTGCCCCGGAAATGGCCGACATCGCCCGCCGCTTCTTCGACGGCCGCTGGATCGACGCCCCCGTCAGGCCCGGCAAGTCGCCTGGCGCCTTCTCGCATCCGACCGTGCCCTCGGCCCACCCTTACGTTCTCCTGAACTACCAGGGCAAGATCCGGGACGTCATGACCCTTGCCCATGAGCTCGGCCATGGCGTGCACCAGGTGCTGGCGGCGGGGCAGGGGGCCTTGATGGCGCCGACGCCCCTTACCCTCGCCGAGACCGCCTCGGTCTTCGGCGAGATGCTGACCTTCCAGGAGCTGCTCAAGCGCACCACCGAACCCCGCCGCCGCAAGGCGCTGCTCGCCGCCAAGGTCGAGGACATGCTGAACACGGTGGTGCGCCAGATCGCCTTTTACCAATTCGAGCGCCGCGTTCACGAGGAGCGCAAGTCGGGTGAGCTGACCGCCGAGCGTCTCGGCGAGATCTGGTACGAGGTGCAGGCCGAAAGCCTGGGCCCGGCCATCGCCTTCAAGGACGGCTACCAGGTGTTCTGGTCCTACATCCCCCACTTCGTCCATTCGCCCTTCTATGTCTATGCCTATGCCTTCGGCGACTGCCTGGTGAACTCGCTCTATGCCCGCTATCAGCAGGCCGGGGCCAGCTTCGTCGGCCAATATTTCGACCTCCTGCGGGCCGGCGGCAGCAAGCATCACACCGAGCTCCTGAAGCCCTTCGGCCTCGACGCCGCCGATCCCGATTTCTGGCAGCTCGGGCTTGGCGTCATCTCCGCAATGATCGACGACATCGAGAAGCTCGAGAAGGACCATGGCTGAGCTCAGGCATGCCCCCTATGCCGGCACCGATCCGCCGATGGCGATCGGGTTGAAGGCGCTCGATCTCGCCCAATGGATCGAGCCGGACGAGCACCTTGCCGGCGAGCTTGCCGAAAAGCGACAATTGCTCGCGGAGCGCCATTCCGAGGTCTATGCCGAGCGCTCCGACTCGCGGCCTGCCCAGGCGGAGGTGCTGGCGCTGCTCGCCGAGCATCTGCCGCGCGTTCATCCTGAAATCTATCGCCGCGACGGCAGCCGCATTCAGGTCATCCCGGCCGGCATCGCCATCGAGGTCGACAGCCCGCGGGAGTCGCCGCTCGAATGTGCCTCGCGGCTGGTCCAGGAGGATCTCGTGCTGATGGCGCGTGGCGACACCGGCTGGCAGCTCGCCGCCGCCTCGCTGTGCTTCCCCTCCACCTGGGTGCTGGCCGAGAAGTTCGGCCGCGACATGGACGGCATCCATAAGCCGGTGCCGGGCTACGCCGAGCATATCGGGCCGCGGCTGCTCAGGATTTTCGACAATCTCCAGGTCGAGCGGCCGGCCTGGCGCCTCAACTGGTCGATCTATGACGGTCCCGAGCTCTATGCGCCGCGCCGCCGCCCCGGGCCGCGCCTGTGGTTGAGCGAGGGCGTCGTTGCCGATGCCAATTGCTTCATCCGGATCGAGCGCCAGACCCTGCGCAAGCTTCCTGCAACCGGCTTCATCCTGTTCACCATCAAGGTGCTGCTCGATCCCTTGGCGGCGCTTGGCCGCCACCCGGAGGGCCCCGCGCTGGCACGCGGCCTGAAAGCCCGGCTGCAGCAGCTCGATGCGGCGCAGCTCGCCTATAAGGGTCTGGTCGAATCGCGCGACATTCTGGTCGCCGCCCTTGCCCGCTACGAGGCGTCTTCCGCATGAGCCGGCGCGACGAGTCGAGCCTCGCCGGCCAGCTGTCGCGCTATGCCCGCGTCGGCGCCGGCATGGGAACGGCGGTTGCCCGTGTCGCCGCCGGCCGCCTGATGTCGTCGGAGCGCGACTTCGAGGCGGAGGCGAAGCTGCTTGGCGACGCGCTCGGCTCGCTCAAGGGTCCGCTGATGAAGGTGGCGCAGCTCATGGCCACCATCCCCGATCTGCTGCCCGCGGAATATGCCGAGGAGCTCGCCAAGCTGCAGAGCCATGCCCCGCCGATGGGCTGGCCGTTCGTCCGCCGGCGCATGACGGCAGAGCTCGGCCCCGGCTGGGAAACGCGCTTCCTGAGCTTCGAGCGGGTCGCTGCCGCCGCCGCCTCGCTCGGCCAGGTCCACCGCGCCGTGTCGCTTGCCGGCGAGCCGCTCGCGGTGAAGCTGCAATATCCCGACATGGCATCGGCGGTCGAAGCGGATCTCCGCCAGCTTCAGCTTCTGTTCTCGCTGCACCGGCGCATGGACCCGGCGATCGACACCACCGAGATAGCCGAGGAGATCGCCGCCCGGCTGCGCGAGGAGCTCGACTATGACCGCGAGGCCCGCCACATCGGGCTTTATCGCGAGGTGCTCGCCCAAGTGCCCGAGATCTCCATCCCGCCGGTTCACGACGCGCTGTCGACGCGGCGCCTCCTGACCATGGGCTGGCTCGCCGGCCGGCGGCTGACCGAATTCAAGGGCCATTCCCTGGCCGAACGGAATGTCCTCGCCCGCGCCTTGTTCAAGGCCTGGTGGCAGCCGTTCTGCAGCCATGCCGTGATCCATGGCGATCCCCATCTCGGCAACTACACCGCCCGTCTCGACGCGAGCGGCCGGCCGGACGGTCTCAACCTCCTCGATTTTGGCTGCATCCGAATTTTCCCGGCCTGCTTCGTCGGCGGCGTCGTCGAGCTCTATCGCGGCCTCCTGGACGGCGATCGCGACCGCGTCGTCGGCGCCTACGAGATCTGGGGCTTCAAGGGGCTCGACAACGAGCTGATCGATATTCTCAACATCTGGGCCCGCTTCATCTACGGCCCGCTGCTCGAGGACCGGGTCCGCACCATCGCCGACGGCATCGCGCCCGCCCATTATGGCCGCCGCCAGGCCTTCGAGGTGCATCGCGCCCTCAAGCAGAAGGGGCCGGTGCGGGTGCCGCGCGAATTCGTCTTCATGGACCGGGCCGCCATCGGCCTCGGCGGGGTGTTCATCCATCTCGGGGCCGAGTTGAATTTCTACCGTCTGTTCAACGAGGCGCTGGAGCGCTTCGACATCGCCGCGGTTGAGGCGAGGCAGGCGCAGAGCCTGGCCAGAACGGGCATTGTGCCCGGTTGAAGGAAGAAAGTCGGCTACCGCCACCGCGCCCAAGCCATTCCGACGCATTGACATGCGACAATTGCTGCGCTTCCAGTGAAGCAACGAAGCCCGGTTCCCGAAAATCCAAGGATCGCGAGGGGTTGCACCATGGCTGACGAGCTCACCGACGCAGGCGGCGGCGATTCCAACTACGCTGCCCACCTGGCGACCTATGACGGGTTCATCAAGGGCGCCGTCATGGCGAGCCTGCATGTCGCCTTCGTGCTGGTGGCGCTGGTGATGTTCGGCTTCGGCAAGGGCGCTGCCGTCTTTCTTGGCTTCCTCGGCATCCTGGCGGGCATGGGCGCCATCACCCTCGACTTCATGAGCGCGCGCGGCGGCTGGACGATTTCCATCGTCACGCTCGTGCTGTTCGTGCTGGTCACCGCCGTCAATATTTCCTGAAGCATCGGGTAGCGCTCATGAAAATCGCTGTTCCCGCCGAGCAGGCTCCCGGAGAGGCACGCGTGGCCGTCAGCCCCGAGACGGTCAAGGCCTATCTCCGCAAGGGCTTCGAGGTCGCGGTCGAGACCGGGGCGGGGCGCGGCTCCTTCATCCCCGATGCGCAGTTTGCCGCCGCCGGTGCCGTGATCGCCCCGAACGCCGAGGCGGCGCTCGGCGATGCCGATATCGTCCTGACCGTCAGGCGCCCCGCCGCCGCCATGCTCGGCGCTTTGAAAAAGGGCGCGGTGGTGGTCGGCCAGCTGGACCCCTTCGCCGATACCGACGGCCTCAAGGCGCTTGCCGCGACCGGCGCCAGCGTTTTCGCCATGGAGCTGATGCCGCGCATCACCCGCGCCCAGTCGATGGACGTCCTGTCCTCGCAGGCCAATCTCGCCGGCTACAAGGCGGTGATCGAGGCGGCGGCCCATTTCTCCCGCGCCTTTCCGATGATGATGACCGCGGCCGGCACCGTGCCGGCTGCCCGGGTCTTCGTCATGGGTGCCGGCGTCGCCGGCCTCCAGGCCATCGCCACCGCCCGCCGGCTCGGCGCGGTGGTCTCCGCCACCGATGTGCGGGCGGCGGCCGGCGAGCAGGTGCAGAGCCTCGGCGCCAAATTCGTGTTCGTGGAGGGCCTTGCCGATGCCTCGACCGCGGCCGGCTATGCCCGCGAGCTGTCGCCCGAGGATCAGAAACGCCAGAGCGCCCTGGTGGCCGACCACATCAAGGGCCAAGACATTGTCATCACCACCGCCCTGATCCCCGGCCGGCCGGCACCGGTCCTGGTCACGCGCGAGATGGTCGACACCATGAAGCCGGGGTCGGTCATCGTCGATCTCGCGGTCGAGCGCGGCGGCAACTGCCCGCTGTCGCGGCCGGGCGAGGCGGTGCTGCATGGTGGCGTGACCGTCATCGGGCTTGCCAATGCCGCATCGAGCCTCGCTGGCAACGCCTCGGCCCTTTATGGTCGCAACCTGCAGAATTTTCTCGATCTCATCATCAAGGATGGCGGCGTGAGCATCGACTGGAACGACGAGATCATCGCCGGCTGCGCTATCGCCCGCGACGGCGCGATCGTGCATCCGACCGTCAAATCCGCCGCCTGAAGGGGAGCACCAGATGGCCCAATTGACCATTGACGAGGCGGCCCGCCAGGCCGCATTGGCAGCCGAGGCAGCGCGCGATGCGGCCGAGAAGGCCCAGACCTATGCCGACCAGGCATCGCTGATCGCCAAGGCCGCCGGCAGTGCCGGCGCCGCCGTCGCCGGCATCGACCCGTTCGTCTTCCAATTCACCATCTTCGTGCTGGCCATCTTCGTCGGCTATTTTGTCGTGTGGTCGGTGACGCCGGCGCTCCACACCCCGCTGATGTCGGTCACCAATGCCATCTCCTCGGTGATCGTGGTCGGCGCCCTTCTCGCCATCGGTGCCGCCGCAACGGCATCGGGGTCGGGGCTTGCGGCGGGCTTCGGCTTCTTCGCTCTGATCCTCGCCTCGGTCAATATTTTCGGCGGCTTCCTCGTGACCCAGCGCATGCTCGGCATGTACCGGCGGAAGGGCTGAGGTCGCGCCATGTCGGGCAATCTGATCGCGCTTCTCTATCTTGTCTCCGGCGCCCTGTTCATCCTGGCGCTGAACGGCCTGTCGCATCCCGCAACCTCGCGCCGCGGCAACACCCTCGGCATGGTCGGCATGGCGATCGCCATCTTGACCACGCTGTTTGCCGTGCCGCCGGCCAGCATCTCGACCAGCATCATGATCCTGGTCGGCCTCGCCCTTGGCGGCGGCGTCGGCACGGTGATCGCCCGCCGCATTGCCATGACCGCCATGCCGCAGCTCGTCGCCGCCTTCCATTCGCTGGTTGGCCTTGCCGCGGTTTTCGTGGCCGCCGCCGCCCTATATGCGCCCCATGCCTTCGGCATTGGCGAGGCCGGTCACATCCATCGCGGCAGCCTGGTCGAGATGTCGCTCGGCGCCGCCATCGGCGCCCTCACCTTCACCGGCTCGATCATTGCCTTCACCAAGCTGCAGGGGCTCGTCTCCGGCGCGCCGGTGGTGTTCCGCGGCCAGCATCTCGTCAACCTCGCGCTCGGCATCCTGCTCGTCCTTCTCATCATCGCCTTTGTCGGCACGGCGGGGGCCGGCCTGTTCTGGCTGATCGTCCTCCTCGCCTTCGCCATCGGCGTCTTGATCATCATCCCGATCGGCGGCGCCGACATGCCGGTGGTGATCTCGATGCTCAACTCCTATTCCGGCTGGGCGGCCGCAGGCATCGGCTTCACCTTGCAGAACACCGCCCTCATCGTCACCGGCGCGCTGGTCGGCTCCTCCGGTGCCATCCTCTCCTACATCATGTGCAAGGGGATGAATCGCTCCTTCATCTCGGTCATCCTCGGCGGCTTTGGCGGCGAGGTGGCGGGGCCGGCCAAGGGCGCCGGCGGCGAGCGGCCGGTCAAGCTCGGCTCGGCCGAGGATGCCGCCTATATGATGAGCAATGCCGGCTCGGTGATCATCGTGCCGGGTTACGGGATGGCGGTGGCCCAGGCCCAGCATGCGCTGCGCGAGCTGGCCGACAATCTCAAGAGCAGGGGGGTGAGCGTCAAATATGCCATCCACCCGGTGGCCGGACGCATGCCGGGGCACATGAACGTGCTGCTCGCCGAGGCGAACGTGCCTTATGACGAGGTGTTCGAGCTCGAGGACATCAATTCCGAATTTGCCAACACCGACATCGTCTTCGTGATCGGTGCCAACGACGTGACCAATCCGGCCGCCAAGGAAGATCCGCAATCGCCGATCTATGGCATGCCGGTGCTCGAGGTCTGGAAGGCAAAGACGGTGATGTTCGTCAAGCGCTCATTGGCTTCCGGCTATGCCGGTATCGACAACAGCCTGTTCTACCGCGACAACACGCTGATGCTTCTCGGCGACGCCAAGAAGATGGTCGAAAGCATCATCAAGGCTCTGTAGCGAACCTGCATCGCCCGTGGCCGGCCCTCGCGCCGGCCCCGGCCGTGATGCTTACCGCGGCGGCGCTGCCGGCCGGGTCGCCGGCTTCGGAGCGATGCCGCTTTCGCGCTGGGCGCGCTTGCGGGCCAGCTTGCGGGCGCGGCGGATAGCTTCCGCCTTCTCGCGGGCGCGCTTCTCGGATGGCTTCTCATAATGACCGCGGAGCTTCATCTCGCGGAAAATGCCCTCGCGCTGCATCTTCTTCTTGAGAGCCTTGAGCGCCTGATCGACGTTGTTGTCGCGAACGATAACCTGCACGAGCCTATGACCTCGCGTGATGGACCTGTGTTGTTCGATATTCCGGCATGGCCTGTTGCCTGCATGGAGGCACGCAGACCACGAGAGGGGCCGAAGCCCCTCCAAATCTTGAAGCGCTGATAGCAGAATCGCTCCCTTTTGTCGAGGGGGAGCTGTCAATTGCGCGGCATGAGCCGTGTGAAATGACCCATTTTCCGGCCCGGCCGTATCTCCGATTTCCCGTAAAGATGCAGCGCCAGCCGCGGCTCGGCCGCCCGTTCACGCCAGCTTTCGACCTCGTCCCCGATCAGATTCTCCATCACCGCGTTGCTGTGGCGCGACGGCGCGGCGAGCGGCCAGCCGGCAATCGCCCGGATATGCTGTTCGAATTGCGAGACGGCGCAGGCATCGATGGTCCAGTGGCCGGAATTATGCACCCGGGGGGCGAGTTCATTGACCAGCAGCCTGTCGCCGGCCTCGTCCTTGACGAGGAACATCTCGGTCGCCATCACGCCGACATAATCGAGATCGGCCATCAGCCGCATCGCGATGCCTTCAGCCGCCTCGGCGGTCTCTGCGCCAATCGCTGCCGGCACCACCGATCGCCGCAGGATGCCGCCCCGGTGATGGTTTTCGGGGATGTCGTAGGCGGCGAAAGCGCCATTGCCGGCACGGGCCGCGATCACCGAAATCTCGGCCGCGAAAGGAACGAAAGCCTCGACGATGGCCGGCACCCCGCCGATGCTGGCATATGCCCGCGCCGGATCGTCGCCCGCCTCGATCACCGCCTGGCCCTTGCCGTCATAGCCGAGCCGGCGCGACTTGAGCACCGCTGGGCGACCAATGCGGTCAAGCCCCGCCGCAAGCTCGCCGACCGATGACACGGGAAGAAAATCCGGCACCGCAATGCCGCGGCCGCGCACGAAGCGCTTCTCCTGCAGCCGGTCCTGGGTGACCTCGAGGATGCCGGCGCCCGGCGCCAGCGGTGTCACCGCCGCCACCGTCAGCGCCGCTTCGACCGGCACGTTCTCGAACTCGTAGGTCGCGACCGCGACCGACCGCGCGAACTTCGCCAGCGCGGCATGATCGTCATATGCCGCTTCGGTGCAGCAATCCGCCACCTCGAAGGCCGGATTGTCGCCTTCGGGCGCAAAAATGTGACACTTCAGGCCAATTTGTGCTGCCGCCAGCGCCAGCATGCGGCCGAGCTGCCCGCCGCCGAGAATGCCGATGACGGATCGGGGCGGCAGCGGCGACTCAGGGCGCATCATCGGGCCCAAGGGCCACCGCGGCCGTCTGCTGCGCCATCCAGTCGGAGAGCCTTTGCGCGATCGCCGCATCGCCGAGCGCCAGGATCCGCGCCGCCAGCAGCGCCGCGTTGACCGCCCCCGCCTTGCCCACCGCCAGCGCGCCGACCGGCACGCCCCCCGGCATCTGGACGATGGAAAGGAGGCTGTCATTGCCGCCGAAGGCTTGCGTCTCCATCGGGACCCCGAGCACCGGCAGGGTGGTGAGCGCCGCCGTCATGCCGGGCAGATGCGCTGCGCCGCCGGCACCGGCGATGATCACCCTGAATCCTTGCCGTGCCGCATTCTTGGCAAAATCATAAAGGCGCTCCGGCGTGCGGTGCGCCGAGATGATGCGCGCCTCATGCGCGATCGCAAGCTCGGTCAGGATGCGGGCAGTGTGTCGCATGGTCTGCCAGTCGGACTGGCTGCCCATGATGATGGCGATCGGCGCGGCTTGCTCGGTGGTCAAAAGGAACTCCCTTCGCAAGCCTATGGAATATAGGTTGTGGCCGCGGCGATGCAATCGCCCGCGGAATTTAACGCTCTGAAATTACGCGATGATATCGGGCAGCAGCTGGTTTTCGAGCAGGGTGATCTGATCTTTCAAGGTTAATTTCTGCTTCTTGAGCCGCCTGAGCTGCAGCTGATCGGCAATGCCCGATCGCTCGAGCGATTCGATCGCTGCGTCGAGGTCGCGATGGTGCTGCTTCAGACCGGCGATTTTTGCGCGCAGTTCATCCGGGGTAAGATCCAGAGGCACATTCATGGCGCTTTCGCTAACTATGATCCGTCATTGTCGTGACGGACGACACGCGAATCAAGAACCTTCTGGCGATTCCGTCGCAAGGTTGCACGCTCAGGTCGGGTTCGTCACGGCACGTTCGACATTTCGTTGCCGATGTGTCACAGTTGAATCCTGGGTCATCCATCGTGGAGGAAACCTGATGTCACTTCAATCGCATCTGAGCGAGCTCGCGGCAAAGCATAAGGCTTTGGAGAGCGAACTGCAGGACGCCCTCGCGCATCCCAGTTCCTCTGACCAAGAGATCGCCGAACTGAAGCGAAAGAAGCTGAAACTGAAAGACGAAATGATCCGGTTGGAGTCGCAGCTCTCGCGACACTGATCGAAAGGCGACGGTGCCCTTGCAGCACCGAGCTCCGCTGAAGCGCCGCTGGTTCACATCCGGCGGCGTGTGTGTTTGAAAGACCCCGTTTACCATTCCGGGACCGTCGGCCACTGCGCTCAGACGGCTTTTGCCATTTCCCGCAGCCGGAACTTCTGGACCTTGCCGGTCGAGGTCTTCGGCAGCTCGGTAAACACCACGTGACGCGGCACCTTGAACCGCGCCAGCCGCTCCCGGCACCAATCGATCAGTTCCTCCGCATTGGCGCTCGCACCGGCTTTGAGCTCGACGAAGGCGCAGGGCGTTTCGCCCCATTTCTCGTCGGGTTTGGCGACCACCGCCGCGGCGGCGACCGCCGGGTGCTTGTAAAGCGCATCCTCGACCTCGATCGAGGAGATGTTCTCGCCCCCCGAGATGATGATGTCCTTCGAGCGGTCCTTGAGCTGGATATAGCCGTCGACATGCATCACCCCGAGATCGCCGGAGTGGAACCAGCCGCCGCTGAACGCCGCATCGGTGGCGGGCTTGTTCTTGAGATAGCCCTTCATCACCACATTGCCGCGGAACATCACCTCGCCCATGGTCGTGCCATCCGCCGGCACCTCCTGCATGGTTTCGGGATCGAGCACCGCCAGTTCCTCGAGCGCCGCATAGCGCACCCCTTGCCTGGCCTTCAGCGCCGCCCGTGCCGGGGAGGCGAGACTCGACCATTCGGCCTTCCAGTCATTGACCACGGCCGGTCCATAAGTCTCGGTGAGCCCATAAAGATGGGTGACGTTGAAACCGGCTTCGCCCATTGCCGCGAGCACCGCCTCGGGCGGCGGTGCGGCAGCCGTGAAGAACTCGACCGGCTGGCTCAGCGGTTGCTTGTCCTCGGCCGCCGCGGCGAGGATCGTGGACATCACGATCGGAGCTCCGCAGAGATGGGTCACCTCGTGCTCGGCGAGCGCCTGCCAGATCGCCTTGGCCCGTACCCAGCGCAGGCACACATGCGTTCCGCCGACCACCGACATGGTCCAGGGAAAGCACCAGCCATTGCAATGGAACATCGGCAATGTCCACAAATAGACTGGATGCTTCTTTATCGCCGCGGTGATGACATTGCCCTGCGCCAACAGATACGCACCGCGATGGTGAAAAACCACGCCCTTGGGATCGCCGGTGGTCCCCGACGTGTAGTTGAGCGAGATGGCGTTCCATTCATCCTCGGGCATCGCCCAGGCAAATTCCGGATCGCCCGTGGCGAGGAAATCCTCGTACTCCATGTCGCCGATCAATGCGCCCGCAACGTCGAACTCCCGTTCATCGGCGTGGATCACGATGGGCTTCGCCACCCGCGTCATCGTCAGCGCCTGTGCCGCCACGCCCGCAAATTCGCGATCGACGATCAGGAGCCTGGTCTCGGCGTGATCGAGCGAGAAGGCGATCACCGCCGCATCGAGCCGGGTGTTGAGGGTGTTGAGCACCGCACCTGACATCGGTACGCCGTAATGGCACTCGAGCATCGGCGGAGCATTGGCAAGCAGCACCGAGACGGTCTCGCCCCTGCCGATGCCGCTCCTGACCAGCGCCGATGCCAGCTGGCGCGACCGGGCGTAAAACGACCGGTAGTCGCGCCGCATGCGCCCATGGATGATCGCTGTGTGATCGGGATAAACCTTGGCCGACCGCTCGAGAAAGGTCAGCGGCGTCAGCGGCTGATGGTTCGCGGGAGTCTTGTCTAAATCTCTGTCATAAGCAGTTGGCATGGCTGTCACCCCTGGAGCGCGCTCTGCGACATCGCCTCGAGCTGTGGCGTCGCAGAGCTTCCATCCATCTTGACGGCGTTTGCCTCGGCCGGTTTTGCCGGGTTGCGGTGGCGCAGCCGGTCGAGGATCGTGGCAAGGCTGGCGATGATGGCGAAATGCGCAACGACGATGGCAAGGTCGAGGGCAATGCCGGCGCCGAGCTCCAGCCGCGCGATGGTCGCGACGAGACACAGGATCTCGCCCCAGCAGAATACCGCGAGCGCATTGCGCCCTATGGCATGGAAGGGCGAGCTCGGGGGAATTTTGCTGAGCAGCGACCACAAAGGCGTGCCGAGCAGGATCACCAGCAGCGCCAGCCCATGCAGCAGCCGCGGCAGCGCCACATAGCCCTTCTCGAAGCCCCAGATGCGCGGCGGCAGCGGCAGCGCCGGGAAATAGGCCCACAAATGGTTGACCCTGACCACGCCGGCCAGGATGACATAGCCAATGGCAATGACGACCAGCCAGACCGGCAGTTTCAGGCTGAGCTTCTGCCGCCAGGCGATGCCGAGGGCGAAGCCGCCGACCAGCAGGATCTGCCAGGCGAAAGGATTGAAATACCAGCCGCCATGGTTCGGATAATTGGGGAAGTCCAGTGTGAAGGTTCCGGCCGCGAGCCACAGCGCCACCGAGGCGGTCAGCAGCGGCACGAGGCCCTGCAGCGCCAGCGCCATGATCGCCGGCATGGCGAACAGCAGCACCATGTACATCGGCAGGATGTTGAAATAGCCGAGCTGGTGGCCAAGCGTTGCAAGCCCGATATAGCCGCGCGCCGGATCGGCGAACAGCGGCGCGACATTGACATAGAGCGGCTCGATCGTGTCGGCAAGGTAACCCGGTCGTGCGAACAGGATCGCCGCCGCCGCCAGCACCGCCACGCAGGCGACCGTCGAGGCGATGTGGCAGAGATAGAGCAGCCAGGCGCGCCGCCAGCTCTTCAGGGTTGCCTGCAGGCGGTCGCCCTTGGCAAATGTCGGAAAATAGGCCTGCGCCGCCGCGAAGCCGGCCAGCGTCACGAAGATCTCCGCGGCATCCGAAAAGCCGAAATTGACCGGGGTGAAATGCGACAGCACATTGCCTGGGATGTGATTGATGAAGATCGTGACGAGCGCCACGCCGCGAAGGAAATCGACCCGGTGCTCGCGGCCGGGATTGGACAGGGTGACCATGATCATACCCTTTATGCCAGCGTCCGGCCGCGCACAACCGGGGCAAGGCTGGAAGTTGCCCGCAAGGGATCGTCCGTGCCAACAATGCCACGGTTCGGAGATCTGACATGAGCCGATATCATGACGTCTATGCCGCCTGGCAGCGGGACCCGCTAGCCTTCTGGGCCGCGGCGGCGTCGGCCATCGACTGGTTCGAGCCCTGGGAGGCGGTGCTGGCGCCGCGCGACGGTCTCGACCGCTGGTTCGTCGGGGCGGTGTGCAACACCACCTGGAACTGTCTCGACCGCCACGTCGCCGCCGGTCATGGCGAGCGGCGTGCCCTGATTTACGATTCACCGGTCACCGGCACCAAGCGGATCTACAACTACCGCGCGCTGCTCGACGAGGTCGAGATCTTCGCCGCCGTTCTCGCCGATCTCGGCGTCGTCAAGGGCGACCGCGTCCTGATCTATATGCCGATGGTGCCCGAGGCCGTCATCGCCATGCTGGCGGCGGCGCGGCTCGGCGCCGTTCATTCGGTGGTGTTCGGCGGCTTTGCCGCGGCCGAGCTCGCAATGCGCATCGACGATGCGCGGCCCGAGGTCATCGTCACCGCCTCCTGCGGCATCGAGGTCGAGCGCGTGATCGCCTACAAGCCGCTGCTCGACCGGGCCCTTGCCCAATCCGAGGCGCCGCCCCGCTCGGTGATCGTCCTGCAGCGTCCCCAATGCGTCGCCGGGCTGGTGGCGGGCCGCGACCATGACCATGCGAGCCTCGTTGCCGCCGCCCGTGACCGCGGCCGCCGGGAAGCCTGTGTCCCGGTTGCCGCCACCGATCCGCTCTACATCCTCTACACGTCCGGCACCACCGGCCAGCCCAAGGGCGTCGTCCGCGACAATGGCGGCCACCTGGTGGCTCTCGCCTGGTCGATGAGCAACATTTTCGGCATCGCCGCCGGCGAAACCTTCTGGGCCGCCTCCGACATCGGCTGGGTGGTCGGCCACAGCTATATCGTCTATGCCCCGCTGCTCGCCGGCGCCGCCAGCGTGCTTTATGAGGGCAAGCCCGTCGGCACCCCCGATGCCGGCGCCTTCTGGCGGGTCATCGCCGAGCATGGCGTCGCCGCCCTGTTCACCGCCCCGACCGCCTTCCGCGCCATCAAGCGCGAGGATCCGGCCGGCGCGGCGGTTGGCCGTTATCGGATGCCGCATTTCCGCACCCTGTTCCTTGCCGGCGAACGCGCCGACACCGACACCATCAAATGGGCCGAGACCATGCTCGAGGTTCCGGTCATCGACCATTGGTGGCAGACCGAAAGCGGCTGGCCGATGGCCGCCAATCCGGTGGGATTGGGCATGCTGCCGGTGAAATACGGCTCGGTGACCATGCCGATGCCGGGCTACGACATCGCCATCCTCGATGGCGAAGGCCGGGCGCTCGCCCCCAACATGCTCGGCGCCGTCGCCGTGCGGCTGCCGCTGCCGCCCGGTTGCCTGCCCACCCTGTGGCAAGCCGATGAGCGCTTCCGCCAGAGCTACCTGTCGCATTTTCCCGGTTATTACGAGACCGCCGATGCCGGCTATCGCGACGAGGATGGCTATCTCTTCGTCATGGCCCGCACCGACGACATCATCAATGTCGCCGGCCACCGGCTGTCGACGGGCGCCATGGAGGAGGTCCTCGCCTCCCATCCGGATGTGGCGGAATGTGCCGTGCTCGGCATCAAGGATGCGATCAAGGGCCAGGTGCCGCTCGGCCTCGTGGTGATGAAGGCCGGCGTCGCCCGCGACACCGCCGCGATCGAGGCGGAATGCGTCCAGCGGGTGCGCGATGCGATCGGCGCCGTAGCCGGGCTGAAGACGGTGATCGCCATCAAGCGGCTGCCCAAGACCCGCTCGGGCAAGATTCTGCGCGGCACCATGCGGCGCATCGCCGATGACGAGCCCTGGAAGCTGCCGGCGACCATCGATGATCCGGCGATCCTCGATGAAATTTCCGAGGTTTTGTCGGTCCGCGGCATTATGCATAAATGAGCGGCTAAAATGGATGAGGAGAGCTGATATGACCTCGCTCGACGGTCGGGTTGCCCTGATCACCGGCGGCGGCAATGGCATTGGCCGCGCCTGCGCCGAGCGCTTTGCCCGCGACGGTGCAAAAGTGGCGGTGGCCGATATCGTGGGCGCCGAAGGGCAGGGGGTGGCGAGCGCGCTCCGCGATGCCGGTCACGAGGCGGTGTTCCTGCAATGCGATGTGACCAGCAGCGCCGAGGTCCGCGCCACCGTCGAGGGCACGCTCGGTGCCTTTGGCGCCATCGATATCCTCGTCAACAACGCCGCCATCATAAAGGGCATCGATTTCCTCGAGATCAGCGAAGCCGATTTCGACGCCGTGCTGAACGTCAATCTGCGCGGCGCCTTCCTGGTGGCTCAGGCCGTTGCCCGCCAGATGGTGACGCAGGTCAAGGCCGGGCGCCGTCCCGGCAGCATCATCAACATGTCCTCGGTCAATGCCGTCTTCGCCATCGCCAACCAGGTTCCCTACTCGGTGTCGAAGGGCGGTCTCAATCAGCTGACCAAGGTCATGGCGCTGTCGCTTGCCGAACATGGCATCAGGGTCAACGCCATCGGCCCCGGCTCGATCAATACCCGCATTCTCAAGACCGTGATGACCGATGCGGCGGCCCGCACCAAGCTCCTGTCGCGCACGCCGCTCGGGCGCATCGGCGAGCCGGAGGAAATCGCCGCGGTCGCCGCCTTCCTCGCTTCCGACGATGCGAGCTACATCACCGGCCAGACCATCTATGCCGATGGCGGCCGGCTGCCGCTCAACTACACGGTGCCGGTGAAGAGCGACCAGTAAAGACGGGGCGGAGCAGGCCGCCGCTTCAGCCGACGGTGATCACCGTGCCGGTGATCGCCCCTTCGATGCTCTTGACATAGGCCTTGGCGACGCGCGCCGCCGGCACCGTCTCGTGCCCCGGAAACAGCGGGCCATATTTGTGCGCCGATTCATCGAGCAGCGCCGGACTGACCACATTGATCCGCAAGCCCCGCGGCAGCTCGACCGCCGCGCCGACCACGAAACCGGCAAGCGCCGCATTCACCGTCGCGGCATTGGCCCCGGCGCGGATCGGATCGCGGTCGAGAATGCCGCTGGTCAGCGTGAAGGAGCCATTGTCGTTGACATGGGGGATGCCGGCGAGGACCAGGTCGACCTGGCCCATCAGCTTGTTGGCAAGACCCGACATGAACTGGTCATGCGTCATGTCGGCCAGCGGCCCGAAATGCACATGGCCGGCGGTCGCGACCACCGCGTCGACCTTGCCGATCTTGGCATAGAGCGCGTCGATCGAGCGCCGGTCGCCGATATCGACCTGGACGTCGCCGCTCTTCCGCCCTGCCTTGATGACCTCGTGACGAGCGCTCAGCGCCGCCGTCACGGCCTGGCCGACGGTGCCCTCGGCACCGACGATGAGAATGCGCATCATGGGTCCTCGTCCTGCTCGGGTTTCATGGGCTTCAGTCGGGCAAACACCGACGCGGGATCATAGGCGGGCTGGTTGCCGCCCCGCTCCTCGCTGTCGGATGCCGGCTCGGGCTCGGGCTCGCGGAGCGCCTCGGCGGCAGGAAGGAGCGTGTTGGTGGCGCCGGATTCCACCGTGGCGCTGCCCGATTTCCGGGCCGCCCGCCGCACCGCCAGATCGAGCTCGAGCTGCGAGCACAGGCCGAGCGTCACCGGGTCGACCGGCTTGATGTTGACCGAGTTCCAATGGGTCCGGTCGCGGATCGACTGGATGGTCGGCTTGGTGGTGCCCACCAGCTTCATGATGGCCGCATCCGGCAGCTCCGCATGGTTGCGCAGCAGCCAGGCGATGGCATCCGGCCGATCCTGGCGCCGCGACACCGGGGTATAGCGCGGCCCGCGGCGGCTCTTCGGCGTCGGCAGCGACACTTTCGAACTCGTGCAGTTTCAGCCGGTAGGCGGGGTCGGACTCGCCCTTGGCAATCTCGTCGCGGTTGAGCTGGCCGGACGTCACCGGGTCGAGGCCCTTGATTCCCTGGGCCACGTCGCCATCGGCGATGCCTTTCACCTCCAGCTCATGAAGATGGCAGAAATCCGCGATTTGCCGGAAGCTCAGCCCGGTGTTCTCGACCAGCCACACGGCCGTGGCCTTTGGCATCAATGGTGCGTTGGACATGCTTGCACTCCTTCAGAACCTCAGGTTCCGAATGGCTAATGTGATTCACGAATAGGGATCGGGCTAGGATATAGGCTCTGCCGGCGGGCGGTTCAATCGCTTTGCGATTGCACGCGGTTGCCGCGTGCTGGGCCGGCTTAGGTCGTCAGCACGATCTTGCCGATATGGGCGCTGCTCTCCATCAGCTCATGGGCAGCGGCGGCTTCGCGCATCGGGAAGGTGCGGTAGATCTCAGGCTTGATGGTTCCGCGTTCGATCAGCGGCCAGATCCACTCTTCCAGCGCCCGGGCGATCTCCGCCTTTTCGGCAACGCTGCGGATGCGCAGCGTCGACCCGGTGAGGGTCAGCCGCTTGATCATCACCGGCAGGAAGTCGACTTCCACCTTGGCGCCCTCGAGGAATGCGATATTGACGATGCGCCCGTCGCGGGCGGCCACCGCAATGTTGCGGGGAATGTAGCTGCCGCCGACCATGTCGAGAATGACGTCGGCGCCCTTGCCGCTTGTCGCCTGTTTGACGATCTCGACGAAATCCTCCTCGCGGTAATTGATCGCCCGCTCGGCGCCGAGTGCCTCGCACGCCCGGCACTTCTCGGCCGAGCCGGCGGTGGCGAACACCCGCGCCCCCTTGGCCCGCGCCAGCTGGATCGCCGTCGTGCCGATCCCCGAGGAGCCGCCATGGCACAGGAACACCTCGCCGGCCTTGAGCCGTCCGCGCTGGAATACATTGGTCCAGACGGTGAAGAATGTCTCGGGAATGCCGGCCGCTTCGACCGCCGACAGGCCCTGCGGCACCGGCAATGCATTATCCTCATGGACGACGCAATATTCCGCATAGCCGCCGCCGGGGACCAGAGCGCAGATCCAGTCGCCGGGGTGGTAGCGCCTGACCCCCGGTCCGACCATCGCCACCCAGCCGGCGATTTCGAGCCCCGGCGTTGCCGGTGCGCCGGGCGGCGGGGGATAGCCGCCCTGCCGTTGCAGCACGTCCGGCCGGTTGACGCCCGCCGCCTCGACATGGACCAGGATCTCGCGTTCGCCGGGGGTCGGCACCGGCAGGTCGGTCGCGACCAGAACCTCCGGGCCGCCCGGCTCGGTGATGGCGATCGCCGTCATGGTCTCGGGGATTGAGCTCGTCATTCTAGTCCTGGTCCTTGTCGTGGCGCATGGTCGGCCGAAATCGGCTTGATGGTCTAGCCGGGCGGGCGCAGTGTTGGCAATGAGACCGAAGGTGAAGTGAAGTGGTGAGGCATGCGATGGAGCGCGACGAGGACAGGCCGGTAAGGAAACCGGAAGTGCCGATCGGGGACGACCTCGCCCTTCTTTCCGTTGCGGAGCTCGAATGGCGTATCGGCGTGCTGCGCCAGGAGATAATGCGCCTCGAGTTCGGCGATCTCGGCGAAGCGCGCCAGCCGCTCGGCCGCCGATTCCGTGTTCAAACTGTGACTTCGGTCAGGCGCGTTAACCATTTGGTAAGCACTAGAGAATAATTTGGTAACTGTATCCAGTCGTCTGGATTTGCGAGTGGCTCCTGTCCACTCTGTTTGACGCCTCCCTGTTAGACTCCAGAGCCGCTACGATGCGGCTCTCTTTTTTTGACAACCCTTCATGAATTTCCTGGCAACCTTCTTGCAGCACAGTCTGCCGAACCGGGCACACGTGTCATATTGACCGCCGTCATGGCCCTGTTCATCATGAGCTTTCAAAGGTGCGAGGGGCCGGCACACGGCCCTCCGGGTGAGAGGTAGCGTATGGCAGAGGCGGGGCAAGGATCAGTGGCGCGGCCGGTCAATTTTCTGGCACGCTTCACGGCATCGTCGCAATTTCACAAGGTTTTCCGCGAGGGCATGGGGCTTGTCGAGGAAACGGCGAACTATCTCGACGGGCCGGGCCGCCATGATGCCCGCTCCCTCGACCGCCATGGGGCAATTGCCTATGCCACCGAGAGCATGCGCCTGACCACGCGTCTCATGCAGCTTGCCTCATGGCTGCTGCTCCAGCGGGCGGTGGGCCAGGGCGAGCTGACCGACGAGGCCGCCGCCGCCGAGAATCACCGCATCAATCTCGGCGAGATCGGCGCCGGGGCGCCGCTGAGCGGCAGCGATCAGCTGCCGGCCGCGCTGCAGGCCCTGGTGCAACGCAGCCTGCAGCTCCATTTCCGGATTTTGCGGCTTGATCGGTTGATCGTCGAGGGCCGCACCCCGCCGAGCGAGCCGCCCAACCCGGTCGCCAGTCAGGTCGACCGGCTGCAGCGCGTCTTCGCCGGGCTGCGCTGAGCCTAGCCCTTGCTTTTGTCGAGGAATCCGAACTTCCTGTTGAACTTGCCGAGCCGCCCGCCGCGGTCGACCAGCTGCTGGTGGCCGCCGGTCCAGGCCGGATGCGACTTCGAATCGATATCGAGATGCATGGTGTCGCCGGCCTTGCCCCAGGTCGAGCGGGTCTCGAAGGTGGTTCCGTCGGTCATCACCACCTTGATGGTGTGATATTCGGGATGGATATTGCCTTTCATGGCGGCTCCGCAGTGCTGCAGCATTTCGGGATGCGGCTCTATAAACGAGGCTTTGGACCGGTGCAAGGCTTGGCGCCCCGGGTGTTCGGCGCTAAAGGACGCTGATGACCGCGCGATTTCGAGGAATGTCGGGAGGTTTCGGCCGGCGTGCCGCCGCCGCCCGCCCGCCCTCGCGCGATCTGAAGCCGATCTCGTCCCTGTTGCCGCTCGTCTTCCGCTACCGCCGGCAACTGGCGCTGGCGCTGATCTCGCTGGTTGTCGCTACGGCAGCAACCCTGGTGGTGCCGGTGGCGGTGCGGCGGATCATCGATCACGGCTTTTCCAACGCGCATCGCGATCTCATCAACCAATATTTCGCCGTCATGCTGCTGGTCGTCGCGGTGCTGGCGGTGGCGAGCGCCTCCCGCTTCTATTTCGTGAGCTGGCTCGGCGAGCGCTCGGTCGCCGATCTGCGCGACAAGGTCTTTGCCCATCTGCTCGATCTCAGCCCCGCCTTCTACGACACCGCCATGACCGGCGAGGTCATGTCGCGGCTCACCGCCGACACGCTGCAGATCAAGACATTGTTCAGCTCCGCCGCCTCGATCGCGCTGCGCAATTCGCTGATGCTGGCCGGCGCCATCGCCATGATGCTGGTGACCAGCCTGCGCCTGTCGGGCCTCGTCCTCCTCGCCATTCCGCTCATCGTGCTGCCGCTCGTCCTGTTCGGCCGCGAGGTCAGGCGGCTGTCGCGCGAGGCTCAGGACGCGCTCGCCGGCTCGGCGGCGCTCGCCCAGGAAGCCCTATCCAACATCCAGGCGGTCGAGGCCGCCTGCCAGGAGCCGCGATTCCGCCAGCAATTTGCCGATGCGACCGAGCGCTCCTTTCTGGCCGCCCGCGGCCGCACCTTCGCGCGCGCGCTCCTGACCGGCGCCATCATCTTCATCGCGTCCGGTGCCGTGGTCGGCATACTCTGGCTCGGCGCCCAGGATGTGCTGCTCGGCCGCCTCACCGGCGGCACGCTCAGCCAGTTCGTCATCTATGCGGCGCTCGCCGCCTCTTCTCTCGGCTCGCTGTCGGAAGTGTGGGGCGAGGTGCAGCTGTCGGCCGGCGCCGCCGAGCGCCTGCTCGAACTGACGGCCACCGAGCCGGCGATCCGCGCCCCGGCCACCCCGCAGCCGCTGCCCACCCCGCCGCTCGGCGCCGTGGCATTGCGCGATGTCCATTTTACCTATCCGAGCCGCCCGGGGCATTCCGCCCTCAATGGCCTGTCGATCGCCGTCGCGCCGGGCGAGCGGGTCGCCATCGTCGGCCCCTCGGGCGCCGGCAAGACAACCATCTTCAACCTGCTGCTGCGTTTTTACGATGTCGATCAGGGCGCCGTCATGCTCGACGGCGTCGACGTCAGGAACGCCCGTCCCGCCGATATCCGCGGCCGCATGGCGCTGGTCCCTCAGGACGTCCAGCTGTTTTCCGCGACCATCCTCGACAACATCCGCTTTGCCAGGCCCGATGCCACCGAGGAAGAGGTGCTCGTGGCGGCGGCAGCAGCCCGCGTCAGCGAGTTCGCCGAACGCCTGCCGCAGGGCTTTTTGACCCTGACCGGCGAGCGCGGCATCACGCTTTCGGGTGGCCAGCGCCAGCGCATTGCCATTGCCCGGGCGCTGCTGCGCGATCCGCCGGTGCTGCTGCTCGACGAGGCGACGAGCGCCCTCGATGCCGAGAGCGAGAACCAGGTCCAGGCAGCGCTGGAGAAGCTGATGCGCGGCCGCACCACCCTGGTCATCGCCCACCGCCTGGCCACCGTTCGCAATGCCGACCGGATTTTGGTCCTGGACCATGGGCGCCTCAGCGCCGAGGGCAGCCACGACCTGCTGATGCGCGGCGATGGCCTCTATCGCCGTCTCGCCCGCCTGCAGTTTCAAGCCGCCTAGCCACCGGGCGGCGGTTGCCTTCCCGCCTCAGCGCTCGGTGAGCTTGAGCTCGATCCGCCGGTTGCGCGTCTTGATCTCTTCGCTATCGCCTTGCTCGATCGGCTGGAACTCGCCGAACCCCGCCGCGACCAGCCGGTTGGGCGAAACCCCTTGCGCGATCAGCTCCTTGACCACGGCGATGGCGCGCGCCGCCGAGAGCTCCCAGTTCGACGAGAAAGCCGAGGTCTGGATCGGATCCGTGTCGGTGTGGCCGTCGACCCGCAGGACCCAGGCGAGATCCTTCGGGATCTCCGTCTCGAGCTCCCTCATCGCCGAGGCCAGCTTGTCGAGCTCAGGCCGCCCCGCCGGATTGATCTCCGCCGAGCCCTTGGGGAACAGCACCTCCGACTGGAACACGAAACGGTCGCCGACCACCCGGATGTCCGAGCGCTGCGACAGGATCTGGCGCAGCCTTCCGAAGAATTCCGAGCGGTAGCGGGCCAGCTCCTGGACGCGCTGGGCCAGCGCCACATTGAGCCGACGCCCGAGATCGGCAATCTGCGTCTTCGAATCCTGGTCGCGCGCTTCCGCCGCCTCGAGCGCTTCATTGAGCGCCGCGATCTGCCGGCGCAGCGCTGCGATCTGTTGATTGAGCAGCTCGATCCGGGCCATCGCCTCGGACGAGATCTTGCGTTCGCTGTCGAGCTGCCCGCGCAGGCCGGTGAGGGCGGAACTGTCGGTGTTTTCCTTGAGCGTGAAGCTGTCGACCAGGCTCTGGAGCTTGCTTTTGTCGGCGCGCGCCGTCTGCAGATCGTCGGTCAGCGCCGCCAGCGAAGTTTCGAGCTCCGTCTTGGTGGATTTTTCCAGCGCCAGCAGCTGCGTCAGCTCGGCAATTTGCGCCTTGAGCCGCGTCAGCACCGTATCCCTGCCGCTGATTTCCCGCGACAGCAGGAACTGGGTGATCATGAACACCGACATGAGAAAGGTGATGACCAGCAGCAGCTGCGCCATGGCATCGACGAAGCCCGGCCAGTAATAGGCATCGTCGCGTCCGAACCGGCGGCCAATGGAACGGGCCATCGCCTTACTCGTCCTTCGGCTTCGACTGCTTCAGCGCCTGCCGCAGCGCTGCCGCCGAGCTCTCGCGCGGCGGCGGTGGTGCCGGCATTGCCGGCCGTCCTTCGGGCGGCGCCAGGCGGGCGATGATCCGGCGGAACTCGGCATTCTGCTCCGACTGGGTCTGCGCCCATTGCCGCACGATGCGCTGCTCCTCGCGCATCTGCTGGACCAGCGACTGCACGGCATCGGCAAGCCGCGCCATGGCCTCGGGATCGCTGTCGCCGCCGGCCTGGCCAGCGCCGGAATCCGACAGCGCCTCGTCGAGCGTCTGGTTCATCCGCTCGATGCCCTGCTGCAGGTCGCGCAGATCGAGCCGAAGATATTGCGGCACCGCAAACTGCGACTGGCCGCCCGCCGCGATGTCGGTGATCGTCGACAGCCAGTCCTCGAGGTCGGTGTAGAAGCGGTTCTGCGCCTGGCTCGCCTGCAGGTCGAGAAAGCCCAGGACCAGCGAGCCGGCAAGGCCGAACAGCGATGAGGAGAACGACGTTCCCATGCCGGCGAGCGGCGCTTCGAGACCGCGCTTCAGCTCCTCGAACACCGACCCCGACTGCGAGTTGATGTCGAGCGAGCGAATCGCCGTGCTGACCGACTGCACCGTCTCGAGCAGGCCCCAAAAGGTGCCGAGCAGCCCGAGAAAGATCAGGAGCCCGATCAAATAGCGTGAAATATCGCGCGCTTCGTCGAGCCGCGAGGCGAGCGAATCGAGCAGCGACCGCATGGTCAGCGGCGACAGCACGGTCGGCCCCTTGCGGTCCCTGAGCAGCGTCGCCATGGGCGCGAGCAGAGTGGGCCTGTAGGGAATCTCGAGGCCGGGATCCGCAATGCGGAAATGGTTGATCCAATTTACCTCGGGGAACAGTCGCCACACCATGCGGAAGGAATAGATGACGCCGATGAGAAGGAGCGCGACGATGGTTCCGTTGAGGCCGACATTATGCTGAAATGCCTCGCGAATCGTCGGAAAAAGCACCGCCGCCAGGATCCCCACCAGGACGATGAACACCATCATCCGCACCATGTAGACGCGCGGCAGATCCAGGACGTGCGTGTCGCTACCTCGATTCATAGGGCGCTCCCGGCTCCCATCTCAGCCTTGCCGCGCAGGATGACGCAATCGACCGGTCGTGTCACGCCCAAGCCGGCCATTATACGGCCATTCATCAACTGCGCATTTCTGCCGTTTCATCGGATTGCGACGGCCGGCGCGCCGCTGCAAGTTCCTGGGCAATTTGTGAATAAAGCTCACCGTTCGCCGCCATGACGTCTCCCGTGGCAAGCACATCCGGAGCTCCGTCGATGTCTCCTGCCATGCCGCCGGCCTCGCGCACGATCACAATCCCGGCAGCGATGTCCCAGGCTTTCAGCCCGCGCTCCCAATAGCCGTCGAATCGCCCCGCC
This sequence comes from uncultured Alphaproteobacteria bacterium, assembly GCA_963744915.1. GTDB lineage: Bacteria > Pseudomonadota > Alphaproteobacteria > Rhizobiales > Aestuariivirgaceae > DATAFF01. The sequence continues at coordinate 48,886 of CAVUUY010000023.1, forward strand.
GCAACAAAGGCAAGGTCGAGCGCCGCTGCGCCGAATCGCCGGATTCCTGCCACCCTGGCCTGAACCCGGGCGAGCTCGCGGCGGAACTGGGCATGATCGCCGCGCCCGAGATGGGGAACGCCGCAGGCGATCACCGCCTCCTGGATGTCGCGCCGCGCTGCCACCCGCAGGCGCCGCCGGTCGTTGAAATAGGCACCGCGGCCGCGCTCGGCGGCGAACAGCTCGTCGGTGATCGGATTGTAGATGATCCCGGCGATGATTTCGTCTGCCCGGCGAAGCGCGATCGAAATGGCGAAATGCGGAATTCCGTGGATGAAATTGGTCGTGCCGTCGATTGGATCGACGATCCAGCAATGGCTCGTGTCGATGCCCTCGGTCCGGCCGCTCTCCTCCATCAGGAAGCTCCATTGCGGCCGCGCCTTGAGAAGCTCCTCGCGGATCGTCTGCTCGGCCCGCTGGTCCGACCGGGTGACGAAATTGGCCGGCCCCTTCTGCGACACCTGCAGGCTCTCGACCTCGCCGAAATCGCGACGGATCGCCCGCGACGCCTTGCGGGCGGCATTGATCATCACGGTGAGGAGCGGCGAGGCGGGCATCGGCGGCGGGTTTTCCGAAGGGGTTGGCGGCGCCCCGTGTAGCAAGCCGCGGCGTTGCTGGATAGCCCTACTATTTGATTCGCCGCGGTCCGAATTTGGGTGGCGCGGCGGTGGTGACCATATTGACGGCGACAGGCTTGAACGCCTTGGCCTGCTGTTCCGCCTCGGCGCGCTCTTCCGGGGTGAGCTTGTCGAGCATCTGATCGAGCTCCGGATCGGGCTTGCCGCCATTGCGGGCGAGCAGGTTCCACTTCGCGGCCTCGGCCAGGCTGAGCGGCACGCCCTTGCCGACGACATAAAGCCGGGCCAGCCGGTTCTGCGCCACCGGGTTGCCGCGCTGGGCGGCCACCGTCAGCCATTGCGCACCGATCTTCTCGTCCTTCTGGACGCCATCGCCGCGAAACACCAGCACGCCATAGTCGAGCGCCGCATCCGGCAGGCCTTTCAGGGCCGCCCGCTTGAACCATTCCGCGGCCAGCGTCGGGCTCTTCTCGACGCCGCGGCCTTCGAGATACATCACGCCCAGATTGTACTCGGCATCGGGCAGGCCCTGGGCGGCCGCCGCCTGGAACCACTTGCTGGCCTCCGCCCAATTCGGCGTACGTCCGCCGGCACCGGCGAGGAGCAGCCCGAGATTGTGCTGTGCTGCCGTATGGCCGCCCTCGGCCGCCGCCGTCAGCCATTTGCGCCCGACCTCGAAATCGGCCGGTCCCAGCCGGCCGTCGAGATAAAGCATGGCCAGCGCGAACATCGCCCCGACATGGCCGCGCCGCGCCGCGCTCTCGTACCAGGTTGCCGCAGTTTTGACATCCTTGCCGACGCCGCGCCCATTCTCGTAGAGAGCACCGAGCATCGCCTGCGCCCGCACGTCGCCGGCCGTCGCAAGCGGCGAGGCGACCTCATAGGCGGCCTTGTAGTTGTTGTCGGAAAACAGCGCCACCGCCTCCTCGAAGGTCGGCTTTTTCGCCGCCGCGAGCACGCTCGAGCTGCCGAGCAGGACGAGCAGGACCGCCATCGGCGCCCACGGTTTCCTCATCGCCCCGCCTCGGCGAGAACGCCGCGATAGGCGCTGGCGATCCGGCGGGCTGCCGCCGGCTCCTCCCAAATGTCTGCCGCGGGAATGACGAAGTCGACTTTGCGGCGGGCGAGCCACGCCGCCTCATCGAGGCTGACCGGATCCGCCGCAACCACCGGCACTGTCGCGATCTCCGCCCACCATGCGGCGAGCGGCTCGCCATCTGGGCCGATCCCGCGCAGCGCCACGTAATCGGCGCCGGCCTCGGCGAATTCCATGGCGCGGTGACGGCTTGCCCCCGCCATGCCGCCGACGATTGCCGCGGCGCCCAGCACCTGACGCGCCGCCGCCACCAGCGCCGGCGAATCACGCAATTCCACGCCGTCGGCACCCGTCGTTAGAGCCAGCTCGACCGCCTGCGCCAAGATCACCGCCGCACCCCCAGCTCGGCAAAGGGGCAGAATTGCCTCAACGACGCGGCGGATTGCCCCACTGTCCCCGGACTGCCCAACACAAACACAACCGACTTCTCCCACCGCGAGCGCCGCCGCAAGGCAGCGCGCGAGGTTTTCCACATCCCCATCGCAGGGTGCTACGAGGAAAAGGCGGCACTTGGGCTCTTCCGTGGCAGCGTTCATGCCGCCTTTTCGAGCGACTCGCTCCATTTGCCGCTGGCCGCCAGCCCGTTCATCCGCGCCCGGTGGGCGAAGGCCGCCTGCGCCGCCGCCAGATTCTCCCGCCGGCCGGCCCATGCCTTGAGCGCCGCCGCCTGCAGCGCCCGGCCATAGGAGAAGGTGAGCTTCCAGGGCAGGGGGTCCATCGCATTCATCAGTGACAGATGGCGCGTCGCTTCCTCGTCCGATTGCCCGCCCGACAGGAAAGCGATCCCCGGCACCGCCGGCGGCACCGTCCGCTTGAGCACCCTGAGGGTGCGCTCGGCCACGTCCTCCGGGCTCGCCTTCTTGCCTGAATTCTTTCCTGGGACCACCATGTTCGGCTTGAGCACCATCGCCTCGAGCCTGACCCGCGCCGCCGCCAGCGCGTCGAACACCGCCTCGAGGGTCCGCTCGGTCACCGTTTCGCAGGTCTCGATGCCGTGCTTCGCCACCGGCCCGTCCATCAGCACCTCGGGCTCGACGATAGGCACGATATTCTGCGCCTGGCACAGTGCCGCATAGCGGGCCAAAGCAGCGGCATTGGCGGCAATCGCATATGCCGTGGGAATGCCTTCGCCGATGTCGATCACCGCCCGCCATTTGGCGAAGCGGGCGCCGAGCCCGTGATAGTCCTTGAGGCGCTCGCCGAGACCGTCGAGCCCTTCGGTGATCTTCTCGCCCGGGAAGAACGGAATGTCCTTGGTGCCGCCATCGACCTTTATACCGGCGAGCGCCCCCGTCGCCGTGATCTTATCGATGAGCGGCCGCCCGTCGCTCGCCTTCTGGCGGATTGTCTCGTCAAACAGGATCACGCCGGAAATGTGGTTGCGCATCGCCTCGAGGGCCGTGAACATCATCTCGCGGTAGTCGCGCCGGAGGTCGGCGGTTGATTCGACGCCGATCGAGTCGAAGCGCTTCTTGATCGTGGCGCCGCTCTCGTCGGCGGCCAGAATGCCCTTTCCGTCGGCCACCATCCGCTTGGCGATATCGTCGAGCTTGTCGGTCATTGCTTCGCTCCATTCCTGCAATTCAAGGGCCGCCGTCGCGGCCAGATTCGAGCACTGCGATGCCTGGCAGCGGCTTGCCCTCGAGCCATTCGAGGAACGCTCCGCCGGCCGTGGAAACGAAGGTGAATGCCTCCGCGACACCCGCCGCATTGAGCGCTGCCACCGTATCGCCGCCGCCGGCGATCGACACGAGGCTCCGGGCCTGCGTCAGGGCGCCGGCATGGCGCGCCGCCACCGCCGTCCCGTGGTCGAAGGGCTCGACCTCGAAGGCACCGAGCGGACCGTTCCACACCAGCGTCAACGCGCGGTCGAACACCCGCTTGATCTGTTCCAGGGTCTGCGGCCCGACATCGAGGATCATGTCCTCGGGCCCGACCCCGTCAAGGCCGACCACGCGCGACGCGACCCCCGGCTTGAGCGCTGGCGCGACCACCGCATCGACCGGCAGCACGATCGTTTTGCCGCCGCTTTGCGCCTGCTGCATGATATCGCGCGCCGTCGCGAGAAGATCGGGCTCGCAGAGCGAGCGCCCGATCTGCCGGCCTTGGGCGGCGAGGAAGGTGTTGGCCATGCCGCCGCCGATGATCAGCGTGTCGGTGCGCGCAAGCAGATTGCCGAGCAGGTCGAGCTTGGTCGACACCTTGGCGCCGCCGACCACCGCCGCCAGCGGCCGGCGCGGATTGGTCAGCGCCGCCGCGATCGTCCCGAGCTCGAGCGCCAGCGCCCGCCCCGCCACCGCCGGCAGCAGATGCGCCACCCCCTCGGTCGAAGCATGGGCCCGATGCGACACCGAGAAGGCATCGTTCACATAGACATCGCCGAGCTTGGCCAGCGTCCGGGCGAAGGCCGGATCGTTGCTCTCCTCGCCGGGATGGAAGCGGGTGTTCTCGAACAGCAGCACCTCGCCGGGGCTGGCCGCCGCGGCCGCCTTCACTGCCGCATCGTCGCGCCAGTCGGTAGCGATGAAGCGGACATCGACGCCGAGCGCGTCGGCGAGCGCCGGCGCCAGCGGCTTGAGCGACATCGCCGGCACCACCTTGCCCTTGGGCCGGTCGAAATGCGACAGGATAAGGACCGCGGCGCCCTTCTCCAGCAGCTCCTTGACGGTGGGCACCGCCCGCTCGATCCGGGTTGCGTCGCGCACCCTGCCGTCATCCAGCGGCACATTGAGATCGAGCCTGACCAGCGCCCGCTTGTTGCGCCAGTCGACCGCGTCAAGCGTCTTCAACCTCTCCATCGCGAACAGCCTCGAACCGTGCCTCGAGCCGAGCGGCAGCCGCTTCGGCGGTGATTCCAAAATGGGCATAGACCTTCTCATAGGGGCCGCTGGCGCCGAACCCGCTCATGCCGACGAACACGCCGTCGGTGCCGATGAACGGCTCCCAACCCATCCGGACGCCCGCCTCGATGGCGCCGCGCACCCGCTCCCTGCCGAGCACCGCGGCGCGGTAGGCGTCCGACTGGCGGGCGAACAGCTCCATCGACGGCACCGACACGACGCGCGTCCTCCTGCCGGCTTCCTCGAGCAGCTTGCGGGCGGCAAGCGCGATCTCGACCTCCGACCCCGAGGCGAACACCACGATATCGGCGACCGCCTCGCCGGCGATCACATAGGCGCCGCGCGCCGACAGGTTTTCGGGCGCTGCGGTCAGCCGGCATGGCTTGAGCTTCTGGCGGCTCAGCGCCATGACGCTCGGCCGGTGGCGCTCGTTCAGCGCCACCTCCCACACCTCGGCCGTTTCCACCGCATCGCAGGGCCGCAGCACCAGGAGATTGGGAATGGCCCTGAGCGCCGCCAGATGCTCGACCGGCTGATGCGTCGGCCCGTCCTCGCCGAGACCGATCGAATCATGGGTCATGACCAGGATCACCCGGATGCCCATCAGCGCCGCCAGCCGGATCGATGGTCGGCAGTAATCGGTGAAGGTCAGGAAGCTGCCGCCATAGGGGATGACCCCGCCATGGAGGGTGAGCCCGTTCATCCCGGCGGCCATCGCATGCTCGCGGATCCCCCAATGGATGTAGCGCCCGCCATAGTCGGTCACGGTGAGCAGCTTCATGTCCTTTGACCGGGTGTTGTTGGAGCCGGTGAGATCCGCCGACCCGCCGATCGTCTCGGGCACCGTGGCATTGATGACATCGAGGGCATTTTGCGAGGCATTGCGCGTCGCGAGCGCCGGCGGCTCGGCAACGAGCCGCTCGATATAGGTCCGCATTGCCGGGGCGAGCGCCGGCGGCAGGTCGCCCCGCATCCGGCGATCGAATTCTGCCCTGATCGCCGGGTCGACCCCGGCGAGGCGCTGTTCCCAGGCCAGCCTTTCCTCGGCGCCGCGCCGGCCGACCGCCCGCCAGGCCGCAAGGAGCTCCGCCGGGATCTCGAACGGTGGATGCCGCCAGCCCAGCCGCTCGCGCGCCGCCGCGAGCTCGGCCGCCCCGAGCGGCGAGCCATGGGCCGCCGCGGTGCCCTGCTTGTGCGGCGCGCCGAAGCCGATGATGGTCCGGCAGGCGATCAAGGTCGGCCGGTCGCTGTGCTGGGCCTTGGCGATCTCCGCCGCGACCGCACCGGGATCAAGGCCGTCGACCCGCGCCACCGCCCAGCCCGAGGCAGCGAACCGCGCCGGCTGGTCGGTCGAATCGGCGAGCGTCACCGGCCCGTCGATGGATATGCCGTTGTCGTCGAACAGCACGATCAGCTTGGCAAGCTTGAGGTGGCCGGCAAGGGCCAGGGCCTCCTGCGAGATCCCCTCCATGAGGCAGCCATCGCCGACCAGCGCATAGGTGTGATGATCGACCAGCTCGCTGCCGAACACGGCGGCGAGGTGCCGCTCGGCTATCGCCATGCCCACGGCATTGGCAAAGCCCTGGCCGAGCGGGCCGGTGGTGGTCTCGATCCCCGAGCTGTGGCCGAATTCCGGATGGCCGGCGGTGCGCGACCCGAGCTGGCGGAAATTCTTGATGTCCTCCAGCGTCATGTCGGCATAGCCGGTGAGATAGAGCAGGGCATAAAGCAGCATCGAGCCATGGCCGGCCGACAGCACGAAGCGGTCGCGGTCTGGCCAGTGCGGCGCCGCGGCATCGAATTTCAGGAACCGGGTGAATAGCACCGTCGCGAAATCGGCCGCCCCCATCGGCAGCCCGGGGTGACCGGAATTGGCCTTTTCGACCGCATCCATGGCCAGGGCCCGTATGGCGTTGGCCATTTCCTGGACTGTGCTCATCCCTCGACCTTGTTGTGGCAGGACGGGGCCATCCATAGCATCGCAACCCCGACTGTCAATGCACTGCTGGCCGGTCGGTTTCAGCCCGCTGCCCGGCCGGATCGCAGCCGACCCCCGATCTTCGCCGGTTCTTGGATGTGGAAATCGCCGCGCCGGGCCACGCTGCGGTTGCGTCGCCGGTGGCGCGAGCCTAATCTCCCGCCCCGTGAACAGCGATAGGCGAGGCGGCGAGGCGTCGAGGGTCGACGAAGCGCTGGGGCGTTTCGAGAATGCCATGCGCCAACTCGAAGCAGCATTGGCCCAGCTGCATGAGCAGCAGGCCCAGCGCATGCGCACTGCCGGCGATGCCGCAGCCCTCAGGACCGACCGGTTGCGTCTGGTCCAGGAATTGGCCGAGGTGCGCGCCAAGGCGAGCGAGCTCGCCGAGCAGCAAAGGCGGGCGTCGCGGCGCATCGAGCAGGCGATGGCGCGAATCCGCCGGGTTCTGGGCGAATGAGAATCGAGAGGGAGCGGGATGGCCCAGGTGGTCATTGAGGTCAATGGACGGCCCTACACCATGCAGTGCAACGATGGTGAGGAGGAGCATCTCACCGCGCTCGCGCTGATGCTTGACGAGGAGGTCGCCCGCATCCGCGAGGCGGTGGGCAATGTCGGCGACATCCGGCTCCTGATGATGGCCGGGCTGGTCGTCTCCGACCGCCTGGTCGAGGCGCGCCGCGAGGTCGACGGGCTGCGCGACCACATCCGCCGCCTCAGCGATCAGGGCCAGCCAGCCATCGGCCTGCGCATCCAGGAGGACAAGGTGGCGCAGCGCCTCGATGCCGCGGCGCGCCGCCTCGAGCAGCTGGCGCGCGACACCCGTGGACGGGGCCAGGCGTAAAGCATTGTTCCCCTTGCCTCAGGCGTCGCCCGCGCTTAATTACTGCAACAGGCGAGCTGCCCGGTGCGTGCAGGAGAACGCATTCCCAGGGGCCTATGTTTGATTCCAATTGGGAGCTGTCCCTGACCTTGACCCTGGTCTTCGTCACACGGCGCCCACCTACGCAAGTAGGGACCCGGGATCGACCCCTCCCACGGCCATGGCGGCCCGCCACTCTACCCGTTTGCGGCCATCGGGGAATCGGGTGATGAGCGTTGGCGATCTGAGCTCCCGCGCGACTCTGGACGAGATTGCCGCCGCCAAGCGGCATGCGCGCCGAGCCGCCGAGCAGTGCCGCGCTGCCGCCCATGCCGAACGCGGCTCCCATGCCGCGGCCTATCTGGCGGCGCATGGCCTCCCCTTTGTCGACCCGCGGCCCGCCGGCGCCGTCTCCGGCTTCACCGCGTTCCGCACCGAGATCGACGTCATCCCGCTGCTCGCCCGCCTGGCCGGCGACGGCTGGGCCACCGCCCTGCCGGTGGTTGCCGCCGACGGCGCGCCGCTTGCCTTCCGCCGCTGGACCCCTGGCGAGCCGACGGTGCCGGGCCGCTTCGGCATTCCCGTGCCGCATGCGGCTTCGGACGAGCTCCTGCCGGACGTCCTTCTCGTGCCGATGCTGGCCTTCGACCGTGCCGGATTCCGCCTCGGTTATGGCGGTGGCTTCTACGACCGCACCGTCGCATGGCTGCGGCAGGTGAAGCCGATCGTCGCTGTCGGCATCGCCTATGCGGCGCAGGAGGTTGCCGCCGTGCCGCGCGGGCGCTATGACCAGCCGCTCGACTGGATCGTGACGGAGGTGGGGGCGTTCCAGCCGATGCTGGATCACGCTGTCGACCGGGCGCCCTGAATGCGGCTTTTGTTCCTTGGTGATGTTGTCGGCCGGTCGGGCCGCGAGGCGGTGATCCGCGAGATGCCCGCCTTGCGCGACCGCTTTGCCCCCGATCTCGTGGTGCTCAACGGCGAGAATGCCGCCGGCGGTTTCGGCATCACGGAGACGATCTATAAGTCGCTGATCGGTGCCGGCGTCGACGTCATAACTCTCGGTAATCATGCCTTCGACCAGCGCGAGGCGTTGGTGTTCATCGAGCGCGTCGACAATCTGCTGCGGCCGGTCAACTACCCGGCGGGAACGCCGGGGCGGGGCGCCGGGATCTTCACCGCCCGCAATGGCGGCCGCGTTCTGGTCGTCAATGTCATGGGCGTGGCCAAGATGGAGGCGCTGGCCGATCCCTTTGCGGCGGTCGACCACGAGCTCGAAAGCTGCCCGCTCAGGACCGCTTGCGATGCCTCGCTCGTCGATTTCCATGCCGAGCTGACCTCGGAGAAGATGGCGCTTGGCCATTATGTCGACGGCCGCGCCAGTTTCCTGGTCGGCACCCATACGCATGTCCCGACCGCCGATCACCAGATCCTCCCCGGCGGTACCGCCTATGTCACCGATGCCGGCATGTGCGGCGATTATGATTCGGTGATTGGCATGGACAAGGAGGAGCCGCTCAACCGTTTTCTCCGCAAGATCGCGCTCGGCCGCTTCAGCCCGGCGACCGGCCCTGCCACCGTGTCTGGGATTGCCGTCCTGACCGATGATGCAACCGGCCTCGCCAAGGCGATAGCGCCGGTCAGAATCGGCGGCCGGCTCGAACCGGCCTGGCCGCAATGGTAGATTGCGCCTTCGCGCGTAGAGGTCGCCTTATCCTTCAGAAAAATGCCGAGGACGCCATGGCCGGTCACTCCCAATTCAAGAACATCATGCACCGGAAGGGGAAGCAGGATGCCGTGCGCGCCAAGCTGTTCGCCAAGCTCGCCCGCGAGATCACCGTGGCGGCTCGCCAGGGACTGCCCGATCCGGCAATGAATGCCCGCCTCCGGCTCGCCATCCAGAATGCCCGCGCCCAATCCATGCCGAAGGACAATATCGAGCGCGCCATCAAGAAGGCAGCGGGCAACGAGGCCGAGTCCTATGAAACGATCCGCTATGAGGGATATGGGCCGGGCGGTGTCGCCCTGATCATCGAGGCCTTGACCGACAACCGCAACCGCACTGCCGGCGCCGTGCGCTCCTATTTCAGCAAATTCGGCGGCAATCTCGGAGAAACCAATTCCGTCTCCTTCCTGTTCGACCGCGTCGGCGAGATCGCTTATGGCGCCGACGGCGGCACCGCCGACCAGGTGCTCGAGGCGGCGATCGAGGCCGGGGCCGGCGATGTCGCCAGCGACGCCGCCGGCCACGTCGTCACCTGCGGCTTCGAGGAGCTCGGCGATGTCGCCGCCCGCCTCGAGGAGCTGCTGGGCGCACCGCAGTCGGTGAAGTCGGTTTGGCGTCCCAGGGTCACCGCCCCGCTGGACGAGGAGGGAGCGCAGTCGTTGATGAAGCTGCTCGCCACCATCGAGGACGATGACGACGTCCAGAATGTCTACACCAATTTCGACGTTTCTGACGATGTGATGGCGCGGCTGACTGCGGCTTGAGCTATGCTCATGGCATGGGGCAGACGATTCGCATCATCGGCATCGACCCGGGGCTCAGGCGGACCGGCTGGGGCGTCATCGAGCGGGACGGCAGCCGCCTCAGCCATGTCGCCGACGGCATGCTGAGCCCGAACGAATGCGGCTCGCTGGCCGACCGGCTGGTCGAGTTGAAGAACGGTCTCGAGGCGGTGCTCGCCGCCTATGTGCCGGACGAGGCGGCGGTGGAGGAGACTTTCGTCAACAACAATGCCCGCGCCACGCTCAAGCTCGGCCATGCCCGCGCCGTGGCGCTGATCGTCCCGGCCATGCGCGGCCTGCGGGTCGCCGAATATGCCCCGAACGAGGTCAAGAAGGCGGTGGTCGGCGCCGGTCACGCCGAGAAGCAGCAGGTCACCCGGATGGTGCGGCTGCTGCTGCCCAGGTCGTGCCCGGCGACCAGCGATGCCGCCGACGCCCTGGCGGTAGCCATCTGCCATGCCCACCATCTGGCCGTGCGGCTGAGGGTCTGAGCGGATGATCGCGCTGCTCAAGGGCCGGGTCGAGGCCTATGAGGACGACGGGGTCATCCTCGATGTCGGCGGCGTCGGCTACCATGTCACCTGCTCGTCGCGGACCCTGGCGGCGCTGCCGCGGGTCGGCGAGGTCGGCAAGCTCTTCACCGAAATGCTGGTGTCGGAAAACGCCATCCGCCTGGTCGGCTTCGCCAACGAGGCCGAGCGCGCCTGGTTCCGGCTCCTCGACAATGTTCAGGGTGTCGGCACCCGGGTGGCGCTCGCGGTCCTGTCGACGCTCAGCACCAGCGAGCTCGCCTCGGCCATCGCCTTCGGCGACAAGGCGATGGTCGGCCGTAGCCCCGGCGTCGGCCCGAAGCTTGCCCAGCGCATCGTGTCGGAGCTCAAGGACAAGGCGCCCGGGCTTCAGCTTGCCGATCCGGCGCTTGCCAGAATTGGGGGCGCGGTCCCGGAGGTGCCACCGCGCGCCGCCGCCGATGCCGTCTCGGCGCTGGTCAATCTCGGCTATGGCCAGGCCCAGGCCGGTGCGGCGGTCGGCAGTGCGCTGCAGGCGGCGGGCCCTGACGCGGCAGCCGAGAAGCTGATCCGCCTCGCCCTCCGCGAGCTCGCGACGCCATGACCCGGCTGGTCGACGGCAGCCGCCGCGGCGAGGACGAAGCCGAGCGGCAATTGCGTCCGCAGCGTCTGAGCGACTTTGTCGGCCAGGCCAAGGCGCGCTCCAACCTCGAGGTCTTCATCGCTGCCGCGCGTGCCCGCAACGAGGCGCTCGACCATGTCCTGTTCGCCGGCCCTCCCGGCCTCGGCAAGACCACGCTTGCCCAGATCGTGGCGCGCGAGCTCGGCGTGAACTTCCGTGCCACCTCCGGCCCGGTGATCGCCCGCGCCGGTGATCTCGCGGCACTCCTCACCAATCTCGAGGAGCGCGACGTCCTGTTCATCGACGAGATCCACCGCCTCAATCCGGCGGTCGAGGAGATCCTCTACCCGGCAATGGAGGATTGTCAGCTCGACCTGATCATCGGCGAGGGCCCGGCCGCCCGCTCCGTCAGGATCGAGCTTGCCCATTTCACCTTGATCGGTGCCACCACCCGGACCGGCCTCCTGACGACGCCGCTGCGGGACCGCTTCGGCATCCCGGTGCGGCTCGAATTCTACAATGAGGAGGAGCTGCTGGCGATCGTGCGCCGCAGTGCCTGGGTCCTCGGCATCGAGATGAGCGAGGACGGCGCCCGCGAGGTGGCCCTGCGGTCGCGCGGCACGCCCCGCATCGCCGGCCGCCTGGTGCGCCGCCTGCGCGACTTCGCCGCCGTCGCCGGCGCGCCGGTGATCGACCGCACCCTTGCCGACCGGGCGCTGCTCAAGCTCGAGGTCGACAGCCGCGGCCTCGATTCCATGGACCACCGTTATCTGCATACCGTTGCCGTCAATTTCGGTGGCGGTCCGGTCGGCGTCGACACCATCGCGGCATCGCTGTCGGAGGCGCGCGATGCCATCGAGGAGATCATCGAGCCCTATCTCATTCAGCAGGGCTTCGTGAACCGCACGCCGCGCGGCCGGCTTCTCACCCCGCACGCCTTCCGCCATCTCGGCCTCGCCGTGCCGCAGCAACCCGACATCCTGCAGGGGCGCCTCTCGCTTGGCGAGGACGAGCCATGAGCGATGGCGGCAGGGAGCCGGCGATCGCCGGGCGCATCGTCGATGGCCGCCATTTTCTACCCGTCCGCGTCTATTACGAGGACACCGATTTCTCTGGCATTGTCTATCACGCCAACTATCTCAAATTTTGCGAGCGCGGCCGCTCCGACCTGCTGCGCCTTCTCGGTATCGAACATCGCGAGCTCGACCGCTCGGGTTTTGCCTTTGCGGTGCGGCGGATGACCTGCGACTTCGTCAAACCGGCGCGGATCGACGACCTGCTCGAGGTCGTGACGCGCCTGGTCGAGATCGCCGGCGCCCGCCTCGAGCTGGCCCAGTCGGTGCAGCGCGCCGACGACACCCTCTTCGCCGCCAATGTCACCCTCGCCCTGATCGACGCCTCGGGCCGGCCGCGCCGCCTGCCCGAGGCCTTGGCGCTGTCGCTGGGCGGCCTGATGCGCTAGGACAGGGCCATGACCGAGGGCCGCACTCTGCTGGACCGGCTTGCGCCGACGCCGGCCCCAGGCGACGACGCATCGTTGCCAGCCCTTCTCGATCGGGTGAGGGCGGCCGATGGCGCGGCGCTGCTCGCCTTGCTCGACCGCCATCCTGCCGCGCGTCGGCTCGTTGCCGCCATCGCCCATGGCTCGCCCTTTCTGAGCGATCTCATCGCCGGCGGTCCGGGCTACGCCGTTGAATGCCTGACCGAAGTGCCGGAGGACTTGCTCGACCGCCTCTGCCGCAGCCTGCGGGCCGCCGGGCTGGCGATCGAGGACGGCGAGGACATGAGCGTGGTGCTGCGGCTGCGGCGCCGTGAGGCGGCCCTGCTCGTTGCCTTGGCCGACCTCGGCGGCGTTTGGGACGGCGAGACGGTCATGGCCGCCTTGACCCGCCTCGCCGATGCCGCCGTCGCCGCTGCCGTCGATCACCTGCTGCTTGCCGCCCACCGCGCCGGCCGGCTTGCGCTCGTCGATCCGGCGATGCCGGGCAAGGACAGCGGCTACATTGTCCTCGCCATGGGCAAGCAGGGCGCCGGCGAGCTCAACTATTCGAGCGACATCGATCTCATCGTCCTGTTCGATCCCAAGGCACAGCGCCTGCTGCGCAACGACGAGCCGGCGGTGTTCTTCGTCAGGTTCACCAAGCGGCTCGCCGGCCTGCTGCAGGACGTCACCGATCAGGGCTATGCCTTCCGCGTCGACCTGCGGCTCAGGCCCGATCCGCGCGCCACCCAGGTGGCGATCGCGGTCGAGGCCGCCGCAACCTATTACGAGAACATGGGCCAGAACTGGGAACGCGCCGCCATGATCAAGGCGCGGCCTTGTGCCGGCGACCTCGACCGCGGCGAGGTCTTTCTCGACCGCCTCAAGCCCTATGTCTGGCGCAAGCACCTCGACTTTGCGGCCATTGCCGATGTGCAGTCGATGAAGCGCCAGATTCATGCCGTCAAGGGCCATGCCACCATTGCCGTCGAGGGTCACAATCTGAAGCTCGGCCGCGGCGGCATCCGCGAGATCGAATTCTTCGTCCAGACCCAGCAGCTCATTGCCGGCGGCCGCAATCCGGCGCTGCGCGGCCGCCGCACGCTCGACATGCTGGCCGCGCTTGCCAGCGAACGCTGGATCACCGAGGCTGCCGCCGCCGAGCTCCGCGAGGCCTATTTGTTCCTGCGCCGGATCGAGCACCGCCTGCAGATGGTCGCTGACGAGCAGACCCAGGAGCTGCCCGACCAGGCGGCTGCCTTGGCCCGTCTGGCGCGCTTCAGCGGCTTTGCCGATCCCGCCATCTTCGCCGCCACGCTCAGATCGACCTTCGAGACGGTGCAGCGTCATTATGCGGCGCTCTTCGAGGAGGCGGGCGGGCTCGCAGCCGAGACCGGCAGCCTCGTCTTCACCGGCGCCGGCGATGATCCCGAGACCGTCAAGACCTTGGCGGCGATGGGCTTCCGCCAGCCAAGCGAGCTCTCGGCGACGGTGCGCGGCTGGCATTTCGGGCGCTATCCCGCAACCCGCTCGGCGCGGGCCCGCGAGCGCCTCACCGAGCTGATGCCGGCGCTTCTGTCGGCGCTCGCCGAGAGCGGCGATCCCGATCTCGCCTTCGTCTCCTTCGACCGGTTTCTGGCCGGCCTGCCGACGGGTGTCCAGCTGTTCTCGCTGCTCAAGGCCAATCCACAGCTTCTGGATCTGATCGCGACGATCCTTGGCTCGGCGCCGCGGCTCGCCAGCGAGCTGTCGCATCGTCCCAAGGTCCTCGACGCCGTTCTCGACCCCGGCTTTTTCGCCCGCATGCCCCCCAAGGAGGAGATCGAGTCCCAGGTGGCCGCGGCGATCGCCCGCAAGGCTCCCCTCGAAGAGGTGATGGACCGCGTGCGGGTGATCGGCAAGGAGCAGATGTTCCGGGTCGGCGTCCGTGTCCTGTCGGATACGGTGAGCGCCGCCGAGGCCGGCGCCGCCTTCTCCGGCATAGCCGAGATCCTGATCGACCGGCTGCTGTCGGCGGTCGAGAACGACATGGCCGAGAAGCATGGGCGGGTGCAGCTCGGGCGCACCGCCGTGCTGGCGCTCGGCAAGCTTGGCGGCCGCGAGATGACGGCTTCGTCCGATCTCGATCTCATCCTCATCTATGATCATGCGCCCGGTGCCGAGAGGTCGGAAGGTCCCCGTCCGCTCAGCGTCGGCCAGTACTACGCCCGCCTCACCCAGCGGCTGATCGCCGCCATCTCCGCCATGACCGGCGAGGGCCGCCTCTATGATGTCGACCTGCGGCTGCGTCCTTCCGGCAACAAGGGGCCGGTGGCGACCCATCTCGACAGCTTCCGCAGCTACCATCGCGGGTCCGCCTGGACCTGGGAGAGGCTGGCTTTGACGCGGGGCCGGGTGGTTGCCGGCGATCCCGATCTCGTCGGCGAGATCTTTCACGTGGTGCGCGCGATCCTGTGCAGCCGCCGCGACAGCGCCGCTGCCAGCGCCGACATTCTCGACATGCGCCGGCGCCTGCTCGCCGAGTTCGGCGGCCGCGGCCTGTGGGACCTCAAACATGCCCGCGGCGGCCTGGTCGAAATCGAGTTCATCGCCCAGGCGCTGCAGATCCTCCATGCTGCCGAAAATCCGGCCATACTCGATCAGAACACGCTTGGCGCTTTGTCGCGGCTCGCCGACGCCGGTCTGCTCGCCCCTTCCGACCATCATGTCCTGAAGCAGGCGGGCCAGCTCTACAGCCGCCTGACCCAGCTGCTGCGCCTTTGCGTCAGCGGCCGTTTCGACCCTGCCTCGGCTCCCGAGGGCCTGCGTCGCCTGATCGCCCAGGCGGCGGAGGTGCCGGACTTCCCCACCGCCGAGGCGACCGTGATGGCGGCCCAGGCCCGCATCGCCGGCATATTCGACCGCCTGATAGGGTCGGTTTAGCACGAAAAAGCCCCATGGCACGCCCAGTTGCACGCCCTGATTGCAACAATGTGGCAACGGGTTGCAATTTCCGGGTCCGCGAGCGACGGATTGCCGCTTTGTTCCGCGTCACAGCTATGACCGGCGGCAATTCCGCTGCCGTTCGTCAAAGTCCGGGGAGGACCTTCATGATCAAGCTCTTGCCATTGTCAGCCCTTGCCGTCGCCATCGCCGCAGTGCTGCCGCCGGCGGTCCAGGCCAACGAGCCGGGAATCCCGCGCAGCGAGCGGCTGTTCGGGCGGCTCGACACCAATTCCGACGGCCGGCTGGCCCTCGAAGAGATGCAGCCCAAGGCGGAACGCCGCTTCCTGAGGCTCGATACCGATGGCGACGGCAAGGTCGCCACCGCCGAGCTCGATGCCTGGCTCACCAAGATCCAGGAGCGCCGCCGCCAGCGCATTCTCGATCACATGGATCTCGACAAGGACGGTGCGGTGACCAAGACCGAGTTCGACGCCTATCTGGAAAAGCTGTTTGCAACTGCAGATGGTGACCATGATGGTGGCGTGACACTGACGGAAGCCCAGGCCTATCATGCCGCGAAGGCCAGACGGACCTCCCTCAAGGACGCTTCGGGCAAGCGGGAACAGCCCTGAGATGTAACGCGCGGCCTCGCTCATGGACCTTGCATTGCACTGGGGAGCGGCCTTGCCCGCGGCAGAACCGGAAACACCCCTGAAGACCAAGGCCGGTTCGTCGCGGGGCGGGGACGACCTGCTGGCCCGGCTTGCACGGCGCGACGAGGCGGCCTTTGCCGAGCTGATCGGGCGCTATTTCGACCGCGTCTACCGTATCGCCTGGCGTGTGCTGGGCGGTGCGGCGGATGCCGAGGACGTCGCCCAGGAGGCGTTCCTCAAGGCCTGGACGGCGCCGGGGCAGATCCGCGACGGACGGGCGATCGGTGCCTGGTTGTCGCGGGTGGCGACCAATCTGGCGTTCGACCGGCTGCGGCGGCGCCGGCCGGAATCGTCGGCCGAATTGCCGGATCTGGTGGATCCGCGCGCGGCGGCCGACCGCGCCCTGGAGCGTGCAACGCTCGAGACGGAGGTGGCGGACGCCCTGGCGGCGCTGCCCGACCGCCAGCGCGCTGCTCTGGTCCTTGTGCATTTCGAAGGTCTGGGCAACCTTGAGGCGGCGGCGACGCTGGGGGTGAGCATCGAAGCCGTCGAGTCGCTCCTGGCGCGCGCCCGGCGGAATTTGAAGCTGGCCTTTGCCGACCGCTGGAAGGAGCTGGTTGCGGAGCTTTCCGATCTATGAGGTCGCTGGCATGAAGCAGAACGACAGGAACGGCGACGACAGGCTCCGGCAGCTTTACGCGGCCTATGGCGCCGATCCCGGACGCTGGCCGCAGAATGAGCGTTGGCGTCACCGCGACATGCCGCCTCCGGAGCTCGTCGCTGAGGAACGCGACGCGCGCATGATCGACCGGCTGCTCGCCCGGCATGCCGTTCCGCCGGCGCCTGCCCAGGACCATTCCCGGCTCATCGCCCGCGCCGCTGCCACCGCGTCGCCGCGTGCCGCGCTGCCGACCCGCCGGCGCGGCGTACCGATGCTGATGCGGGAATGGCCGGCGGCTCTCGCGCTGGCTGCCTCGCTGGCGATCGGCGCCTGGATCGGCGCTGCCGGCATTGCCGATGATCTTCTGCCGTCGCTGATTGCCGGCCCCGTCGATTCCGACACCGTGGCGCTCGACCCGCCGGACAATCTCGATTTCGATTCCGGGGGAGGGACATAATGGAGCCGTGGCGCCTCGATCCGCGCAATCTCGTGCTGCTGGCGTCGTTGGCGTTCAATTTGCTCGTGCTCGGCGCGGTCGGGTCGCACCTCCTGTTCGAGAGGCCGCATCGCGAGCGCTATTCCGGGCCGGCCTATACCGACATCCTGCCGCGCAGTTTCTTCCTCGCCCTCGATCCGGACCGCCGCCGGGCGCTGGCCGATCGCTTTGCCGACGACCGCAAGGCCTTCCGCGACGGCCGCCGCGACATGCGCGAGGCCGCGCTCAAGGTCGCCGAAACCCTCAGGGCGGAGCCTTACAACGCGGCTGAGACCGAGGCCGCGCTCGCCCGTTATGACGCGTTTTCCCGCACCATGATCGACCGCGGCTCGCAGGTGTCGCGCGGCCTCGTGGCGACGCTCAAGCCCGAGGAGCGCGTCATGCTTGCCAACCAGATCCGCGACCGCATCGAGCAGCGGCGGCGCCGCTGGCAGCGCGGCCATCGACGGGAATAGATCCAGGCGCGCGCGGGTTCGCGTCAGGCCGCCGCCGATCCCGATTCCGGCGCCGGGATGAGGATCGTCACCGTGGTGCCGCGGCCCGGCTCGCTGTCGATCTCGATCGTGCCGTCATGGAGCTCGACCAGCGACTTCGAGATGGCGAGGCCGAGCCCGGAGCCGGACCGTGTCTTGGTGAACTGGTTCTCGACCTGCTCGAATGGCCGCCCGAGCTTCGGCAGCTCGCTCGCCTCGATGCCGATTCCGGTATCGCTGATGGCGATCTCGGTCGCCCCGCCGGCCGCCCGCACCGCCACCGTTACCTGGCCGCCTTCCGGGGTGAACTTGACGCCATTCGCCAGGATGTTGATCAGCACCTGCTTGAGCGCCCGCCGGTCTGCCGCGATCTCGAGGCTCGCCGGCACCGCCCGCGCGATTCTCGACGCCGCCCTCGAGCGCCCGCGGCGCGATCATCCGCAGCGCATCCTCGATCATCGCCACCACATCGAACCGCGCCACCTCGAGCCTGATCCGCCCCGCCTCGATCTTCGACATGTCGAGAATATCGTTGATGACATCGAGCAGATATTGCCCCGAACGGTGGATGTCGCGGGCATAATCGACATATTTCACCGTCGTGATCGGGCCGAAGATCTGCTGCTCCATCACCTCGCTGAAGCCGATGATGGCATTGAGCGGCGTCCTGAGCTCGTGGCTCATATTGGCGAGGAATTCCGACTTGGAGCGATTGGCCGCCTCGGCCCGGGTCTTTTCGCGCGAATATTTCTCCGCCAGATCGGCGAGCCGCTGCGATTGCTGCTCGAGCGTCAGCCGCGATTTCTGCAGGTCGCGCACCGTGTTCATGAGCTCGCGCTCCGATTCGCGCAGCTTCTCCTCGTTGCGCTTGAGGGCCGTGATGTCGGTGCCGACCGAGACGAAGCCGCCATCCTTGGTGCGCCGCTCGTTGATCTGCAGCCAGCGGCCATCCTCGAGCTGCACCTCGAAGGTCTGTCCGTCGCCGAGCTCGCCGCCGGCCAGCGCCATGCGCTGGCGGACCAGCGGCTCCCTGGCGGTGCGCGCCAGCTCCTCATAGGGTGTCTGCGGCTGGCAGACATGGGCCGGAAGCGAATGGAACTGTTGATATTTCGAGTTGCAGATGACCAGCCGGTTGTCGGCGTCCCACAGCACGAAGGCTTCCGAGATCGCCTCGATCGCGTCCTTGAGGCGGATTTCCGCCTCCTGGTTCAGCCGGTCGGCGAGCTTCTGCTCGGTGATGTCGATGGCGATGCCGACGAGATGCGGCGCCTGCTCCCCCGGTGCCGCCGCGAGCTCGCAGCGCGCCCTGAGCCACACCCAATGGCCGGCCCGGTGCTGCATGCGGAATTCCTGATCCATCGACGGCTTGCCGCCGCGCAGCATCTGGTCGACCAGCGCATCGATCGAGGGATCGTCGGGATGGAGGCGCTGCGCCACCGCCCCATAGGTCAGGACGTCGTCCTGCGGCTCGAGCCCGAGAATGTCGAACATCGACTTCGACCAGAAGATGCGCCCCCGCGCGATGTCCCAGTCCCATAGGCCGCAGCGGCCACGATCGAGTGCCTTGTCGAGCCGCTGCGTCGCCACCGACAGCGTCCGGTCGGCCTCTGCCGCCCGCGCCGCCTGCCAATGAAAGGCCGCCCCGAGCAGCACCAGCACCCCGAGCGTCACCACGAACAGCGTCACGATCTGCGCCACATCGGAGCGCCAGGCGGCCAGCACCGCATCGCGGGGATGGATCACCAGCAGGCTGCCGGGGTAGGGGGCAAGCGACTGCATCTTCACGAAGGCGCGTTCGCCGTCATTGAGCGTCGTCTCGGTCATCTCCTCCGAGCCGTCCCGCCCGGCCGCCAGGAAGTCCGGCGCGAAGATCTCGGCCAGCCGCATGCCCTTGAGACCGCTCTCGGCCGGCGCCGTCGCCCGGATCCGGCCGGCCCCGTCCATGATGGCGAAGATGCGTCCCGCCTCGACCGCATGCGGCAGGAGCACGGCTGCGAGGTCCTCCAAATCGGGCACCCGGTGGCTGGTGCCGGAGGCAAGCCCGGCTCCGAGGATTGCCGACAATTCGCTCGCCGCGATCTTCAGATGCATCACCGATTGCCGGTTATGGGCATTGAGATGGTGGTCGCGACTGACCAGGAGCTGCAGCGTCAGCGCCGTCCCGAGCGTCACCAGGAACAGCACGATCAGCACCGTGATCAGGTTCCGGAGCGCCGTCTCGGATATCTTGATGCCGGCAAGCCCGTGCATGGCGAGCGGCAGCCTAAGCGCGCGCTCGCGTCCAAACAGCTCGAGCAGTTGAGCCTTGGGCAAGTCCTATCACCCCGCATGCGCCAGCCGCCTCGCGGCTTGCGATTCGGAAGCCTATTGATTCGAAAGAGCAGTGATTTGGCAAGCCGCTTGCGCAAAGCCGCGCCGCGACTCGATCGATTCGGCCCCGGAACGATAGACTTTCTGACAGATCAGTCATGTCGCTTCGAAATAATCACGCGCGCCTATGCCAAACGGCACAGGGGAGACCATGCCGGCAGCTTATCTTCGATCCGAATCGTCGCGTCATCTTGGGGAAAATCATGTCGGGCAGAATTGGTTCATTCAATGTCAAATCCGAAATTGGTCAGGCGGTCGAGAATGTCGAAAAGTCGCTGAAAGACGCTCTTTACGCTCGCAAACAAAAGAGGTTCGAGCATCGCGTCAGTTTCAAATCCGCCAAGGTCAAGGCCGGGGTGGCGAAGGCTCCGCGGAAGGGCATGAGTCCCGCTGAAATCACAAGTATGAACGAAGCCAGGACCTGTCTGCATGTCCTCGCCCGTCCTTTTGTCAACAGGGAGGACTGGGCTCGGGATGCTTGCGGCGAGATGGATGCCCACCCCCAACCGACCAAGCAGGCCCTGAGAGACGCGCTAGCAGGTTTGAAGTCGGACCAGCTCCAAAAGATCAGAGTGAGAGCAACCCAGCTGAACGCCAAAGCACATAAAGTGCCTGAGCGCACGAATGAGCCCGACAGTGGGGGCTGGCAAGACCCGGGCGAGGCCACCACTGGCAGCCGCAAGCAAGTCCTCAAGCAGATTGTCGCGGCCTGCAATGACCGCCTGCTTGAGAAAGGCCATAGCTCCGAGTTCATCATGTCAAAGATGAAGACCGAGGAGGCCAAAGACATTGGAGAAAATGCTGCGCTAACCGCCTACATCGATTGGGTCATCGAGCCAAGCCGCAATCTCGCGACCGCGCTCCAGAAGGGGCGGCCGAGTGTTGAAATTCAGACGTTGATGGAAGAGCTTGCGCCTGGTCACAAGACATTTGGCGATGGATTGATCAACAGGGCCTTGTTTGAGGAATTCATTAAGACCCCGCCCCGCTCTTCAAAGGATATTGACGAGATTGGCCAGCGCGCCGTCGCGCTGTTGGAGCTCACAAAGGGAAACAAAGCGTGTCGGGAACTCAATCGGACCGGCTGGCTGATGCTGAAGGTTCACGACGCCTACTACAAGTCCCTGCATCAGTGCTTCGGCATGAATCCGGAGACCCGCAAATATATTCTCTTACCGGTAGACGCCTTCGCCATCCCAGTTCCAGAACCCACCGCGTACGACAAATTATGGGTCGACGAAAAAATCGCAGGTGGCGATTTCGAGGCTAAACTCGATGTTAGAATCTACAAAGTCGTGCAGGCTCTCCAGGCCGGCGGCAATATGGAGACGCTTTTAGGTCCTCTCGAGGCGCTGGCCACGAAGATTGAGTGGTACGACGTCGCCCCGGCTTGGGACGGATTGGTCGCGGCGTTTCGAGCCGGTAGGGATCTTGATTTGAGCAGGCTCAGGGAATTTGGTGCGACCCTGGAAGAGGTTGCAACAGCGGATCGAGGCGCGCCCGGACGTGACCACGCTCTAAAAATCGCTCGAGCTGCGGTGATGGTCGCCAATGCCGCCGCTGTAGCCCAGGGCGACGAGGTGCCGGTTCCATCGTCCGATCCTTTGACGTGGGGAGAGCTTTGCGGGATGGTGGTTCGCGGCGAACCCCGGATGGCTTATCTTGCTCCGCTCGGCGAGCCGAAATACGATGACCCCCCGATCATATCTGGACCGCACAGGGCGGTTCCGCTGTCGCAGCTTCGGAGCGGCGCCAATCAGCGCGAGCCGATCGATGATCGACCGGATCTCTTGTCGTTCACTCCGAGGTTGGAAGAATTGGAAGAAGATGAGCCTGTCCGCCGGTTCGAGAACGGCCGGCAGGCGACCGAGGAGCCGACCGAGAGCCAACGACTGTCCCAGGAGGTTACCGACCTGATGTTGGAATTGACTGCTCGGCGTCAATTGCATGTTATTCCCCTTCTACCTCCCCGGAGGGCCACTCTCCGCGATGAGTTCCCGCCCTTCGACTGGGAACTGGGCGAAAGACATTTCGATGGTTGGAGGCCGTCGCCATCTGCAGCCGCGGAACAGCTACTCAATGCGATCGAGGCCATGGACGTCCAGGGCTATGTCGCGAGCCTGAAGGCGCTGGATGGACTGGGAGCCGATCAAGGCTCAAAAGCTGTCAGTCTTGCCTTATACGACGTCTTCAAAGCCAGGTCGAAGGCGGACAGGTCGACCATGGCGAACAACATTGGAGCGCTTCACGCCGCCCTCGCAGGCGAGGCTGGCGTCGACGAGGACATTCTCGCTCGGTCGGAAGAAATAGCGGATTGGCTCGGCGCCACCCAAGAGGTCCCTTCGATTTCTGTCGAACAAGATGAGGTCCCTGCCGAAAAGATCGCGGACGTTGAAGCAACCGCGAAGGAGCTGTTTGATTCGATCGAGGAAGGTAATGTCGAGAGGTACATCGCGAGCCTGAAAGCCATGATTGGGTTATTAAACGACGGCGTCGACGCGAATGAGGCCGCCGAAAAGACTATTGTTAGCAGGTCGGATAAAAGAAAGCGGAAGATATTCAATAATATTGAGAGAATTGACGCGTCGCTGGCTGAGCGAGACAACATCGACGAGTCGGTCCGTGATCTATCGAAAGGTTTTGTCAAGATTTTTTCGCTGAGTAGAACTCTCGAAGAGGCTTCTGGATACGATCGAATCCGGGAGTGTCGAGGATTATTTGAACAGCTTGAACGCACTGAACGAATTGACAAAATTAGATAAGAAATCGGTCTACAAGGCTATCAGGCTCGCGTTTGATGGCAGGCAGGGTGCAAGCCGTCAGACCATAGCGAGCCGAAGCGGCGAAATGCACGCAGCCATTGGTCCACACGATAAAATCGAAGAGGAGGTCCGCGACCTATCAGGATTGCTATCCAAGCAATTCAGTTCCGCTTTTGTCTGGGGGGAGTGCAGGCAGAACCAAAGCCCCGTGCTCTCAAGAGGCGCGGCGCCGCGCGACAGGCGCAACCAATGACCGCTCCGCCACGCGACAAGGGCTCTGACCTCGCACCTGTGCGCCGACGGAGGCCGCAAGCGCTGCCGCCAAAGCCGCAGGAACCAGCCCCGATTCCACAGATCATATTGGCTGGACCGGAGCAGGCGCAGGTTTTGCCCGATAAGGTCCCTGTCGAAAAGATCGCGGACGTTGAAGCAACCGCGAAGAAGCTGTTCGATTCGATCGAGGCCGGGGACGCCCAGGGCTATGTCGCGAGCCTTGAATTACTGGATAAACTAAATAAGGACGATGATATCAACGTTGACAACGCCCTCTCGGAGGCTCTCGATCTCAGGTCGAAGTCTAGCCTGGGTGATATATTTAATAATAGCGAGAGAGTTCACAAATCGGTCGCCAAATGGAAAGACGTCGACCCGTCGATTCGCGAATTGTCTGAACAGTTCACGAAGCAACTCGGTGCCGCTGTCGAGAGGCCGGCAACCCAGACCGGCGCTCGACAGAAGCCCCCCATTCTCAAAAGGCGCGGCGCCGCGCGACCAATGAACGCTCCGCCACGCAACAATGGCGCTGACCCCGCAGCTGCGCGCCGACGGAGGCCGCAAGCGCTGCCGCCAAAGCCGCAGGAACCAGCCCCGATTCCACAGATCATATTGCCCGGACCGGAGCAGGCGCAGGCGCAGGCTTTGCCCGATCGGAAAACTCAGGCCGTCAAGGATGCGGTTCGTCCGGAGCATGGTCGGGCACCTGAAGCGAATCAGGCACCCAGCCAACCGTCGATCGCTTGGAAGCCCGGCAAGAAGAGACCTGTTCAACCGGGATATCCGACAGTCGGACCGCGCTTAGGGCAGGGCAAGGTGAAAACGCCGCCAAAGGAGGTGACGTTGGGGAATGAACAATACGGAGCTTTGTTCGATCTGGTCGGGGATTCCTTGACGGCACAACGCCCCGAGACAGCAAGGCGTCTGGTAACGAAACCTCCCGTGAGTCCTGAGCCGACAACGGTCAACGGTGGCGACAGCCTCATATACTACGATGCGGACGCACCAGTGCGTGTGAAAGAGTCTTCCCCCGTTCAGCAGCCGGTGTCGCTATCCGAAACGGCCAAGCGCGACCGCGCGAAATTTGCCGAGAATCTTGTCGTGGCGTTCGATAACAAGAATTTCCTCGACCTCTTCGCCGCGTTGCATGGGCTCACCAAAAACATTGAGGATCACTCCTACAGGGAAGCCCTCCCGCCAGCCGTCGCGCCACTTCTTGAGAACCGGAAGGGGTGGAAGCGGAAGAAGACCAAGCAAAGGCTTCGAGATATCGATGCCACAATCAATACACTCGTGCAAGAGTTCGCAAGAAACAAACGTATTAGTGAGGAGAACAAAATAACGATCGCCAAGATCTTCAATACATGGATTCTTGTGAAGCCTAAATTTTCAGGCTTGGCAGTCTTCTCCACATCGGCGAACAGCAGCGATCTCAAAGCGGCGAGGGAAGCGTTGAACGAAATGTTCAGCCCTGACAAATTCCGCCCGGATCAGGATCCGGAAGATGTCGTGCCGGATTACCTGAAGAGCTAGCCTAGGGCTGCCTCACATCTCCCCCAGCGTGCGGGTGACGATCTCGTAGGTGTCGCGCGACAGGCCTGAAGCGGCCGCAATCCGCTTCAGCGCCGCTTCGGCATGGCGGCGCCGGCGTTCCTCGAGCACCTTGTAGCTCTTGAAATTGCCGGCCAGCCGGGCCGCGAGCTGCGGATTCTTCGGATCGAGCGCTTCGACCACCGAGGCGAGGAGGTCGTACCCCGCCCCGTCGACGGCATTGAAGCCGACCGGGTTCATCCCGGCAAAGGTGCCGATGAGCGCCCGCACCCGGTTGGGCCGCGCCAGCGTGAACTCGCTGTGCCCCATCAGCGCCTTGACCCGCCGCGCCGCCTTGGCGGAGGGCACCTGGGCATTGAGCGCCAGCCATTTGTCGACCAGCAGATGGTCGCTGCGGTGCTTCTCGTAGAAGCGGTCGAGCGCTTCATCGCGCTCCGGCCGCTCGATCTGGATCAGCACCGACAGGGCCCCGACGAGATCGGTCATGTTGCGGGCAGTCGCAAAATGCTCGAGCGCCAGCGATGCCCCCTCGTCGGCATCGGCCGCCGCCAGCAGCCCGAGAATGCCATGGCGCAGCGCCCGCCGCCCGGCATTGAGCGGATCGGGGCTGTAGGTCGGATCGGGCTCGGCCCGCTGCCACGCCTCGAGCAGCCGCTTCTCGAGGATGCGCCCGCTCTCGCTTCGCAGCCACTCGCGCGCCCGATGCACGAGATCGGTGTCGACATCGCGGCCGATCTCGCCGGCAATGTCGCCTTCCCCGGGCGGCGACAGCAGCAGCGCAACGAACGCCGGCTCGAGCTCGCGGTCGTCGAGCGAGGCGCCAAGCGCCGCCGCAAAGCGCGACGGGTCGGGCAGCGGCGCCCCCTCGGCCAGCGCCGGCATTGCCTCCATGATCAGCTTGCGGGCGATGGTCTGGCCGGCCTCCCACCGGTTGAAGCTGTCGCCGTCATGCGCCATCAGGAACAGGAGATCATTGTCGGTCAGATTCGAGGCGAGCTTGATCGGCGCCGAAAACGCCCGGTTGAGCGACAGCACCGGCCGCTCCTTGAGGCCGGTGAAGCGAAAGCTCTGGCTCCGCTCGGTAAGCTCGATCACCTGGCGGTTGATGATCCCCTTGCCGTCGAGCTTGAGCGGCAGATCCTCGCCATTGGCCCCCACCAGACCGATCGCCAGCGGAATATGGAACGGCGCCTTGACGGTCTGGCCAGGCGTTGCCGGCGTCGTCTGGGTCAGGGTCAGCGTGTAGCTGTGCCGCGTCTTGTCGTAGCTGCCCTCGGCGATCACCTCCGGCGTGCCCGCCTGCTCGTACCAGCGGAAGAACTGCGTCAGGTCGCGGCCGGAGGCGTCCGCCATCGCGCGCACGAAATCCTCGACCGCCGCTGCCTCGCCGTCATGCCGCTCGAAATAGAGGTCCATCCCCTTGCCGAACGCCTCGGCCCCGAGCAGCGTCTTCAGCATGCGGCACAGCTCGGCACCCTTCTCATACACCGTCGCCGTATAGAAATTGTTGATCTCGATATAGGAGGACGGCCGCACCGGATGGGCAAGGGGACCGGCATCTTCCGGGAATTGATGGGTCCTCAGCAGCCTGACGTCGCTGATCCGCTTGACCGGCCGCGACCGCACATCGCCGGTGAATTCCTGGTCGCGGAAGACCGTCAGCCCTTCCTTGAGGCAGAGCTGGAACCAGTCGCGGCAGGTGATGCGGTTCCCGGTCCAGTTGTGAAAATACTCATGGGCGATGATGCCCTCGATGTTCCCATAGTCGGTGTCGGTCGCCGAATTGGGCAGGGCGAGGATGTATTTGTCGTTGAAGACGTTGAGCCCCTTGTTCTCCATCGCCCCCATGTTGAAGTCCGACACCGCGACGATCATGAAGAGGTCGAGGTCATATTCGCGGCCGAACGCCTCCTCGTCCCAGCGCATGGCGTGCTTCAGCGACAGCATCGCATAGGCGCAGCGGTCCTCCTTGCCGGGCTCGACATAGATGCGCAGGCCGACCTCGCGGCCGGAGCGGGTGGTGAACCGGTCGGCGACATGGGCGAGCGTGCCGGCGACCAGCGCGAACAGATAGCTCGGCTTCGGATGGGGATCGTCCCACAGCGCGAAATGCCGGTCGCTGCCCTCGATGTCGCCCGATTGGACGAGATTGCCGTTGGAGAGCAGCACCGGGCAGGCCGCCTTGTCGCCCTCGATCCTGACCCGGTAGCGGGCGAGCACGTCCGGCCGGTCCATGAAATAGCAGATGCGGCGGAAACCCTCGGCCTCGCATTGCGTGCAATAGATCCCGTTGGTGAGATAAAGCCCGGAAAGCTCGCTGTTGCCCTGCGGGTTGCAGGTCGAGGAGATCTCGATCTTGACCTCGCGTGAAGGAATGTCGGCGAGCGTCAGCTTGCCGTCTTCGAAGGAGATCTGCTCCGGCTTGAGCGGCGCGCCGTCGAGACTGGCGCTGCCGAAGGTCAGCGCCTCGCCATCG
Organism: uncultured Alphaproteobacteria bacterium; assembly: GCA_963744915.1. Lineage (GTDB taxonomy): Bacteria > Pseudomonadota > Alphaproteobacteria > Rhizobiales > Aestuariivirgaceae > DATAFF01. The sequence continues at coordinate 76,035 of CAVUUY010000023.1, forward strand.
AGAACGATCGGTCCGCCAGGCTTGGGCGATTTCGGATTGGGCCGCATGGCGAGACGCGAGACCACCCGCGTCTCGACCGGATCCAGCCGGACGTCGAGCTCCACCCGATCGATGAGCCAGGGCGAGGGCTGATAGTCCTTGAGATGGATCGGCTGGGGGGTCTCGGTGCGCATCAGCATCCCTTCCGGTTCAGATCCGCCGCCGGCGGACCCCGTCTTTCCTTCCTAAGGATCAGGGCTTAGCCTGTCGACCGTCAAGCGTCGTGGCAGGAGCATTGGACATGATCAGGACCGGCAATCAATATCGCGATTCGGTCCGCGACGGCCGCGCGGTCTGGATCAATGGCGAGCGGGTCCGCGACGTGACCGCGCACCCTGCTTTCCGCCCGGTGGTCGACATCCGGGCCCGGATCTACGACATGGCCCATGACCCGGCGACGCGCGAGCGCATGTCCTACGAGGAGGAGGGCGAGCGCTACGCCATCGGTCTCAAGCTGCCCTTCGCCAAGGCCGACTGGCAGGCCAAGCGCGACGCCGTCGACCTCGTCACCCGCGACATCGGCGGAATCGCCACCCGGGTCGGCGATGAAACCATCGGCGAAATGTGGTCGCTGTGGGACGGCAGCGACATCCTGAACGAGATCGATCCGCGCTTTGCCGAGAACATTGCCCGCCACATTCGCCTCGCGATCGCCTCCGATCCGTTCCATGTCTCCGCCAACACCGATCCCAAGGGCGACCGCTCCAAGCGCCCGCAGGATCAGGACCCCGACATGCTGGTGCATGTCGTGCGCGAGACCGATGCCGGTATCGTCATCCGCGGCGCCAAATACGAGACCGCGGCGGCCTATGCCAACCAGGCCTTCCTCAAGCCCACCATAGCCAATTGGGGCGACGCCAAGCTGTCGGACTATGCCCTGGGGTGCATTTTGCGCATGGATGCCCCCGGCGTGAAGCACATCTGCCGCAGCGGTTTCGCCGGCCGCGCCCCGGCCCGCGACTACCCGCTGTCCAACCGCTGCGACGAGATCGATTCGCTGGTGATCCTCGACAATGTGCTGATCCCCTGGGAGGACGTGCTGTTCTTCCGCCACACCCGCGCCGCTGCCTTCATCCGCCAGACTTTGCACCGCTATTCTGCCTTTCCCTTCGTCCAGCGCACCCTGTCCTTTGCCGATCTCCTGATCGGGGCGGCGCTGTGGAATCTGCGCCAGACCGGCCTCGACAAGCAGCAGGCGGTCCAGGAGAAGCTCGCCGAGCTTGCCGTCTGGCGCGAGGGCATCAATGCCCATCTGACGGCCGCCATCGCGCTGGCCGAGACCAGCCCGCGCGGCCTCGTCATGCCCAACCAGTCGCTGCTGTTCACCGGCCGCGTCCACGCCATGACCGGACTGGCACGCGCCATTCATACCGCCCGCGAACTGTGCGGCGGGCAGATCTGCGTCACCCCTGATGCCGCCGCTTTCGACGATCCCGAGACCAAGCCGTGGCTCGACAAGTTCTACACCATCAACGCGGAATGGGTCGCCGAGGACCGCCGCAAGCTGCTGGCGCTCGCCCGCGACCTCATCAACTCCGACTATGCCGGCCATCGCCTGACCTTCCAGCTGTTCGCCCAATCGCCACCTTTCGCCCATCTCGCCGCCGTCTACCGCACGTTCGACTGGGATGGGCCGCTTGACGCCGCCGAGCGGGCGGCCGGCCTGTCGGCCCGGGTCCGCGGGACCGGCAAAAACGTGGAGAAGCCAGCATCATGACTCACGAGCGCCTGAGGCCTTTCAACACCAGGAACACCTATCCCAACCAACGGCTGGACAATGACTTGTGCCAGGCAGTGGTTGCGCGCGGCGCTGTGGTGTTTCTCCGCGGCCAGGTGGGCCAGGACCTCGAGACCGCGGAATCCGTCGGGCTCGGCGACCCGGCTGCCCAGGCCGACCAGGCGATGCGCAACGTCGCGCAACTCCTGAGCGAGGCCGGATCCTCGCTCGACCATATCTGCCGCATCCAGGTCTATCTCGTCGACCGCGCCCACCGCGAGGCGGTCTATCAGACGATCGGCCGCTGGCTGAAGGGTGTCTTTCCGGTGTCGACCGGCCTCATCGTCCAGGGCCTCGCCCGCCCCGAATGGCTGATGGAGATCGAGGTCACCGCCGTCATCCCGGAGCCTGCGCCATGACGTTCTCGATCGTCGGCCGCTGCGCCCGCAGCGGCATGCTGGGGGTCGCCATCACCACCTCCTCGATCGCCGTCGGGGCGCGCTGTCCCCATGTCCGCGCCGCGACCGGTGCGGTCGCCACCCAGAACATCACCGACCCGGCGCTCGGCCCGCTGGTGCTCGATCACATCGCCGCCGGCGCGGATGCCGCCACCGCCATAACCCGGGCGCTTTCCGAACGGCCTCACCCCGCCTTCCGTCAGCTGGCGGTCGTCGACCGTGAGGGACGCAGCGCCCATTTCACCGGCGAGCGGATTCTGGGCTGCCATGCCGTGGCGAGCGGCCCGGGATTCGTCGCCGCCGGCAATCTACTCGCCTCCCAGGCGGTTCCCAAGGCCATGGCCGAGGCCTTCGTGGCCGGCGCGGCGGACCACCTGGGGGAGCGGCTGCTCAAGGCGCTGGAGGCGGGGCTCGCGGCCGGCGGCGAGGAAGGCCCGGTGCATTCGGCCGCCTTGATCGTTGCCGACGTCCAGCCCTTCCCGCTCGTCGACCTGCGCGTCGACTGGGATGACGCGGCGCCGGTCGCCGCCCTGCGCCGATTGTGGGCCGACTACCGGCCCCAGATGGAGGCCTATCTGATGCGGGCGATCGATCCGACGCGGGCCCCGAGCTATGGCGTCGCCGGCGACCGTTGAGGCGGCCCGTTCCGTCATTTTGCTCTTTTGCCGCCGGTGCGATTCAGCGACAATGACCCCATTGGGGACCCGTGGGATGTGAGTCGATGCGCCGAGCAATACGCTTCCTGCGCGCTGGCAGTGTCGTTGAGCTGGCCGATTTCGCGCCGGATGCGACTTTGCTCGACCATCTCCGCCATGTCGACCGGCGGACCGGCAGCAAGGAAGGCTGCGGCCGCGGCGAATGCGGTTCCTGCACGGTCGCTCTCGGCTCGGGCCGCGACGGCGCCATGGTCTACCGGCCGGTCAATGCCTGCATGACGCTTCTCGGCACCCTGGACGGCAAGGAGCTGGTGACCATCGAGGATGTCTCGGGGCGCACTGCCAAGCCGCATCCGGTCCAGGAGGCGCTGCTCGGCCACCACGCCTCGCAATGTGGTTTCTGCACGCCGGGAATGGTCATGGCGCTGTTCACCCTGTTCCACAGCGACGTCACGGTTGACCGCCACCGCGCCGCCGCCTGGCTCACCGGCAACCTTTGCCGCTGCACCGGCTACCGTCCCATCATCGATGCCGCGGTTTCCGCCTGCAGCGCCGCACCGCCGCGCCGCGACGGCTTCGCCAATGCCGCCCGCCGCACCCTGCGCCAGCTTGCCGCCATCGCTGACGATCAAGATATCGTGGTGGGCGACGACCGCCGCTTCTTTGCCGCCCCCGCGAGCCTTGATCGCCTTGCCGCCCTGGTCGACCGCCACCATGACGCCATTCTGGTCGCCGGCGCCAGCGATGTGCTGCACAAGGCCGCGCGCGACCATGGCACTCTCGCCAAGATCATCCATCTCGGGCGCGTTCCGGAACTGTGCCGAATCACCGAAACCGCGGCGGCTTTTACGGTGGGAGCCGGGGTTCCCATCGCCGCGCTGGAGCCGGCAATGGCCGCCATCGATCCCGACCTCGGCGCACTCTGTCGCCGCTTCGGAGCGGGCCAGGTCCGTGCCGTCGCCACGCTCGGCGGCAATCTTGCGAGCGCCGACCCGGCCTGCGACCTGCCGCCCGCGCTGATGGCGCTCGGGGCCATGCTCGAGCTTCGGCATGACGGTCGCCTGCGCCGCCTGCCGATCGAGGAGTATTTTCTCGGACCCGGCCGGCAGGACCGCAGCCGCGGCGAGTTCATCACCGAGGTGACGGTGCCGAAGCTCGCCACCGACCAGCTCTTTCGCTGCTACAAGGTGACCAAGCGTTACGACAATGACCGCGCCATTCTGGTAGGCGCTTTCCGCTTCACTCTCGAACGCGGCGTGATCGCCGCCCTGCGTATCGCCTTTGCCGGCCTCGCCCCGGTGCCCAAACGAGCCCTCGTTGCCGAGCGGAGCCTGCGCGGCCTCAGCCTCGCCGAACGCGGCCCGTGGGCCGGCGCCATCGCCATGCTCAGCGAGGATTTCGCCCCGCCGAGCGATGAGCGCGCCTCGGCCGCCTATCGCCTCGACACCGCCAAGGCGCTGCTGCTCAAGGCCTTGACCGAGGTGCGCGGCGCCGCCTCCGCATCAACCCGCATCGCTGAGCCGCGGGAGGTGCTGCTTGAGCATCTCGCTTAAGGTTCCAAGCCAGAGAGCGGTGGGCCCGAGCGGGCCGGAGCCCCGCATCCTCGGCCGATCCTTTCCCCATGACGATGCCGCAGCCCATGTCCGCGGCACCGCCGCCTTCATCGATGATCTGCGTGAGCCGTTCGGCACCGTCCATGTCGTGCCGGGTTGCGCCGATGCGGTGCGCGGCCGCATCCAGGCGATCGATCTCGATGCCGTGCGCCGGGCGCCGGATGTCGTTGCGGTGCTGACCGCCAAGGACATCCCGGCCGTGAATGACTGCAGCCCGGAGCAGGGGGATCATCCGGTTCTCGCGGACGAGCGCATTCTCTATCACGGCCAGCCGGTCTTCGCGGTGGTTGCCATGACCCGCGAGGCGGCGCGTCGGGCGGCCCGGCTCGCCCGCATCACGCTGGATGAGGAAGCCGCGGTGGTGACCCTGGCCGAAGCGGCGGGCATCGCCGGCCGCGAGATCGCGCCGCCGCTGCGCCTCCAGAAAGGTGCCAACCCCGATCCCGCGCTCGCCTTGGCGGCGCTGCGGCTCGACGGCACCCTCGCGGTCGAGGGGCCCGAGCATCTCTACCTCGAGACCCAGACGGCACTGGCCGTTCCGGATGGCGAAGGCGGCATGCGCGTCCAGTCTTCGACCCAGCATTCAAGCCATGTCGGCCGGGTCATTGCCCGCATGCTCGGCATTGCCGAGGCGCAGGTCGTCTGCGAATGCCGGCGCGCCGGCGGCGGCTTCGGCGGCAAGCAGACCCAGGCGGCGCAATGGGCAGCCCTCGCCGCCCTGGCTGCCCATGTCACCGGCCGGCCGGCGAAATGTCGGCTCGGGCGCAGCGACGATATGGTGATGACCGGCAAGGGCCATGCCGTCCGCCTCGCCTGGCGGGTCGGCGCCGACAAGGGCGGCCGGATTCTCGCTGTCGATGTCGCCATGGAGATGGCGTGCGGCGCTGCCGTCGATCTCTCCGAACGGGTCGGAGAGGGCGCGCTGTTTCATGTCGACAACGCCTATTTCTATCCCGAGCTTCGCTTTCAGCTGCGGCGGTTCCGGACCGACCATGCGCCGGCCACCGCCTGGCGCGGCACCGGTGCGCAGCATGGCATGCTGGTCGCCGAGCAGATCATGGATGCGGTGGCGCTGTCGCTGCGGCTCGATCCGCTCGATGTGCGCAAGCGCAACCTCTACCGGGTCGGCCGCGATGTCACGCCCTATGGCCTGCCGGTGAGCGACAATGTCGGTCTCGCCCTGATCGAGGAGCTCGAACGCACCGCCGACTACCGGGTGCGGCGCAAGGCGATCGCGCAGCACAATTACGAGAGCGAATTCCTCAAGAAGGGCATTGCCCTGACGCCGGTCAAGTTCGGCGCCGGTTTCACCGACGGCCAAGTCAACCGCGCCGAGGTCTTCCTGGCCGTCCACGGCGACGGCTCGGTCGAGCTCAAGCATGGCGGCAGCGAGTTGGGGCAAGGGCTCAACATCAAGCTCGCCCAGCTTATCGCCGAGGAGTTCGGGCTCGGCCTCGACCGCATCATCGTCAGGCCTGCGAGCTCGGAAATCCTGCCCGGCGCCGGTCCGACCGCTTTTGCCATGACCCTCGAGCTCAATGGCATGGCGGCGAGGCGCGCGGCGGAGGCCGTGAAGAAGCGCCTGCTCGACCACGCCGCGGCGGTATCGGGCCTCGATCCTCGCCGCCTTCGCTTCGACAGGGGTGCCGTCGTGGTCGGCGACCAGCGCTGGAGCTTCGAGCAGCTGGTGGCGAGCGCGCTGAGCGCCCGCGTGCTGCTGACCGCCCAGGGATCCTATGTCCTGCCCAAGGTCAGCTGGGACCGCCAGCGCGGCCAGGGGCGGCCGTTCCTCTATTTCGTCTTTGGTGCCGCCTGTTCCGAGGTCACCATCGACACGCTCACGGGCGAGCTGCGCCTTGACCGCGTCGATATCCTGCAGGACTGCGGCACCTCGCTCAATCCGGCGATCGATCGCGGCCAGATCGAGGGCGGCTTCACCCAGGGCCTGGGCTGGCTCGTCATGGAGGAGATCGTTCGCGACGCGGCCGGCCGCCTCGTGACCGATTCCCTTGCCACTTACAAGATTCCGCTGGCCACCAACCTTCCGGCCGATTTTCGCGTGCAGCTGTTCACCGCCCGGCCGGGCCGCGACACCGCCGGCCTCGGCGCCAAAGCCGTGGGCGAGCCGCCATTGATGCTCGCCATCTCGGTTTACTCCGCCATCACCCAGGCGATTGCCGCGGTGAGGCCCGGCTCGGTGCCGGCCCTCGATGTCCCGGCGACGCCGGAAGCGGTGATGCGGGCAGTTCGCCGCATCCGTGCCGGCGCGGGAGCGTGAGCCATGGCAGGCGGTGCGGCACGGCCGGTTTGGGTATTCGGCGCCGGTCCGGTCGGCACCGCCCTCGTGCCGACCCTGCCGGCCTTCGATTTCGCGGTGACCTGGATCGATGCCCGGCCCGCCGCCTTTCCGCCGGCGCTGCCGCCTGGCGTCGAGATCAGGATCGCCGCCGACCCCTGCCTGCTGCTCGACGACATCCCGGATGGCGCCTTCATCCTGATCATGACCTACAGCGCCACCCTCGACCTCGCCCTTGCTGCCGAGACGCTCGATGCCCGCCGCTTTCCCTTTGTCGGCATGGTCGGCAGCGCCGCCAAGCGGATGCGCTTCATCAAGCGCTTCACGCAGGCCGGCATGGCGCGCCAGGATGCCGCCCGGCTGGTATGCCCGATCGGCGCCGCGGGCAGCGGGTCCAGGCTGCCGGCGGCCATCGCGGCCGGCATCGTCGGCGAGCTGCTGGTGCGCAATGCCGCTGCCGGACCGCCGCTTGGCCTCATGACCTCCGGCGGCGGGCCATGAGCGAGATTTACGGCGATCCCTCGGAAGCGCTTCAGCCGCCGGTTCCGGTGCTCGAGGCACTGGACATCACCAAGCGTTTCGGACCGCTGGTCGCCAACGACCATGTGTCCCTCGCCATCCAGCCGGGCGAGATCCATGCCCTTCTCGGTGAGAACGGCGCCGGCAAGTCGACGCTGGTCAAGATCATCTATGGCGCGCTTCAGCCCGATGCCGGCGAGATCAGGGTCGCCGGCCAGCCGGTTGCCATGACATCGCCAGCGGTGGCGCTCAGCCACGCCATCGTCATGGTGTTCCAAAGCTTCTCCCTGTTCGAGCCGCTGACCGTCGCCGAGAACATCGCCCTCGCTTTGCCGCCCGCCCCCGCCGCCGCCAGGCTGCCGAGCCTGATTGCCGAAATCAGCGCCACCTACGGTCTCGCGCTCAACCCGGCGGCTCATGTCTGCGACCTCTCGGTCGGCGAGCGCCAGCGCGTCGAGATCGTGCGGGCGCTGCTGCAGAACCCCAAGCTCCTGATCATGGACGAGCCGACGTCGGTGCTGACGCCGCAGGAATCCGAGCAGCTGTTCGCCACCCTGAGGCGGCTCGCCGGCGAGGGCTGCGCCGTTCTCTACATCACCCACCGCCTGGAAGAGGTCCGCGACCTCTGCCACCGCGCCACCGTGCTGCGCCAGGGCAGGGTGGTTGCCGAGGTCGACCCGCGCCAGGAAAGCGCCGGCGGTCTCGCCCGCCTGATGGTCGGCTCGGAGATCCCCGCCTTGCGCATCGCCAATGAGGACACACCGACTGGTCCGGCCCTCCTCGCGATCAACCGGCTCAGCGCCGCCTCCGACAGCCCCTTCGCGCCGCATCTTGCCGACGTCACCCTCGATGTTCATGGCGGCGAGATCCTCGCCATTGCCGGCATCGCCGGCAACGGCCAGAGCGAGCTCTTCAGCGCCGTGTCTGGCGAGCGCCCGGTCCGCGGCGGCGGTGCCGTCGTCATACGCGGTCGCGCCTGCGGCTTCATGAGCATCACCTCGCGCCGCCGGCTTGGTGCCGCTTTCGTCCCGGAACAGCGCCTCGGCCATGCCGCCGTCGCCGAGCTCGACCTCACCGCGAACGTCGTCCTCACCCGCTATCCCGAAAATCTCGGCATGGTGCGCGGCGGCATCATCGATTTCGAGGTGGCCCGCCGCATCATGAACAGCGTTTGCGAGCTGTTCGGCGTCCACAAGGGCAAGCGCGATCCCGCGGCCCGGGCTCTGTCGGGCGGCAATCTGCAGAAATTCGTCATCGGCCGCGAGCTCGACCGCAAGCCGGCCGTGCTGGTGGTCAACCAGCCCACCGCCGGGGTCGACGCCGCCTCCGCCGCGCGGATCAGGCAGGAACTCCTCGACCTCGCCAGGAGCGGCTCGGCGGTCCTGGTGATCAGCCAGGATCTCGACGAAATTTTCGAGATTGCCGACCGCGCCGCCGTGATTTCGCGCGGCGTGCTGTCGCCCGTCAGGCCCATTCACGCCTTCAGCCGCCAGAGCATCGGCCTCCTGATGGCCGACGCTCATGGCGCTGGATCGGAGGGGGGCGGCGATGCAGCTCGTCCTTGAGAGGCGCGCCGAGCCATCGCGGTCGATGGCCCTGCTGTCGCCGCTCCTCGCCATCGCCTTGACGATGCTGACGGGTGCCATCATCTTCGCCGCCCTCGGCTTCAATCCGCTGCATGCTCTCTCCGTCTTCTTCATCGAGCCGCTGAGCGCCCGCTGGTCGCTCGAGCATCTGGCGCTCAAGGCCGCCCCGCTGGTGATCATCGCCTCCGGCCTTTGCCTGTGCTATCGCGCCAATGTGTGGAACATCGGCGCCGAGGGCCAGTTCACCATGGGCGCCATCTTCGGCAGCCTGCCCCCGGTCCTGCTGACCCAGTGGCAGTTCCCCATGATCACCGTGGCGATGCTGGCGCTCGGCATCGTCGGCGGCATGGTTTGGGGCGCCATTCCCGCCCTGCTCAAGAACCGGTTCGGCGCGAGCGAGATCCTGACCAGCCTGATGCTGGTCTATGTGGCGCAGTATTTCCTCGACTGGCTGGTCCGCGGCCCCTGGCGCGACCCCGAGGGCTTCAACTTCCCCAAAACCGTGAGCTTCGAGGGTTGGCAGCTGCTCCCGACCTTCGGCGGCAGCCTTCATCTCGGGGTGGCCTTTGCCGTCACCGCCGCGGTGGCGCTCGCTTTCCTGCTGGCCAACGGCATGAAGGGCTACGAGATCCGCGTTGCCGGCCTCGCCCCCAAGGCGGCGCGGTTCGCCGGATTTTCGCGGCCGGGAATCGTCTGGTTCACCTTCCTGCTGTCGGGCGGGCTCGCCGGGCTTGCCGGCATCTGCGAGATCATGAGCACCGTCGGCCAGCTTCAACCAACGATTTCGCCGGGTTATGGCTTCACCGCCATCATCGTTGCCTTTCTCGGCCGTCTCAATCCCGTCGGAGCCCTAATCGCCGGCCTGGCATTGTCCGTCACCTATCTCGGCGGCGAGGCCGCCCAGGCCGCGCTCGGCGTCTCCGAAAAGGTGAGCCGGGTCTTCCAGGGTGTTCTCCTCTTCTATGTTCTCGGCTGCGACGCGCTGGTGAACTACCGCATCGTCCTGCGCGGCCTGCCGCGGCTGCGCCTCGGGAGCGGCTGACCCGGCATGGAGAACCTCATCCTCACCATCATCACCGCCGCCACCCCGCTCCTCATCGCGGCGATCGGCGAGCTCGTCGTCGAACGTGCCGGCGTGCTCAATCTCGGCCTCGAGGGCATGATGGTCATGGGAGCGGTGTCGGGCTTCGGCGCGGCCCTCGTCACCGGCTGGCCGCTTCTCGGTCTCCTGGCTGCGATCCTTGCCGGAACGCTGATGGCGCTGATCTTCGGCGTGCTCACCCTGACCTTCGCCGCCAACCAGGTGGCCACCGGCCTCGCGCTCACCATTTTCGGCCTGGGGCTTTCCGGCCTGGTCGGGGAATCGCTGGTCGGGCTTCCGGGCACCAGGCTGGAGCCGCTCCATATTCCCTTCCTGACCGACATCCCGCATGTCGGGCGAATCCTGTTCGGCCAGGATATCGTCGTCTATCTTTCCTTCGCCCTGGTTGCCGCCGTGTCCTATGTGCTCTTCCGCACCCGCCTCGGGCTCGTCATTCGCGCCATCGGCAACAACCATGACTCCGCATATGCGCTCGGCTTCGACGTCATTGCTGTCCGTTATGCCTGCGTTGCCTTCGGCGGCGCCTGTGCTGGCCTCGCCGGCGGTTATCTGTCGCTGGCCTACACGCCGCAATGGGTGGAGAACATGACGGCCGGCCGCGGCTGGATCGCTCTTGCGCTCGTGGTCTTTGCCTCCTGGTGGCCATGGCGGCTCGCCGTCGGTGCCTATCTCTTCGGCGCGGTGATGATCCTTGGGCTCGAAGCCCAGGGACGCGGCATCGACCTGCCGCCGCAGGCGCTGGCGGCGCTGCCCTATCTGATGACCATCCTGGTGCTGGTGCTGATGACGGGAACCCGGATATTGACCCGGGCGAGCGCCCCCGCCAATCTCGGGCAGCCCTTCATCCCCGATCGTTGAGGCCTTGCCATGAAACGGCTGGTTGTCTTTCTTCTCCTGGCGCTCTGTGCCGGCGCCGGCGCGGTTCAGGCTGCCGACAAGCTCAAGGTCGGCTTCATCTATGTCGGGCCGGTTGGCGATTTCGGCTGGTCGCACCAGCACGATCAGGCCCGCCAGGCGCTGGCGCGCGCTCTCCCCGACAAGGTCGAAACCACCTTTCTCGAGAATGTCAGCGACGGTCCCGACGCCGACCGGGCGATCGAGCGGCTGGCGCGCGACGGCTGCGGCCTGATCTTCACCACCTCCTTCGGCTTCATGGATGCGACGGTGAAGGTCGCCAAACGCTTTCCCGCCGTGAAGTTCGAGCACGCCACCGGCTACGAACGCGCCCCCAATCTTGCGACCTATGCCGCCCGCTTCTATGAGGGCCGCTACATCATCGGCCAGGTCGCGGCCCGCATGTCGAAGACCGGCATCGCCGGCTATGTCGTGTCATTCCCGATTCCCGAGGTGGTCGCAGGCATCAACGCGTTCATGCTCGGCGCCCAGTCGGTCAATCCGAGCTTCAAGGTCAAGATCATCTGGGTCTCGAGCTGGTACGATCCGGGCAAGGAGGCCGATGCGGCCAAGGTGCTGGTCGGGCAGGGCGCCGACATCATGGTGCAGCACACCGACTCGACGGCGCCGCTGCAGATCGCCGAGGAGCGCCACATCCACGGCTTCGGCCAGGCCTCGGACATGATCAAATTTGCCCCCCATGCCCAGCTGACCGCCATCATCGATCACTGGGACGATTATTACATTGCCCGCGCCAAGGCGGTGCTCGACGGCACCTGGAAGTCGACCGACACCTGGGAAGGCATTGGCGGCGGGATGGTGGTGATGGCACCCTTCACCAACATGCCGGACGACGTCAAGGCGATGGCCGAGGCGACGACGCAGAAGATTGCCGCCGGCACCCTTCACCCCTTCACCGGCCCGATCGCCAGGCAGGACGGCACCACCATCGGCGAGCCCGGCAAGCCGCTCCCCGACCCGGAGATCCTGAAGATGAACTGGTACGTCAAGGGGATCGACGACAGGCTTCCCTGATCCAGCTGCTTCCGCCTATAAATTCTCCTCCCAGCTTTCGATGAACACCGCCAGCGTGCAGCCCGTCTTGGTGGTCGAGAAATGTTGCGTGCCGCGGCTCAGAAAGACGAGGTCGCCCGGTCGATAGACATAGCCGTCATTGTCCTGAATCTCGCCTTCGAGCACCAGGAACTGCTCGGCCGATGTGTGCTCATGCGGCTGGCTCGAACTGCCCGGCGCCATCTTGTAGATGTGGAACCCGACCCCCGGCGGCTGGCTGTCGTCGAGCTGCAGGAAGCTCTGGCCGGGAACCTCGCGACCATCCGCCGTGAACGGCAGGAAGCGTGCCTCGGCGATGTTCACCACGCGGCGCTCGCTCGGCTCTATCGGCTTCATCTTCGACCTCGCATGCATTTCCAAACTCTCACCCTCTGACCCGCTTCTTCTCGGGATCGTAATGCGGGAACGGCACGATCACCGCCGGCAGGCGCTTCTGCTGGCCATCGAGCTTGCCGATCTCGACAGCGGCGCCGTGCGCCGCATGATGGACATCGATCCGCGCCAGCGCGATGGTGCGGTTGAGCACCGGCGAGCGCATGCCCGAAGTCACGACCCCGACCTGCGCCCGTCCGACATGGACGCAGTCGCCATGCCCGACCGCCTCATTGGCGGCGATATCGAGCCCCACCAGCCGGTGCCGCGGATGGTCGCGGCGCTCGGTCAGCGCCTCGCGGCCGACGAAGTCCTCCGCCTTGCTGTCGAGCGGCACGGTGAAGCCGATCCCGGCCTCGAACGGGTCGGTGGCATCGGAGAATTCCTGATTGGCGAAGATCAGGCCCGCCTCGATCCGCACCATGTCGAGTCCTTCCAGGCCCATCGCTGCCATGCCGTGCGGCTCGCCCGCCCGCCACACCGCATCGAACACCGCGAGCGCGTCGCGCGGGTGGCAGAAGATTTCATAGCCGAGCTCGCCCGTATAGCCGGTGCGCGACACCACCACCGGCACGCCCTCGAAATCGCCGATCCGACCGATCGCGAAACGAAACCACCCGAGCTCCTCGAGCCGCGGCTGCGACGGCGGCGTCCAGATCACTTCACTGAGGATGGCGCGGCTGCTCGGTCCCTGCACGGCGATATTGTGCAGCTGGTCGCTCGAGGAACGGACAAAGGCCCGGTAGCCCATTTTTTCCGCCTGCTGGCGCAGCCAGATGCCGCTGAAGTCATCGCCGCCGATCCAGCGGAAATTGTTGGCGCCGAGCCGGAACGCGGTGCCGTCGTCGATCATGCCGCCATGCTCGTAGCACATTGCGCTGTAGACGACCTGCCCGACCGACAGCCGGCGCATGTCGCGCGTCAGGCAATATTGCATCAGCGCCTCGGCATCGGGCCCGGTCACTTCGAATTTGCGCAACGCCGACAGGTCGATCACCGCCGCCCGCTCGCGGCAGGCCCAGTATTCCGCCGTCGCTCCGTCATTGTTGAAGCGCGACGGCAGCCAGTAGCCGCGATACTCGGCATAGTTCCGGGTGAGCGCGCCGAAGCGGGGGTGGAAGGCGGTTTCGCGCGTCAGCTTGGGATCGGCGTCGGGGGTCATTCTGAAAGCCACCGCTCGTGAGAATTTCTCCGCTCCGGAATAGGTGCGGATGTGGATGTCCGTCGGGTTCCAGCCATTGGCGGCGTCGATGTCGTCGGGGCACGCGGAGGACACGCAGACGAGATCGGTCAGCGCCCGCATCAGCACATAGTCGCCCGGCCGCGACCACGGCTCGTCGAGATAGAGCTGGTTGTTGCTGTCGATATTGGTGTTGTAGAAATAGTTCAATGCCTCCCAGCCCTTGCGCGGCGGGACGCCATGGTCGCCGAGCGCCCGGTTGAAGTTCTCCGTGCAGTTGACATGGCCGGGATAGCCCATGTCGTCGTAATAGCGGGGATTGCACGCGGTTGCGAAGGCATCGTGGCGGCCGCAGGTGTCCTGCACCACCTCGACCAGCGGCTCGAAATCATGCGCGAAGCCCTTGGACGGCAGGCCCGGAGTGGGATAGAGGCGGCCGAGCAGCGTTCGGGTCACCGTGGCATCGAGCGGCAGCGCCAGGCCGCGATCGAGCTTGCGCGCCGAGAAGCATTGGAAGTCCGTGCATTGCCGGCCTGCCACGTCGATGACCTGGATATAGTCGCCGGCCTTGACGCGGTAGGCGGTCGCGGTTGCTGCCTTGATGCGGAAATCGGCGAGCGGGTCGGCCAGCGGCTCGGGCAGGCGCATGGCATCTCCCGCCATCGGCGGCACTTGCCGCGCGATCAGCAGCTCGATCTCGGTCGCGGTATCCTGGCGCTCGGCATCCATGACGCCGCCCGGCGCCGCGACGATGAGGAGCCCGTCGCGCTCGACCGTGAACCGCGCGCTCGCGCCGGCCGGCGAGTCGCCGCCGAACAGCCTTACCGCCCGCCCGCCGGCAAGATCGACGGCGCGCCGTACCAATGCCGACCGGGTGCGCCGCGCGCTCTCGTCGGCGCCATTGGTGAGCAGCGCCAGAAGCCCGTCCGGCGAAGCTCCACCGGGCACTCCAAGGCCGCGCGGGTCGACCCGGCCGTCCGCTCCGGCGAACACCAGCTCGCAGGGCTGGCAGCCCTCGACATCGCGCACCGTCACCGTGTCGCCGGCCGATACCGCAACCACCACCGAGCCGGCGCCGGGCACCGCATAGCGCTCGGTTCCGCGTGGCAGCGGCCGCGCCGAACGGTCGAGCACCACGCTCGCCGGTGGCGCGCGTCGCAGGACAGGTTGCATCTGGTTCATGGCGCTGGCGCTTTTGGTCCAAATTGGTCTTAAATGGTTCGACAAAGTTACCAACAAATCGCTGCTGGCGCACCACCAACCGGGAGGAAATCATGAAAAAGCGCGTGGCTGTCATCGGAGCGGGACCGTCCGGACTGGCGCAGCTTCGGGCATTTCAGTCGGTCGCCGCCAAGGGCGCCGACATTCCGGAGGTGGTCTGCTTCGAGAGACAGGGCGATTGGGGAGGATTGTGGAACTACACCTGGCGCACCGGGCTCGACGAATATGGCGAGCCGGTCCATTGCAGCATGTACCGCTATTTGTGGTCGAATGGGCCCAAGGAGTGCCTGGAATTCGCCGATTACACCTTCGAGGAGCATTTCGGACGGCCGATCGGCTCCTTTCCGCCGCGCGCAGTGCTCTGGGACTATATAAAGGGCCGCGTCGAAAGGGCGGGCCTGCGCGACTGGGTCCGCTTCCGCACGCCGGTGCGCAACGTCGTCCATGACGACGGCACCGGCAAGTTCGCCGTCACCAGCCACGACCTCGTCAACGACCAGATCGTGACCGAGGACTTCGACGATGTCGTCGTCGCCACCGGCCATTTCTCGACCCCCAACGTGCCGGAATTCGAGGGTTTCAAGACCTTCAACGGCCGCATTCTTCATGCCCATGATTTCCGCGACGCGCTCGAGTTCAAGGGCCAGGACGTCCTCATCATCGGCCGCAGCTACTCCGCCGAGGACATCGGTTCCCAATGCTACAAATATGGTGCCCGCTCGGTCACCGCCAGCTATCGCTCCCGCCCGATGGGCTTCGACTGGCCGGCCGGCTTCGAGGAGCGGCCGCTGCTGCAGCGGGTTGAGAACAAGACGGCGCATTTCAAGGACGGCAGCACGAAATCGGTCGACGCCATCATCCTGTGCACCGGCTACAAGCACCACTTCCCGTTCCTCGCCGACGACCTCAGGCTCAGGACCGAGAACCGCATGTGGCCGCTGGGCCTCTACAAAGGCGTCGTCTGGGAGGATAATCCCAAACTGTTCTATATCGGCATGCAGGATCAGTTCTACACCTTCAACATGTTCGATGCCCAGGCCTGGTTCGCCCGCGACGTCATCATGGGCCGCATCAAGCTCCCCTCGCAGGACGCCATGCGCAAGGACAGTGCCGCCTGGCGGTCGCGGGAGGAGAAGCTCGAGGATGCCGAGCAGATGATCTGGTTCCAGGGCGACAATGTGCAGGAGTTGATCGACGCCACGGACTATCCGAAATTTGACATCGAGAGCACGAACCGCACCTTCATGGAGTGGGAGCACCACAAGGTCGAGAACATCATGGCATTCCGCGACAATGCCTATCGCTCGCTGATGACCGGCACCATGTCGCCTGCCCATCACACGCCCTGGCTCAAGGCGATGGACGATTCGCTGGAGAGCTATCTGGGAAAGTAGCGAAGTTGGGCAATAGGCAATAGGCAATAGATGGGGAACTTGCCTATTGCCTAAAGTGAGTGGTGAGTAGGAAGCGGGCAATTGGGTAGTTTTTTCCTACTCACTACTCACTACTCACTACTCACCCCTACCTATTGCCTATTGCCTACTGCCTATTGCCTATTGCCTATCTTGCCCCGGAATCCAGTCCGTCCCGGCCAGCGGCACCCGCCCCATCGCCGCTGCCTCGACGGTCAGCGCCACCAGGTCCTCGGGCTCGAGATTGTGAACATGCGACTTGCCGCAGGCCCTTGCGATGGTTTGGGCCTCGAGCGTCATCACTTTGAGGAAATTGGCCAGCCGGCGGCCGCCGCGGACCGGATCGAGGCGCTTCGAGAGCGTCGGATCCTGGGTGGTGATGCCGGCCGGGTCGCGACCCTCATGCCAGTCGTCATAGGCCCCGGCGGTGGTCCCGAGCGCGGCGTACTCGGCCTCGAGCGCCGGGTCGTTGTCGCCGAGCGCCACCAGCGCCGCCGTCCCGATCGACACCGCATCGGCGCCCAGCGCCAGCGCCTTGGCGACATCGGCGCCGTTGCGGATGCCGCCTGACACGATGAGCTGCACCTTGCGGTGCATCCCGAGCTCCTTCAGGGCCTTGACCGCCAGCGGGATGCAGGCGAGCGTCGGCTGCCCCACATGCTCGATGAACACCTCCTGGGTTGCCGCGGTGCCGCCCTGCATGCCATCGACCACCACGCAGTCGGCACCGGCCTTGACCGCCAGCGCCGTGTCGTAATAGGGCCGCGCCCCGCCGACCTTGACATAGATCGGCTTTTCCCAGTCGGTGATCTCGCGCAGCTCCAGGATCTTGATCTCGAGATCGTCCGGACCGGTCCAGTCCGGGTGCCGGCAGGCCGAGCGCTGGTCGATGCCGGCCGGCAGGCACCGCATCGCCGCCACCCGGTCGGAAATCTTCTGGCCGAGCAGCATGCCGCCGCCGCCCGGCTTGGCGCCTTGCCCCACCACCACCTCGATGGCGTCGGCCCGGCGCAGGTCGGTCGGATTCATGCCATAGCGCGACGGCAGATATTGGTAGACCAGCGTCTGCGAGTGGCCGCGCTCCTCGGGCGTCATGCCGCCATCGCCGGTGGTGGTCGAGGTGCCGGAAAGCGTCGCCCCGCGGCCCAGCGCCTCCTTTGCCTCGGCCGACAGCGAGCCGAAACTCATGCCGGCAATGGTGATCGGAATCCTGAGCTTGATCGGCTTCCTGGCGAAGCGCGTCCCGATCGTCACGTCGGTGCCGCATTTCTCGCGATAGCCCTCGAGCGGATAGCGCGAGATCGACGCCCCGAGGAACAGCAGGTCATCGAAATGCGGCAGCCTGCGCTTGGCGCCGCCGCCACGGATATCATAAATACCGGTGATCGCAGCACGGCGGATCTCCGATAGAGTGTAATCGTCGAAGCTGGCTGATTTTCGGGGCGTGGTGCGCGGAATGTCGTGGGCCATGCGGGTTCGACTCAATAGGCGTCGGCATTGTCGATGTTGAAATTGTAGAGCTTGCGGGCCGAGCCATAGCGCCGGAACCGCCGCGGATCGGCATTGATCCGCGCCCGCTCGAGCAGCCGCGCCAGCTTGTCGAAATGATGTGGCGTCATTTCCTTCTCCACGCAGTCGGCGCCGAGCGAGGTGACCTTGCCGGCAACATAGAGTCGCGCCTCATAGATCGAATCGCCGAGCGCTTCGCCGGCATCGCCGCAGATGACGAGGCAGCCGGCCTGCGCCATGAAGGCCGACATGTGCCCGACCGAGCCGCCGACCACGATATCGATGCCCTTCATCGAAATGCCGCAGCGCGACGAGGCATCGCCCTCGATGACGAGGAGACCGCCATTGCCGGTGGCGCCGGCCGCCTGGCTGGCATTGCCGGCGACCCTGACCGAGCCCGCCATCATGTTCTCGGCGACCCCCGGCCCGGCATGGCCCTGGACCACGATTTCGGCGCCGTTGTTCATGCCGCCGCAATAGAAGCCGACATGTCCCGCGATCTCGATCAGCACCGGCTCGTCGACGCCGACCGCAATGGCATGGGCGCCGCGCGGATCCGCCACCCGGAAATGGCGCTCATTGGTGTCGGGCAGAAGCCGATGCAGGCGCTCGTTGAGGGCGCGCACGCCCTGTTCGGCGATATTGTAGGAGATCACGCGGCGTGGCCTTCCCAGGTGTAGATGGTCTGCGGTGCCGGCTCCCAGATCCGCGCCGTCTCGGCGCCCGGCAACTGCGCGATGGCGCGATATTCGGTGGCCATCGCCACCCAGTCGTCGGTTTCGGCCAGCACCGCGTGCTTGCAGGCGATCGGGTCGCGCACCACGGCGAAGCCGTCCGCCGTGCCGACGCAGAAGGTGTAGAACCCGTCGAGATCGCGGATGCCGTTCTCGAGCGCCTGGCGCAGGCTGTCGCCCTGTCGCAAGCGGTGGGTGAAATAGGCCGCCGCCACCTCGGTGTCGTTCTCGGTGCGGAATGTCATGCCATGGCGGATCAGCTCCTCGCGCAGGCTGTTGTGGTTCGACAGCGAGCCATTGTGCACGAGGCAGAGATCGTCACCGGTCGAGAAGGGGTGGGAGCCGGCGGTCGTCACCGCGCTCTCGGTCGCCATCCTGGTATGACCGATGGCATGCGACCCCTGCGCCTTGGCCAGGCCGAAGCGGCGGACCACATCGGCCGGCAGCCCCGTCTCCTTGAAGATTTCGACGAGCTGTCCCGCCCCGACCACCCGGATCTCGGGGTAGGAGCGCTCGAGGAAGCGCATCACGGCGCGCTCGTCGGCGTCTGTGACCAGCACCGCATGGCTGGCGATCGGCTCGATCCGGACCGTGCACTCGAGCGTCTTTTCGATACTTTCCGCCACTTCCGGCCAATCAACCGCGGCATCGTCGCTCGCCAGGGTCAGCTTGACCTCGCCCGGCTCGACCGGGTCGCGATAGATGGCGAACCCTGCCGAATCAGGGCCACGGCTGCTCATCTCCACCAGCATCGGCGCAAACAGCGCCCCGAGCTTGGGCTTGAGGCCTGGCGTTTTGAGGTAAAGTCCGACAATGCCGCACATGGCCCGAAACTCCCGCTTTGAGGCGTTGACATCGCTGCCAAGGTAGGAGCAAGGCAGGGCAAGATCAATGAGCAGAAATAAAATTTCCTGTGAGGAAATCCTGCCTGTGGTCTAGGCGCGAAGGGAATTTGCAATGCCGGGGATTTTGGCTAGTTTTCCGGTCGGGCAGTTCGAGGGAGCGGGGAAAATGCGGATATTGCTGTCTGACGCCGCGTGGGGTTCGACCTGGAGCAAGGTCAGGGCGATGACGCCCTGGGAGTTCTTCCTGGCCTTTGCCAGCCATCATTCGGTCGCCGTCTATTCCGGCCTGGCGGCGGTCTTTGCCGCGGCGGCGGTTGGCCTTGCCACGAGCTGGCAGCAATTGCTGTTTCCGCCATTGATGGTGGCCGCCATCTACCCGGCCGTCGAGTTTCTCGTCCACCGCTTCGTGTTGCACAGCCAGCTGTTCTACAAGCAGCCGCAGACCGCCGCTTTCTGGCGACGGGTTCATTATGATCACCACATGAACCCCAATGACCTGTCGGTCCTGTTCGGCGCTCTCTACACGACCCTGCCGCTGGTCGTCGCCCTGACCCTGCCGCTCGGCTGGCTGACCCTCGGTCCGGCCGGCGCCTGCGCCACCCTCGCCGCCGGGCTGATCGCCTTCCTCATCTACGAGCTCTTCCATTGCGCGGCGCATCTGCCGGTGCGCTTCCCCTTCGCCTTCATGCGGCGCCTGCGCCGCCACCATGCGCTCCACCATTTCCATGCCGAGAAGGGCAATTACGGCATCGCCACCGGCATTGCCGACCGGATTGTCGGCACCAATTACGAGGGCGCCGAGGCGATGCCGCGCAGTGCCACCGTCAACAATCTCGGCTATACCGAGGAGGTGGCGCGCCGCTATCCCTGGGTCGCCATGCTCGACCGCGACCTTGAGAGGCCATGACCGCACCCACCATCATCACCGTTGCCATTACCGGCTCGCTGCCACGCAAGGAGAACAACCCGGCCGTTCCGATCACCCCCGAGGAGCAGATCGAATCGACCCATGCCGCCTTTGAGGCCGGCGCGACGGTGGCCCATATCCACGTCCGCAACGACGATCAGACGCCGACATCGAGCCCCGAGCGGTTTGCCAAGGTCCAGGAGGGCTTGCGCCGTCACTGCCCCGGCATGATCGTGCAGTTCTCGACCGGCGGCCGCTCCGGCAAGGGCTCGGAGCGCGGGATGATGCTCGACCTCGCCCCCGACATGGCCTCTCTCTCCACCGGCTCGGTCAATTTCCCCACCATCATCTACGAGAACCACCCGACGCTGATCGCCGAGCTCGCCGCCCGCATGAAGCGGTTCGGCGTCAAGCCGGAGATCGAGGTGTTCGACCTTTCCATGCTCTACCAGGCGGTCCGCATGGCCGAGGAGGGCCTGCTCGAGCCGCCGCTGCATGTCCAGTTCGTCTCCGGCATCAAGAATGCCATGCCGGCCATCCGCCAGGTCCTGGAATTCGAGGTTTCCGAGCTCAAGCGCCTGATGCCTCGGGCCACCTGGGCGGCCGCCGGCATTGGCGCCGCCCAGATCGAGGTCAACCGCTGGACGCTGGCGCTTGGCGGTCATTGCCGCACCGGCCTCGAGGACAATGTGCGCTTTGATCGCACGCGGCTCGCCGGGTCGAATGCCGAGCTCGTGAAGCGGGTGGCCGATCTCTGCGCCGATTATGGCACGAGGCCTGCCACCGCCGCCGAGGCCCGCGCCATTCTCGGGCTCAGGCAGAGCTGATCGAGGTTCGAGCCGGCAGGCGTCGAGGTGTCATGGCCAATTCCTTTTTCTCCGATCTCCTGACGTCGATCACCGAAAGCGGCCGGGCCCTCCTGTCGCGTGGCGAATGGCGCGGCGACGGCCGCGACCCGGTCGGGGCGCTGCTCGCCCTTTCCGGCGCGCTGCTGTCGGGCCGCGGCGAGGCGTCCGGCACCGCCATGGCGAGCGAGGCGCTCGCCCGCTACGCCGCCTTGTCGCCGCCCGACCGGCTCAAATTCTTCAGCGCTCTCCTGGACGGGTTCGGACCCGACACGGCCCGGCTTGGAACGGCCCTCGAAGCCTGGCGCGACACGCCCTCGGCCGACAGCGCCCAGGAGATCCACTACGCCTCCGAGCCGCGCCGCCAGGAGCTGTTCAGAAGGCTCAACCGCGCCCCCGGCGGCACCGCCGCGCTGGTGTCCATGCGGGCCGACCTGCTGTCGGTTCTGGGCGACCGCCCGCAGCTCCATGGCCTCGACCGCGACCTCGCCCATCTCCTCGGCTCCTGGTTCAACCGCGGCTTCCTGGTGCTGCAGCGGATCGACTGGTCGAGCCCGGCCAACATCCTGGAAAAGATCATCCGCTACGAGGCGGTGCACGCCATCCGCGACTGGGATGATCTGCGCCGCCGCATCGACCCTCCCGACCGGCGCTGCTACGCCTTTTTCCACCCCGCCCTCGTCGACGAGCCGCTGATCTTCGTCGAGGTGGCGCTCACTTCCGCCATTCCCGCAGCGATTGCCCCCTTGCTCGAGGAGGATCGCAGCGTGCTGCCGCAATCGGCCGCCCGCACCGCCGTCTTCTACTCGATCTCCAACTGCCAGCAGGGGCTCGCCGGCATTTCCTTCGGCAATTTCCTGATCAAGCAGGTCGTCGAGGAGCTGCGCCGCGACCTGCCGCGGCTCGACACTTTCGTCACCCTGTCGCCGATCCCCGGCTTCGGCCGCTGGCTCAGGAGCCAGCACGTCCTCGGCGAAGAGCTCGCCGCATTGGCGGACGACCCGGCCTGGCCGGACAGCCACGACGAGGCGGAGCGGCTGCGCAAGATCCTCGAGCCGCTTGCCGCCGCCTATCTCCTTGCCGGCAAGACGGCGACCGGCCGCCCGCTCGATCCGGTGGCGCGCTTCCACCTCGGCAATGGTGCGCGGCTCGAACGCTTGAACTGGCTGGGCGACACCTCCCGCAAGGGCCTCGCCGAAGCGGCCGGCATGATGGTGAATTATCTCTATGCGCTCGATTCGATCGAACGGAATCACGAAGCCTATGCCGAACGCGGCGATATCATCGCGGCACCGACGGTGCGCCGGCTTGCCGCCACGCGGCCGTTGCCGCTGCCGGCGAAGGCAGAGGTTCCATGACCAATCTTTATGACAGCGTCGTCGGATGCGGTCATCCGCGCGGTCGCCTCTTCGCCTCGCTTGCCGACGGCCGGCACTATACCTATGGCGATGTCGAGGCGGTGTCGGCGCGCTTCGCCAATGTCCTCGCCGAGTTGGGCGTAACGGCCGGCGACCGGGTGGCCGCGCAGGTGCCGAAGAGCATCGAGGCCGTGATGCTCTATCTCGCGGCGCTGCGGGTCGGAGCGGTGTTCCTGCCGCTCAACACCGGCTACACGGCAGCGGAGGTCGAAAGTTTCCTCGGCGATGCCGAGCCGCGGCTGCTGGTCTGCGACCCAGAGGCCGCGCCGCTGCTGGCGCCGGTCGCCGAGCGGGCAGGGGCCCGCCTCGAAACCCTGGGGGTCTGGCGCTCCCCCGATCGCTCCGCCGGCACGCTCGCCGACCAGGGCCTTGCCGCCTCACCGCATTTTGCCACGGTGCCGCGGCAGGCCGACGATCTCGCGGCCTTGCTCTACACCTCGGGAACCACCGGCCGCTCCAAGGGAGCGATGCTGACCCACGAGAATCTCCGTTCCAATGCCGCCGCCCTGGCGGCGCTGTGGCGCTTCACCAGCGTCGACACGCTGCTCCACGCCTTGCCGATCTTCCACACCCATGGGCTCTTCGTCGCCACCAACGTGACGCTGCTGTCCGGCTGCCGACTCTGGTTCCTGCCGCGTTTCGACGCCGAGGAGGTGATCGACGCCCTGCTGCAGGCGAGCGTCATGATGGGCGTGCCGACCTTCTACACCCGCCTGCTCGCCGCGCCGCGCCTCGACGCCGCGCTGACCGCCCATATGCGCCTCTTCATTTCCGGCTCGGCACCCCTCGCACCCGAGGTCCACGCCCAATGGCGGGCGCGTACCGGCCATGCCATCCTCGAGCGCTATGGCATGACCGAGACCGGCATGATCACCTCCAACCCGTATGGTGGGGAAAGGCGGGCCGGCAGCGTCGGCTTTCCGCTTCCCGGCGTCTCGCTCCGCATTGCCGATCCACCAAGCGGCCGGCCGCTCCCGCAGGGCGAGATCGGCGTGATCGAGGTCAAGGGTCCGAACGTCTTCAAGGGCTATTGGCGGCAACCCGACATGACTGCTGCCGAGTTTCGCCATGACGGCTTCTTCATCACCGGCGATCTCGGCCGGATGGACGAAGAGGGCTATCTCCACATCGTCGGCCGGAGCAAGGACCTGATCATCACCGGCGGCTTGAACGTCTATCCCCGCGAGGTGGAGACCGCCATCGAGGCGATCCCCGGCGTTGCCGAATGTGCCGTCATCGGTCTCGCCCATCCCGATTTCGGCGAGGGGGTCACCGCGCTGGTGGTGGCGGCCGGCGCGGATCTCGATGAGCGCACCGTCATCGAGGGCCTGAAGGACAGGCTTGCCAAGTTCAAGCTGCCGAAGCGCGTGCTGATGGTTCCATCGCTGCCGCGCAATGCCATGGGAAAGATCGAGAAGGCCGCCCTGCGCATGGCGCATGCCGGCCTCTACACCGCTTGACGGTTTTGCGCTTGCAATCGGGGTCACGGGCGGAACCGCCGCTTGGGCGAGGGGTTTTAGAACATCCGCGGCGTTGAATGCGGTGACAAAACCACGATCGTTCAAGGAGGGCCTCCATGAAGTCTTGAAATACTCGGCTGCCGTGATCGCGCTTGGCATTTTTGCGAGTCCGGCCTTTGCCGACTGCAAGGCCAGGCTGTCGCAGATCGAGAATGTGATCGGACCGGCGGCGAGCGGCACCACCACGCCGGCCACCCAGGCGTCCGACACCACCAAGGGCACGACAGCCGAGGGCGCAACCGGCACCATTGCCGGCGGCCAGGCGAGCGGCGTCGATGGGTCGACCGATACCCAGAGTGGCGCGGCCCCCTCGGGCCAGAGCAGTGCCTCGACTACGGGTGCCGGCCAGACCGCTGCCGTATCCTCCTCCAAGATGGACTCGACCGCCGGCTCGGCGTCGGCTGGCGCTGCCACCACCGGGACCGGCTCGACCGGCGCCACCACCGGCGGCAAGGCCAGCGGTGTCGACGGTTCGACTGGCACCCAGAGCGGTGCCAAGCCTTCGACCGCCGCGCCGGCAGGCGGAACCGCGACCGGCACCACGGCCCAAAGCAACGGCTCGATCGACATGACGTCGGCACGGACGCATCTCGACGCGGCCCGCACCGCATTGAGCGCGGGCAATGAGGCGGACTGCATGCGGGCAGCCGACGAGGCAGCCAAGGCGGCAGGCCTCGCCCAGTAGCGAACGATCGCAACCGCCGGGTGAGGGGCCCTGCTCCCCACCCGGCCCATCGCCCATTGCCTATTGCCTACTTGCCTACTTGCCTACTTGCCTATTGCCTATTGCCTATTGCCCTTTCCTCCCCCTCGAAGTACCCCCATCCTCGATGATCAACCGCTTCTCCGTCGCGCCGATGATGGAATGCACCGACCGCCATTGTCGGGCTTTCCATCGGCTCCTCACCCGCGGCGCGCTGCTCTATACCGAGATGGTCACCGCCGCGGCGGTGGTCCACGGCGATGTCGAGCGCCTGATTGGCTTCGATCCCGCCGAGCAGCCGGTTGCGCTTCAGCTCGGCGGCAGCCATCCGCGCGAGCTTGTGGCGGCGTCGCGGATCGGCGCCGACCTTGGCTATCGCGAGATCAACCTGAATTGCGGCTGCCCCTCGAGCCGCGTCCATGCCGGACGCTTCGGCGCCTGTCTGATGGCCGAGCCGCGCCTGGTCGCCGACTGCGTCGTCGCCATGCAGGCAGCCGTGCCGGTTCCCGTGACAGTGAAATGCCGCATCGGCATCGACGATCAGGACGGCGAGGAGGCGCTGTCCGATTTTGTCGATTGGGTGGCAGCCGCCGGCTGCTCGACCTTCATCGTGCATGCCCGCAAGGCGTGGCTCAAGGGCCTGTCGCCCAGGCAGAATCGCGAGGTGCCGCCGCTCGACCATGGCCGCGTCTATCGGTTGAAGGAGGCCCGACCCGAATTGCGCATCATCCTCAATGGCGGGGTCCAGTCGCTGGACGAGGCGAAGCACCATCTCCGCCATGTCGACGGCGTGATGATGGGCCGTGCCGCTTATGAGCGACCCTGGCTTCTCGCCGATGTCGACCGCGTCATTTTCGGCCGCGACAACCCGGTGGCATCGCGCGAGGCGGCCTTGCTGGGCTACCTCCCCTATGTCGAGCGGGAGCGCGCCCGCGGCGTGCCGCTCAAGGTCATGGCCCGCCACCTTCTCGGGCTTTATCACGGCGAGCCCGGCGGCCGTCAGTTCCGCCGCGCGCTGTCCGAAACGGCGCACCGGAAGGAAGCCGATGGGCGCGTCATCCTGCGCGCGCTCGCAACCGTCGCCCCCCAACCCCGCCGTCAGGCCGCCGAATAGCCGACGTCAACCATTAGATCTTTTGATTATAGGCCCCGATTTCCGGGTAAAGCCGCAAATGGGAATCGATCACGTGGAACATCGCCCGCATCTGCGATTCCGATGCCGGGCTCTCGCAGACCACGACCAGCTCCGGCTTGTTGGAGGAGGCGCGCACCAACCCCCATGTGCCGTCGGCCAGGGTGATCCTGATGCCGTTCACGGTGACGACGCCGGCGATCTTCTGCCCGGCGAGCGAACCGCCGTCGGCGGCGAGCTTCGAGAAATGGCCGATGACCCGTTCCACCACCCCATATTTCTTCTCGTCCGGGCAATGCGGCGCCATGGTCGGCGAGGCCCAGGTGGTCGGCAGGCTGCGATAGATCTCGGCAATCGACTTGCCCTTGGCACGGTCGAGCATGCGCAGCACCGCCACCGCCGAGGCCAACCCGTCGTCATAGCCGAGCCCGAAAGGCGGCCTGAGGAAGAAATGGCCCGACTTCTCGAAGCCGGCGATGGCCCCGAGCTCATGGGTCCGCCGCTTCATGTAGGAATGGCCGGTCTTCCAGTAGTCGGTGGTCGCGCCATTGGCCTTGAGCACCGGATCGGTCGCGAACAGGCCCGTCGATTTCACGTCGACGACGAAACGCGCTCCCGGATGGAGGCTCGACATGTGGCGCGCCAGCATCACGCCGACCTTGTCGGCAAAGATCTCGTTGCCCTCATTGTCGACCACGCCGCAGCGATCGCCATCGCCATCGAAGCCTAAGCCGACATCGGCGCCGCTGTCGCGCACCTTTGCGGCGATGGCGTGCAGCATCTTGAGGTCTTCCGGATTGGGATTGTAGTGCGGGAAGGTGTAGTCGAGATCGCAATCGAGCGGCACCACCGTGCATCCGAGGCTGCTCATGAGCCTTGGCGCAAAAGCGCCTGCCGTGCCGTTGCCGCAGGCCACCACCACCTTGAGCGGCCGGACGATCCGCCCATCGCTGGTCAGCGCCGAAAGATAGCGCTCGCCCAATCCATCGACATGGACGAGACTGCCGCCTGACCTTGTCTCCGAGGTTCCGCCAAGCACCATCTCCTTGAGCGCCGTCATCTCCTCGGGCCCGAAGGTGAGCGGCCGTTCGCAGCCCATCTTCACCCCCGTCCAGCCATTGTCGTTGTGGGACGCGGTAACCATCGCCACCGCCGGCACATCCAGCGCGAATTGCGCGAAATAGGCCATCGGCGACAGCGCCAGGCCGATATCGTAGACCGTGCAGCCTGCCGCCATCAGGCCGACGGTCAGCGCCTGCTTGATCGCCATCGAATAGGAACGATAGTCGTGCCCGGTCACGATATGGGGCTTGACGCCCCGTCGCTGGATATAGGTGCCGAGACCCAGCCCCAGCGCCTGCACGCCATAGAGATTGATCTCCTTCTCATAGATCCAGCGGGCATCGTATTCCCGGAAGCCGGTCGGCTTTATCAGAGGAAGAGATTCATATTCGAACGTGTTCGCCTTGAGATCGCTGCGCGGAAGGGGGAGCATAATTCGCTTCTGTATCAGAGTCCCTCGCCGCGCCGTGCCCTTGCTCCGCCGCGACGGCGCTTGGCGCGGGTGAGCGAGTCGACCCGTTGCGGCAGTCCCGCCATGATATCACGACGCAGCTGATCGGTCATGTCGAGCCAGCCCGCAATCTCGTTGCGGGTTCGCCCGCAGCCGATGCAATAGCCGGATTCGGGATCCAGCACGCACACCTTGATGCAGGGCGTCTCGATGTCGATTCGGCTGTAAACAGTCATGAACGGCGAATCCGTCAAAGGCGAATCTTTCTGTTGCCATGGCATATTGGGTGCGCCGGTGAATCGCAACAGTGTCGAATGCGGCAGGGGCGCGACCGTTTGCGGCATTCACCTTATCGCGGACAAGCCCGCCGTCACGGCGAGCCGATGGCGGCAAAAGCCACGAGCACCGCGACTTCGACGAGCTGCTGCGCCGCGCCGGCGGCATCGCCGGTCTGGCCGCCAAGGTGACGGCGCGACAGCGCCTCGATGATCCAGTAAGCGGCGGCAGCGGCAAGCAGCGCGGCGAGCAGGGTGCCGGCCCCGCCGGCCGCCATGGCGAGGAAACCGGCGCCGGCCAGGGCATAGACCGTCGCCTCCCGCACCGTCTGCTGGTCGGGGCATCCGACCCGGTAGGACATACCCTCGAGCCGGGCCGGCGGCAGACGGTGGAGCAGCAGCACCGGTGCCAGCCGCGACAGCGTGGCGGCGGTGATCAATGCGGCGACCGCGAACCGGCCGGACACCGCACCGGCCTCCCCCAGCGCCAGCACCTTGCACAGCACCACGAACAGGAGCGCCAGCACGCCGAAGCTGCCGATCCGGCTGTCGCGCATGATCGCGAGCTTGCGCTCCCGGCTGTTGCCGCCGCCAATGCCGTCGGCGAGATCGGCGAGCCCGTCCTCGTGCAGCGCGCCGGTGATCCAGGCCTGAACGGCAAGCGCCACGGCCGCCGCCAGCTGTGGCTGGAGCCCGATTGCCGAGGCAATGACATAGACGAGAGCGGTGAGCGTCCCGATGATCGCCCCGGCCACCGGCAGCATCCGGAGCGCCCGGACGAGCGGCGCCCGCGGCAGGGCCTCGGGCACCGGCAGCCGCGTCGCAAAGGCCAGGACCGACTGGAGGTCGCCC
The DNA here is from genome assembly GCA_963744915.1 of uncultured Alphaproteobacteria bacterium. GTDB lineage: Bacteria > Pseudomonadota > Alphaproteobacteria > Rhizobiales > Aestuariivirgaceae > DATAFF01. Next base: position 104,427 of record CAVUUY010000023.1, read on the forward strand.
GCCCTTTCGGCAAGCGCGGCGGTCCATTCCCGGTTCGAGATTGCCATCGCTCCTCCCTTTCATCCCTGGCGGGCAGAGGCTATTAGGCCAGTTTCGTAGCGCTAGCCAAGGCTTCCCATGACCCTCCCGCACCCCCGCCTCACCTTCGCCGAACTGCGCCGCCTGCTCGACGAGCTGCCGCAATTCGACGAGGAGGCCGCCGCCGCGACACGCCGGCGCGACCTCGCGCTCACCAAGCCGCCAGGCGCGCTGGGGCGGCTCGAGGACATCGCCGTGTTCATCGCCGGTTGGCAGGGCCGTCATCCGCCACGGATCGATCGGCCGCTCGCCGCCGTCTTCGCCGGCAACCATGGCGTGGTGGCGCAAGGCGTTGCTGCCTATCCGCCGGCGGTCACGGCGCAGATGGTGGCCAATTTCCAGGCCGGCGGCGCCGCCATCAACCAGCTCTGCAGCACCTTCGGCGTCGGCCTCAAGGTCTACGAGCTTGCCCTCGACGTCCCGACCCGCGATTTCACCCGCGAACCGGCCCTCGACGAGGCCGACTGCACCGGTACTGCGATCTTCGGCATGGAAGCGCTCGAAGGTGGGGTCGACCTCCTCTGTCTCGGCGAGATGGGGATCGGCAACACCACCGTGGCGGCCGCCGTGTCCTGCGCGCTCCATGGCGGCGATCCCACCGAATGGGTCGGACCGGGCACCGGCCTCGATGCCGCCGGCGTGGCCCGCAAGGCCGAGGCGGTGCGCCGCGGACTGCATCTCCACCGGGATCATCTGGACGATCCGCTGCAGGTCTTGCGCTGTCTGGGCGGCCGCGAGCTTGCCGCCATGGCCGGTGCCATTCTCGCCGCCCGCATCGCCAGGATCCCGGTCATCCTCGACGGTTACGTCGTCACCGCCGCGGCGGCGGTTCTCGAGGCCCTGCGACCCGGCGCCCTCGACCACTGCCTGGCCGGTCACTGCTCGGCCGAGCCGGCCCATCGCCGGCTTCTGGCCAAGCTCGGCAAGGCGCCGCTTCTCGATTTCGGGATGCGGCTCGGCGAGGGATCGGGGGCGGTCCTCGCCTATGCGACGGTGAAGGCCGCCATCGATCTTCACAACGGCATGGCCACCTTCGCCGAGGCCGGCGTCAGCGGCAAAAGCGAAGGCTGATTCTCAGGCGGTGAGCGCGATCAGCCGGCGCTGGCTTTCGCTGGCTATTGCCGATGACTGGCTGGCGCTGAGCGCCGCCCCGATCAATACCCGCCGGCGCGGGAAGATCACCAGGACGATGGTGCCGGCGCCATCCATCGAGCGGATCGCCAGCTCCCCTTCATGGAGCTTGACCAGGCCCTTCACGATCGGCAGCCCCAGTCCGGCGCCGTCGATCGCCCGGCGCGTGGCGAGCGCGCCGCGGGCAAAGGCGGCAACGGCGCCGTCGAGTTCGTGCGCCGGGATCCCCGGGCCGGTGTCCTTGACCGAGAGCACCAGCCGCTCGCCGTCATCCACCGCCGCCGCAACGCGGATGGTCCCGCCTGCCGGGGTGAATTTGATCGCATTCGACACCAGATTGAGGAGGATCTGCCGCAGCGCGCGCCGGTCGCCGATGAGACGCGGGCAGTCGCCCGGCACGTCGAACAGCAGCGCATGGCGCCGTTCATCGGCCCGCGCCTGGAAGAGCCTGGCGCATTCGCCCGCGACGGCGGCAATGTCGACCGCTTCCTCGGCCAGCTCCTGGCGTCCCGTCTCGATGCGGGACAAATCGAGGATGTCGTCGATCAGGGCGAGCAGATAGTGCCCCGAGCTGTGGATGTCGGCCGAGTAATGCTTGTACGCGCTGACCGCATGCGGCCCCATCATCTCGTGGCTGAGGATTTCCGAAAACCCCATGATGGCGTTGAGCGGCGTCCTGAGCTCATGGCTCATGGTGGCTAGGAAGCGCGACTTGGCGCGGCTTGCCTCTTCCGCCCGCCTGCGATCGCGCTCGGCCTGGTCGCGCGCCCGCTCGAGCTCCGCAATCAGCTTCTCGCGTTGCGAGCGATAGGCGAGGATGTCGCGCGACGTTTCCTCGAGGCGGCGCGACAGCAGGATGAAGAACATCGCCGTCATCACCGCCATTGCACCGAGCGCCACGTAGAGCGGCCCCTGCGCCGTCAGGCAGCGGACCACGATCGTCAGCGTGATGAAACCGGTTCCGGCGATCACCAGCGGCAGAAAATTGCCGGCGATCATGATGCGGATCGCCGCCACCGTCATCAGCGTCGCGGTCACATAGACATGCTGCAGCGCGTTGCCCGGGCTCCAGAAAAGGAACAGCGGCAGCGACCATGTCGAGGCGAGCAACAGCTCCGATGCGGCCAGCATTCCGACCCATTCGCCCGGCCGGGTCAGCCGCTGTTCGGACGTTTCGAAATAGCGGCAGAGCAACAGCTGAACGCCTTGCGCCCCGAGCGCGGAAGCAAGCCACATGATCGCCGTCTTCCAATCGACAAAGATCAGGTTGGTCGCGGCAAACAGTGCCGCCAGCACCGGCAGCGCCAGGGCAAGCTTGCTTTGGTTGCGCACGAACAGGGACAGAAGCTCTGCTTCCTGTCCGGGATCCCTGTCAGGCCGACCAGCCAACTGCCAACCCCTTCAAGCCCATCGGCGATGCTGCCATGCTAGTCCCGCCAGGCTTAACGCGGCGCTTACCAGCGTGGTGAAGCGGCGGTTAACGCAACGGAGGGCATCGCAGAAACTTGATGTCGTTTTCCCCCTTGCACTTTCCACCTTCGATAGCGATCTGCAGCCGGTAGGAGGGCTGGTTGGGGGGTGAATTCCCTGGCAGGCTATTCCGCTGCTCGCGATAGGTAACCGCATTGCGGAACCGGCCAACCTGGCTTATCAGAGCGAAACAACTCGAGGACTCCTTTGCGCATGCTCGAGAATCCAAACCAAAGATCCCGTGGCGACAGCCACGAACGCCAGTCTGAAGTCCGCGTGCCCAGCAAGGAGCTGCTGCGGGCATCCGGTCAGGTTCAGTCGCTCAGCCGGGCCCTGAAGCTGCTCAATGCGCTGTCCTACCATCCCCAGGGGCTGTCCTTGAGCGAGGTGGCCCACGAGGTCGGCCTGCCGAACTCGACCGCCCATCGTCTGCTCACCACGCTCCAGAACGAGCGCTATGTCCGGTTTGACAATGAGCGCTCGGCCTGGGCCATCGGCGTCCAGGCCTTCCGGGTCGGCTCGATCTTCGTTCGCTCCCGCGACATTGTCACAATTGCCCGCCCCTATATGCGGCGCATGATGGAGCAGTCGGGCGAAACCGTGAATCTCGGCATCCTGGATCGTGGCGAAGTCATCTATCTGGCCCAGGTGGAATGCCAGAAGATGATGCGCGCGATCGCCGGGCCGGGCGGCCGGGCGCCGGTCCATTGCTCCGGCATGGGCAAGGCGATCCTGTCGCATCTCGATGGTCCGGTCGCCGACAAGATCATCCAGACGCTCGATTTCCGGCGCGAAACCGGCAGCACCATCACCGCCGCTCCCGACCTGAAGCGCGAGATCACCGCGGTGCGTGAGCGCGGTTATGCCATCGACGATGAGGAGAACGCCATCGGGCTGCGCTGCGTCGCCAGCGTCATATTCGACGAGCACGCCCAGCCGCTCGCCGGCCTGTCGGTCTCCGGGCCGACCGCCCGGATCACCGATCAGCGCATCCCGGCGCTGGGCCAGGCCGTTCTGTCCATTGCCGGCGAGATCACCGCCGAGCTCGGGGGCCGCCGGCCGTCCCTGAAGTGATGGCGCGATGACCGTCCATGCCTCAGCCGCCTGAGACCGTCACCGCCGAGGCCGTGCTTGCGGCGCTGAAGGGCATTGCCGGCCCCGGCATCGACGGTGATCTGTCGACCTCGCGGCAGATTTCCGAGATCTCGATCCGCAACGGCCAGGTGGTCTTCGCCATCACCGTCGACCCCAGGCTCGCCGAGCAGCTCGAACCGATGCGCCGGGCGGCGGAAAGAGCGGTATCGAGCCTGCCGGGAGTGAGCCGTGCCATCGTCGCGCTCACCGCCGAGACATTTGCCCGGCCGGCCTCGCCGCCGCCCCAAGGTGCCGATCGCCCGGCAGCGCAGCGACCGCCAGCCCAGCGCCGGGCAGCGCCCGGCGCGGGCGGCATTGCCGTGCCCGGCATCCGCCACATCATTGCCGTGGCGTCCGGCAAGGGCGGCGTCGGCAAGTCGACGACGGCGGTCAACCTGGCGCTCGGCCTCTTGACCCTGGGCCTCAAGGTCGGCGTCCTCGATGCCGACATCTACGGCCCCTCGATTCCCCGGCTTCTCGGCGTCACCGCCCGGCCCACCGCTGCCGCACCCGGCTCGAAAGTGCTGGCGCCGCTTACCGCGTTCGGGCTCGAGGTCATGTCCATGGGTTTCATGGTCGAGGAGAACACCGCCATGATCTGGCGCGGCCCGATGGTCATGTCGGCGCTGCAGCAGATGCTGCGCGAGGTGGCCTGGGGCGGGCTCGACATCCTTGTCGTCGACATGCCGCCCGGCACCGGGGATGCCCAGCTGACGCTGGCCCAGCAGACCCCGCTCGCCGGCGCGGTGATCGTATCGACCCCCCAGGACCTCGCCCTGATCGATGCCCGCCGCGGCATCGCGATGTTCCGCAAGGTGAACGTGCCGGTGCTCGGCATCGTCGAGAATATGAGTTACTTCCTGTGCCCGAGCTGCGGCAGCCGCCATGAGATCTTCGGTCATGGCGGCGCCCGCGACGAGGCCGAAAAGCTCGGCGTGCCGTTTCTCGGCGAGGTTCCGCTCGACCAGGAGCTGCGCGAACGTTCCGATTCCGGTCGTCCGGTGGTGGTTTCGGCACCCGAATCGGCTCATTCCGGTATCTATCGCGACATGGCGGCCAAGGTCTGGCATGCTGTCTCCGGAGCCGCGGCGGCGCGGCGGCCTGCTCCGCGAATCATCGTCGAGTAGGCGAACGGCCGGGCCGGCTTGCCCTCCATTTGCAAATCTTTTGAATTCTGGGAGGCCCCTCTATGGACCCTGATCGTTTCAACATGTCGATGCGCAAATTCCTCAAGCAGGTCGGCGTGACCACCCAGCAGGCGATCGAGGACAGGGTGCGCGGCAGCCCTGGTGCCGCCGGCCGGCTCAGGATCAAGGCGGTCGTGACCGCACCCGAGATCGGGCTCGATCATGTCGTTGATGGAGAGATCGAGCTTCCTTGACCTGCGGTTGAGACGCGATCATGACTAGCAGGGTGCGCGGCTGGGGTACGACCATGAGAACGCTGTTGTACATCATCGCCATTCTGCTGATCGCGGCAGGTATGGCTGTTGGGCTTGGAAGCTTCTATGCGCCGGGGCAGGTGGTGATCGGCCTCAATCTCGAATCAGCCTCCATCCTGCTGACCGGCGGCTTTGTGATGCTGGGGCTTGCGACCGTTACCGCGGCGCTTTTGACCGTGGCCGAGGTTCTGGCCGGCACCCGCTCCGCACCCTCGAGCGGTGCCGGTGCCGGTGCCGGTCCCGGGGGCGCCGTCGCCGCCACCGGGCCGGCGCCCGACAAGAGCTGGCCCGGCAATTACGGCCGCCGCAAGGGCAGGGGTGGCGGCGACATGCCGGGCTTCCTGCGCCCGGCTCGCGGCTCCTCTGTGGCCGCCGCGGCCAACCCGCCGGGCCTGGGCCCGGCGCAGCCGCCCGCCGCGCCGGGCGGGCTGTTTCCCGACAAGCCGGCCCGCCTGAGCGAATCGCTCCCGACGGTGATCACCACCGCGGTCGACCCCGGGGTTCCGGACGACCTCCAGGCCGCCGTCGAGCGCGAGGCGCCGAGCCTCGAGCGGCCCTATCCTCCCGAGCCGGAGCTGGTCCCGCCCGCCGCCCCGCCACCCGCCGCTGCCCCATCCCCGCCGGTTGCGCCGGCAACCGCCGCAACAGCGCCGGACGCTCCGCTCGCCACCGACGATCAGCTTTTCGTCATCGAGGAGCGGTTGGTGCGCGGCAGGGTCGCCCGGGTCCTGTCCGACGGCACGGTCGAAGCCGAAACGGCCGAGGGCTGGATGCGCTTCGAGAATGTCGAGCATTTGGAGGAGTATCTCCAGGCGATGGGAGAGGTCTGAGCGCCTGGTGAGTGGTGAATAGTGAGTAGTGAGTAGGCAATAGGGTAGTCTTTTACTACTCACTACTCACCATTCACTACTCACCCCTGCCTACTCCCTATTCCCCCTTATACGCCCGCTGCATCAGCTCATACGGATGTTTCCAGTTCGGCAGTGCCTTGATGCGGTCGAGCCATTTGCCGATGTTCATGAAGGGCGCAAGGTCGACCCCGAGCTCGTCGCCATAGAACAGATAGCCGCACAGCGACAGATCGGCGATCGTCGGCCGCTTGCCGATCACGAAGTCGCGGCTCGCCATGTGCCGGTCGAGCACGCCATACGCACCGTTGACCCGGACCCTCAGGAACTCGGTCACCGGCGTTTCCCCCGTCTTCATGAAGGTCAGCATGAAGCGCAGCGTCGCCGCATAGCTGGTGAACTTATGATTGTCGAACAGGATCCAGCGCATGATCTCGCGTCGCTCATCCTCGCTCTTCGGCCCGAACTTCCGAGCCTTGTCGGCCAGATAATCGAGGATCACCCCGGATTGCGTGAGGCTGACCGGGCCGTGCACCAGCACTGGCGCCTCGCCCATCTCGTTGACCCCGGAGCGATAGGCATCGGACCGGGTTTCGCCTGCAAAATAGTCGACATGGATCGGCTCCCATCCCATGCGTGACAGCTGCAGCATCAGCGCTGCCTTGTAGCAATTCCCCAACTCGCCGAAACAATAGAGCTGATACTCGGCCATGGCTTACTCCTGAAGCTTGCTCACCGCACATCCAACACGCTCGTCCGCGCCGCCCTGACCACTTCATAGGCGGTCGAGCCGCGGAACACCCGCTGCAGTCGCGAGCGGCCCTCGTCGCTCACCACGACAATACGGTGGTTCGAGCCCCGCTCGATGATCATTTCCGCAGGCTCTCCCACCGCAGTCTCGATATGGGCCACCTTGATCCCCATCGCCTTCAGCAGCGCGCGTGCATTTTTGACATTTTCTTCCGCCGCACCCAGCCCTTCGAGATCGGTGGCGACCGAGAACAAGGTGATCGGCTCCTTCACCATATGGGCCAGCACCGCCGAGCGGCGCACCGCCTGCATCGAGCGCGCCGTGCCGTCGGTGCAGATGAAGAAGCCGCTGCGGTCGAGGCTCGAGCGGGCGATCATCACCGAGCAGGGCGCCAGCACCGCCACCCTCTGCACGATCCCGGCATCGAAGAACGAGTGGAACTCGCCGCGCCAGCGTGACGGCTCGCCGAGTATCATGAGATTATAGGGCCCGAGCTCATATTGGTCGAGAATGCCCGAGGCCGGATCGGGCGCCGTCTTGAGCTTGAGCACCACATTGCGCCCCTCGGGGCTGCGATATTCGATCTTGTTGTCGCCCAGCGGATCGCCCCAGGCATCCTCATGGGCGGTTTCGCGTTGCCACGCGCTCACATCGAGCCCCTCGTGCTTGAGGATTTCCAGCGCCTGCTTCAGCTCCCTGACCCCCGGCAGGTCGAACCCGGCGTCGAGCATGTTCTGGCGCGCCAGCCGCACCTGCAGCCCGCCCGACCACAGGCCCTGATCGACCGGCCTGACATTGAGCACGATGATGTCGCAATCATTGGTCGGCGCCAGCCGGGCGGCGAACCGCACCGTGATGAACGACTCCTCGCTGCCGTCGATGCAGGCCAGGATGCGGAAGCGCTGCCGGCGCTGCTGGCGCAATTGCTGCAGCGTCCGCTGCACCGCGCGCTCCTGCCGTGCCGAGAGAGTGGTCCGCCGGAACGGGTTCAGCATGCCGCCCTCAATAGTGGATGAAGGGCCAATAGAGCTGCGCCACCGCAAACAGCAGCAGCAGCGACACGATCATCATCCTGTGGCCGATCTTCAAGAAATCCGAGCCCCTGAGATAGCCTGACGCATAAATGATGGTGAACGCCGGCTGGGCCGCAGGGGTGAGATAGCCGAAAGCCGACGAAATCGCCGTGATGAAGCCGATGACGATCGGATCCTGCCCCGCCACATGGGCGGTTTTGAGGACCACCGGACCGAGCACGGCGACCGCCGCGCCCGCCGTCATGGTGTTGGACACTCCCGTAGTCAGCAGCGCCACGGCGATTTCGAGCCCGGTGCCGGTTGCCGCTCCGAACGGCCGCAGCATGGCGATCACCGTCTGCGCCAGCCATTCCGCCGCCCCGGTCGCCTGCATCTCGACGCCGAGCGAGATGGCGGCCGCATAAAGCAGCACCACCCCCCAATTGACCCCCTGGTTGATTTCCTCCCAGCGCACCAGCCCGAACACCAGGAAGGCGCTGACGCCCATCAGCGCGATCGACCCGAGCCCGAGCGTGTCGGACAGGAAGATCCAGCCGAGAATGGTCAGGACGAAGATGCCGATCGACAGCCAGTCCGACAGCTTCAGCGGCCCGTCCATCATCACCTGGGTGCGCAGCCGCGCCACCGCCCGCGACATGTCCGAGGATTCCGGCTTGAACGTCCAGAACAGCAGCGCCGTGACGATCGGCAGCCTGAGCAGGAACATCGGGAAGGCGTAGATGATCCAGGTCAGGTAATCCATCAGGTAGCGCCGCGTCGCCGGGTCGACCGGCGAGAAGAAGATCTCCTGCCAATAACCGATCATGATGGCATTGCGCGCCCCGCCCGAGGGTGTCGCGATCGAGGCGATCGAGCAGCCATAGGAAATCGAGAACAGGATCACCGCCGCAAGATTGTGCACCTTGCGCGGGTCGTTGTGGGTCAGGCTGACCAGCCGGACGCCGACCGGCAGCATCATCGCTGCGACCGTGTGCTCGCCGATGAAGGCGGCGATGAAGCCGCACACCGTGGTGATGCCGAAGCTGATCCAGTAGGCATTGGTGCCGGTCATCCGAACGATGGCCCAGGCCACCCGCTTGTCGAGCTTCTGCTTGACGATGGCGACGGCCAGCATCAGCGAGCCCATGATGAACAGCACCGAATCGGTCATCAGGCTTTGCGCCACCTTCGACGGGTTGAGACCGAGCAGCACGATCTCGCCGACGATGATCAGGAGCGGCACCGTTGGCAGCGGGATCGGCTCGGTGACGAACAGCACCGTCGCCACCAGCGACATCGCCAGCACTGTCTGGCCGGCATGCGTCAGCCCTTGCGGCGGCGGCAGGTTCATCACCACGAAGCCGAGCAGCATTGCGACGAAGAACCAGCGCTTCTCCCAGAAGAAATAGACATCGATCTGGCTGCGCCAGACCAGCCAGCGCTGATATCCGATTCGCGACAGCCGCATGAGCCGCTGCACCGGCTCCTTGGCCTGCAGGCTGTCGCGATAGAGCAGGAAGGTCGCTTCGCTCACCGTCGCGCCCCTTGCCGGGTCGCCTTGGCCCATGTGACACTGCCGGCGGGGGGGATTGTGTCCAATGCCGCAAGAGGAGAATGATGGCCACTCTCGACGAGGTGCTCGCCAGGGCCGACCTCAATCTCGATGACAGCCTCGAACGCCTGTTCGAGCTGCTCCGCATCCCGAGCATTTCGACCGATCCGGCACATGCGCCGGAGTGCCGCAGGGCGGCGCAATGGCTGGATGCCCGGCTGTCCTCGTTTGGCTTCGAAAGCGGCCTGCGCGACACGGCCGGGCACCCGATGGTCGTTGGCCACCGCGCCGGCCCCAAAGGGGCTCCGCATGTGCTGTTTTACGGCCATTACGATGTTCAGCCGCCTGATCCCCTCGAAAAATGGCAAACGCCGCCCTTTGAACCGGTGCGCCGCACGGATTCCGACGGTATGGAAAGGATTTACGCCCGCGGAGCGTCGGACGACAAGGGCCAACTCATGACCTTCCTCGAAGCCAGCCGGGCTTACGTGGAGACGGCCGGCGAACTCCCGGTGTCGGTCACCGTCCTGCTCGAGGGCGAGGAGGAATGCGGCTCCCCGAGTTCTCGGCCCGTTTCTCGAGGCAAATCTGGGCGACCTCGCGGCCGATATCGCTCTTGTCTGCGACACCGGCATGGTCGACGGAAAAACGCCGGTCATCACCACCCGCCTGCGCGGTCTCGTGCATGAGGAGGTCACCGTCACCGGCCCTGCCATCGATCTTCATTCCGGGATGTATGGCGGGCCGGCGGTCAATCCGATCAAGGTTCTGGCCCGGATCATTGCCGACCTCCATGATGCGGCGGGCAGGGTGACCATTCCCCGCTTCTACGACGATGTCCGCGATCTCTCGCCGGAGATCCGCCGCCAATGGTCGAGCCTCGATTTCGATGCGCGCCAGTTCCTGGCCAAGGTCGGACTGAAGCGCTCGGTCGGCGAGGAGGGCTTCTCCATCCTCGAGCAGATCTGGGCCCGTCCGACGGCCGAGGTCAACGGCATCATCGGCGGCTATACCGGCGTCGGCACCAAGACCGTGATCCCCTCGCAGGCCTCGGCCAAGTTTTCCTTCCGGCTCGTCGCCGACCAGAAGCCGGAGCGCATCCGCGACGGTTTCCGCGCCTTCGTGCGCGAGCGCCTGCCCGATGGCGCCGCGGTGAGCTTCGCCACCGGCGGCAGCGCCAGCCCCGCCGTTCACATCCCGGAGGCCAACCGCTTTCTCGGTGCCGCCCGCCAGGCGCTCGCGGCCGAATGGGACAAGCAGCCGGTGCTGCTCGGCTCGGGCGGGTCGATCCCCATCGTCGGCAGTCTCCAGAAGGTTCTGGGGATGGACAGCCTGATGATCGGCTTTGCGCTCGACGACGATGCCATCCACTCTCCCAACGAGAAGTACGATCTTGCAAGCTTCCACAAGGGCATCAGGAGCTGGATCCGCGTGATCTCCGCCCTCGCCAGCGAGAGGTGATGGAGCAGCACGCCAACCCGGTCTTCTACAAGGATCTGCTGCTGCTGCTCGGCACGGCAGGCGTGGTCATCCCGCTCTTTCAGCGGCTGCGCATCAGCCCCGTCATCGGCTATCTCATCGCCGGCATCTTGATCGGCCCCTACGGCATCGGCCGGCTCGCGGGCCATTCGCCCTGGCCGGCCGCCTTTTCCATCTCCGATACCGCCAGCATCGCCTTTGTCGGCGAGCTCGGCGTCGTGATGCTGCTCTTCATGATCGGCCTCGAACTGTCGCCGGCGCGTCTCTATACCCTGCGCCGGATGGTGTTCCTGCTGGGGTCGGCGCAGCTCGTCCTGTCGGCCGGCCTTCTCGGCCTTGCCGGCTGGCTGTTCGGCCTTTCCCCGCAATATGCCGCCGTGCTCGGCCTGGCTCTTGCGCTGTCCTCGACCGCCATCGTGGTCGAGCTCCTCTCGGCCCAGAAGCGGCTCGCCACCGCGGTCGGGCGGACCACCTTCTCGATCCTGCTGCTCCAGGATCTCGCCTTTGTCGCCATCCTGCTGTTCATCGGCTCGCTCGGCCGCGGCGGCGGCGCCGAGAACGTCTTTCTCGGCATCTTGTGGGCGTTCGTTCAGGCGGTGATCGCCTTCATTGCCATCATGGTGATCGGCCGGTTCGCGCTGCGTCCATTCCTGCGTCTCGCCGCCGGTGCCGGCGGCGCCGATCTGTTCCTCGCCTCGATCATGTTCATCGTCGCCACCACGGCGATCCTGTCGCAGGCCGCCGGCTTGTCCATGGGCTTCGGCGCCTTTGTCGCCGGTCTTCTCATCGCCGAGACCGAGTTCCGGCGCGAGGCCGAAAGCCTGATCGACCCCTTCAAAGGGCTGCTCCTCGGCATCTTCTTCATCTCGGTGACCATGAGCATAAACCCGGCCACCCTGTTCGAGCGGCCGCTGCTGCTGGTGTCGGCCGTGCTCGGGATGATCGCCGTCAAGGCGGCCGTCGTCGCGCTCGTGGGTCCGCTGTTCGGACTGCGCTGGGCGACCGTGATCGAGACCGCGCTGCTCACCGGGCCCGGCGGCGAGTTCGGCTTCATTGCCGTCGCTGCTGCCGCGGCGGTGGGAGCGTTGCCTGGAGATCTCGCGAGCCGCGCCACGCTGATCATTGCCGTCAGCATGTTCGCGCTGCCCTTCATCTCGCCCTGGGCGCGACGGCTGAACCGGCGCATGGATGCGGCAAGGCCCTTGCCGCCGGAAGCCACGGTCGAGCCGCCCTCCGACGACCGCGATCGCGTGATCATCGTCGGCTTTGGCCGGGTCGGCCAGCTCGTCGCCGACATGCTGGATGAGTACCGCGTGCCCTATATCGCCGTCGATTCCGATCCGCGCCTGGTGGCGGGCTGTCGCGCCGACAACAAGCCGGTCTACTACGGCAATGCCGAGCGGGCGGAGTTCCTGGCGCGGTGCGGCATCGCCAATGCCAAGGCGCTGGTCCTTACCATGGATGCCCCGGCCAAGGTCGACCGCCTGACCGAGATCGCGCGGGCGGCGCGCGACGACCTTATCATCGTGGCGCGGGCCCGCGACGAGCCGCATGCACGCGAGCTCTACCGGCTCGGCGTCACCGATGCCGTGCCCGAGACCACCGAGGCAAGCCTGCAGCTCGGCGAGGCGGTCCTCGACGAGATCGGCATCCCGATCGGCATGGTCATTGCCGGCATTCACCAGCGTCGCGAGGATTCCCGTCGTGCCCTTGGCCGCAAGGATCGCCGGCGCGAGGCGAACCGCCGGGCGGCTGACGGCACCAGCCGGCAGTAGTGGAGCAGGCAGGTAGGCAAGCCTATTTGCCTACTTCGCTGCTGCCATTCCCCCGCGACCGAGCGCCAGCTTCGGCGACAATTCGCGGATGAGCTTGCTCCGGAACGCCCGGGCGAAATCCTTGTAGGCGTTGGCAACGATCACGAAGGAATCGTCGCCGCCGGCGACAAAGGCGCTGTAATAATCGCCAAGCCCGAAATCGCCATCGAGGATCGGCAGGCCGTTGACGGTGATATGGCGCGCCAAAGCCGCCTCGCGGGCGATGGCCGGGGCGATGCCGGAATTGTTGCGGCCATCGCCCGACAGGTCGATGCGGCGCAGGCGTCCCTCGAACGCATTGGTCTCGAGCAGCTTGACGCAGAACTGGATCGCATGGCCGATCGCCGTCTGGTTGGCCCAATTCGACCGGTGGGACTTCTCGACCTCCTCGGCGAAGCGCGCTGCATCGGCTGCATCGTTGAGGAGCCGCCAGGGCACCACCTGCCGGTTGACATGAGCGGCCGACCAGTGGACCAGCGTCAGCGCCACCCCCGCATGGTGCGAGGCGATCAGCTCGCCGACTTCCGGCAGCCGCAGCGCCTCGGCGATGCCGATCATCTGCAGCGAATATTCCTGCTCATCGACGCTGCCGGATACATCGACGCCGAGCACGAGCTCGAGATCGACCGGAATCCCCTGCGCCGGCGCCGGCTGGGGGAATGCCGCAAGCCCGATCGCCAGTGCGGCGGCTCTGAGCTCCTTCATCGTCCACCCATGGCAAGCCCGCCGCCGCGCCGTGCCGTCCGCGGCAGCAATTCGCGATAGAGCTTGCGGGCGAAGGCGGCAGCGAAATCGCGATAGCTGCTCGCCGAGACGGTGAAGGCGCCGGGACCGCCGCTGACCTCGCCGGCATAATATCCGGCAAGGCCGGCATCGTCGGTCAGGATGGCAAGCCCGTTGATGGTGATTCCGCTCTTGATCGCCAGCCGCTTGACGACGCCGGGCGGCGGTCCGGAATTGCTGCGGCCGTCGCCGGAAATGTCGATCTTCTTCTCCCGCCCCTCGAAATCGTTGTCGGCGATCAGCCGGACGCCGGCGGCAATGGCATGGCCGATCGCCGTATAGTAGCTGAGCGGCGGGCGCGGCGCCGCTGCCGCCGCGGTGGCAAAGCCTTCGACGTCGTCCTGCGTCGCGAGCAGGCTCCACGGCACGGCTTGGCGGGTCTTCGCCGTGCCGGCCCACTGCATGACCGTCAGGGCCACCCCGCCCGGCTGTTCGAGAATGAGAGCATTGACTTCGGGGTCGCGCAGCGCCGCCGCGATCCCTCCCATCTGCAGGCTGTATTCCGGGTCGCTGACCGAAAGCGAGCAGTCGATGGCAAGGACGAGCTCTAGCCCGACCTCATGTGCCGCGGCGGGCTGCGACAGGCAAAGCAGCAGGCATGCGGCGACAGACAGGGCGCGACCGGGCATGGGCAATCCTCCCCGCCCGAGGATAGCACGAGCTAGCGCCCGGCGAATGTCACCGTTCCGGCCAGCTCCTCGAAGTCTGCTTCATGCCCGCCGAACTGCTCGGGCGAGGACCAGTACATCATCTGGAAATTGCCGACATTCGGCACCCCGCCGAAAATGTTGCGATAGCGGAAGCTGACGCCGGCCTTGAGAGTGACCGTATAGTCGAGAACCCCGAGCTCATGGCCGTTGATCGTCCGCGTGCTGTAGCTCACGTCCCGTACCTCGCGGATCTCGGGATTGTCCTTGACCGTGGCAAGCACCAGATCCTTCATCTGCTGCGTCGTGAGCGGCGCTGCCTCGGTGACGATGCCGGCATAGGCCGCCGACGTCGGATCGGTGAACAGGCTCTCGAAGAAATAGCGCTCGCCCTGCGACGTCCAGGTGCCGTTCTTCACGCACAGCGACAGCGCCAGCCGACGGCTCTGCCACACCTCGCCGGCCGGGCAGTCCTTGGGCGAGGGGGCCAGGTCGTCGACGAACCGCCAGGTCCGGTCCTCGAAAATCGCGATCTCGCGCCCGCCGACCGATGCCCGGCCGAGCTCGCGCGCCGATGCCGCCGCACCCGCCAGCAGCAATGCGGCTATCAAAATTATGACGAACCGAGGTGAAACCATCGACGCTGTCTCTGCTTCAAGGTTGGCTCCAGAATCGTGTAAAGGCCGCTGCCGGCGATCAGCACGATGCCGATGAATGCAAGGGAATCGGGGATGAACCCGAAGATTGCCCAGCCCAGGACCAAGGCCCAGACGACGTTCGTATAGCGGAAAGGCGTGGTGGCTGCGATACCCGCCGCCCGCACCGCCTGCACCATCAGCAATTGGCCCGCGATCAGGAACGCCGCCGCCAGCGCCAGCGCCATCGCGGTTTGCGGCGCCATCGGCTGAAGCCCCTCGACCGCTGACCAGCCGGCGCCGCCCAGCATCACCAGGAAGGCCGTTGTCAGCGTCACCACGGCAGATGGAATTTGCGACCCGATGCGGCGCGTCACTAGGTCGCGGATGGCCACCGCCACCATCGCCGCCGCGGCCAGCACGATCGCCGGGTCGAAAGCGCTGCTGCCGGGCTTGATGATGAGGAGCACGCCGACCAGCCCGACGGCGATGGTGGCGAGCCGCCAGGCTTCGACCCGCTCCTTGAACAGCACCATGGTCATCAGCGTCGCGGTGACCGGCACCGCCTGCATGACGGCCGTGACGTTCGGCAGCGGCATGTGGAACAGCGCCGCGATGAACAGCCCCGTCGCCAGGAGATCGAACAGCGCGCGAATGACCACGACGCGGTCGAGGGCGAGGTGAAGGCGCCGGAAATGCCCGGTGATCGTCACCAGCCCGAAGATCATCGCGGTCGCGAACAGGCCGCGCAGGAACACGAATTCGCCGATGCCGACCGTGGTCGATAAGAGCTTGGTCACGGTGTCGTTGAGGATGAAGCAGAACATCGACAGCGACATCAGGATCGCCCCGCGCCGATCGCTCGCCCGCGTCTCGGCGGCCGGCACCGTCATGATGGCAGGCGCGCGCTCAGGACGGCCGGCGTCCATCGGCACGTGAATCGATGACAATGGATGCAAAGGCGAGGTGGCGCGGCCGGGTCAGGATGAACAGAGCGGCATCGACGACATCGCGCATGCTGGCGCGTGCCGCCGGCCCCCGCTCCGCGCCCCATTCCTCGGGCTCGAGCGGCGACAGATCGTCGAGATCGGGGGGGTAGATCGCGCTGACCCGAACGGATCGGTTCTTCAGCTCCTGCCGCAACCCGTCGACCATCCCGGCCTGGCCGTGCTTGGCGGCAAGAAAGGCGACCGAGGTTCCAGACAGCGATGCGTTGGGCAGGCCCGCTGTCGACACGATCGTCAGGATGTCCCCGGCCCCCGAAGCCTCGAGAAGCGGCAGCAGGCCGCGGGTGAGGAGCAACGTCCCGGTCACCCCCGAGGTGATCGTCGACACGATGGAATAGGCATCGTGGCTATCCATGGGGCCTTTCAGCCATTGCGCCCCGTTATTGATGAGCACGTCGATCGGGTCGCCGGCATCGCGCATCCCCTTTGCCCAGCGTGTCACCGCGCCGGGGTCGCTGAGATCGAGATTTTCGGTGCGTGGTCTCGTTCCATAACGGGTGCGGATGGCCTCGGCCGTGGCACCCAGGGCCTCCGGATTGCGCCCTGTCATGATCACGCGCGCCCCGATTTCGGCGAGGATGCAGGAAAAAGCCGCTCCAAGACCGCGACCGGCTCCCGTCACCACCACGGTTTTCCCTGCCAGCTGCTGCACCGCCATCGTGACCCTCATCGGCTCGCCTGGCGAACTCTAGCAGGCCCGCAGAGCGGGCGGAAAGGCCCGGGGGCTTCGGGGGTGCCCCCGGGCCTGTTGGAAGGGTTATCTGACGACCTGCACCGACACCTTGGCGATGCCCATGGCATGCAGGCCGATCATCCGGGCCGCGCCGAAGGCAAGGTCGATCACCCGGCCGCGAACGAACGGGCCGCGGTCGTTGATGCGAACCACCACCGATTTCCGGGTCCGGACATTCTCGACCCTGACCCTGGTGCCGAACGGCAGCGAACGATGGGCGGCGGTCATCCCGTGCGGATTGAAGCGCTCGCCATTGGCGGTTCTCAGACCTGATTTATAATAGGACGCAAAACCTACTTGGGCATGGGCAACCGTCGCCGAAGCCCCTGCGAAAAACACGCACGCAGTAATCAAAGCAGCTGACGCTATTTTTTTCATGAGACCCCATCTGTGACTGTGAACCTCTCCCCCGCTTGTAACGGAGGCCGCTCGAACACGCTGCGCGGGTCCGAACCGGCGCGAGAACGTACCGGAGAATGCGACGACAAATAGGCTTTTATCCGGAAAATTGCGGGTGATTGCATTTTTATGCAATTATAGGATGTATGTCCTAACGGCATAGGGCGAGGCATGATTGCACCATGCAACTACAGGATTAAAGCCATGTAGATTGACTACTGTCTTAGTGGCCGTGGTCGACCAAACCCACGGTCTGGCAGGCGAACGCATAAAGCAACGAAGTGGTTTCCGTTGCCCCGAAACGGCCTGAATCTCCCATGTGCCCCGAGGCCATGGCGGTCTTGAGCAGGATCGGCTTGACGCCGGTGGTGTTGGCCCTGAGCCGCGCCACCCACTTGGCCGGCTCCCAATAGGTCACCCGCGAATCGGTGAGGCCGGCAACTGCCAGGATCGCCGGATAGGGCCTGGGCGCCACGTTGTCATAAGGGGAATAGGACAGCAGCCACTCGAGCTCGGTCCGCGAGGCGAGGGGATTGCCCCATTCCGAATAGTCCGACGGCGTCAGCGGCAGGTCCGGATCGAGCAGCGTGTTGACGACGTCGACGAACGGCACGTCGGCGACGATGGCGGCGAACAGATCGGGGCGCCGGTTTGCGACGACGCCCATCAGCGTGCCCCCGGCCGAGGCCCCGAGCCCGACGATCCGGCCCCGCGCCGTGTAGCGCTGCGCGATCAGATGGTCGGCGACATCGATATAGTCGTTGAAGGTGTTGTTGCGCCGGTCGCGCCGCCCCGCCTTGTACCAGCGACGGCCCTTGTCGTCGCCGCCGCGCACATGCGCGATGCCGTAGATCATGCCGCGGTCGACCAGCGACAGCGGATCGCTCTGAAACTCCGCCGCCGACCCGAGCGCGTAGGCGCCATAAGCCTCGAGCAGCATCGGCGCGGCGCCATCGAGCGCCTGGCCTTTGCGGTAAAGCAGGGTGACCGGGATGGTCTCGCCGTCGCGCGCCGGCGCTTCGAGGCGGCGAACCATATAGGCCTTGGGGTCATGGCCGCTCGGGATCCGCTGCTCCTTGATAAGCACCATCTTGCCGGTCTCGACGTCGTAGTCGAACCACTTCTCGGGCTCCGCCGGCGAGGACATGATGAAGCGGACGAGGGTGCTGCCGAAATCTGCCGCGCCGACCAGCGACAGCGCATAGGCCTCGGTGGCAAACGCGATCGGCCGTTCTTGCCCGTCGCTCAGCCGCTTGACGACGATGCGCGGCAGCGCCTCGACCCGCTCGAGCCAGACCAGATGCCGCTCGAGAATATCGAAGGACTGGATGGTGCGCCGCGGGTCGTAGGGCACGATATCGGTCCAGTTCGCCGGTTCGGGCGCGGCCTCCGGGGCTGCCACGATGCGGAATTCCTCGGCATCGAGATCGGTGCAGATGAGGAATCGCTCGCCATCATGATCGAGCGTGCACAAGCCCCCGGTGCCGCGGGCGATGACCCGCCGCGGCTTGTCCATCGCCTCGAGATCGATGACCGTGATTTCCGTATCATCGGCGCTCGTTGCCGCAACGATGGCGTACTGCTCCGACGCCGACGACCACAGCGTCAGCGGGTAGCTCGGATCGCTCTCATGCATGAGCTGGCGATCCTTCGCCTGCGGCGTGCCCAGCCGATGCGCGGCCACGGCCAGGACCCTGTTGTCGTCGTCGAGCGGCTGATAGAGCAGGGCGCCGCCATCCTGCGACCACACGATGCTGGTGCCGGCCTGTTCGATGACATCGGGAAGATCGCGCCCGCTTGCCACATCGCGGATGCGGATGGTGAAGCGCTCCGCACCGGTGCGATCGGCGCACCAGGCGATCAGCCGGTGATCGGGGGAAGGCTCATAGCCGCCGGGATCGAAAAAGCGCTGGTCCTTGGCAATGACATCGAAATCGAGCACCACCTCCTCACGCCCTGTCGCGATTTCCCGGCGGAGCACCCGGTAATGCTTGGCACCCGCCACATAGGCCGTGGCATATTCGAAGCGCCCGCGTTTCATGAACGGCGAGGAATCGTCCTTCTCCACCCGCCCCTCGATCTCGCCCTTGAGCCTGGTCATCAGCGGCCGAAGCGACGCGAGATAGGCGTCCGCATAAGCATTCTCCGCCTCGATATGGCGGCGTATGGCCGGCGGCAGCTTCTGCGGCTCCTCCAGCACCTCGCGCCAATTGTCGGCTTTCAGCCAGCCATAGGGGTCGATCAGGGCAATGTCATGCACCGTTCGGATGCTGGCCTGGACCGCCGCCACCGGCGGTTCGGCGGCGGCCCCGACGCCGCGCGAGAGCGATGGCGCGAGAAGCGCGCCGAGCCCGCCTGCTGCCGCCGAGGCGAGGAGCTGTCGTCGCGACATCACCCAGGCCGAACGCGCCGCGCTCACAGGATCTCGTCCTCGTCGAACAGAACGGCGGCATCCGCTTCGCCACCGATCTGGCCGATATGTGCCAATATCGTCGCCGGGTCCTTCACCCGCGCCACATGGAACAGGGCATCGCCGCGATTGACCACCGGCAGGTTGGTATGACCGATGATGATGCCGTCCTCGGGCGCGACGACCGGCGTCCGCTGCTCGCCGAACGGGTCGGAGATCTCCCCCAGCGCCTCGCCGCGCCGCACCATTTCGCCCTTGAGATACCGTGTCGACAGGATCCCGCCATCCGGCGCCCGGAGCCAGATCGAGGATTGCGACAGCGCCGGCTGGACCCGGCTGAACCGCACCGAGGGGTCGCTGATCATGCCCAGCGCCTTCATCACCCGCAGGATTCCGAGCACCCCCACCCGCACCGACATTTCGTCGAGCCGGAGCGCCTCGCCGCCCTCATAGAGCAGCACCTTCACTCCCGCATTGCGGGCATGCTGCCTGAGCGACCCGTCTCTGAGCTTCGATACCAGGATGACCGGCGCGCCGAACGCTTGCGCGAGCTCGAGAAGCTCCGGCTGCTCCGGCGCGATCCGCACCTGCGGGAGATTGATCCGATGCGCCCCGGCCGAGTGCAGGTCGATGCCATATTGCGAACGCAGCACCACCTCGCGCAGGAACAGATCGGCCAGGATCGAGGCCAGCGACCCGCGGTCCGAGCCGGGGAAGCACCGGTTGAGGTCGCGGCCGTCCGGCAGATAGCGCGACTGGCTGAGGAACCCCAGAGAGTTGACGATCGGCACCGCCAGCAGCGTGCCGGCGATCGTTTGCAGCGCATCGTCCTTGAGAACCCGCCGGATGATCTCGACGCCGGTGATCTCGTCGCCATGCACCGCGGCCGAAAGAAACAGCACCGGCCCTGGCTCCACGCCGTTGACCACCCGCACCGGCATGGTCATCGGCATGTGGTTCGACAACATGCTGACGCTGAGATCGACGGTGCGCTGGGTGCCCGGCGCAATCGCCGCCTCCCCGATGATGAAGTCCTCGCGTTTCACCCGCAGCATGGACGATGCTTCTCCTGCCAGGCCGGGGCTCACCCGCGCCCGCGCGTGCGGGTTTGCCCGGGGCGGTGCTTTTCCTCGATAAATTCCACGATCTTGGCCGCGATGTCGATTCCCGTCGCGGCTTCGATTCCTTCAAGCCCCGGCGAGGAATTGACCTCCATCACCACCGCCCCCTTTTGCGAGCGCAGCATGTCTACGCCGGCCACATTGAGGCCCATGGAGCGGGCCGCCCGAATGGCGGTCTTGCGCTCCCGGGCATTGATCTCGACCGCCCGTGCCGAACCGCCGCGGTGCAGGTTGGAGCGGAAATCGCCCGCCGGGCCGCGCCGCTCCATGGCCGCCACCACCTCGCCCCCGATCACGAAGGCGCGGATGTCGCGGCCCGACGATTCGCGGATGAATTGCTGCACCAGGATGTTGGTGTTGGCGCCGCGAAACGCCTCGATCATCGACTTGGCCGACTGGTGGGTTTCCCCGAGCACCACCCCGATGCCCTGGGTGCCTTCCAGCAGCTTGATCACCACCGGCGCTCCGCCGGCGATCTCGATCACCTCGTCCGCCTTGGTCGTGTAATGCGCAAAGGCGGTGACCGGCAGACCGACCCCGTCGCGGGCCAGGAGCTGCAGGCATCTGAGCTTGTCGCGCGAGCGCCCGATCGCCACCGATTCATTGAGCGGCCACACGCCCATCATCTCGAACTGCCGCAGCACCGCCAGGCCGAAAAAGGTCCGCGAGGCGGCAATCCGCGGGATCACCGCATCGAAACCGGCAAGGGTCGTGCCGCGAAAGCGCAAGGAAGGCTGCAGCGAGGTGATGCTGACATGGCAACGCAGATAGTCGATCGGCACGATCTCATGGCCGCGATCCTTGGCAGCCTGGATCAATCGCAGATGCGAATAGAGCTTGGCATTGCGGGTCAGCAGCGCCAGCTTCATGACGCCGTCCTGAGTGCCGAGCGTTGAAGCGACCGGGTCAGCAGGAAGCTGCGGCCGGGATGCACGACGAAGCGCCCCCTGAGCGTTGCCCGGCCGAGCAGCATCGGCAGGCCCATCTCGTTGCGGTCGGTCAGCGTCACCAGCGCCCGCCAGCGGGTCTGGCCGAGCTCGATCTCGGTCTCGATGACCCAGCGCTCCTCGACCGTGCCGGTGCTGCTCTTCACCCGCTTGACGCCGTGCAGCGGCAGATCGCAGGCGCGGGTGATGTGGCGCGCCTCGTCGATGAAGGCGTCGAACCGCACCCGCCGTGCCCCTTCCACGGAATGGATCACGATGTTCTCGGCGTGCAGCGCCGCCGACACGGCGCCGGTATCGGCCTTGGCCGGGATCGGGCCGATCTCGAGCTCCGGCAGGTTGACGAATTCCCGCCACCCCGCCAGCTTGGCCGGCCCAAGGCCGCTGCGCCGGCGCTTCTTGACCTTGCGTGGCTTCGGCTTCTTCATCGCTCGGGCACTGGGCATAGGATCGCCGACGGCAGGAGCCGGGTCACCTCACCCCTCCAAAATGTCGGTCGAGGTGATGTCGATGCCGAACCCCGACAGGCCGACATAGTGGCGATTGCGTGCGGCGAGGAGCTTGATCGACGTCACCCCGAGGTCGCGCAGGATCTGCGCCCCGAGCCCGACATCGCGCCAGGCTTCCTCGCGGCGCCGGGCCGAGCCGGTGCCGTCGCGCTCGCCGTCGGGTTCCACCGCTCCTGCTGCAACCCCGGCGGTGCCCTCGCGCAGATAGACGAGCACGCCGCGGCCCTCCTTGGCGAAGCGCTCATAGACGGTTTTGAGCGTCTGACCGCCGCCGAACAGGTCCTCGACGAGATTCTCGCGATGAAGCCGCACCGGGACCTCGCGGCCGTCCCCGATATCGCCAAAGACGACGGCAAGGTGCTGGACCGGGTCGAACGGCGTCCGATAGGCGATCACCCGTGCCGGCCCGGCCGCCGTCGTAACCGCCAGGGCCGGGCTCGCCTCGACCAGGCGTTCGCGCGATTGCCGCCAGGCGATGAGATCGGCCACCGAGATGATCTTGAGCCCATGCTCCCTGGCGAACTGCAGCACCTCGGCGCCGCGCTTGACCGTCCCGTCGTCATTGACGAGCTCGGCGATGACCCCGACCGGCGGCTCGCCCGCCAGCCTCGCAAGGTCGACGGCCGCTTCCGTGTGGCCCGAGCGCATCAGCACGCCGCCCGACCTGGCGATCAGCGGAAACACATGGCCGGGCCGGACGAAGTCGTTCGCCTGGACATTGGAATTGGCGAGCGCGTGCACGGTGGCGGCGCGCTCGCGCGCCGAGATGCCGGTGGTCAGCCCCTCGCGATAATCGATCGAGACGGTGAAGGCGGTGCCGAGCGGCGCATCGTTCACCGCCACCATCGGATCGAGCTTCAGCCGGCGCGCATTGTCGGCGGTCATCGGGGCGCACACGATGCCGCTGGTGTGGCGGACCATGAACGCCATCTGCTCCGGCGTGATCTTCGCGGCGGCGGCGATCAGATCGCCTTCGTTCTCGCGGTCGTCGTCATCGACGACGACGATCATCTCGCCGCGCTTCAGCGCCAGCACCGCCTGCTCGACACTGTCGAGAGACGTCATGGCAGGCAACTTTCGCGAAGCCGGCGGCTAGGCCGCCTGCTCGAGCATTTCCTCGACATAGGCCCAGTTCACGAGGTTGTCGAACCAGGTCTCGAGATATTTCGGCCTGAGATTCCGGTAGTCGATGTAATAGGAATGTTCCCATACGTCGCAACCGAGGATTGGCTGCGCATTGTGCACCAGCGGGTTCTCGCCGTTCGGTGTCTTCATGATCACGAGCTTGCCGTCCTTCACCGCGATCCAGCACCAGCCCGAGCCGAACTGCGTGATCCCGGCCTGGATGAAGTCGTTGCGCGCCTTGTCGAAGCCGCCGAGATCGCTGTCGATCGCCTTCTGCAGGCGCGCCGGCAGGTTCTTGCCGCCGCCCTTCGGCTTCATCCATTTCCAGAAGTGAATGTGGTTGTAGTGCTGGCCGGCATTGTTGAACAGGCCCTGGTTCTTGCCGTAGGACGCCTTCACGATCTTGGTCAGGCTGAGGCCGTCAAGCCCTGAATCTTTCAGGAGATTGTTGCCATTGGTCACATAGGCCATGTGGTGTTTGTCGTGGTGGTACTGCAGCGTTTCCTTCGACATGTGGGGTTCGAGCGCTTCGTAAGGATAGGGCAGTTCGGGGAGAGAGAACGCCATTACGGACCTCCATCGGGGTGGGGCAGGGTAGCGATCCCTAGGCAATAGGCAATCGCCAGGAATTGGGCAATAGCCCCCATTTTGCTTAATCACCCCCGTTTTCATATGGGGGGCGGGGGGAAAGCTAGAACAACGCCTTTTCCATGAAGATGCTCCATGGGTCGCCTAAAGGATAGGCACCGAACCGGCCACGGCGCGCATACCCGGCCCTCTCGAACAGCGACAGCGCCTCCGGCTGCCGCGAGCCGGTTTCAATCCGGAGCCACTGCAGTCCCATGCCCCGTCCCGCGCTCTCGACCGCCCCCAGCATCGCCCCGCCGACCCCCGCCCCGCGCGCCACCGGACGGACATAGATCCGCTTGACCTCGGCCCAGTCCGGCGCCTCGCGGACCAGCGCGACGCAGCCCACCGCTTTCCCGTCCTGCCGCGCCACCAGGAAGACGACGTTGTCGGCGGCGAGCGATTCGAGCCCCATCAGGTGATTGCTTTCCGCCGGATAGAGGTCCGACAGATATTGGTCGAGCTCGCCGATCATTGCCGCGATGTCGCCGGCCCGCGGATCCTCTTCTGCGATGCTGATGTCGCTCATCGCACGCCCACCTCAGCTGAATGCCTGGATGCCGGTCTGCGCCCGCCCGAGGATCAAGGCATGGACGTCATGCGCCCCCTCATAGGTGTTGACAGTCTCGAGATTGACCATGTGGCGGATGACGTGGAATTCGTCCGAGATGCCGTTGCCGCCGTGCATGTCGCGCGCCATCCGGGCGATGTCCAGCGCCTTGCCGCAATTGTTGCGCTTCATCAGCGAGATCGCCGGAACCCCGACGCTCCCGCGCTCGAGCCCGCGGCCGAGCGCCAGCGCCCCGTGGAGGCCGAGGGCGATCTCGGTCTGCATGTCGGCGAGCTTCTTTTGGACCAGCTGGTTGGCGGCGAGCGGCCGCCCGAACTGGCGCCGCTCGAGCACATAGGATCGCGCCCGGTGCCAGCAATCCTCGGCCGCACCCATGGCGCCCCAGGCAATGCCGTAGCGCGCCTTGTTGAGGCATCCGAACGGGCCGGCAAGCCCCTTGGCATTGGGCAGGAGACTGTCCTCCGCCACCTCGACGTCCTGCAGCAGGATCTCCCCCGTAACCGACGCCCGCAGCGACATCTTGCCGAGGATCTTCGGCGTCGAGAACCCCGGCGTGTTGCGCTCGACCAGGAAGCCGCGGATGCCCTCGTCCTCGAGCTTCGCCCACACCACCGCCACATCGGCGATCGGCGAATTGGTGATCCACATCTTCGCGCCGTTGAGGCGGAAGCCGCCATTGACCCGCACCGCCTTGGTCTTCATGGCCCCGGGATCGGAGCCCGCTTCCGCCTCGGTCAGCCCGAAGCAGCCCACCCATTCGCCGCTCGCCAGGCGGCGCAGATAGCGCTGCTTCTGGGCTGGCGACCCATAGGCCTCGATCGGGTGCATGACGAGCGAGTTCTGGACGCTCATCGCCGAGCGATAGCCCGAATCGACCCGTTCGATCTCGCGCGCGATCAGGCCATAGGCGACATAGCCGAGCCCCGAGCCGCCATATTGCTCGCTGGTCATCACGCCGAGGAAGCCGACCTCCCCGAGCTCGTCCATGATCGCCCGGTCGAATTCCTCGCGCCGGAACGCCTGCAGCACCCTCGGCATCAGCTTGTCCTGGGCGAAGGCCCGGGCGCTGTCGCGGATCATCCGCTCCTCTTCCGTGAGCTGGTTCTCGAGGTCGAGGGGATCCTCCCAGCCGACGGCGACGGGCTCGGCATTGGAAGGCGCCGCCTGCTTCTTGACGGGTTCGGCCATGATTTAACTCCGTTATGCTGTATCGGTGGTGCCGGCGACCTTCAGGCCGAAGGCATAGACGAAGGCCACCTCCTTCAGACGATCGAACCGGCCCGGGGAGCCTGCATGCCCGGCCTCCATCTTG
Organism: uncultured Alphaproteobacteria bacterium; assembly: GCA_963744915.1. Lineage (GTDB taxonomy): Bacteria > Pseudomonadota > Alphaproteobacteria > Rhizobiales > Aestuariivirgaceae > DATAFF01. Next base: position 129,961 of record CAVUUY010000023.1, read on the forward strand.
GTGTCGAGCAGCAGCAGGTTCCCGTCCGTTTTCATCTCGCGCAGCCGCGCCACCCATTTGGCCGGCTCCCAATAGGTCACCCGCGGATCGGCCAGCCCGGCGACCGCCAGGATATGGGGATAGTGCCGGGGGCCGACATTGTCATAGGGCGAATAGGCGGCGATCGTTTCGTAATCCGCCTTGGAGGCGGTCGGATTGCCCCATTCCGGCCATTCGGGCGGCGTCAGGGGCAGCGTGTCGTCCAGCATGGTGTTGAGAACGTCGACGAACGGCACCTCGGCCAGGATCGCCCGGAAGCACTCCGGCGCCAGATTGGCGGCAACGCCCATCAGCATGCCGCCGGCGCTGCCGCCCTGGGCAATGATATTGCCCGGCGCGGTGATCCCCTCGGCCGTCAGATGCCGTGCCACGGCGATGAAGTCGGTGAAGGTGTGCATCTTCTGCCGGCGCTTGCCCTCGCGGTACCAGCGATAGCCCTTGTCCTTGCCGCCCCGCACATGGGCGATGGCATAGATGAAGCCGCGGTCGATCAGCGACAGGATATTGGTGTTGAACGCCGCCGGCACCGTGACGCCGTAGGAGCCATAGCCGTAGAGCCAGAGCGGTGCGCGCCCGTCGAGCGGCGTATCGCGACGGTGCACCAGCGATACCGGCACGCTCTCTCCATCCGGCGCCGGCGCCATGATGCGGCGCGCCACATAGGCGGCCGGGTCATGCCCCGAGGGTATCTCCTGCACCTTGCGCAGCACCCGCTCGCGGCTGTCCATGTCGTAGTCGAACACCTCGCTCGGCGTCGTCGGCGAGGAATAGCTGAAGCGCAGCGTCGAGGTGGCGAATTCATAGCCATCGACGAGCCCGAGCGAGAACGTCTCCTCGGCGAGGGCGATCGCATGCTCGACCCCGTCCGAGAGCCGGCGCACGACGATGCGCGGCAGGCCGTTCAGCCTTTCCAGCCGGACCAGATGGCTGGCAAACACCGTCGCGGCGAGGATCAGCCGGTCCCTTTCGTAAGGCACCAGATCCTGCCAGCCCGCTCGGCCGCTGGCGCTGTGCACCGGCGCGGTGACGATCTTGAAATCCTCCGCCCCGTCGGCATTGGTGAGAATGTAGAAGACGCCGCGCGCCTCCTCGATGGCATATTCGACGCCGGCCTCGCGCTTCGCCACCAGCCGGGGCCGCACCTCCGGCGCATCGGCCGGGAGCACCCGCACCTCCGAGGTCTCATGGTCGTGGCTGTCGATCAGGATGAAGCGGCGCGACTGGGTGAGCCCGACGCCGAGGAAGAAGCCGGGATCCGCCTCCTCATAGACCAGCTGGTCCTTCTCGGCCGGCGTGCCGAGGCGATGCCGGTAGAGCTTGGACGGACGGTGGTTCTCGTTCAGTTGCACATAGAACACCCGCCGGCTGTCGCCCGACCACACGATGCGGCCGCTCGTGCCCTCGATGCGGTCGTCGAGATCGAGTCCGGTCTCGATATCGCGGATGCGGATGGTGTAGAGCTCCGAGCCGCGCTCGTCGAAGCTCCAGGCGAGATAGCGGTGATCCGGCGAATGATGCGCCCCGCCGAACCGGAAGAACAGCCGCTCGCGCGCCTCGGCATTGCCGTCGATCATGACGGTCTCCGGGCCGCCATCGCGCGCCGTGCGGGCAAGCACCGGCTGCTGGCCGCCGGCGACATATTTCGTCAGATAGGCGTATGGTCCATCCGGTGCCGGCACCGATGAGTCGACCTCCTTGATGCGGCCCTTCATCTCGGCGAACAGCGCCTCCTGCAACGCCGCCGTGTCGGCCATGACCGCCCGGGCATAGGCATTCTCGGCCTCGAGATGGGCGCGGATGTCGGGCGCGAGCTTGGTGGGATCGCGCATCACCTCCTGCCAGTTGGCAGCCCTGAGCCAGCCATAGGGATCCTCGCGCGTATAGCCGTGAATGGTCGAATAGACCGGCTTGCGCGCGGCCCGGGGCGGCCCGATTTCAGGCTTTTTTATCATGACTTTGTCGGGCTCCGGCGAGCGGTTGACAAAGATTTCGCATGGCTGAGTAGCATGTTCCTGGGCGAAAGCCGAGCATCGGTTTGGACTTCGAACGGTTCTGGTGTATCGCGGCAGGAGACCCGACAAGACAAGCCCTTCTTTGCCGAGCCGACACTTGACCGAACTCACCCAAGGCGCTCTCGATTACATCGGCAGCAACCCCACTCTCGGCGTGACCGTGGCCTTTCTCATCGCCATGGGCGAGGCCCTGCTGATCATCGGCCTGTTCGTCCCGAGCACCGCCACGCTGATCGCCATCGGCGGCCTTGTCGGCCTCGGCAAGCTGCCGTTCTGGCCGGTGTTCCTCGCCACGTTTCTCGGTGCGGTTGCCGGCGATGCCATCTCGTTCTGGGTCGGCTACATCTACCGCGACCGCCTGAAGGATATCTGGCCCTTCTCGCGTTATCGCGGGCTGTTCGAATCCGGCCAGGCCTATTTCGCCAAGCACGGCGGCAAGAGCATCGTCATCGGCCGCTTCATTCCAGGCGTCAAGGCGGTCGTCCCGGGCATTGCCGGAATGATGGACATGGGGGTGGTGCGCTTTTCCGTCCTCAACGTCCTCTCGGCCATCGTCTGGGCGGCGGCCCACATCCTCCCCGGCATTTCCGCCGGCCTGGCGCTGCAATGGCTGGGCTCGATCAGCCGGCGCCTCGCCGTCGTTCTCCTTCTCCTCGTGCTCGCCATGGTCGTGGTGGTGTGGCTCGCCCGTGCGGCGCTTCGCATCGGCCTTGCCTATCTGCCCGACGGCTTCGCTTTCGCGCTTCATCGGACAGGCCTGCGCGACACCCGCTTCGGCGCCTTCCTCGAACGGCTGAACTCGCCCGGCGAGGAGGATTTCCGGCTCTTCGTCGTGCTGAATGTCGTCCTCGCCAGCGCCCTTGCCGGTTGCGCCTGGCTTGTCCAGAATCTTGCCACGCGCAACTCGATCGCCGCCTTCGACCGCAACATCACGCAGTTCCTCCAGTCGATCCGCACCAGCTGGACCGACGATCTCATGGTCGCCGTGAGCCTGATGAGCGGCTGGCCGGTAACCACCGCCGTGACCATTGCCGGCGCCGCCGTGCTCGCTTTCACCCGGCGCCGGCGCATGGCCTTCGGGCTGATCGCCGCCATGGCGACGACGCTCGCCTTTCTGTTTGTCCTGACCCTGATCGTGCCCTGGTCGCCACCGATTGGCGGCCGGGCCCTCCTCGAGGGCGGCCTGTCGCGCTCCCACGCCGCCACCAGTGCAGCGCTCCTCGGCGTGATCGGTTTCATCATCTTGCGCGGCGTCGGTCCCGTTGCCGGTCGGGTGGTGGTGGCGACCTGCGGCTGCCTCATTGCGCTGGTCGGGCTGTCGCGGCTGTACCTTGCCGCCGAATGGCCCTCCGACGTCGCCGCGGGGCTGCTGTTCGGCGCGGCGCTGACGACGGTGTTCGCGCTCGCCTTTCACGACGAGGAAGTCTCCTTCCTGACCGCCAGCGCGCTGGCCATGACCTGCGCCGTCACCGGCCTTCTGGTCGGGGCCTGGCAGCTATCGCGCGATTTTGCCGATGATCCGCTCTTCGCCAGGCAGCAGGTTGCGCGCACCATCGTCATGACCACGTCCTGGCGCGATGGCGGCTGGTCCGCCTTGTCGCGGCGGCGGGTCGACCTCGCCGGCGAGGCCGAAGAGCCGATGCTGCTGCAATGGCAGGGCAGCCTCGAGGCCTTGCGCCTGGCACTCGAGCCGCGCGGCTGGAAGGTCGCCCCCGAATGGTCGATCGAGGCCCTGAACGGCTTTGCCTTCCCGAACACGCCCGCTGAAGCTCTCCCCGCCGCACCGAAATTCCATGACGGCAGGCGCGAGGTCTTCACCGCCCTTTACCCGCTCGACAAGGAGAAGAGCCGGCTGGTCTTGCGGGTCTGGCCCGAGATCGTGCGCGACCCGTCCGGCAAATCCGAAAGCCTCTTTGTCGGCGCCGTGGTGCGCGAACGTGTCGAGCACCCGTTCAACCAGCTGTCGATTCCGCTGCGCGCCGGCAGCCGCAATTGCGATGCCGAACCGCTCCTGGCGAGCCTTCCCCAGGCGACCGTGGTCGGCGAAGTTCAGCAGGGCACCGGCGGCGCCTGCGGCGGTCGCACCGTGCTGGCCGGAAACTAGGGACCCGGGCGGCGGAAGCGGCGTCAGTGCCGCTGCTGATTGGGATCCGAGATGGGATAAGCCTTGTCGCGCAGCTTCCTGTCCTTTTTGGATTTTTCACCCCCAAGCGCCTCGGCCAGAACGCCCCCGCCTTCCTTCCGGCCTTGCCCATGCCCAAGCCCTTGCGCCGCCTCCGCGACGGCTTGTCGCGCCTTGCGACTCGCCATCAACGCCGTACCCGTGGCGATGAGCGCCTCCGCCACCAGCTCCACCCGGCCGGTTCGGTTCAGTCGCTTCATGAAGCGCTTGCCGGCGCGCCGGACCTTCTTCGGAATCTTCAATCCTGCCAAGCTCTTGGGCAGCTTGAGTTTCTGCTTCGCCATGGGCTACCTCGTTCGGTTAACATGGCGCAATGCTCGAACCTCGGGCAGGGTTCCGACGGAGCGCGGGAAGGCTGATGCGAATACTCGTCACGGGTGCCAGGGGACAGGTGGCGGCCGCGCTGCTCAGGGCAGGCGCCCGGCAGGACGGCACCGATGTCACCGTGCTCGGTCGCCCCGACCTCGATCTCGAACGCCCGAGTTCGGGCCGCCATCGCCAGGGAGGCGCCTGACGTCGTGGTCAACGCCGCCGCCTACACCGCCGTCGATCGTGCCGAAACCGAAGAGGAGCGCGCCCACAGCATCAATGCCGAGCGCGCCGCGGCGATTGCCGAGGCCGCCGCCGGTCTCGACCTGCCGATCATCCAGATGTCGAGCGATTATGTTTTTGCCGGCGACAAGGACCAACCCTATACCGAAGCGGACCAGCCCGCACCGCTCAATGCCTTCGGCCGTTCCAAGCTCGCCGGCGAGCGGCTGGTCGCCGCCGCCAATCTCCGCCACGTCATCCTGCGCACCTCCTGGATCTATGGCGACGCCGGTCGGAACTTTGCCCTGCGCATGCTCGAGGCCGCCAAGGCCGGCGACGCGATCAGCGTTGTCGACGACCAATATGGTGCGCCGACCCTGGCCGACGACATTGCCGCTGCCATCCTCAAGGTGGCGGCCAATCTGCTGCGGTCTCCCGATCAGCTCCACCTCTACGGGCTGTTCCATTTGACGGCTGCCGGGCGGACCAGCTGGCATGGTTTTGCCGAGCGCATCTTCACCGCCAGCCGCAAGCTTGGCGGGCCGGTGGCAACCATCCGGGCGATCGGCAGCGCCGACTATCCGTCCGCCGCCGCCCGGCCGCGCAACTCTTGCCTCGATTGCAGCCGGCTGGCCGCGGCCCATGCCATCGCGCTCGGGCCGTGGGAGGAGGGGATCGAGCCGACGGTCGCCGCCCTGCTCGACCGCCTCGGGCTGAAGGAACCGACCGCATGACCGCCTTCGATCTCGTTCTCGCCGGCGGTCGGCTCGTCGATCCCTCGCAATCGCTCGACGCCGTGCTCGATATCGGGTTCACCAACGGCAAAGTGTCTGAAATCGGACAGGGATTGGCGGACCGGGCTGCGCAGGTCCGCAATGTCCGCGGTCTCGTGGTCACCCCGGGGCTCATCGATCTCCACACCCATGTCTATTGGGGCGGTACCTCGCTCGGCATCGATGCCGCGATGTTCTGCCGCAAGAGCGCCGTCACCACCGCCATCGACACCGGCTCGGCTGGCCCCGGCAACTTCGCCGGCTTCCGGACCCATGTGATCGACCGCTCGCCGGTACGGATCCTCGCCTATCTGCACATCTCCCATGCCGGCATCTTCGGCTTCTCGCGCGACGTGTCGTTCGGCGAGAGCGAGACGATCCGCCTGATGGATCCGCGCGGTGCGGTGCGGGTGGTCGAGGCCAACCGCGATGTGATCGTCGGCATCAAGGTGCGGGTCGGGCGCCACGCCTCGGGCACCATGGGCATCCTGCCGCTGGCGGCCGCCATGGAAGTGGCGGAGGAAACCGGCTTGCCGCTGATGGCCCATATCGACGAGCCGCCTCCGACCTATGCCGAAATCGTCGACCGGCTTCGCCCCGGCGACGTGCTGACCCACGCCTTCCGCCCCTTTCCCAACGCCCCCTGCACGGCCGATGGCAGCGTCAGGGAGGCGGTGCTGAAGGCGCGCGAGCGCGGCGTGCTGTTCGATATCGGCCACGGCATGGGCTCCTTCGCCTTCAAGACGGCGCGGGCCATGCTCGCCAATGGTTTCGCGCCGGACACCATCTCCTCCGACGTCCATGCGCTGTGCATCGACGGTCCCGCCCATGACCTCGTCACCACCATGTCGAAATTCCTGTGCCTCGGAATGGATTTCACCGCCATCCTGAAGGCGACGACCACCGCACCGGCAATGGCGGTGCGGCGACCGGAGCTGGGGACGCTGCAGGCCGGCGCTCCCGGCGATGCGAGCGTGCTGTCGGTCGACCGCGGCCGGTTCGAATATCTGGATGTCGAGGGCGAGAGCATGAGCGGGGATCGCCGGATCACCGCCCGCGGCGCCGTCGTCTCCGGAAACTGGTGGGACCCTCTGCGGGAGGGCGGCAATTGGGCGGGACGGGTCGAGAATGGAAGCGCTTCTGCACTGGCTCCATGAGCAGCACTTTGCCCTGAGCTTCCTGCTCGTCGTGGCGAGCTTCGTGGTATCGACCCTGCTCGGCGGCCACCTGTTTCAGCCCTATTTCGCCGGCACGCTGAAGAACGAGCGCAACGCCAACACCATTGCCGGCGTGGCGCTGAGCACGATTGCTCTTTACTACGCCGTCCTGCTCGGTCTCCTGTCGCTCGCCGTTTTCCAGAACTACACCTATGCCGACCAGACGACGGAGCTCGAGGCGGCGAGCATCATCGCTCTTGGCCGCAATGCGCATATGTACCCGACGCCGCTCGGCGCCCAGATCCGCTCGATCCTGCTGCAATATCTCGACGAGGAGATTGGGCCAGGCTGGGAGTTGCAGAAATCCGGCATTGCCTCGCCCGCGGGATCGAAACTGGTGGACCGGCTCGGGCATGTCCTGCAGGGGTTCAATCCCTCGACCAACGGCGAGCAGGCGCTGCATGAGAGCACGCTGCGCCTGTTCAGCGACTTCGTCGATCGCCGCCAGCAGCGCATCGATGCCAGCGAAACCAACATTCCGGGAATCCTGTGGTTCGTCGTGCTGACCGGAGCGGTGGTCAACGCCGTTGCCCTGTGGCTGTTCGATCTCAATCGTCAGACCCACCTCGTCATCGGCACCTGCCTGTCGCTGTTCATCGGCATCATCGTCTACATGCTGGCCATGCTCGATCAGCCTTTCAGCGGCTATTTCGGGCTGATGCCGGACAACCTGGTCTCGGCACGGGCCGAGCTGCCGCCGCCCGATCTTCCTTAGCGGCCGGGCGGCTCTACTGACCGCCGACCTGCTGCAGGCCCAGCCGGTCGATCAACCGCCGCCGCAGCTGCTCGGCATCCTCGAGCCGCTGCACCGCCCGCTCGGCGGTGCTGCGATTGGTGCCGAACCCGACGATCCCGCCGATCACGATGGTGATCGCGGCGATCAGCGACAGCGGCGAGAACGGTACGATGCCGAGGACGATGGCGGCGAGCCATAGCGCTCCCGCCGTCATCAACACCTTCGAGATGATGATGAATTTGCGACACCACTCGATCGTCCGGGCGGTCGATTCGATCTCCGCCTCGAGCCGTTCGATCGGTTGTTCCTCGTCGGGTTCCACGTTCTCGAAACTGCCCGAGAGAGTAGCCGCCGGTCCAGTGTGGAAAACCCGACCCATTGCTGGCAAGCCGTTACAAATGTGTAACATGAAAGTTGCAAGAGCCATGAACGGACAATTGGAGAGAGCAGGGGCATGGATGGCGCGCGCAGCCAGGTCGGGGTGGCACTGCAGCAATTGTCGCAGGCGCTGGGGCGCCGCCTCGAGCTCGACCACAACGGCACCCTGGGGCTCGAATTCGAGGGCGGCGAGAGCTGCACCATCGAGGCGCCGAGCTGGGCGGATCTTGTCTATTTGTTTGCTCCCGTTCTGCAGGTCGAGGCGGCAGCCCGCGCCGCCCGGCTCGAATGGGCGCTCGCCGCCAATCTCAACGAAATCGCGCTTCCGGGCGTGTTCTTTGCCCTCGACCGCGCCTCCGACAGCCTGTTCCTGTGCTACCGGATTGCTGCCCGGGAGCTCGATGCCGAGCAGCTGACCTTCCATTCCGAGCAGCCTCTGCCCAAAAGCCAGGTGCTGCAAATCGTGCGCGATATCCTCGCCAAGAACGGCCTGATCCTGAAACAGATCAGCGGCGTTTATCATGTCGGCAGCCGCGAGGTCATTTCCAGTCTCGAAAGCACCGCCGCCGAGGGCCGCGTCAACGAGCTCACCACCCAGGTCATTCGCTTGAAGAAAGGCGACCCGGCCAAGCTCGTTGCCGTCATAAGGCCGATCATACCCGCCGAGGTCGCCCTCATACCGACCCCGGGGTCGACATCATTGCTGGTGCGGGGCTCACCGGCCGAGGTGGCGCAGGTCGAGGAGCTGTTGAACACCCTTGCCGAACGCGGCATCGGTGCGAGCCGCGTCGCCATCATCCCGCTCCTCGAGAGCCCGCCGGAGAAGGTGGCCCAGCAACTGAACGAGTTCTACAGCGGCCAAGGCGAGGGCGATGCCGGCATCACCATCCTCCCGCTCGAGAACCAGCAGGCGCTGCTGGTCGGCACGCATGACGACGCCATGATGAACGGCATCCGCCAGCTGGTGCGTCGGCTCGATACGCATCTGCGCGACGAGCCCTCGCTCAGGATCATACCGCTCGAGAACCTGTCGGCGGAGGACATCGCCGCCCAACTGAAGGATATATTCGGCCTCGAAAATTCGTCCTCGGGGCAGGGGACTGCGTCGGCCGCCGGCCAGAGGCCGGAGCGCCAGAGCCGCATCGCTGCCAAGCTTCGCCCGCTACCGCCCAAGATCCAGGCTCCGCAGGACAACGAAGGCGATGATCTGGCAGGCCCACCGCCGCTGCCCGAGCTCAGGGTCGAAGTGCAGCAGCCGCCCGGCAAGGCCGACATGCTCGACCCGCGGGCGGAACAGGGCAGGAATTCCGGCCGCCGAGGCGGTCAGGAACAGGCGGCGTCGCAGCAAAGACCGCCGTCGGGCGACGGCCCGGTTTCCATCGTCGGTGAAAAGCGCAACAACACGCTCCTCGTCTATTCGAGCTATGTCCTGTTCAAGCGCATTCGCGAGGTGGTGCGAGCCCTCGATGTTCCCCAGGCCCAGGTGGTCATCGAGGCCACCGTGGCCGAGGTCGAGCTCAAGGATGAGCTCGGCTATGGGGTCCAATGGTACTTGTCCGGCATGGGGTTCACGGCTCATTCTGCCTCGCCCGGCCCGTTTCCCGCCGATCCGGGCAGCGGCGGCGTGGCCATCCTGAACAGGACCATCGCCGGCTTCGACACCAAGGTCGTGTTGGATGCCTTGCAGAGCGTCACCAAGGTCAAGGTGATTTCATCGCCTTATCTGACAGTCATGGACGGCAAATCGGCGCGGCTCGTCATCGGCGACCAGATTCCGTTTGCTGTCGCCAGCCAGACCCAGACCCAGCCTGACAATTCCACGCAGCCGGTCATTCTCACCCAGGAGATCGAGACCAAGGATACAGGCGTCATCCTCGAGATCACGCCGAGCATCCGGGCCAACAATTCGGTTCTCCTCAACATCAATCAGGAAGTCAGCAAGGCATCCGAATCGGCGCAAAAGGGCAATCTCACGCCCATCATATCGAAGCGCAATGTCACTTCCGACGTCGTCATCCAATCGGGCCGCACCGCCATACTCGGCGGCTTGATCGAGGATCGGACCGACGAGATCGAGACCGGCGTGCCAATTCTGCGGAAGGTTCCGCTGTTTGGTAACCTGTTCAAGCAGAACACCGATCATGTCCGCCGCTTCGAGCTCCTGGTCATGATCACGCCGCGCGTCGTGCGCCGGTCGAGCGAGATCGAGAACATCACCCGCATGTTGCGCAAGCAGATCAGCCCTCAGTGACGCCCGTGCCTTCCCGCACCCTGCGCTCGCTCCCGGAAAGCCAGCTCGTGACCACCGATATTTGGTCAGCGGTCACGAGCGCCGGTGCATGGCCGATCCCTTCGAATGTCACAAGCCTGGCATGCGGACCGCTGCCGCCCATCCGTTCGGCAACCGCCGCCGTCAGCAACGGGCTGTCACCGCCGCGCAGCAGCAGGACGGGACAGCGGATCTGGTCCCACAATTCCCACAGATCGATGTCTGCCTCGGCAAGATCGGCATAGGCTTCGCCGATCGCCGGATCATAATGCAGCCGGACGCCGCCGCCTTCCTCCGCGACCACGCTGTCGCGGGTGAGCTGGCGCCATTGCGAAATCGCTCAGCGGACCAAAGCCGGCATGGATCGACCTTAGATACGTCTCGGCCTCGTCGAGATTGGCAAATTGCGGATTGACGCCGACATAGGTCCGCAGCTGCTGCAACGCTGCCATTGGCACGAACGGACCGATATCATTCAGCACCAGCCGGCGGATGAGCTGGGGCTGGCCGGCGGCCAGCACCATGCCGATGAGGCCACCCATCGAGGTCCCCACCCAGTCGACGGCGCCGAGCCCGAGCACTTCGACCACGAGCTTCAACTGGGCAGCATAGACCGGCACCAGATACTGGCGCGGATCGGCGAGCCAGCTGCTGCGGCCGCGTCCGACGACATCGACCGCGATCACTCTGAAGCCACGGCTGGCCAATGCCTCGCCGAGGGCGTCGAAATCGCGCCCGTTGCGCGTCAGCCCATGGACGCAAATGACGCTGTGCGCCGCATCGCCGGGGCCCCATTCGACATAGCCGATGCGGGTTCCTTCGAAAGGCGCCCCGAGCGTCAGGCTGGCCAGCTGCAAGGGCCGCGCCGCCGCTCAGCCTGCAGACGACGAGCGCTTGCGGCCAAGCCCGATTTTCTTGGCGAGCCGCGACCGGGCCTTGGCGTATTTCGGCGCCACCATCGGATAATCGGCCGGGAGCCCCCAGCGCTCGCGGTAATCCTGCGGTGTCAGACCGTGCAGGCTGAGATGGCGCTTCAGCGACTTGAAGCGGCGCCCATCCTCCAGGCAGATCACATAGTCGGGCTGAACCAATTCCTCGATCGGCACGGCGGGCTCGGAACGTGCCGCTGCCACGCCTTCCCCACCATCGCCTGCCTCGCCTACGCCACCCCTGCCGGAGATCGCGGTCCTGATTGCGCGAACCACATTCTCCACATCGATGGGCTCAACTTTGTTATTGGTGACATAAGCGATAAACATCTCGGCTGTAAGTCGCGCGAGATCCGGGCCATTCTCCATCCAATCAGTCCTCTTCTTTTCCGGCAGGATAGCGAGAAAATATCAAAGGAGCATATACTTCTCGATCGTTTCCGCCAATTCAAGCCAAAGTTTAACGATTCAGCCGCAGGGTGTGCTTAAACCACCAAATATAGGTAATGACAATTCAAAGTTGGTGCTCGTTGCTGCCGCACTTTCCCGTAATGGCAGAGTTGAAGCCCTCTGGAGCTGACGCCGCATGACTATCGCCCGGTGATCAGCCGGGCCCCGCGGTCATAGGTAAAATAGGCCCAGGCCCAATCGATCAGCACGAACAACCGGTTCCGAAAGCCGATCAGGAACCAGATATGGGCGAAGCTCCAGGCGAGCCACGCCGGCAATCCGGAGAGCCGGAAACGCCCGAAATCGGCCACTGCCGCCTTCCGGCCGATTGTCGCGAGATTGCCCCAGTTGCGATAGACGAAGGCCGGCGTGCGGCGCCCGGCGAGCCGGTTGCGGATGACTTTCGCCACATAGCGGCCCATCTGCTTGGCAGCCGGGGCAACGCCGGGCACCGCCTGGCCTTTGGCATCGGTCACCGCCGCCGTATCGCCGATGACGAAAATTCCCGGATCGTCGACCAGCGCCAGATCGGGGCCGATCGGCACGCGGCCAGCCCTGTCGCTCGCCTCGCCGAGCCATTTGGCGGCCGGCGAAGCCATGACGCCGGCGGCCCACACGATCGAGGAACAGGCGATGCGCTCGCCACCGGAGAGCGTCAGTCCCGCCTCGTCGCACGCCGTCACGGCATGGCGCAGCATGACCTCGACGCCCAGCTTCTCGAGCTGGCGCTTGGCTTTCTCCGACAGCTCCGGCGGAAAGCTCGCCAGCACCCGCTCGCCGGCCTCGATCAGGAGGATGCGGGCGTTCGCAGTGTCGATCCGGCGGAAATCGCGCACCACCGCGTGCCGGGCGAGCTCGGCGATCGCTCCAGCCATCTCGACGCCCGTCGGGCCGGCGCCGACCACGGCAAACGTCAGGTGCCGCCGCCGCTCCTCCCCATCGAAGCTGGCTTCGGCAAGCTCGAAAGCCGTAAGGATCCGGCTGCGGATCTCGGTCGCCTCGTCGATCTTCTTCAAGCCCGGGGCGATCGTCTCCCAGGCCTCATTGCCGAAATAATGATGGCGGGCGCCGGTCGCGATGATCAGATAATCGAAGGCGATCCGGCTCATGTCGGTGACGACTTCCCGCCTTTCCCGGTCAATTCCGATGACGCGCTCCATCAGCACCAGGGCGTTCTTCTGGCGCGACAGAATGTGCCGGATGGGCGTTGCAATCTGCGCCGGGGACAGGAAGGCCGTCGCCACCTGATAGAGAAGGGGCTGGAACAAATGGTAGTTGCGCCGGTCGATCACGATCACCTCGACCGGCGCGTTGCGCAGCTGCAAGGCAGCGTTGAGGCCGCCGAATCCGGCGCCGATAATGACCACCCTGGGCTTCGTTGAAGGCGGCGAAGTGTTGATGGGATGCCTCGTTCCAGCATGCGCTTCGCCTGCACCATATCCTGCGTGAGCGAATGGATGGAAGGGCATGCCGCCACCGTTCCGCCACCTTGCGGTGATTTCTCGAAGCTGTGAGGAGAGCTGTCGATCGATGAACGTCGAGACGCTACGGGGCTTGCGCGAGATCATGTTCCAGGCTGCGGCCACGATCATGATCCCGCTCACGGTTGCCGGCATGGGCTGGTACTACACGCGCTGGCAGCAGAACCTCACCGACCTCAAGACGATGATAGACCTGGTCAGCGACAACAATGCCGAGCGGCGGAAATACGGCGTTGCGATGTTCGAGTATCTACTGAAGAATGACAAGGTTCCGGTTGAATTCGTTGCAGCTCAACTCGACTATGCCAACAACTCCTCCGATCAGGACCTGCTACCGCTGATGGAGGCGGCCCTGCTCAAGGCGGCGCGGACCAATCCCGGCGTCGCCGGGGTCTATACCGAGGCGATGGGGCGGCTGCCGAGCCGGATTTTCGTTCACGTCGTGAGCGACGACCAGCGCGCCTGCATCCGCAATCTCGTCGACGCCTTGAAGGACGCCGACAAGGCGACGATCACCGTGCCCTCGGTCGTCAAGGCCGATTGGGGCGGCATCTCGACGGAGCTGCGCATTCTGCGCGATGGCGATGTGGCCCGCGGCGCCCTGCTTCGCGGTCTGTTCGAGAGCGTCGGCTTTCCCGTCAAGCTCGTCGACCTGTCGGCAAGCTGGGACGGCGCCAAAAGGGTGAGGCCGAACACCTTCGAAGTATGGTTCGGCGCGGGCGAGATGCCGCCCGTCTGCACCGTGCCGGCACCCTCCGCCGGCGACAAGAGCAGCGCCAAGGCAGGTGGCGCCGGCTAGCATCGCGCCGTAAAAAGCGCGTTTCCACGTATGTTTCTTGGAAATACCGGTTTCCAAACCGCGGCTCGATGTGATACTCGCTCATCGGCTCACCGGTGACCATCACTCACAACGAAGGAGAAACTTATGGCGGAAAAAGCCAAGCCGACAATCGCGACGGTGCCTCTATCGAAGATTGTCGCCGAGCTGGCCGAAAGCCACGAAATGCCCAAAAAGCAGCTGGCGGCGATATTCAGCGACTTCATCTCCACCACTGTGAAGCATTTGAAGAAGGGCAGTAAGGTGCGCGTCAACGGGCTTGGCATGTTGCAGGTCCGCAAGCGCCCCGCCCGCCTCGGGCGCAACCCCGCAACCGGCGAGCAGATCAAGATCAAGGCCTCGAAAAAGGTCGCATTCCGCCCCGCCAAGGAACTCAAGGAAGCCATCTGATCACTAAGTTCCTGGCGAGCCATTCTTGCATGCCATTGAGCGGACGAGACGTCAGCACTGCCGCCGTCCGCCCTTGGCGTGCCTGACGCAAGCACTCCAAACATCCTAACCTGAATGCTTTCCGATCCGCAGATCTGGGCAAGCCTGCTGACGCTGACCCTGCTTGAGATCGTCCTCAGCGTCGACAACATCGTCGTGATCGCAGTGCTGGTCGCCAGGCTCCCGCCGGAGCGGCGGGCAAAGGCTCGCTATATCGGCATGACGCTGGCGATCGTGCCGCGCGTGCTGCTCCTCGCCTCCATCAGCTGGATCATTGGCCTGACCGAACCGCTCGTCTCTGTTTTCGATCATAGCTTCTCGGGACGTGATCTCATCTTGGGCATCGGCGGACTGTTCCTGATCTACAAGGCCACCGACGAGATGCATGAGAGCCTCGAAGGCGCCAGCAAGGAGGTGGCGGCGAAATCCTACTCGGGCTTCGCCGCGGTGATCACCCAGATCGCGCTCATCGACATCGTCTTCTCGATCGATTCGGTGATCACCGCCGTCGGCATGGCCAACGAGATCTGGATCATGATCACCGCCGTCGTCGTGGCGATGATCGTTCTGATGGTCGCTTCCGGGCCGGTGGCCAAATTCGTCGACAACCACCCGACGGTGAAAATTCTTGCGCTCGGGTTCCTGATCATGATCGGCATGGCGCTGATGGCCGACAGCTTCGGCTTCCACGTGCCCAAGGGCTACATCTATACGGCGATGCTGTTCTCGATCTTCATCGAGGCGATAAACATGCTGTACCGAAGGCGCGCCGGACCGCTTCATCCCAGCGGCTACCTGCCGCGCCGGCCGCCGCCAGAGGATCGCAAGGACGAGGATCGCAAGGACGAGGATCGCAAGGACGAGGATCGCCAGAAGTAGGGTCAGGACCCTTTAATTAATCGAATTGATAGTCCCCCGATTTCCCTTCTCCCCGTGCTGACGGGGAGAAGGTGCCCCGCAGCGGCGGATGAGGGGAACTTCTTTGCAAGCTCGACCACCCTCACCCGCCCTTCGGGCACCCTCTCCCCGCTGTCGCGGGGCGAGGGGGAAAAAACGGTGCCGCCCCATTTCCCTTCTCCCCGTGCTGACGGGGAGAAGGTGCCCCGGAGGGGCGGATGAGGGGTCTTTCTCGCCAAGCCGAAATCTTCGAGAAATCCTGTGTCTTTTACGAGTGAGAAGTCATCCATACCTCACGAGGGGTGATTGAAGTTGGCAAAGACGCCCCTCATCCGGCCTCCGGCCACCTTCTCCCCGCTCGCGGGGAGAAGGGAAAAGAAGGGTACGGCGATCTCCCAAATAGGGTCCTGGCAGTTGGGTGGGACTATACGGCCGCACCTCTTTTTCTCCCCTCGCCCCGCGACAGTGGGGAGAGGGTCCTTGAAGGGTCCTGACCCTAATCCGCTCGATCGCCTCAGTCTTCCTCGACGAAAACCTGCTGGCGCTTGCGCGATACGACCGGCAGCACCGTGATCGCCAGCACCAGGGCCGCCGCGAGCAATAGCGCCGCCGACAGCGGCCGCTGAACGAACACCAGCCAGTCGCCGCGCGAGATGATCATGGCCCGCCTCAGATGCTCTTCCAGCAACGGCCCGAGCACGAAGCCGAGAAGGAGCGGCGCCGGCTCGCTGCCGAGCTTCACGAGCACATAACCGAGAAGGCCGAAACCGGCCACGGTGTAGAGATCGAAGCTGTTGCTGTTGACGCTGTAGACGCCGATCGAGGAGAAGGCGATGATGGCCGGGAACAGCACATAATAGGGAATGCTCAGCATTCTCACCCAGATGCCGACAAGCGGCAGGTTGAGGAGCACGAGCATCAGATTGCCCACCCACATCGAGGCGATGATGCCCCAGAACAGCTGCGGCTCGTCGATCGCCACCTTCGGTCCGGGCGTGATACCCTGGATGATCAGCGCGCCGATCATCAGCGCCATCACCGGGTTGGCCGGGATGCCGAGCGTGAGCATGGGAATGAACGAGGTCTGGGCCCCGGCATTGTTGGCCGCTTCCGGCGCCGCGACGCCTTCGATCGCGCCCTTGCCGAACCGTTCCGGCGTGCGGGACAGGCGCTTTTCCACCGTATAGGCGGCAAATGAAGCGAGGATCGCCCCGCCACCGGGCAGAATGCCGAGGACCGCTCCGAGCGCCGTGCCTCTGAGGATCGGTGCCGCTGCCGCGCGCAGATCGGCCATCGTCGGCATGAGGCCGGTCACCCGCTTTACCGCCACGACGCGGTCATGCTCGTTTTCCAGATTGCGCAGGATCTCGGCGAGCCCGAATACCCCGACCGCGACGGCGACGAAGCTCAACCCGTCCGCCAACTCCGGCAGGTCCATGGTGAAGCGCGGCGTTCCTGTGTAGATGTCGGTGCCGACGAGCCCAAGCAGCAGCCCCAGCACGACCATGGCCAGCTGCTTTGAGGATCGAGCCATGCGCGAGCGCCACCGAGCAGACGAGCCCGAGCACCATCAGCGAGAAATATTCGGCAGCGCCGAATTTGAGCGCCATCCGCGCCAGGGGCGGTGCAAACAGTGCCAGGATCACCGTCGCGACGGTGCCGGCGAAGAACGAGGCGATCGCCGCCGTGGCAAGGGCCGGACCGGCACGGCCCTGCCGCGCCATCTGGTAGCCGTCGATGGCGGTGACGGCAGATGAGGACTTCGCCCGGCAGATTGATCAGGATCGCCGTGGTCGAGCCGCCATATTGCGCGCCGTAATAGATGCCCGCGAGCATGATGAGCGCCGTCGCGGGCGACAAGGCGAAAGTGATGGGCAGCAGCATGGCGATCGTCGCCGTGGGGCCGATCCCCGGCAGGACCCCGATCAAGGTCCCAAGCAACACCCCGATGAAGCAATAGAAGAGATTGACCGGCAGCAGGGCCGTGGAGAACCCGAGCGCCAGATTGTCGAGAAGCTCCATCGCCTGCCCTCAGAACCTCAGCCATGCGCCGCGCAACGGAATGGGCAGTCCGAGCCCGTAGCTGAACACCAGGACGCAGAAGATGGTGAGGCCGAGCGTCAGGAGGGCGGACAGCATCAGCCCGGCGCGCTGACTGGCGAAGGTGGCGGTTGCGGTCGCCAGCGCCACTGCGCCGATGAGGCCGAGGCCCTGCACGGTGCTGCCGAACAGCACCGGCGCGGCGAGGATCAGGATGAGCCCGCGCCACGGCACCCGGCCCATCGCTTCCTCGACCACGAAGAACGACTGGGCCGCGATGGCGATCCCGAGCAGCAGCAGCACCGATGCAAGGATGAGCGGGAACAGCCCGGGTCCCATGCGCTGCGGGGTTCCAAGGTCGAGGTTGCGGGAGGCTATCGCGAAGCCGGCTCCGATCAGCGCGAAAATGGCGCCGAGCAGCAGGTCACGGTGGTTGATCCGGTGCACGCTCGCTCTTACGAGGGAGCGCCGCCCGAAGGCGGCTGCCCTTGCTCAGTCGGCATATTGGCCGGCGGCCTCGATGACCGGACGCCAGCGATCGATCTCGCCCTTGAGCTTGGCTTCGAGTGCCGCCGGCTGGGCCTGGTCCTGCGGCACGGGCGCCGTGCCGAGGGCCGCAAAGCGGCTCTTCACCGTCTCGTTCTGAAGGGCCTTCTGCAGCGATGCGGCAAGCCGGTCGATGATCGCCTTCGGCGTTCCCTTGGGCGCATAGAGTCCGTGCCAGACCGCCACCTCGATATCGAGGCCCTGTTCCTTGGCGGTTGGCACGTCGGGAAGCACCGCCAGCCGCTCGCTGCTGGTCGTGGCATAGGCCTTGATCTCGCCCGACTTGATCTGGTTGGTCGTGTTGGTGGTCTGGTCGCACAGGAGATCGACCTGCCCGCCGATCAGGTCGGTGAGCGCCGGGCCGGTGCCCTTATAGGGAACGGTGGTCAGCGCCGTGCCGATCTTGCTCATGAACAGCAGGCCGCAGAGGTGCGACGCCGCCCCGACGCCGGCATGGGCATAGGTGACCTTGTCCTTGTTGGCCTTGAGATAATCGACCAGGCTTTTGAGGTCGTCGGGGTCGAGATCCTTGCGCCCGACAATGACCATCGGAACTTCGGTGACGAGCCCGATATACTCGAACGCCTCGAGCGGCTTGTAGGCGAGCTTGCGATAGAGCGTCGCCGAGGTCGCCATGCCTATATGGTGAAGCAGCAGGGTGTAGCCGTCGGGCGCTGCCTTGGCGACCCGGCCGGCCCCGAGCGTGCCGCCGGCTCCCGTCACATTCTCGACGACGACCTGCTGGCCGAGATCCTTGCTCATCGCTTCCGCCACCAGCCGGGTCACCGTATCGGTCGGGCCACCCGCCGAGAATGGCACGACGATGGTGATCGGCCGTTCCGGATAGTCCAGCGCCAGCGCCAGCGATGGCAGCACCACGATGAAGAGCGCAGTGAGAAACCTGCCTATCTTGCCCATTATGTGCCTCCCTCCATTTTTCCTCGTCCGACCAGTATCGGCGAGCCCCTCCGCTTCTGGCGCGGAGGGGGTGCTAGCATCACCTGAAAATCGCCAAGCGGCAACAGGTCGATGGGACAGGATTTCCATTTCGCAGCGCCGATTCCCGTTCACCTCGCCGGTGAACCCAGTATCATGGGGCTTACGCGAGCCAGTGGAGGCAAGGCGAGGATGGAGGATTCCCAAGGCCCGGTTCCCGGTGGGGACGTTTCGCCGGCAGAACGGCCGGCGAGCCCGCCACGGCATCGGCGCGCCATATCGGTCGCGGCCATCCTGCTTCTCCTGGCTGCCGGCGCCGGCGCCTGGTACTGGTTCAACCACCACCTGGCCGGCGTCACGGCAGGCACGCCGGCCCCGGGCCCGCCCCCCGTGACCGTCGCCAAGCCGGTGGTGAAGAACATCGTCGAATGGGATGATTTCACCGGCCGCTTCGAGGCGACCGACGATGTCGCCATCCGTTCGCGGGTCACAGGTTACCTCGACCAGGTCCATTTCAAGGACGGCGCCATCGTCAACAAGGGCGACGTCCTGTTCACCATCGATCCGCGGTCATTCCAGGCGTTCTTCAACGAAGCGACCGCCCGCCTCGACATTGCCAAGACCACCGTCGACCTTGCCAACCAGGAATTCAAGCGCGCCCAGTCCCTGCGGCAGAGCGGCACCGTTTCGGAATCGGTCCTCGACCAGCGCCGCCAGCAATACCTCTCCGCCACGGCCGAGGTCCAGGCTGCCACCGCTTCCTTGGAGCAGGCGCGGCTCAATCTCGACTACACCAGGATCACCGCTCCGATCAGCGGCCGCATCGGCCGCAAGATGCTGTCGACCGGCAACCTGGTCAACGCCAACGACAGCATCCTCACCACCATCGTGGCTCTCAATCCGATCTATTTCTATTTCGATGTCGACGAGCGCTCCTACATCGCCTATGCCCGCATGGCGTTGCAGGGCGAGCGGCCGTCCGGGCGCGACAACGCCTATGAGGTGCGCATGGTCGTCCCGGGCGATCCCAAGGAAACGCGGATCGGTCACATCAACTTCGTCGACAACCGCATCGACAACGCCACCGGCACCATGCGGGGCAGGGCGATCTTCGACAACCCCGACTTGTTCCTCCAGCCGGGAATGTTCGGCCGGATCTCCATTCCAGGCTCCGGCAATCACCAGGCCGTGCTCATTCCCGACGAAGCGATCGGCAGCGACCAGGACCGGCGCATCGTCTATGTGGTCGGCCCCGACAACAAGATCACCATCAAGGCCATCCGGCCCGGCCCCAAGGTCGACGGCTATCGCGTGGTCCGCAAGGGCCTGACCGGCGACGAGACCATCGTCGTCGGCGGCATCGTCAGGGCACGTCCGGGAGCGACGGTCGCGCCCGAGCGCACCACCCTGCCGCCGGTGGCGGCGTCCCTCACCCAGTAGCGCCGATGAACTTCTCGCACTTCTTCGTCGACCGGCCGATCTTCGCCTCGGTGCTGTCGATCGTCATCGTGCTGGTCGGCGCCATTGCCTATCTGCAGCCTGCCGGTCGCGCAGTATCCCGAGATCGCGCCGCCGACCGTCGTGGTGCGCGCCGACTATCCGGGCGCCAACGCCGAGACCGTCGCCGAGACCGTGGCCACGCCGATCGAGCAGGAGGTCAACGGCGTCGAGGACATGCTCTACATGTCGTCCTATTCGACGAGCGACGGCGCCGATGTCGCTGACCATCACCTTCAAGCTCGGCACCGATCTCGACCAGGCGCAGGTGCTGGTGCAGAACCGCGTCGCCATCGCCGACGCCGCGCCTGCCGGAGGAGGTGCGCCGCCTCGGCATCACCACCCGCAAGAGCTCGCCCGACCTGATGATGGTCGTGCACATGCTGTCGCCGGACGACAGCTACGACCAGCTCTATGTCTCGAACTACGCCCGCAACCGCGTGCGCGACGTGCTGCTGCGGCTCGATGGCGTCGGCGACCTGATCATCTTCGGCGAGCGCGAATATTCGCTTGCGCGTCTGGCTCGATCCGGACAAGCCTGTCCGCCTACGGCATGACCGCCGGCGACGTGGTCGCCGCGCTGCGCGAGCAGAACGTGCAGGTCTCGGGCGGCGCGCTCGGCACCCAGCCGGCGCCCGCCGACAACGCCTTCCAGCTCGTCGTCACCACGCAGGGCCGCTTCGAGAATCCCCGCCAGTTTCCGCACGTCATCGTCAAGGCCGGCGACGGACGGGCAGGCTGATCCGCCTGCAGGACGTGGCGCGCGTCGAGCTCGGCGCGCGCGACTACGTCACCAACTCCTATCTCAACGGCAAGCCGGCGGTGGCGCTGGCGATCTTCCAGCGGCCCGGCACCAATGCGCTTGCCGCCGCGGCCGAGATCATCGCCACGATGGAGGAGCTGAAGAAGGATTTCCCGCCCGGCCTCGACTACCAGATCGTCTACAACCCGACCGAGTTCATCGCCGAATCGATGAACGAGGTCTACAAGACCTTGTTCGAGGCGGTGGTGCTGGTGGTCCTCGTCGTCATCGTCTTCCTGCAGTCCTGGCGCACCGCGATCATTCCGATCGTTGCCATCCCGGTGTCGCTGATCGGCACCTTCGCCGTCATGGCGGCGCTCGGCTTCTCGCTCAACACGCTGACGCTGTTCGGCCTGGTGCTGGCCATCGGCATCGTGGTCGACGACGCCATCGTCGTGGTCGAGAATGTCGAGCGCAACATCGCCCTCGGCCTGACGCCGCGCGAGGCGGCGCATCGCACCATGAACGAGGTCGGGACGGCGATCATCGCCATCTCGCTGGTGCTGACCGCGGTGTTCGTGCCGACCGCCTTCATCCCCGGCATCTCCGGTCAGTTCTACCAGCAGTTCGCCGTGACCATCGCCGTCTCGACCGCTGATCTCCGCCTTCAACTCGCTGACGCTTGTCGCCGGCGCTTGCCGCCACCTTGCTGCAAGCCGCACGCCACGCCACGGTTCCGGCAATGCCCTGGTTCGGGGCGGCCGCTGGCTGGCCGGCCGCTTCAATCGCGGCTTCGATCGCGCCAGCGGCGGCTACGCCGGCAAGCGTCGGCAGCCTCGTCAAGCGGCGGATCATCATGCTGGCGATCTATGCCGGGCTGCTCGCCGGCACGGTCTACCTGGCCAATGCGGTGCCGCGCGGCTTCATTCCGCAGCTCGACCAGGGCTATGCCATCGTCGTCATTCAACTGCCGGACGGCGCCTCGCTGTCGCGCACCGACGCGGTGGTGCAAGCGCGCCTCCAAGATCATCCAGGATACGCCGGGCGTCATCGATGCCGTCGCCTTCGCCGGGTTCTCCGGCGCCACCTTCACCAACGCCTCGAACGCCGCCGCGATCTTCGCCCGCTTCAAGCTCCTTTCGAGGAGCGTCTGCGCCATGGCCAGTCCGGCATCTGGCATCATCGGCCAGCTCTTCGCCCGGCTGCAGTCGATCGAGGAGGCATTCATCATCGCGATCCCGCCGCCCCCGGTGCGCGGCATCGGCAATGCCGGCGGCTTCAAGATGCAGCTGCAGGAGCGCGACGGCGCCGAGCATGCTGCGCGTGCTCGCGGCGGCGCTGGGAGATGATGGCCGCGCGCCCGCACCATGCCGGAGCTGACCGGCGTCTTCACCACCTTCTCCGCCTCGAGCCCGCAGATCTTTCTCGACGATCGACCGCACCAAGGCGCGCATGCTCGAACGTGCCGATCGCCAACATCTTCGAGACGCTGCAGGTCAATCTCGGCACGTCCTACGTCAACGACTTCAACGCCTTCGGCCGCGTCTATCAGGTGCGCGCGCAGGCCGATCAGAAGTTCCGCGTCGAGCGCCAGGACATCCTGCGCCTGAAGGTGCGCTCGGCGACCGGCGCGCTGGTGCCGCTCGGCACTCTTGTCGAGATCCGCGACGTCACCGGGCCCGATCTCGTTCAGCGCTACAACATGTACACGTCGGTTCCGGTGCAGGGGAACGCCGCCCCCGGCTATTCGTCGGCCACCGCGCTCGACTCGATGGAGACCCTCGCCCGCCAGGTGTTGCCGCAGGGCACGAGCTTCGAGTGGACGGAGCTTGCCTTCCAGGAGCGCCAGACCGGCAATACCGCCATCTTCATCTTCGCCCTCTCGGTCCTGTTCGTCTTCCTCGTTCTGGCCGCCCAGTATGAGAGCTGGTCGCTGCCGCTCGCGATCGTCCTGATCGTGCCGATGAGCATCCTGGCAGCGCTGGTCGGCGTCGCGGCGCGCGGCATGGACAACAACATCCTGACCCAGATCGGCTTGATCGTGCTGGTCGGTCTGGCGGCGAAGAACGCCATCCTGATCGTCGAGTTCGCCCGTCAGGCCGAGGGCGAGGGCAAGTCCCCCGTCGAGGCAGTGGTGGAGGCCTGCCGACTGCGGCTGCGGCCCATCCTCATGACGGCCTTCGCCTTCATCCTCGGCGTCGTGCCGCTGGTGATCGCTACCGGCCCCGGCGCGGAGATGCGCCAGGCGCTCGGCACCGCGGTCTTCGCCGGCATGCTCGGCGTCACCTTCTTCGGCCTCTTCCTGACGCCGGTCTTCTACGTCGCTATCCGTCTGGCGGTTATGCGCCTTGCTCGGCGGAAAGCAGTTCTTCCGGAGCGCTCGCCGACATGATCAACCAGCCATCACGGAACTTCGGAAGCCGCATGCTTCGTCTCTTCATTTCGTTCCGCTTCATCATGCTGATCGCCTCGGTTGGCACCGCGCTCGGCGCCCTCGTCATGTTCGGCGAGGGGGCAGGCCACGTCATCAGGGGTGCCAACATGGTGATAAGCCGCGAGGATCCCCGCCTGGCAAGCGCTCTCGTCATGTCGGCGACCGATTCATTCCTGTTCGGCATCGTGCTGTTGATCTTCACCTATTCGATTGCCTTCGGTTTCGTTTTGGACTTGCCGCCCGACATCCGCCGCGCCGTGCCGTCATGGATGCGGGTCGAAGGCGTGCAGGAGCTCAAGAACACGCTGTTGAGCGTCATCCTGGTCTATATGGTCGTCGACTTCGCCACCGATTGGGCGGCAGCCGAAGGCCCGCTGCCATGGGACAAGATGCTGGCCAAGCCGATCGCCGTCGTGCTGCTCGCCGTGGCCTATCGGCTGATGCATGTCGGAAACGACTCCTCGCGGCACGTCGTCTGGGACGAGGACGGCGACGGGGGGTGATCATCGTGGGGTTGCGCCGCCACCCATCTTGATCGCCCACTGACGATGCCTTTGACTCGCCTGCCGAATTCGGTCAGGCTCCGGCCGATCCGAAAAGAACAGCATTTCTGGGAGGTTTTCATGCGCATCCTGCCGCTTCGGGCTGCCATTCTGCTTGGCTGTGGCGCCATCATGGCGATGGCTGTCCTGCTGCCCTTCGGTCGCTCCGCCGCCGCGGCGGCGGAGCTCAATGCCCTGGTTTGGTGCGACCATTCCGATCCCAATCTTCTCAAGCCTTTCGAGGAGGCGAATGGCGTCAAGGTGAACCTGAAGGAGTTCGAGGGCACCGGTGCCGGCTTCGCCATTGTCGACCAGTCGCAGCCGGGTGACTGGGACGTCATGGTGATCGATTCGATCGATGTGCCGCGCGGTGTCCAGAAAGGCCTGTTCGAGCAATTGCCCGAGGACAAGCTGCCGCTCGCTGATATCTATCCCGCGGTGCGGATGGACGACACCACCAAGATCGGTGGCAAGCGCTACGGGGTAACCGAGAAATTCGGCTACAACACCATCGGCTACAACAAGGACAAGATCGACGTCTCCGCCATGCAGTCGCTTGCCGCTCTGACCGACCCGAAATACAAGGGCCGCATCGCGATCTATGATTACTATCTGCCGGTGATCGGCATGGCGGCGCTGGTGCTCGGCAAGAAGACGGCCGACCTGACCGAAGCCGATCTCCCGGCAATCAGGGATGTCCTTCTCAAGATGAAGGCGAATGCCAAGCTGGTTGGCGAGGTGACGGCCAGCCAGACGGCGCTGGCCACCGGCGAGGTGGATATTCTGGTCGGCGGCGGGGAGTGGGTCACCGCCGGGCTTGCCAAGGAAAATCCGGCGCTCGATTTCTCGATCCCGAAGGAAGGCGGCATTCTCTGGTCGCAGTCCCTCGCCATGTTCGCGGCCAGCAAGAACAAGGAACTCGCCCTGAAGTTCATCCAATATGTGCTCTCGCCCGAGGGCCAGGCGCGCCTTGCCACTTCCTCCTGCTATTGGGGGATGCCGTCCAACAGCAAGGCCGCGCTGACACCCGAGCAGAAGCGCATTCTTCGTTTCGACGAGCAGCCGGGCTTTCTGATGCGGGCGCAGCGCTATCCGGCCCCCGATGCCGCTCTCGACAAGAAGATGCAGGATGTCTGGACACAGATGCTGCAGGCCAAATAATCGCCCCACCGCTCGACCAGCGCATGAGCGCGATCCGCGCTGTCGCCTGGCTGCTCGTCGGTCCAGCGCTCGCGTGGACCGCGCTCTTCTTCATTCTGCCTTTGGCCGCCATGGTCGTCGTCAGCCTTCAGGACCATGCGCAGGGCGGCTGGACCGTCGCGAATTACCGCCAGTTCTTCACCGATCCGGACTACTTCCAGGCGATGGTCAATTCCCTGGAGGTCACTGCCGGGGTGACCGTCGTCTCGCTGGTCCTCGCCTATCCCTTCGCCTGGATCCTCGCGGAAATCGTCCCCGAGCGTTGGCAGCGGCTCGCCCTCATGCTCGCCGTGCTGCCGTTCTGGACGTCCTATATCGTCCGCTCCTACAGCTGGCTCCTGGTCCTCGCCGAGCGCGGCGTCCTCAATCGTGCCATCACTGCGATGGGACTGGTCGATGAACCGCTCCGTCTTGCCAACACCCGGTTCGCGACGGTGCTCGGCTTCACTCATTTCTTCGTCATGCTGCTGACGCTGACGATCTTTGCCAATCTCAAGCAGCTCAATCCGAATTACCGCCGTGCCGCTGCCGATCTCGGCGCCGGTCCCCTCGCCACATTCGTTCTCGTCATCCTGCCGTTGACTGCCCCCGGCATCGTCGTCGGATCGTTCCTCACCTTCGTGATCGCCATGGGTGATTACATCACGCCTCAGATCCTCGGCGGCAACAACGAGCTGCTGATGTCGCAATTGATCATGATGCAGATCGGCCGCCGCGGCGATTTTCCGCTCGCCTCGGCCTTGTCGTTGATCCTCATGGGCGTGGTCACTGCCGGTTATCTGCTGTCGGCGCGCTGGCTGAAGCTCGAGCGGGCATGATGGCGCCGCGGCCGCTCACCCTTGTCGCCATTGCCTATGCGATTGCGATCTTCGGCTTCATCTTTCTTCCCGTCATCGTCCTCGTGCTGTTCTCGCTCCAGGGCTCGTCATTGCCGATTCCGCCCTTCAACGGGCCGTCGCTGCGCTGGTATGTGGCGGTCATCGACGATCCGCGTCTGGTGAGGGGCCTCGTCAACTCCCTGGTGGTCGCTGTCCTGTCGTCGGCCTTGTCGGCAGCGTTCGGCTTCCTTGCCGCCTGGGGATTTGCCCGCCATGCCCTGCCGGGAAGCCGGCTCCTGCGGGGCCTGATCATGCTGCCGCTCGCCGTCAGCTACCTGATCATCGGGATGGGGCTTCTCATCTTCTTCAACCAGATCGGCGTTGCCAAATCGCTTGCCGCCGTCGTCATCGGCCATGTGGTGATCAACCTGCCTCTGTGCTTTTCCATCATCTACAGCCAGATGGGCGACCATCAGGTGAATATCGAGCGTGCCGCCCGCGATCTCGGGGCAGGGGAGTGGCAGGTCATGCTGCTCGTGACGGCCCCCATGCTCTGGCCGGCGATCTTTGCCGGCTTCTTCCTTTCGATGACCTTTTCCTGGGACGAGTTCATCATCGCCTTTCTGCTCACTCGTTTCGAAACCACTTTGCCGGTCGAGATCTGGAATCTTCTGCGATCGGGCCTGAACCCCAAGAGCAATGCTGCCGGATCGCTGGTCTTCATGGTCTCGATCGTGTTTGCCATCGTGGCGGAGCTGGTGGTCTTCCGGAGGCGGTCGTGACCGATGCCCTGGTCGAGGTCGACGACGTTCATCACCTCTATGGCGAGGCGATGGCGCTGGACGGTGTCTCGCTCGCGATCGCGCCCGGCGCCTATACGGTGCTGCTTGGTCCCTCAGGCTCGGGGAAGACCACGCTGCTGTCGATCCTCGGCGGTTTTGTCTTTCCCTCGAAAGGGCGTGTGCTGATCAATGGCGCCGATTGCACGCGGCTTGGCCCCGAGCGCCGGCCGACCGCCACCGTCTTCCAGGATTATGCGTTGTTTCCACATATGTCGGTCGCATCCAATGTCGGTTTTGGCCTGATGATGCGCAGGCTCGACAGGAAATTGCGCCGTGAGCGCGTCGCATCCGCCTTGGCGCTGGTCGGTCTCGAGGGTCTGGGCGGCAAGCGACCGCATCAGCTTTCCGGCGGCCAGCGGCAGCGCGTGGCACTGGCCCGCGCTCTGGTGGTCGAACCTGCCGTCCTGCTGCTCGACGAGCCGCTCGGCGCCCTCGATCTCAAGCTCAGGCGCCAGATGCAGGACGAGCTCAAGGCCTTGCAGCATCGCGTCGGAACGGCCTTCGTTCATGTCACCCATGACCAGGAGGAAGCAATGGCGCTCGCCGACCATTGCGTCGTCATGAATCGCGGTCGGATCGAGGACGCCGGCCCGCCCGAGCGCGTCTATGCCCGCCCCGCCAGCCGCTTCACCGCCGCCTTCATGGGCGACAGCACCGCGCTCGAGGCAACCGTCATCGCTGCACCGGGCGGCGCCGTCCTGGCCTCGACCGGCCTTGGTGATTTTCCGCTTCCCGTCGAGGCGCCGATAGGCGCCCGGCTGCTTGTGGCATTGCGACCGGAGCACCTCCATCTCGGCGAGCCGCGCCAGACGCTCCATCTCGGCGATGGCGAGATCACCGATGTCATATTCCAGGGGAGCTTCCGCCGTGTCGCCGCCTTGTCGGTGCGCGACCCGACGATTCGCTTCGAGGCCAAGGTTCCCTTGCGTCAGGAGATTGCCATCGGCCAGCGCATCGCCCTATCCTGCGATCCGGCCGACTTGATCGTGACGACGAGGTGAAAGTGGCTGCCATCGAGCGCGGCGACTGGCCCAGCGAGTGGCCCGACGACTGGTACGAGACCATCCGCATGAGCGACGATGTCACGCTCATTCACGAACCATGGATCAAGCCCTTCTACCGCTGCAACATGTGGCATGTTCGCGGCCGCGATCGCGACCTTCTGTTCGACAGCGGCCTTGGCCATGTCGGCCTGCGCCGCCATGTTCGGCTGGTGGCCGGCCGGCCGATCGTCTGCGTCGCGAGCCACACCCATTTCGATCACATCGGCTCCCATCATGAGTTCGAGGACCGTCGTGTGGAGGTATCCGAAGCTGCAATCCTGGCCGACCCGCGCCGGGAGTGGACACTGGCCGATCGCTACGCCACCGACCAGATGTTCGACCGGCTGCCGCCTGGATGGGATGCCGCCGCCTACCGCATCCGGCCGGCACCGGCCACGGTCCTGCTCCGCCATGGCGACCGCATCGATCTCGGCGACCGTGCCTTCGACGTCATCCACACCCCCGGGCATTCGCCGGGCGGCATAGCGCTGTTCGAGGCGAAAACCGGCATCCTGCTGTCAGGCGATGCAATCTATGACGGTCCGCTCATTGACGATGTTTATCATTCCGATCGTGTCGACTACGCCTTGACCATGGAGAAGCTGCGATCTCTGCGCGTGGAAATCGTTCATGGCGGGCATTTCCCAAGCTTTGGGCCCGTGCGTTATCGTCAGATTATCGATGAATATCTCAGTGGCGCGCGCATCCCTGGGTGTCATCTTCGCTCCTGAATGGCACCCTTTACAAATCTTTGCACGCCGGAGACGTGTCGGAAATCGCCGGGCTTCAACTCTTGCGACGGTTGCCGTCTCAAGCAAAGGAGAGCACGATGAACGATCACCTCAATTCGGCCGGTTCCTCGACCAACCCCCAGCCGCAGCAGCCAAGGAGCGGCAGGAGCTGGCTGATCCTGCCGAGCGTCGCCCTGGCCGCGGCCCTCACCGGCGCCGTCGCGACCAGTGCCATGAGCCAGTATGGCGACGGAGCGGGAATGCCGATGCATTTCATGGGCGGCGGCGGGCATGATTTCGACCCCGCCAGGGCCGAGCAGCGGGCCGACCGCATGGTGCGGCATCTTGCCATCGAGGTCGATGCCACCAATGAGCAGACAGAGAAGCTTCGCGCCGTCGTGAAGACCGCGTTGAAGGATCTCATCCCATTGCGTGAAAAGATCAAATCGGCCCGTGGGCGCGTCCGCGAGCTGCTTGCCGCGCCGACCATCGACCGCGCCGCCCTCGAGTCGCTCAGAACCGAGCAGATGGCCAATATCGATGCCGCGACGCGCCGCGTCACCCAGGCGCTTGCCGATGCTGGCGACGTTTTGAGCGTCGAACAGCGCCGCAAGCTCGAGGAACGGCTTGACGAATGGCGCGAACGTCGGGCGTTCTGGAGCTGGCATCGCGGATGAACTGAGACGGTGAGCGACCGGATATTGCTCATTGAGGATGACGGCCGCCTGGCCGAGATGGTGTCGGACTATCTCGGCCAGTCCGGCTTTCGCGTGTCGCGCGCCGCCAATGGCGCCGCCGGGCTGCAGATGCAGGGTGCCGACAGCTACGACATCGTGGTCCTCGACCTGATGCTGCCCGACATGGACGGGCTCGACGTCTGCCGGCAGCTGCGCCGGCGGGGCGGCATTCCGATCCTCATGCTGACCGCGCGCGGCGACGCCATGGACCGGATCGTCGGTCTGGAAATGGGCGCCGATGACTACCTGCCGAAACCGTTCGAGCCCCGCGAATTGCTGGCGCGGGTCCGGGCAATTTTGCGCCGTGGCCGCGGCATCGCCGAGAGCATCCTGCGCTTCGGTCGGCTGGAGATCGACTGCGATGCCCGCGAGGTCCGCCTGAACGGTGAGCCGAAGGCGCTGACCAGTCATCAATTCGGCATATTGCTGGCCATGGCGCGCCGGGCCGGTCACGTGATGACGCGCGAGGCGCTGATGGACATCATGCGCAATGAGCCGCTCGAGGCCTTCGACCGCTCGATCGACGTGCACATTTCGCGCATCCGCGCCGCCATCGAGGACGATCACCGCCGGCCGCGCCGCGTCATCACCATCCGTGGCGCCGGCTATGTCTTCGCCAAGGCGCAGGACTGATTTGTCGATGAGGCATCTTTATCACCAACTCTATCTCACGATTATCGCGAGCCTGCTGCTGGTGGTGCTGATCGCAGGCCTCCTGTGGCGGCTCGGGCCGAGCGACACGCCCGGTTCCCGCGCATTCGAGATCGCCGGCGAGCTGATGGCGGCCGAATTGCCGCCGCCGAGTGCCGCGCCGGCGACACAGCAGGAGGCCATCGACCGCCTGCACGACCGGCTCGACATCGACCTCGGGCTCTTCGATGGGGCTCGCCGCCTGGTGGCCGCCGCCGGCCGTCCCGTGCCCCGTCCGGCCGCCCGCCAGTCGCATGGCTGGATCTACGGCCGTGACGGTGCGGCCTGGGCCATGAAGCTGTCGGACAACCGCTGGATCGTCGCCCGGCCGTCGCTGCCGCCGCACCGTCCGGTGTTCCGGCTGATCATCTTCCTCGGCGGCATCGCGCTTGCCGTTGCGCTCTGCGCCTACCCGGTGGTGCGCCGCCTGACCGGCCGTCTCGAACGGCTTCAGCGCGGCGTCGAGCAGCTTGGCTCCGGCGATCTTTCGGCCCGCGTCGAGATCGAAGGCAATGACGAGGTCGCGCGCCTCGCCGCCAGCTTCAACCGCGCCGCCGCCCGCATCGAGGAGCTGGTCGAGGCCCGCAAGCTGCTGCTCGCCAACACCTCGCACGAGCTGCGCACGCCGCTGTCGCGCATCCGCCTCGGCATCGAATTCCTGCTCGAAGGCGGCGGCAGCGCCCGGCGAAAAACCGAGCTTCTCGGCGACATTGCCGAGCTCGACGGCCTGATCGACGGCATCCTGCTGTCGAGCCGGCTCGATGCTGAGGCCGTCGCCCGGGCCGACGAGGAGATCGACCTCCTGGCGCTCGCGGCGGAGGAGGGCGCGCGCTACGAAAATTGCACTTTGGAGGGTGAATCGGTGTCGGTTTTGGGCGATAGGAGCCTGCTCCAGCGCATGCTGCGCAACCTCCTCGACAACGCCCAGCGGCATGGCAGCCCGCCGATCGAGATCCTGGTCGGCCGCCATGACGGCCGGGCGTCGGTCGTCGTCTCGGACCAGGGTCCGGGCGTCCCGGCAAGCGAACGGGAGCGGATCTTTTCGCCCTTTTATCGCAGCTGGTCGGGCCGCCTGACCTCCCGCGGTACCGGGCTTGGCCTGACCCTCGTCCGCCAGATCGCCAGCACCCATGGCGGCAGCGCCCGCTGGGCACCGGCCGGCAACCTGCCAAGTCGGATCGAGGTGACCCTTCCGCTCGCTCCGAAGACCCCTGTGACTTGACCTGTTTAGTGCACTATAACAGGCCCGAAATCGGCTCGTTTTGATCACCGGAGGGTCACTTTAGGTGTCGTTTTGGAAATCTCTGTTCGGCTGGGGAAAGCCGCGCGACGATGTCGCCGCGCTCGCCGCCAAGGAGGTCGAGCACAAGGGCTTCCTGATCATCGCCAGGCCCTTCCTGGAGAATGGCCAATATCAGTTGGCCGGCGCGATCGCGCGCGTAAGCGGCGATGATCGCCAGGAGCACGCCTATATCCGCGCCGACCGCTTCGCCAGCAAGGAAGCAGCCATCGACGCCGCCATCGCCAAAGGGCGCCAGCTCATCGACGAACAGGGCGAGCGCCTGTTCGGCTGACAAATTTTGCTCAAACCCGGCGGCGCGCCTGGCCAAATCGACACACCGGCCGGGGAAACGACTCGCCTGCCCCCCTCTCCCCTGGATCAAGCTCAGCTTTTCAGCGAAGAATTCGCCCAGGTGAGTGCGTTGGTGTCGAAATGAACAAAATTGTCGATCTCAAGGAGCAGAATCTGGCGCTCCTGCTCCTCGAACGGGACGTTCTGAAGGCCGATGTCGATCGTTTGAGCGCCATTGTCGCCAAGCTCGAAGAGAAGCTCGCCAGCCTGGCCCTGCAGTGCCGTCAGGGGTGCCGCCACGACCACTACCAGGAAGTCGAGCGGATGCGGGTCGACCATATCGGCCGCCTGATCGAGGAGCGCAACGAGGCCTGGAAGGAGCTTGCACGGCAGCGCGAGCGCCAGGTCTAAAGCCAGCCAACCATTAGACTTCCCACTGATTGACGCCGCTTGGTCCCTTGCTATGCTAATGGCAGCAAGAAGTCCGCCAAATAGCGGACCGTCCTCGGGAGGAAGCAGTGGATGGATGGACAGGGCCTGAAGGCGCTGACCCGGACGCGCGAGCCGAAGTTCGGGCATTTCATCGTCGAATTCGCCACGCCGGGCATCGGCCACATCCTCAAATCGGCCGGGTGCGAATTTGCCCTTTTTGACATGGAGCACTCCGGCTTCGGGATGGAGACCCTCAAGAGCGCGATCCGCTACTTCGAGGCGGCATCCCTGCCGGCCATCGTCCGGGTTCCATCCAAGGAATATCATCACATCGCCCGCGCCTGCGATGCCGGCGCCGAGGGCCTCATGCTGCCCATGGTCGGCACGCCCGACGAGGTCCGCCGCATCATCGCCAGCATGAAATACCACCCGCAGGGGTCGCGCGGGGTTGCCTTGCAGATCGCCCATGACAACTACCGGCCCGGCACCGTCGCTGACAAATTCGGCCGCGCCAACGCGCGCACCACCTTCGTGTGCCAGATCGAGACCGCCGAGGGCGTCGAGAACGCCGATGCCATCGCTGCCATCGATGGCGTCGACCTGCTCTGGATCGGTCATTTCGATCTGTCGGTTTCGCTGGGTATTCCCGGCGCGTTCGACGATCCCAAATTCAAGAATGCGGTCGAGCGGGTGGTGGCGGCGGCGCGCCGCCACGGCCGCTCCCTCGGTCGCCTCGTGCCGACCGTCGAGCAGGGCATCGAGGTCAACCGCCTGGGATTCGATTTCATCTGCTATTCCGGTGATGTCTGGGTGCTCCATGACGCGCTGGCGGCAGCGCTGGCAAGGTTGCGGGCCGGCTGTGGAAAGGCTTGACAGGCAATGGCACCTTTCCGGGTCGCTCTCTCGGCGGACTTCCGCAAACCCGACGGTTCGCCGCTCTTTCCCGATTTCGATCTGACGCCGCTGATCGAGGCGCCCGGTGTCGAGCTCCTCTATCTCGAGCCCGCGGACAGCCTGCGCGCCGAGCAGCTTGCCGATGTCGACGCCCTCATCCTGCTGACCGCGCGCTTCACCGCCGACAGCATCCACCCCAATGGCCGCCTCGCCGTCGTCGCCCGCTTCGGCGTCGGCTATGACAACGTCGCGCTCGAGGCCCTGACGCGGGCCGGCATCCCGCTGGTCATCACCCCGGATGGTATCCGCCGCCCGGTCGCCGTCTCGATCATCGCCCTGATGCTGGCCCTGACCGGCAAGCTCATGATCAAGGACCGCCTCACCCGCGAGGGGCCGGCCGGCTTCGACCGCCGCGGCCAGTTCATGGGTTACGGGCTCGTCGGTCGCACCCTGGGCTCGCTCGGCATCGGCAATATCGGCGCCGAGTTGTTTCGCCTGGCCAAGCCCTTCGACATGGCCTTCATCGCCTATGATCCATACGCCTCGCCCGCGATCGCCCGCGAGCTTGGTGTCAAGCTCGTCGGGCTGGACGAGCTCTTCCGGCGGAGCGATGTGCTGGCCGTCAACTGCCCGCTGACCGACGACACCCGCCACCTGGTGAATGCGGCGCGTCTCGCTTTGATGAAGCCGACAGCCTTCCTCATCAACACGGCCCGCGGTCCGATCGTCGACCAGAAGGCCTTGACCGCCGCATTGCAGGAGCAGCGGATTGCCGGCGCCGGCCTCGATGTTTTCGAGGTCGAGCCACCGCCGGCCGACGAACCGCTGCTTGGGCTCGACAACGTCATTGCGACGCCGCATGCGCTCTGCTGGACCGACCAGTGCTTCGCCGGCAATGGGGCAGCGGATGTCAGCGCCGTCCTCGACATCCAGCATGGCCGGGTGCCGCGCAACGTCGTCAACCGCGATGTGCTGGACAGCGAGCTTTGCAAACGGCGCCTGGCGCGGCTCAGTGCCG
This sequence comes from uncultured Alphaproteobacteria bacterium, assembly GCA_963744915.1. Taxonomy (GTDB): domain Bacteria; phylum Pseudomonadota; class Alphaproteobacteria; order Rhizobiales; family Aestuariivirgaceae; genus DATAFF01. The sequence continues at coordinate 163,837 of CAVUUY010000023.1, forward strand.
CGCACGGCGGATAAGAACCGGGAGCATGATGTGACCGGATACACCCGACCACATCACGCTTTAACATGAAAGGGAGGAGTGCCGATGGGCCTTTATGCCAAATGGAGCGCGATGCTCGCTGCGACCGCCGTCGCCTTGTCGCTGGCGACCGGCGCCCATGCCGAAAGCGCCGCCGACCGCGCCGTGAAGGAAGCGCAGAAATACCGTGGACAGACGATCACCATCGTCTGGGAGGCGGGCCTTCAGGCGCTCGACCCGCTGAACTTCTCCGGCCCGAAATGGGAGAAGCTGACCGGCATCAAGGTCAAGGTGGTGGAAGTCGCCACCGCCGAGATGTTCACCAAGATCATGCAGGAGTACCGCGCCGGCACCGGCGCCTATGATGCGCTCAACGTCATTCCCTCCTGGATGCCGGATCTCGCGCAGGCCGGGGCGCTCGAGGACCTCGGCCCCTATGTCGAGAAATATGGCTATAACGACGAGCTGCAGAAGATCGCGCCGACCTATCGCGACAACCAGATGAAGGTGAACGACAAGATCTATGGCTTCCCCGATGATGGCGACGTCTTCGTGTTCTATTACCGCAAGGACATCCTGGACGACCCCAAGAACAAGGCGGAATTCAAGGCCAAGTTCAATCACGAGCTGGCAGCGCCCAAGACCTGGGCGGAATTCGACGAGATCGGCCAGTTCCTGACCGACAAATACCAGCCCGCCATGTATGGCGCCGCCTTCTTCCGCCAGCCGCCTTACACCCAGTTCATGTTCCAGGAGCGCTTTCGCAACGAGGGCGGCAAGTTCTTCGATGCCAACACCATGAAGGCGACGATCAACAGCGATATCGGTGTGAAGGTCTTCACCGACATGCGCAACGAGAACAAGTTCATGCCTCCGGGCGTCGAGCAATGGGGCTTCACCGAGAATCTCGCCGCCTTTCTCGCCGGCCAGACGGCAATGACCATCTCCTGGCCGCCTTATGGACGCTGGGCTGCCGGATACGGCAAGGACGAGGAGGCGTTGAACTGGGTGCCGAAGTCGACCATCGCCGGCAAGGTCGGCTATGCCCTGCCGCCGGGCGGTCATCCCGAGCTTGCCGCCGGTTTCGCTTTGTCGGTCGCCTCGACCAGCAAGAACAAGGACGCCGCCTATCTGTTCATCCAATGGCTGAACAGCGAGGATGTGAGCCTCGAGCGGGTCAAGCTGCCGACCGCGCTGCGCGATCCCTTCCGGGATTCCCACTTCACCGATCCCGGCTATCTCGCGCTGTGGCCCGATGCCAAGGCCTATCTTGCCACGCTCGAGGAAGGCTCGAAGACCGGGCTTCTCGACCTCTCGCTGCTGCAGACCGACAAATATGAGGAGGTCCTGCGCCAGGCCATCAGCAAGCTGTGGGCCGGCGACGACCCGAAGGCGATCCTCGACCAGGCGGCCAGCGATTGGGACGCCATCACCGAGAAGATCGGCGTCGACAAGCAGAAGGCCGTCTACGCCAACTGGGCCATCAAGTCCGGCGCCTATCCGAAGTAAGGCCCAGACCCTTTTGGGAGATCGCCGTACCCCCCTTTTCCCTTCTCCCCCGCGAGCGGGGGAGAAGGTGGCCGGAGGCCGGATGAGGGGGTGCCTTTGCCAACTTCAATCACCCCTCGTGAAGTATGGATGACTTCTCACTTGTAAAAGATACAGGATTTCTCGAAGATTTCGGCTTGGCGAGAAAGACCCCTCATCCGCCCCTCCGGGGCACCTTCTCCCCGTCAGCACGGGGAGAAGGGAAATGGGGGTCTATCAATTCGATTAATTAAAGGGTCCTAACCCTAAGGCGTGAATGGTTCATGACGTCGGAGACGGTTGAGCACGTTCTCGATGCACCGGTGGGAAGGCACCGGATGCCGGATCGCAACTTCCGTCTCTGGCTCGTGTTCCCGGCGGTTCTGCTGCTGTTGCTGATCGGCCTGTTCCCGCTCGTCTATTCGCTGGTGATCAGCTTCCAGAACCTGACGATGACCGATCAGGACACGTCCTTTCACGGGCTCATGAACTATGCCCAGCTGTTCCGTGATCATCGCCTCTGGCAGGCCATCCTGCACACGCTGCTGATCACCGCGGTGGCACTGCCGCTCGAGCTGGTGCTCGGGCTGATGATGGCGCAGCTGTTCCTCGACAACATGCCGGGACGGCAGCTGTTCATTGCCCTGATCGTGCTGCCGACCATCATCTCGCCGATCGTCGCCGGCGCTACCTGGCGGTTGCTGTTCGACCAGCGTTACGGACCGGTGAACCAGATCATCAGCTGGCTCGCCGGCCACCAGCTGGTGCTGCTGTGGACGGTCAACCCCAGGCTCGTCTACCCCGCCATCTTCATCTGCGAGATCTGGCAATGGACGCCGTTCATGTTCCTGATCCTGCTCGCAGCCCTGTCGCATGTCGACCGCTCCCTGCTCGAAGCAGCCGAGCTCGACGGGGCGCGCTTTTGGCGCATCTTCTTCAAGATCGTGTTGCCGGCGATCTGGCCGGTCATGGCCATCGCCATCCTCATTCGCGGCATCGATCTCTTCCGCATCTTCGACGTGATCTGGGCCTTGACCGGCGGCGGCCCGGGCACCATGACCGAGACCATATCCATCTATACCTACGTCCAGGGATTTCAGCAGTTCGAGTCGAGCTACACCGCCGCCATTGCCTTCCTGATCGTCGCTCTGATGTCGCTCGTCGTGACCTTGGCCATCCGGCGCATGGGGTTTGCCCGATGACCGCCGCCGGCCGGTTCGCCCTTCCGCTGCGCTATGCCGCCGCGATCGCGCTCACCTTGTTCTTCGTCTTCCCGGTCTATTGGCTGTTCATCATCTCCTTCAAGACGCCGGAGGAGATCTTTCATTACCCGCCCGTCTGGTATCCCAAGAGCATTCAGTTTGCCAATTATCGCGTGCTGTTCAAGGACGGCGATGCCTTCACCGTCTGGAACAGCCTGGTGCTGGCGAGCATCAGCACCTTCATCGCCATGGTGCTCGGAACCATGTGTGCCTACAGTCTCGCCCGCTTCAAGACCGGCGGCGAGAACCTCGCGGTGTGGATCATCTCGCAACGGCTGATGCCGCCGATCGCCATCATCTTCCCGATCTTCCTGCTTTATGTCTGGCTCCATTGGGTCGATACCTATCACGGGCTGATCGTCCTCTACACGGCTTTCAGCCTGCCCTATGTCATCTGGATGATGCGGGGCTATATCGAGGAGGTGCCGCTCGAGCTCGAGGAGAGTGCTCTGGTCGATGGCTGCACCCGCTGGGAAGTGCTGTGGAAAGTGGTGTTTCCGATGGTCAGGACCGGCCTCTTCGCCACCGCGGTCTTCACCTTCGTCTTTGCCTGGAACGACTTCATCTTCGCCCTGGTGCTGACCAGGACCGAGGTCACCACCTACACCGTCCAGGTGACGCATTATTTCGGCGGCCAGTCGAATTTCTGGGCCAAGATCGCTGCCATGTCGGTGCTCGGGACGGTGCCGATCTTCCTTGCCGTTGCGACCATGCAGCGTTTCCTGGTGCGCGGCATCTCGATGGGCGCCGTCAAGGGGTGAGCCGACCATGGCCGAGCTGACCATTCGTAGACTGCACAAGCGCTTCGGACCGGTCGAGGTGCTGCGCGGCATCGATCTCCAGGTCTCGACGGGCGAGTTCGCCGTGCTGGTCGGTCCCTCCGGCTGCGGCAAGTCGACCCTGCTCAGGACCATCGCCGGCCTCGAGGACATCCAGCAGGGCACGATCGAGATCGACGGCAGGCAGGTCAATCACGTGCGCCCGCGCGATCGCGACATCGCGATGGTGTTCCAGAACTACGCGCTTTATCCCTATATGAACGTCAGGGACAACATTGCCTTCGGCCTTCGCGCCCGCCGCACGCCGGAAGCCGAGACGCTGCGCCGCGTCAACGGCGCCGCGGAGCTGCTCGGCATCGGGGGCCTGCTCGACCGCTTCCCGCGCCATCTGTCGGGCGGCCAGCGCCAGCGCGTGGCGATCGGCCGGGCCATCGTCCGCAATCCCAAGCTCTTTCTGTTCGACGAGCCGCTGAGCAATCTCGATGCCCAGCTGCGCGACGAGATGCGCAGCGAGATCAAGCGCCTGCACCAGGAGCTCGCTGCCACGATGATCTATGTCACCCACGATCAGATCGAGGCGATGACGCTGGCCGACCGCATCGTGCTGATGAACGCTGGCCAGGTCGAGCAGGTCGGCGCGCCGCTCGAGCTCTATGACCGCCCGGCCACCCAGTTCGTCGCCGGCTTCCTCGGCTCGCCGAAGATCAATCTCCTGGCCGGCCGGCTTGTCGCCAATGGCAGCAGCCTGCATTTCGCGGCGAGCGACGGCACGAGCCTCCTGCTGCCGTCGCCCATGGCGGCGGCGGCGCGTTCCCATTCTGAGCGGCCCGTCACTCTGGCGATCAGGCCGCAGCACGTCACCGAGGCGGTCGGCAGCGCCGGCCCCGGCGGCGTCAGGCTGCGGACCAGCATCGAGCTCGTGCAGCCCACCGGGTCGCGCACCTATGTGACGGCGCGGCTCGCCGATTTAAGGGTGGTCGCCGAGGTCGATGCCCATTCCCTGCTCAGGCCCGGCGCCGCCATCGATCTCGATTTCGACATGGGTCACGCCATCCTGATCGACCCGGAGAACGGCCGGGTCTTCGCCCGCGGCATTGCCGGATGACAGCTGGAGGAAGAGACATGCGCCAACCACCGTCGCCTTCGGTCATGCTCACCGGCACCGACCAACCGGTCGAGCCGCCGCGGCTGCTCACCGCCGGCAAGCTTACGGCCGAGCTCGAATCCGGCAATCTCCGCTACATTCGTTATGACGGCATCGAGATGATCCGCGCCGTCTCGTTCATCGTTCGCGACAAGAATTGGGGTACGTATGATCCCGCGATCTCCAATCTCGCGGTCAGCGAAACGCGCGACGGCTTCACGGTCACCTATGATGCGGTGACGCGCGATGCGGCGCAGCAATTGCGCTATTCCGCGGTGATCACCGGCGATGCCGCGGGCAAGCTCGATTTCATCGCCAAGGGCGAAGCGGTCACCGATTTCCTGACCGCCCGCACCGGCTTTGTCGTTCTCCATCCGATCGTCGGCGTCGCCGGTGCCCCGGCCCGCATCGAGACGGTGGACGGTCGGGTCTCCGACACGCGCTTTCCCGAGCTGATCGACCCCGTTCAGCCGATGATGGACCTGCGCGCCGTCACCCATGCCTTCGCTCCCGGTGTGAGCGTCGAGTGCCGCATGGAGGGCGATACCTTCGAGATGGAGGATCAGCGCAATTGGACCGACGCCTCCTACAAGACCTATGTCCGGCCGCTCGCCTTGCCCTGGCCCTACACGCTCGCCAAGGGCACCGTGATCGAGCAGGCGGTGCGCCTGTCGGTCCACGGAACGCCCGCTGCCCGGGCCCGGCGCGACAGCGCGGTGGTGGTGCGCATTGGCGAGGAGACCGGCGCCGTGCCGGCGCTCGGCGCCGGCCTCGCTCCCGATGACATCGGCGGGGTCACGCAGAACCGCGGCGTCCTCGAGAAGCTCAAGCTGAAGCATCTGATCTGCCATCACGATCGCCGCAAGGGCCATGACGCGGCAAGCCTCGCGGCGGCTGCGGCGGCCGCCCGCGCCATCGGCGCCACCCCTTGGCTCGAGGCGGTGATCAGCGATATCGAGGGCTATGACGCGGAAATTGCCGCGCTCGCTGCTGCGGCGCGCGCTCTCGACCACCCGTTTCCGGTGGTGCTGCTGTCGCCCGCCCCCGATCTCAAATGCGTCCTTCCCGGCTCGCCATGGCCGCCATGCCCGCCCGCGCGGGAGTTCTTCCACAGCGCCCGCCGGCATTTTCCCAAGGCCCGGCTCGGCGGCGGCATGCTCAGCTTCTTCACCGAGCTGAACCGCAAGCGGCCGCCGCTCGATCATCTTGATTTCGTGAGCTTCACCACCTCCGCCTTGGTCCATGCCGGCGACGACCGCTCGGTCACCGAAGGGCTGGAGGCGCTGCCCCATATCGCCCTGAGCGTGCGCCGCTTCATCGCCGACAAGCCCTATGCGGTCGGGCCGAGCGCCATCGGCATGCGCGACAACCCCTATGGCGCGGCCGTCGCCGACAACCCCGACGACCGGCGCCAGGCGATGAACCGCAACGATCCGCGCCAGCGCGGGCTGCTCGGCGCGGCCTGGAACCTCGGCTATTTCGCGCATTTTGCCTATGGCGGCGCTGCGGCCATTGCCCTTGGCGGCCTCGCCGGCCCCTTCGGCGTGGTGCACACCAGGCAGGCGTGGCCGCAGGCATGGTACGACGCGGATGGCGGCCTCTATCCCGCCTATCACGTCCTGCGCGGCCTCGCCGGCCTCGCCGGTGGCGCTCTTCACCGGGTCGAGATCACGGCGCCGCGGCAGGTGCAGGCGGTGGCCGCCCGCAACGGCGACAGGCGATCGCTGTGGCTTGCCAATCTCACCGCCGAGCCGCAGCGCGTGACGCTGGACGGCATCGCCGAAGGGCGCGCCGCACGGCTCGGTCCTGGCAGCTTCATGGCGGCGGCCGACGATCCCGATCTGCTGACCAGCCCAGGCGAAAGGCTTGACCGCGATGCCATCGAGCTTGGCCCCTATGAAGTGGTGCACGTCGCCGCATGAGTGACCGCAACCGCCCCATCAAGGTCCTGATCATCGGCGCCGCCGGCATGATCGGGCGCAAGCTGACGGCACGGCTCCTGGCCGATGGCCGCATCGGCAGCCACGCCCTGGACGAGCTGGTGCTCGCCGATATCGTCATGCCGGAAAAGCCGAGCTCCCCGACGGCGATCACCACCATTGCCAGCGATCTCTCCCGGCCGGGGGCCGCCGCCGCGCTTGTCCAATACCGCCCCGATCTCATCTTCCACCTCGCGGCCATCGTCTCCGGCGAGGCGGAAGCCGATTTCGACAAGGGCTACCGCATCAATCTCGATGGCACCCGGCTGTTGTTCGAGGCGATCCGCAAGGCCGGTCGGCCGGAGAAGCCGCGGCTGGTCTTCACCTCGTCGATTGCCGTCTTCGGTGCTCCCTTCCCGGAGTTGATCGGCGATGATTTCCTCACCGCGCCGCTCACCAGCTACGGGACCCAGAAGGCGATCTGCGAGCTGCTGCTTTCCGACTACACCCGCCGCGGCTTCTTCGACGGCATCGGCATCCGCCTGCCGACCATCTGCGTCCGCCCTGGTCTGCCCAACAAGGCGGCGTCCGGCTTCTTCTCCAGCATCATCCGCGAACCGCTGGTCGGCAAGGAGGCGGTGCTGCCGGTCGATGAAACCGTCCGCCACAGCCATGCGAGCCCGCGCGCCGCCATTGCCTTCCTCATCCATGCCGCAACCATCGATCTCGACCGCCTCGGCACCCGGCGCAATTTGTCCATGCCGGGGCTGTCGGTCACGGTCGGTGAGCAGATCGAAGCCTTGCGCCGGGTGGCCGGAGATGCCGCCGTTCGCCGCATCAGGCACGAGCCCGATCCCGTGGTCGAGCGCATTGTCGCGGGCTGGCCGCGCTCTTTTGCGGGCGGGCGCGCCCAGGCCCTTGGCTTCGCCGCCGAAACGAGCTTCGATGACATCGTCCGCATCCATATCGAGGACGAGCTCGGCGGCAGGCTGCCGTGAACGGAGATTGAGGGATGCTGCTCGGCGCCATCGCCGATGACTTTACCGGCGCAAGCGATCTTGCCAACACGCTGGCCCGCGGCGGCATGGCGGTGACGCAGCTCGTCGGCGTGCCGCAAATGAGGGCACCGGCCACCATGGAGGCCGCAGTCGTCAGCCTCAAGACGCGCTCGATCGCACCGGAGGAGGCCGTCAGGCTGTCGCTCCAGGCGCTGGCCTGGCTGCGAGAGCAGGGCTGTCGCCAATATCTGTTCAAATACTGCTCCACCTTCGACTCGACCCCCTCCGGCAATATCGGACCGGTGGCCGAGGCCTTGAGCGAAGCCCTGTCGGCGCGGGCCGTCGTCGTCTGCCCGGCCTTCCCGACCAATGGCCGCACGGTCTATCAAGGTCATCTTTTCGTGAAGGATCGGCTGCTTTCCGAAAGCGGCATGGAGCGTCATCCGCTGAACCCCATGACCGATCCGGACATCCGCCGCTGGCTCGGGCGGCAGACCACCACCGACGTCGGACACGTCCCCTATGACATTGTCCGGCAAGGTCCGCGGTCGATTGCGCAGGCCCTGGCAGCCGAGCACCGGCGCCTGGTCGTCGTCGATGCGGTGAGCGACGCCGATCTCCTGGCGATCGGCCAGGCAATGCGCGACGCGGTGCTCGTCACCGGCGGCTCCGGGATCGCTCTCGGCCTGCCGCAGAACTTCCGCGATGCTGGATTGCTCGCGCCGCCCGCCGCATCGTTCCAGGCGGTCCATGGACCGGCCGTCGTCCTGTCCGGCAGCTGCTCCAACCAGTCGCGGATCCAGCTGGCTCACCACCTCGAGCGCCATCCCGGCATCGCAATTCTTCCCGGCGAGATCATCGCTGGCGCGCTGTCGCCGGACGCCGTTGCCGATGAGCTGTGGTCGTTGCGCGCCGAGAGCCCGATTGCCTATTCGACCGCGCCCGCGGCGGAGATCGAAGCGGCTCAGCAGCGCTTCGGCACGGGCGCCGCATCGGCACTCGAGCGGTTTTTCGGCGAGCTCGCATCGAGGCTGCTCGCCCGCGGCTTCACCCGACTGGTGGTCGGTGGGGGTGAAACGGCGGGTGCGGTGATCAACGCCATCGGCATCGAGCAGCTCGAGATCGGCCCCGAGATCGATCCGGGCGTGCCCGCCATGACCGCACGCCACGGCGACCGCCGCGTCGGCATTGCCCTGAAATCGGGCAATTTCGGCGCCATTGACTTCTATGACCGGGCGATCCGGATTTTGGGAGACGGGCATTGACGGGAGAGAGCGCTGTCCGCGAGCAGATCTGCCGCCTTGCGCGCTCGCTGTTCGAGCGCGGCCTGACGCCCGGCTCGTCGGGAAACGTCAGCGTGCGATTGCCCGATGGCGGATTTCTGGTGACCCCGACCGATGCCTCGCTCGGCTTCCTCGATCCGGCGGAGCTTTGCCGCCTGGACAGCAGCCGCACCCCGCGCGGTGGTCGGCCTCCGACCAAGGAGCTGCCGCTTCATGCCGCACTCTACGACAGCCGCGGCGACACCGCGGCGGTGGTCCACCTTCATTCGACCCATGCCGTCGCCCTGTCGTGCCTTCCCCATGCCGATCCTGAAAATGTCTTGCCGCCGCTCACTGCCTATTCGCTGATGCGGGTCGGCCGGCTCGCCCTTGTTCCCTATTTCCGCCCTGGGGATCCCTCGGTCGCCGAGGCCATTCGAACCCTTGCGGGCCGCCATGCTTGTGTGCTTCTTGCCAACCACGGCCCGGTGGTGGCCGGCAGAAGTCTCGAAGCCGCCGTCCATGCCGTCGAAGAGCTGGAGGAGACTGCGAAACTCGTTCTGCTGCTGCGGCACCGTGATCCGCGGATGCTGTCGCCGGCGCAGATTGCCGAGCTTGTCGATACGTTCGGACTCGATCCGGCCCTGTCCGAGCCACGGCAATCCCGGCCGCGAGAAGACGCGTGAAGGAGACCAGGATGAGCGATGTCGATGTGGCGACGATGATCTGGGACGCCTGGTGTGCCGGCCGGAAGCTCGACGCGCTGCCAGAGGCGATCCGCCCCAAGGATCGGGCCGAGGCTTACGCCGCCCAAAAGGGTCTTCTACTCGCCTCCCGCCAGCAATCGGTAGGCTGGAAGATCGCCGCCACCAGCCTTGCTGGCCAGAAGCACATCAATGTTCCAGGGCCTTTGGCCGGCAGGTTGCTCGAGACGCGGGTGCTGCCCGACGGAATGGCAGGCCTGCTCGCCAATAACCTCATGATGGTGGCGGAGGCGGAATTCGCCTTCCGTATGGGACGCGACCTGCCGCCGCGTGATCGCAAATACACGGTCGAGGAGGTAGTGGAAGCCGCGATCGACCTCCACCCGATGATCGAAATTCCGGATTCGCGCTTCCGCGAATTCACCACGGTAGGCCCCGAGCAGCTCATTGCCGATGCCGCCTGCGCCGGCTGGTTCTTCGTCGGCGATCCTGCGCCGGCGAGCTGGCGCGCCATCGACCTCGCAGCCCAACGCGCCACGGTGTACAAGAACGGCAAGCTGGTCGCGACGGGGTCGGGCGCCGCCGTGCTCGGCGACCCGCGATTGGCGCTGACCTGGCTTGCCAACGAAGTTGCCGAATTCGCCGGTGGCCTGCGCGAGGGAGAGCTGGTGACCACCGGCACCTGTGTCGTCCCGGTGCCGGTCAGGTCCGGCGACCAGATCATCGTCGATCTCGGAGAGATCGGCCGGGTGGATGCGAGGTTGGTGTAGGTGATGCGGTTTTCCGCCAATATCGGCTTTCTCTTTGCTGACAGGCCGCTTGTCGAGCGTATCCATGCTGCGGCGGCGAATGGCTTCACGGCAATCGAGATGCATTGGCCTTACGATGTCGCGCCGGAACGCGTCGGCCACGCCATACGATCGCACGGCCTCACCATGCTGGGGGTGAACACGCCGCGCGGCGGAAGCGCCGATTTCGGTCTCGGCGCGGTGCCCGGTCGGCAGGCGGAGTTCCAGTCCGGCTTCGATCTGACGCTCGACTATGCGAGGAAGATCGGCGCCTCGGCGATACACTGCATGGCGGGCAAGCTCGGATCAGGCGATCGACAAGACGCCGAAAGCATGTTTGTCGAAAATTTGCGCGTCGCATCCGACAAGGTGCAAGGCGAGAACATCACCCTGCTGATCGAGCCGATCAACCATCGCGATGCGCCGGGCTATGCGCTGACCCATTCTGCCCAGGCCGCCGCCATCATCGAACGCGCCGATTGCGCCAACATCAAGCTGATGTTCGACTGCTATCACCTCCAGATCACCGAGGGCGACCTGACCCGGCGTCTCGAGACCCTCATGCCCCTGATCGGTCATGTCCAGATCGCTGGCGTGCCGAGCCGTGCCGAGCCCGACGAAGGCGAGGTCGATTACGGCCATATTGTCCAGACCCTCGCTCGCCTCGGCTATGACGGCTGGATCGGTGCCGAATACAAGCCTCGCGGTCCGACCGAGGGTGGTCTCGGTTGGCGCGATAAGCTGACGCTGGCGCACGAGCGCCGGGGTCTCTAATATGGACGAGATCCCAGTTCGGTGAAGGAGTTCGTTCATGGCTGTCTCCGCCTCAGCGACGGCTTTCAGCACTGCTGCACCCCAGTTCCGCCTCAAGGCGACGGACGGCAAGACCTATTCCTTGGATGACATTGCCGGCCCGCGTGGCACGGTCATCGTCTTCATTTGCAATCATTGTCCCTATGTCAAAGCCGTCATTGGCCGACTGGTGGCCGACGCTAGAACCCTGATGGCGGATGGCATCGGCTTTGCCGCGGTCTGCTCCAATGATGCCGAGGCCTATCCCGAGGATTCCTTCGACAACATGAAGCATTTCGCCCGAACGCACGACTTCCCTTTCCCCTATCTGCATGATGAGGAGCAGGCGGTGGCGCGCGCCTATGATGCCGTGTGCACGCCGGATTTCTTCGGCTTCGACGGCGATCGCAAGCTGAAATATCGCGGTCGGCTCGATGAAGGGCGCACCGCTCCGCCGCCTCCGGGGGCCCGCCGCGAGCTGGTTGAAGCGATGCGCGATATCGCCGGCGGCCGTCCAGCCGCAACCGATCAGGTGCCCTCGATTGGCTGTTCCATCAAGTGGAAGGAAAAGCACTGAGCCTTTCGGCATCCTCTGGGGCGGCGCTCGGTCCGCCCTTGATCGCGTGCTGCCAGCAAGCCCGTGACCAATGTAGTGGGACCTGCTAGCATGGCCCGCCAGAGCGGTGGCGCTTCTTGTACCAGAGGATGCGATGCGTATTTCAGTTTCTGTTTTGCTGAAATTTTTCGTCGTTTTTGCAATGTTGGCGATCATCGCCATCAGCCTTCGCCCGGAGCCGGCGGAAGCCGCTTCTCAGAAGTGGGCAGGGGAGGCTTCAGCCTCGCTGACGGGGCGCTGGTATTGGCGGGCCAATTGCCCGCGAGGGCGCTATCAGGGAGCAGCCTTCATTGCGCAGCATGGCGGCGGCCGCTTTTCGGGCCGGCTCGGAAATACGAGCTTCTATGACCGGGGCACGATTTCTGCCGGTCAGCTGCGCGGCAGGAACGCCTTCTTCATCCTCAATGCCTTCGGCAAGAGCGCCCGCATTAGAGCACTGCTTACCATCAGAAGCGGCAGCATGATTGCCAGGGCCGCTTATGCGTCGGAGAGTTATGGTCGCTGTCAGCTGGTGTTCACCAAGGCTTAGAAGCAGCCTCCTCAGGGCTTTCGCCTCCGCCGCGATGGTGCTGGTGGCCGCATCCGCGTTGGCGGATTCCGCGGTGACTTGGCCGGTCAAAGGCAAGCTCAAGGGACGCGGTGACAAGGCCGCGCTCAACATCAGCGGGATTGCCTGCGACCGAGCCGATTTCCCCCGGCTGTGCCTCGCCATCGACGATGAATTACAGAATGCCCAGGTGGTGATCTTGCGGGATGGCGAGCTCATGGCCGGCGAAACGATACCGCTGATCCACGATACCCTGAGTGGAAAGCCCTTGGAGCTCGACGGCGAAGGTGTCGCTTTTGCCGACGGCTTTTTTTATATCATCGGCTCCCACGGCCAGCCCCGCAACAACAAGGACAAGCCCGACCCCGTTCGTGACGCCGCCAAGATTGCGGCACGAACCCGGGCGAGCAGCCAGGTGGTCCGTGTCAAAATCGATCCGAAGACCATCACCAACAAGGGAACCTTGACGGCAAGGCCCGAAACTGCGCTGTCGTCGCGGCTCAAAGAACTGCTCATCGAAAACGACGTCCTCAAACCCTATGCCGACAAGCCGCCGGGCGAGAATGGTGTGTCGATCGAGGGCATCGCGGTCCGCGGCGGTCGGCTCTATGCCGGCTTGCGCACGCCAGCCTTGGACAGGGGATCACCCGTCCTTTCCGTATCGTTGGGCGCAATCTTTGGTCGCGATCCACCCGATCCGCGGCTGCATATGTTGCGGCTGGGGGCAGGGCGGCGCGGCATTCGCGATCTCGCATCCGACGGGAATGGATTTCTGGTGCTTGCCGGACCCGCCACCAGCAAGGCCGGCGGCTTCGCGATCTATCGCTGGGACGGCGCCGCCACGCTCACCGCGCTGAAGGAATTGCCGGAGTTTCATGACAAGGACGGCATCGCGATCCGGCCCGAAGCTGTCCTGCCGCTCGACAGAACCGCCGCGGGCAGCCGCTTGCTGCTGCTTTTCGACGGCACCAAGCAAGGTGCCCCGCAAGTCCTTCAGCTCGAAAAGTGAATTCGGGCCATTCAGGGTGAGCGCCGCGCAAACGATGCGGCGATGCCGGTCGCATCGGAGAAGCGCGCCGTGACGGGGATCTCGCTGCCATCGAACGGCCTGGCCTTGCTGAGCCCTGCCGCCTCGGGGGTTGCCCTGAAACGGCCCTCGACCACTACGCCTTTCGCATGATTGGGTCGGAAGCCCTGGCGCAGGCCGAAGGCCTGGTCCAGCGCTGCCAGGATCTGACTTTCGAGAGGCTCCTCCTCCCAAAAGCCGCAACAACAGCCTCGCCATGTTCGCCCTGGGCCGCCATCGCCTCAGATACTCACAATTTCCCGATCGGTCCAGCCGGTGGCTGTCGGGAACCGCGGCGAGGGAACGGTTGTTGCTGGTTCATCAAGAGGTCCTTCAACCATGGATCCGATCGCTGGCAAATGCGTGCTGATCGTCGACGGTCGGAGAGTGGCGGCTGCCGCCTGTGCCATCGATGTGGAGGGTGGTGAGGAAGCGCAGCAATTCGGCTTCCTCAGCGCCTCGTTTGACGTGCTGAACGAAGCCCGCTTGGCGCGGCGCGTCGAGGTTGAGCTCGACGACGGCCGGATCGTCCGCGTCAGCCTTCTTCAGGTTCATGCGACGGGGATTGCCCTGATCGCGTTGGACCGCCAGCTATGATCGACAAGGGCCTCGCATCACCCTGTGCCCGCGAGCTTGGCCAGTGCGTGGCGCTTGAGCGCATCCGCCACGAGCTCGTTGAACACACGGCAGAGTAGCGCCAGGGTTTCTGAACCGTAACCAGAAGGCGTGCCAGAAAGCGTCAATGGCATCACGGTCCTCCGGCGATGAAGGGTCCGCAATTTCCCCCGTCGGTCAGCCGAGACCTAGGCGATTTAGGTAGATTACCTATTTCCGAAAGTGAAATTATCGTAATCGGAAAATCCGATCGGAACGGGTGGAATGATCAAGACCGACATATCGCGACTGACGCAATTGGGATCGGCCGCGCCGCTTCCATCCTCTCCGGCCGAGGCCATCATCGAGCGGGTCCCGAACAGCAATCCGGGGATGCTGTATCTCGTGCGCTTTGCCGTGCCGGAATTCACCTCTCTTTGCCCGCTGACCGGTCAACCGGATTTTGCCCATCTGGTCATCGAATACGTGCCCGACCTGTGGCTCGTCGAATCGAAGTCGATGAAGCTGTTTCTCGGCTCCTTCCGCAATCACGGCGCGTTTCATGAGGATTGCACCATCGGCATCGCCAGGCGCCTCGTCGAGACGCTGGCGCCCATCTGGCTGCGGATCGGCGGCTACTGGTATCCGCGTGGCGGCATCCCGATCGACGTCTTTTGGCAGACCGGAGCGCCACCGGCGGAACTCTGGCTTCCTGATCAAGGCGTGCCGCCCTATCGCGGGCGCGGCTGACCCGTCATATCCAGGAGACAACAAATGCGTGCAGCTGTGTGCCACGCCTTCGGCAAGCCACTTCGCATCGAAGCTGTCGATATCGACGCGCCCGGACCTGGCGAGATCGCCGTCGATGTCGCGGCCTGTGCCATCTGCCATAGCGACATCATTTTCGCCGATGGCGGCTGGGGTGGGACGCTTCCGGCGGTCTACGGGCATGAAGCGGCCGGGATCGTCTCGAAAGTCGGCAAGGGTGTGGAAGACTTCAAGGCCGGCGATCACGTGGTGGTAACTCTCATTCGTGCCTGCGGCCATTGCCCGTCGTGCAATGGCGGTCACCTGGTCACCTGCGGCACCGCCTTCTACCGCGACACGCACACACCGCTGCGAAGCGAGCACGGCGAGCCGCTGACCCAAGGCCTGCGCACGGCTGCCTTCGCCGAAGAGATCGTCGTCGATGCCTCGCAGGCCGTGACGATCCCGCGGGAGATGAAGCTGGACGTCGCCTCTCTGCTCGCTTGCGGCGTCATCACGGGTTTCGGCGCCGCCGTCCACACGGCTGAGGTGCGGTCAGGCGCGACCGTCGCCGTGCTCGGAACCGGCGGTGTGGGGCTCAATGTCATCCAGGCTTGTTCCTTGGCGGCTGCACGCGCCATCATCGCCATCGACCTCGTTCCCTCGAAGCTCGATACGGCGCGCCGCTTCGGTGCCACCCATGGCCTGCTCGGTTCTGATCCTGAGCTGAAGCAGAAGCTGCGCGCGCTGACGAATGGCAATGGTGCCGACTACGTCTTCGTCACCGTCGGCGCCAAAGCGGCCTTCGTCCAATCCCTGGGTCTGGTGGCGCGATCCGGCAGCCTGGTCCTGGTCGGGATGCCGCCGGATGGCATGACCATCGACATCGATCCGGGCTTCATCGCGCAGGACAACCTCCGGGTTCTCGGATCCAAGATGGGCGACTCGCGGATCAAGGTGGATATTCCAAGGCTCGTTGCCCTCTATGACGCGGGGAAGCTCAAGCTCGACGAGCTGATTACCGAGCGCTACTCCCTCGATCGGATCAACGACGCAATGGCCAAATCCCGATCGGGTGAGGCAGTGCGAAACGTGATCATGATGCGCTGACTCGCCTGCTGCAAGGCTGATCCCATCCTAAGTCATGGGCTCTCCGCGTTGCGGCAGGACCCTCCTTCGTTCTAGCATGGTGCTCCAGTGCCGGGGTACACGAGCAATGGAAAGGCTTGTCAATGAGAGTAGCCACTGTTGTTGCCCTCGCAGTGTCGGTTTTGGCCACCTCCTTCGCTCTTGAGCCGAGCCTTGCCAAACCGGTGACCAGCGACGACCTGGTCAAGGCGCAGGAGAATCCTGGCGAATGGCTGACCTATAGCCGCGACTACCGCGGCTGGCGGTACAGTCCGCTTACCGAGATCACGCCCGACAATGCCGGCCGGCTTGCGCCGGTCTGGGCCATGTCCACCGGGGGCCAGTTCGGTGGCCTGGAAGGCACGCCGCTGTTTCGCGACGGCGTCCTCTACTTCAGCGCCGATTATGCGCGGGTGTTCGCGGTCGATGGCAGGACCGGCAATATCGTATGGCGCTATGAACCGGAATATGAGCAGGGCTTCAACGCGATGCTCTGCTGCGGGCCGATCCACCGTGGCATCGCCCTCAAGGACGATCTCGTTATCCTCGCCCGCCTCGATGCCAAGCTGGTTGCCCTGAACCGGGCGGACGGCAAGGTCGTTTGGGAGGCCAACATCGATGACTGGAAGCACGGCGTCACCACCAATTCGGCTCCCCTCGTCGTCAAGGACCACGTGATCATCGGCGTCTCGGGAGGCGAGTACGGCGTACGCGGCTACCTCAAGTCGTTCAACGCCAAGACCGGCGCGCTCGAATGGCAGACCTATACGATCCCGGCGCCGGGCGAGCCGGGCAGCGAGACCTGGCCCAAGGACGACAGCTGGAAATCGGGTGGCGGGCCGACCTGGCTCACCGGAAGTTACGATGCCGACACCAACACCCTTTATTGGGGCGTCGGCAACCCGGGCTCCTGGGCCTATGAGACCCATCCGGGCGACAATCTCTGGACCGAGTCCATGCTCGCCTTCGATCCCGACACCGGCAAGATGAAATGGGGATTCCAATACACGCCGAACGATCCGTGGGATTACGACGGCATGGCGACGCCCATTCTCTTCGACACCAAGATCGACGGCAAGGATCGCAAGGTGGCGGCGGTATCGAACCGCAACGGCTTCTTCTACGTCATCGACCGGACCGACGGTAAATTCATCTATGCCATCCCCTTGGTCGAAGGCATCAACTGGACGAGCGGCCTCGATCCGGTAACCGGCAAGCCGACCATCAATGAAGCATTGAAGCCGAAGATTGGCGGCGGCATGGTCAAGACCATCGTGCCGGGCCTCGAGGGCGGCACCAACTGGTTCCCGCCTGCCTATGACGGCGATCTCGGCTTGTTCTTCGTTGCCGTCAACCAGTGGGGCATGGGATTGACCGCCTGGGACAAGAAGAAGCTGCTCTACAAGCCCGGCGATTTCTTCCAGGGTGCCGACTATCAAATGTATCGCATGGGAGACACGATCGGCCGGATCAAGGCGATCGATGTCGCCAACAAGAAGCTCGCCTGGGAGGTCAAGAGCTCGCTGCCGTTGTTCTCGGGGATGCTGGCGACCAAGGGCGGCGTTCTCTTCACCGGCGACCTTCGCGGCCGTTTCCTCGCCTATGACGCCAAGACCGGCAAGGAGCTGTGGAAATTCCAGACCGGTTCCGGTATCAACGCCTCGCCGATCACCTACGAGCTCGACGGCAAGCAATATGTCGCAATCCTTTCGGGCCTCGGTGGTGACCCGAGCTTCTACTACTCGGCACCGAAAGGCGGCATGCTTTGGGTCTTTGCGATCGATGGCAAGGTCAATGAGGGCAGCCTTTACAACGCCCAGGTCATCGAGAAGATGCTGCCGAGTCAGCAGCAGTGAAGGCCTCGCGCCAGGATCGATCCCGACACGGTTTCGCGGTGCCGATGATGCGGCACCGCACCGCGGCTGGATTTGTCCTGGCTGTTTCCTTGGCAATCACTGAGGTAGCGGAAGCCCAACCCTTGCTCAACCCGGTTCTCGGCAAGCCCGACGCGATCGAAGCGGGCCGCGACATCTATCGCGCCAAATGCCTGGTTTGCCACCAGAGCGCCGGCGCGCGCGGCCCGAACATCTTTGCCACCAAGCTCTCCGACGAACAATTCCTGGAGACGGTGATCAATGGCCGCAAGGGCACGCAGATGCCGGCCTTCGGGGAGCGATTGTCACCCGATGAGGTCTGGCAGGTGCACGCCTTCGTCAAATCGACCGACCATTATTGATCCCTCGAGGGTTGGAACTTTGTCTGATGTTTGCGCTTG
The DNA here is from genome assembly GCA_963744915.1 of uncultured Alphaproteobacteria bacterium. Classification (GTDB taxonomy): domain Bacteria; phylum Pseudomonadota; class Alphaproteobacteria; order Rhizobiales; family Aestuariivirgaceae; genus DATAFF01. Next base: position 182,003 of record CAVUUY010000023.1, read on the forward strand.
AAGGACTTCGAGAGCGGCTGCCGTTTCCGATGCAGCCAGCTCGCGAGTCCGTGGTGAGTGCGACGATGGTGGGCAAGTCTTCGCTGCGTCAGGCGTTCGGTCCTGAAACGCTGAGCCGACTGATGATCGTCTATGACGAATGCCTCCAGGAGCTTTTGACCTGGTACGCCGGCAGCGAACCGTCAGACCTTAACGGCATGGAGACCACGCTGGCGGAGCGTATCATGGCCGCGGCTGCCCATGGCATCGTCGATCCAACGGAAATTCGTCGCCATGCGCTGGTGGGTCTGGTGCCGGCAAGAGGCTTGGCGAGGCAACGCTCTAGCTTTTTCGAAGCGTCCTGAAACTTATCGATTTTTGTAGAGCCGGAACGGCTGGAATGCTGTGCTCACATTCCCTGCGCGCCGCTCCGCTGAGGAGGACCTTTGCTGAAGCGTTTCCCATATCTTGCCTGTCCGATGCCATTGTATGCTTGCAGCCGCCGATGCCTTAACAGAACGAAAAATGAACAACAATCCCGCAAGCCAAGCCGGCGCTCAAACGCAGGATTTCGCGTCGATTGTCCGCCTCGAAGGCGTTCAGAAGTTTTTCGGACCCGTGCAGGCGCTGCGCGACATCGATCTCGCCATCGGACGCAACGAGATCGTCGGCCTGATCGGTGACAATGGCGCCGGCAAGTCGACCTTGATCAAGGTCATGACCGGGGTGCTCGAGCCGACAGCCGGCCGCATCTACATTCGCGACCGCGAAATCGATATCGCCGACTACTCGGTCCGCATGGCCCATGACCTCTCGATCGAGACCGTCTACCAGGATCGCTCCTTGGCGGAGAAGCAGCCCCTGTGGCGCAACTTCTTCGTCGGACGCCAGATCACCAATCGCTTCGGCTTCATCGAGATCCGCAAGGAAAAGGCGATCGCCGAGGATATCTTGAGGCGTGCCATCGGTTTCCGTGGTGCCGGCATCACCGTCGATTCCACCGTTGCCAACCTCTCGGGCGGCGAGCGCCAGGGCATCGCCATCGGCCGCGCCATGCACTACAACGCCGACCTCATCATTCTCGACGAGCCGACCGCCGCGCTGGCGGTCAAGGAGGTCCGCAAGGTTCTCGATTTCGTCGGGAGGATCAAGGATTCTGGCCGGGCTGCGATTTACATCGAGCACAATCTTGCCCACGTGCATGAGGTCGCCGATCGCCTGGTCGTGCTCGACCGCGGCCGCATCGTTGCGGAAATATTGCCCAAGGACATGTCGGTGGTGGAGTTGACCGAGTTTCTGATCGCGCTCCAGCAGGATCATACCGGCTAGAAGATGGCCAAGCAGCTGACGCCATTGCTGATTGCCCGCGTCGAAGGTCTGCCGATCATCCTCGTCTTCGTGATGCTGCTGGCGCTCTTCATGTATCTCGCGCCGCAGGTGTTCCTGCACCCGTTCATCTACACCACCTTCCTCTCCACCCTGCCGCCGCTGATCCTCCTCGCCATCGGCCTCACCTTCATCATCGGCGCCGGCGAGATCGACCTCAGCTTTCCCGCGATCATCGCTTTTTCCGGCTTCGTCTTTGCCGTTCTCTTCAAGGAATACGACCTCGGCTGGCTGGCCGTGGCCGCCGGCTTGGCTTCGGGAGTTCTCGTCGGCTTCGTCAACGGGATCTTGGTGGCGAAGATCGGCATCCCCTCCTTCATGGCGACGCTTGCCACGCAATTCTTCTGGGCCGGCATGGCGACGGTGCTGTCGGGCGGTAAATCCTATGCGCTGCGCGGTGCCGAGGAGAGTTCGGTCTGGAAATGGATTGTCGGCCGGCCATTCGGCGGCACTGGCGCAGCGATCTGGATAGAGCAGATTCCCCTGCAGTCCTTGTGGACCGCGGTCATCGTGGTCTTCCTTTGGTTTATCCTGAACCGGCACCGGTTTGGCGAGCATGTCTTGTTCATCGGCGATTCCAACAGCGTCTCGCGCGTGCGTCGGCATCGACGTCGACCGCGAGAAGATCAAGCTCTTCACCCTGATGGGCGGGCTGGCTGGCGTTGCAGCGATCATGCTGACGCTCGAGAACAAGAATTATTTCGGCAACCAGGGGCAGGGTTACCTACTTACCGCCATTGCCTCGGTGCTGATCGGCGGCACCTCGATCTTCGGCGGCCGCGCCACGATCGTCGGCACGGTCTTCGGCTGCTTCATCATCGGCATGATCGAGGCGGGCCTCGTCGCCGCCGGACTGACGGGTGCCTGGGTGCGCACGATTCAGGGCCTGGTGTTCTTGACCGCCATCATCTTCTATCTCTATGTCGACGAACCGCAGCGCCGCGCGCCTTCGCGCGCTTCATTGCAAGAATGGCCCGCTGTCGAAAGGGAGGACGTGAAGCATGAAACGGATTGAGGCCCTGTATGGCTGCAACCATGCTGGCCATCATTGCCGCAGCGGCGATCGCCGGGCGCCACGGCCGCCGATGAACTGATCGGCTCCGGCCTCACCATGTACATGCAGATGGGCGGCAACGCCGGCGACGGCGCCACCTCGCCCGCCAGACCGGTGCTGCTCAGGCTGCCAAGTCGCTTCGGCGTCGAGCTCAAGGAGCAGTTCTCCGCCTGGGCGCCGGAGACCATGATCAACCAGTTCAAGGAGGCGGTCGCCGCCAAGACCGACCTGCATCGAGATCATGGGCCATCCCGGCGGCACCGCCTTCCACGACCTGGTCAAGGCCGCAGTCGACCAGGGCATCATCGTGACCGTCGGCAATTCGCCGATGACCGACCTGCAGAAGGATTTCGGCACGAAGGGCATGGGCTATGCCGGCGTCGACCTCTATGCCGGCGGCACGCTCACCGCCGCCGCCATGCTCGCCAAGGGCCTCAAGTCTGGCGATGAGGCCATGGTCTATGGCGTGTTCAGCCAGGCCGAGCGCGGCCAGTCCGAGAAAGGGCCTCGCCGATACGCTCGAGAAGGCGCGGGCTCAAGGTCGACCGCCTGGAGATCACCCAGGAGATCAACAGCGACGTCTCGCTCGGCGTGCCCGTGCTCGTCGCCTACATTCAGAGCCATCCCGAGCTGAAGGCGATCGGCACCCAGCATGGCGGGGTCACCGGCGTGCTGGCCGAGGTTCTCAAGAAGGCCGGCAAGAAGCCGGGCGACATCGTCGTCGGCGGCATCGATCTCGGGCCGGCAACCATCGACGGCCTGAAGACGGGCTATGTCACCGCGACGCTCGACCAGCTCCTCTATCTGCAGGGCTTCATGCCGGTGCTGCAATGCGTGCTGACGGCGAAGTACAAGATGCCGGGCCTGATGCTCAACACCGGCGCCGGCGTCGTCACGCCGGAGACCATCGATGCCTTGACCAAGCTCATCGACGCCGGCATTCGCTAAAAGGCGCAATGCGCGGCCGGGAAGGGGCCGGATCAGAGCCAGGACTCAATACGGCCGCGCCTCTCTTTTTCCCTTCTCCCCCGCGAAGACGGGAGAGGGGAGTAGTAGGGGCCTTCAACTCGGTAACTTATAGGGGCCTAGCCTGGAGCACTCCGGCCCTATCCGTTGCGGAATGTATAGCCATAACCGTTGATGGCGGGCGCCCCGCCGAGATGGGCATAGAGGATCTTCGAGCCCTCCGGGAAATAGCCCTTCTTGACGAGGTCGATCATCCCCTGCATGGATTTCCCCTCATAGACAGGGTCGGTGATCATGCCTTCGAGCCGCGCGCACAGGCGCATTGCGTCCTTGGTCGCTTGCGAAGGAATGCCGTAGAGCGGATAAGCATAGTCCTCCATGAGGACGACGTCGTCGGCGACGATCGCGCGGCCGAGCTCGACCAGCCTTGCGGTGTCCTGCGCGATCTTGAGAACCTGCGCTTTCGTCTGAGCCGGCGTGGCCGAGGCATCGATGCCGATCACCCGGCGTGCCCGGCCGTCCTTGGCGAAGCCGACGACCATGCCGGCATGTGTCGATCCCGTCACTGTGCAGACCACGATGGCGTCGAACGCAAAGCCAAGCGCCTGTTCCTGTACGCGTACTTCCTCGGCAAAGCCGACATAGCCGAGCCCGCCGAATTTGTGCACCGAGGCACCGGCTGGAATCGCATAGGGCTTGCCACCCTTGGCTTTCACGTCTTGAAGCGCATCCTCGAAGCTCTGCCGAATCCCGATATCGAAGCCCTCGTCCACGAGCCGCACATCGGCTCCCATCAGGCGGCTGAGCAGAATGTTGCCGACCCGATCATAGACCGCATCCTCGTGCGGCACCCAGCTTTCCTGGACAAGTCGGCACTTCATGCCGATTTTTGCCGCAACCGCTGCGACCATGCGCGTATGGTTCGATTGCACGCCACCGATTGAGACGAGCGTATCGGCGTTGGAGGCGATCGCATCCGGGATGATGTATTCGAGCTTCCGCAATTTGTTGCCGCCAAAGGCAAGGCCGGAATTGCAGTCCTCGCGCTTGGCAAAGATCTCGACCTTTCCGCCGAGATGGGCGCCGAGCCGCGGCAGCTTCTCGATAGGCGTCGGGCCGAAGGTGAGGGGATAGCGTTCGAATTTTTCCAGCATGGCGCGAAGGCTCGAGGTCGGAAGTCGAAGCCATCATAGGCCGAACGGATAGCTTTCGGGAACCCCGGGCGAACGGCCTGCCGTTCGTACGCCGTACGATACGCCCGTCGTACCAAACCGTTCGAACGGGTTCGCTGTCATCTGCCTTTTTCTATTGTTGGTGGGATGCGGGGTCGGGTACCTCGAGATGGCGCATGGCAAACCGCAGCACGACCCCGAGCGACGCGGCGAGCGGAACGGCGATCAGCAGTCCGACAAATCCGAACAGCCACCCGAACGCAAACAGGGAGAACATCAGCCAGACGGGATTGAGTTTGACTCGGGAGCCGATGATGCGCGGCGACAGCACGTAATCGGCAAGCGTCTCCCCGACCAGGAAGATGAGCCCCACCACGACGATCGGCCCCCAGTTGGGCCAGAACTGCGAGACCGCGACGCAGAGCGAGACCAGAATGCCAAATCCGAATCCGAAATAAGGAACGAAACTGAACAGTCCGGCAGCGATGCCGATCACCAGCGCGTGGCTGAGCCCGGTGAGCCTCAGCGCAGTCGCATAAAACACCGCCAGGATGATGCAGATGATGAGCTGGCCGCGCATGAAGCCGGCAACCGCATCGTGTATGTCGCGGGCCAGCCGGCGCACATCGTCGCGCTGCAGCTGAGGAAACCACACATCGAGCGTGGCGATCGTGTGGTGCCAGTCGATCAGCAGATAGATCGCGACGATCGGTGCGACGACCAGAAGCGACAGGAGCCAGATCAGCATCTGGCCGCCCGACCACAGCGAGCGCAAAAGTTCGTCGAGCCAGGCGCTGCTTCGCGATGTCACGAAATCGATGGCCGATTGCTCGATCCTGAGATCATGGCCGGCAATGCTCCGCAGCCAGCTTGGGTTCGCGTCGGTGAGCAGCGACTGGACGCGGGTGACATAGGCCGGGAAGGACGCGATGAAGAAGCGGAGCTCGGCAAGCAGGAACGGCATTATCACCAGGATGATGGCGACGAATGCCACGAGAAGCAGCGACACCAGCATGACTGCTGCAAAAGAGCGATTGAGACCGGCACGCTCCAAGCCATCGAGGATCGGTACGAGCAGGTAGGCCGTGAGCATCCCGAGCACGAAGGGCATCAGGATTTGGTGTAGGAGCACCAGCATGACGATGGCGACGACCGCAATCCCAACCCAGAAAACCGTGGGCCGTGTCACCCTCATCGGATCCCTCGATGATGTTTGTGGCAGATAGTGTGGTGAGGGAGTGTAGGACAAACTGTGGGGCAGGGGAACGCCAAGCCAATTGGCTTGGCGCGCGGCGGCTGTTGGTTGACAAATCCTCTCGGGAGGATCGAGGTGCCAACCTGTAGTCAATGGCACCTCGTCCCGCCCCCGTCGCCGTCTGTTTCCTTGATAGCAAGGCAGATCTGAAGACTGGCTGAATTGCTTGTTTAGCTGGCATTCATCTTCGTAGGGCGGCGATGATCCGAGCGACGATCGCCGCTGGTTGCTCGGCGATCGATACCGTGATCGGATTTTCCTCCGGTCCCGGTTCCTCCAGGGCCTCAAACTGGCTGTCCAGGAGTTCCGGCGGCATGAAGTGGCCGTGACGGCCCGTCAGGCGCCCGGCAATGAGGGCGGCATCGCCTTTGAGATAGACCAGGTGGACCTCGCTGCGGTCACCGATCAGAATTTGGCGGTAGCGGCGTTTCAGGGCCGAGCAGGCGACGACGGCATGTCCATGCGCCTCGCGGGTCCTGTCGATGAATTCGGCGATTGCCTCCAGCCATGGCCGGCGATCCGCATCGGTCAAGGGAATGCGGGCATGCATCTTCTCGACATTTGCCGCCGGATGGAACTGGTCGCCATCCTGAAAATCGAAGCCGAGCTCCCGCGCCAGGAAACTGCCGATCGTCGATTTTCCGGAGCCGGAGACACCCATGACGATGATGATCGACGGCGCGATCACCTCTGTGCCGCGCCCGCCGGGCCGGCCGTGTCCAGCGCGCGCCACCGCCGTCCGTCGCCGGCCAGAAGCGCTGCCGCTTCTGCCGGGCCGCTGCTGCCGGCCGGATAGACCGGCAAATCGGCCGACCGGTCCTCGCTCCAGGCATCGAGGAGGGGTTCCACGATCCGCCAGCTCGCCTCGATCTCGTCGGCGCTTCGGAACAATGTCGCATCGCCCGTCATGCAATCATGGATCAGGGTCTCGTAGCCGGTGTTCGGCGCGACCTTGAAATAGTCGCGATAGTCGAACTCCATCCTTACCGCGCCGATCGCCATGCTGGGCCCCGGAATCTTGGCACCGAACTGCAGCGTCACCCCCTCCTCGGGCTGGATGTGAAGCGTGAGGTCGTTGGTCACCAGCCGCTCGACCGGCGTATCGCGGAACAGCGTGAGCGGCGCCTGCTTGAACTGTATCACGATCTCGGAGCGCCGCCGGGCGAGGCTCTTGCCGGTCCGCAGATAGATCGGCACGCCGGCCCACCGCCAATTGTCGATCATCAGCTTCAGCGCGACATAGGTTTCGATCGTTGAGCGCGGGTTCACATTGGACGTCTCGCGATAGGCGATCACCGGCTTGCCCTCGACCGTCCCGCGGCCATATTGCCCCCGCACCACATTCGACCGCGCATCGGCCGCGCCGAAACGGTGCACCGCTTCCAGCACCTTGAGCTTCTCAGATCGGACCGCATCGGCATCGAAGCAGGTTGGCGGCTCCATCGCCGTCAGCGTCAGCAGCTGGAACAAATGGTTCGGGATCATGTCCCTGAGCGCCCCCGTCGCGTCGTAGAACTTCCCGCGGGTCTCGACGCCCACCGTCTCGGCGACGGTGATCTGGACATGATCGATATGGTTGCGGTTCCACAAGGGCTCGAACATTCCGTTTGCAAAGCGAAAAACCAGGATGTTCTGGACCGTTTCCTTGCCGAGATAGTGGTCGATGCGGTAGATCTGATGCTCGCCCAGAACCGACTTCAGCTCCTTGTTGAGCAGCTGGGCCGATTTAAGGTCCGTCCCGAACGGCTTCTCAACGATCACCCGGCGCCACTTCCCGTTCTGCTCGCTGGAAAGGCCTGCCACGCCAAGCTGCTGGACGATCGGGCTGAACATTTGCGGCGGTGTTGCGAGGTAGAATAAATAGTTGCTGCTGGTTCCATAAGAATTGTCAATCTTCGACAATTGCTTCGCCAGCTGCATATAGGTCGCCGGATCCTCGAATGCGCCACGGACATAGAACGCGCGCTGGCGCAGCCAATGGCAGTCATCCTTGGCGAACGTGCCCTCCTCGAAGCGATGCAGGCTCGCGCCGAGCTCTTCCCGGAAGCCTTCGTCATCCTGCTCGGTGCGCGCCACGCCGACGATCGCGAACGCTTCCGGCAGCAATCCGGCGCGGCGCAGATTGTAGAGGGCCGGCAACAGCAGGCGTCGCGTCAGATCCCCCGCGGCGCCGAAGATCACGAGGACGCACGGCCCGGCCGGTTGCGCTGCGCCGGTCATCCCTGCGAAACCTCCCTATGGCCGCCGACCCGCGGATCGCGCCGATCGCCCGCCCGCGCCGGGCGCCGGGCGATGTCGCTGCCCATCCCTTCGAAACCGATCAACCCGAGCTGCATCGCGTGCCGCCTTTCATTGCTGCTTCGACCGGCTCGCGGGCTTTCCCTCGGAACGCTGTCGGGCCGGCCCAGCATGATCTGCAGCTGCGCCGGATTTCCGGCCGCGGCGCGCATCAGCCACTGGCGCCACGCCGCTGCCTCCTCGCGATAGCCGGCATTGAGCAGGGCGTAGAGCGTGAACACCGAATCGCGATCCAGCCATAGCGGTAGTCCCAGTTCCGGGTCCCCAACTTCGCCAATCTTCAACAGGTTCCGCCAGGGGCGCGAAGTGCTGCAGAAATGATCACGAAAAGTGACCAAAAACGCCAATTCAGATACACAAACGCGACCATTTTTTCGCGTGAAACAAACGCCCGTCCAAGTGTTTCACAATCATAAGCCAAACTGGAATCGTTTAGGCAAGAGCATGATGCAATCTTATCGGGCACCACTTCGCTAGCCCTGATAAAAAACGTGATTGCCGATCTGTCCCGTGCGATGCAGCGTCTTGGACCAGCGCGGGGTCACCGATCTTGCATGATAGTGGGTCGACGACGCCAGCATCCCGCTCGGAAATGCCGAGCCGTCGCAATCGCCGCCGCAATTCATGAGCTCGGAGGCGTCGGCCAGTATTTCCCTCCAGCGCCGGTCATCGCTGATCCAGTTCGGCTTGCCGTCGCAGGCAAAGGAAAACTGGCAGCGATGGATCAGCCCGGCATTCTGGTTCACCACCCCGCAGATGGTCTTGGGATAGCGATTCAACCGTGTACGGTTCAAAATGACCCGGCCGACCGTCCATTGTCCAAGCCGCGGCTCGCCGCGGGCTTCGAAATATATTGCAAGGGCGAGGCAGAAACGCTCCGGGCTGACCGTCATGGGTGGCGCATGAGAATTCGGCGCATAGCCGCTGACCCCGAGCGCAATGAGGGCGACCACAGCCGCCGCAGCTGTGTTGGCAGGCATTTTTGTCTGTCCTGTTTTGCCTACAAACTCCTTTGTTCAAGACAGGTTCCGCCGACGTGCCGTTCTTGCCCGCTTTCCTTCCGCTCTGATACTGTCGCCGGGTGCGACATCGATCGAGGCGACCTTCGCCCTCCGGGAGGACCATTGCTGAGGTCCTGTCACGGCTCCGCAACCCATGATTGGGTGCCGTCTTGTTAAGGAAAAATTCGGTCTGTTATTACCAAAGTGAAACATTGGTGCTTTGCTCTCTAGTAATTTATTTGCACTAAGCTTGGTCGCGGCGAATCTCATTCGCGTCATGTTGAGGAATTGAATAAATGTCGAAGTTCCTGCGAACGACTGTTTTGGCGGCCGCAGCCACTGCCGCCGTCTTCTCTTTTGCCTCGCCGCTACTGGCGGCCACGCCTGTCCTGCAGCCGCACACCATCTTGCTCGGTCAAGCCGATGAGGCCTCGCCGGACAAGGTGATTGCCGTGCGCGGCGGCCGCGGCGGCTTCCACGGTGGCCGCGGCTTCCACGGTGGCCGCGGCTTCCGCGGCGGCGGCATGATGTGGCGGCGCGGCGGCGGCGGCTGGCGTGGCGGCGGCTGGCACGGCAACCGCTGGCATGGCGGCTGGCACGGCAACCGCTGGCGTGGCGGCTGGGGTCACCGCCGCTGGTACGGACGTGGCTGGGGTTTTGCCGGAGCGCCCTGGGTCTATGGCGGATTTTACGGCGGCGGGGCCTGCGGCTATGGATTCCGCTGGAGCTACCGCTGGGGCTGCGTCCCGGTCTACCGCTGGGGCTATTGAGCAACCCGAGCTGCGCCCCCCATTTCCCTTCTCCCCGTCCTTTGACGGGGAGAAGGTGCCCCGGAGGGGCGGATGAGGGGCTCTTTACGAGCGCCGGCAAGAGGCCCCTCACCCGCCCTTCGAAAAGAGTGAGCTGCGCCCCCCACCGGACAAGCATTTGACCGCCAGCCGCGATCCGGTCATGAGTTGGGATTAACACGCGTTCGGCACCAATTTCCGAAATCGAGCGAGGTTGATCCATGAATCGGCGCCTGGAACTGGCAAGCAGCATCCGTGACCGCAAGCCGACGCTTGGAACATGGATGCAGATCCCCCATCCCATGGTGGCGGAGGTGATGGCGCAGACCGGCTTCGATTTCGTCCTGCTCGACGGTGAGCATGCGCCGATTCCGCCCGATATGCTGCATGCGCTTCTGCCGGCGATCGAGTGCCATGGCACGCCCGCGATCTACCGGGTGCGCTCGAACGACAGCGACCTGATCAAGGCGGCGCTCGACAGCGGGGTCACCGGCGTGATCGTGCCGATGGTGAATTCGGCGAAGGAGGCCGAGGAGGCTGTCGCCGCGGCGAAATATCCGCCGCGCGGCCGGCGTGGGTTCGCGCCCTGGCGGGCCTCGAACTATTACCGCGAGGAGGCGTCCTATCTGGCCACGGCCAACGACACGCCGCTCATCGTCCAGATCGAAACCAAGGAGGCGCTCGCCGCCGTGGACGAGATCGCCGCCGTCGCCGGCATCGATGCGATCTATGTCGGACCGGCCGACCTCGCCATGTCGCTCGGCCTGCCGATCGGCCAGCTCGACGATCGGCTGCGCCAGGCCTGTGCCAAGGTGGGCGAGGCTGCGGCTCGCAACCACATCGCGGCAGGCATCGATGTCGCATCGCTCGACTATGTGCCCGTCTTTCGCGAGCTCGGCTACAGCTTGCTGACCCACGGGCTTGACACCGGCTACCTCCTCGCTGGCGGGCAGCAGCTCTCGGCCGCCCTTCGTCAGGCCTGTGGACCGACGAAACGAGCCGGCGCATGACGCAGTCTCGAGAGCCTTGAGTTGCCTGCCATGCCGGTCCGGCTGAGCGATGCCGAGGACGCGATGCTCCGTGGCGCCGTCAGCCCCGGAGCCGCAATGGCGATGAAGGTGCTGGTCGCCTTCTGCGCTGCGGTCGGCGCGGAGTCCCTGGTGGCGATCGTCGGTGCCCATGTCGATGGCTGTCTCTATCACGGCGAGGCCGGTCTCGACTTTGTCGAGGCGCTGCTCGAAGGCGGCGCCAGGGTCGCCGTGCCGACCACGCTCAATGTCGGATCGCTCGACCTCATTCATCCCGAACTGATGCGCCTGAGCGGTGACCGGCAGGTCGGGCCGCGGCGCCTGATGGCAGCCCATGAGGAGCTTGGCTGTGTTCCCTCATTCACCTGCGCTCCCTATCAGACGCTGTTTCGGCCGCATTTCGGCGATCAGATCGCATGGGGTGAAAGCAACGCCATCGTGTTCGCCAATTCGGTGATCGGGGCGCGCACCGAACGTTACGGCGATTTTCTCGACCTCTGCTGTGCCATCACCGGGCGGGCGCCGGCTTACGGCCTGCACCAAGATGGCGGCCGCCGTGGCCAGCTCCTGTTCCATCTCGCGGGATTTCCGGGCGACATCCGCGCCACCGACTCCCTGTTCGTGGCGGTCGGCATGGTGGTTGGCATGCGCTGCCGCGCGTTGGTCCCGGTGATCGAGGGCCTGCCGGCTCCGCGAGACGAGGATCAGCTGAAGGCCTTGGGCGCTGCGGCCGCGACATCCGGCGCTGTCGGGCTGTTTCATGCGGTCGGGATCACGCCGGAAGCGCCCTCGCGCGCCGCCGCATTGCATGGCGGCAGCCCCGCGGCGACGCTCGCGATCACGCCCGACGATGTGCGCGGGGCATTGCGGCGGCTTTCAATGGTGCCCGACGGGACGCCGATTTCGGCGCTGTGTCTCGGCACGCCGCATTTCTCTCAACCCGAATGGCACCGGCTGGCGCAGCTGTTGCGCCAGTCCGTGCCGCAGCGCGGCCTGCCGATCTATGTCAACACCGCCCGTGCCACGCTCGAGGCGATCCGCGGCGCGGGGCTGCTCGACGGTCTTCTCGCCTTCGGCGTCATCCCGGTCGTCGATACCTGCACCTATGTCACGGCGATCGTTCAGGAGCTGGACGGAGCGATCATGACCAATTCCGGCAAATGGGCGCATTATGCGCCCGGCAATATCGGCTGTCGGGTCGCGTTTGGCGAGCTCGAGGATTGCGTCGCCTCGATCGCCGCCGGCCGCATCGTGCGAGGTTGAGGTGAAACGCGAGGGGCGCGCCTATGCCGCCGGCTCGGCGACTGGCCGGGCGCTCGTCCTCGGCGAGCCCTTGAGCTTGTTCGGCGGGATCGCCGTCGACACCGGCAAGATCATCGACAACACGCACCCCGATCGCGGCAAAACGGTTGCGCGGCGCATCCTGGTGGCGCCGGGCGGGCGCGGTTCATCCTCGTCCTCCTCCGTCCTTGCCGAGGCCATCCGGCTCGGCACTGCGCCGGCCGGCATCGTCCTTTCGCATGTCGATCCGATACTGGTGGTCGGCTGCCTGGTTGCGCAAACCTTGTATGGTCTCTACGTGCCGCTCATCGTCTGCCCGATCGAGGGCATCGCCGACGGTGATCTGCTGGCGATCCGCGGTGATCTGGACGGCGGCGCCGAGCTCGAGCTTGTGGCGACCGCGACCAAATCTCCTGGACTGCCGTAATTGATATGTTATAACATAACAATCGAACACGAGGGATAAGCGGAAGGCCCAATGAGCCGATTGATCCTGTGCGTCCTGCTGGCGCTGCTGCTGGTCGCGCCGGCGCATGCCGCCGACAAGATGCGCATCGTCGCGAGCTTCAGCATTCTGGGCGACATGGCCAGGCAGGTTGCCGGCGACGACGCCGAATTGGTGGTCCTGGTCGGCCCCAATGGCGATGCGCACATATTCGAGCCCCTGCCTGCCGATGCCGAGAAGCTGGCAGGCGCCAGGGTCCTGTTGGTCAACGGGCTGGGCCTCGACAATTGGACCGATCGCCTGGTCGCGGCCAGCGGCTACAAGGGGCCGGTGGTGACCGTGAGCAAGGGCGTCGAGCCGCGAACCATGGTCGGGGATTCCGGCAGCAATCAGGTGGTCGCCGATCCGCATGCCTGGCAGGACCTGGCCAACGGGGTCGTCTATGTGTCGAACATCGTCGATGCCCTGTCCGCGGCGGATCCTGCCAATGCCGGCCGCTATCGCGCCGCCGGCGACCGGTATATCGAAACCCTGCGGGCGCTCGATGGCGATGTGCGCCGGCGGATCGAGAAAGTCGCGCCCGCCAAGCGCCGGGTCATCACCAGCCATGATGCTTTCGGTTATTTCGGCGGGGCCTATGGCGTGGAGTTCCTCGCTCCGGAAGGAATAAGCACCGAAGCCGAACCATCGGCGAGCGATCTGGCGAAGCTGATCGACCAGATCAAGCGCGAGCACATCAGGACGCTGTTCGTCGAGAACATCGCCGATCCCCGCATGATCGACATGATCGCCAGGGAAACCGGCTCGGAGGTCGGCGGCCCGCTGTTTTCCGATGCGCTGTCGCCGGCCGATGGCCCAGCGCCGCATTATGTCGACATGTTCAGGAACAACGTCCCGAAGCTCGTCGACGCCATGCTCAAGAACTAGGGTCAGGACCCTTTTGGGAGATCGCCGTACCCTCCTTTTCCCTTCTCCCCCGCGAGCGGGGCGAGGGGAAAAGAGCGAGCTGCGCCCCCCCATTTCCCTTCTCCCCGTGCTGACGGGGAGAAGGTGCCCCGGAACGGTGCCGCCCCCGTTTTCCCTTCTCCCCGTTCTTGAACGGGGAGAAGGTGCCCCGGAGGGGCGGATGAGGGGCTCTTTACGAGCGCCGGCAAGAGGCCCCTCACCCGCCCTTCGGGCACCCTCTCCCCGCTGGCGCGGGGCAAGGGGAAAGAACGCTGCCGCCCCATTTCCCTTCTCCCCGTGCTGACGGGGAGAAGGTGCCCCGCAAGGGGCGGATGAGGGGTCTTTGGGCGCCGCCCGGCCGGGACCCAAAGGGTGCTTGCCATCGATCCGCAGGAGGTTTACGGACGGAGCGCCTGGCCAGTGTCCATCGTTATTTCTGGAGCAATGAGCGAGCATGCCCGAGCCTTCCAAATGGCAATCTCTTCCGACCGAACAGATCAATCCGGCAACGCTTGGCATAGACAAGCTGGACGCTGCCGAAATCGTCGCGAAGATGCTCGGCGAGGATCACAAGATCATCGCCGCCATAGAGGCCGAAAAGGAACGCATCGCCCGCGGCATCGATATCATCACCGAGGCGATCCGGAATGGCGGCCGCATCATCTTCGTCGGTGCCGGGACCAGCGGCCGTCTCGGTGTGTTGGAGGCGGCCGAGATCCCGCCGACCTTCGGCACGGATCCCGACTTCGTGCAGGCCATCATTGCCGGCGGCAAGGGTGCGGTCTTTCGGGCCCGCGAAGGTGCCGAGGACAATTATCAGAAGGGCGAGCGCTCGCTTGGCCGCCTGCGGCCGACCGGCAAGGATGTCGTCATCGGCGTGTCGGCAAGCGGGATCACGCAATTCGTCTTCGGCGCGCTGACCCGGGCGCGGCGCGCGGCATCGAAAATCATCCTGGTGACCTGCGATCCGAAGGCCGAATTGCAGTCCCTTGTCGATTTGATGATCGCCCCCGCGGTCGGGCCCGAGATCATTGCCGGATCGACGCGCCTCAAGGCGGGAACCGCCACCAAGCTCGTTCTCAACATGCTGACCACGGCGTCGATGATCCGCATCGGCAAGACCTACGGCAATCTCATGGTGGACGTGCGCATCGGATCGGAAAAGCTGCGCGATCGCGCCCGCCGCATCGTCTCGACCGTCACCGGCCTCGCCTATGACGATGCCGACAAGCTGCTGCAGCGGGCGCATGGCAACGTCAAGGCGGCGATCGTGATGCAGAAGCGCGGGCTCGATTACGACCAGTCGCTCTCGCGCCTCGAGAGCGCCCGGGGTTTCGTCAGCGAGGCCGTCGGTGAAAATCCTGGGCGGCGGCTGTAGAAGACCAGCGAGGAAAGTGAAATGCGTCCGCCTACAATCCTTGCAGGGCAAGGGTGATCAGCGCATTGCGGTCGAATTCTTCGGACTGCGTTGCTGCCCGGATGATCCGCACTGCGATCAGTTGCCGCATCGATGCCTCGGCGAACAGATCCATCCCCGCCGGCGCCGCGGCGGTGAATTGAAGCCACGCCTCCGTGAAGGCCGAGCCGATCACGCTGACCTGCTGAGGATCCAATGCGAGCTGGCGGTTGCTTCCGTTGGAGGAGGTATGAGCGTCGCAATTTTGCGGTTGCATTGATCTCGCTTTCCTCGATTTGGGGGCGTTCGAAGTGATTGCCTGCCGCAGATTTATCCCGGCGTTCTGGAGAGCCGATTGCTGACGCATTAAAAGCTGGTAATCGGCTGCTACGGTCAGGAAGCGGATCGATGAGCTTGGAACAGGAAGCTGTCGGGAGTGACGGGGAGCTCAGCCCTCAATCGCTGATGGTCCCGAGGACACGCGCTGAGTTCGTCGCGGTCATGGCGCATTTTCACCGCGCCGAGATCGCGCGTATGGCCGGCTGGCGCGATCGCATCGACCGCACCACGAACTGGGCCATCACTGCGGTGGCGGCGATGTTGTCCCTGTCGCTGTCGAGCCCCGCCTCGCACCACGGCGTTCTGCTGTTCTCGATGCTGGTCGTTCTCCTTCTGCTCGTCATCGAGGCCCGCCGCTACCGGTTCTTCGACGTGTACCGCAGCCGCGTGCGCCAGATGGAGCGCAACTACTACGCCCAGATTCTCGACCCCGCCGAACCGATAGACGTCGAATGGGCCAAGAGGCTTGGCCAGGATCTCAGGGCGCCGCTATTCCTGATCAGCCTTCGAGCGGCAATGTCGCGTCGTTTACGCCGCAATTATTGCTGGATTTTTTTTATTTTGTTGCTGGCGTGGGTGGTCAAGATCTCGTCTCAACTGCCCGAGACTCCCCAGGCGGGTGTCAACCTCAACACCCTCGAGCAGACCATTGCCAACGCCGCCTTCGGCCCGGTGCCGGGCTGGCTGATCATCGCGATCGTCATCGGCTTCTATGCGTGGCTGCTTTACGCGACCTTGCGCAAGGATCAAAGAGCAGGCGAGCTCGTCCACGGTGAGGTGCATTTCTGAATGGACGAGATCCGCCACCGGCTTCAATAGGACTTCGGCAGACCGAGGGCCCGTTCGGCGAGATAGCAGAGAATGAGATTGGTGGAGATCGGCGCAACCTGATAGAGCCGGGTTTCGCGGAACTTGCGCTCGATGTCATATTCCTCGGCAAACCCGAACCCGCCATGGGTCTGCAGGCAGGCCTCGGCGGCCTCCCAGGATGCATCTGCGGCGAGCATCTTGGCGGCATTGGCCTCGATCCCGGGGTCTTCTCCGCTGTCATAGAGAGCCGCCGCGCGATGGACGATCGCTTCGGCGGCGATCAAATGGGCGAAGGCCCGCGCCAACGGGAACTGTACACCCTGGTTCTGGCCGATCGGCTTGCCGAAAACCACACGGTTCCTCGCATAGGCCGAGCCCTTGTCGAGGAACCATTTGGCATCGCCGATGCACTCCGCGGCGATCAGGATCCGCTCGGCATTCATTCCCGAAAGGATATAGCGAAAGCCTTTGCCCTCCTCGCCGATCAATGCCGAGGCCGGTATCTGCACATTGTCGAGGAAAACCTCCGTCGTCGAATGATTGATCATCGTCCGGATCGGCCTGATGGTGATGCCCTTGCCGACCAGCTCTCTGAGATCGATGAGGAACACCGACAGGCCGTCGGTGCGCCTCTCCACCTGATCGCGAGGGGTCGTTCGCGCCAGCAACAGCATGAGATCGGAATGTTCCGCCCGCGACGTCCAGATCTTCTGGCCGTTGACGACATAGGAGTCGCCGACGCGTTTCGCCGTCGTCTGCAAGGCCAGCGTATCGGTGCCGCTCGTCGGCTCGGTGACGCCGAACGCCTGCAGCCGCAGCGCGCCATCGGCGATCCGCGGCAGATACGATGCCTTCTGCTCGTCGCTACCATGGCGCAGCAGCGTGCCCATGGTGTACATCTGGGCATGGCAGGCCGCGGCATTGCAGCCATTGCGGTGAATCTCCTCGAGGATCACCGCGGCCGTTGCCAGGTCGAGCCCGGAGCCGCCGAACTCTTCCGGGATCATCGCCGCCAGATAGCCCTCCCGCATCAAGGCATCGACGAACTCCGCCGGGTATTCCCGCAATCGATCGCATCGTTGCCAATAGGCGCCCGGGAACTGGCGGCACAGCTGGGCGACGCCTTGGCGGATTTCCTGAAAGCCGTCAGGCATGCGGCGGCTTGTACCCGGTCTTGGTGTCGCGAGCGCGCTTCATCGCGGCCTCGGCTTCCTTGGCGGTCAGCAGCGACACCGTCTCGAAGCGCGAGAAGGCGCCGGTGGAAGCTGCCGTCATCGAACAGGCAGCGGCGGCCGTATTGTCGGGGAATTCACAAATCGCCACTCCGTCATAGTCACCGAAGGCGAAGAAATAGCTGTGCAACTTGCCGCCGAAACCCTCGATGAGGGTCGTTGCCGGAGCGGTGCGGTCATGGGGGTTGCCCACCAGCGCCTTGGCCGATGCACTGTTGAACTGCCAACGAATCATGAAGTGAGACATCGCGTCCTCCTGGCTGTTTGGTTGGGGTAGCGGAAATCACTGCGCGTCATCGGACCCAAGCCTTATAGAACTTATTATGATTTGGGGCAACTCAACCCATCTGATAGCCTGGCGTCGACCGGGAGAGGGCCTCTTCCTCCTCCGTCATGCCCTCCGGAATTCCTTCGAACAGGGGGGTCGACATGTAGCGCTCCCCGGTGTCGGGAAGCATGCAGAGAATGACCGAGCCCGGAGCGGCGCGATTGGCGACCTGCATGGCTGCGGCAAGCGTCGCGCCACCGGAGACACCGGTGAGGATTCCTTCCTTCTGCGCCAGCGTAATGGCCCATTTCATTCCTTCGGCGCCCGGAATCGGAATCAATTCGTCATAATATGATTTGTCGATCGCTTCCTGAAGAACGAGTGGAATGAAGTCCGGCGTCCATCCTTGAATCGGATGCGGTTCAAACGCCGGGTGGCTGCCGGCTGGTGATCCGTCGGCGGAACGCTCCTGCTTGCGCCCGCTGCCGACCAGCTGCGCATTCGCCGGCTCGCAAAGGACGATCCTGGTTTGCGGGCGCTTCTTCCGCAGGACGCGACCCACGCCTGCAACCGTGCCGCCGGTACCATAGCCGGTGACGAAATAATCAAGCCGCTCGCCCTCGAAGTCGGCCATGATTTCCTGCGCGGTGGTGGATTCGTGGATATCGGCGTTGGCTTCGGTCTCGAACTGATGGGCGAGGAACCAGCCATTTGCCTCGGCAAGCTCGACGGCCTTGCGGTACATGCCGAATCCCTTTTGGGCGCGCGGCGTCAACACCACCTTGGCTCCGAGAATCCGCATCAGCTTGCGCCGCTCGATGGAGAAACTGTCCGCCATGGTCACGACCAGGGGATATCCCTTCTGGGCACAGACCATGGCAAGACCGATGCCGGTATTGCCGCTGGTCGCTTCGACGACGGTCTGTCCAGGCTTCAGCGCGCCGCTGCGCTCGGCGGCCTCGATGATGTTGACGGCGAGCCGGTCTTTCACGGAGGCTGCGGGATTGAACGCCTCGGCCTTGGCGTAGAGCGTGATGTTCTTCGGCTCGATGTTGCGAAGACGGATCGAGGGCGTGTCGCCGATGGTCTCGATCACACCGTCGAACAGCCGGCCACGACCCTTTGTCGTTCGAAATCTTTTCACGCGAAGTCATCGGCGTCTCCTCATGCTCTTTTCCAAGGGCTACGGTGTGAGCGATTTTATCACTTCCTGCCCCCCGATTGGCAGGGTGACGATATCCTTGCCATCGATCGGCATCTTCATCAGATCGACCGAGCGGATTTGGCTATTGTCATGCGTCCGGAAGTAGTATTGCCGGGCTTTCAGGTCGCTGGCGGACGTCCACAGCGTGTAGTCGGCGAGAACGTTGCCGTGCTCGTCCTTGTCATGTTCGCGGGCCGCGCCGTGCGGGATGTCGAACTGATTGAGCACATGAAATGCCTCGAGAACGGCTGCTTGTCCGGTCGGCGGCTTGAACACCGACTGGCTGAACGCGACCGCCCGGACGAACCGGGACGGCGGAGTGAAATCACCAGGCAGACCAAGCATGCCCGACCCCTGTCCCGTGGGTAGCAGTTTCACGGTGCCGAGCTGCACCGGCTTTGCACTGGTCATGGAGAAGTTCACGTAGTTGCGGAGGTTGGTCATGTGCCAGTCGAAGGCCGGCGAGTTGGTGACGACACCGAGCGGATTGTCATGAACATCGAGCTTGCCGCCGACATATTCGATGACGATGCTGTTGCCATCGGCGTCATGCACGACGAAATGCACCTCGGGAGCGAAACCCCAACCGCCATAGACGACAGCGGGGACGACGATCTTGGTGATATTCGCCTTCACCTCGTCGATGCTGGCGAAATTCTCGAGAATCCAGGACCCGAGTTCCCACGGCGCAATGGTTTTGCCGGCATCGGCTGGTGCGTAGGGCATGTAGCCGGCGGAGGTCGGGAAGTAGAACAGCGCCGCCGCCAAGCCCTTTTCATTGAACCCGTCGAACAGAAACGGCATGTTCAGCCCATTCATGCCGACGCTGGCATATTTCGCATTCCACTTCAGGCCCTCCTTGCCGTCGGGCGTCGTGCCGGACCGGGCGTAGCCGCGTGGAATCATCGCCACGGCGGATTTGATGTCGATGGCGAATTCCAGCGTTCGGGCGGGGATCACCGAGCCATCGTCGGCGATCAGGCGAATGCCGGTGCAGGCCTCGGATCTCTGCGTCGTGGCCGCAAGGAGCAACGCGCCGGCAAGAATCGCCGCACCGAGAACGCGTGGATTTCGCAGCATGGAGAACAGGGCCCAGACCCTTTTGGGAGATCGCCGTACCCTCCTTTTCCCTTCTCCCCCGCGAGCGGGGGAGAAGGTGGCCGGAGGCCGGATGAGGGGGTGTCTTGCCAAATTCAACCACTCCTGCGCGATGACTTCTCACTCGTAAAAGATACAGGATTTCTCAAAGATTTCGGCTTGGCGAAAACGAGAAAGACCCCTCATCCGCCCCTCCGGGGCACCTTCTCCCCGTTCAAGAACGGGGAGAAGGGAAATGGGGGCGGCGCCGTTCCGGGGCACCTTCTCCCCGTCAGCACGGGGAGAAGGGAAATGGAGGAGGCACCGTTTTTTCCCCTCGCCCCGCAATGCGGGCGGCACCGTTCTTTTCCCCTCGCCCCGCGCCAGCGGGGAGAGGGTAAATGGGGGCGGCACCGTTCTTTTCCCCTCGCCCCGCGCCAGCGGGGAGAGGGTGCCCGAAGGGCGGGTGAGGGGCCTCTTGCCGGCGCTCGTAAAGAGCCCCTCATCCGCCCCTCCGGGGCACCTTCTCCCCGTTCAAGAACGGGGAGAAGGGAAATGGGGGCGGCACCGTTCCGGGGCACCTTCTCCCCGTCAGCACGGGGAGAAGGGAAATGGAGGAGGCACCGTTCTTTCCCCTCGCCCCGCGATGCGGGCGGCACCGTTCTTTTCCCCTCGCCCCGCGACAGCGGGGAGAGGGTGCCCGAAGGGCGGGTGAGGGGTTGGTCGAGCTTGCAAAGAAGTTCTTTTTCATCCGCCCCTCCGGGGCACCTTCCCCGTCAGCACGGGGAGAAGGGAAATGGTTCAAGGGTCCCGGCCCTTGCCTGTCCTTCCTTCTCGAGCACATGGGAAGCTTATACGACGAGTCTTGGCAAGACAAAGCGGTATCCGACCCCGATCTCAGTCGAGCGCCTCTTCGAGATGCGGCGAGTCTGCAGGAATTGGTAGATTGATGGTGATGACCGCACCCGATCTGTCGGGGCGGTTTGCCGCCGCCATGGTGCCGCCCATGGCTTCCACGAACCCGCGGCAGATCGGCAGCCCGAGGCCGGTTCCGGCGCGGACCCGGTCACCCTTTCGGACCCGGTAGAACTTGTCAAAGATCTTTTCGATGTCGCGCTCGGGGATACCCTCGCCTTCATCGACGATTTGAAGCTGTACGGCGCTACCGGACTGTTCGGCCCGAATGCTGATCGTCGAGCCCGCTGGCGAATATTTCGCCGCATTGTCCAGGATGTTGAACAGCACCTGCTCGAACAACACGGGGTCGAGCTTCAGCATCGGCAGCTTGTCCGAGACCTCCAAATGAACCCGATGGTGTCTCAGAACCTTGCCCGCGCGCTGAAGGGCGCTCCCGATGATCTCTCCCGGATCATGAAAGCCGCTCTTCGGCTCCAATGCGCCGGATTCCAACCTTGTCATGTCGAGGAGGTTGGCGATGAACCGGTTGAGCCTTTCCGCCTCGTCCTGAACCGTCGTCACCAGGTCCCGTTTCGCGGCTTCGTCGAGCACATTGCCGAAATCCTTGAGCGTTCCGACGGCTCCGATGATGGATGCCAGCGGGGTTTTGAGATCATGGGAGATCGAGGTCAATAGCGCCGAGCGCAGCCGGTCGGCTTCCGAATTGAGCTTTGCCTGCTCCACGTCTCCGACAAGGCGAACCCTTTCCACCGCGAGCGCCGCCTGATCCGTCAGGGCGTCGAAGAGCCGCCGCTGCTCGGGTGTCAGAAGCGGCCCTTCCTTGTCGTTGTCGATGCCGACCACACCGACGGCTCCCCTCCCGGTGCGCATCGGCACGAACAGGCGTTTGGCCCCCGGCAGGGTATCGCTGTGTCTCCCCGCTGTCCGATTGTTCTCGAAGGCCCATTTCGCTGCAGCAAGATCGGCCTCATCGAGGATGTCCTCGGGTGGATATCCGGTCTTGACCGTCAGGGAGCCGCCTTCGGGGATGAGGATCACGACCTGCACCTTCAGCATCGATGCCACCTGGAAGGCCGTCGCCCAAAGCACATCGTCGAGCGACCCCACTCCGGCGAGCTTGCGGCTGAATAAATATAGGTCCTCCGTCGTTTTGGCCCGTTGACGTGCGACGACGGCCTGGCTGCGCACCCTGGCGGTCAGATTGCTCGCGATGACGGCGACGATCAGGAAGAATACGAGAGCGACGACATTTTCAGGTGCCGCAATCGTGAAGGTGTACAAGGGCGGCATGAAGAAGAAGTTGAAGGCAAGCATCGCGACAAAGGAGGCATAAAGCGCCGGCAGCAGGCCGAAAGTGACGGCGCTCGCCAGCACGGCAGTAAGGAATACCAGGGCAACGTTCTGAACCGCGAGGAATCGATCGAGAATGAAACCGCTGGCCAGAGCGATTGCGACGAAGAGCGTGCTCCAGGCGAAGGGAACGATGTCGAAATGCGGCTGCTGAACCCTGGGTCTCGGCTTGCCCCTCGAAGCCTGTTCACTATGGCGCGGCGCGACGACGTGAACGTTGATTTCACCGGCAAGCCCTATCAGATGGTGGGTGACCGAGCCCTGAAGGAACTCTGTCCAGCGTGATTTCGTCGATTTGCCGATGATGATGTGCGTGACATTGTTCGCTTCCGCATATCGCACGATTTCCTCGGGGGCATTTTGCCCGGGGATGGTGATGGCCTCGCCTCCGAGCTGTTCCGCAAGCCTCAACGCGGCGGCGACGCGATCGCGTTGCTCCTCGCTGAATCGCAGCGACCGGACCGTCTCGATGTTGAGCGCAGCCCAGGGTGCGCGCAGTCGGTCGGCCATGCGGCGGGCGTACCGGACGAGGGAAGCACTTCCGGGGCTCTCATCGATGCATACGAGCACCCGATCCCCCGCCGCCCAAGGGCCTCGGATCGCATGCGTCTGCATATGGGTGAGGAGCTGCTCATCGACGGTCTGAGCCGTTCTCCGCAGCGCGAGCTCCCGCAACGCGGTGAGATTGCCGGGCGAGAAATAATGCTCGAGAGCGCGCTCGGCGGTCTTGGGGACGTAAACCTTTCCTTCTTTCAACCGCTGAATGAGATCGTCCGGCGTGATGTCGATAACCTCGACGTCGTCGGCGCGATCGATGATCGAGTTGGGAATCGTCTCGCGAACGCGGACCTGGGTAATCTGGGCCACGATATCATTGAGGCTTTCGATGTGCTGGATGTTGACCGTGGTGTAGACGTCGATGCCGGCGGCCAGCAGTTCCTCGACGTCGCGACAACGCTTGGGGTGGCGGCTCCCCGGCGCATTGGTATGAGCGAGTTCATCGACGAGCACCAGCTGGGGGCGGCGCTGGAGGATGGCATCGAGATCCATCTCCTCCAGATCATGGCCTTTATACGCGATCCGCCGTCGCGGTATGATCTCCAGGCCCTCGAGCAATGCCTGGGTTTCCTTGCGCCCATGGGTCTCGACGACGCCGACCACGACGTCGACCTTTTCATGCTGCTTGGCCCGGGCGGACTGCAGCATCTCATAGGTCTTGCCGACCCCGGGTGCTGCCCCGAGAAAGATCTTCAACCGCCCCTGCGTCTCCCGCTGGGCATGCTCGAGCAAGGCATCGGGCGACGGCCGCTTATCCTCGTTCTGGCGGTTGTCACGCATTTCCGGTCGAACAACCCATGATTAACGTCAACCATTCGGCAACTGGTCCAAGGCGAGGTTCAAGAGTAGAACATTGACGCGGGGCTCGCCGAAAATTCCGACTGCGCGGTTTTCGATGTGGCTTTCGACAAGCTGTCGCACTCTGTCTTCCGGCACGCCGCGCGCCTTGGCCACCCGTGGCACCTGAAAGAGCGCTGCCTGCGGTGAGATATGCGGGTCAAGGCCGCTGCCGCTTGTCGTCACCAAATCGATCGGCACCGGTGCTGACGGATTTTGCTGCTTCAGCCTGCCGACATCCGCCTGAACCCGGTCGATCAGATTTTTGTTGGTCGGGCCGAGATTTGAACCCATCGAATTGGTTGCATTGTAGGGCACGGCTACGCTCTTGGATGGATCTGCAGGATCGGCCCCCAAGGTTGCAGAGGGGCGCCCTTGGAAATAACGGTCGCTCTTGAACTCCTGGCCGATGAGTTCGGAACCGATCACCTTGCCGTCGCGCTCGATCAGGCTGCCCTGAGCCTGCCGGGGGAAGATGACTTCGGCCAGGCCCGTCATCGCGAGCGGGTAGGCGAGGCCGGTGATTAGTGTCAGCGCGATCAGCAACACGATCGCAGGCCGAATTTCATTCATCATGATGGCTCTCCTCAGGCAAGGTGCAGGGCGGTGACTGCGAGGTCGATGGCCTTGATGCCCACAAACGGCACGATGATGCCGCCAAGGCCATAGATGAGAAGATTGCGCCTGAGCAGCGGACCGGCGCCGATCGGTCGATAGGCAACGCCCTTCAGCGCCAGCGGGATGAGCGCGACGATGATCAGTGCATTGAAGATGATCGCCGAAAGAATGGCGCTCTGGGGGGTTGCCAGGTGCATGATGTTGAGTGCCTGCAATTGCGGATAGAAGGCCAGAAACATCGCCGGAATGATCGCGAAATATTTTGCAACGTCATTGGCAATCGAGAACGTCGTCAGCGCCCCCCTGGTCATCAGCAGCTGCTTGCCGATCTCGACGATTTCGATGAGCTTCGTCGGATTGGAGTCGAGATCGACCATGTTGCCGGCCTCTCTCGCAGCCTGGGTGCCGGTGTTCATCGCCACCCCGACATCGGCCTGAGCCAGGGCCGGCGCGTCATTGGTTCCATCGCCGCACATGGCGACCAGCTTGCCATTGGCCTGTTCCTTTCGGATCAGCTTGAGCTTGTCCTCGGGTGTCGCCTGAGCCAGGAAGTCATCGACGCCGGCCTCGGCAGCAATCGCTGCCGCCGTCATCGGATTGTCGCCGGTGATCATGATGGTGCGAATGCCCATGCGGCGAAGCTCGGCAAAACGCTCGCGAATACCGCCCTTGACGATATCCTTCAGTTGGACGACGCCCAGCAGCCTGCCGTCCTTGGCCACGGCGAGCGGCGTTCCACCCGTCTTGGCGATCTCTTCACCGATATTCTGCAATTCCCGAACCGCGTCGGGGGCGGCGGGGACCGCAAGCTTGACCGTTCCGGATGGCACGGCAATGGTCTGCGGGGTTGCCATCGCGAGCACCGCGTCGACCGCCCCTTTGCGTATCCAGGATCCTCCGACATCGACCCCGCTCATCCGCGTCTGCGCAGTGAAAGGAATGAAGCGGGCATGAAGGTCCGCCACCTCGCGGCCCCGGATGCCGTATCTCTCCTTGGCAAGCACCACGATCGAGCGGCCTTCGGGTGTTTCGTCGGCCAGTGAGGCAAGCTGTGCCGCTTCCGCCAGCTCTCGCTCGCTCACGCCGCGCACCGGCTTGAACGCAGTGGCCTGGCGGTTGCCAAGCGTGATCGTGCCCGTCTTGTCGAGAAGGAGCGTGTCGACGTCACCCGCTGCCTCGACTGCCCGGCCCGACATCGCAAGCACGTTGAACCGTACCAGCCGGTCCATGCCGGCAATGCCGATTGCAGAAAGGAGCGCGCCGATCGTCGTCGGAATGAGCGTTACGAAAAGCGCAACGATGACCACGATGGGGATCGTTCCGCCGGCATAGGCGGCGAAGCTCGGGATGGTGGCCGTGGCGAAAACGAAGATTATGGTCAGGCCCGCCAACAGGATGTTGAGCGCAATCTCGTTGGGGGTTTTCTGCCGCTCCGCCCCCTCGACGAGAGCGATCATTCGATCAAGAAACGTCGAGCCGGGAGCCGCCGTGATCCGCACCTTGATCCAGTCGGACAGCACCTGGGTGCCGCCGGTCACCGCCGAACGGTCGCCGCCGGCTTCGCGAATGACGGGAGCCGATTCGCCGGTGATTGCCGCCTCGTTCACGGAAGCGACACCTTGGACCACGTCACCATCTGAAGGAATGATGTCGCCCGCCTCGACCAGTACCAGCTGTCCGGGCGAAAGTTCCAAGGCATTTATCGGGATGTAGACGTTCTTCGGTTCGTCCGTGATCAGCTTTGCGAAAAGCTTCTCCCTCGTTTGCCGCAACGCATCTGCCTGCGCTTTGCCTCGGCCTTCCGCGACCGCTTCGGCAAAGTTCGCAAACAACAGCGTGATCCAAAGCCACAGAATGATTTGAAAGGTGAAGCTGAGGCTGTCGGCCCCGGTAAACAGATCACGAATGAAGAGCACGGTCGTAAGCGAAGCGACTATCTCGACCACGAACATGACCGGGTTCTTGATCAGCAGGCGCGGATCGAGCTTGGCGAAGGCCGCGCCGACCGCCGGCCACACGATCTTCGGATCGAACAGAGCCGAGCCGGATTTGACTTTGCGCAGGTTCATACTATTCATCGATTCGACTCCGAGGAGTTCAGGTCAGAACAAAGTGCCGCTTGTCATCGCCAGATGTTCGACGACGGGGCCAAGCGCGAGTGCCGGGAAGAAGGTCAACCCACCAACGATCAGGATGACGCCGATGACCAGGCCGATGAAGAGGCCGCCGGTGGTCGGGAAGGTTCCTGCCGACGGTGGCACCGATTTCTTGGCGGCAAGCGAGCCGGCGATCGCCATCGCCGGAATGATCATGATGAAACGGCCGACCAGCATCGCGATGCCGCCGGTGATGTTGTAGAAGGGCGTGTTGCCGGTCAGCCCGGCGAATGCCGAGCCATTGTTGCCGGTCTGCGAGACATAAGCATAGAGGATCTCCGTAAAACCATGCGGTCCAGGATTGGCGATCGATGCAACCGCCGCGGGGAGCACGGTCGCCACCGCCGTCCAGCCGAGATACATCAGCGGCAGGATCAGGATCGCCAGCATGGCCATCTTGACCTCCTTTGCCTCGATCTTCTTGCCGATATATTCAGGCGTACGCCCAACCATCAGACCGGCAACGAAGATCGCGAGGATGACGAAGAGCAGCATGCCGTACATGCCGGCGCCGACACCGCCGATGATGATTTCTCCGAGCTGGATGTTGATCAGCGGGATCATTCCGCCAAGTGCGGTGAAGGAATCGTGCATGGCATTGACCGCACCGCAGGATGCCGCCGTCGTGATGACGGCGAACAACGATGACAGCGCAATGCCGAACCGAACCTCCTTGCCTTCCATATTGCCGCCGGCAAGGCCCAGCGCATTCAGTCCGGTAGTCCCGGATGCTTCCGCCCAATAGGTGACGGCCACGCCGGCGATGAACAGAACGCCCATGATGGCCAGGATGGCCCAGCCCTGCCGCTCATTGCCGACCATGCGGCCGAAGACATTGGTCAGCGCCGCACCGAGGACGAAGATCGATACCATATGGATGAGGTTGGTGATCGCGCTGGGATTTTCGTAGGGATGTGCGGCATTGGCATTGAAGAAGCCGCCGCCATTGGTGCCGAGATGCTTGATCATCATCTGCGAGGCGACCGGACCTTGCGCAATCGTCTGTTTCGCACCCTCGAGAGTCGTGGCGTCGACATAGGCGCTAAGATTCTGCGGCACGCCGAGCGCCACGAGGACCAGGGTTCCGACCACACAGATGGGCAGCAGGACATAGAGGGTGCAGCGGGTGACATCGACCCAGAAATTGCCAACCGTCTTTGCTGATGCGCGGGCAAAGCCCCGTATCAGTGCAACGGCCAGCACGATGCCGGTGGCTGCTGAAAGGAAGTTTTGATGCGTGAGGCCCAGCATCTGCACCAGATAGGAGAGTGTGCTTTCGCCTCCGTAATTCTGCCAATCGGTGTTCGAGACGAAGCTGGCCGCGGTGTTGAAGGAAAGCGCTTCCGGCACCGCGGCCATGGCTTGCGGGTTGAAGGGCAGAAATTGCTGGGCTCGCAAGAGAGCATAGAGGATCAGGAAGCCGCCGACATGAAAGAGCAGCATGGCGATCGTATATGTCAGCCAATTCTGCTCGCGGCGCTCGTCGACGCCGGATACGCGGTAGAGGACGGCCTCGATCGGGCGCAGAACAGGAGACAGGAAGGTGCGTTCGCCGGTGAAAACCGCTGTCATGTAACCGCCGACCGGCCGCACCAGCGCAAGCACGATCGCGCAATAGATCGCAATCTGAATCCAGCCATTGATCGTCATGACGTCCTCTTCAGAAACGCTCGGGGCGCAGCAGGGCGTAGGTCAGGTAGAACAGGAGTCCTCCTGTCACGAGGCCGGCGAGCAGGTAATCGAGCATCATGGCCATTCCTCAAAGTTGATCGCAGGCGTAGGTGTAGGCGATTGACAGGGCAAAAAATCCAAGTCCGAGGGCGAGCATGAGAAGGTCCATCATTGGGAAAACCTCCGATCGGTCGTCGGCACGACAGGCGCGCCCACGACAAGGACTGATTGCGGGAGAGAGCTATTTAAGAGGATATAAATTTTCGAGAGAGGAGCCGGCGGCGCCGTATAAATTCTGCATAAAGATTCCCCCGGCACGATTGAATTTTCTTGTCGCTGGTTCGATCCGTCGCGCCTCATTGATCGTTATTTTCGCGGCTTTCGCTGTGAGACTTGCGAAGTTCGATCTATCTTCGATGCAAACGCGGCGGCGTTTACGACGCCCTGCTGCAAAGTTTATGACAGGATAGCACCAGTTGCGGCCAAAACAACCAGAGCCGACTGCACAAGCCGCAAAGGATGGCCTCTCGGCGCTGACGGTCGGATCGATCGGCGTGGTGTTCGGCGACATCGGCACGAGCCCGCTCTATGCCATGCGCGAGGCATTGGCCCATTCGTCGGGTGCCGCCGAACCGGCTGTTCTCGGGGTGGTCTCGCTGGTCTTTTGGGCTCTCACCCTGATCGTGACGGTGAAATATGTTTTCCTCGTCCTGCGGGCCGACAACAAGGGTGAGGGCGGAACGCTCGCCTTGATGGCCCTGGCCCAGCACATCATCGGACGCCGGACCCGTTTCATTTTCGTTCTCGGCGTGTGCGGCGCGGCCCTGTTCTATGGCGACAGTCTCATAACGCCGGCGATCTCCGTGCTCTCGGCGGCCGAGGGCATTTTGGCAGCACCCGGCATCGGCCCAGGCTTTCAGCCCTATGTGCTGCCGATCGCCGGGATCATTCTCATTGCACTCTTCATGGTGCAAGCGCAGGGAACGGCGAGTGTCGGATGGTATTTCGGGCCGATCATGGTGGTGTGGTTCCTGGTCCTGGCTGCGCTCGGATTGAACCACATTGTTCGGGTGCCTTCGGTGCTCCGCGGTCTGAGCCCGTCCTACGGCATCGAACTGATCCGCGACAACGGACTGCTCGGCTTTGGCGTGCTGGGAAGCGTCTTCCTGGTCGTAACCGGGGCGGAGGCGCTCTATGCCGATATCGGGCATTTTGGAAAATTTCCCATTCGCATCGCCTGGCTGGGGCTGGCATTTCCCGCGCTGATGCTGAATTACCTCGGCCAGGGCGCGCTGGTGCTTGCCGACCCCTCGGCCCAGGCGGATCCGTTCTTTCGCATGATCCCCGGTTCCGCCTATTGGCCGGTTCTGGTGCTCACCACGGCAGCCACTGTCATTGCCAGCCAGGCCGTCATCACCGGCGCATTTTCGATCACGCAGCAGGCCGTTCAACTCGGGCTTCTGCCGCGGATGACGATCAAGCGCACCAGCGAAACGGTCGCTGGCCAGATTTATGTACCGGCGGCGAACTGGCTCTTGCTGACCGGCGTCCTTCTGCTGCTGGTGATGTTCAAGAACTCGTCGAACCTGGCAGCCGCCTATGGAATCGCGGTGACGGCGACGATGGTCGTCACCATCCTGCTATTGTATATAATCGCGATCCGCTATTGGAACTGGCCGACCGCGGCGGCGCTCGCCGTTCTCACGCCCTTCTTGCTGATCGATATGGTCTTTCTCGGCTCGAACACGCTGAAGATACCGCAGGGTGGTTGGTTTCCGCTTGCGCTCGGTGCCGGACTGGTCACGATCATCTGGATCTGGACCAAGGGAACCCGCATCCTGACCGAAAAGGTGGCCCGCGAGACCGTTCCACTTGCCGACCTGATCCAAATGCTGGAACGTCGTCCACCGAACATGGTTCGCGGAACAGCGATATTCCTCACTTCCACTCCAGGCTTTGCACCGATCGCGCTGCTGCACAATCTGAAGCACAATCAGGTTCTGCACGACCACAACATCATCCTGACCGTTGCGACGGCAGATGTCCCGCGGGTGTCGGACAGCAAAAGGATCACCGTCGAAACCCTCAGCCCGCGTTTCAAGTGCGTCAATGTGTGTTACGGCTTCATGGAAACTCCCGACATTCCAAATGCGTTGGCGCTTGGCCAGCAACATGGGCTGAAGCTCAATGCGATGTCGACATCGTTCTTTTTGGGTCGGCGGTCGGTTGTTCCCTCGAGCGAAGGAATGCCGTTGTGGCAGGACTGGATCTTCATCTTCCTCATGCAGAACGCGGCCAACCCGACGGGGTTCTTCAGGATCCCGCCTGGCCGTGTCGTGGAGCTCGGCGCCAAGGTCACGGTCTGAATCGACATGCGCGGGGGTATGCTCGCGCAAAATACGGAGAACGGAATGAGCTTTTCGATCAAGCTGATCGTGAATGGAGTCGAGCGGAGCGCATTGCTCGATGATCCACGGGTCACCCTTCTCGACCTCCTTCGGGAGCGCTTCGATTTGACGGGAACCAAGAAGGGGTGCGATCGCGGCCAATGTGGGGCCTGCACGATTCTGGTCGACGGACGGCGGATCAATTCCTGCCTTGCCCTCGCGATCAGTTACGAGGGAGCAGAGATCGCCACGATCGAAGGACTGGCACAGGGCAATGATCTCCACCCGGTCCAGGAGGCCTTCATTGCGCATGACGGGTTCCAATGCGGATTCTGCACGCCGGGGCAGATCATGAGTGCAGTCGGGCTGATCCAGGAAGGCCAGGCGGGCGACGATCCCGAGCGCGTCCGGGAGGGCATGAGCGGAAATCTGTGTCGCTGCGGAGCCTATCGCGGCATCACCGAGGCGGTGCTCCACGCTCACGCACGAATGGCTGGTCGCAGCGGGGAGAAGGCGGCATGAACATTTTCGAATATCTCCGGCCAACGACAGTTCAGGAAGCGGTGGCGGCCGGATCGGTGCCGGGCGCCAGCTTTCTGGCTGGCGGCACCAACTTACTCGACCTGATGAAAGGGCAGATCAGCCGCCCCGAACGTCTCGTGGATATAACGCATCTTCCGGGCCTCGATCGCATCGAGCGTCTCCCGGATGGGGGCCTGCGCATAGGCGCACTCGTGAGAAACGCCGATCTGGCGCATGATCCGGCATTCGCAAAGTCCTGCCCGGGAGTGGCCGAGGCGCTGCTGTCCGGTGCATCTCCGCAGCTTCGCAATGCCGCCACCATTGCCGGCAATCTGCTGCAACGAACCCGGTGCCAGTATTTTTACGACGTGGCCAGTGCGTGCAACAAGCGTCAACCCGGCGCAGGCTGCGACGCGCGCGGCGGCGAGACGCGGCTGAACGCAGTGCTGGGCTGGAGCGAGCACTGCATTGCCACACACCCGTCAGATTTCTGCGTGCCTCTCGTCGCGCTCGACGCGAGCCTGGAGATCGAAGGGCCAAAGGGCAAACGCGAGGTGGCGCTCGAGAGCTTTCATCGGCTCCCTGGGGTAACCCCGGAGATCGAGACGGTGCTCGAACCCGGCGAGCTGATCGTCGCGCTGCGCCTCCCACCGGCGGCGGCCGAATTCGCGGCGCACTCCCGGTACGTGAAGATCAAAGAGCGCACATCATACGCCTTCGCCGTCGTCTCCGCCGCTGCCGCTCTTCGCTTCGACGGCGACACGATCGCCGAGGCTCGGATAGCCCTTGGTGGCGTAGCCCTCAAGCCCTGGCGCTGCCGTAAGGCCGAGGCGCTTCTCGCCCGTGAATATCCCCGCGCGGCGGCGTTCAGCACGGCTGCGCAAGCGGCCCTCGCCGAGGCCAAGCCTTCCGGCGACAATCCGTTCAAGATTGAGCTTGCACGCCGGATCATCTTGCGTGTCCTGACGCTGGCGGCCGCCGGCACGCCGGAGCGCATTCCGGCTCTTCCCGCCTCACCCTTTGCATCAGGAGCCGAGCCTCATGCGTGAACCCCTCAGTCGCGCAGTCCACCTTCGGCACGGGTCGAACATCGGCCAGCCGCATACGCGCCGGGACGGTTTTCTCAAAGTGACGGGGGGCGCCCGTTTTGCTGCGGACAACCATCCCGCTGGGATGCTCTACGCCGTATTGGCAACCAGCAGCATCGCGCGGGGGCGCGTCACCCATCTCGACACGGCGGCTGCCAAGGCGCATCCATCTGTCGTGGACGTCATGGCTCCTGGGCATGTGCCGCCGCTCGCACAAGATCCGGACGAGAAGACGAACCCCTTCGTTTTTCGCATGGAATTGCTTCAGAACGACAAGGTGCGTTACGCCGGCCAACCGATCGCCGTGGTGATAGCCGAGACGCTCGAAGCTGCAACCGAAGGGGCAGTGCTCCTTTCTCCGCGCTACGAGACCGAACCGGCCAGAATTGGCCTCGACGCCAGTGACAGTTTCATTCCACCCAGTGTGCGCCTCAACTCTCCGCCCAATGCCGGCCGCGGTGATCTGAAGGCGGGCCTTGGCTCGGCCATCAAGCAAGTCGAGGTGACCTACGAAACGTCGGCTCAGTACCACAATGCCATGGAGCCGCACGCCGTCGTTGCGAGCTGGGACGGCAATTCCCTGTCGATCGACATGCCCACCCAGGGGATGGCCTTGGCTCAGGCCCGGATCGCCGGGCTGTTCGGGATCAAGCCATCCGACATTCATATCCGCACCCCCTTTATCGGCGGCGGCTTCGGCTCGAAGGTCATGTCCGGACCGCAGATCCTCGGCATCATGGCGGCCCGGCTCGTCGGCCGGCCGGTGAAGCTTGTGCTCCGCCGGGAGCAGATGTTCGGCCCCGTCGGTCACCGCGCCCCGACGCGGCAGACGCTGCGCCTCGGCACGAACCTTGACGGTGCCCTCACTGCGCTCGCCCACCATGTGAAGACTGCATCGAGCACCTTTGACGACTTCTTCGAACCGGCCGCCGAGATTTCGCAAACCTTGTATGCAAGTGAGGCGATCGCCACCACGCACGAAGGCGTACGCCTCGATACGGGGACGCCTTTTTTCATGCGCGCCCCTGGAGAGGCCAGCGGGAGCATTGCGCTCGAGAGCGCCATTGATGAGATGGCGCTGGAATGCGGGCTCGATCCCCTGGAATTTCGGCTGAAGAATTACGCCGAATTCGAGCCGATCTCGGGGAAACCCTTCTCGTCGAAGGCGTTGCGCGAGTGTTATCGGCTAGGCGCCGAACGGTTCGGCTGGGCGTCCCGCCCGCTCGCATCGAGACAGATGCGCGACCCCGCAGGCCTGCTTGTCGGGTGGGGCGTCGGCACGGCCACCTTTCCGGCGTTGATGTTCCAGGGGGAGGCCCGGGCGGTGCTTTGCGACGACGGCAGGGCCATTGTGGAGATCGGGGCCCATGAGATGGGGCAGGGCGCCTGGACCTCGCTTGCTCAGATCGCGGCCGACGGACTTGGCCTCGAAATCGAGAAATTGGAGTTCAGGTCCGGACGATCGGATCTGCCCGATGCGGGGGTTGCCGGAGGCTCCGCCCATACCGCGACCGCCGGAAATGCCGTGCACCACGCCGGTGCGCACGTCATCTCCCAGCTCGCCGACCTTGCGACCGGCGACAGAACCTCGCCCCTGTTCGGTGCCGGGAATGCCGGTGTCATCGCGCGCAACGGCCGGCTTCTCAGACGCGACGACGAAAGCCGGGGTGAAAGCTATTCGGACATTCTCCTTCGTGCCGGCATCGAGAAAATCGAAGGCAGCGGCAAGAGCGCACCCGATGCCGGGGCTCAATCGAGCTACGCCATGCATGCGCATGGAGCAGTGTTTGCGGAAGTCAAGGTCGATCCTGACCTCGGACAGATCCGCGTGACGCGCCTGGTCGGCGCCTTCGCGGCCGGCCGCATCATCAATCCCCATCTTGTCCGCAGCCAGTATTATGGCGGGATGATTTGGGGCGTGTCGTTCGCCCTCCACGAACACGCCATCGTCGACCACCGATCTGGGCGTGTCATGAACCCGAATCTTGCCGAGTATCACGTACCGGTGAACGCCGACCTGCCATCGCTCGAAGCCATCCTGGTCGAAGAGATCGATCCATACGTGAATCCACTGGGCATCAAGGGAGTAGGGGAGATCGGGATTACTGGAACCGCCGGAGCGGTTGTCAATGCCGTGTGGCATGCAACGGGCATCCGTGTCCGGCATTTCCCAATCACTTTGGACCGCATGATCACGCCATCGGTCCAGGGCGCGCCTTCGTCGTGAATAACCTTGGAAGAGCCCGCCATCTCTGAGGAGATGGCGGACTTGCGGTCCCAAAGCTCTCAGGCCGGCTGTTTCAGAATGGTGGTATCGACCGGCATTTTTCGCAGCCGCTTGCCGGTCGCGGCAAAGATTGCATTGACGACTGCCGGAACGATGGCGGACGTCCCGGCCTCGCCCATGCCGCCCGGCGGCTCGGAATTTTGCACGATATGGACCTCGACGTCCGGCGCCTCGTTGATGCGCAGGACCTGGTAGCTGTCGAAGTTTGTTTGCTCGACCCGGCCTGCCTTCAACGTGATCTCGCCATGGAGCGCCGCACTGATGCCGAACATCACCGCGCTCTGGATCTGCGCCCGAACGGTGTCCGGATTGACGACAGTGCCGCAATCGACCGCGCACACGACGCGCCGAACGCGAACCGTGCCGTCATTCGCCACCTCGACCTCGGCAATGTGCGCCATATAGGTCGCGAAGACGTGCTGGATGGAGACGCCGCGACCGACCCGTTGCGGCAGCTTCTGTCCCCAGCCCGCCTTGTCGGCAGCGAGCGCAAGCACGGTCTTGGCTCGCAGGTTCTTCTCGAGCAGCGCGAGCCGGTAGGCGACCGGATCCTGCCCTGCCGCCGCCGCCAGCTCATCCATGAAGCTTTCGGTCACGAACACATTGTGAGACGGGCCGACGCTGCGCCAGAACGCGGTGGGAATACCCGGAGGCTCCACCCGGACGTACTCGACATGAAGATTGGGAAGATCGTAGACGAGGTCGATGGCACCCTCGGTGGAGTCGGGATCGAGACCATTGTTGAAGGCGGGCGGTGCCCATCTCGCGATGACCGAGGATCCTGCAAAGCGATTGGTCCAGGCGACCGGCATTCCCTTCGCATCGAGACCGGCGGTCAGACGATCGAACCAATAGGGGCGGTACATGTCGTGCTGAATGTCTTCCTCGCGCGTCCACACGACCTTCACCGGCCCGTCGACCTGCTTGGCGATCTGGACGGCTCGAGCAGCGCCATCGGCTTCAAGTCGGCGGCCAAAGCCACCACCGATCAAATGATTGTGGACGACGACCTTCTCGAGCGGCAGGCCTGCGACCTTCGCGGCCGCCGCCTGAACGCGCGCCAGGGCTTGCGTCCCGACCCAGATCTCGCAGCCTTCCTCGCGCATGTGAACCGTGCAGTTCATCGGCTCCATCGTCGCATGCGCCAGGAAGGGAAGCTGATAGCTCGCCTCGACCTTGGTGGCAGCGCCAGCCATCGCCCGGTCGACATCGCCGATGTTCTGGGCAACTGCACCGGCTTGGCGGGTCGCCTGCTCGAGCTCGGCGACGATCAAGCTTGTCTCGAGCTTGGCATGCGGACCATCGTCCCATTCGATCACCAGGGCCTCCAGCCCCTTCTTCGCCGCCCCCATATGGTCGGCAACGACCGCCACGGCATCATCGAGCCGAACGATCTGGCGCACCCCTTTGACCGCCTTCGCGGCGGTATCATCCACGCTCTTGACGCGACCCCCGAACACCGGCGATTGGACGAGGGTGGCGATCTTCACGCCGGGCGGTCGAACGTCGATGCCGTAGGCGGCCGTTCCATTGACCTTGGACGGCGTGTCGAGACGCTTTGCCGAGGTGCCGATTAGCTTGAACTCCTGCGGCGGCTTGAGTGCGACGTTTTGGGGCACTGGCATGCCGGCCGCATCGGCAGCGAGTTCACCAAAGGCGATCCGGCGCCCGGTCGGCGCATGAACGACCACGCCTTTTTCCGCGTGGCAGGTTGCCGGATCGACATTCCAACGTTTCGCCGCCGCGGCGATGAGCATGGTCCTCGCGACCGCACCGGCCTCTCGCAGCGGCTGCCATGCCCCGCGTATCGCGTTCGAATTGCCGGTGGCCTGCACCCCGAGCAACGGATTGACATAGAGCTTCTCATTGGGTGGAGCGTGCTGGAGCTGCACCTGTTGGAGGTCGACCTCGAGCTCTTCGGCGATCAGCATCGGGATCGAAGTGTATGTGCCCTGGCCCATTTCGACGTAAGGCATGGTCAGAACGATCTGTCCATCACTAGTGATGCTCACGAAGGCATTGGGCGCGAAGGTTTGCTCGGCGCCCGCTTCGGCCGTGGCCACCGGCAGCTGGAGGCTGAGCAGCAGGCCGCCGCCCGCGGCGGCTCCGGCCTGGAGAAAGCTACGCCTGGAGAGAGCGCTCTGCGTTGGCATTTCATCATGACCGAATGCGTGACGCGCAGGGTGATCGACGCTCATTTTCGCCTCCCTCTCAGCCCGCCGCCGCCTGCTTGATCGCCTGGCGAATGCGGATATAGGTCCCGCAGCGGCAGATGTTGCCGGACATCGCATCGTCGATATCGGCATCGCTCGGACGCGGATTGCTCGCAAGGAGTGCCGAGGCGGACATGATCTGACCCGACTGGCAGTACCCACATTGCGGGACCTCGCGGTCGATCCAGGCCTTCTGGATCCTGGCCCCCGCCGCCGTCGCATGAATTCCCTCAATCGTGGTGATCGAAGACCCGCCGATGCTGTCGATCGAGGTGATGCAGGACCGAATCGGATTGCCGTCCACATGCACCGTGCAGGCGCCGCACAAAGCCATGCCGCAGCCGAACTTCGTTCCGGTCATGCCGAGCACGTCGCGCAACACCCAAAGCAGGGGCGTGTCGCCGTCGATATCGACGCTGTGCGTGCTGCCATTGACATTGATGGTGAAGGACATGGCGTTCGCTCCTTTCACTGTTGCGGCGAAAAGGCTGCCTCCATCGCGCGCCGCAGTCGAACCGCCGGATCATTCGGGTCCAACGCCACATCGCGCCATCGCAGCTTTTCGCCTGCCGCTACGTCGGCGACGAGCCGAACCTCGCTTGCAAGGCCGAGCGGCAGATAGCCTTGATCCAGCGACGTCGCGGCCGGCGTCTGCTTGCCCCACACGCAGAACCCGCCCTCGCCATCGAGCATCTCGCCGGCCTTGAGGTCGCGCTTGGCCGTGGCCACCACATCCGACTGGAACATGATCGGCGCGCCCGTCGGCTCGCCGCGCAATGCCACCGAGGCAATCGATATGCCAAGCTCGAGCCCGATCATATGGATCGGCCGATAGAGCGCGGCATAGTTGCCGCTCCGGTCGGGAAGCAAATGATATTCCCGGATGCAGCGCCGCGCATAATCGCTTTCCGCCTCGACCACCACATAGGTGCCCATGGCGAGGTGATGCGGCACGTCCCTCTCCTCGCGGTCGACCGAGGAGGTTACCTCGGTGACGCCGGCCAGCTCCAGCACCCCGCCTTCCGAGCGCGGCTTGCAGATCTCCGCATGATCGAAGCGCGACGCCGGCGGAAAGCTGAGGCCGTTGCTCTGCGCCTTGAGCCCGGTCGCGTTGCACACCGCCGTCATCTCGATCCCCGATTTCGTGCCGTCGATGAAGGAATTGAACATTTTCGGATTGATCGACTGGCGATCGTCGATCCTGAGATATTTGTCGAGGATTTCCCAGACCGTGTCCGGTGTCGATTGGTGATAGGTCGGGTGATAGCGGGTGCCCTTGCCGGCCGCGACCAACCGGAACCCGGCGGTGCGTGCCCAGTCCACCTGCTCGCAAATCAGCGCCGGCTGATCGCCATAGGCCAGGCTGTACACCACGCCCGCGGCCTGCGCCCTTTGTGCCAGGAGCGGTCCGGCGAGCGCATCAGCCTCGACATTGACCATGACGATATGTTTGCCATGGTCGATGGCCTGAAGACAGAAGCGGATGCCGGTCCGCGGGTCGCCGGTCGCCTCGATGATCACCTCGATCGCCGGATGGGCGATCAGCGCCAATGCATCGTCGCCGACATGCGTGCCAGCGGACTTGACCGCCTGGTCGAGCGATCGCGCATCATAGGCTTCCGCCGGCCAGCCGGCGCTCGCAAGCTGGCTGCGGGCCCGCGCCACATTGAGGTCGGCGACGCCGACGAGATGCATGCCGTCGGTCACCCGCACCTGCGACAGGAACATGGTGCCGAACTTTCCGGCGCCGATCAGCCCGATGGTGATGGGCCGTCCCGCGACATGCCGTTCGAGCAGCTTGCGATGGAGGTTCACTTGTAAGCGACTCCCGCGCTGGCCGGACCGGTGAGCAGCTTGAACTCCTGGGTGAAGGCGACTTGACTTCCGAACCTCTCATCGACAACGACGAGGATGTCGGTCGCAGGCTTCGAGTTCAAGCATGCGGCTTCCTTTCGAAGGTGTCCGGACTTCTAGATAGCCCTGGAAAGCTTACGCGCATCGCCATGCTCGTGTCGGATCATTATCTATCACACATCAAATCCTGTCATCAAAGGTGTCGGCAGCCCATGTGAGTTCCGCCGATGGCCCCGAGCTGCCCTTTTCGCTTGTACCCTATTTTTTGTGGTCCCGTTCGGCCAGACAACTTCAAACCGCTCGAGCACCACCTTCGAATGCTCGTTAAAGGCGAAACCCTCCGCTGCCGCCTGGCTACCGAAATATCGCATGTGTGCATTGCGCCACCATGTCAGGCTGCGATCACTTCCAAAACGCGTCTGTTGTTGCAGACTTCCTAAATTTTTGAATCATCAGACGTCTCTTGCCTTGGACCCGATGCGAAGGCTGCATAATCGGCCGGAGGCTTGGCTCACTCGTCGCTCCCCGCCACAATGTGCCATCCGCGACGCCAAACTTGAAGACCGAAGTGTGTTATCGTGCGGCTTTTCAAAAGCTGTAGTAGGCGAAGGAAAAGGAGCGCTCAAATGAGCAAGATTGTCGAGGAGGTGGTTGCAGCAAATCGGGCTTATGCGAACAATTTCGGGGACAAAGGGAAGCTTCCGCTGCCTCCAGCACGGAGTTTCGCTATCCTGACCTGCATGGATGCGCGGCTCGATCCTGCAAAATATGCAGGCTTGGCGGAAGGAGATGCGCACGTCATCCGCAACGCGGGCGGCCGCGCGACCGACGACGCCATCCGCTCCCTGGTGATCTCATACAAGCTACTGGGGACGAAGGAATGGTTTGTGATCCACCATACCAACTGCGGCATGGAGCTGTTTACGGATGACGTCATGGCCGAGCTCTTGGACAAGAGCCTGGAAACCGCAAAGATCGACGAAACGGGGTGGCATGATGTTGGCAAGGGGCCGGGTTCGGTGCTCGGGCATTTCATCAAGTGGCACACGATTTCCAATATGGAGCAAAGCGTGATCGAGGATGTGAAGCGCATCCGCAGCAGTCCATTGGTCCCTCGTCGCATACCACTCTATGGCTATATCTATGATGTGCGCAGCGGCCGCCTCATGGAGGTAAAGGATGCAACAGCGGCAGGCCAGCCGACTTAAATACTGCTGACCTGCGCGAGCTGATCAAGGTCACAAGGGAAGATTGAAGGAGGGCTCACGAATGCCCAGATGCCAGTCAAATGCTTGCAATAAATTGTGGTAATTATCACAGACTGAGCTGCGATGGTCGGCTCTTCTTGTAGAAGTAGCACCAAGCTGCAGCATCTGGATTGGACGACCGGCAACAGTGAACATGAGGTTGCTAAGATGAGATTAAAGATAATTTTAAGGATTTTGCCTCTGATCCTGCTCGGACTGCTTTCAATTCTTTCCGCGGTTCCACAAACGAATGCGGCGGTGTTCGGGACCAGATGCCAGAGCGAGTTCCAGAATGGATGGAGCGTTACGCTTCCTGAAGTGTGGAACCGGTGCGGTTGGTTCAACAACGAACTCGACGATACCGACTTTAAGGCCTTCTACTTTAATCTTCATGGAGGCCGCTTCGATTTCACGACCTGTGATGAATGCAATGGTGGGCCCGACGCCGTCCACCTGCTTTACGTCGATACTCACGGCGGCACGAATGGTGGGACCGCCGGAATTTTTATGTGGGATCAAAATTCCACGGCCATCACGCCCCGCGATGGAATGCGCTACGGCGATGAGAATGTCGGACTGGTCATTCTCGCACAGTATCTCTGTCGAACCTTAAGCGTCGACAGCGCCGCCAATGTCATCAGTCGTTGGTTGCCGGTGTTCCAGGGAGGCATGATCATGGCAACGGGCAGTCACGATCTGGTATGGGATGGGGTAACGACGAACGAAACGGGCGAGGATTTCGCAGACGATCTGCAGAGCCGCAAGACCGTTAAGAATGCTTGGTTCGATGCCAATAGTGATTGGAACGCGGATCAAGATCTTGCAGTTTTTGCCACCGGCAGCTCGCTTACCGGCGCGCATAATGCCGATGCCGATTGTCAATATCGGCGCGATCGACTGACCTGGCAGAACTTTGGTCAATTTGCACGTTGGCGAGACGGGCAGGTCGAGTGGATCTGCTGGTCGACGATCAACGACGCCTGAATCGATTCATTCAGCGACACGAGGACATGATGATTAGGCTCTCTTCAGGCACCACGTGGATCGGCCTCGCCCTCCTTTTTGTCACCGCATCCGGCACCCTCGCTGAGGATTCGGAGTACCGGAAGCGCCTCAACGAGGTGTCTCTAAGTGAGGGCTTCTCCCGCCCGGAAATCAACACTCTCTCGATCGCGGTCACCACAGAGAGGAAGGGTCAGGCCGAAAGGATCATCGGCCTCGCGAAGTCGGGCAAGTTCGGCAAACTGCTCGGCCTGTCGTTCGAGACGCCGACACAGGACGGGCGCAAGACGATGAGCTTCGTCAGCGAGCAGGGTTACCTGCAGGTCTACGCCGATGGCAGCCACTTCAAACTTCGCGGCGATATCGACAAGGTCACACCGGTCGAATCCAATGGCGGTAAAGAGAAAGTCGAACTTGGGCGCATGGAGCAGCTCGGCCGGGAATTTATCAAGGGTCCTCTGTCTCCTTTGGTCCAGCTGCAGACCAATGAAAATCTTACCTTTCTTGGTGCGCGTTATCTTCGCCAGGGTGGCGCAAACGTCCAGGACGCCAAGGCCAAGGAGTTCCTGGTGGCCAACATTGCTATCTTCAGCCGTGAGGTGAATGGCCTGCCGATTGTCGGCAGCGGTTCGAAAATCGCGGTCTGGTTTACTCCGGAAGAGAAGGTCATAGGCATTGATGTGGATTGGCCGCAATACAAGGCCAATGAGAAGATGGAGAAGCTGCTGCCGAAGGATGAGCTTCGCCATCGCATTGAAGCAGCCTCTGTGCCGCTGTCGGGCACGCAGAACGTGAAAGTGCGTCGGCTGGAATGCGGCTATGTTGATCTCGGTGCAACGCGTCGCAACGCTGCAACCCCTATCCAGCCAGGTTGCGCAATCGCCTTTCAGGGCTTCGCTGAGAACGGAGTTGGTTCGACTTACGGCCGCTTCGAATTCGTGCCGGCAGCTGAGGTCGTTTATTCCGACGAGCACTGGCCGCTGGCAACCCAACTCGCTCGCGCGGGAGAGGCCAAGCCCGGCATCGTCAATTCGACGCCGGAAGCGGAACCGGCACCGAACGATCCATGGTCCGACGCGCCACAGCCTGCCAAATAAGCCGTTGTAGCTCGACTCTTTGAAGGAGGAGCTGTTCGCCGAGGGCGTGTCGGTCGATGAGATCGCCAATCGCACTGCCGCAAATGCGGTTGCGGCTCCCGTGGC
Source organism: uncultured Alphaproteobacteria bacterium (assembly GCA_963744915.1). Lineage (GTDB taxonomy): Bacteria > Pseudomonadota > Alphaproteobacteria > Rhizobiales > Aestuariivirgaceae > DATAFF01. The sequence goes on from CAVUUY010000023.1 coordinate 223,837, forward strand.
GGATCAGATGGCCCGTGTTCGTGGCCGGTGATGTCGTCATGGAACACCCCACGCACAGCAGCTAAAGGCCATGGCATTGTCCAGAAGACAGGAGTAAGCCTGATTGATCGGGCGTCTCGCGCTGCAGGACCCGGATCAGTGCGCCAGCACAAGAGAGGAAGCTGCACAATGCCAAAAATCACTGGCGGATGTCTCTGTGGTTCCGTCCGTTACACATCTGAGGCCGAACCGACACTGGTAGCAGTCTGCCATTGCGTCACATGTCAGAAGTATACGGGCTCGGCCTTTTCCCTTAACGTAGGCGTGCCCTCAGATTCAGTGACCATCACCGGCGAGAGCCTTGCGACCTACGAGGACCGCTCCGGCGCAAGCGGCAAGCCTTTCTATCGGACCTTCTGCTCGAAGTGCGGCTCACCCATCTCGGGGCGCGGCGCTGCCTATTCAGGCCTGACCTTCCTCAAAGCGGGGACGCTGGATGATTCATCGTGGGTGAAGCCTGACGTCCACGTGTGGTGTTCCGAGAAGCAGCCCTGGGTCATGATCGAGCAAGGCGTCGCGCAGACCCCGCGCAATGCGGGATAATCAGCAGCGCGCCGTGCAATCGTAACGGCGCTCGCACCGCATTTGCATATGTGCATAACTGATTCGGGGCCACGGCAACGGGACATGGCCCATGCCCTGCATTGGCCCCTCGATATATCCTTGGGAAGGCAGGCTCACATCCTCATTCTTTTAGAATGCTTTTCACGGCCACGATTTTGAGTGTCTTGGGATCAGTCTCGCCAGTGTTGTAGGCACTCACGATAATCCTTCCAAGACGGGTGCTCAGATTCTGGAGTTCTGCATCATTGAGAGGTGCATGGCGGAATCCTGTTGAGGCCTTTAACGCCTCATCAAGAACCCTCGCCAGCATCGCCATCGTCTCGGAATCGAACGAGCCCTTCAGCATGTCCTGCATGGTTGCCGCCTCGAGACTTCGGGGCGGGGGCCGGCGATACCTTTTTAAGGCATTGAGTTCGTACCGGTTTGTCCGCTCGAGTTCGTATCGGTCGGTCCGTCCATCGTTCCAGACTGCGGCTGACTGCTCATGCTCGCAGGGGGCTGGGCACCCATCGCGCCATTGCGCAGCTGACTATTGAAGTTGAGGCCGGCAGCGCTGCGCCCTTCCGGAGAATTTGTTTCAAATGCACCCGGAGGGGCCAGGCCAGGAACACCCTCAAACTCACCAACACCGCCACCCATATGGCCGCCAATTCCACCAGCACCATGGCCACCGCCACCACCTCGTGCCAATGCATCGGCCGAGACGGCAGCGCTTCCGATCGCGATCGCTCCGATGATGAATGCAATTTTGTGCATCATGACTTTCCTCATTGATGAACCTTTCTGTCTGACTGACTTCGCCCAGTGCTTTGACGCAGATTTGGGCTGTCGTGTTACTAAAGCTATGAACTTACGGCGGCCGGCGCTTGCGCTATCTTGCGGAGATTGTCAGCTTCATGCGGCAACTGACCGGAATCCCGCCACTTGTGTCGAGGCGACGCGCCACGAGGCATGGTGGTGAGCATGACGGTGGTCTTGGCGGCAGTGGCGGCCGTGGCGGTGGTGGATCTGGTGGCGAGCGTGGCGGTGGGCTTGGCGGCGTTGGCCAAAACAATGGCGGCTCCCATTCCATAAGCAGTGGCGCCCACAATGCCAACGCGATGGGGAGGGAGCGGGTCCCGACTACCGGATTCCGAACCGAGGACGGCGGTTCGGAGGGCAGCGACTCGCAATATCCATGAGGGCCGCCTGACCAGCGTTGAGTCTCGGCCAATTCCCACTACTACGGTAGGAGGGGCGGAGTTGGTTCGCTAACCCGCCCCTCCTTTTGCAGGCTCAGTCCTTGGTAAAGGGGTTCTTGCGTGAACTCCTGGTCGGCGGCGAGTTACTGGCGTCTCGGAGCATGTCGATCAAGGCGCGCAGGCCGGTCGGGACCTGCCGGTGCCCATGATAAAAGACGCTATATCCTTCCAACGACGGCGACCAGTCCTCCAGCACACGGACCAGCTGCCCAGAGCGCAGAAAGGGTTCGGCCACAGCTTCGGCCGTGAGTGCGATGCCCAGCCCATCAACCGCTGCGCGAGCGGCCAAATGAGCATCATTGACCATTACCCGGCCATTAACCGCAATCCGCCGCGACTTGCCGTTGCGTCCTAACGGCCACAGGAGCACACCGCCATCCACCGCCAGACGGTATTGAACGCAGCTATGACGGGCGAGATCATCGGGTGTGCGGGGCGCTCGCCGGCGAGCGAAGTAGGTTGGCGCGCCGACAATTGCCAACTTGATCGGTCCCATGATCCGGACGGCAATCATATCCGCCGCGACGCGGTCCTGAGCACCGATCCCGGCGTCGAATCCCTTCGCCACGATATCGATTGGCTCGTCGCCCACGTGGAGCTCGAGGTCGACCTCCGGGTAGGTCGACAAGAAGCGGTCCCATATCGGCACGATCACCGTGGTCGCAGCCAGATGGCTCGTCGCGTAGATCCGCAGTCGACCCGTGGGATGAAGCCGATCTTGGTCCAAATTTTCGAGCGCGCCGGCGATTTGATCCATTGCCGGTCGCAGCTGATCAAGCAGTCGCCGGCCGGCGTCGGTCACGGACAGACTGCGCGTCGTCCGGTGCAGCAAGCGCGTCCCGAGACGCTCCTCCAGTTGCCGCATCGAATGACTGAGCGCCGAGGGTGTGACATCGAGACGCGAGGCCGCGGCACGGAAGCTCCGTTGATCGGCAACAGCGACGAAAGCGGCCAGATTGGCCAGGTTGCCACGCTCCATTGCTGAGCTCCTCTCAACACCGAATGTACCAAACATAGGATTTTTCATTGGGCCCGTCGTCAACATTTTTAGTGACGCACGATACAAGAGCCGAAGGAGCTTCTATGCCCGCCGACACGACAACGGTTTCGCTGCGGACGGCCACGACCGAGCAACCGGTAGCGAGACGCGAGACACCACAGGAGCAACCGGAGTGGAAGGGCGAGATGCTTCCTACTCCCCAGAAGGGGCCGCGGTCGCCGGGCCGGCCGTGGCTACGCTGGGCGTTGTTTATGCTGCTGCCGCTCGCCCTGATCGCCGGCGCCTACTGGTATGTCACCGGCGGCCAAGTGATGTCGACCGACGACGCCTATGTCGAAGCCGACAAGGTTGGCATCGCGACTGACGTCCCGGGCATCGTCAAGGATATTGCCGTCACCGAGAACCAGCGCGTCGAGGCCGACCAGGTTCTATACCGCCTCGATCCGCGGCAGTTCCAGATCGCCCTCGACAACGCCAGAGCGCAACCTCGGACAGATTGGGTTGACCATCGAATGCAATGAAGCAGGACTATCGGCGCATGCTGAGCGATGTCGCTGCGCAACAGTCGCAGGTTGCGCTTGATCAGGCGACCTATGTCCGCTCCGCAGCCCTTGTACGTACCGACGTCGTTTCCAAGGCAAATTACGACCAGGTACGTTTCACGCTCGAAGCCGACAAGAGCAAAGCTCGAGTTCGCTGCGCCAGCAGGCGCAAGTGCAACTCGCGCGCCTCGCCGGCGACCCCGACATTGCCGTCGCGCAGCACCCGCAGTATCTCCAGGCCAAGGCGCAGGTCGACGAGGCGCAGCGCCAGCTTGATCACACCGTCGTAAACGCGCCGTTCGCCGGCATCGTGACCAACGTGTCCGCGATTGCACCCGGCAAGTACCTCGCGGCCTCGACGACCGCCTTCTATCTGGTCGCCGCGGATCACGTCTGGGTCGACTGCGAACCCCGAAAGAGACCGAGCTGACCTATGTGCGGCCAGGGCAGCCGGTCACGGTGACGGTCGACACCTATCCGGGCCTGGAATGGCACGGCATCGTCGAGAGCATCAGCCCGGCGGCGGCGCAGGAGTTCTCGCTGCTGCCGGCGCAGAACACCAGCGGCAACTGGGTGAAGGTCGTGCAGCGCATCCCGATGCGCGTGCGGCTCGACACAAGCGACAAGAACCTGCCGCCGCTGCGGGCCGGGATGAGCGTCGAGGTCGATGTCGACACCGGCCATGCGCGCGGCCTGCCGCACTTCCTGACTGCGTTGTTCGGCCGCGTCGAGAGGGAGCGCGTGATGGCTGCGATGCGCGCAACCGATCGCCTCAATCGGGCGGCGATCACCGTCTGCGTGATGCTCGCCACCATCATGCAGGCGCTCGACACGACGATCGCCAACGTCGCGCTGCCCTACATCCAAGGCAGCGTCTCGGCCAGCCAGGACCAGATCAACTGGGTGCTGACCTCCTATATCGTCGCTGCCGCGATCATGACGCCGACCACCGGCTTTCTCGCCGGCCGGTTCGGGCGCAAGCGCGTTGTTTCTCGCCTCCGTCGCCGGCTTCACCGTCGCCTCGATGCTGTGCGGCATGGCGCAGTCCTTGGCGCAGATTGTGCTGTTCCGAATCTTGCAAGGCCTGTTCGGTGCGGCGCTGGTGCCGCTGTCGCAATCCGTGCTGCTCGACATCAATCCGAAAGAACGCCAGGGCTCCGCGATGGCGCTTTGGGGTATCGCGGTCATGGTCGGTCCCGATCCTCGGCCCGGTCCTCGGCGGCTGGCTGACCGAGAACTACACTTGGCGCTGGGTTTTCTACATCAACCTGCCGATCGGCGCACTCGCCTTCCTCGGCATCACCAGCTTCCTGCCGGAAACCGAGCGGAACGGCGGTGCGAAGCTCGACTGGTTCGGCTTCGGCACCTTGAGCCTCGGCGATCGGCGCGCTGCAGGTCCTGCTCGACCGCGGCGAGCAACTCGACTGGTTTGGGTCGGGCGAGATTCGGCTCGAGACGATTGTCGCCGCCTCGGCCTTCTATCTGTTTCTCGTCCACATCTTCACCACGCGTGAGCCATTTGTGAAGCCGGCGCTGTTCCGCGATCGCAACTTCGCGGCTGGGACGATCTTCATTTTTATCGTCGGCGTCACGTATCTTGCCTCACTGGCGCTTCTCCCTCCCTATCTCCAGAGCCTCATGAACTACCCGATCGTCACTGCCGGGCTGGTCTTGGGGCCGCGCGGAATCGGCACGATGGGGGCCATGATGATCGTGGGACGTCTGGTCGGACGGGTCGATACACGCCTCTTGCTCGCCGTCGGCCTCGGGCTCACCGCCTGGTCGTTCTACGACATGACCGGCTGGACACCGGACGTCTCGCAGACGATGATCATTGGCAACGGGGTGGTCCAGGGGGCAGGCCTTGGCTTTCTCTTCGTGCCGCTCAGCACGGTGACCTTGGGAACCTTGCCGCCGCAGTACCGGACCGAAGGTGCCGGTCTTTACAATCTGTCGCGCAATATCGGCTCGAGCGTCGGCATTTCGGTGGTGACCAGCCTGTTGACAGAGAACACGCAGGCCAATCACGCTGAAATCGCTCAGCACGTGACGGCCGTGAACCGCGGGTTCGACGAACCGATGATCGCGCAGTTCTGGAATCCCGTTACCGACGCGGGACGGGCGGCGCTCGATGCGATGATCACGCAACAGGCCCAAATCATTGCCTACATCGACGATTTCAAACTATTGATGATCGCGACACTCGTCGTAATCCCGCTGCTCGTGGTGTTCAACAGGCCGCCCGGCAGAGACGGCACGGATAATATGCTGGTCGTGGAATAGACCAATGAGCCGGAGAAGATGGAGCTCACAATGACCGCCAGGATCGGCCAATCTGCCGCTTGATCGCCTCTCGCTTCACGTACGATCCCTCGACCCTGAGCTTCTGGGTCGTACCATTGCATGGGCGCCAGAAGTCGTTCGCGACGACCAGGGCCAGCGGGTTTTCTGCAGCCGATCGCGCCACCTTTCGACGGATTGCAACACGCTGGATCGCGTCCGGCGCTGCAGGCGCGTTGTAGGCGGTTACGTACGGTAGGATGATGGCATGCGTCTCGGCATGAGGCAGATTGAAGGCGCCGCCGAGAATGTGGCACAGCCGCCGCCGACCGCCACAACGGCGTCGGCCTCGAGCTTCTGAACTACCTGCAGCGCCTTATCCGTAGCCTCGATGGGCGTGTGCAGAACTGCCCAGCATGAACACCGACGGCCCACTCACCCAGCAGGCCGGCGATTTCGCGAGCCCGGACCCCGCCCCGGCCCGGAGTTGAAAGAACGAGGCCCAACGCCAAGGCGCTCGGCTTCGGCCTTGAGCTGAGTGATGGTGCCCTAGCCGAGTATTACGCGAGTCGGAAGGGCCTCATGGACGAAGAATTGCATGTTTCGACCTTGTCACCGCAGCGGAGATAAATCACCTTCAAGGGTGATCATTGATCGATTCCCTCGATGAATTTGCGCTGCTTGGCGATCTCCGCGGCTAGGAAGTCGAGAAAGACCCGCACGCGCGGCGAATGGCGTAGGTCGGGATGGGTGAGGAGCCACAGGTTCGCCGCGAAGTTCGGATTGGGGGCCGCCAGGCGCACCAGCCCAGGCCGGCTATCGCCGATGAAGCATGGGAGGTGGCCTAGACCGAGCCCCGCCTCGACGGCCTCGGCCAGTCCGAGTACCGTGTTCACCCTGTAGACAATGCGCTCCGGCGGCACGTGCTCCTGCACGAACTTCACCACCCTCGTCGTCGCCAAGTTGTCGGCGAGTGAGACCCAGTCGCGCTCGAAAAGGCTCCCCGGATCGATGGTTCCGGGGTCCGGGAACTCGCTGGCGCGGCCATAGAGTGCCCAGGCGATGGTGGCGACACGCCGTCCGACCAGGTTCTCCGGTGGTTTGTCGGTCGTCCGGATTGCCACGTCGGCGTCGCGCTTCGACAAGTTTAGCGCCTGATTGGCCAGCACCACATCGAGGCGCACCTCTCGGCATTGCCGGCGGAAGTCGACGAACAACGGTGTCAACAGGTGGATGAGCAGAGAATCGTTGGTCGTAACTCGCAGCTCGCCCGCGGGCGCGATCTCCTGCCCGGCGATCTTTCGGGTGAAAGAGGTGATGTTCTCGTTAATTTGCTGTGCTAGGGCGACCATCGCCTCGCCAGCGGGCGTGAGGGCGTAACCGGAGCGATGCCGCTCGAACAGGGTGACCCCGAGCGCCTCCTCGATCTGACCAAGGCGCCGAAACACCGTCGAGTGATTGATCCCGAGCAGGACGGCCGCCCCCGGCAGTGAGCGCGCATCGGCAATCGCGTTGACCAGCCAGAAGTCGTCCCAGGCCAGGTTCTTGATCGGTTCAGCCATGTCAAGCCACGAGAAGATTGGGGGGCCGCGCGGGAGATCCGCCGAACGCCGAGTAGAGGGTCAGCAGATTAACCGATCCGCAGGCGCAACCAAGCCGCGGGTCCGACTCGGTAGGTAGGTGACCGGCTTCAGGGCGAACGCACCCTCACCGATCAGGACTTGCGCCACGACTGGAAGGGCGAGAAACGCCGGATACTCCCAACCGCCATTGGGAGCGTTGAACACCCAGCCATTCGGGGCGTGCACGAGGAGGGCGCCCAGCACGGGCAGCAGAGCCAGCGAGACCAACCGGGCATAGAAACCGGCGAGGATTGTGAGGCCCGCCGATCACCTCGGCCAGAATGACCGGCCAGGCGAGGAAGCCAGGGAAGCCGACTTGGGCCAAGAAGGCGGCGAAGCCCGGCACCGTGAACACGGCGACTTTGAATTAGGCGTGCGCGATGAACATGACGCCGAGGGCGGAACGCAGGACGAACGCACCGTAGGGGGCGAGGTGATTATCGATCATGGGTCTGTCTCCTGGACCGGGACTGGTTCAAAACCCGAAAATCTGATTCTTTCTCCGGTGCAGTGCAATCGACTGATAAGCAATCTTGATATTGCAACCATGCAATCGAAACCGCGTGGTGATTGGCCGCAACCCGCCTATCTCTGGAGCACCACCGGGGCGCCGGCTGCCCCATGAAAGGACACGACAATGCACCAGAACGGCATCCATCATATTACGGCCATCGCAGGATCGGCCCGCCGCAACCTCGATTTTTATACGCGCGTGCTCGGCCTGCGCCTGGTCAAGAAGACCGTCAACTTCGACGATACCGGCACCTATCACTTCTACTACGGCGACGAGGCCGGCCAGCCCGGCACAATCCTGACCTTCTTCCCGTGGGAGCGTTCCGCTCCGGGCCGGTTCGGCGTCGGCGAAACGCAGGAGATTGTGTTCCGGGTTCCCGAGGGCTCACTCGGCTACTGGACGCATCGGCTTGTTGAGAAGGGGTTGCCCCACGAGGCGCCCGCCAAGCGCTTCGGCGACACCGTTCTCGCGTTCACGGACCCCGACGGCGTGCGGCTGGCGCTCGTCGCTGTCCCGGGCAGCGCGGACGAGCCCGCGTGGAGCAGCAGCGAGATCCCGCTCGAGCACGCGATCCGCGGCTTCCATAGCGCGAGCCTGCTGGTGGCCATGGCCGCCCCCACCGGGGCGATCCTGACCGACATCTTCGGTTTCACAGAAGTCGCTCGCGAAGGCTCGGTGATTCGCTACAAGACACGCGACACAACGTTCGGCGGCATCATCGATCTGCGCGAGGCAGGGAATTTCTTGGGCGGCAGGCAGGGGACCGGCACGGTTCACCACATCGCGTTCCGCGCCGCCAGCGACGCCCTGCAGGCGGAGATGGTCGAGAAGCTGGCCGGCAATCACGGCATCCGGGCCACGGACCAGAAGGACCGAAACTACTTCCGGTCCGTCTACTTCCGCGAGCCCAATGGAATTCTGTTCGAGATCGCCACCGATGATCCGGGCTTTGCCGTCGACGAGCCGGCCGTCTCGCTCGGGCAGGGGTTGAGGCTTCCGCGCTTCCTAGAGCCGAAGCGTGAGCAGATCGAGGCGATGCTGCCCAAGATCGCCTGACCCAGGCTCTCTACATTGTTGCTTGCCGCGTCCGGGTAACGAACGCGTGCATTTCATTCCGAACCGAGGGCTGCAAGCCCCACGAGGTCCCACATGATAGCCACGACCGAACTCTCTTTCATTCACCGCTTCGAGCCCGCCATCGAGCCCGGTCGGCCGCCGCTCCTGCTGCTGCACGGCACCGGCGGCAACGAGGACGATCTGCTGCCGCTCGGACGCATGCTCTCTCCCGGCTCCGCTCTGCTCTCCCCGCGCGGCAAGGTGCTGGAGGACGGCATGCCGCGCTTTTTCCGTCGCCTCGCCGAGGGCATCTTCGATGAGGACGATGTGCGCCGCCGCGCCCACGAACTCGCCGACTTCATCGCCCAGGCGCGGCAGTCTTACAACTTGGCAGCACTGATCGCCGTCGGCTTCTCGAACGGGGCCAATATCGCTGCGGCGCTGCTGCAGCTGTGGCCCGAAGCCCTCGCCGGCGCCGCCCTACTGCGGGCGATGGTGCCGCTCCAGAACCCGCCGGCCGCCGATCTCACCGGCAAGCCTGTGCTGATCATCTCGGGGGCTTTGGACCCCATCGTGCCGGCTGAGAACGCCAGGCGTCTGGCGTCGCACCTCAAACGCGCCGGCGCCACCGTCGAGCACCGCGTGGTACCGACGGGCCATGGGCTGTCCCAAACCGACGTGAGCCTTACCAAGGCATGGATCAACCAACTCTGAAGTTGTGGCGGACGGCTTCTGGGCCCGCCGCATGGCGCATCCGACTGGCCCGCCAGAAGAAAGCGCGACGGAAATTGCTGAACGATCAAATGTACCGTCCGAAATGGGCGTGGCATCTCTGTCGGATATCGGAGAACACAATGAGACTGCTTGTTGACGGTGTCTGGCACGATCAACGGTATGATACCAAAAGCACGGGCGACTCTTCGTCCTTAGGCCAGACAACGAGCCAGGCTTCGCGATGAACATCGCTTTCACCCGGAAGAATGCATTCGCGCAGATTGGCGTAGTACGCTGCGATACGCCCCGGCCATCAAACGAACGTGGGAACGTGTCATCATTCGCCTTCAGACATCAAGCCGATAGGAACTCGTTTAGAATCTCCGTTGTCTCCGTGGGGTTTTCCTCGGGGAAGAAGTGCCCTCCCTTCATGGCCTGCCCTTGTACATTTTCAGCCCACTTCCGCCAGATCCCTAGCGAGCCACCATCCTGTTCGTAGAAGATATCGAGTGGTCCGCCGGCAGCCCACAGATGCAGCATTGGGCAAGTGATATGCCGAGATTCTTCCAGATCCTTCCGGTCATGCTCTATATCCAAGGTGGCTGCCGCTCGGTACTCCTCGCAGATCGCGTGACCCGGGCGGGATCGCGATAGGTTTCTGTGTACTCCGCTCTTACTTCGGGGCCGAAGGAGCCTTGGCCAAACGGGTCGTCGAATACCGCGCCCGGAGCACCCAAGAGGTATTTTTCCGGAAGCGGTGCCTTCTGCGAAAGAAGAAGCCATGGCCAGTAAGTCATGGCGAACTTCGCACCGGCGTGGCCCCATCCCTCTAAGATCGGGATGACATCGAACACTGCGAGACGTCGCACCTGCTCCGGATGATCGAGCGCAAGGCGGTAAGAAACGCGACCACCACGATCGTGTCCGACGAGATCGAATTCGGAGAATCCAAGCTTGTCCATCACGGCTACAAGTTCGTTCGCCATCGCTCGTTTCGAATAGGGGTAATGATCCTCAGCGGAAGCGGGCAAACCGCTGCGGCCATAGCCGCGGAGATCGACGCAAATAACGGTGTGGTTGCTCGCGAGCCGCGGCGCTACGTAGCGCCACATCAGGCTGGTTCGGGGAAATCCATGCACCATGAGCAGCGGCGATCCCCTTCCGTAGAGCCTGATGAAAATGGTGTTGTTACCGGTCCCGATCTCCGCCGTTTCGAAGTGTTCGGAATCGGCCGCTGCGACCTCGCCAGTGGGGCAAGCGGCAGCGGGTCGCGATAGAACCGCCAGTGATAGAGCGGTGCCCGAAGCTGCGGTAATTGCGCGGAGCAAGGAGCGACGTTCGATACCTGGCTCGTCAGTCATCCGTCTTGACCTCATTGAATACGGCCGCGGTTAAAATACCGCTGTGCTGTGTGCTTGAGTTAATCGGAGATGTTTTGATCTCAAGCTGCACGCCGATAAATCGGCAAGAATGATGTAAGCGCAGCAATCCAGAGCGAGCGGCGCCTTGCTCAGGGAATATGATCAGTGTCTGCAAGGCCGGCAATCTGGCGGGTGTCGGCTAAATCGGAGAGTCGGCGACTTCTCTCACGCAAAATGGCGAATTCTCCACCGCTCCAACATTCAAGGAGACACACCAGATGAACAGACGTACTTTGATCGCTTTGGTCGGATCGATGCCTTGGTCAATATCGCCGGCGCCGTTGCCGGGGTTGATCTGTTCCAGATGACTGAGGAACAGTGGAATACGAGTATGGAACTCAAATTTCACGGCGCACGCCGGCTGACAATCCGAGCGTGGGACGCTCTAAGAGAGTCGAAGGGTGCTGTCGTGTTCATGTCAGGCAATGCGGCCGTGACTCCTAAGGCGGGCGCGGCAGCAGTCGGTGCAATCAACGCGGCAATAGAAGCGTTGGCCAAGGCGTTCGCTGAACGCGGCATCGAGGATGGTGTTCAAGTTAACAGTGTTTCGCCTGGCGCGATCCTGACCGGACGCCGACTGGCCATGCTTGAAAAGGCCGCGGCTTCCAAGAAGGTTACACTTGAAGAAGCAAAGCAGCAGTTCCTCAAGCAGGCCGGCATTAGCCGCTTCGGTGAAGCCGAGGAGATAGCGGACGTTATGGCGTTCGTCGTATCGCCTCTGGCGCGCTGGATGACTGGCACCGTTCTTCGAATGGATGGCGGCGAGGTGAAGTCGGTCTGATGGTAGCGGTGGAAAATCCTGAGTTCGACAGCTCATCGAACCGTTCCCCGTGGAGGAAAGTGGGTAACGGCGGTCACACGTGAGAAGTATCCCGGAATGACTGAGCGCGTTTGTCGATGGCGAGTGGACTGCGCTCTCCCGAACTCCCCACCTTTAAAACGGGGTGCCTCCCCCGAGCAAGGTAACTTCGCAGTCAACCGATCGAACGGATCGGTTTCAAAGTTCGGCCTCTCGCGCGCCATGTAGATCTAAACGCCTTGTTTCAAGAGCCGATGTCATGACACGCTTGGAGTGGCAAACTGATAGCAAGCGCAAGTTAGTCTCAGCAATTCCTCGCAAACGCGCCCACAGCTGACTTCCCAATTGCTATGCACCTGCAGGCGACGCGGTGAAGCGCGGGTGTCGCCGTAACTTCAACTCCGAACGCTGCAGCCGGGGGCGGTGGAAGTGCGATGTAGCACCGCGCATCGCGGAACTGTTTGACCCTTATCTCGTAAATGGACAACGTGTCTTCATGGAAACGAGCCGGCATCCAAAACTCGACAGCGACAACATCGACGCCTTGACTGAGGCCATAGAAATTGCTGTACCGCCCAGCTGCGCGATGTTTACTCACGAGTGCGGGGGGGCCGCATCGTGCGTCGCCGTGGACGCAATGTCCATTGGCCTATTACGTGACCAGCTGCTCGTCCAGATCCTCACGACGGCCCCGAATTGGTTGGACCAGCTCGAGGAGCCGCGACATCGAAAATGGGCTCGAACTGTTCAGAACTTGCATCGAAAAGCGCTTCCTGGCGATCATCGAAACCTTCCCGCTCCGGGGGATGCGGAGTTCGGAGGGGCGCCCTCATGAGGTCTCCAACCTTTTGCATTTATGGCGCCGGCGCCATTGGCGGAACAATCGCGGCCTACCTTACCAGGACAGATGCAACGGTGAGTGTCGTGGCACGCGGCGAGACGCTCGCAGCGCTGAAAATGCATGGTTTGCGGCTCATCAGCGACGGACAGATTGTGAAGGCGCACGTCAGGGTGAGTGCGGATCCCTCCGAGCTCGGGCCGCAGGACTATCTCATCATCGCCGTCAAGGCACCGTCTCTTCCGGAGATCGCGTCGCGCATCGGTCCGCTGCTCGGCCCGAGGACCGCGGTCGTCACTGCTATGAATGGTGTGCCTTGGTGGTTCTTCGCCAATGCCAAAGGCGCGTTCGCCGGAAGGCGACTAACGGCAGTGGATCCTTCAGGGAGTATCGGCCGCGCCATCCCGACGGCCAGGGTCATAGGATGCGTTATCTACATGGCCTGCGCCGTCGAAGCTCCTGGTCTTATCCGCCATTTTGCCGGTCGGCAGCTTAGCGTCGGCGCTGCCGACGATCGTCTGGTTCCCCGTGTGGCTCAGCTGGCGGACTGGCTCCGCCGGGCTGGTTTCGACTGCATCGAGAGCTCAGATATTCGACGTGACATTTGGTTCAAGCTGTGGGCCAATCTCAGCACAAACCCGATAAGCCTGCTCACCGCTGCGACTCTCGACCGCATCATTGCCGATCCGTTGGTTCGCACACTGTGCGTCAAAATGATGGAAGAAGCACAACGCGTTGGCTCGGCTATCGGCATTCCGGCCACTCTCTCGGTTGAAGAGGTAATCGGCAGGGCGCGAACGCTCGGAGCGATCAAGACGTCAATGCTGCAGGACGCCGAACATGGCCGACCTTCCGAGATCGACGCGCTGTTGACCGTGACACACGACATCGGCCGGATGGTTGGGGTCCCGACACCGTTCATTGACAGCATCCTTGGCCTTGCCCGGTTGCGGGTATCCAGTCTCGGCCTGCTCGACCGGGCGGCATAGATGACCGCTCATGGCTTCTGCGAAATGGCTTAACTACCGTGGATTGACCGGTTACAGGGTGGAACCGGGCATGCTGAGGATGTGGCCAAATCGACGCGATTGACCCAGAACGGTCCATTCTGGTTTGGGTGGGGCTGGTTCCAGCGGCCGGAGAAATCTATGGTTTCAAGAAAGGCTTGGAAAGGCTTGGCACCTTCGAGCATGGCGTCGACCACGCTCATCCCAATATCGGTAAGAAAGTACATGCCAAGCTCGCAATGCCGTCTTAGCTCTAGACGGTAGCGCCAATTGCCGCGCCACGCGCCGCCGCATCTCTATACGGCCTGCCTAGAAGGGGATCAGACCAATAGTCCTCCTCCATCTAGTGCCAACACCTGACCGGTCGCATAGGTCTGACGCATCAGGTACAGATATCCATCGGCGACCTCGCTCGCCTCGGCCACATGGCCGACCGGCAGCCGCCCCGCCTCGGAGGCGTAGAGCGCTTCGCGAGTTCGATTCCTCCATTTCGCGCCAGAGGGCGGTTCTCACCACACCCGGCGAAACGATGTTGACGCGGATCGGAGCCAGCTCCACCGCCAATGCGCGGGTCAACCCCTCCATTGCGGAGCAAATGCTCGAGGCGACCGACCAACCGCTGCCAGGTCGGGCACCGGCTACGCCAGAGGTGAAGACGATGGATCCGCCGGGCCGTAACCTTCCCTGCGCCGCCTTCGCGGCAGCCAGGGCTCCCCAGTATCTCAGCTCGAAAAAGCTCCGGGCGGTGGAGATGTCTATCGCCTTCAACGGCGCAATTTGCAGAGCCTCTCCGGCGGTGTAGACGAGGTGGTCGAAGTCGCCGAGGTCCTCAAACAGCGCAGCCACATCTCGATTGCTCAGAAGGTTCGTCACGCGGCCCTCGGAGCCCGCCGGCAAACTCGACAACGCTCGATCGAGGCGATCGGAATTGCTGGAGGCGACGACGACTTTTGCGCCCTCGTTTGCTGCTGCCTGCGCCACGGCTAAACCGATGCCTGATGATCCACCGAGGATCACGACGCGTTTTCCGTTCAAACCCATGGGGGATCTCCTTCGCTTCTGACTCCAATTTTCCACCGATCCGAACATGTTTCCAGCGCATCATTGTCCATGCTATGGTGACTTTAAATCACTCATGTCCTTCGATGCGCGCCTGCTTTCCGGCGTGGGCGTCATGGTCGCCGTGGTTGAGAACGGAGGCTTCGCTCGCGCGGCGGACCAATTGGGCCTCACGCCCTCCGGCGTGAGCCGTGCAATTGCACGCCTTGAGAGCCGCATTGGCGTTCGACTGTTTCACCGAAACTCGCGCGCCGTCACCCTCACCGAGGAAGGCCGCCGCTTTCACGCCGAGGTTTCGCCCCTGCTGAGCTCCATCCAGGAGGCGGCGGAAGATGCAGCGAGCTCGATAACCACGGTCAAGGGGCGCTTGAAGGTCAATGCCGATCCGTGGTTCGCTCGAGTGGTGCTGGCGCCAAGGCTGCCCGAGTTTCTGGCCCACCACCCGCAGCTCTTCCTCGATCTTGTTGTCACAAATCATAGAGAGGAAATGATGAGCGGCGGCGTCGACGTGGCCCTCCGCTTTGGCCAGCCCGATACGCCTGGCCTAGTCGCCCGAAAGCTGCTGGAAACGCGGGTGATCACCTGCGCCGCCCCGGACTACCTTGAGCGCCACGGCGCGCCTCGGCGCCCTGAGGAGGTCCTTGATCACGAAGCTCTTTTGTTTCGCGATCCTCAGTCGGGCCGACCCTTCACGTGGGAGTTTCATCGACGAGGCAAGGTTGTTTATTGCGCTGTCAGCGGACAGGTCGTGATGGACGACCCATCGGCCGCGCTCGCCGCCTGTGAAGCAGGCCTGGGCCTCTTCCAAAGTCTAGAGCTCGGCCTCGCTCCGTGGCTCCAGAGCGGCCGCTTGGTGCAGGTCCTCAATGACTGGGCGGAGGAACTATTTCCCCTTTACGCCCTCTATCCTTCTCGGCGACAAGCGCCAGCCAAGGTCCGGGTGTTCCTCGACTTCGTCCAGGCGATCGGCGGGTATTCCTAGATCGCTCAGTTCGGCGAGCAGGGACCCACGCGGGCCTCGCGCGCCTAACGGCAGCGTGATCATCCGGAGTCCAGACCATTGCTTCATCCAGAGTTTCACTTCACGGCAGAAAACGCGGCTGGCGCCAGCAACTGGCTGCTGATGTTCTCGACGAGCTGGCCGTCCTCCTCCGTCTTGGCGACCACCGCGACCCATTCAGGATCGGCGAGAAATGCGCCCCAGCGCTTCTCGCGCTCGGCCATGCTATCCCAGGCGAGCATGTAGGTAATCTCCTGGTTGCTCTTGCCGATCAGCGTGGTCCAAAAACCCGGCTTGGCGGATGCCGTGCTTCTCCCAGATCCGCAGCGTCTCGTTCTCGAACCGCGACA
Source organism: uncultured Alphaproteobacteria bacterium (assembly GCA_963744915.1). Lineage (GTDB taxonomy): Bacteria > Pseudomonadota > Alphaproteobacteria > Rhizobiales > Aestuariivirgaceae > DATAFF01. Next base: position 239,883 of record CAVUUY010000023.1, read on the forward strand.
GCAGGGTCGTCTTGCGCCCCGGCACGCAGCGGTAGATCCGCAATTCGTAGATCATGGTCCTTCACCTCGAGCTGCGTGGACGGATATTAGTCGGTCACTGTCTGCTCTCATCGGAACGGCTCAGACCAAGTGTCGTTTTCGACGGCAATGTTCCCGTGGGTTGCTTGCGAATAGGGACACACGAGCTGAGCTGCCTCGACAAGGCGCTCCGCTGTCGTGCGCTTCATCCCCGGTAGGCTCACATAGAGGCGAGCCGCGAGGCTGAAGACGCCCTCTTCCGGACCGAGATCGACCTCGGCGTCGACCGCGTGATCGGCCGGCAACGTAATCTTCATGTTGCGCGCGGCGAACACCATCGCCGAGTCGAAGCACGCAACCCAGCCGGCCGCGAGAAGCTGCTCCGGGTTGGTGCCGTTGCTCGGGCTCCCGGGCCGCGACAGCCTGACCTCGAGGCGACCGTCGGAGCTGCGCGACATGCCGGCACGCCTGTGGAGTGGACCTTCACGGTGTACAGCACCTTCTCGAGTTGGTTCATATCGTCCTCCTTCATGAAGAGATCAGCAGCCTCGAGCGCTCAGGCATTGTGCGGTGGTCCCAAATAGGGGAACTCGGGGAGCAGATCGCTGTGGGCTCCCACCCCGTCCGTAGTCACCTTGCCATTTGTGATGATGGTGAGGAAGTAATCGAGGATGTCGTCGGTAAGTGCCCGGCCATTGCTTGGATATGACGCCGCGCGAGTGGGGTCAAAGCGCAAGAGGTCCGGCAGCAATGTCCCTGCTACCCGTCGTACTTCATCCGAAGAATACCCTCCTATGTGCTCTAAAGAGTGCACAAAGGCAGCGATGAAACGGGCGTCGTCCGCCGGCTTCGCAGCGAGGTAAGCGGTCCTTTCGTCGCCGGGAAGGAAGATGGATTGCGCCGGCAACGCGCCACGATCGGCCTGAACCCATTTGCCGCCCGCGCCGTCGAGCGTGCGCGCCCAAAGGCCAACCGCTTTGCGCCCCAGCGCGGAGTTGGGCACTTCCAGCACAATGCTGCATACGTCCTTGTCGGTGAAAAAATCGTGGCCGCGAACTGAAAGTTGTTCAATGCGCCCACCGGATCGAAGAAGAACGGATCGCTACGCCACCCGGCGAAAAAGCGGTGCTCGCCGGCTTCGGTTATTCGTGCGTCCCCTTCTAAGGAAACCGGCGCGTGTTCAACGATGGTCTGCCCGCCATCGCCGGTCCCGGCGGCTTGCGCGCCCTCGACGCGGCGCAGCATTGCGGTCTGCGCACCGCCTGTGAACGGCGAGAAGCATACGCGGTAGGCAATATCGGCAACAGCATCGCAGTCGGTGTCGATCTTAAGCTCGTACAATGCATCAGCCGCGAACGGATCAAGGTATGTCGGTTGCGGCGGTTTGATGCTCGAGGACAGATGCACGTTCATGATCAGGATCGACTTGCCAGCGCTGCCCGGCTTCGGGAAGGCATACAGGTCGGTCAGGTCGAGACGGGTATCGCCGTGAGGAAAACTGGCGTCAGGCCCGGAATAGTGGTGCGACATGGATCAATTCTCCTTGGAGTGTCCACGGGGCGTTCAGAGTAGAGTTACGGCCATCCAATGGTGTTTCGTCTCGAGGTTCGCTAAGGGCTGTGCCGGCGTGGATCGTCATGTGGGTCGTGATATTCAAGGCCAAGCGGACCGATTGCCGTTACCTGAGTGACGTATTCACCGGACTTCGCCCAGTGGAAATGCCAGGTTTCGCCTGGAAGAACGATGACGCTTCCAGGCGGATAGGCCTTCACCTTGTCGCCATCGAAGGTCTCCCCGAGCCCGATGTAAAAAACGCCCGACATGACAGTGTAGATGCGATCTTCTGGATGCTTGTGCGGCATCAGTTTCGTGCCGTCGGCCACCTTGACCCTGACCACGTAAGGACCGGGTTCCGTGGGGTGGCCTACGACGACCGCCAGACGAGCCCCGGGCGGAAACGCCGGGAACGGCTTCCACTCGATATCTTCGGGCAGGATCACTCTAAAATTTGCCTGATCAGGTTGATGATTGCGGGTCATTGGCCCCATCCTTTTCCTGGTGAACGTGAGTTTGCCGTCAGGGGAGTCGACTTCACGTCCAAGCCGTGAGCCAACGAGAAGTATCCATGCGGGTGAGCAGATCACCAATGCGGTGCGCGCGCCCCAATCGCAGCCGGCAATGTCGCCTTCTCGATCTTGACGGCATCCATCAAGGCGATCATATCCACGGCAATTGACGACGGCTGACCGTTGCGGACGGTATCGGTGGAAAGAAAACGCGTCGTGCCGTAGCCCCGCAAGTAGGGGGCGATCACATGGTAGCCTGCCGAAGCGAGCAGCGGAGCCACATCGACATAGGTGTGAATGTCATAAGGCCAGCCGTGCAGAAAAAGGACAGCGGGGCCATCGGCTGGGCCAGCCTCGGCATAGCCGACGTTCAGCACACCGGCCTCGATCTGCTTTAGAGAAGCGAACGATGCGTTCGCTCGCGGCTGGATCTTGGGCAGAGCCGGCTGCTTGCTCTTGCCAGGCTGTGCGTTCGCAGCGCCGATCGGTGCAAGCTGGACGGCAGCGATGATGACGGCGCCCGCAGCAGAGGTGCTGAGAAAGCCGCGCCGGGTCGGCGATGACGATTTCACGGACATGGTCATTCTCCTGGTCGTGGTTGGTCGTTCCGTCAGGTTCGGGGACCAAATGGCTCATCTGGTTACGTAATCAGCTTGCACAAATGAAAAATTCTGAGATATCGTTCTCGTTATGAGAACGATCGACCTGGAGTCCCTGAAGATCTTCCGAACCGTCGTTGACGAGGGTGGGATCGTCCGTGCAGCCAACAAGCTCAACCGCGTTCAATCCAATGTGACGACGCGCATCCGCCAGTTGGAAGAGCATCTCGGCACCCGGTTGTTCCGCCGCGAAGGGCGCTCCATACGCCTCTCGGCGGAGGGGCACACCTTGCTCACCTATGCTGATCGTTTGCTGCGCCTGGCGGACGAGACGGTCAGCGAAATGCGCACCGGCAAGCCGAAGGGTGTATTCAGGCTGGGCTCGCTCGAGAGCACGGCCGGCAGTCGCCTTGCTCCCATCCTGTCGCGCTATCACAGCGTTTATCCCGACGTGGTGGTGGAACTCACCACCGGAACGACCGGGGCACTAGTGACCCGAGTAGTGAATTTCGAGCTTGAGGCTGCCTTCGTCTCAGAGCCTTTTACCGCACCCAGCCTCCAGTCGCGCCGTGTCTTCGAGGAGCGGCTGGTGCTTGTGACATCCAAGGCGATCTGCAAGGTGTCCGGCCCAACCGACCTCGGACGCTCAACGCTCATCGCGTTCGCGCAGGGGTGCTCCTATCGCAGGCGTATCGAGGAATGGCTGGGCAGCGCAAATGTGATGCCCGAACGGATCATGGAATTCGCCTCGTATCAGGCGATGATCGCTTGCGTCGCTGCCGGTACCGGATTTGCTGTGGTGCCCAAGTCTGTCCTGGAGACCCTGCGCGCGACCAAGAGCGTACGCCAACACGCGCTCCCGAAGCGATTTTCGAACAATCGCACCTATATCGTGTGGTATGGCGATCCATCGCCGTCGCTGCAGTGCCTGCTATCGCTTTTGGTCACTGCCGCCGAATGATGGCTCCCTCGGACTTCCGGCTCAATTGAGCGGCAGCTATTGGCACCAAACCGACATTCGCGGCGATGTACAAGTGCGGCGGTTATCGGGGGGCAAACCTTGAGCGTTAGGTCCCAAGCCCGGGAACATTCTTTTTTCCGGCGCTTGCCGGGCAGTGTTATGTCGCCTTCTGGTACGACGCCGAAGTCTTCGGCGCTGCAGCGACTCTGTCCGGTTGCAGAGTCACTTCCGCCCCGCCGGTCGCGTAGGCGGCATAGGTGCTCATGGCCTTCCAACAGGGTTCGCCGGCCCTAGCCACGGTCGCGTCGCGCGAATTTATGAGTTCACGGGCCAATATAGCTCGTGATAGCTCGCAGGCTCGCCTGGAGAGTCTCGTCTCGGAAGCGAGCACCACCAGATCGCATAGTATGAGCAGCTGGGCCTCGTTCCCGCCGATTCGGTGACTTGCCGCGTAGCGATTAAGCGCTGAGTCGAAACGTCATTCTACTGAATCCGGTGGCGCGCCGAGAGGATGCGAGGGTTGCATCCTTCGTGGCCGAGGTCACTTACCGCTCCCGGCCACCGAACCCCCCGAAAGGTTGGACCGATTAGCTCGCTAGATGGCCGACCTCGTCGCGATCATCTCGAAGCTAAAGACCAAGGGCGTTGCGCTCCACCTCCTCCGATGAACTCATCACAGAATTGAACTTGATCAATTCATTCTCTCGGAGCGCCCAATGACAACGCCTCTTCTTCTGGATTCGCCATCCGTATTCCTTGCCATTAAGCAGCTTGAGCTACGGCTTTCCTCCGCTCGCGGATCAGCACCACAAGCCCAAGCGTGCCCACGATGAGCTCGACCGCCATGTAGAAGAGGAGGATGGGGCTTGGCATGCCGTCGACGATGAGGCTGAGGATTCGCCTGATGGCCAGGGAGTAAGCGAAAAACACTGCCCAGATCACCGCCACACGCCGCTACTCCGGCGTCAACGCGGCGATGATGCAGAAGGTCACCATGCCGAGATAAAGGCCCATAAGCGCCCTGAAGATGTGGGTCTGATCGGTGCCTTCTACCATGATGTTCATGAACTTCGGGAGGGTTGCTGCCGGATCGACGCCATAACTCGGTGCGACCGGAAAGAGGAACACCCCTGCGACCAATAGAAAGAGCTTCACCATGTCGTGTTCCTCCCGGAAAGCTGGCCTCGGCGGATCTGTCCGTAGGGTGATGGTATAAGGCATCGGCCTTGCCGCCAAATGCCCGTAGCGCGGCCTGCCCAGGAGCAAGCTCGACATCATCGATGCGGGGCACTTCATCTGGGAGGATGCGGCCGATGTCGGACGCTGGTCACGAGCTGGTGGGTAGGAGGATACGCGAACGTCTAGTTCCTGCTTCCGCCGGTATTCTCCCGTATGCGGCAGTGTAATGCAACCAATCCCCTAAGCACCTAGAGTGCTGCGACAATCCTGGCCAATCCAGTGTTCCAAGACATACGATCCTCCTAGTCGTTTAGTTCCTGGCGTCTTCAAGCGCTTGCTCGTGGGATTGGAGACAAAGAAGGTAAGTCATCTTGGACTCGATAAAGCGTCTTGATCTGACCGCTCTAGTCCATTCAACAGTCACTCTACTGGCACGACTGCCGGAGCACCCTTGTCCTTGATCAAGAACACCAGGAATTTCGCGGGATTGGTACCGCTTGCGTTCCGGTCAACGACATGAACATCGTCCGGCCCTTCATAGAAGGTCTGGCCTGGTGTCAGTGTTACTTGCTGTCCACCCTTCAGCTGCATCACAACAGAGCCCTCCAGTACGTAAACAAACGCATGTGCATTGTGTCGGTGGATGGCGTTCGACCCGCCTGGCGCATGCTCTACTGTAATCATCAGAACTTCCTTGCCGGGATTCTCCGCAAGATCTTTAGACATGAGCGACGTGACCTTAGGCTCCTGAGCCATCGCCGTGCCGCTCATGAGGCATAGCAGGACCAATGCAACGAGTTTGGTTGTCATAGTCGCCTCCTTCGTTCGTCGCCTGGGATCAATTCGTGCCAGCAGCGAGGCTCCTGGGCGTAATTTCGGTGCAGGATCAGGCCGCTGCCTGCCACTAACCGCGAACACAGGCCAAGATAGAACATCACCGCATGGCGGATTTGATCCCAAAGCAATCCGGCAACAACGCTGGATGAGCGCTTCAACCTGAGCGGGACGTATTGCCGAGCGAAATGCTCACCCTGCTCGCAGACAAATCCCCTATCGTAGTCGTACTGATCGCCCAAGCCGACGTACAAGATGCCCGTATAATGATCACCGTGTCGCACGCATCTAGTCATGGCATCGTAGCCACTTACGCCTTGGAATCCAAAACAGACTTCTGTAATCGGAAATTAAAGTGGCAGACTCTCCTGTCTGCGAGTGAACACGCCAACAACGGGGCCGTCTATGATCCTAGGGATGTCGGTCGGCGCATTTACAATTTTGCATGTCATTATCACTCTTGTCGCGATCGGAAGTGGACTGATTGTTGTAGGCGGAATGTTCGCTTCGCACAGGTTGCCAGCCACAACCGCATTGTTTCTTTTAACCACAGGACTTACCAGCGTGACCGGGTTTCTTTTTCCCATCCACGGCTTCACGCCGGCTTTGGGCGTTGGAATTGTGGCTTGTCTGATCCTAGTAGTCGCGCTGTTTGCTTTGTACAAGGAGCACTTGGTAGGCGCATGGCGCTGGATCTATGTGATCACCGCGGTCGGGTCGCTCTATCTAAACGTCTTTGTGTTAGTCGTGCAGAGCTTCGTGAAAGTTTCGGCTCTCAGTGGGTTGGCTCCGACCCAGACTGAGCCACCATTCGCGATCACGCAAGCCGCCGTGTTGGCCATTTTCATTCTGATCACCCTCATCGCCGTCATCAAATTTCGGCCTCCTAAAGCTGTGGGGATGTAACAGATTGCGATGTCCGCTTATGATGCTGTGCACGGTTCCTCCACCGGCACGCGAGTGCCATGAAAGTGGGTGTTGTTGAGGGCCCACGTTACGGAGGAGCCAGCATGCAAGCGGTTACGACTATCGGTCGGAGGGTGAGCTGGCCTAACTTTGGCATCGTCGAACCCACGCGAATTACCCCGCTGTGGACATCTACTTTGGGCCTCGGGCCTTATTGGAGCCTAGGATCGTCACCGCACCTACCGTGCTGTATCCAATTCACACATGCGGGCGGCAGTATTTGACTGGGACGTAGGCCGAAATGCGAAAATTCAATGAAAAGGTGAAGTCATGAAGATCGTAGTAATTGGAGGAACCGAACTCATCGGTTCGAAGGTGGTGAGCAAGCTGACGCAGCTCGGGCATGAGGCTCTTGCAGCAGCGCCCAATACCGGCGTCAACACAATCACTGGCGAGGGCCTTGCCGAAGCGCTCGAAGGTGCGCAGGTCGTCGTCGATTTGGCGAACTCCCCGTCCTTCGACGACCAGGCGGCCATGGATTTCTTCCAGACCGCGGGAAAGAATCTGATCGAATTTGAGAAGGCTGCAGGAGTACAGCTGCACGTTGCCCTTTCTGTCGTTGGCACCGAGTATCTTCAGGACAGCGGCTATTTTCGCGCCAAACTGGCGCAGGAGACGCTCATAAAGAACGCGTCGATCCCCTATACGCTGCTCCGTGCGACGCAGTTCATGGAGTTCCTTCGTAGCATCGCCCAATTGGCGACCGAAGGTAGTACAGTGAAGCTGTCGCATGCGTTCATTCAGCCGATGGCTGCCGAGGATGTTGCGACCGCAGTGGTCGAAGCGGTGCTTTCGCCGCCGGTGAACGGTATGATCGAAGTCGGCGGACCTGAGAAGTTCCACCTCGACGAACTGGTGGCTCGCGTGCTTGAATATGACAAGGATCCGCGCAAGGTCGTCACCGATCCCGATGCGCGTTACTCCGGCGTCAAACTGAGCGAGAACTCGCTCATTCCGGGCAAGGACGCGAAGCTTAGCTCAACCAAATTCGATTGGTGGCTCGAGAACGTCGCGCCGCCGCCGAAGAAGTAGAGCCGTCGGTCGACCCAGATGCTGCCCCGTGCCGAGTGGTGCGTAGCGGTTCAGCTTGTGACCGTGCAGTCGCCATGGCCGTAACGGCGCATCCGATCGCGCATTGCGACCAACCGGAAGGGTGTTTCGGTGATCCCGAACTATGTGAATGAATGGCGCAGTGTCGGCCATCCAATATGAGCGCGAGGAGAACATGAAGCGAGTTGCAGATCAGTTCATCGAGACACTCGAAACAGCCGGTGTCAAGCGGATCTACGGTATTGTTGGCGATAGCCTGAACGGCTTGACGGATGCCATTCACCATCGGGGCAAGATCGAGTGGGTCCATGTCCGGCACGAGGAGGTGGCGGCGTTTGCAGCCGGCGCCGAGGCGCATCTGACCGGTCAACTCGCCGTCTGCGCTGGGAGCTGCGGGCCAGGCAATCTGCATTTGATCAACGGTCTATTCGATTGCCACCGTTCGCGCGTTCCCGTGCTCGCCATCGCTGCCCACATTCCTTCCGCCGAGATCGGCAGCGGCTACTTTCAAGAGACCCACCCGCAGACACTGTTCCAGGAGTGCAGTCACTATTGCGAACTCGTCTCGAGCGCCAGCCAGATGCCGCGCACTCTCGATGTGGCGATTCGTGAGGCGGTTGGCAGGCGTGGCGTTTCGGTGATCGTCATTCCCGGTGATGTCGCGCTGCAGAGGGCTTCGGACGCCTCGATGACCAATTCGGCGAGCCTGCTGCCACCCCAACCAGTGATGGCGCCGTCTGACGCGGATCTGGACCGGCTGGCGATAATGCTCAATGGCGGCGGGCGTGTGACCATTCTGTGCGGTTCCGGATGCGCTGGCGCGCATGATGAGCTGGTGGAGCTCGGCGAGCGGCTCAAGGCGCCGATGGTGCACGCGATGCGCGGTAAGGAACACGTCGAGTGGGAGAACCCCTATGACGTAGGCATGACTGGGCTGATCGGTGTTTCGTCAGGCTATTACGCCATGCTCGATTGCGACGTGCTGCTCATGCTGGGCACCGATTTCCCATATCGTCAGTTCTACCCAATTGGACATGGCGTTCGCATCGCGCAGGTCGACACCCGGCCGGAGCAACTCGGGCGGCGCACGGCGATCGAGCTTCCCGTGGTCGCGGACGTCAGGGCGACGGTGTCGGCGCTGCTGCCGCGCCTTAAGCAGAAACGCGACGACACGCACCTCACCAAGGCGCAGCGCCACTATGCCAAGGCTCGGCGCGAGCTCGACGATTTGGCGAAAGGCAATCCGGACAAAGACATCATTCATCCGCAGCAGATCGCCAAGGCGATCAGCGATCAAGCTGCGCCGGACGCCATCTTTACATGCGATGTCGGCCTGCCAACGGTCTGGTCGGCGCGCTATCTCGCGATGAATGGGCGGCGGCGCCTGCTTGGTTCGTTCTGGCATGGGTCGATGGCGAACGCGATGGCGCAGGGAATCGGCGCCCAGAAGGCGTTTCCGAGCCGCCAGGTCGTGTCGCTGTCAGGCGACGGCGGATTCACCATGCTGATGGGCGATTTCATCAGCCTTGCCCAACTCAAGCTGCCGCTGAAGGTGGTCGTGTTCAACAACGGCGCACTCGGCTTCATCGAACTCGAGCAAAAGTCCACGGGGTTCCTCGATTTTGGGACGGAGCTCGACAATCCAAACTTCGCCGCGATGGCCGAGGCAATTGGTATCCGCGGTATCCGTCTCACAAATCCTTCCGAGGTCGACGAGGGAATTGCCGAGGCGCTTGCCCACGATGGACCGGTTCTTGTCGATGCCGTCGTTGCGCGCACTGAGCTCGCCATGCCGCCGTCGATCACGGTCGAGATGGCCAAGGGCTTCTCTCTCTATATGATAAAGGCGGTGATGAATGGTCGCGCCGACGAGATTGTGGATCTTGCGAAAACAAATCTCTGGCGTTGAGAGGAATTGACCGATGAAGAGCACAGCAGTTCCTGTGACGAGTTCCCACGGTGCCACGACCGAACATCAGTTCGAATTCGCGAGCTCCAGGCGGGGCGGATGATCGTAACGGTCGATGATGAAGATCGAGAGAATGAAGGTGACCTCACGATGGCTGCGCGAACGGCGCCTTCGCTGTTTTGAATGTCGCTCGTGACGTGAAACGCCCACGGAAGTGCCGGTTCATCTCAGAGCGCCGGGCGTGATGGTCCCTGTGCAAGCGTCAGCAGAATCGCAGCCATTGCCGCGGCGGCCGTGTCGGGCCGCGCCTTCTCGTAGATCGCGAACTCAAGGTCAGGAAGAGGCGGCAGCCCCTCTTCCTGACCGAGAATGCGCAGGCCCGCGATCAGCGCGCTGGCAGGAAGCGGGGTGATGGCCAGGCCCGCGAGCGCCGCCGCGCGCACGCCTGTCAAACTGGGGCTACTATAGATGATCTCCCAGGGCAGTTCGTTGTCGTTGAGCGCGGTGAGTGCAGCCTCGCGAGAAACGGATCGCTCGCGATACAGGGCCAGCGGCAGCGCCACACCCGGAACAAGATCGAACGTGTCGGCAGCGGCCCAGACCAGCGGTTCGCGCCACACCAAACGCCCTTTCGAGGTTCCGAGCGGGCGCTTTGCGAGCACGACGTCAAGCCGCCCCGCATTAAGTTGCTCGATCAATTCCGCGCTGACGCCGATCTGCACCTCGAGCTTTACGCCCGGATGGAACTTGGCGAAGCGGCCGAGCGCCGAAGGCAGCGAGCCGCCGGCGACCTCCTCGACCACGCCGAGACGCACCGTGCCGGACAGCCGCGGCGCCGCCAGGCGATGACGGGCCGCTTCCTCAAATTGCAACAGGCGACGCGCGTCGCCGAGCAGCATTTCGCCGTCGTCAGTCAGTGCGACACTGCGCGTTGTCCGCCGGAACAAGGGCCGGTTGGTCTCGAGCTCAAGCCGCTTGATCTGCTGGCTCACGGTCGACTGCGTCAGGTTGAGCCGCTCGGCCGCTCGGTGAAAGCCGCCGCACTCAGCCACAGCAACGAAAGCGCGCAACAGCTCCAAATCCAACATGGCATTGATCCAATATCATGATCAATCATATTGTAAAATATCATTTCCGCAATCGATCATCGGCTCCCACGTTTCGCTGCAGAGGACAGCAGGAAACGAAGAAGCTTCGCTATGTTAGACCCATCCCGCTACGAACCCGATCGCCCCCCGCGGCTGGCGCGAGCCGCTGCGGTATGCGGTGCAAGCGGAAAGCGGAAAATTCTGTCTCAGGCGTCCGGCGCCACTCTGCGCCGCCCACACCATGCAACCAGACATTCCCATCTTTTTTCGAAGAAGGAGATATCATGATGATGAACAGACGCGATTTTTCTGCTGCCCTCGTGACCGGTGCCGCAGCTTCGCTGATCTCCACACGCGGCATGGCTACAAATTCGACTCCAGCGAAGGCGAGCAACGTCGTGTTCGTGCACGGCCTGTTTGCCGACGGATCATGCTGGTCGGAGGTGATCGCGCGATTGCAGGCCGCGGGACTCAATGCCACTTCCGTTCAAAACCCATTGACGACACTCCCTGAGGCGATCGCTTCGGCCGAGCGCGTGCTGGCGCGACAGAATGGCCCGACCGTCCTGGTCGGTCACTCCTTCTCCGGAATGATCGTCACGGAGGCCGGCGTGCATCCGAACGTCTCGGCGCTTGTCTATGTTGCTGCGCGGGCGCCGGACGCGGGCGAGGACTACGCCGCCTTGGCCAAGACCTATCCGACACCGCCGGCCACGGCCGGTATCGTCTTCGACGGTGATGAAGGACGTCTCAGCGAGGAGGCCTTCCTGCGGGATTTCGCAGGCGATTTGCCCGCAGCAAAGGCAAAGGTGCTCTATGCGGTCCAGGAGCCGTTCCAGAAGGCTCTGCTCACCGGCAAGACCACGCAGGCGGCGTGGCGATTGAAACCAAGCTTCTATGCCGTTTCGACCGAGGACCGCACCATCAATCCCGATCTCGAGCGCTTCATGGCCAAGCGGATGGGCGCCAAGACCATCGAGGTGAAGGCCAGCCATCTGTCGATGATCTCCCAACCCGCAGGTCATTACGCGGCTGATACTCGAAGCCGCTGGATACGAAACCTGATGCATAAGCCGGGGGCGGCCAGTCAATTGCCGCCACTTCCCGGCCATAGGATTGCGGGATAACGATATGACAGAGTGGCAGAAGCAGCGGAGCGAACGAAACGCTCGCCTGAAGGCCGGTTCCCGCCACGCCGATGGCAAGATGGTGCGGCCGGAGAGCGCGACAGCGCTTCTTGAGTCGATCATCCGCTCCGGCGACCGGATCTGCCTCGAGGGCGACAACCAGAAGCAGGCTGACTTCCTCGCCGAGGTCCTGGTGAGTGTCGACCGGTCGCGAATCCACGATCTGCACATCGTGCAATCGGGAATCGTTCTCCAGGCCCATCTCGACCTGTTCGAGCGCGGCATCGCGCGCAAGCTCGACTTCTCCTATTCGGGCCCACAAGGGGCAGCGCTCGCGCGCGCGTTGGCTGCCGGCAAGATCGAGCTCGGTGCCATCCATACCTATATCGAGCTGTTCGCTCGCTACTTTATTGATTTGACACCGCACGTCGCGCTGATCACCGCCAGGCAGGCCGACCGCGACGGCAATCTCTATACCGGCCCCAATACTGAGGACACGCCCACCATCGTCGAGGCGACCGCCTTCAAGTCGGGCATCGTCGTCGCCCAGGTGAATGAGCTCGTCGACGAGGTGCCCCGGGTCGACATACCCGGCGACCAGGTCGACTTCATCATCAAGACGGACAGGCCCTTTTACGTCGAGCCGCTGTTCACCCGCGATCCGGCGAACATCACAGAAAATCAGATCTTGATGGCCATGATGGCTATCAAGGGCATTTATGCCGAATACGGTGTGAAACGCCTTAACCACGGCATCGGCTTTCCGACCGCAGCCATCGAGCTCTTGCTGCCGACTTATGGCGAGCGGCTTGGCCTCAAAGGAAAGGTGGCCACCCACTGGGCGCTGAACCCGCATCCCACGCTGATCCCGGCCATTGAAAGCGGCTGGGTCGAGCAGATCCATTCCTTCGGCAGCGAGGTGGGAATGGATGAATACATGTCGGCGCGGAGCGATATCTATTTCATTGGCCATGACGGCACGCTTCGGTCGAACAGGCTGATTTGTCAGGTGGCCGGCCTCTACGCCTGCGACATGTTCATCGGGTCGACCCTACAGATCGATCTTGCGGGTAATAGCTCGACCGTCACGCCAGGACGCATCGCCGGTTTTGGCGGAGCCCCGAATATGGGGGCTGACGCTCATGGCCGCCGCCATCCGACGGCCACCTGGCTCAAGGCCGGCCGTGAGGCCTCCGACGGACCGACTAAGTTGATTCGCGGGCGCAAGCTGGTGGTGCAGATCCTCGAGACCTTCGGCGAGAAGCTGAAGCCGAATTTCGTCGAGACGCTCGACAGCGTAGAGATGGCGGAGAAGTTGAACTTCGATCTCGCGCCCGTGATGATCTACGGCGATGACGTTACCCACATTGTCACGGAGGACGGGATCGCCAACCTACTCTTGTGCCGAGGTCCGGCGGAGCGCGAACAGGCGATCCGTGGCGTGGCTGGCTTCACCGACGTCGGCCGTAGGCGGGATCGCAAGGCTGTCGAGGCGCTCAGGCAGCGCGGAGCCATCCGCCGTCCCGAGGATCTGGACATCGATCCCTTGGCCGCGAGTCGCCAGCTGCTCGCGGCCCGCTCGATCAAGGATCTCGTGACCTGGTCCGGTGGCCTTTACCGACCGCCGTCCAAGTTCAGGAATTGGTAGGAGCCAAAACATGGAGCAGTTTCAAGTGCATGGCACGGTGAAACGCCGAGCAGGAGGCGATCGCCGTCAGGCCATCACGGGGGTCAACACCTCCGGCAATCTCGAGGTGCTGGTCGAACGCGTGCTGCTGGACCACGAAAGTCAGGTTGAAGTCGCGACGACGGTGAGCGGCTTTCGCACGACCTGGGAGGCAGTGATCCAGGAGTTCTTTGAGCGCAGCTCGCCGGGCGGCCTACGGTTTTCGGTCAACGACGGCGGAGCACGCCCCGATACCGTCATGCTTCGCCTGATGCAGAGCGCCCGGCTGATGGAGAGCGGATCATGAGCAACCTGGTGCAATCCTACGAGGCGGATTGGTACGAAGCCTCCGCTCGCGAGCGCGTCATCGGGCTGCTCGATCCGAAAAGTTTCATGGAGTTCCTTGGGCCTGAGCAGCGCGCCATGAGTCCACACCTAGCCCAGTTCAATCTCACCGGTGCCTTCGACGACGGCATCGTGGTGGGCGCGGCCGCCTCGCTGGCCATGAGGTTCTTGTGGCGGCGCAGGAGGGGCGCTTCATGGGGGGCACATTCGGTGAGGTCCATGGCGCCAAGCTCGTCGGTCTGCTGCGGGCCGCGTGCGATGGCGCCGGGCGCGGCGGCCCCGGCGCCGTGCTGCTGCTGCTCGATACCGGCGGCGTCCGGCTTCAGGAGGCAAATGCCGGCGAGCTCGCGATCTCCGAGATCATCCACGCCATTTTCGAGGTGCGCAGCGCCGGCATCCCGGTGCTTGCCCTGATTGGCGGTCGGGCTGGAGCCTTCGGTGGCGGCGGCATCATCACCGCCTGCTGCAGCCGCATCGTCGTTTCGGAGCACGCTCGCGTGGGCGTCAGTGGACCGGAGGTCATCGAGATCAACAAGGGCGTGGAGGAGTTCGACTCCAAGGATCGCGCTCTCGTCTGGCGCGTTTGTGGCGCCCGGACGCGCTATCTCACCGGCGGTGCGGACCGCTACGTGAAAGGAAGTATCCAGGATTTCCGCGATGCCGCGATTGCCCTCATCGCGCATACGCCACCCTTTGAGTTCGCGACGCTAATGGCCGAGCAGCGGCGTCTCACGGATCGCCTGCAACGCTTTGGGGACTGCCGTGACGCGCCGGAGATCTGGCGCAAGGCGGGACTGCCACAGCCGGAGCGCATTGCCGAGATCACAGACGACGCGTTCCTTGCCGTTCAGCGGCCGAAAGGAGCCGATCATGAAGCTCGATGACGTTTTGGCCTCGCTGTTCCCGTCCGGTCATCAGGTGGAGCGTGGACCATCTGGAACGCTGCACGGCACCGCCAAGGTCGATGGCCAGGCAGACTTGACGGTCGTCGGCATCGTCGGCGGTACGCCCCTTGGGGTCGACGGTGCGATCCTGTTGGCCGGTCATGTCCTCGCGGCGGTGGGAGCGGGCGGCCGCGCGCCGATCGTCGTTCTCGTCGATACGGCGAGCCAGAATATGGCGCGTCGGGACGAACTGCTGGGGCTCAACGAATACCTAGCCCATCTCAACAAGAGTTTGGCGCTCGCGGCGGCGCACGGCCATCGCACGGTGAGCGTCCTCTTCGGTCATGCCGCTGCAGGCGCGTTCATCGCTGCCGCGCTGTCGAGCCAGTCACTGGTGGCGCTGCCGGGTGCGGAGTCCAGCGTGATGGATCTTCCCTCCATGTCTCGAGTCACCAAGCTGCCGCTCGAGCAGCTCCAGGAGCTAGCAAAGTCGACCCCCATATTTGCGCCCGGCGTCGACCCGCTCTTCGCGGTCGGCGCGGTGGAGGAGACCTGGACAGCGGACCAGCCATTCGCCCCACGTCTTGCAGCCCTGCTGCGGCGGCCCGTGCCCACCTCCGGCCTACGCGACCAGATCGGGCGCGAACGCAAAGGGCGCCTCTCGGCCCAAAAGACCGCCAAGCAAGTTGCTGCGGAGGCTGCCGCGGAGAGTGTCCCCGCCAACGCTGTCGACGAGCGGGTCCTAGGGGGACTGCTCCACATGCGTGAGGGGGGACAGATATCGAGCCTTCCCTGGAGACGGCACGATCTCCTGCGTGTGGCGCCGGACTTCTGGGCGACGGCATTGGGCCGTTATCCGCTATCGGCAGATCTGCCACTGCTCGCGCACTGGGCGGATCGGGGATGGCCGGTGATCGTTCGACGCCGCGGCGAGGCGGAGGACCCGGGCCTGGTGCCGGTCGGTGTCCCGCTGCCACCGGCCGCCGGTAAGCGACGCGTCGCCCTCGTCATTGCCCCCGACGGCGTTTTACAACACTTGTCCCCGCCCTTGTTGTGTAGAGCCGCAAGGGTTGCGGATCCAGGCTGGCGATCAACGATCGCCTCCCTTGTCGACCTGGGCGCACGGACCGGTGTGGAGCCCTCGGCCTTCGGTAGCCTGCTCTGGGAGCACTTGACGGGCCTCGCCTATCTGTCCCCGCACTCGGATCTCGACGTCCTCTGGCCGGTTCCGCCAGACTTCGACGTCCTCTCCCTTGTTTCCGGCATTGCCGAGATACAGCGCGATGCGCCGCTCGGCATCGATGGCGAGGTCATCTTTCCGGATGGCGGCGCGGTGAACTGGCGCGAGCTGTGGAACGCGCACCGGGCCACGGATCGACCCAGAGTGGTGGCAAAGTCGATGAAGGGCGTTCGGCTTATCGACATCGCGTCTCTCTCGGACACTAGGCTGCACCCATGAGCGCGACAGCCCAATTCGCGATCCGGTCGGCCGGTCACGCGCAATGGCGCGAGCGCGGCCTGGTTTCCGAGTTGATCGCCGACCAGGCGGTTCTCGCGTTGCTGCACGAGCTGGCGATATGGCCCAAGCCTGGTCTCGTGAGCCACGTCGATAGAGGCAGCCACACCGACATGGATGCGGCCATGCTGCAGGCCAGCGCCGAGACACTGCGCCGGTTTTTCGCAGAGCTGGCGAGGACCGGCCAGGAGGGAGCCGACATGGGCCGTCTCAGGACCATCGGGCTGCGGGCCGAGGCCGCCATGCTGGCCGTCACGGGCGGAATTAACACGCATCGGGGCGCCATCTTCGGTCTCGGTCTGCTCAGCGCCGCTGCGGGCGAAGTCTCTGAAATATCAAGCGGAAGGTACGGCGGTTGCGCTGGCGCACCTCGGCGACGTCGTGATGCGGCGATGGGGTGCGGAGATCCGGCGAGGCCCGATCCCGCTGTTGAGTCACGGCGCTGCAGCGCTCAGGTGCTATGGCGCGGGCGGCGCTCGGGCCGAGGCGGCTGGCGGATTTCGCAGCGTCTACGAGGTGGGTTGGCCGGCCCTCCGGCAAGGCCGTGCCTTGCAGCCCAACGACGCTGATGCAGCGCCGGTGCAGGCGTGCTTCGCATTGATTGCGGCGGTCTGCGACACGAACCTGCTGCATCGCGGCGGCGCCGAGGGGATGCGCTACGCCGCCGAAGCGGCCGGCTCGTTCCTGTCGCAGGGCGGGGTCGGTGCCCCGGACTGGCGTGCGCGGGCCGCTGCGGTGCATGCAGCGTTCGTCGCCCGACGACTGAGTCCCGGAGGATGCGCAGACCTGTTGGCCATGTCCCTGTTCGTCGATGCATTGGAAAGCGAGGCTGCTCCCCGATGATCGATGTTTTGCTCAACGCCCTGGTGCCGATCTTCGCTGTCATGGCGCTCGGCTATTTCGCGGGCTGGATCCGCGACATCGACAACCACCACGTCAACGAGCTGAACGCGCTGGTGATGGATTTTGCGCTTCCAGTCTCCTTGTTTGTGGCGACCGCCTCCACGTCGCGGGCAGTGATCTTGGCGCAGTGGCCGCTGCTGGTGGTGCTCACCGTCTCGATGCTGGCGCTCTACGTGCTTTCCTACTGGATGCAGCGCCGTCTGTTCGGCTTGGGATCGAGCGAAGCGTCGGTCCAGACCCTCACGATTGGTCAGTCCAACTATGCAGCGGGGCTGCCTCTGATCGCCGCCGTGTTCGGTGCAACCAATACGATCGACGTCGCCTTGGCGCTCGTCGTCGGCTCGATCGTGCCCTCGCCGTTGACGCTCGCCATCCTCGAAGCCAATAGGTCGCCAGCGGGCGGACAGAGAGATCTCTCCGCGGTCCTGCAGGCCATCGGCCGCTCCATGCGCAAACCGACCGTGCTCTTACCGCTCCTCGGAATAGTGTTCAGCCTGCTCAAGATTCCCCTCGCGGATATTGTCAGCCGTTCTTTTCAGTTGATCGGCCAATCGGCGGCCGGCGTCGCACTTTTTCTGACCGGACTGATCCTCTCGGCGCAGCGGATCGAACTGGGTGCGAACGTGCTGAGCGGGGCGCTCTTGAAGAACGTCGTGCATCCCCTGTTGGCCGTCGGCTTGATCCTGGCTCTTCCGATGGATCGCGACACCGCACGAGCGGCGCTCCTACTATGCGCTCTGCCCTCCGGATTCTTCGGCGTCCTGTTCGGCTTGCGGTACGGCCTCGAGTTCCATATCGCCGGCTCGACCCTGATCGTCAGCTCGCTCGCGAGCATCGTCACCCTCGCGGTTGCGCTGGTCGTCACGGCGGGATCCTGATGCCTGACCTTGTGGCGATACTCTGCTCCGGGCAGGGCAGTCAGCATCCCGCTATGTTCGACCTTGTCGCGGACAGCCCGGAGGCCGAGCCCGTGTTCGCCGCCGCGGCCGGTGTGCTGGGGCAGGATCCTCGTCGGTTCGTGCAGGAAGCCACTCCCGCAGACCTGTTCTCCGACCGTTCCGGCCAAATCCTGTGCTGTACCCAGGCGCTGGCGGTGCGGGCGGCCCTCGGCACGGCTTGGCCGGCACGCGCCGTAATCGCCGGCTACAGCATCGGCGAACTCGCGGCCTGGGGATGCGCCGGCTCCGTCGATGGGCCGGGCATCCTGCATCTGGCACAACACCGCGCGGCAATAATGGATGCGGCGGCGCCGAGCGACGGCGGTCTCGCCGCTATCGTCGGGCTGCGCCGTCCGATCCTGGAGCCGATCCTGGCACGGCACGCGCTCTCCATCGCAATTGTCGACGATGTCGACACTTTCGTGGTCGGCGGCCATCGCGCCGGCCTCGAGGCGGTGTGCGAAGAGGCAACCGCGCGCGGGGCGAGGCGCGCCGTCAGTCTCCGGGTTGCTGTACCGTCCCACACGCCTCTCCTGGTCGAGGCGACTGAGCAGTTCCGCGCCATCCTGCGCAAGACGTCTCCACGGCTGCCGAGTGCCGGCTATCGGCTCCTGAGCGGGATCGACGGCGATACGATCCACGACATGGAAACTGGAATCGACAAGCTGGCCCGTCAGATCTCGACCACCATCGACTGGGCGGCTTGCCTCGAGAGCTGCCGGTCGGCCGGCGCAGAAGCGGCTGTGGAACTCGGCCCCGGAACCGCGTTGAGATCGTATGGCGTCGGCGCTGTTCCCAGATGGCCTTGCCCGCGCAGTGGAGGAATTCCACACCTTGGCCGGATTGCGGACATGGCTGCAACGGGCGCCCGGAACGACCGCCTGATGTCGGCTTGGGGGTCTTGGTCGTGTAAAAACGCATTTGCACGAGCGCATGGGCAACGATCTACGCTGGTTTGGTGGGTGGCTTGGCATGTTGCTGAGCTTTGAGGGTTTTCAGCTACCAACCATCCCTGGGCCGGCCCATGATGTTCATGACCCGCGTGAGATTGTAGGCGAGCACGTGCAGCGCCATCTCGGTGGCCACGCGTGGCAGCGTCTCGGGAACGGCCCAGCCGATTGCGCTTGGGACAGACGGCGACGGTACGGGGCAGCGGTCGGGATTTCGCGGCTCACAGCTGACCGTCACCCCTTCGATCCGATCACCGACGCAAATACGCGGGGCCTCTCTTGGTCCCTAAGCCCCTGATGGGGGCGGCGCATAATGCTTTCAATGGAACACGTCAGCTTAGTGGGCTCGGTGTTACCTAGGGCGTTACCTTACTCTCGCAGAGAATTTCATGGCTTCTGGGCTATTGAAATCGCTGGTAGCGGAGGAGGGAAAGGCTACCGGGCCAAAATGCTCTCGTTGAAGTCGAGCACAATCAAGCATTTAGCGATGGGCGTTTCAAGCCATTCATGAGGTTTTGTGGGACAATCTGTGGGACAAACGGCGAGATAGGGCAGGGGGTCTCGATTGCCACCAGCGACCACCAATCGCCCCCAGGGAGCAGGCCTCAACTGCCGCCTAAACAGGTTCCCGATGATCGCTGGCTGCCCCTCAGTCTCAACTTGAGGGCAGTTTTAACAGGGCGGTCATGAAGGGTGCCTGACGGCACAGTACAGGTAGCGTTCACCTCTTCTCTAAAGGAGGCCCCTCACCAGCGCCCGCAAAAGATTATCCTTACGGCTGACCTCAGTCTTGCCGTGTGGGTCTTTCTAGGTTGCTGATGAGGGACTCAGTCGTGCGCTCTTGCTGGCGCTTCCTCCCTGACTTCTTCGTAATCTTCTTCAGGTTGGCGAAGTTTCTACGCGCTCAGGGGCAATTGCAAGTTACATATCGTGGCGTGAGGTCAAGCAAAGGGGCACCTGCGGCATGAACTGCAGAGGGTGTCGCTGCAAACAAATGGGAAAGACCTCATGAAAAGCATAGCTGCGTATCACTCGGCCAGGAAAGTGGGACTCCGTCGAAGGCAAGATACTCTCAGGCATCTTGAATGAGGCTGCTTCGCAAAGCCGCTAAAGACCTCGAGGAGCTGTTGTCGGGCCTTCGTCAGCAGTGAACGTCCCTGAAAACTAAGGTGCGAACACATCAGCTTCAATCCGACACCCGCTCTACGCCGTCGACCACTCGGAGGACCAAAGCCCTCACCCGATCATCGACCGCGATTTCCGGACGCGATAGGCTATTTTAGCGTGATCCTGGTCGGGGAAAACGGCTGTAACCTGCCTAACAACCTCAAGGACGCTTAAGGTTCGTGGGGCATGGACATAGGACTCAATGGCGATTGCAACTGCCTGCTCGATAGGCTCATTCATATGCGTGCCTCCCGCAAAGACGAGTTCCCGACCCCTCTGCTGGAGAGAATGCACAAGCGATCCTGAACGATACCCTACTCGAAAGGCGGCTAGGTAGTGACCATTCTGTGTCACGGTTCCAGTCAGTGCTCACGCTGACCCGGCTGTCCCGACCTCGACTTCCATGACCTACGCAACGAGGCCATCAGCCGGTTCTTCGAGATGGGCCTGACCACGCCTGAGGTCGCTTCGATCAGCGGGTCATCGTGACATCAGGATGCTCATGAGGTAGGCGCATCCGATGCGGCAAAGGATGATCGAGCAGATGGACAAAAGAGAACGGAGAACCGACTCGTGATCTTGGAGCCTCCTTTCGCCGTCTTAGGAACTTCGCTGGTTTTCTTGAGGCCCACTTCAAAAAGCCGTTCAAGCTTCTACGCAAGCGTTGTTGGGCCTTCGTCAGCAGTGAAACGCCGCTGAAAAACTCAGTCGCAGTCGGCAGGGACGGAGGAGCGGAACTATCCCACGTCATTCAGGCAGGCCGGCCTTGCGGAGCCCATTTGCCATCTTAGCCAAGTATTCCGCGCCTCGCACTGGGAAGAAGCCGCCAAGATTTGACAGGCTGAGGTTGGGATCAATCTGGCGAACCCGCGCCATGGCTCTTTCGGCATCCGCTTGCCGCCCTGCAAGAGCCGCACTCGCCGCCAACACGCACAATGGCAGAAGGAAGCTCGGCTTCTCTCGCACTGCCATTTCTGCCCACGACAATGCTTCTGCGCATCGGCCGGCCAAAAAATGAGCGGCAGCCATTGCGCTTTGCATACTGAAACTATGGGGGTCATTCGGACTTAGTCGCAGCGCCCGACTGATACGCTCGATAGCAAGCTCAGGCTCGCCAAACCAAACCTTGATCCAACCAGCAAATAGCCAAGCCCATGCCAAATTGGGGTTGAGGGCCAGCGCCCGAAGAACCAAAGTCTCGCCTTCGTCGGGGCTACCAACGACAAACTCAAGGGCAATTCCCGCCGTGCAGAGCGCAATCGCGTCATCCTTGCCCAACTCCGCTGCCAATCGGGCCAGCCTTTCGGTTTCGATGATCTCCCATTGCTGGTCCTTCACCCACCCACTCGCCTTTCGCTGCGAGTAACACCGCGCCGCCATACCGTAGGCGGACGCGAAGTTCGGGTCGCGTTCGATGGTACGATAGAAATTGACCAGTGCCTCCTCATTGCCCTCCCTGGTCCACCGATGAAGTCCAGCCAAGCCACGCAGATAATAATCATAGGCGTCGAGATTTTCGGTTGGCTTGCGCTTGGTCCGCTCGATCTCCGCCTGTTCCAGCTTAGGAGAGATTGCCCCTACCACACTTGCGGTCACCTGATCCTGCAGGTCAAAAATGTCTTGTGGCGTTCCGTCGAAGCGGTCTGCCCAAAGATGCGCTCCATTTGAGACATCAATGAGCTGTCCAGTAATCCGCAATTTGCTTCCCGCCTTGCGGACGCTGCCCTCGAGGATGTAGCGCACGCCCAATTCGCGGCCAATCTGTTTCACGTCCACGGCTCTACCTTTGTAGGCGAAGCTGGAGTTTCTTGCGATAACAAAGAGCCAGCGCATGCGGGACAACGCGGTGATGATCTCTTCGACTATGCCATCTGCAAAGTACTCTTGGTCTTTGTCGCCGCTTAGGTCATCGAATGGCATGACGGCAATGGACGGTTTGCTCGGTAACGGCAGGACTTCGCCGGTACGGGAGGACGAGCCAGTTCTTGCTGACAGTGCGTAGGCTCGGAGTGGCTCCTCGATGTTCTTGAGGGACTTCTGTCCGAGGTCGGTGAAGGAGGCAGGGAGCTTTCCGGCAATTGCATCTCGAACTGCAGCCGAAACCACGATGCCACCGGGCTGGGCAATGCCTTCGAGCCGAGCGGCAATGTTAACTGCAGTCCCAAACAGGTCGCCATCCTTATCGACCACATCGCCAATATGGATGCCAATGCGAACCCGCAGATCACCGTCCTGATTGCGACTCGATAGCTCCTCCTGAAGACCCATGGCGCATGTGACTGCTTCCACAGCACTTCCGAACTCCGCCAAGACGCTGTCGCCGGCCGTGTTGGCAATCCGGCCCTGTTGCAATTCGATTTGGTCCTGGGTTGCTTTTCGTATTGCAGCAAGGGCGGCTAGAGTTGTTGCCTCATCCAATTGCATGAGCTTTGAGTAGCCGACGACATCGGCAGCCATAATGGCGGCCAAGCGGCGTTTAGGTTTGGTGTCCTGGTCCGACATTAGGACGCTGGGTCGCTGTGGAAGTTCCAGGCATCCTACAGCATCAGAGGGCCGCACGGGAAAATGATCGCCCGGCAAAAATACGGTCCCTATTTTCGAAAACATCGTCGTTCAGCAAAACCCCCGCTTCGCAAACGTCGCTAAACCCTCAAAGGAGCTGTTGGTGGGCCTTTGGTCAGCAGTGAAGGTCGCTGAAGAATGCTGGGACGGAGGAACGTAAGGCGTCCCGCGTCATTCCGGCAGGCCGGCTAGTTGCAGACCCTCGGCTAACTTGGCCAGGTCTTCCGGTCGCCGAAGGGGTATCCGATTTTCGACGTTAGAAACCCTTATGGCCGGATCAAGCCCGCGCAGGCGTGCCATGGTTCTTTGCGCTTCCGAAGGCCGCTCGGCGAACGCGTGGCTTGCCGCTGATATTAGTAAGGCAGTCAAATACGTCGGCTGCTCCTGCAGCGCCTTTTCCGCCCACGAGGACGCCTCGTCATAGCGGCCCAAAAGGAAATGGGCAGTCGCTGTAGCAGTTTGAAATCTGTTCAAGAGTGGATCGAATGGACTTAGCCGCATCGCGTGTGCCGAGTGCTTAATCGCCAGTTCCGGTTCTCCGAGGTAGACCCTCACCCAGCCACTGCAATACCACGCCGCCGCCAGGTTCGGATTGAGGACGAGAGCCTTATCGATAAGTGCGGCACCCGTAGAGAAGTCGCGGGCAACGTGGGCAAGCGCCCATCCCGCAAAACATAACGCGAGCGCATCATTATTGCCCAGCTCTACTGCACGCCTCGCCAGCCGTACTGTTTCGGCAGCCTCTTGCACACTATCGGTCGTCCAGCCGTTTGCTTTGCGTTGGGTGTAACATCGCGCGGCCAGGGCATATGCCGCAGCGAAGTTGTAGTCGAGCTCGATGGCCCGGGAGAACGAAGACAGCGCCTTTGCATTGGCTTCCCTGGTCCATTGATTGTAGCTCGCCATGCCGCGTAGAAAATAGTCATAGGCGTCGAGGCTTTCTGTCGGTTTGCGTATGGCTCGGTCAATCTCCGCCTGCTCCAGCTTGGGGGCGATGGCACCCACCACGCTTGCGGTTACCTGGTCCTGAAGGTCGAAGATGTCCTCCAAACCGCCATCAAAACGGTCTGCCCACAAATGCGCTCCCGTGGCGGTGTCGATGAGCTGACCGCTAATGCGCACCCGGCTGCCTGCCTTTCGGACGCTACCTTCGAGAACGTAGCGTACCCCCAGCTCGCGCCCGACCTGCTTCACGTCGACCGCACGCCCCTTGTAGGCGAAGCTGGAGTTCCTCGCGATGACGAAAAGCCAGCGCATCCGTGATAGCGCGGTGATAATTTCCTCGACCATACCGTCTGCGAAATACTCTTGGTCGCGATCGCCGCTCAGGTTCTCGAATGATAGGACGGCGATGGACGGTTTGTTGGGTAATGGGAGGGCTTCCCCTGTACGGGACGCCCCAGGCAGGGAGGAGTCAGTTCTTGGTGAAAGTGAGTAAGCCCGGAGTGGCTCGTCGATGTTCTTGAGGGACTTCAGCCCGAGGTCGGTGAAGGAGGCAAGGAGTTTTCCGGCGATAGCATCTCGAACCGCAGCCGAAATCACGATGCCTCCAGGCTGCGCGATCCCTTCGAGCCGAGCGGCTACGTTGACCGCCGTCCCGAACAGGTCGCCACCCTTTTCGACCACATCCCCAATATGTATGCCGACGCGAAGCTGGAGACCGAGCCCTTGGCTGCGGTTTGAGAGCCCCTCCTGAAGAGCCATCGCGCAACTGACGGCCTCCACGGCGCTTCCGAACTCCGCGAGGACGCTGTCGCCAGCAGTGTTGGCAATCCGGCCTCGATGCAACCTTATCTGGCTTTGGGTGGTCTCTCGAATGGCAGCGAGGGCAGCAAGAGCGCCAGCCTCATCCGACTGCATAAGCTTAGAGTAGCCAACGACGTCGGTCGCCATGATGGCGGCAAGGCGGCGGTCTGGTTTGGTTGTATCCTCCGTCATATGCCGAGCTCGCTCAAGTCGTGTAAGTCCCATGTTACCTGACGTTGGGACCGGAAGGGAATGATTGTGCCCGGGCGAAATACGGTTCCTTCTTTCGCAGAACATCGTCGTGCAGCCGAAATCCCGCTTCGCAAAAATGGCTAAACCCTCAAAGGAGTTGTCGTTCCAACCTGCAGGCCGGTCAGTCGGACGCCCTCTTCGCATTCTCAGGTTGCGTGAGGTCGGCAATTGGGAGCTGACGGGCTTTGCGAGGATTGAACTCGAATGTGTCGGGATGGGTGT
>CAVUUY010000024.1:0-113387 GCA_963744915.1 uncultured Alphaproteobacteria bacterium
CGTGAGATGGAAAGCAAGAACGGCAGCAGCGCCATGCCGGCAGTTCCGGCCACGCCACCCGCCAGCGGTTCCGGAACGACGAACCAGTAACGTTCTAAAGCAGCGCAAAACGGCCCTTGAATGGGCCGTTTTGTGCATCTTTCGTCACCCGATCGTGTGGTATTCAATTACCTGAGGGCAGAAGCTGCTACAAACATTTTTGGGGATTATGGAACCAACTGTTCCTATCAACGTTTGCGGAAGTTGCGAGGACGGGGTCCTGGCGGACAACGCCGTGCGGCCGGAATTTGGAGAGCGGGCGGGTCAAAACCCGGCAGCAGGACAGGTTTTAATGGCAAAAAATGATGAAGAAAGGCAGCCCAAGACCGAGATGACGGGGTCTGTAGCAAAACCCGCCCGCAAAACCAGCGATCCAACGGTCCAGGCCGCCATCGGCCGGAAGCTTCGCGCCCTTTACGACGAAGTTGCCAATGAGCCGGTGCCGGACCGGTTCAGCGAGCTGTTGAAGAAGCTGGCAGAGCAGGAAAATCAAGACAGATGATAGTCTCGGATGTGTTCCGCGACCAGCTGATCGCTGCCATCCCCTCGCTTCGGGCCTTCGCCGTCTCGTTGTGCGGCAATGCGACCCGCGCCGATGATTTGGTGCAGGAGACGCTGGTCAAGGCCTGGGCCAATCATTCGAGCTTCGAGCCCGGCACCAATCTGCGCGCCTGGCTCTACACCATCCTGCGCAACGAATTCTATTCGCAGATGCGAAAGAAAGCCCGCGAGATCGAGGACAGCGACGGGGCGCTGGCGGCGCGCCTTGCCGTCCATCCCGGTCAGCAGGGCCATATGGACATGGTCGATTTTCGCAAGGCGCTGTCGCTGCTGCCGGACGACCAGCGCGAGGCGCTGGTCCTGGTCGGGGCGACGGGCCTCTCCTATGAGGAGGCGGCCGAGGTCTGCGGCTGTGCGGTCGGCACGATCAAGAGCCGCGTCAGCCGTGCCCGATCGCGGCTTGCCGAGGTGATGCAGCTTGATTCTGCTGAGGATTTCGGCCCCGACCAGGCGACGGGGACGATTCTCGCCCAGGTCGGTGGCTCCCGGACCTGAGGAACGCTGGAACCACTCGGTTCGGCGGGCGTTTTCCATGGCAGATGCCGTTCTCGATTTCTGCGGAACGGCGTGAGGAGGTTCTGGACATGGCAGGCAGGGCGGCGACGGCGCTGGCCGTCGGTTGGATGAGCGTGTGCGGTGGATTGGCGCTCGCGACGATGGACCATGGCGTCTGGCGCGGCGAGCTTGTCGACTGGCTGCCGAGCGCAATGTCGGGCCACAGCAGCTCGGTGCATTACAAGAATTCCGATGCGCCCTATTTGACGATGCGGCCGAGAATTACCGGTCAGATCCAAGGGGAGGCCGCTCAGCCGATCAGGGCGCGGGCCTACTGGATCTGAGCAAAAGCTATTTGTGATTGTTGGCGACCTGGCCGACCGCGGTGATCAACTGATCGACGGCATAGGGCTTCTGGATTGCCTGGACATCGGAGAAACCGGACGGGATGCCGATGGCATCGCCGGTGAGAAACAGGAACGGGACCCTCTTGTGGCGAAGCTCCTCGGCAAGGGGGAGGCTCGAAGTGCCGCCGAGGACGAGGTCGAGGATGACCACGTCGGGGAGTGCCGGACCGGAAAGACGCTGGCGGGCGCCTTCGATGGCATGTTCAAGGGTGACCGGTGCTGCCCCCGAGGATTTAAGAAGATATTGGAGATCGAGGGCTATGATGGGCTCATCCTCGATGACCAGAATCGAGACATTTTCGAGCTGTTTCTGCACGCAAAAGGCGCCTTTCAGTGGTCATTCCGACGACTTTATCGGGGGCGCCCGAGGCTTGCGCATTAAACTAGGACAGGTGCTGGACGGAATTCCTTTTCGACGGAAACTTTCGTCCATTCTGGATGGTTGGGGCTGGCGGCAGAGCTCCCGGAGCGAGACCTTATGGAAACGATCCTTGTCATCATCCTGATCCTGGTGCTGGTCGGCGCCCTGCCGTCCTGGCCTTACAGCCGCGGCTGGGGATATGGGCCGAGCGGCATCCTCGGGCTGATCCTGCTGATCGCCATCGTCTGGCTGCTGGTGCGGGCAGCCTGAGTTTTCGGCAGCATCGAAAAGCGGCCTCGCAGAGATCCTCCGCAGGGCCGCTTTGCTTATTTCAGGTGAGCAACTGGATGCCGGTGATGGCGAGGATGAGGGTAATCACGAAGATCACCAGGAAGATCACGAACAGAACCTTCGCGATCTGCGCCGTGGCGGCTGACACCCCGCTGAAACCCAGAAAGCCGGCAACCAGTGAAATGACGAGAAAGATGATTGCCCATTTCAGCATGGGATGAACCTCCGAAAACCGGGTTGAAAGCCGAGTTGCCGGCAACAACCGTCAGCGTCTGAGGAAAGTTCCAATCGTGCTGGGGAGAGCGAATAGCTCCGGCCGGGCGGGGAGAGGGGGAGGGGGGACATCCGGCCGGAGCTTTTCTTTCGAACCGTCCGCTGTCGGTTCTGGTCAATAAACGCCAAAGCGTCGGAGCGGTTCCGAGGACCTTTCGAAAAAATCTTCGATCAGGCGGTCTGGCGGGATTCCGGAGCCTTGGACCGCGTCTCGAAGAACAGGGCCTGGCTCACCACCGCCTTAACCATGTCGGGCAGGAAGGGCTTGGTGATGAGGAAGGCGGGCTCGGGGCGCTCGCCGGTCAGAAGGCGCTCGGGATAGGCCGTGATGAAGATCACAGGCACTTCAAAACTCTTGAGAATCTCGATTCACGGCGTCGATGCCGGAGCTGCCGTCGGCAAGCTGTATGTCGGCCAGGACCAAGCCGGGCCGGTGGCGCTTCACCGCCTCGACCGCCTGGTTGTGAGTCCGCGCGATGGCTGTGACATTGTGTCCAAGCCCGGTAATCAGGCTTTCGATATCCATGGCGATGATCGGCTCATCCTCGATGATCAGGACATCGGTGGCCATCTGGTCGGCAATTTCGCGGCTGACCTGATCGAGCAGCTGGTTCAGCTGCTCGACGTCGATGTCGAGGATGGTTGCCGCTTCATCGAGGCTGAAGCCCTCGACTGCGACCAGCAAAAAGGCCTGGCGGGCGCGCGGCGTGATCTGCTCAAGCCGCTGGACGGCGCGCCGCTCCCAGCCCTCGGTCGGGGCCGAGCTTTGCAGATTGATCTTGAGCGACCCCCACAATTTGCAGAGCAGATGGTACAGGGCCACCCGCAGCGGGACATCGGTTCTGAGCCCATTGGGATCGGCAATCAAGGCCTCGAGCAGCGCCATGACATAGGCATCGCCGCTCTGCTGGCTGCCGGTGAGAGCACGTGAAAAGCGGCGCAGCAACGGAATATGCGGCGCAACCTGCTGGGCAAGAACTCATTATACAAAAATCCTTTCCCCTGAAGGCCAAGGGGCCACAGTTCCCCGGCTGAAACGGCCCATGTTACGCCGGGTTCCCGTGGAACGCAAAAAAACCCATTTACGCGGCGCCAAGCCTGGCCGGGGCCAGAACTTTCACGCTTTTGGGATGGATGGCAATCTCGATGGGGCCGTGAAACCGCCTGGTCTCGCCGTCGATCGAGGCAAGGAGACCGCGGCTCACCAGCTTTTGCAGCGGCTTGATGTGCACGCGCCGTGCCGTTTCGACGATGATCTTCGGGTGGTTCTTCCAGCCCCCGAGCACCATGGCGGCGCCGATTTCCGCAAGGTCCGACCAGTTGATCGAGGTGGCGGCATAGATGCCGAGGATGCCGCCGTCGAGCTCGTCGGCATAGGGCAGGTGATCGTCGCCATAGACGTTGTTCGAGACGACGAGCGCCGAGGTCGACAGCAGGCGCGGGTCGCCATCCAGCACCATCTCGACGGTGAATTGCGGCGGATCGCGCAGGGTGGCGAGGAGGGAGCGGGCGCCGGCAGCCAACTTCTCGATCCGCGAGCCGTATTTCATCTGTTCCCGCCGCCTGATCGCATGCGGCTGAATCCCGAATGAAACCTGGTGCAGGAAGAACTGCCCGGCAGCGGTGGCGCCGTCGGCGTCCACCACCTCGCCATGGGCCAGCACCTTGGCGGCGGCCACCGGCTCGAGCGGCAGCCGCAAGGTCCGGGCATACATGTTCATGGTTCCTCCCGGCAGGACGCCGAGGGCGATCGGTCGATGCCGCAGCAGCCCGGCAGCGGTCGAGATCGTCCCGTCGCCGCCGCAGGCAACCAGCACATCGATGTCGTTGCGCCGAGCGGCGGCGACCAGGCATTCGCGCAATTGCGGTCCCTCTGCCAGATCGATGGAAACCTCATGGCCGGCATCGGTGAAGGCCGCAACCACCTGCTCGGAGATCCGCCGCGGATCGGCGCTCCGGAGCGTGCCGGCATGAACGTTCATCACGATGTGGATGCGCATCCCGCTACCTGAGTTTTGGAGGTCCCCGACGGTGAAGGAATTTGTCGTTCCGTCCGTTCGTAAGGAGGAAGGGAGCAGTCTGTTCCGATGATGGTGTAACATCGCCCGATGACAGCGTTCTACACCCGGATCGCGCTCGCGGTGCTTTTGGCCTTGCCGGCCGGGCTGGTGCTGGGCGGCGAAATGGACGAAGGGCGGGCGCTTTTCGAGCGCAGATGGGCAGCTCCCGCCAACGACAAGAGCGGCCTGGGGCCGCTCTTCAACGAAGCCTCCTGCGCCTCGTGCCACAAGAATGGCGGCGGCGCGCGCTTCGTGGTGGGCCCCGGCGGCGACATCGCCGCGGCGGGCGGCGTCCTGCGCCTCGCCTCCGGCGACGGCCGGCCCGATCCGGTCTATGGGCGGCAGCTGCAGAGCAAGGCAATCGCCGGCTTCACGCCCGAGGGGCGCATTCATGGCCATCTCGAGCGGCGCCCGGATGGCCTCGAGCAGCTGGCCCTCACGGTCGAGCTCGATGGCCGGCCGCTCGCCAGCACCACCCGCATGAGCCTGCGCGCCGCGCCGTCGCTCATCGCGGCGGCGGCCATCGCGGGGGTCGCCGATGCGGCAATCCTCGCCAATGCCGATCCCGGGGATCGCGACAGCGACGGCATTTCCGGCCGCCCCCGTCAGTTGCGCGACCGGGACGGGATCGAGCGGATCGGCCGGTTCGGTTGGCGCGCCGGCCAGGCGCGGCTCGAAGATCAGATCTCCTCGGCGCTGGCCGAGGACATGGGCCTGACCGCGGATGAATTCGCTGCCGCCGATCTCGCCAGCCTGAGCGGCTTCGTGGCGAGCCTCCAACCCGCGAGCAAACCGCCTGACAGCGCCGGAGCGGCCGCGTTCCGCGCCGCCGGCTGCGCCGCGTGCCACCGCGAAAGCCTTGGCGCCGAAGGTGGCGGCGCGGTCCAGCTCTATTCCGACCTGCTCCTGCATCAGATGGGTCCGGGGCTCAATGACGGGACGGCGGAGGGCACGGCCGAGCCCGGGGAATGGCGCACTGCGCCGCTCGTCGGCGCGGGCAGCGGCGTGGCGTCGCAACGGCGCTATCTGCATGACGGGCGGGCGGCCAGCATCGACGAAGCCATTCGGTGGCACGACGGCGAAGCACGACGGGCGCGGGACGCCTTTCTAAAGCTCGACGCGGCCACCCGGCAGCGCCTCCTAGCCTTCATTCAATCGCTGTAGATCAGGCGAGTTTCGGGAACATTGGTTCTTCTTGGCGCATTCTCCGCCGAGTGATGTACCCTGGCCAGGTTGCAATTCCGCTCGAGCCAATGTCCGAGAGCACCGTTCTGCCCTTCGCGATCGATCGCGGGCGTCACGCCCTCTTTCTCGATTTCGACGGCACCCTGGTCGAGATCGCCGAGCGGCCCGACGCGGTGCGGCTCGAGCCGGAGGCACTGGCGGCGCTGGCCTTTCTGGTGCGCGAAATGGGCGGCGCGGTGGCGATCGTCACCGGCCGCGAGATCGCCGACATCGATCATCATCTGAGCCCGCTCAGCCTGCCGGTTGCCGGAGTCCACGGGCTGACGCGGCGCAGTTTCGACGGCAAGGTTGCCGACGCGACCCTGTCCTCGGCCTTCGTTCCGGCGCTCGAGAGCGCCCTTCAGCCCTTCGCCGCGCGCCATGCCGGCGTCCTGGTCGAGCGCAAGCGCGGCGCCGTAGCGCTGCATTACCGGCTGCGGCCCGAGCTCGAGGGCGAAGCGATCGCCGAGATGGTCGGGGCAACGCAAGGCCTGACCGGCGTCACCGTGATGCGCGGCAAGATGGTCATCGAGGCCAAAAGCTCGGCGACCCACAAGGGCCATGCCATCGAAGCGTTTCTCGCGGAGCCGCCCTTCCGGGGCCGGATTCCGATCGTCGCCGGCGATGACCGCACCGACGAGGACGCCTTCGCCATGGTCAATCGCCTCGGCGGCATCTCGATCAAGGTCGGCGATGATCAGTCGGCGGCGACCCTGCGGGTGCCGAACGCCGCCGCCTTTCGCAGCTGGCTCATGGCCCAGGCGGTGAGCGCCGAGATTGAGCATGCGAGGGGGGAGGGAAGTCGTGAGTAGTGAGTAGTGAGTAGTGAGTAGTGAGTAGTGAGTAGGGTGGTCTTTCACTACTCACTACTCACCATTCACTACTCACCCCTAGCCTATTGCCTATTTGCCCATTTGCCTACTTCACCACTTACTTGATCAGCGTCACCGGCTGATCGACGAGGGCCAGCACCCGGGTCGACACCGCTCCGAGCAGCAGGCCGGTCAGGCGGTTGAGGCCGCGCCGGCCCATGATGACCTCATCGACGGTGGTGGTCTTGGCGTAGTGAGCGATCGCCTCGCCGGCGCTGCCGACCAGAAAGGACGTGCGATAGGTCACGCCGGACGCCACCAGCTTCTGGCGGGCCTCGGCGATCTCCTTCTCGGCCTCCTCGCGGTGGAACTCGTCGATGCCCTTGTGGCCGACGAAGTCCGACACTGCCGAGGGCACGGGCGGCTGGACATTGACCAGGTGGATGACGGCGCCGGCGCCCAGGGCCTTCGCCTCGGCAATGGCATAGTCGAGGGCGCGAAGCGATGGCGGCGAGCCGTCGACCGGCACCAGCAGAGATTTCATATCGGTCGCTCCCGGGTGGTCATCGGTTGCTCTCGCCGTCGCCATCCAGCGGCAGGAGCTCGCGCGCCGTCGGCTTGCCCTGGTTGGAAGTGGCCCACAGGCCGACCGCCACCACGATGGCGCAGCAGATGATTGGCGCCGAGCTGATCAAGAAAGGAGCGTGGGCGGCGAGAAAGGCATGGGCGATCCCGTCCTCGACCGCAAGCTCGCCGGCGACCCAGCCGAGCAGCCCGGAGCCGGCGATCACCAGGATCGGGAAGCGGTCGAGCACATAGAGCATGACGGCGCTGCCGAGCACGACCGGCGGGATCGAGATGGTGATGCCGAGAACGAGCAGCAGCAGGCTGCCCTTGGCGGCGGCGGCCACCGCAATGACGTTGTCGAGGCTCATCACGGCATCGGCCACCATCACCACCCAAATCGCCTGCCAGATCGAGGCCGAAGCGGCGATGCCGGACTCGTGCTCGGACTTCTCGGGCAGCACCAGCTTGATGGCGATCCACATCAGCAGCGCACTGCCGACGAGCATGAGCAGGGGAATGCGCAGCAGGAAGACGATGACGATGGCGAAGATGATCCGCAGCACGATGGCCGCCACGGTGCCGAAGGCAATGCCCCAGCGGCGGGCCTTCGGCGGCAGGCCGCGGCAGGCGAGAGCGATCACCAGCGCATTGTCGCCGCTCAGCACGATGTTGATGGTGATGATCTCGAGCAGCGCGAGCCAAAAGCCGGCCGAAGCGGTTTCTTCCATCTCACTCGCCCTTGGCGACCCCCGCCACATTGGGCGGGCGCCGCAAATTGCCGATGGCGCCCGAGATCAGCGGCCACAGCAGCATGACGATGGCAAGGGTGGTGATGGTGCCGACCAGCGGATTGGAGAAGAACACCGCCAGATTGCCATCGCCGGTGATCATCGCCTGACGGAAGGACGATTCCGCCATCTTGCCGAGCACCAGCGCCAGCACCAGCGGCGCAAGCGGGTAGTCGAGCTTCTTGAAGACATAGCCGACGACGCCGAAGATCAGCATCAGCAGGATGTCGAAATAGGCATTGGCGACGGTGAAGGCGCCGATGGCGCAGATCACGATGATGATCGGCGCGATGACGGTGAAAGGGATGCGGAGGATGGCGGCGAACAGCGGCACGGTGGTCAGCACCACCACCAGGCCGACGAGGTTGGAAATGTAGAGGCTGGCGATGAAGCCCCAGACGAAGTCCTTCTGCTCGACGAACAGCATCGGGCCGGGCTGCAGTCCCCAGATGAGCAGGCCGCCGAGCAGCACGGCGGCGGTCGGCGAGCCGGGGATGCCGAGCGTAAGCATCGGCAGCATGGCGCTGGTGCCGGCGGCGTGGGCGGCGGTTTCCGGTGCCAACACGCCTTCGAGCTCGCCCGTGCCGAATTTCGCCCCGTTGCGGGAGAAGCGCTTGGCGAGGCCGTAGCTCATGAAGGAGGCCGGGGTGGCGCCGCCCGGCGTCACGCCCATCCAGCAGCCGATGAAGGCCGAGCGCACGGCCGTCACCCAATAGCGCGGCAGCTGCGCCCAGGTTTGCAGCACCACCTTGGGGTTGATCTTGGCTGTGCCGCCATGGAACGAAAGCTTCTCCTCCATCGACAGCAGGATCTCGCCGATGCCGAACAAGCCGATGACGGCAACGAGGAAGTCGAAGCCGCGCATCAGCTCGTTCGAGCCGAAGGTGAGGCGGAGATTGCCGGACACCGAGTCGAGGCCGACGCAGGCAAGGGCGAAGCCGAGCATCATCGAGGCGATGGTCTTGAAGGGCGACGCCTTGCTCATGCCGACGAAGCTGCAAAAGGCCAGGAGATAGACGGAGAAGAACTCGGCGGGGCCGAATTGAAGGGCGAAGCTGGCGACCAGCGGCGACATGAAGGTGATGAGCAGGATGGCAACGAAGGCGCCGAGGAAGGAGCCGGTGAAGGCAGTGGTGAGCGCTTCGCCGGCGCGGCCCTGCTTGGCAAGCGGATGGCCGTCGAAGGTGGTGGCTACCGACCATGGTTCGCCGGGAATGTTGAACAGAACCGAGGTGATGGCGCCGCCGAACAGCGCTCCCCAATAAATGCAGGAGAGCATGATGATGGCCGAGGTCGGCGACATGGAGAAGGTAAGCGGCAGGAGAATGGCGACGCCATTGGCCCCGCCGAGGCCCGGCAGCACGCCGATCAGCACGCCAAGGACGATGCCGAGCATCATCAAGGCCAGGTTCTGGAAGGTCAGGGCGATCTGGAAGCCCTGCAGCAGCGCCATCACCGAGTCATGCATCGATCGCCCTCTCCATCCGCCTCAGTAGCCGAGAGCCCGCTCGAGCGGGCCGATCGGTAGCTGGATCAGGAACCATTTCTGGAAGATCAGGAAGAACGCCAGCGACACCGCCGCACCGACGCCGAGGCCCTTCAGGAACTGGTATTTGCCGACGAAGGTCATGAACGCCGCGATGAACAGGGCGCCGGCGACATAGATGCCGAGATAGGGGATGACGAGGACGAACACCGCCGCTGGCAGGAGCACGGTCAATACGCGCTTGAAACTCGGCCAGTCGACAAAGGTTTCGGTGCCACCGCCGACGGTCGCCTGGACCAGGGTGGCGGCACTCGTAAGCGACAGCAGCAGACCGATATAAAAGGGAAAATAGCCGCTCTGGGGGCCGCCCTCCCAGCCGATGCCGACCTGGTAGCTGTCATACATGGTCAGGCCGCCGATCGCGATGAGCAAGATTGCCACCACCATGTCGACGCCGCGATGCGTCATGGCCGGACCTCCCAAAGCGTTGCTGTCATTGTCTGCAAATCCTCGTCACCCGGGTCAGGGTGTCCGAGCGGAGCGAGCCCGGGCTGGGCGTCCTTTTCCCCACCGCGACCCCTCCCCGCATGGGGGAGGGGGAAAGCGGGGCGTTCCCGTTGCGGCCTTGAAGGGCCTTACTTCTTCACCAGACCGGCGTCGGTCATCAGGTTCTTGTGAAGATCTTCAGTCTTGCCAAGCCATTCGACGAATTCCGGGCCCGACAGGCTCGTGGTGTTGAAGGCTCCCTTGGCCATGAAGTCCTTCCATTCCGGCGTGTCCCGCACCTTGTCGAGCACCCCGATATAATATTCGACTGCGTCCTTGGGAGTGCCGGGCACGGTGAAGATGCCGCGGAGCATCAGATAGGAGAAATCGATCCCGGAATTCCTTGCAGGTCGGGATGTCGCTCCAGGCCATCGTCTCGGTGACCTTGTCGCTATAGGTCATGCGCTGCTCGTCGAAGACGCAGAGCGGCTTGAGGTTGCCGGCCTTCCACTGCGACACCGCCTCGATCGGGTTGTTGACCGAGGAGTTCACATGCTTGCCGACGAGCTGGGTCGCCACTTCGCCACCGCCCTTGTAAGGAACATAGGCGATCTTGGTGCCGGCTGCCTTCTCGACCGCAATGGTGATGATCTGGTCTTCCTGCTTCGAGCCGGTGCCACCCATCTTGTAGCCACCGCTGCCGGCGCTCTTGGCGCTTTCGAGATACTCCTTGGCCGAACTCTCCTTGGCGTCCGGCCGGCACCCACAGGACGAACTCGTCGAGCGCCATCATCTTGACCGGGGTCAGAGTCCTTCCAGTTGAACGGAATTCCGGTGGCGAGCGGCGTGGTGAAGAATGTTGGAGAGCGTGATGATGATCTTGTGCGGATCATTGGCGGCTCCCTTGACGTCGAGGAAGCCCTCAGCGCCGGCGCCGCCGCCCTTGTTGATGACAACGAGCGGCTGCTCCATGAGATTGTGCTTCTGGATGATGCCCTGAATCATGCGGGCCATCTGATCGGCGCCACCGCCGGTACCGGCCGGAACGATGAACTCGACTGACTTTGTGGGCTTCCACTCGGCCATTGCAGTGCCGACGCCGACCGTCATGCCGATGAGGCAGGCTGCGCCGACGCCGATGGACGAGACCTTGTGCAAGATTTTCAATTTTTCCTCCGTGTCTTGCCGCCCTCGCGGGTGCATAGCCCGCCGAATGGCACTTTTCTGTGGTGAGGTCGACAGGACAAGGCCGACTTCCTTGCTGCGAGTGCTCAGGCCACGACCTCTATACGCAAGGTCTGGCATACCAAATACCACATTTCCTGTCAAATGGCGGCCTGAGACTTAAGGACGCCACACATCACGTTACGCATTGGAATTCTGCTGCGAGCCTCTCATTCCACCATCTGGAAACGCATTTCACGACGGATCGGAAAGGCTGTATACTGGTTATCATGAGCATAACTCATGGCTCGGTGCATTTTTGTCAGTGCATGAGCGCGTAGGGTTTTGCAATGCTCATGCGTTCAGCTCATCAGGCAACCGAATTCTATCGCGGAAGGATTGCGCCACATGAAGACCGGCTATCCTGGATTGTTCATCCCTGGCCCCACCAATATCCCGGAGCGGGTGCGCCAAGCCATGGCCATCCCGCTCGAGGATCAGCGGGCTCCCGATTTCCCCGCATTCACGCTGCCGCTGTTCGCCGACCTGAAGAAGGTGTTCAAGACCGCCGGCGGCCAGGTGTTCATTTTCCCAGGCTCCGGCACGGCGGGATGGGAAGCCTCCATCACCAACACGCTGTCGCCGGGCGACAAGGTGCTGTGCTCGGTGTTCGGTCAATTCTCGCATTTGTGGGCCGATCTCTGCCAACGGCACGGCCTCGCGGTCGAGGCGCTCGAGGTCGAGTGGGGCAAGGGCGTTCCGGTCGAGGAATATGAGCGCATTCTCAAGGCCGACAGCGGCCACCGCATCAAGGCGGTGCTGGCCTGCCACAACGAGACGGCAACCGGCGTGACCTCGGATATCGCCGGCGTCCGCCGCGCGCTCGACAACGCCAGGCATCCGGCGCTGCTGTTCGTCGATGCGGTGTCGTCGCTGGCCTCCATCGATTTCCGGATGGACGAATGGGGCGTCGATGCCTGCGTCACCGGGTCTCAGAAGGGGCTCATGCTGCCGACCGGCCTTGCCATCGTGGCAATGAGCGACAAGGGGCTCGCGGCGCGCAAGGCGGCGAAGCTGCCGCGCACATTCCTGTCGTTCGACGACATGATCGCCACCAACAAGGATGGCTTCTTCCCCTATACGCCGGCAACGACGCTGCTCAGGGGTCTCAGGGCCGCGCTCGACATGCTGTCCGAGGAGGGCCTCGACAATGTCTTCGCCCGACACAACCGGCTTGCCGAAGGGGTGCGGGAGGCGGTGGCGGCCTGGGGGATGCGGCTGTGCGCGGCGGAACCGAAATGGCACTCCGACACGGTGTCGGCGATCGTCGTACCGGAGGGCGTCAACAGCGCCGACGTGGTCCGTCATGCCTATGAACGCTACAGCCTGTCGCTCGGCGTCGGCCTCGCCAAGGTGGCCGGCAAGGTGTTCCGCATCGGCCATCTCGGCTGGCTCAACGAGCTCATGGTGCTGCAGGCGCTGGCCGGCGCCGAGATGGCGCTGCGCGATGCCGGCGCCAAGATCAAGCCCGGCTCCGGCGTCGGCGCGGCGGAGGAGCATTTCCGGGCAAC
Source organism: uncultured Alphaproteobacteria bacterium (assembly GCA_963744915.1). GTDB lineage: Bacteria > Pseudomonadota > Alphaproteobacteria > Rhizobiales > Aestuariivirgaceae > DATAFF01. The sequence goes on from CAVUUY010000024.1 coordinate 12,586, forward strand.
GAGGAGCGAGGCCCGTCGCCAAGCCGCTGAATAGGGCCCGCGGGCCATGAAAATCTGCGTTTACGGGGCAGGGGCGATCGGCGGCTATCTGGCGGTCGGCCTTGCCGGGGTCGAGGGCGTCGAACTGTCGATCGTCGCCCGCGGCGCCCATCTCGAAGCGGTGCGGCGGAACGGGCTCAAGCTTGTCATCGGCGGCGAGGAGCGCTCGGCGCGGATGGCGGCCAGCGCCGATCCGGAGGCGCTCGGACCGCAGGACGTGGTGGTGATCGGGCTCAAGGCGCATCAGGCCTTCGAGGCGGCGGATCACATGCGGCCGCTGCTCGCCCGGCACACCGTGGTGGTGACCTGCCAGAACGGGGTGCCGTGGTGGTACTTCCACCGCCTGCCCGGGCCGTTTGCCGAGCGGCGCCTGCGCACGGTCGACCCGGAGGACCGGCAATGGCGGGCGATCGGGCCGGAGCGGGTGATCGGATCGGTGGTCTATCCGGCGACCGAAATTGTCGAGCCGGGTGTCATCAAGCATGTTTATGGTGACAAATTCGCCCTGGGCGAGCCTGACGGCTCGACCTCGGAGCGCGTTCTGGCCATTTCCAGGATGTTCGAGCAGGCCGGCTTCCAGGCGCCGGTTCTGGACGACATCCGGTCCGAAATCTGGCTGAAGCTCTGGGGAAATCTGTGCTTCAACCCGATCAGCGCACTGACCCGGGCGACGCTCGACGTGGTGGCGACCGATCCCGGCACACGGGCGCTGTCGCGCGCCATGATGCTCGAGGCGCAGGCGATCGCCGAACGGCTCGGCGCGCGCTTCCGGGTCGATGTCGAGCGGCGGATCGACGGTGCCGCCAAGGTCGGAGCGCATCGCACCTCGATGCTGCAGGATTTCGAGGCGGGCAAGGCGATGGAGATCGATGCCCTGGTCACCGCGGTCAAGGAAATGGGCGAAATCACCGGTCTGCCGACGCCGCATATCGACATCGTCCTGGCGCTCGTCACCCAGCTCGGGCGGTCGACCGGGACGTATGGGGCGAGGGGAACTTAGACGGCTCCGGCCTATTGCCTTTTCGCCGGCCGCTCCCAAAATCAGCAGACCCATGCACCCGGAGCAGCACCATGCGCCTCGATGACGAAGCCGGCAGCGACAATATCGAAGATCGGCGGGGCATGCGCGGGGGCTTCGGCTTTCCCGGCGGCGGCGGCGGCATGGGCATTCCGATGGGCCGGGGCGGCGGCATCGGGCTCGGCGGCATCGCCCTGCTGCTGGTATTGTGGCTCGTCTTCGGCATCAATCCGCTCGACATCCTGACCAGCGGCGGCGGTGGCGGCGGCTTCACGGTGCCACAGGACGAGTCCCCGTATCAGCAAGTCCCAGGGCAGCAGGGCGGCACGCAGCAGAGCGATGCCCAGAAGACCTTCGTCTCCAAGATCCTCGGCACCACCGAGCGCACCTGGGAGCGGATTTTCGCCGCGAAGGGCGAGCGCTATACCCCGCCCAAGCTCGTCCTGTTCACCGATCAGGTGCGCTCGCGATGCGGCGATGCGGTGGCCGCCATGGGTCCGTTCTACTGCCCGCTCGACCAAAAGGTCTATATCGACCTCGGCTTCTACCGCGATCTCAAGAACCGGCTCGGCGCCGGCGGCGATTTCGCCCAGGCCTATGTCATCGCCCATGAGGTCGGCCACCATGTGCAGAACCTGCTTGGCGTTGCCGACCAGGTGACGCGGGCCCGCATGCGGGCATCCGAGGCCGAGGCCAACCAGCTGTCGGTCCGCATGGAGCTGCAGGCCGATTGCTATGCCGGCGTGTGGGCGCATGACAATGCCAAGATCCTCGACCAGGGCGATATCGAAGAGGGGCTGAATGCGGCCAGCGCCATCGGCGATGACCGGCTGCAGCGGCAGAGCCAGGGCTATGTCGTGCCCGACGCCTTCACCCATGGCTCGTCGGCACAGCGGGTGCGGTGGTTCAAGCGCGGCATCGACACCGGCGACATGAACCAGTGCGACACGTTCAGGACGGACAATTTGTAGGCAATAGGCATAGGCAATAGGCAATGGGCAATAGCGAATCCTGCAATCTGGAATTGCAGTCGGATTTGTGCTCATTTGATCAGCGGCAGCAGCTCCTTGAAGGCCGGGGTGCCGGCCTCGCCCAGCCATTCGAACACGACCATCTCGGTGGTGACGATGCCGGCGCCGCCCGATGACAGGCGGTCGAGGCAGGCCTTCTCGCTTTCCAGCGTGCGCGAGGAGGTGGCGTCGGTGACGACGAAGACTTCGTAGCCTTCCTCCATCAGCGTGGCGGCGGTCTGCATGACGCAGATATGCGCCTCCATGCCGGCGATGACCGCCTGGCGTCGGCCGAGGGCGCGAAAGGCGGCAGCAAAGCTTTCTTCCTCCATGCACGAGAAATGCAGCTTCTCAACCACCGGCAGACCATCGGCGACCTTGGCGAGGTCGGGGACGGTATGGCCGAGCCCCTTGGGATATTGCTCGGTCAGCAGCACCGGAATGGCGAGCCGCCGGGCAGCGGTGATGAGGATCTTGGCATTGCGGATGGTGCGAGCCGGGGCCTGCATGGCGGGCACGAGGCGCTCCTGCATGTCGATGACGATCAGGCAGGATTCCTTGGCGCGGATCAGCAGCGACCGGCTCATTCGGTGGTCTCGGCCCCGATCAGATGCTGGCGGGCGGTCTCGAGATGGCGGCTGATCGCCGCGACCGCGCCGGCGACGTCGCGCCGCGCCATGGCATCGAGGATGGCGCGGTGCTGGAGGTTGTAGAGCGCGATGATCTCCGGATTGAGGATCACCGTCTTCATGCGGTCCCACTGGGCATGGGTGCGGACGTCATTGATCTCGCGATAGATGTGCAGCATCAGCGGATTGCGCGAGCAGCGCGCCAAAGCGAGATGGAAATCCGAATCGAGCCGGGTGAAGCGGTCCTGGTCGGCACCGCAGGCGTCGAGCTCGGCCAGGACTGCCCCCATCTGGTCGAGATCCTTGGAGGAAGCGTGAATGGTGGCCAGGCGCGCCATGCTGGGCTCGACGGCAAGCCGCACCTCGATCAGCTGCAGCGGGCTGATCAGGTCGACGACATCGCCGGCGCTGGTGGCGATCGGGCCGGAAAAATTGACGAAGGTGCCGGAGCCGACACGGCGCACGACGAGGCCGCGGCCCTCGAGCTGCTCCAACGCCTTGCGCACCGTCGAGCGCGCGGTGCCGAGCGCCAGCGCCAGCTGCCGTTCGGGCGGCAGCTGGTCGCCATCGGAATAAATTCCGGTCTCGATCGCGCGGCGCAGCCGGACGACGACTGCATTGGCACCCTTGATGGGAACGAGGCCCGGATCACCGGTCATGAGCGGTCGTGAATTGGTTTGCAATTGGTCTCAGTTTCATGAAATCATATCGGCGAAAAAACGTCGGACGGCAAGGGAGGAAAGTCCGGATGGCAATTCCGGGAGGTGTGAAATATGCCATCATCGGTGCGGGAATCCACGGGCTCAGCACTGCCTATCACCTGGCCCTCAAGCTCAAAGAAACCGGCCGCGGCTCCGGCAAGGACGTGGTGGTGGTCGACAAGACCGGCATAGCCGCCGGGGCTTCCGGCATCGCCTGCGGGGTGGTCCGCAACAATTATTTCCAGCCGGCGATGCGCGAGCTGATGGCGCATTCGGTTGCGGTCTGGGAGAGCGATCCCGAGGCCTATTCCTATCACCCGGTCGGCTATATGCAGATCAGCCCTGAAGTGATGCACGAGGGCTGCGCCAGCATTTATGAACAGCAGCGGGCGATCGGCTATGAGTCGGTGTTCGTCGAGGGCGAGGCGCGCTGCCAGGCCTATATGCGCGGTCTCTTCGACGACTGGCAGGCCAAGAACATCACCTCGGTGCTGCATGAGAAGCGCGGGGGCTATGCCAATAACCGCGCCTCGATGCGCGGCCTTGCCGCCAAGGCAGAGGGGGAGGGCGTGAGGATCGTCGAAGGCGTCGAGGTCAACGGGTTCGAGTTCGGCAACAACAGCCGGGCGGTGACCGCGCTCGTCACCTCGCAAGGCCGGATCGCCTGCGATTACGTGGTGGTCGGCGTGGGTCCGTGGATCAACCGCATCTGGAACATGCTGGAGCTGCCGCGCGACATCACCGTGGTCGGCCGGGACGGCAAGCGCCATGACGGCATCAGGATGTGGAAATATTGGTGCCTCGAAGAGGGGACGCTCGGGGTCGATCCCGGCATGCACAAGACGAATGACGGGCGGATGCCGCCGGTCATCCATGTCGACACGGATGCGCCGCTCTATTCCGACATCGACGGCAAGCTCATCACCGACAAGCTGTGGGGCCTCTATTACAAGCCGGACTTCAATTTCGGCGGCATTCAGGGCGGTTCGTCGCCGTATGTGGTGGCGGAGGAGCCGGACGCGGTGGCGGTCGATCCCTATGGTCCCGACAGTCCCGATTTCGTGGTCGGGGAAAAATTCATCGAGAGCTGGTGCTCGATGCTGGCGCATTGCCAGAAGCGGTTCGAGGGCAAGTCTCATCTCTACCGGCGGGCGGAAAATTCCGGCGGGATCGGCTGCTTCACGCCCGACAGCTTCCCGGTGTTCGACGTGTTCCGCGACAATGTCTATGTCGTCGCCGATTCCAATCACGGCTACAAGATGCTCGGGGTGGGCGAGCTGGTGGCCGGCGAGATCGCCGGCGCGAGCTCGCAACTGCTCGAGCCGTTCCGGTTTTCGCGTTATGAGCAGGGCAAGCTCCATCCGGTGTCGCGGAGCCCGTTCCCCTGGAGCTGATGGTTCGTTGGGGAGCAACGTAAAGAGAAGAATGTTTGGGAGAGAAGCGCATGGCCACCGACTATGAGAAATTCACCAAGGCGCCCGGACGCGACGAGCTGATCAAGGAGGTGCGGGCCAAGATCGATCAGCTCGGCATCCAGTATCTCTATCTGCAGTTCGTTTCGGTCACCGGGCGGGTGATGGGCAAGGGCATCCCGGCCGACCATTGGGAGAATGTCGCCAATGGCGGCTTCCAGCTGGTCTATGGTGCGACCGTCAATTTGTTCCTCAACCGCCATGGCCAATATCTCGGCTATGGGCCGGAGGCGGCCGAGCTCGTCGGCGTGCCCGAGCCCGAGACATTCATGCAGCTGCCCTGGGACAAGCGGGTGGCGCGCATGTTCTGCACGCTGTTCCGCAACCGCGAGGAGCGTGACAACCCCGGCGCCTTTCTCACCGCCGATTGCCGCGGCAATCTCAGGCGGCTGCACGACCAGTTCGAGGCCGATCACAGCCTGAGGCTCAGGCATGGCACCGAGCCCGAGATGATGTGGCTGAAGAAGGACCATTCCGGCTATTCGCGACCCTATTGCTACCATGTGGACCAGTTCGAAAGCCTGCGACCGGTCTATATGCGGGTCATCGACTATTGCCGGCAGATGGGCCTCGACATGATCCAGGGCGACCATGAGGACAGCCCCGGCCAGCTCGAGCTCAACTTCACCTATGACGACGCGCTGCGGACCGCCGATCGGCTCACCACCTATCGCCAGATCTGCGCCCAGGTGGCGCGCGAGTTCGACATCATCGCGTGCTTCATGTGCAAGCCGTTCATGGGCGTCTCGGCCAATGGCTGCCACCACAACATCTCGCTGTGGAAGGGCGGCAAGGACGAGTTCAAGCCGCTCGGCAACGATGCGGAGAACCTGCCGGGGCTCAGGCAGAACTACATGTACCGGCGCGGCGGCGAGAACATTTTCATGCCCGACACCGGCGACGTGCAGCTTCCCGGCCAAACCGGGCTGTGGGCGATCGGCGGCATCGTCAACCATCTCGGCGGCCTCACCGCGATCGGCTGCTCGACGGTCAATTCCTACCGCCGCCTGTGGGACACCGGGTTCTGGGCGCCGGTGTTTGCCGACTGGGGATTCCAGAACCGCACCACCGGCTTGCGAATCTCGGCGCCGGGGCGCTTCGAGTATCGGGCCGTCGATTCGATGGTCAATCCCTATCTGATGGCAGCCGGGCTGCTCAAGGCGATGGATGATGGCCTCAAGCACAAGTTCGACCCGGGCAAGCCCGAGGAGCGCAACATCTACCAGGCGATGGAGGCCGGCAAGCAGGTCAAGAAGCTGCCGATGACGCTCGGCGATGCGCTCGAGGCGCTGAAGAACGACGAGGTGATCCGCGCGGCGATGCCGGGTGAGATGTATCGCCTTTACGACGAGTACAAGCGCGATGAATGGGAACGCTTCCTGCACACCGCCACCGAATGGGACCTGAAGACCTATCTCGACTGCCTGCCGTGAACGAACGATTGGAGGCGCGAACACGATGTGCGGAATAGCAGGACTGATCCATCGCGACGGGACGGCCAATATCGGCAAGGAAATGACCGCGATGCTGTTGTCGCTGCGCCACCGCGGCCCGGACTCCACCGGCTATGCGCTTTATGGCAGCCCGGGGCGCAACGACTATGTGATGCGCTTCAAGGTGGCCGAGCAGGAGGACACGAAAAAGGGCTTCGACATCCATGACGAGATCAAGCGGCGTCGGGGGCTGGTCGAGGAGCGGATGAAGAGCCTCGGCGTCACGGTGCTGGCCCGCGAGGATGCAACCGAATACGCCTATCGCTACCGCATCCAGCATGATGGCGACATGAAGAAGCTCGCCGACTTCATCGAGGATGTGCCGGGCACGGAGATTCTGTCGCTCGGCCACGCGCTCGAGCTGGTCAAGGATCTCGGCGATGCCGGCGTGGTGGCCGGGCAATATGGTCTTGGCGATTTTGCCGGCACCCATGCCATCGGGCATACCCGCATGGCAACCGAATCCGATGTCGACATCCGATCCGCCCATCCCTATTGGGCCTACCCCTATAACGACATCGCGGTCGTCCATAACGGTCAGCTTACCAACTATTGGGCGATGCGCCGCGAGTTCGAGCGCCGCGGCCACCGCTTCATGTCGGACTGCGACTCGGAGCTTCTCGCGGTCTACACCGCGTCCAATCTCGAGCAGGGGGCGAGCCTCGAAGACTCGCTCAAGGAATCGATCAAGGACATCGACGGGGTGTTCACCTATCTCGTCGCCACCAAGGACCAGCTCGGCATGGCCAAGGACACCATGGCGGCGAAACCGATGGTGCTCTATGAGAGCGACAAGCTGGTGGCGCTCGCTTCCGAGGAGGTGGCGATCAGGAGCGTCATCCCGCATGAGATCGATACCTCCGATCCCTATGACGAGGAGGTGCGGGTGTGGCGGGCGTGACGACGACGGAAAAGGTTCATGCATCCCTCGAAATGGGAATGCATACGGAAGCGCTCAGCGGCCGCAGCCAGCAGCGCCTCTTCGACATCAAAGAGGAAAGCACCGGCTTCGGTTATCCCGATGCTGCCGATGTCGACTTCAACAAGCGGGCGGAGATCGACTGCGCCGCGCGCGAGCCGCGCGACATCAATCTCGAGATCCGGTCCCTGATCAGGCAGGGCTACGGCACCATCGTGCTGAACAATCCGGGGGCGAAGCATTCGCTTGCGGTCGGCATTCTCAACCGGCTGAACCTGATCATCAAAGGGAGTTGCGGTTATTTCGCCTGCGGGCTGATCGACGGGCCGAATGTGCGCATCTCGGGTCGCGTCGGCTGGGCGTGCGGCGAAAACATGCTGGCCGGCACCATCGTGATCGAGAAGAATGCCGGGAGCCAGTTCGGCGCGGCCTTGCGCGGCGGCGATCTCGTGTGCAAAGGCTCGGTCGGCGGACGCACCGGGGTGGACCAGAAGGGTGGCACGATCATCGTCGGCGGCGACACCGGCGCCTTCACCGGGTTCATGATGCAGCGCGGCCGCATGGTGATCTGCGGCAATGCGGGTAAAAATCTCGGCGACTCGATGTATGACGGCACGATCTATCTCGGCGGCGAGCCGCGCTCGCTCGGTGTCGATGCGGTATGGGCCGAGTTGACGACGGGCGACCGCGAATGGCTCGCCCGCAAGCTCAAGATCTACGACATGATGCCCGAGCGCGGGGTCGACCATTTCCGCAAGATCGTCGCCGGCAAGCAATTGTGGAATTACGACAATCTCGAGCCGAGCGAGAAGAAGCTGGTGCTGTAGAGGAAGGTAGCCGAATGGCCAGGAAGTCGACCAATGGCGGAATCGCCAAGAAGATCGCCAAGGCAGTCGTGGGCCAGGCCTCGCCGGTGGCGCCATTGGCGCGGGCGCCGGCCGAGAGCCGCAAATATATTCTCGGGCAATCGCGCATCTTCACGCCGGAGGTCATCAACGACATCCACATCAAGTCGGAGCTTGGCCGCTACCGCATGCGCGGCTTCTCGCTGTTCAAGAAGATCCCGCATTGGGACGACCTGACCTTCCTGCCCGGCACGCTGACGCGCTTCGTGATCGAGGGCTACCGCGAGAAATGCGAGACCAAGACGGTGATCGGGCCGCGCGCCAAGCGGCCGATGGAACTCGACATTCCGGTCTATGTCACCGGCATGAGCTTCGGCGCATTGTCGTTCGAAGCGAAGATCGCGCTGGCCCGCGGCGCAACAATGGCGGGCTCGGCCACCTGCTCGGGCGAAGGCGGGATGATTCCGGACGAGCGGCGCTATTCGATGAAGTGGCTCTATCAGTGCATTCAGTCGCGCTACGGGTTCAACCCGCACCATCTGCGTCTTGCCGATGCCTGCGAGTTCTTCATCGGCCAGGGCTGCAAGGTGGGGCTCGGCGGGCATCTGATGGGCCAGAAGGTGACGGACCAGGTGGCAGAAATGCGCTCGCTGCCGGCCGGCATCGACCAGCGCTCGCCGGCGCGCCATCCCGATTGGCTGGGGCCGGACGATCTGGCGCTCAAGATCCAGGAGATCCGCGAGGCGACCAATTGGGAGATCCCGATCCAGCTCAAGCTCGGGGCGGCGCGCGTCTATGACGACGTGCGCATGGCGGTCAAGTGCGACCCCAATTCGATTTATATGGACGGCATGGAGGGCGGCACCGGCGCCGGCCCCCATGTTGCGACCGAGGACACCGGGATTCCCGGCATCGCGGCCATTCGCGAGGCGCGGCGCGCCATCGACGAGCTCGGCAAGCGCGGCGAGATCTCGCTCATCTATGCCGGCGGCATCCGCAATGGCGGCGATGTCGCCAAGGCGCTGGCGCTCGGCGCCGATGCGGTGGCGATCGGCCATTCGGTGATGATGGCGCTCAATTGCAACAAGCACATCGAGGGCGTCACCGACTATCCCAACGAGATCGGCGTCGAGGCCGGCTACTGCTATCACTGCCATACCGGCCGCTGCCCGGTGGGTGTCGCCACCCAGGATCCGGTGCTGCGGCAGCGGCTCGATCCCGACCGGGCGGCGGAGCGGGTCTACAATTTCCTGCACACGCTGACGATGGAAGCGCAGATGCTGGCGCGGGCCTGCGGCAAGACCAACATTCACTCGCTCGAGCCGGAGGACCTGGCGGCTCTGACCATGGAAGCATCGGCGATGTGCAAGGTGCCGCTCGCCGGCACCAATTATGTCGTCGGCCTGGATCAGACGAGCTACCACAATTATTGAGGCGAGGACCTGACATGGCAGGATCGAGCTACAAGGGTTCGCAGATCAAGGATGTGGACCAGTTCATCAAGGACTCGAAAGGGCTCGGCTCGACGCGCGAGCAGGAAATCGGCCAGCATATCGGCTATCGCTATGACGTGAATCTGCTGCCCGACTACGAGCGGCTGACGCCGTTCCTCAAGGGTTATATGGAGTTCATGGGCTGGGAGGACCTCAACTGGCTCGAGGACGTGCATATGGGCTATGAAGAGGGCGAGCCGGCGATATTCGACCGCAACGTCAATGGCTGGGTGCGCATCCCGGAAGGCGTCAAGCTCCCCGACAACCAGCAGGATCGCGACATGCTGGCGCGCGAGTTGCTGATCCGCTTCCAGATGTCGCCGAGGCATCCGATGGTCGAGCTCAACAGGGCCTATCGGAAGTTCTAGGGCACTCATGCCGGCCAGGGATCGGCCTCGGCGCTTTTCCATTCCGGCTTGAAGGCGAGGACGAGCGCGTCGCTTGGCACGTTCGGATTGAACAGCCGGTTGTGCCAGAGCGCGGCCTGGCGGGCTGGATCGTCGGCCTTGAGGCGGCGCACCTTGCAGCTGATCCGGTAGCGCTGGCTGTATTGGTCGAAGTCGAGCAGCACCGGCCGGGCGGAGAGCATGGCGCCGGCGGCGGGGCTTGCGGCCGGAAACAACGCCGTCATCTCTTCGGAAAAGGAGTGCGGGTCCTGAAAATAGTCGGCCGCGAGGTAGGCGAGACCGGCGGCGCGGGCTTCGGCATGCTCGTGGGTGCGCTGCAGCTGGTGGCGGAAATAGGCGGTCGATTCGGCCGGTTCCGCCTTGATGATCAGGATGGTCATCCGCTGGCTGATGGGGTCGCCCTTGCGGCTCCACACGGCGGGCTGCATGGCCGGCATGGGCTGGCCATCGAACTGGCGAACGGCGAGCTGGCGGATCCGGCACTGCCAGCCGAGAAAATGATCGCGCAGCGCCGCGTTCGAGATCCGTTTCATCGCTCTTTCTCCGTCATCCCGGGCCGCTGGATATGGCGCAAGCAAGCCATTAGGCGGCGCCGCCGGGCAACTCCTACCACGTTTCCCGCAATAGCCTCATTGCACGCCGACAAAACCAAGGGAGGACAACAAACATGGCCTGGCATATCCCGATCGCTCGTGCCGCCGTGCCAGCTTTGTCGCTGGCGCTGTTCGCCGCCATAGCGCCGGCGGGCGCTGCCACCGTGCCGGAATCGCCGGATCCGATCGTCATCGGCAAGCTCGACTGGACAGGGCAGGAGATCACTGCCGAAATCGCCGGCGAGATCCTGCGCCGCATGGGCTACAAGGTGCAGTTCGTGCAGACCACCCAGGTGCCGCTGTTCCAGGCGGTTTCGGATGGACAGATCACCGCCTATCTCGAGAACTGGAACCAGAACTCCAAGAAATATTACGACGAATTCACCAAGGACGGGCGGATCGAGCCGCTCGGGGCGACCGGTCTCAAGGGGCAGGAGGGCTGGTACTACCCGGACTATGTCGCCGAGAAGTGCCCGGGCCTTCCCGACTGGCGGGCGCTCAAGAAATGCGCCGACATCTTTGCCACTCCCGATACCGCACCGAAGGGGCGGCTGCTCGATTATCCGGCGGAATGGACGCCCAACTCCAATGCCTGGGTCAAGGCTTGGAGCCTCGACCTCGTGACGGTGCCATCGGGCGGCGAGGGCTCGACGGCAGCGGAAGTGAAATCGGCATCGGCGCGGAAGGAACCGATCCTGCTGCAGTGGTGGGAGCCGACCTGGCTCGCCAGCATCTACAACCTGAAGCGGGTGACGCTCGACGACGAGGGCGAGGGCTGCAAGCTCGCCGAGACCGCCGGCATCACCTCGAAAAAGGCGTTCGATTGCAAGAGCAAGGGCATCGACATCGTCAAGTTCGCTTGGCCGGGCCTCAAGGACAAGTGGCCGGCGGCTCACCGTTTCCTCAAGGTCTATCAGATCACCAACGAGCAGCAGGGGCCACTTGCCATGGCGGTCGAGACCGAAGGCAAGAAGGCTTCCGAGGTGGCCAAGAAATGGGTCGACGAGAACGAAGCGGTGTGGAAGCCCTGGGTCGATCAGGCCACCCAGTAGGAGCTGATGACGGCGATTGTGAGCTGCCGCAATCTGTGGAAGGTCTATGGACCTCATGCCGATGCGACGCTCAAGCGTGCGCTCGCCCGGCCTGACGCGCCGGGCGATATCGCCGACCAGCTGACGCGGGGCCGCCTGGTGGTGGCGGCCTGCGATGTCAGCTTCGATGTCGGTGGCGGCGAGATCTTCGTGATCATGGGGCTGTCGGGCTCCGGCAAGTCGACCGTAGTCCGCTGCCTGTCGCGGCTGGTCGAGCCCTCGACCGGGGCTATCCTGATCGAAGGGCGCGATCTGCTGCAGATGTCGGAACGCCAGTTGACCGAGCTCAGGCGCCACAAGCTCGGCATGGTCTTCCAGCATTTTGGCCTGCTGCCGCATCTCAATGTTCTCGACAATGTCGCCTATCCGCTGCGGGTGCAGGGCATGGGGCTGCGCGAGCGGGTGGAGCGGGCTCGGGAGATGATCGAGTTGGTCGGGCTGGCCGGACGGGAGGGGGCATCGATCCGCGAGCTGTCGGGGGGCATGCAGCAGCGTGTCGGCATCGCCCGGAGCCTCGCAGTCAAGCCGGATGTCTGGTTTCTCGACGAACCCTTCAGCGCACTCGATCCGCTGATCCGCCGCCAGATGCAGGACGAGTTCCTGAAGCTGCAATCGAAGCTCAGAAAGACCATCGTGTTCATCACGCATGATTTCCAGGAGGCACTGCGGCTCGCCGATCGCGTCGCCATCATGCGGCAGGGCCGTATCGTGCAGATCGGCACCGCCGCCGAGCTGGTGCTGAACCCGGCCGACGATTATGTCGCGGCCTTCACCCGTGATGTGCCGCGTGACAAGGTTCTCACCGTCGGCGACATCATCGAGACGGGTGGCGAACTGATCGCCGCGCCGACGGTTCGAGCAGAGATGCGGCTCGATCGGGTGATCGCGCTGATGGCGAAGGAACGGCGGGCGCTGGCGGTGGTGGATGGCGATGGAAGGCGGATCGGCCGGATCACGCCGGAAGGCGTGCTCGACGCGTTGGCGCAAGGCGAGGCTTAGTGGCGGATGCTGGCGGAGTTCGCTGCCACCGGAGCCGTCAGCGAGACCCGAGAGGCGCGGTTCTCCCCCCTCACAACAGGATCCTTGTGGGTGTTGGCGCTGGGGCTCGCCACCCTGGTGCTTGTTCTCCATGCGAGCGGCTTCGATTTTGCTGCACCGGCGCAGTCGCTTGTTCCCGTGGCGGACGCGATCTCCGGCGCGATGGCCTGGTTCACCGTGCATTTCCGTGCCGCATGCCGGGCGATCACCTGGCTGTTCCAATGGCCGCTCGGCTGGTTTCGCCAATTGCTCCTGGCGCTTCCCTGGCCGGTCGTCATCCTGGTCACCGCGGCGCTCGGGTATCGCGCCGGCGGCTTGCGGCTGGCGCTGTTCTGCGCCGCCGCGCTGTTCTACATCGTGGTGACCGGCTACTGGCCGATGGCGGCGGCAACGCTCGCCTCGGTGCTGGTGGCGGTGCCATTGTCGGTGGCGGTCGGACTGGGCGTCGGCATAGCGGCATTCCGCTCGGCTTCGGTACGGCGGGTGGTCGAGCCGGTGCTCGACCTGATGCAGACCATCCCGTTCTTCTCCTACATCATACCGATCCTGGTGCTGTTCGGCATCGGTCCGGTGGTCGGGCTCGTCGCGAGCGCGATCTATGCCATCCCGCCCATGGTGCGCAACGTCGTGCTGGCGCTCGAGCGGGTGCCGCCGGATGTGGTCGAGTCGGGGCTGATGTCAGGCTCGACGGCGCGACAGCTGTTGTGGTGGGTCGAGCTGCCGACCGGCGCCGCGACCATTCTCATCGGCGTCAACCAGACCGTGATGGCGGCTCTCAGCATGGTGGTGATCGCGGCGATGGTCGGCGGCGTAAACGATATCGGGCTCGAGGTCTACAACACCATGCGCGAGGCGAAGTTTGGTCAAAGCCTGCTGTCGGGGCTGGTGATCGCGCTCATTGCCATGGTCACCGACCGGATTACCCGCGGCTTCGCCCATGGCGGGGAGGACATTGGCGGGAAAGCGCGGTGGCGCCTGTTCTATGGTGGTGTCGCGGCCAGCGTGGTCGTGCTGGTGGCATTGGCGATCGTGTTTCCGAGCCTGTGGGCCTATCCCGACAGCGCTCGCTTCTATCCCGCCGCGGCGATGAATTCCGCTCTCGATTGGTTCACCCGCACGGCGTTCCCGGTGACCTCCGCCGTGAAGGCGTGGACCGTCTATTTTCTCATGCTGCCCTTCAAGATCGGCCTGCCGGCGAGCGTTCGCCCGAGCTTCTGGGGGTTTGCGATGTCGCCGGCCGTGAGCATCGTCTTCTCGGCCCTGGCGGCGACGCTGACGCTTGTCGCCTGGTGGCTCAAGGGCTGGCGGGCCGCCGTCGCTGTCGCGGTGATCGGCTGCTTCTATTATTTCGGCACGCTCGGCATGCCGTGGCCGGCGACGGTCATCATTGCCACTGCCCTCGCCCTGAGCACCGGCGGTCTGCCGACCGCCCTCATCATGCTGCTGAGCCTGTTCTTCATCCTGGTCAATGGCATGTGGGCGGACGCCATGGTGTCGGTGCAGCTGGCGGCGATCGGGGTGCTGTTCTCCTTCGTCATCGGTGCCTCGCTCGGCATCTCGGCGGCGTTGAGCGACCGGGTATCCGCAGTGCTGCGGCCGATCTGCGACACGCTTCAGACGATGCCGATCTTCGTGTTCCTCATTCCGGCGATCATGGTGTTCCTGGTCGGCGAGTTCACCGCGCTGATCGCCACCATCCTCTACGCCATCGTGCCCTCGATCCGTTACACCGAGCACGGGCTGCGCAGCGTTCCGCCAGAGATCGTCGAGGCGGCCCGCGCGATGGGCACCGGGCGGTGGCAGCGCCTGCGCCAGGTCGAACTGCCGCTGGCGCTGCCGGAAATCATGCTGGGGCTCAACCAGACGATCATGATGGCACTGGCAATGGTGGTGGTGGCGGCGCTGGTCGGTGCGCGCGGACTGGGCGAGCAGGTGATGATCGCGCTGAACCAAGCCAATCCCGGGACGGGGCTGGTTTCGGGTCTCGCGATCGCCCTCATTGCCATCGCCACCGATCGGATCATCCAATCCTGGGCAGCGCAGCGCAAGGAGGCACTGGGCCTTGGCTGATCCGATCGCCGCAGTCGAGTGCTTCGAGCTCGAGGGGAAAGGGGCCCAGGGCGCCTATGGCGCGCCCTATGGCTTTGTCGTGAAGATCACGACCGAAAGCGGGATCTCGGGCTATGGCGAGAGCGACACCATGCCGAGCGCTGCGGCAGCGGTGGTCGCCGCGCCATATCTCAACGAACTGATGAGCGGGCTTCGCGCCGTGCTGGTCGGCAAGGATGGCAGCGACCCGCGAGCCGTATGGCAGATCATGCGCCAGGCGACCAGCAATTGGGGCCGAGACGGCGTGGCGCGCCACGCCATGGCGGCTATCGATATCGCCTTGTGGGACATTGCCGGCAAGCGGGCCGGGGCGCCGGTTCATGCGCTGCTCGGGCGGGCGCGCCGGGACCGGGTCGAGGCCTATGCCAGCCATCCGCTCGGCCGCAGTCTCGATGAGACCGCAGCTTTTGCCGGTGCGCTGGTCGAGCGCGGATTTGGTGCAGTCAAATTCGGCTGGCTGCCGCTCGGGCCGGATGAAGCGCGCGATGTGGCAATCGTCCGCACGCTGCGCGAGGCGGTCGGCGACGACGTTGCGCTGCTGATCGACGGCGGCATGGCTTGGGATGCCGCTACGGCCATCAGCCGGGCGAAGCTGTTCCACGCCTTCGACATAGGCTGGCTCGAGGAGCCGCTGCCTGCCTATGACTTCGCGGCGTATCAGGAGCTCACGCAATCGGTGGTGCCGATCGCGGCCGGCGAGATGGCCGCGACCTATGAGGAGCTGGCTTTGCTGATGGCAACGAGAGCCATCGCGGTGCTGCAGGTCGATATCTCACGGGTGGGCCTGACGGAGGCGATGCGGGTTGCAGCACTAGCCGAACGTCTGGACATTCCGTGCGTCAACCATACCTATTCCTATGTGCTGAACGCCGCCGCCTCGCTGCATTTTCTCGCGGTGGTTCATCGAACGGCACTGTTCGAGTGCCAGGCGACGGAGAACGAAATACGCACCGCTCTCGACCGGGAGCAGCTGCCGCTGGTTGACGGGGCGGTGGCGGTGCCGCAGAAGCCCGGCCTCGGTGTCGAAATCGACGATGATGTGCTGAGCAGGTTTGCCAAGCGAACCGCGGAAACGGCGTAGCCGCTTCCTCTCGCTACTCCCCGATCGACAATGTCCCCGCCAGCGTGCCGGTGCTTTCGCCGCCATCGAGCGTGAAGACCTGGCCGGTTGCATAGGCCGCCTCGTCGGAAGCGAGATAGGCGAAGAGCCCGGCGAGTTCCTCAGGTCGGGCATGACGGCCCATCGGGATCGCGTCATTCACTGCCTTCAGCATGGCCGGACTGTATTCCGCCTCCTGCATCGGGGTCAGCGTGTAGCCCGGATTGACGGCATTGACGCGGACTTTGGGAGCAAGTTCGAGAGCCATGGTGCGCATCATCGCAATGATCGCGCCCTTGCTGGCGTTGTAGTCAGCGTAATAGCGGTAGCCGGCGATCCCGCTGGTCGAGGCGGTGAACAGAATGGTGCCGCCATGCCCCGAGGCGACCATCGCCCTCGCCGCCTGCTGGCTGGCAAAGAACGAACCGTAGAGATTGACCCGCATGACACGGTCGAACTCCTCCGGCGTGATGGCGGTGAAGCCGTGGCGGATGGAGATGCCGGCATTGCAGATCATCACGTCGAGGCCGCCCAGCACCGACAAGGACCGGGTGAACGCGGCGGCAACGGCGTCGGCATCGGCGACGTCGGCCAGCACCACATCGGCAAGCTTCGGCAGCGCTGCCTTGATCGCTTCGGAACGGCCGCGGTCGCGACACCAGGTCACGACCGCTGCTCCCTCCTCAAGGAGGCGAGCGACGATGGCGGCGCCGATCCCGGTCGATCCACCCGTGACGATGACCCGTTTAGCTTGCAGCCTGGCCATTCTGGTCTCCCTGCGATGATGGTCAGATCCTGTAGCCGCCCGGCATTGGCTCGATCGAGGAAAGGACGACAGGGCCGTTCTCCGTATCGATCCGCGCGCGCATGGCCGGGCGTTCGCCACGGGACACCGGGAAGGGGAGGCCGAGCGCGCCGAGGAAGGCTGCAAGCTCAGCGGCCTGCGGATGAGCGATATCGATGCCGCTCAGGGTGCCGCCGCGCGGGGCACCCTGGGCAGGGTGGCGGCTCTCCCCCCAGTCGATGAAGAAGGGCACGAGCCCGCCATAAGGATGGTCGGCGATGCCAAGCACGCGCCAGCCGAGCCAGCTCCCGTCCGGAAGGCGGCGGCCGCCTTCGACGATGGTGCCCGGTGTTGCTCCTGCGCGCCTCGCCCGCATGATGATGTCTCCGAGGTCGACCCCGCTCACCGCCCAATGATAGAGGCCCTGGTTCGCCAGATCGCGCAGCTCACCGCTGCGGTTCGATGCCGGCTGGTCCGGATCGCCGGCCAGAACCTCCAGATAGGAATCCCCGAGCGACAACAGACTGTTGCAGGTGCCCTCGCCGCTATGAACGCCGCCAAAAGCCGGGGCGGCGTCCATGCGCTGAGCGAAATACCGTTCCGCAGCAGCAAGGTCAGGGGCGAACCAGATGAGATGATCGATGTTCATGCATTTACCCTCGTGGCGTTCGCTCGAATTGGGCCGGCCCGCTGGCGGCGGCGGTCGTCGCTCGGGCTGGCGCCAAAAAGCTGGCGGTAGCGTCGGCTGAAATGCGACGCCGAAACGAAGCCGCAGGCAGTGGCGACCCCGAGGATCGAACTCCGAGCCGTGCAGCAGGAGATTGCGCGCATGTTTGAGCCGCAGAGCCCGGTAGAAGTCGCTGGGGGTCTCTCCCAGCTGCTCGAGGCACAGGCGCTGCAGATGGCGCGGCGAGAGGTCGGATGCGGCACAGATGGCGCTGAGCTGCAGCGGGTCCTCGAGCCGTGATTCCATGGCGGCGATGGCATTGAGCAGCCGCCGGTCGCGGATGCCGGTGCGCTGGTCGAGCGACATGCGCTGCCGGTCGGAGCCGTTGCGGGGGCGGTAGGTCATGAACTGTTCGGCGATTTCGCCGGCAAGCAGCGGCCCATGCCGCCCCGCGATGAGCTCGAGCATCATGTCCATGGCGGCGGCGCCGCCGCTGCAGGTCATGCGGCTTTCGTCCATCTCGTAGAGGGCATCAGTGATATCGAGCTCGGGGAACTCGCTGCGAAAGCTGTCAAGGTCCTCCCAATGGATGGTGGATCGGTGACCGGCGAGCAGACCGGCCCGCGCCAGAATATAGGCGGCGGTGCAGATGGCGCCGAGCCGCGTCGCCGAGCGCGCCAGGCGCCGCAGCCAGGCGAATACCTGGCGATCATGATAGTGGCAGCCGCCGATCCCGGAGCAGACGAGGACAAGGGTGTACTCCTCGACAGGTTGGAGGGCGGCTCCCGGCGTCACCATGCAGCCATTGCTGGCCGGTACCGGCAGGCCGTCCTTGCTCAACACTTTCCATTCGTAAAGCTGCCGGCCGCTGATCCAGTTGGCAATGCGGAGCGGCTCGATGGCGGCCGCGAATGCAAACATCGGGAAATCTGGCACGAGGAGGAAGCCGATCAGGTCGGGGCCGTCGTCCTGCGGCCGGTCATGACGGAGGTGCTGGCGCATACGGACGGCATCTTGGCGCAAGCGGGCTCAACTCGGCAAGCGACATCGCATGAAATGGCGCCATGCAGGATCGCTATCTCGCAGGGCGAACGGCCTGGGTCACCGGCGGTGCTTCGGGAATGGGCCGGGCAACCGCGCTAAGGCTGGCCGAGGCCGGGGCCAATGTGGCGGTGGGCTCGCTGGTCGCGAGCCAGCGGGCGGTGGCGCTTGCCGATCAGAATGTGCACACCCCGCCGGATGAAGCACTTGCCGAGACCAAGGCGGCGATTGCGGCGCATGGTGTGGGGGCTTTGGCGTTGGCGCTCGACGTGTGCTGCGATAGCTCGGTCGATGCGTTCCACCAGCGCGTCGTCGCCGCATTCGGCAGGGTCGACATATTGGTGAACGCCGCGGGATCGTCGGCGCGCAAGCTGATCAGCGATCATCCCGATGCGCTGTGGCACCGGATGATCGACGTCAATCTGAATGGCCCCTACCGGACCATCAAGCGCTGCTTCCCGGGAATGCTCGAGCGGCGCTATGGCCGGATCATCAACATCGCTTCGACGGCGGCCAATGTCGGCTATGTCCGCCACAGCGCCTATTGCGCCGCCAAGGCCGGCCTTCTCGGGCTTACCCGCTGCGTCGCCCTGGAAGGGGCGGCACACAATGTCAGCTGCAACGCCGTCAATCCCGGTTGGGTCGCAACCGACAGCAACTATTCGGCGTGCGAGCAGGAGATTGCCATTGCCGGCCTCGACATCACAGTCGAGGAATATCGGCGGCGGGTTGCCGAGGACCTGCCGCAGAAGCGGTTCCTCGATCCTGATGAGGTGGCGGCGCTGATCGCCTTTCTGTGTCGCGACGAGGCCTTCGGCATCACTGCCGAGTCAATCACCATAGCAATGGGGTCCCACTGGTGACGAAACCCGATCTCGCCTTCTGGCTCGAGCGCTCAAATGTGGCCGCCTGTGAAATCGCCAGGCTGGTCGGCTACAAGATCGTGGTCATCGATATGGAGCATGGGGCGATCGGCGAGGAGGCATGCGACGCGATTGTTGCGCATTGCCGCGCCATCGGACTCACATGCTATGTGCGGGTGGCAGCAGCGGAGCGGTTGCGCATCCAGCAGGCGCTCGATTTCGGGGCTGACGAAGTCATGCTGCCGCAGCTGACCGATCTGGCGCATGCGCGAGAGGCATGCTCCTATGCGAAATATCCGCCGCTCGGCAGTCGCGGCATCGGTTACAGCCGCACCATGAGCTATGGCGCCTACGACAATGTCGATGATCGCTTCTTTGCCGCCGAGAACAAGCGCACAGTTTGTCATGCCATGATCGAAACGCCGGGGGCGCTCGACGCTGCCGCGGCGATCGCGGCCCTCGACACGGTGGACGGGCTGTTCATCGGTCCCTCCGATCTGTCGATGACCCGCGGCCGCGGCTCGTTCAAGTTCAGCGATGGCGATGCCGCCGATTTCCGGACCGTCGCCGAGGCCTGCCGCAAACATGGCAAGGCGCTGGGACTGCCGGCGCCGGGCGCCAAGGCTTTCGCGCTCGCCGTGGCGGAGGGCGCCCAATATGTGACGGTCAGCGACGACATCACGGCGCTGCGGCTCGGCTTCGCCAAGGGCCTCGAGGTCGCGGGGCGGCGGGAGAGCTGAGGTGACCGAGCCCTTTCTCTCCGGCCGGGTCGCATGGGTCACCGGCGGCGCGACGGGAATGGGGCGGGCGATCGCCCTGGCGCTGGCTGACGCCGGTGCCGATGTCGCAGTCGGATCGTTGCCGGCCGGGAGCAGCCTGCCGGAAGCGGCATATGCGGCACGGCCAGAGCCGTCGGCGTTCTCCGAAGTCAGGCAAGCGCTCGAGGCCAAGGGGGTCCGCTGTCTTGCCGCGGCGCTCGATGTCAGGGAAGATCGCTCGGTCGAGGATTTTCATCGTGCCGCCGTCGCGGCATTGGGGCCGATCGATATTCTCGTCAATGCCGCCGGTGTCTCGGCACAGCAGGCGATGATGGACCATGATGACCGAACCTGGACGAGCGTGATCGATATCAACCTCAACGGCGCCTATCGCACCATCAAGCGCTGCTTTCCCGGGATGGCGGAGAAGGGTTGGGGGCGGATCATCAACATCGCCTCGACGGCGGCGGTCGTCGGTTATCCGCGTCATTCCGCCTATTGTGCCGCCAAGGCCGCCTTGCTCGGGCTCACCCGCTGCGTCGCGCTCGAAGGAGCGGCCTCAGGTATCAGTGCCAATGCCATCAATCCCGGGTCGGTCGGGACCGAGATGATGCGGCTCGGCTCGCTGCGCCGCATCGCCCAGGGAGGGCAGGGAACAACGGTCGAGGAGAATTTTGCCGTGATCGCCGGCGCCATGCCACAGAAGCGGCTGATCCCGGCCGAGGAAGTCGCGGCCCTGGCACTTCATCTCTGCCGCGACGAGGCGTTCGGCATCACTGGCGAGGCGCTGACCATCGCGGGAGGGGCGCTATGGTGAAGCCGCTCCGGATCACCGGGGTCAGGGCAACCGTGGTGAATGTCCCGTTCGTGGCGCCGATCCGCTGGTCGGGGGGCGCCAATGCCGACTGGTCGCGGGTGATCGTCGAGATGGCGACGGATGTCGGCCTCACCGGCCTCGGCGAAACCCTGGGCGGGTCGGTGACGAAGGCGCTTATCGACACCGAGATTGCGCCGATGTTCGTCGGCGAGAATCCGTTCGATGTCGAACGCATGTTGTCCAAGGCCACCTTCGTGCCGCTCTATTACGGCAAATGCGGCCACTGCGCCGTGGCGGGGCTCGAACTCGCCTGCTACGACCTCATGGGCAAGGCCACAGGACTGCCGCTCTGCCGGCTGATCGGTGGTCGGCTGCGCGAGGAAATTCCTTTCGCCGCCTATGTTTATCATCGCAATGCCGACCGGGAAGGGCGCCATGCCGTCGACACGCTCGATGAGGTGGTGGCGCGGGCCGAGTCACTGGTCGGGGCGCACGGCTTCGGCACCATCAAATACAAGGGCGGGGTCAAGAGCGCCGAAGAGGAGATCGCGATTCTCGAGGCGCTGAGGGCCCGTTTTCCGAGGTTGAAGCTGCGTTATGATCCACAGGCCATCTACTCGCCCGCAACCGCCATCCGCATCGGCAACGCCATCGAAGCCCTCGATCTCGAATATTACGAGGACCCCTGCTGGGGGAACATCGCCATGGCGCGGGTGCGCGAGCGGGTTCGCATTCCGCTTGCGACAAATATGTGCATCATCGATCTCGACAGCGCCGCCGAAGGGCTGACGCTCGGCTCGGCTGATGTGATCCTGGGCGACATATTCGAATGGGGCGGCATCGGCGCCATGCTCAAGCTGAAGGGCGTGTGCGAGACCTTCCAGGTCAATCTCAATTATCACAGCGCCGGCGAACTCGGCATCGCTACCGCCGCCTATCTGCATGTGGCGGCCGCTACGCCGGCACTGCCGCACGCCCTCGACACCCATGCCACCGAGCTCGCGGGCGACGTCGTCAAGCCAGGCGTGATCGGGCTGACGGCGCGGGGAACCATGCAGGTGCCGGACGGGCCAGGCCTTGGCGTCGAGCTCGATCCGGATCTCTTCGAGGCGGCGGCCGAGGCGCACCGTCGGGCTGGCGACCAATCGGTCTATGCCGAGGACCTGTCGCGCGGCGGCGTCATTCCGGTCAAGTCGATGTGGTGAGGGCCGAGCGTGCGGATCCGGGCAATCGAAACCATCGCGCTGAGCTATCCCATGCCCTATCCGCTTACCTATGCGCGCGGCCGCTACCAGATACGTGATGCGTTGCTGGTCAAGGTGCTGACTGACGAGGACGGGCTATATGGTTGGGGTGAGTCGGCGATGTGGGGCGGGCCGCATTCGGTTACCGCGACGCTGATCAGCGACGAGATTGCGCCGTTGCTGATCGGTGAAGACCCGCGGCGGCCTGAGTTCCTGTGGGAGAAGGTTTATCAATCCACCTATTATCATGGTCGCAAAGGGGCGGTGATCGCGGCTCTGTCGGGCGTCGACATAGCGCTTTGGGACATCATGGGCAAGGTGGCGGGACAGCCTCTGTGGCGCCTGTTCGGCGGCTTCGGCCAGCCGCTCAGCGCCTATGCATCGGCCGGTTATTACCGGAGCGGTTACGGAACTGCCGAGCTGGCCGGCGATGTGACGCAAGCACGCGAGGCCGGGTACCGCGGCTATAAGATGAAGATCGGCAACATCCCGCAGGTCGTCCATGGCGGGGTGCTTGGCGATGTGCCGGATCGGCTGAGCTTCGCTGCGGATATCGGCAGGGTCGAAGCGGCGCGTGCGGCGCTTGGTCCCGACCTCAATCTGATGGTCGATGCCAACACTTCGCTGTCGACGCGCATGGCGATGCGCTATGCCGAGGCGCTGCTGGCGTTCAACATCCGCTGGTTCGAGGAGCCGACCGAGCCGGAGAATATCGAGGGCTGCGCGGCGCTCGCCCGGTATAGCCGCATCCCTATCGCCGGCTTTGAGACCGAGACCGGCAAGTTTCAGTTCGCCCGCCTGATCGATGCTGGCGCCATCCAGGTGGTGCAGTTCGATGTCGTCCAGGTTGGCGGCCTCACCGAAGCGCGCAAGATCGCCGCCTATGCCCAAATGCATCATTTGCCGGTCACCGCCAAGAATTATTCGACGGCGGTGAGCACCGCGGCGACGCTGCAGCTCCTCTATGCGCTGCCGAACGGCGACTATTTCGAATGCGACCAGGACCCGAACGGGTTGCGCGACGAGCTGGCGCGGTCGCCGCTCTATCGCATGGAGGATGGTCTGATCACGCCGAATGAGGAGCCGGGCCTCGGCATCGCGATCGACGAGCAGGCGCTGCAGCGCTGGCGGCTGTGAGGCGGCTGGCGGTCATGCACTTCCGGCGCGCTCTGCCGGTTCAGATACGCGTTCAGCACTCTAAAACGTCCCGGGGTAAGTGCCGCCGTCCATCAGCAGGTTCTGGCCGGTGAGGTATCCCGCCTTCGTGCTGCAAAGAAAGGCGCAGACCGCGCCGAATTCCTCGGGGTCGCCGAAACGGCCGGAAACTTCGCCGGCGCGCCAGCGGGCGAGCTGCTCCTCGGCGCTCAGGCCCTCCTTCTCGCCTTGCGTGCGGGCGGTGCCGACAAGCCGGTCGGTCGCGAAGGAGCCGGGCAACAGGTTGTTGATCGTGACATTGTGACGGGACACCTCGCGAGCGAGACCCGCAACAAAACCGGTGAGGCCGCTGCGCGCCCCGTTCGAAAGGGCGAGATAGGAGATCGGCGCCTTGACGGCGCCCGAGGTGATATTCACGATCCGCCCGAAGCGACGGGCGATCATCGGATCGATCGTCGCCTTGATGAGCTCGATTGCCGAAAGCATGTTGGCATCGATTGCGGCGAGCCAGTCCTGCCTCGAAAAATTGCGAAAATCTCCAGCAGGTGGTCCGCCGGCATTGTTGACCAGAATGTCGGCATGGCCCGCCGCGGCGAGCAGCGCCGAGCGGCCCTCCGCCGTGGTTACGTCGGCCAGAACCGAGACCACGTCGGCCTTGGCGTCGCGCCGGATCTCGACCTCGGCGGTGTGGAGATGGGCGGAATCGCGGCCGTTGATGACGACCCGTACGCCCTCGCGCGCCAGGGCGGCAGCGCAGGCCTTGCCCAGGCCGCGCGAGGAGGCGCAGACGATCGCAGTCAATCCGGCAATACCAAGGTCCATGAGCTTCCACTCCTCCCGGTCGACATGGCCCGGACCGGTCCATGACGGTGCTGGCAGAAAGCTACTCCGCCGCCTGGCGTACGGCGAGGAGGTTTCGCGACACCGTGGCGAGATGGGCATACATGGCAGCGCGGGCTCCTTCAATGTCGCGATCGGTGATGGCCTGCACGAGACGCTCATGCTCGAGGAAGCTGTGATGATCGGCCGGCGGGCGCTCGGCGGCATCGCGCAGCCTTCCCCAGACAACCGCCCGTCGCACGGCGTTCAGCGTGTCGAACAGCGCGAGCAGGAGCGTGTTGCGCGAGGCTCCGGCGATCAGCCGGTGGAGCCGGTTGTCGCAATTCTCATAATGGCGCCAGCTGCGCGCCTCGCGTGAGGCAGCAAGGCAGTCGGCCATCTCGGAAATCTCCGAGGCCGATGCTCCGAGCGCCGCCTCGGCGGCGAGCAGAGGCTCGATCAGCAGCCTGGCATGCATCACCTCGCGGGGGTTCGAGGCCTGGGCGATCTCGGCGATGCCGGCGAATTCGTCACCGGGGCGCGCGCCGATGAATGTGCCCTTGCCGACATGGCGCCACAACTCGCCATGACCTTCGAGGATGGCGAGGGCCTTGCGCAGTTCACCCCGCGATACGCCAAGGATCTCGCACAGCTCGCGCTCGGCCGGCAGCCGCGTGCTGGCCGGCAGATTCTGCTGCGTGAGGTAGGCCCGGAGCTGAATGAGCGCGCCCTGCGCCTCGTTGTCCATGGTCCGCGCTTTCCTGACCAATCTAATCCACTTGCCTAACCAATCACAAATTGGTTAGATCGTCGAGCGCTCTGTCAAGTGCAGCCAAAGATGAAAACAAAAGCTTCAGGGAGGATTTGATGACAGTGTTCGTCAGGCCGATGGTCGGTGCATTGGCAGCCGCCGCCTTCCTGTCCTTCGCCGTCGCCGCGAGTGCGGCCGAGAAGGTCAGGGTGGCGCTGGGCGATGTGGTCTCGGTCGAGACGCTCGCTTTCGTGGTGGCGCTCGAGCGCGCCAAGGAGCGCGGCGTCGACTATGAGCTGACCTCCTTCGCCAAGGAGGAGCTGGCGGTCCAGGCGATCGTGAATGGGCAATCCGATCTCGGCGTCGGAACTCCCTATTCGGTGATCCAGAAATCCAAGGTGCCGCTCAAGAACATCTACCAGATGTCGCGGCTGATCTTCTTCCCGGTCGCCTCGGTCGAGTTCAAGACCTGGAAGGATCTGGATGGCAAGCCGATCACCTTCCACGCTCGCGGCACGGGCACCGAAGCGATCGGCAATATCATCGCCAAGCGCGAAGGCATCACCTTCGGCGACCGGAGCTACGTGCCGGGTTCGGAAAACCGCATCATCGCCATGATGAACGGGCAGATCAAGGCGACGGTCGTCGACCTCGCCAACAAGAACGTGCTGATGGCCAAGGCGGGCGACAAGTTCCATGTGCTGCCGGGCGTCGAGAATCCGGCGAGCGATGAGCTGGTCTTCGCCAGCGAGGCCTGGCTCGACAAGAACCGCGAGCAGGCCAACATCATCGTCGAGGAGCTGCTCAAGCTCTATCGCGAGATGAAGGACAAGCCGACCATCATCGAAGAGGAGAGGGTCAAGCGCAACCTCCTCGCCGATCAGCCGAAGGAAGTGCTGGACGGGGTCGTGCCGTTCTACACCGAAGCAGTGAAGGAGGGCGTCTATGTGCCGCTCGAGGATGTGAACGCCGTGGCCCAGTCCGACTTCCAGTTCTATGTCGAGGCGGGCCAGCTCAAGGGCACGCCCGGCGACTTCAAGGTCGATCAATATTGGGATACCGGTCCCCTTGAGGCGGCGAAGAAGAAGCTCGGCGGCTAGCGCGGCCAGGCGAGGCTTGGTGGGCGCGCGTCCTCCAGCCGCTGCATCCTCTCGACAAGGAGGAGGGGAGTTGGTGGTTGCTCACCCTCCCCTCGAGCGGGCAGGGCGCCATGTGATGCGTGGTGCGGCGGGGGGATTGTCGACCCTGCTCCTCAGGCTGACGTCCGTCGTCATCGTGTGCGCTACCTGGGAATATGCCGGGCGTGTGCCGATCAGCCCGGCCTTCCCGACCTTTCTCGAGACCATGGCGGCGCTTTGGGAGATGATCCTCGACGGGAGCCTGATCAAAGCCTTCGCCATCACGCTCGAACCGCTGGTGGTCGGGCTTGCGGCGTCGGTCATTGCGGGGGTGGGGCTCGGCGTGGTGATGGGGCTCAACCGCTTCGCCGAATGGCTTGGCGCGCCGCTGTTCATCATCGCCCAGGCGGCGCCCATGGCGGCGCTGATCCCGATCATCACCTTCGCCTATGGCATCGGTCTCCTGGCCAAGGTGGTGACCGTGTGCATTATGGCCATGCCGGTGATCGTGCTCAATTCGCTGAATGCTATCCGCCACACTTCGACATCGCTGATTGCGATGGGCCGGTCGTTTCAAGCCTCGCGTCTCAGCCTGATCACCAAGATCATCCTGCCATCGGCGGCGCCGATGATCTTTGCAGGCCTCAGGCTCGGCGCGGCCAGCGGCTTCATCGGCGTCATCCTGGCGGAGCTCCTGATCACCCCGACCGGGATCGGCGACATCATCACCTACAACCAGTCGGTGGCGGAGTATCCCAAAATGTATGCGGCGATCTTCTCGATCATTGCCGTCTCGGTCCTGTTCATCGAAGCGCTGGAATGGATCGAGCTCACGCTGTTCCGACCCGAGAAGAGGGCAGGCCGATGACGGCGAGAGCCGAGCACCATGGAGGCACCGCCCGCCCCGCCGTCGCGGTCAGAGGCGTGTCCAAGATCTATGAAGGGGGAGTGGAGGCGCTCAACGACATCACTCTCGACTTCCCGGAAGGGGAGCTGACGACGCTGCTTGGCCCGTCGGGCTGCGGCAAGACCACGCTGCTCAAGATCATCGCCGGCCTGATCGCGCCGAGCGGCGGCAGCGTGCGGGTCGATGGAAAGGATGTCACCGGCCCCGGTCCCGAGCGGGCCTTCGTGTTCCAGGACTTCGCCCTGATGCCCTGGGCAACCGTGATGCGCAACGTCGCCTTCGGTCTCGAGCTGCGCGGCACCGGCAAAGCGGAGCGCCAACGGGTGGCGCAGAAATATATCGCCGAAGTCGGCCTCAAGGGTTTCGAGGACGCCTATCCGCACGCGCTGTCAGGCGGCATGCGGCAGAGGGTGGGGCTCGCCCGGGCGCTGGCGGTCAACGCCAAGGTGCTGCTGATGGACGAGCCCTTTTCGGCGGTGGACGAGCAGACGCGACGCAAGTTCCAGGAGGATCTCCTGCGGCTGGTGGCGCAGGAGCGCAAGACATTCATCTTCGTGACGCATTCGATCGAGGAGGCGGTCTATGTGTCGGATCGGATCGTGTTGCTGTCGAAACGGCCGAGCCGGGTGGCGGAAATCGTCACGCCCGATATCGATCGCAGCGGTGATCCCGAACGGATCCGCCGGAGCCAGGCCTATCTCGATACGGTCGAGGCCATCTGGCAGGGCCTCAAGCGCTACCTCGAATAGGGTGCCCGGGATGACAGCGTCATGACCATCGGCAAGTTCAGGGTTCCGCTCTTTGCGTCGCTGATCGTCTGGGCGATCCTCTGGGAGATCGTCGGGCGGAGCGGGGCGAGCTTCGTCATTCCGCCGCTCTCGGCAATCTTTGCCAGGGTCATCGAGATCGTCCCGACGCCGACCTTTCTCCAGGCCCTTTCGATCACCGGCAAGACATTCCTGATCGGCAATGCCATTGCTATTTTGGTCGGGATACCGGTCGGGGTGGCGATGGGACGCTCCGAGCTCGCCGACCGGATCCTGCTGCCATGGGTCAACATGTTCATCTCGGCGCCGCTATCGGCGCTGGTGCCGGTGATCATGGTGCTGTTCGGGCTCGGCGACACGACGATCATCCTGACGGTCGTCCTGTTTGCCATATGGATCATCGTCCTGGACACCCGGGCCGGCGTGCGCAGCATTCCGTCGTCGCTCGTCGAAATGGCGCGAAGCTTCGGCGCCAGTCCGCTGCAGGCCTTCGGCAAGATCTATATCTGGGCGGCGCTGCCCGAGATCCTGTCGGGCGTCAGGCTTGGCATGATCCGCGCCGTCAAGGGGGTGGTGATCGGTCAGCTGCTGGTGTCGATCGTCGGCTTCGGCCGGCTGTTTGAGCTCTATTCCTCACGCTTCCTGATGGAGCATTTCTGGGCGCTGCTGTTCGTGCTCTTCGCCTTCGCCTTCGCCCTCAACGAGGCTCTCGCCTGGCTCGAACGCCGGGTCGAGTATTACGCCGCTTCCCGGACGTGAACCGCTCAAGCAAGGAGACATCATGCCTTCCACGGAATTCGTGATTGCGCCGCCACCGCAGCCCTTCCTCCGGGTCAAGGGCAGCGATGCCGTCTTTCCGGTTCACCGGGTCTACTGCGTCGGGCGCAACTATGCCGCGCATGCGATCGAAATGGGCGGCAATCCCGACCGCGAACCGCCCTTCTTCTTCCAGAAGAACCCCGACAACCTCGTCATCGACGATGGCGACTTCCCCTATCCGGACAGGTCGAACGACGTTCATCACGAGATCGAGATGGTGGTGGCCCTGTCCAAGGGGGGCCACGACATTCCGCTCGAGCGGGCGCTGGCTTGCGTGTTCGGTTACGGCGTCGGCCTCGACATGACGCGACGGGACCTCCAGGGCGAGTGCAAGAAGCTTGGCCGGCCCTGGGAGGTGGGCAAGGCCTTCGAGAAATCGGCGCCTTGCTCGGCGCTGGTGCGTGCGGCCGATATCGGCCATCCCGAGAACGGCGCCATCTGGCTCAAGGTCAATGGCGAATTGCGCCAGGAGGGAGACCTCAACCAGCTGATCTGGAAGGTGCCGGAGATGATTTCCTATCTGTCCGGCCTTTTCGAGCTCGTTCCCGGCGACATCATCATGTCGGGCACGCCTTCAGGAGTTGGCGCGGTCAAGAAAGGCGACCGGATGCACGGTCATGTCGAGGGCGTCGGCGATGTCAGGGCTGGCGTCGTCTGACGCATTGCCAGCGCGAGAGCGTTCGGCCACTATGGTGCAAAAAACCCCCAGGAGGAAACCTCAATGTCGCAGAAATCCCAATCCCCCAAAACGACCCGCCGCAAGCTTGTCCTGACCGGGGCGGCCGTGGCGGCAGCGGCTGCCATCAGCGCCCCGGCCGTCGTCAAGGCCCAAGGCCCCGTCAGCTTTCGCTTTCAGAGCACCTGGCCGTCCAAGGACATCTTCCACGAATTCGCCCAGGATTATGCCAAGAAGGTGAATGACATGACCGGCGGCGCCCTCAAGATCGAGGTGTTGCCGGCAGGCGCGGTGGTGCCAGCCTTCGGACTGCTCGAAGCCGTTTCCAAGGGGACGCTCGATGGCGGCCACGGGGTGCTCGCCTATCATTATGGCAAGCAGAACGCCCTGGCGTTGTGGGGCTCGGGTCCGGGATTCGCCATGGACGCCAACATGCTGCTGGCCTGGCATAAATATGGTGGCGGCAGGGAGCTTCTCGCCAAGATCTATGAATCTATTGGCGCCAATGTGGTGTCGTTCCCCTACGGCCCGATGCCCAGCCAGCCGCTGGGCTGGTACAAGAAGCCGATCACCAAGGTTGAGGATTTCAACGGCCTCAAATTCCGCACCGTCGGGATCTCGATCGACGTGTTCACCGGGCTCGGCGCCTCCGTCAATGCGTTACCGGGCGGCGAAATCGTCGCGGCGATGGATCGCGGCCTTCTCGATGCGGCGGAGTTCAACAATGCCTCATCGGACAGGGTGCTCGGCTTCCCGGACGTCTCCAAGGTCTGCATGCTGCAGAGCTTCCATCAGAATGCCGAGCAGTTCGAAATCACCTTCAACAAGACCAAATACGACGCGCTGCCCGATCAGTTGAAGGCGATCATCGCCAATGCGGTGGAAGCGGCTTCCCAGGACATGCAATGGAAGGCGATCGACCGCTATTCGCAGGACTACGAGGGCATGCAGACCAAGGACGGCGTCAAGTTCTACAAGACGCCTGACGCGATTCTTCAGAAGCAGCTCGAGATCTATGACGAGGTGGTGAAGAAGAAGGCTGGCACGAACCCATTTTTCAAGGAAGTCATCCTTTCCCAGCTCGCCTTCGCCAAGCGGGCGACCCGCTGGGAGCAGGACACGCTCACCAATCGGAAGATGGCGTTCACGCATTATTTTGGTCCGAACGGCAAGTCGCCGGTATGAGGGCGTAGTCCGATCTCTCGACGTCATGGCCGGGCTTGATCCGGCCATGACGGAGAAGTGAGCATGACGACACAGCGGTTTCTGCACACGATCGACGGCATCAGCACCTTTTTTGGCAAGGCCGCGGCCTGGCTGATCCTCGCGCTGATGGCGGTCGTGTGCATCGAGGTGGTCAAGCGCTATCTGCTGAACGCCCCGACGGCGTGGATCTTCGATCTCAACAACATGCTCTACGGATCGCTGTTCATGCTCGCCGGCGCCTATACGCTGGCGCAGAATGCGCATGTCCGCGGCGACTTCCTCTACAGCTCGATGCGTCCGCGCACCCAAGCGACGCTCGATCTCATTCTCTATCTGGTGTTCTTCGTTCCCGGCATTGCGGCGCTGATCTATGCCGGCGCCTATTATGCCGCCGACTCCTGGCGCATCGACGAGCACTCGAATGTGACGGCGAACGGTCCGCCCGTCTATCAGTTCAAGGCGGTCATCCCGATCGCCGGCGCATTGGTGATGCTGCAGGGCATCGCCGAAATCGTGCGCTGCGTCGTCTGCCTGCGGACCGGCGTGTGGCCGAGCCGTCTCAAGGACGTGGCCGAAATCGATGTGGTGGAAGAACAGCTGGCGCACAGCGAATTTGTCGACGCCGCAGAGCGCAAGCTGGCGATCGAGCGCGCCCAGCAGATCGATGAAACGGCGCGCCAGCGCGGCATGGGGGGAGACCTCAACACATGAGCGATCCCGCCCTCGGGCTGTTGATGCTGTGCCTCATCGTCGTCGTGATCATGATGGGGTTCCCGACCGCCTTCACGCTCATGGGCCTCGGCATGTTCTTCGGCTTCATCGCCTTTTTCGATCCCACTGAGTCGTGGGTCAACAACCGCGTCTTCGACCTGATGGTCGAGCGCACCTATGGGGCGATGACCAATGACGTCCTGATCTCCATCCCGCTCTTCGTGCTGATGGGCTATGTGATGGAACGCGGCGCATTGGTCGACAAGATGTTCTACAGCATCCAGCTGGCATTCCGGCGGGTGCCGGCCTCGCTTGCCGTCGCGACGCTCATCGTGTGCACCTTCTGGGGCATTGCCAGCGGGCTGGTCGGGGCGGTGGTGGTGCTGATGGGCGTCATCGCCTTCAATCCGATGCTCAGGGCGGGTTACGACGTGAAGCTCGCTTCCGGCGTGATCACCGCAGGCGGCACGCTTGGCATTCTGATCCCGCCATCGGTGATGATCATCGTCTATGCCGCGGTTGCCGGGCAGTCGGTCGTGAAGCTCTATGCGGCGGCGATGTTCCCCGGCTTCTTCCTGGCTTTTCTCTATCTGGTCTATATCATCGGCTGGGCGCTCATCGACAAGAAGATCGCTCCACCCCTGCCGGAAGAGCAGACGCGCGTTCCGGTCCCCGAATGGGTGCGGCGATTGCAGGCTGCCTATTCGCCCAACATGCTGGTGGCGCTTGCCACCGCAATGCTCAGCCCATCACGGGCGATGGCGGTGACGACGGCAGAAGAGGAAGGCCCTCTCAGCCAATGGGAGCTGTTCAAAAATTTCTGCATTGCGCTGGTGCCGCTGGTTCTTGTCGGCGGCACGCTGTGGGTCATCTGGTGGTATGTCGTCATTCACCAGCAGGCCGGGGCGGCGGTACCTGCCGAGGGGGTCGAGCAATTGGGTGCGCCCGAGCAGCTGGGCGCTCCCGAACTTGCGCCGACAGCGATCATCGAGCATGGGCCGTCGACGAGCTTTTATGTCTGGTTCGCCGTCATCTGCGCGATCATGGCGGTGATGCTGGCCCGCTATTATTGGCGCATGACCGGCGAGCGCTTCCAGCTGCTGAAGCTACTCACCATTTCGGTGATGCCGCTCGGCATCCTCACTGCGGTGGTGCTGGCGGTGATCCTGTTCGGCATCACGACGGCAACCAAGTCGGCCGCGGTCGGCGCGGCTGGAGCGTTCCTCCTGGCGGTCCAGGCCCGGACGCTCGACTGGAAGCGGACCAAGGAAGCGGTGTTCCTCACGGCCAAGACCACTGCCATGGTGTGCTGGCTGTTCGTCGGCTCGGCGCTGTTTTCCGGCGTGTTCGCCATTCTCGGCGGGCAGGCGCTGGTCGAGCACTGGGTGCTGTCGCTGAACATGACGCCGGTGCAGTTCATGATCCTGTCGCAGGCGATCATCTTCGTGCTTGGCTGGCCGCTGGAGTGGACCGAGATCATCATCATCTTCGTGCCGATCTTTCTGCCGCTGCTCAAGCATTTCGACATTGATCCAATCCTGTGGGGGACGCTCGTCTTCGTGAACCTGCAGGCGGCCTTCCTGTCGCCGCCGGTGGCGATGTCGGCCTTCTATCTGAAGGGCGTGTCGCCGCCGCATGTCACCCTCAACCAGATCTTCGGGGGCATGATGCCCTATATGCTCATCGTGATCCTGTGCATCGTCATCATGTATCTGTGGCCGGGAATGACCCTGTGGCTCCCGGCTTATCTCTATGGCCAATGATCGATGGCAAGGAGGGAAGAGGTTCAGAGATGACGGCCACCAGGCGCTTGATCGCACCCAGGCGATCGAATGAACGCATGCATCTTGCTTTGGGCGGTCTCGTTGCTGTCGCGGCAGCACTAGCCACCGCCTCGCAAGCAGCTGCGGATGCGGCGCTCGGCAAGGCCAAGGTCCAGGCCGTCTGCGCAGTGTGTCATGGCCTCGACGGTATCGGCAAAAATCCCGATGTTCCGAATCTTGCCGGGGAAAATCAGCAATACATCCAGAAGCAGCTAAAGGCATTCCGCTCCGGCACGCGCCAGCACGAGCAGATGTCGATCATCGCCAAAGACCTGACCGACAAGGATATCGCCAACCTGGCCGACTGGTTTGCCAGCCTGAAGGTCACCGTCAAGCTGCCCTGACGTCCGGGCATGCTCCAAAGCGCGAGACGGGATCTATCATGAGAATGGACTTGCTGCTAAGTTTGCACCTGCTTCGACTTCCAAGAAGAATAGGGAGGAGTTCATGCGTCGACTGTTGATGTGTTCGTCCGCACTGATAGCGCTTGTCTTCGCCGGCACTCCCGGCTTTGCACAAGACGACAACATGGAAAAACTCGGCAAAATGCAGCCAACCGGCACCGAAATGTCGGCGTTCGGCTTTGTGCCCCAGACAGGAGACTATGCCAAGCAGCTGCGCGACAATCTCAAGCAGATCAAGCTGCCGAAGGGCTTCAAGATCAATCTCTATGCCGTCGTTCCCGACGCCCGGCACATGGCGGTCGGCCCGCAGGGCGTGGTGACCTTCGTCGGCACCAGGAAAGACGCCGTTTGGGCTGTTACCGACCGCAACAAGGACGGCACCGCCGACGAGGTGAAGCGTTTCGCCCCATCGCTCAATTTTGTGATCCCCAACGGTGTCTGCTTTTCCAAGGATGGGTTTCTTTTCATCGCCGAACGCAACCGCATACGCATCTTCCCGGCGGCGGAGTTCTTTTACGAGAGCCCTGACGTGGCAGTCGGCGATGTGGTCAAGGACGGTGAACTTATTCCCGGCGCCGATGAATCCTACAATCATACCGCCCGGGTGTGCGTGAACGGGCCGGACAACAAGCTTTACGTCCAACTCGGCCAGCCGTTCAACGTTCCGCCTCCTGAAAAGATGGACACCTTCAAGAAGAACGGGATCGGCGGAATCATTCGGGTAGACCGCGACGGCTCCAATCGAGAGGTCTATGCCGATGGCCTGCGCAATCCGGTCGGCATGGATTTCCAGCCGGGAACCGGCGAGCTGTGGACGAATGACAATCAGGTCGATGGCATGGGCGACGACACCCCGCCGGGAGAGCTCAATCGCATCACCAAGCAAGGCGAGAACTTCGGCTTCCCATGGTACGGCGGCGGTCATGTGCGCACGGAGGATTACAAGAACAGCGATCCGCCCAAGGACGCGGTATTCCCGGTTGTCGAGAGAGCCGCGCACGCTGCCGATCTGGGCCTGCTCTTCTACACGGGCAGCAAGTTCCCGGAGAAATACAAGAAGGGCGTTTTCAGCACGCAGCATGGCTCGTGGAACCGGACGGTTCCCGTCGGAGCGCGAGTTCCTCTTCACGCCGATCAATGACGACGGCACGCCCGGCGCCGAGGAGGTTTTTGCCGAGGGCTGGCTGACCGGCAATGGCGAATATGTCGGCCGGCCGGTGGCGCTTGCACAGCTGCGTGATGGCTCGCTGCTCGTGTCCGACGATTTGACCGGTGCCATCTACCGGATCTCTTACAGTCGCTGAGGGATGGCGGGCCACGGCCGCTTGCCGTGGCCCGTTTTCCGGACTAGCGACGTGCCGACACTTCATGCAGATCGTCATCAAAGGCACCATCAAGCCCGACTGGGTCGACTACAACGGTCATATGGGCGACTACGCCTATACGATCGTGTTCACGGAAGCGGTCGATGCATTCATGAATGAGGCCGGCCTCGATGCCGGGCACCGGCGTGCAACCGGCTGCACGCTGCGGATGAGCGCATTGCGGATCGCCTTTCTGCGGGAACTCCATGAGGGCGATAGCTTCGATGTCCGCCTGCGGATCGTCGAGCGACAGGCGCAGAGCCTGCGCCTCTTCGGTCAGATGATCGATGCAGGGAGCGGCCAGGATGCCGCCCTGTCGGACCTCGTTCTGATCTACGCCCCGGCCGCCGACGACGGCATCGCGTGCGCGCACGACTTTCCGGAAGCAATCAGGATCAAGCTCGATCAGATTCATCAAAGCGATCGGGACGCGCCGCCGTCGCCTTGGCTCCTGTCGCGCATCGGGATCAGGCGAAAGGCTTGAGTTTCGGCACGCGAAAGCGTGATCGCAGGACGATCTGGGCGTGCGTTAAACTCACCGACACCCGCCCTTAAGGAGAAAACTCATGCTCGATCTCACAATCTCGCGTCGTTGTCTTCTCGGAACCGCTGCGTGTTTCACGGGGGCAGCGGCTCTCGGGTTTCCGGCCGATGCCTTTGCCAAAGCATCGCCGGTCGGAACGCAGGCGCCTCTCTTCTATCGTATCAAGCTCGGCGATCTCGAAGCGACGGTGGTGTCGGACGGACCCTTGGCGCTGGGGCCCCTGGCCGGCATCTATTCCGATGCGCCGAAGGAGGAGCTGGAGAAACTGCTCGCCGCAAATTTCGCGAGCCGGGATGCTCTCTTCGAACAGAATGCCATCGTGGTCAATACCGGCGATCGCCTGGTGCTGATCGACACCGGTGTCGGCAGTGCAAAGCCTTTCGGCCCGAACAGCGGTCGCATGCTTAAGAACCTCGCCGCCGCCGGCATTGATCCGAAGACCATCGATGCGGTTATCATCACCCACGCCCATCCGGATCATTGCTGGGGCTGCCTGGCCGCCGACGGGTTACCCAATTATCCCAATGCGCAGCTCTATATCGCTCAGGCCGACTACGATTTCTGGACCGACGAGGGCAAGCTGAACCATCCCCAGATCAAGGGGATGGTCGCAGGCACGCGGCATGCCCTGATGCCGTTGCGCGAGCGCATGAGCTTCGTCAAGGACGGGGCGGAGGTGCTTCCCGGCATCAAGGCGATCCATACCCCCGGTCATACCGTCGGTCACACGAGCTATGTGCTGAGCTCCGGCAATCAGATGCTGCTGGTCAGCGGCGACGTCATCCACCATCCGGCGGTATCCATGGCGCGACCGAAATACAAATTCGGGTTCGACACCGATCCGGAGCAGGGGATCGCCAGCCGGGTCAAGACACTCGACATGCTGAGCAGCGAGCGCATGCCGGTCCTGGTCTACCATTTCCCATGGCCTGGCATCGGTCATGTCAGCAAGGACGGCGATAGCTATAGGTATCACCCGGCGCCGATACGGGTGGTGACGGAGTAGGCTTAAGGGATGTCCTCGCCGAAATTGCGGTAGAGCCCGGCCTGGGTGACACCCACCGCACCAGGTTGCGGCGGGCGCCGCAGGAACGGCTCCACCCCCGCATAATCGGGGAAGGTCCAGATGGCGATGCCGCCTGGATCAGGCGCGATGAGGCCGAGGCGGTTGATGACATAACTCAGCCGCCCCGTGCCGCACTCGCCCGCACGTTCCCCGAACCATTGCTTGATGTCGCCGGAACTTAAACCCGGGGCGGCGAAGAACTCGACGAGATGGAGCCCGGAAGGAACTTCGCCATGACCGATGATCTCGTCATAGAGGCCGCAGCGCTGGAAATGCAGAGCCTTGCCGGTCGGCGACTTGGAGAGGTAGATGCGGCCCTCGCTCGAGCGGAAGTAGTTCTCCCACTCGTCCATGCGCTTGATCGAGGGAATCTGCCACCAGCACATATAGTGCGGCGTCGGTGCAAGCCGCATCGTGCGACCGAGATTGGCGACAATCCGGTCGCTGCCTGACCAATCCTGCCCCCCGAGCTTGCGGAAGATCTCGAAGGGCATTGAGCGCTCGCGCTCGATATATTCGACGAAGATCATGGACGGGCCTGCCTCACGCCTTCTGCAGCCGCTGGTACTCCTTCAGGAAGTCGTCATAGGTGGCCCATTGGGTGCCCGGTTCGGTCGGCGGCATGGGCTGGAGCCGCGCCTTCTGCAGCTTGCTGCGAAGATCGGCGTAGCCATAAGCCTCCTGCAGCTCCTTCGACAGCATCGGCACCGTGTCGAGATTGGTGATGCCGGCGCTTTGCTCGGTGGCGAAAACCTTTTGCGGAGCAGGGGAGAGGATGTGATTCATCATCTTGTAGGTAAGATCGAGATGCGGTGCGTCCTTGGGTATGACCAGGCAGTCCATGAACAGGCCGGTTCCCTCCTTGGGAATGGTGTAGCGGATCTCCTTGCCTTTGGCCTTGGCCCAGACGGCGACCGCCTCCCAGCCCAGGCAGGAGACCACCACCTCGTTGCGGGCGAATGCGTCGCCCATGTCGCCATAGCTCGGGAAGAAGGCGCGGGCGTGCTCCTTCTTCAGTTTGATCATGAGGTCGATGAGCTTGGTGAGCTCCTCGCGGGTGACGAGCGTGCCGTCTTGCCGGCCGGTGACCACGGTGCCCCAGACGAGCAGATAGGTGAGCGGGTCGTCGACCATCGCCACCTTGCCCTTATATTCGTCCTTGAAGATGTCCATCCAGCTTTCGGGGGGCGCCGCCACCACCGAAGGATCGTACATGAGCGGCAGCGAACCCCAGTTCCATGGGATGCCAAGGAGCCGTCCGTCGTTCCTGATGCCCGGATTACCGGTAAATTCCGGCACCAGGCGGTCGAACATGGCGATCTTCGACTGGTCGATGCTCTCGATGAGCTTGGCCTCGTCCATCAGCTTGAGGTAGCCGTAATACATCGACACGATGTCGGTCTTGCCGATGCCGCCGGCCTGCAGCTTGCTGATGATCTCCTCGTTGGAAGCGATGAAAGTCGGCTGAAAGTCGATGTCGTTGTCCTTCAAGAAGGTCCCCGACCTGATCGGCGTTTCGTAGCCCTGCCAACCCATCCAGGTCATGGTGGTGGCAGCCGCCGCCGGGCCGGCGGGCAGCCCGGCGAGGGCGGCTCCGGCTAGAGTCCCGAGCCCCTGCGTGACACTGCGGCGCGACAGGCGCGAGCGCTGCGACAGTTCGAGCAGAGCGCTCGGTTTCGCACTTTGGCTGCTCATTCACTCCTCCCTGTGCTGCCTGATCGTTGATGCGGATGCGGCTGGCGCGCCCGACGGTGCGGCGCCTTGCAAGCGCTTGTCTCGACAGCGTGACGAGGCTAGCGTTTGGCTCATGTTCCGGTCAAGCAGCGCGATACGGCGAAGCTTCGTGCCGCTGATGCCGGCGTTGACGGTGTTTGTGGCATTGTTCGTGCTGCCGCTCGTCTATTTCTTCGTGATCAGCTTCTGGTCGGTGCGCGCTCGGATCATGCGGCCGGCCTTCTCGCTCGACAACTATGCCGAGAGCTTACGGGAATATGGCGGTGTCCTGTCTTTCACCACGCTCACGGCCGGTGCGGTGGCGGTGCTGACGACAGTCGTGGCATTCGCTTTCGCCTATGCCATCCGCTTCCGACTTGGGCGTTTCGGCAATGCCTTCCTGCTGGTCACGCTCACCACGCTGTTCGGCGGTTATCTGGTCAAGATCTATGCCTGGAAAAGCATTCTCGGCAATGAGGGCGTGCTCAACCGGGCGCTGCTTTGGACCGGGCTGATCCGGGAACCGCTCGGGGCGCTGCTCTACAGCACCCAAGGGGTGGTGATCACGCTCACCTACTTCCTGCTGCCCTTCGCCGTGCTGCCGATCTATGGCAGCCTGCGGGCGATCCAGGATGTGACGATCGAGGCTGCGCGGGACGTGGGAGCGGGGCCTGCGCGCGTGCTGCGCGACATCGTGTTGCCGCAGTGCCGGGGCGGCCTGATGACGGCATTCACGTTGAGCTTCCTGATCTCGGTCGGCGACTATGTGACGCCGCGCTTCGTAGGCGGCGGAGCAGCACTCATGGGAACCTTCATCGAGAACCAGTTCTCGATCGGTTTCAACTGGCCGCTCGGCAGCGCCATGGCGTTCACCACGCTGGCGGTGACGCTCGCCATCGTGGTCACCGTTCACCGGCTTTTGGAGTTGGCCTTGCGACCATGATCCGAGCGTCACAGGTGCTCTGGCTGCTGTTCGCGGTTGTCGTCAGCCTTTATCTGGTGGCACCGCTTGGACTGGTGGTCCTGTTCAGCTTCAACCGCTCGGCGCTGACCAGCCTGCCGCTTACCGGCCTTACCCTCGACTGGTACCGGCGCCTGATGGCACTCGATTATTTCTGGCCGGCCCTGCAGAACAGCCTGATCGTGGCGGTGGCGGTCGGCGCGTTGTCGGTGATCACCGGCACGCTTGCGGCGCTGGCGGTGGCGCGCATGCCGCGGTGGCAGGCCGAGCGGATTATCGCCATGCTCAGCCTGCCGATGATGATGCCGGCACTGATCATCGGCATCGCGCTCATCAGCACCTTCGTCAGACTGCTCACCATCCGTCTCGGACTGACCACCGTCATTCTCGGGCAGCTGGTCGTGGTGCAGCCCTTCGTCGTTGCCATCGTGTATGCACGGCTCCAGACCTTCGATTGGACAGTGGTCGACAGTGCGCGCGACCTCGGCGCCTCGCCGCTCGCCGCCTTCCTGACCGTGACGCTGCCGATCGTCCAGCCGACCATCGTCGGTGCGGCGCTGATTGCGCTCGCCATCTCGCTCGATGATTTTGTCATTACCTTCTTCACCATCGGCAGCGGCAACACCCTGCCGACCATGGTGTGGGGCCTGGTGCGCACCTCGCTCGATCCAACCATCAATGCATTGGCAACAATGCTGATCGCGTTCAGCATCGGCGCGACGGTGATCGCGTTGTGGCTCAGCCGCTATCGAGGATGAATTGTCATGACAACCGACTTCTCCGGGCAAGGCGCGTTGGTCACCGGCGGCGGCAGGGGGCTCGGGCTGGCGATCGTTAAGGCGTTGCGCGCGGCCGGTGCCCGAGTGGCAATCAACGATCGGACGCCCGAAGCGGTCGAGCGGGCGATTGCGCGGCTCGGTGGCGGTCCTGACCTCCAGGCGGCGCCGGCCGATCTCGCGCTACAAGGCGGCCCGGAGCAAGCCGTCGAGCAGGCGCTCGATGCCCTGGGCGGCCTCGACATGCTCGTGAACAATGCGGCGGTGAATATTGAAGCACCGATCGAGGCGACCGACGCGGTGTTGTGGGACCGGCATCTGGCAGTGGTGCTGCGGGCGCCGCTGCTCGCCATCCGGGCGGCATTGCCGGCGCTCGCCCAGGCCCGCGGGGCGGTCGTCAATATCGCCTCGGAGCTTGGGCTGCACGCCATACCTCACAATGTGGCCTATGTTGCAGCCAAGCATGGACTCGTGGCGATGACCCGAGCGCTGGCGATCGAGCTGGCGCCGCGCCAGATTCGGGTCAATGCGCTCTGTCCTGGAACGATGGACACCGAGCTGATGCGGGAATGCGCCGAGGCGAGCGGCGATGCCGGCAGCTATTACCGGGCTTTCGCGGCCTATCATCCACTCGGCCGGATTGCGAGCCCTGAGGAAATCGCGTCATTCGTGCTGTGCCTGCTGTCGCCGGCGGCAGCCTTCATGACCGGCTCGGCGGTTGCCATCGATGGCGGCAGCACGGCTGGGCGGAGCTGGCAGGGATGACGGGCATGGGCGGGCGCCGCCGGATCCTGATCACCGGCTCGACGCGCGGCATCGGCCGGGCGACGGCCGAACGGATGGCAGAGGATGGCGAGGAGATCGTGCTGCATGGGCGGCGCGCGGCCGAGGTGGAAGCAGCGGTGGCGGCGCTGGCGGGGCGTGCGGCAGCGGTGAGCGGGGTATGGGGCGACCTTTCGGATCGCGAGGCGCTGTCCCGCATCGTTGCCGAGGCGGGCGAGGTCGATGTCCTCATCAATTGCGCCGGCATCTATCGCGAGATGGCCCTTGCCGAGGTGACCGAGACGGCGTGGGACGAGACGATGGCAGTCAATCTGACGGCGCCGTGGCTTCTCGCCCGGGGCTTGCTTGCCGGGCTTCGCCGCCGCCGCGGGGTCGTGGTCAATATCGGGTCCGATGCCGGGCTCATCGGTTTCGCCGGCGGTTCCGTCTATTGCGCCTCGAAGGGCGGTTTGATCGGCTTGACCAAGGCGCTCGCCGTCGAGCTTGCGCCGACAGTGAGGGCGATCTGCATCTGCCCCGGACCGGTCGAGACCGACATGATGCTGCAATCGATCGCTGCGAGCCGCGATCCCGTTGCGGTGCGCCGGCAATGGGACGGCTATACGCCTCTGAAGCGGGTGGCCCAACCACAAGAGATTGCAGCGATGATTGCCTTCGCGGCCTCGGAGGCGGCAAGCTTTGCCACCGGCGCGGTGTGGCTCATCGATGGAGGCGTCACCGCCGGGCGCAGAATCTGATCAAACGGCGACAAAGCGCGCGCCATTGCACATCATTTGCCCGAGCCGTGATCGGCTGGGCGAGAGCCTTCTGGCATCCGGAAGAGCAAGCCCTCTATTGGGTCGATTTCCATGATCCGACGGTCCAGCGATGGACGCCGGAGATGGCAGCACCGCAGAGCTTCAATGTCGCCAAGGGCAGGACCATCGGGGCCCTCGCCTTCGCTCGCAACGCGCGGCTGCTGGTTCGCTCCGCCGGCCTTCAGCCCCGACGGCACAACTCTCTATTTCAGCAATTCGATCGGCCAGCAGCTTCTCGCCTATCGTGTCGATCCGGCGACTGGGCGGCTGAGCGAGCGGCGGAAGTTTGCGGCCCTTGACGATGCTGGCGGCTTGCCGGACGGGCTCTGCGTCGATCGCGAGGGCAGCGTCTGGTGGGCCGTCCATGGCGGTGGTCGGGTGCTCCATTTGACGCCCGGTGGACAGATCGACCGGGTGGTGGAGGTGCCGGCGGCGAATACCACAAGCTGCTGTCTCAGCGGGGAAGACCTGCGGACGCTTTTCATTACGTCTGGCGAGTGGAAACGACTCTGGCGGGGCAATGTTCGCGGTGGAGGTGGATATAGCGGGTCTTCCGGAACCATTGTTCTTAGGTCGGTGAAGCAATCACAAGTTGCATTATGGCATAAATGCCATGATGCTGACGAAAACTAGGGATTTCTAGTGGGACAAGTGGGTCAGTGTCGCATTTTTCCGTCGACACACTGATTACCGGTCTTTAAATCACGACGGCTTCGAGCGGTTGAGGGAGGGTGGAATGGTCGAGGTAAACCGACCGGCACGTGTGGATTCTGCGCCAACTCCGAACAACGTCGCAACGACGAAGCGTCGGATGCCGGTCAAGAGGGCGATGGATCGGGCGTTCGAACTCTATAATGCCGGTACGCTTGAACTCGCCGAACGGCTTTGTGCGCAGATCGTCACTGGCCGGCCGCGCATGGCAGCAGCCCACAATCTCATGGGGGCGATCCTCAATGCCCGGGGCAAGCAGAAGGAGGCGGTCAAAGCGTTTCAGCGCGCTGCCACTATCGATCCAAGAATGCGCACAATATCTATCAAATCTCGGAGAAATCGAGCGCCAGCGCGGCAAGCTTCCCGAAGCATTGGCTGCGCTCGACGCAAGCCGTTAGCCTCAATCCGAAGTCGTCACAGGCCCACAACAATCTCGGGATCGTCTATTTCGAACGCCGCGAATATCGAGCGGGCAGTCGAGTGCTATGAGAAGGCGATTGCGCTGAAGAAGCATTTCCCCGAGGCGCACAACAATTTGGGAAATGCCCTGCGGGCGCTGGGTCGTCAAGAAGAAGCGCTGGACCACTATCAGAAGGCTTTGATCTATCGCGAGAATTATCCGGAAGTCTACAATAACATGGCCTCCATCCTTCGCGATCAGGACCAGATCGTTGAAGCTGAGCACAGCTACCGCAAGGCGATTGAGCTCAGGCCTAAGTATCTTGAGGCCTATAGCAATCTTGCAGGTCTGCTGGCCGAGAATGACCAGCCGATCGAGGCGCTGCGAATTCTCGGAGATGCCTTGAGAATCGAATTCCAAATATGTACCGGCGTTGGTGCAAACTGCCCGCACTCAACTCCGGCTTTCAAACGTGCAGCAGGCCGAGCAGGCCTGCCGACTGGCCCTGAAGTTTAATCCAAAGAGTGCTGAAGGATTGAGCGTTCTTGGGCAGATCCTTCACGAAACAGACAGGTTTGCGGAAGCGGTCAAGTGTTACGAAAGAGCTCTCGAACTCAAGCCGGATCTGATCGAGGCCAATAACTATCTTGGCATTTGCCTGAAATCGATGGGACGGTGGGAAGAGGCGCGCGCCAGATTCAGGAA
This sequence comes from uncultured Alphaproteobacteria bacterium, assembly GCA_963744915.1. Lineage (GTDB taxonomy): Bacteria > Pseudomonadota > Alphaproteobacteria > Rhizobiales > Aestuariivirgaceae > DATAFF01. Next base: position 55,692 of record CAVUUY010000024.1, read on the forward strand.
AGTGATAGAGCTCAATCCCCGGGCTTTCGGAACTTATTCAAATTTGGCTGATCTTGAGAAGTTCGAAGACTCGCAGCCCCCTGCTTCAGAAGATGCGGGAGTTGCTGCCTGAGGGAGAAGAACGCGCCGCGCCCCGCTTTATGTCGCTGCATTTTGCCCTGGGCAAGACCTATGAAGATCTCGGGCAGCATGACAAGGCATTCGAGCATTTTACAGCGGGCGCCGCACTTAAACGCGCGCGTGTGGATTACAACGAAACCGAAGTTTTCGGACAATTTGAGCGAATCAAGCAGACATTCGACCGAGCATTTTTCGAAAGCGCGCCCTTTGGAGGAAATCCCAGTCGAGTTCCGGTGTTCATTGTCGGCATGCCGCGATCGGGCTCGACCTTGATCGAGCAAATCATTGCAAGCCATCCCGCAACCTTCGGAGCCGGGGAGATCAAAGACTTCCCTCGTCAATTGACGGCATTGCGAGAACGATTCCCGGCATTGCCGAGATATCCGGCCATCGCCACAAAGCTGAATTCTGCTCAATATGAACTGTTTGCTCAAGCCTATCTGGCCAAATTGCGTGCCAATTCACCCCAGTCGCAGCGAATCACAGACAAACTCTTGAGCAACTGCAGTTTTTTGGGGCTTATTCACGTTCTGTTCCCGAAAGCAAAGATCATCCACACCCAGCGCAATCCCATCGACACCTGCCTGTCGGCCTATACCAAGCTGTTCAAGGACGACATGCCCTATAGCTACGATCTTGGTGAACTGGGCCGTTATTGCCGCAAGCACGAAGAGCTCATGGCTCATTGGAAAGCTGTGCTTCCGCCGGGGGTGATTAAGACTGTCTGTTACGAGGAGGTCGTGGAGGATCTGCCCCAGATGGCGCGGGAAGTCATCGATTTTCTCGATCTTCCATGGAATGAGGCCTGTCTCAATTTCCACGAATCTTCACGTCCCGTAAAAACGGCAAGTGTCGTGCAGGTGCGAAAACCGGTCTATGGCAGCTCGGTCGAACGGTGGCGCCGGCATGAAAAGGAGCTGCAGCCACTTCTCAGGGCTCTCGAGAATGGCGGGGCAGAGGTCGCGATCACCGACATGATGAGTGGCAGAGCTGCGAGAGCTGAGGTCAACCAGGAATTGAGGGAGAATGTCAAGATGAACAAGCTCACGGTTTCCCTTGGCGTGCTGGCGATGGTTCTTGCAGGTGCTACGGCCGCGCAGGCAGCCAGCGCCACGCGGATCCAGAAATCATTCAACAATTGGCGGGTGGACTGTGCTGAGGTCGAAAACAAAAGCAGGCGTTGTGCACTGCAATATTCGCTTGTCAGCAAGAAGAACAAGCAAGTTGTCTTCTCCTGGTCGGTGATCCCGAAGACCAAGGAAGCGACATCGCCCCCGCAGGCGGTCATCCGCACGCCAACGGGCGTGGCCCTGGGCGATGGCATCTCCGTGGTCTTTGCGGGTTCCGAGCCGATCAAGGTCCAGTACAAGACCTGCGGGGCGCGCGGTTGTATCGCCGAGGTCGACTTCAGCGATGCCTGGGTCAAGGCGTTCGGCATCAAAGCCGACGGTCACCGTCAACTACAAGGCAGTGACCGGCACGCCGATCAAGCATGACCTCGATCTCAAGAATTTCCAGGAGGCCTATGCCTTCTACGTCGCAGCAGATGAAGACGCCGATTCAGTAGATTATTCGAGCAATCTTCTGGCACTGCGAGATGGCCGGCCATTGCGCCGGCCATTGCTTTTTGCGAGTCCGAGGAGCCCGGAAGAGTCCTCATTATGCTTGATTCGACTCGATTTCTCGCCACTGCCGAGCCAGCACTACATTCTGCGGCCGTAATGACTATTTATGGTTGAGCAGACGATGTAGATACGCTCGATCATCGGCCCAAATTTGGACACGCGAATTCAATCTATAGAGTGTATAAATGCCAGCAATAACTCGCGCTTTAGCTAGTTCTTCGTGTGGAGTTTGTGTCACAGCTGTGGATGGTTGCTTCAGCCGGCTGCCACACTCTGCTTGCTAGTTGCAGGCCTTCCCGTAATCATTGCTTCGAGGATTCGAGCGGGGCCGTCCACTGCGCGCGTCGTTGTGGCGGGAAACTATTCGGGATTTAAGAAGGGGAACGTCGATGATCTCTCGGAAAACTCTTACAGGGTTGATGCTGGGTGCGTCCGTCAGTGCGTTGATGCTGGTTGCGCCATCGGCCGGCGCATTCGAGCTTACCGGCACCTTTACGCGCGATGTGAGCTGCCCGGTCGACTTTCCCTGCATTCTGGACGAGCTGGAAATCGATGATGATTTCTCAACGACCGGCAATGTGATCATCGACGGCCTGATCGGGGTCGGCGGGGAGGATGAGCCACTCGTCGTCGAGGACGACGCGGTGATCGGCGGCGCCTTGATCATCTCGCCGACCGGCCAGGTGTCCGCCTGGGATGCGGATGTCGACGACGACGCCGACGCCGAAGCGACCGCGGTCACCATCGACAGCGACGAGGCGCCCCGGTTCGTCAACAATGGATTGGTCGAGGCTGAAGCCGAGGCGGATGCAGCCGGTGTCCTTGGCGCTGATGCGGAAGCCGATGCGGACGCAAGGGGAATCGAGCATGATGGCGAAGAGCTCGCCCAGGACGTCAACAATGGCTTGATCGATGTCGATGCGGAAGCGCCAGCCATCGGTATGAGGCCGATGCCGAGGCCGAGGCCGAGGCAGTCGGCATCGACCAATATGTCAACGGGATGATGGTGACGACGGGCCCTCCAGCACGGCTCGGGTCATCAACGGCGTCGATGGCGTCATCGAGGTTGAGGTTCCATGCCACGGCTGTCGCCGCCGGCGACGACAAGGTCGGCGAAGCCGAGGCAGAGGCCATCGGCATCGAGCAGACGGTCGATGATGTCGATGTGGCCGTGGCTGAACATACCAATGACGGGCTTGTGCTCGTCAGCGCCGAAGCAATCGCCAAGGGTGAGGAAGCCGATGCCGACGCAGACGCGACCGGACTCAATCAGGAGGTCGATGGCGACAGCTTCGGCGACTGCCAGGTTCGTGAACAATGGCACCTTCATCGTTTCGGCTGAGGCATCGGTCCTCGCGAAGGCGACGACGAGGTCGAGGACGGCGACGCCGAGGCGGAAGCTCTTGCGGTCAATCAGGAGGTCGAGGCCGATGACGACGGGTCGATCGCGCTTGCGACCATCACGAATACCAGCTCGCTGACGCTTGGTGCAGTTGCCACCGCCTTTGCCAGTGGCGACGATGTCGAGGCAGAGGCAGACGCCCAGGTCGCCGAGCAGGATGCCGAGGAAGCCGATACGGCAACGACGGAATACATCAATTCCGGCGTGACCTATGCCAATGCGTATGCGACAGTGCATTTCGAGGATGAAGGCGACGCCGATGCCGATGCCAAGACCATCGACCAGTGGGTCGATGCCGAGGTGACCGGTAACGCAACCGTCACCAACGCAGCCGGCGCCGAGCTCTCGGCCTCTGCATTCGCGACAGCAATCGGTTCCAACGATGACGAGGGGAAGAGCCGGACGGCGATGCCGAAGCGGAGGCCATCGTCATCTCGCAGCAGATGGACTCCGATGGCACCGGCACCGCGACGGTGACCAATGACGGGACCATCTATGCCTATGCCAGTGCCTTTGCAGCTTCGTTCGAAGAGTTCGAGGAGCTCGATGGTGATGCCGAGGCTGATGCCGACGCGACTGCCGTAATCCAGGAGGTCGACGCTGAAGACGGAACGACGGCGACGGTGAGCCTGATCAACACCAGCCTGTTATCGCTCGACGCTACGGCCTTTGCTACGGCGAGCGCCGAGGATGCCGAGGCCGATGCCGATGCACGGGTAGCTGAGCAGGATGCTGAGGCCGATGTTGCGTCGACGACGGTGACCAATTCCGGCGCAATGAATGCCTATGCCGAGGCCAACGCCTATGGCGGGACCGATGCCGATGCCGATGCCGACGCCCAGGTGATCGACCAGTGGGTCGATGCCGACACCACCGGCACCGCAACCGTGACCAATCCCGGGGCGCAGTGATCGGAGCGGACGCGTTTGCATACGCCAAGGTCAATGACGAGGAGGACGACATCGAGGCCGAGGCCGAAGCCGAAGCCAATGCGATCTCCCAGCAAGTGGACTTGGACGGCACTGGCACGGCGACGGTCACGAATGACGGCGAGATCTATGCCTTTGCCGCTGCTCAGGCGCAAGCATTCGAGCCGCCGGAAGCTCATTGTCCTGGAGGCGCTGCACTAGTACCCGTGCCGCCAGGGCCCGTGCTACCTGATCTCAATGGTGAGGCCGAGGCCGAGGCCGAGGCGACTACCGTCATCCAGGAGGTCGACGCTGATGAGGAGCACGACGACGGCGACGGTCAGCCTGACCAACTGTCGGCCTCCTGCCGGTCGATGGTGGCGGGTCCAGTTCGTCTTCCTCGGGTGATCACGGTGGCGGTGGTGTTTTTGTTCCGGCCATGATGAATGCAACGGCGTTCGCGACAGCCACCGGTGAGGACGCCGATGCCGATGCCTTTGCGCGGGTCGCCGAGCAGGATGCCGAGGCGACAGTCGCATCGACGACGGTGACCAACTCCGGCACCATGAATGCCTATGCCGAGGCCAATGCCTATGGCGAGGAAGAGGCCGAGGCCGAAGCCGAAGCGCAGGTGATCGACCAGTGGGTCGACGCCGACACGACCGGCACCGCGACCGTGACAAATGACGTGGACGCGGTGATCGGAGCGCGACCGTTGCATATGCCCAGCGTCGGTGACGAGGAGGACGACATCGAGGCCGAGGCCGAGGCCGAAGCCAATGCCATCTCCCAGCAAGTGGACTCGGACGGCACCGGCACGGCGACGGTGACCAATGATGGCGAGATCTATGCCTTTGCCAGAGCCCAGGCCCAATCATTCGAGGAGTTCGTGTTCCCCAATGCTGACCAGCCCGAGCCCGAGGCTGAAGCTGCTGAAGTAGTACCGGTGCCGCCAGTGCCCGTGCTGCCTGATCTCAATGGCGAGGCCGAAGCCGAGGCCGAGGCGGTCACCAACGTTCAGGAGGTGGAGGCCGATACTGCGGTCGTCAACCTGACCAACGTCGGCCTGCTGGTCGATGGCGGCGGGTCCAGCTCATCCTCTTCCTCGAGTGATCACGGTGATGTTGGTAGCTCCGCCCAGATGTTCGCGACGGCCTACGCGACAGCGACGGGTGACGAGGCCGATGCCGACGCCGAGGCGCGAATCGCCGAGCAGGATGTCGAGGGCATCACCGGCACGATCAACGTCGACAACGCCGGCGTGATGGATGCCTATGCCGAGGCCAACGCCAATGGCGAGGAAGAGGCCGAGGCTGAGGCCGAAGCGTCGGTCATCGACCAATGGTTCGACACCGAGGAGGACGGCATCTCCAACCTCACCAACCGGGCTGGCGCCGTGATGTCGGCCGAGGCGCTCGCCAATGCGGTTGCAACCGGGGATGCGGAGGACGACGGCGATGCCGAGGCCGAAGCCGAGGCCGCTGTCATCTCGATCGCTGGCGATGCTGACGGCTCACTCATCCTCAATCTCCTCAATCAAGGCGAGCTCCTGGCGCGTGCCGAGGCGAATGCCACGGGGGATGGCGATGAAGTGGCCGAGGCTGAGGCGGTCGGTATTGAGGTCAGAGGCGTCGATGGAACTCCCATAGTCGCAGAGACGACGACGACTGGGGGCAGCACCACTGATGAAATCACCAGTGATGATCCGGAAGACGGTAATGGTACGGGTGGCGGGACCACCACTACTCCCGGCATCATCAATGAGAATCTCATCGATGTTGTGGCCATTGCTCACGGAGCTGGTGACGAAGAAGGCCCGGCAGACGCCGATGCGGTCGGCATCCATTTGGATGGGGCGCAGATAACCGGCACCGTCCTTAACTCCGGAGCGATCTTTGTCTACGCCGAAGCATTCGATCCGGGTGCTGGCGAAGCCGGTGCCGGCGAGGCGGATGCGGAAGGCATCCTGATCACCAATGAGGACGAGCAGGAGGAGATCGACGAAACAGCGCTCTTGACTATCCACAATGATGCAGGTGCGATCGTCGCCGAAGTCGCGGATGAAGAGGAGGACGTCGGCCTCCTCCTGGGAGAACGTGGCACGGCCATCGACACCGAGGATGCGCCCAACGACGTCGAAATCCTCCTGACCGGCAACAACCCCGACGGGCTGGGCTCGGCAGTGGCTAGCGAGCGGATTTCGGACTTCCTCAACACCGTTTTCGATGGTCAGTCCTTCGGTTACATCTATGGCGACATCGAGATCGACGAGGATCACGAGATCGTCGTGACCGATGGCAAGACGCTGTTCGACGGTGTCATCAATCCGGAGGAGGATAACGACGACGGCACGCTCACCATCCGAGATACCGGCACCCTGGTGATGCTGCAGAACGAGGAAGAGGGACCATCGGAGGCCCATGTCGACCAGTTCAACCTCGATGACGGCGGCACGCTCATGGTCGAGCTGACGCCCGAAGACGACAATGTGCCGGGTGTCGAGGCGGACACAGCCAATGTCAACGGCAGGATCTTCGCCCTCTACAATCCAGGCTTCTACGATGACGAAACCCGCTATGAGGACGTCGTCGAGACGGAGGAGGGCGGTCTGGTGGTCGGTGACACCTTCACTGTCGAGGACAACTCGGCGCTGCTCATTACCGAGGCGCAGATCGATGAGGAGAATGACAGCATCGACCTGGTCGCTACCCGGCAGGGCTTCGGAGAGGTTGACGGTCTGTCGAAGAACGGCAAGAAGGTCGGCAATGCGATCGAGAGGGTCTACGGCAATCTGGAGGATGACGACAGTCTGTTCTCCAACAACGTCAAGGACCTCTTCGCGCTCGCCGATGGTGACTACCAGGACTTCATGGACCAGCTGACTGGTGCCGAGCATCGCTCAGTACCTCCAGTCGGTTCTGTGGTCGACCCGCACGATCAAGCGGACGATCACCGAGCGCATGGAGTGCGACGCCTATGGGGCGGGAGCGGTTGCGAACGTCAATGGCCTGCAGGTGCGGCCGACAGCCGATCTTGCACCGGAGGCTATCGGATGCTTCACGCCTGGCACGGGCCATGTCTGGGGCCGCGCCAGCGGTACGTGGAACAGCCTCGATGGCGACCACAATGCGCCTGGTTATGACGAGACGCAGATCTCCTTCACGGCTGGTGCCGACTACGCCTTCACCGACAGCTTCTATGCCGGTATCGCGGGTGGCTGGATCAGCTCGGAGATGGACTTCGACAACTTCGGGCGTCGCCGTGGGGCTTCGGTGGATTACGAAGGTTGGCATGTCGCCGGTTACGGTGGGTACGACAACCGGGTGTTCTACCTCCGTGGCATCGTCGACTTCGCCAGCTACGACGGCGAGACCCATCGCGACATCAAGAAGGGTATCACTCTGATCGATCCGTCCTCGAACGAGGCTGACAGCGATGTGTTCAACTTCTACGGTGAAGCCGGGTATCGCTGGGAGTTCTCGCCGAACTACACCTTCACCCCGTTCGTGGGTGTGGATGTGGGTCATGCCGAGCTCGACTCCTTCAACGAGAAGGATCCGCATGACACCGGTTGGGCTCTGAAGGTCAAGGGCGGCGACGCAGACTTGGTCGAGACCCTGGTGGGTGTCCGGTTCGGCGGCTTCTGGGATATGGCTGGTGGCATGTTCCGGCCGGACGTCATGGTGGCCTGGGCGCATGAGTTCGACGATCCTGCCGAGGTCGACATGGCCTTCCGCGAGGCTCCGGATGCCAAGTTCACGGTTGTCGCTTCCGACGTGGCGGACGACTCGCTGGTGGCCGGTGTCGGCGGCACCTTCGATGTCACCAACCAGCTTCGGTTCGGCATCAAGTGGGATGGCCGGTTCAACGAGGACTACGACTTCGAACTCGGTCATCGGTCGGATGGAATACAAGTTCTGATCCGACACCAGACATGAAAACAGCGGGGAGCCATGGGCTCCCCTGATTTTTTGAAGGATTACTGGCGGGTAGCGATTCGAGGGCTAATTGCGATGCACAGCGTATCGGCCAAATTGAAAATCGAAACCGGGATAGTCGGGAATGTCAGGCGAAACAGCACGTCCGGCGAGTGACTTGATCGCATGTCGGCGTCTGCCGAGCAGTCGCGGAATTGGTCGGAAATGTCATGGAGTTCATCGCCGGGACTGAATTGTTCGGGTCAATGCGGAGCAAGACCTTGTTCCTGGCGTTGAAGGGCCATATGAGGGCAAGCTGGAGGGCGTGTCGGCAGCGAGCGCCGATGCAGTGGCACTGACGATCGTCCGCCTGACCGACCGTGAAGCAGTGTTGCCGATCATTCGCAGCTGCCGCCAATTGAACGGCGAACGCCGAGTGTTCTTCAAGCGCGAGCCCCGCGGTTTCAGCCGGCCCGCGAATCATCGGTGTACACAGTTGAGCTTGGCCTCGATCGTGGTGGATACGCCCTGAGTATTTCATCGTTTTCTTTTGAGGTGATGCTTATAGAGCACCTGGTGCGAAAAGTTTTTTGGGGCTGGCTCCGATCTATTGCTCTTTATCGGGCATACTCTAACCTCAAGGGCTGTGTAAGCGGCGGGATTCGCATGTCTCGAAGAGGCCTTCTCAGCGGGTGCTCGCTGCCCGCGATGATGCTCACCATGTCAACGGCGGGTCACGCGGCGGATGTCGCTGCGCCGGCTCACGATTGGAGCGGGCTCTATCTCGGCGGCTTCGTGGGTTATGGCGATGTCGACAGCAACGGCTTCTTCGCGACTTCGCTCGATCTCGGATTTGGCGGCGGTTCAAGCCTGGCGGGGGCGCGGGTCGGCTGGAACTGGCAGTTCGGCAGCCTGCTGTTCGGGGTCGAGCACGATTTCTCGTTTTTCAATATGAAGGACGAGAACCTGCGCGAGGAGACCTATGCGGCTTCGGCGGATTTCCTCGGGACATTGCGCGGCCGGGTGGGCTGGGCTGACGACAATGTGCTGTTCTATGTGACCGGCGGTGCTGCCTTCCTCCATGCCGATGTCCAGACCAGCCTCGGATTTCTCGATGAAGACCAGAGGGACAATGAGGACAGCAAGGACCTTTCGACCTATGGCGCGGTGGTGGGCGCCGGGCTCGAATGGGCGCTCAGCCGCAATGTGAGCTTCGTCACCGAGGGCCTGTGGTTCTTCTTCGACCAGTACAAGTCGCTGGCCAATCTCCAGGAAGGGCTTGGGCCCGGTCCCAATGACGACGGCGTGCCGGACGGTGTACCCGGCAATTTCCTGAAGATCGGCGACGGTTTTGCATTCCGGGTCGGCGTCAATTGGAAACTGTGGAATCCGGGCGCGCCCGACCAGGGGTTCTATCCGCTCCATGCCGATGAAGCGGAGACCGCGACCGGCTATGATTGGAGCGGATTCTATATTGGCCCGCATGCCGGTATCGGTCAGATCGACAAGGGCGGCCGCTATCTCCGCGACCGCCAGACGGATCCACCGCCGGCGATCCCGCCTGATCCGTCGCATCCGGCGCCAGTCGAGGCGCACGACTTTCGGAACCAGGGCGTGCTGGGGGGGATCCAGCTCGGCTACAATTGGCAGATCGGATCGATCGTCTACGGCATCGAGGGCGATGTCACGGGGCTCGACTTCGATGATCTGATCACCGATTTGAAGCGGCCGACCGAACCACAGTCGGCAAAGCTCGCCATCAATCTCATGGCGAGCGCCCGGTTGCGCGCCGGTTATGCCTACGGCAATCTGCTCGGCTACGCCACCGGCGGCCTGGCTTACCTCAATGCCGATTTCGAGGATGTCAATCAGTCGGACAAAACCGATGTTTCGGCGTTTGGCGGCATTTTGGGCGGCGGCATCGAATGGGGATACCGACCCGACCTGACGTTCAAGGCCGAAGGTCTCGTGCTGCTGTTCAATTCACACAGCGATCTTTCCGGTCTCGAGCATTCCGATCCCGGAGACAATCTCGATCTCGAAAAAGGGCTCGTGCTGCAGCTCGGTGCCAATTGGCGCCCATTTGCCGAACCGGCTGCGTCCTCCGGCACCAGTCACTATGACGGTGGGCCGTATGGCTGGGGCGGGCTCTATGCCGGGCCCAGCATCGGCTTCGGCGGCCCGGTGATGGAGGGCATGTACAATCCCGATCCATTGCCGAACGAGGCGCTGGACCTGACCAATATCAGCGGCCTCGGCGGGCTTGCGGGCGGCCAGGCCGGCTTCAACTGGCAGTGGGGCTCGCTGGTGTTCGGCGTCGAGGGCGATGTCGCGGCGACCGATTGGGGCGGCTCCGATTCGAAGTTCTGGATCCCGCAGGACAAGGCCCGTTTCCACAGCGACCTGCTCGCGACGGTGCGCGGGCGGGCAGGGTATGCGGATGACAATCTGCTGTTCTACGTCACGGCCGGCCTTGCCTATCTCGATGCCGGTCTGACGCTCAAGGAGGATGGAGAGACCACGGGCAGCAAGGATCTCTCGACGATCGGCGGGGTGGCCGGGCTCGGAATGGAATGGGGGATCACGCAGGCGCTGTCGGCCAAGGCCGAAGGGCTGTTCCTGTTCTTCAACGAGCAGCAATCGCTGCGCAATTTCGGCAATCAGAGCGGCGACCCAGGCGATGCCGCGGATTTCGCATATCTCGATGATGCCTTTGTGTTCCGCCTTGGTCTCAATTATCGGTTCCTGCCGTTCGGATCGAGTGCCTATGACCACGGCAACTACACGGCGGCGCGGGGCCTCGCTGCGGGCTCGTCGAGCGGGGACCACGGCGGAGGCTCGGACGAGGAGGGTGATAACCAGGGCGACAATGAAGGCGACAACAAGGGCGGCGATAATTCCAAGGAGGACGATGGCGGCAGTGGATGGTCGTTCGGAGGCATCATCAACCGCGCCTTGCTCGTCTGGGACGATGGCAGCCAGGTGGCGGTCAACTCGATCGACAACCCGCAGGACAGTAGCGACTTCGAGCTTGACGGCGAGTGGGAGCTCTCGAAGGGCTGGACGTTGGGCGTCAATTTGGAATTCGACACCTATTATGCGGGCGGCGATACGGTGAGCCAGACCGATTGGAATGGCGATGGCCTCACGGTGGAGCTGCCCTATCTTCTGGCCGAGATCGGCAACAATTCCATAGGCAAGATCATCGGAGGGCTTACGGACTCGTCGAGCGACGAGATCGATAACATCAATCTCGCCGGCTCGGACGCGATTACCGATGCCTCCTTCGACAACTACTCCAACCAGTTCTTCCTGCGCGCCAAGGGTGTCAAAGGGACGCCCGGATTGGCGACCGGCGATGCCAATTCCTGTTGCTCCGAGATCCGATGGGGCGATGTGCTCGAGGCAAAGTTTTCGGGCGAAAGCGGCACCTTCCTGACCTATGTGAGCCCAACCTGGAACGGCTTCGAATTGTCGGGCTCGGTCGGCCAGAAAGAGGAGGTGTTCCTGACCAAGGATGGCAACACCCAAATCACCGCCAATGAGAATGGCATCTTTGCTGATGCCGCGCTGCGCTACTCTCACAAGTGGAACCAATTCAGGGTGGCCGGTGGTATCGGCGTCTGGAGCGACACCACGGAGGAGGCAAAGGCGAAGGAGGATACCGAGGATCTCGGTGTCGGAATGTCCTTCGCCGTGCGCCACGATCCAAGCGGTCTCAACATCGCGGTGAACTATGCCCGGCGCACCCATAATGACGATTGTGCCGAGCCCGGCGAGATCAGCGGCGATTGCCGCGGGCCGGATGCCTTCCTTTATACCAAGGGGGGCATGGTGCGCGATCTCATCTCCTGGGGTCCGACCGCCATATATGGCGAGTTCTTCAGGAGCTGGAAGGACTGGAATGACAGCGATCCGGACCTGGTCGCAGGGCTATGGACGGGCCCTGAAGACGACATCCCCACGCTCGAGCTCAAGTCGAGCAACACGACGGGCTGGGGCTTGGGCGCGTTGCAGCGGATCTCGCGCATCAATACCGAGATGTATCTCGGCCTCAGGCATTACAACGTCAATTTCGATCTCGTCGGCGAGGATGGATCGGTGCCGGCCCGCCAGTTCGAGGATTTCCTGACGGTGGTCGCCGGACTGACCATTCATTGGGGAGGCAAGAGCCCCTATAATCCCGACGCGCCGCGTCTCCCCAATGAGGGCGAAGGCTTCGAAAACTAGAACGTTGTTGCAACCCGAAGGTAGTTCCATGAAGTTCACACGCCTCGCTTCCGTTATCATCGCACTCGGCTGCGCCCAGGCGCTGCCACTTGCGGCAGCGGAACAGAAAATCGCCTGCAAGTCGATTCCGGCAGCCGCAGCCGAGGCCTTCAAGGCGGCATACCCGAAAGCGGTCGTCAAGGATTGCTCCAAGGAGATCGACAAGGGCAAGGTCGCCTACGAATTCTCGTCAGACGAAGGCAAGACCCATCGCGACGTCTCCTATTCCGACGACGGCAAGCTCATCGTTGCCGAGGAGACGATTCCGTTCGAAACGGCTCCCGATGCTGTCAGGGCTGCATTGAAGAGAAAGCATCCAAAGGGGCAGGTGACGCTTTCAGAGAAGATCACCGGCGAAGGCGTCGTGAAATATGAATTCCGGGTCAAGAGCGGCGGTAAAAAGGTCGAGGCCGTGTTCGACGAGCAAGGAAACGAGGTGGAACCCTGATCACAAGCGACAGGGTTAAGTCTCTTTGGCCTCAGGCTGCTCCCGGTTGCAACGAGCCCTGCTCGTCGCCTCGCGACGCGACGCCCTTGGCAAAGCGCAAATAGAGCGAGGGCACGACGAACAAGTTCACAAGGGTGGCGGAGAAGAGGCCGCCCATGATGACCAGAGCCATCGGATATTCGATCTCCTGCCCGGGAATATCGCCGGCGGCAAGCATCGGGGCGAGGGCAAAGGCCATGGCCAATGCTGTCATCATGATGGGAGAGATGCGCTCCACGGCACCGCGCAGCACCAGGTTCGGGCCGAAGGGCTCGCCCTCTTCGCGTTCGAGATGCTGGAAGTGGCTGATCATCATGATGGCGTTGCGGCCGCTGAGGCCGAGCACCGTGAGAAAGCCCACCAACGATCCGAGCGACAGGACGCCGCCCGTGTAATAAGCAGCGATCGCTCCTCCGGCGAGGGCCATCGGCATAGTGACGAAGGCAAGAACCGTCAGGCGCCAGGTGCCGAAGGTGGTCTGGAGCAGGAGGAAGACGATCGCGGCGGCGATGAGCGAATAGAGGAGCAGGCGGCTGGAGGCGGCGCTGCGTTCTGCCGCTTCGCCCAGCACCTCGGCGCGATAGCCGAGCGGCATTGCGACCTGGCGCACGATCTTCTGCACATCGGCGGCGACCGACCCGAGGTCGCGGCCCGCGACATTGGCGGTCACATCGATCTTGCGGGACTGGTGCTCGCGGTCGATGTGGTTGGGCGTCGCCTTTACCCTGACATCCGCCAGATCGGCGAGGCGTATCGGACCTGCGTTCGGCGTGTCGATGAGCAGGTTCTTGACATCCTCGATGCCGTGCCTGGTCTCCGGCGTGCTCCAGATATTGACGTCGTAGGCCTTGCCGTCGCGGAAGATGTCGCCGGCCTCTTCGCCGGCCAAAAGGATGCCGGACGCCCGCCGGACGTCGCCCGGCTTGACGCCCATGCGCTGGGCGGCGTCCAAGTTGACCTCGACCTCGACCTGGGCGATCGGATATTGGAACTCGACGGAGAGCGACTTTAACCCTTCGACGCCGCTGAGTGACTCCTTCACCTTGTCGGCCTGCTTGCGCAGCTCGGTGATGTCGTCGCCATAGATGCGCACGACCACCGCCTGCTTGGCGCCCGTCAGAACTTCCCGGATGCGCTCCTTGAGGTAGGTCTGGACGTCGCGATAGAGACCGGGATAGCCATCGACGACCTCCTGCAATTTGTCGACCGTCTTCTGATAATCGACCGCGGGATCGACGCTGATCCAGTTCTCGCCGAAATAGGGTCCGTAGGGCTCATCGGAGAGCAGTGCCTGACCGATATGAGCGCCGAAATTGCGGACCCCCGGGACGGCGCGCAGCTCGACACTGGCACGGCTGGTGATGCGGGCCATTTCCGGCTGCGAGGTGCCCGGCTTGGTCAGCCAATGCATCAGGAAATCGCGCTCCTTGAACTCGGGCAGGAGCTCGCGGCCGAGCTGCGGCACGATCCAGAGGCCGAGCAGCGCCACGGCGCCGACTGCCGCATATGCGTATCTCGGGCGTGCAATGATCCGTGAAAGGACAGCCCGATATGCCTTTTGGAGCCACGGCACGACCGGATTGTAGCGATCCCGGAGCGGCGCGTTGCGCAGAAGAAGATAAGCGAGCGCCGGTGTGACCGTGAGGGCGACGACCATCGAGGCAAGGATGGCGATCGTGAAGGACAGCGCAAGCGGCCGGAAGAACGCGCCCGACAGGCTCTCCAGGAAGAACACCGGGGCGAGGACGACGATCACCATCAAGGTCGCGTAGACGATGGCGCCCCTGACCTCGAGCGAGGCGTCCAGGATGATTCCGGCAAGGGGCTGAGTGCTTCCTTCGGCGCGTTTTTGACGCAGACGTCGCCAGATGTTCTCGATGTCGATGATCGCATCGTCGACCACTTCGCCGACCGCAATGATCAAGCCGGCGAGAATCATCACGTTGATGGTTTCGCCACGGAGATCGAGGATCAATCCTGCGGTCAGCAGCGACAGCGGAATGGCGATGACGCTGATCAGCGCGGTGCGCCATTCGAAGAGGAAGAAGAACAGCAGCACGACAACGAGAATGCTGCCGAGCACCAGCGCATTGGTCAGATTGCCGATCGAAACCTCGATGAAGGTCGCCGGTCGGAAAATCTCGGCATCGATCTTGACGTCCTTGAGGCCCGGTGCGATCTCCTTGAGCGCTTCGTCGGTGCCGCGGGTCACGTCGAGCGTGTTGGCCCAGGGGAACTTCTCGACGATCAGCAGGATGCCTGGACCGTCATTGATGATGGCATCGCCAATCAGCGGCGGGTTGTCCTCGACGACCCGTGCGACATCGGTGAGCTTGAGCTCGGGGCGGTCCTTGAGCGTGACCTTGCTCAAATCGTCAGGCGTGACAATCGGCAGGACGTAGCGAACCTGCAGCCGCTGGTTCGGCGTATCGATGAAGCCGCCAGATCCGATAAAGTGACCGTCCGAGAACTTGACGAGGCTCGCATCGAGCGCATCGCCGATCGTCTCGTGGACCGCCGTCAAGGGTACCTTATGCTGAACGAGCTTTTCGGGCTCGACCTGCACCGTGTACATCTTGATGCGCTCGCCATAGATCATCACATTGGAGACCCCGGGCACGCGCAAGAGGCGGGCCCGGATCTTCCAATAGCTGATCATCGAAAGGTCTCTGAGCGACAGGGTGTCGGAGGCGATTCCGATCTTCATGAAGCGGCTGGTCGAGGATTGTGCCGGCATCAGCACCGGCGGACTCGTCCATGACGGCAAGGTCGGCGCCACGGTCGACAGCCGTTCGGCGACCAGCTGACGGGCCCTGAGCAGATCGGTGCCGCGCTTGAAGATCAGGTTGATCGCGGAGAGCGATTGCACCGACTTCGAGCGCATCACGTCGAGGCCATCGACCCCGTTCAGCGCATCCTCGATCGGGATGGTGACCAGTTCCTCCACTTCCTTGGCAGAAAGGCCAACGGAGGGCACCTGGATCTCGACGCGGGGCGGGGCAAATTCCGGGAAGACGTCGACCTGGGCGTTTTGCAGCTCTCTCATGCCGAAATACATGAGAGCACAGGCGATGGCGAGGACCAGAAAACGGAACTGGATACTCTTACTGACAATAAAGCGCATCATGACAGGTCGACTTCCCGGCGCGTGATGAGTGGATTTCTCGACTATTTAACCCCGGTCTCGGCGCCGAACAGCTCGGCTGCACCAACCGACACGACTTCAGTCCCGGCAGACGGGCCGTCCTTCAGCACTGTCTGGGCACCTTGGCTGTAGTCGATAGTGATCGGCTGCCGGACATAGGTGCGGGGCTCGGTATTGACATAGGCCCAGGCCTGACCCGAGAGGTCGTAGATCACCGCGGAATACGGGATGATCTTGCGCATTGCCGATCCTGGCACGGCTGCCGTTGCGTCGCTCACCGGCACGGAATTGGCAGAGGCATTGACGGCGACGGTCAAGGCGGAGATGCCGGCGACCAGCGGTTTGCGAGGTGTCACTGCCTCTTCGCGAACCGGCGTGGTCTCGAGGCCGAGCCGTCCCACTGCGGATTCGGTGAGCGTCACGCGGGCGACATTCGAGCCCTCGATCTTCTCGACCTTGGCCGGACCGGGCTTGCTCGAGTCAGCCGCGAAAGCGCCGGGCTGTCCGAGGGTGAGCAATGCTGTGGAAGCGACGGCTGCGAGCAGCCAATTGCGATACGTACTCATATTGATTCCCTCACTGATGGCGACCAAACGGCGGCGTAAAGAGCTGGCAGGATGAAAAGCTGCAGCAAAGTGGAGGTGACGAGACCGCCCAGCACCACGATGGCCAGGGACTGGAACAGCTCGAGGCCCGGAATGGAACCGGCGAACAGCACGGGCAAGAACGCCACGGCAGCGGCGATTGCGGTGATGGTCACTGTCAGCGCGTTGTCGTCGGCGCCTTGGGTCGCGATCTCGACACCGTCGGTGCCGGCACCGGCTTCTTCGAGCGCCTGGTAGCGGTTGAACTGCGTGATGCCGTTGCGAACGCTGAGTCCAAGCAGGGCCAGGAAGCCGAGATAAGCGCCGATCGACAGGCTGGTGCCGGTGATCAGCAGCGCCAGGACTCCTCCGGCGAGTGCAGCGGGCAGCGCGACGAAGGAGAGGAAGGCCAGGCGCCACGAGCCGAAGATTGCCTGGAGCAGAAGGAGGATGCCGATCGCCGCCGCAATGAGAAAGGGAAGGATGCTGCTGCGGGTGGTGCGGAAGCCGGTCGCCTTATCGGTGACGACTTCGGCATGATACTCGGTCGGGAAGGCCATCTGCTTCAGCGCGCCCTTGATATCGTCCTCGGTTGAAACGACGTCGCGGCCGCTGACATTGGCGGTGATATCGACATAGCGCGAGACCGACTCTCGCTTGATCACCGCGGGGGTGGCGGCAATCTTGACATCCGCTACGTCGCCGAGCCGGACATAGTCCCCATTGGGCGTGTCGAGAACGAGGTCGCTCACGCTCGAGGGGCTGTTGCGCCGATCCTGGCCGCTCCAGACGACCACCTCGAAAACCTTCTGTTGCTGATAGAGGCTTCCGACCTGCAGTCCCGAAATCAGGGTCGTTGCCTGACGGCGCACATCGCCCGGCTTCAGGCCCACTTTCTGGGCGGCGGCGAGGTTGACCTGGACCTCGACGGCCGGCTCTCGCTCCGGCGATTCGATCGTGACATCGGTAAGGCCATTGATCTTGGCCAAGGTCGACTTGACATTCTCGGCCTGGATATCGAGCTGATCTCCTTCTTCGCCATAGACCCGAACAACGACATCCTTTGCGCCGCTCATCATGACGTCGGACTGCCTTTGCTGATAGGTCTGCAGCTTGAGCCCCAGGCCGGCATAGTCCTTGATCGCCGTCTTGATCGCCTTGACGGTCGAGTTGTAATCGGCATCGGGCGCGAGGGTCAGCCAGATCTCGCCGGCATTGATATTGGCTACCCTGTCGGAGGTGATCGCCCGGCCGCCATGGGACCCGATGTTCTTGATGCCGGGAAGAGCTGCGAGCTGGTTGACCGTGCGGTTCAACACCCTCGTCATCTCGGGATGCGACACGCCCGGTGCGGCCGCCCACTCGACAAGGAGGTTGCGCTCCCTGACGTCCGGCAAGAAGGCGCCACCGTTGAGCTGGGTGTAGGCGCCAATGCCGACCAGCAAGAACAGGGCCGTGGCGATGAATGCGATGGCCGGTGCCCTGACCATGCCGGAGAGGGCACGCCGATAGCCGTCGGACACCTTGCGAGAGAAGGCCGATGCAGGCCGCCCGGTTGCTTCAGAGGGCGCATCGGCCGGATAGAGTAGGAGAGCGAGGGCCGGGGCCAGAACAATGGCGACGACGGCCGAGACCACGACCGCAATGCCATAGGCAATGGCGACGGGCGGGAAGAAGGCACCCGACAGCCCTTTGAGGAAGAACAGCGGGACAAGCCCGAGCAGGATGATCAGCACGGCAAAGGCGAGAGGTCCATGGGTCTCGCTCAGCGCTGCCGTGATGAGCTGTGCAGTCGATTGCTCCGGCGGTCGGGGCGCTGCCAGGCGGCGTTTCAGGTTGGAGCCGAGAACTACCGCGTCGTCGATGACGAGCACCAACGCAGCGGCGAGACCGCCGATGACCATGAGGTTCATCGCCTCGCCGGCAAGGTGAAGAGCGAGAGTAGCGGCGATGATCGAGACCGGGATGGTGATGGCGGCGATGAGGGCCGCGCGCCAGTCGAACAGAGCCCACATCAGCACCAGGAGAATGAGGGCTGCCGCGACGATCATGATGATGGTCAGGTTGTCGATCGCCGACACGATGTAGTTGGCGGGCCGATAGAGCTGCGAGTTCGATCTGGATTCCCTTGAGGCCGGGGGCCATTGCCGCCAGAGCGGTTTCGACGCGGTTGGTGACGTCGAGGGTGCTGGCATTCGGCCATTTCTCGACTACCAGAATGAGCCCGGGGCCGCTCTTGAGCAGGGCATCGCCGATCAGCGGCTGGTGATCCTCGACAACAGTCGCCACGTCGGAAAGACGAAGCTCAGGCCGGCCTTCAAGGGCGATCTTACCCAAATCTTCCGGGCTCTTGATGGGGGAGATGTGGTGGATGCCGATACGCTGGTTGGGCGTGTCGATAAAGCCGCCGGTGCCGGGGACGGACGCCTCGACGAAGCTCAAGGGCGACGACCAGAGCGCGTTGGCAGTCGTCTCGATGACATTGATCAGGGGAACCTTCTTTTCCTGCATCCGATCGGGATCGGCGAGGACCTGGAGCTGCTGCTCGCGCTGGCCCCAGATCGCAACATTGGCCACCCCGGGGATGCCCATGAGCCGCGGCCGGATGTTCCAGCGCGCCAGGACCGACATGTCGATCAAGGAAAGGTCCTTCGAGGAGAGGCCGATCATCATGGCCCGCGTCATGGACGAACGCGGCTGCATCATCTGGGGCGGCTTCGAAGCCCCCGGCAGCGCCACCATGGCTTCGGCGAGGCGCTCCTGGACCACCTGGCGTGCCTTGAGCAGCTCGGTCCCCGGCTCGAAGACGAGCTCGATCGAGGACAGGCCCGGCACCGACTTGGAGCTCAGAATGTCGACAAAGGGAACATTGCTGAGGAGATCGGCCTCGAGCGGCACGGTGACCATCTCGGCCACCTCCCGCGCCGAAAGGCCGAGCGCTTCACTCTGGACCTCGACGACGACAGGACCGAATTCGGGGTAGACGTCGACTGCCATCTTGCGGAGCTGGCCGATGCCGAGGAACAGCACCACGGCGGCGAGCGCCAGGACGAGCAACCGAAATTTAAGACTCCAATCGACAATACCGCCGATTATTGACCACGGCTTCGACACCAGGCGATCCTCCAGACTCACTTTTGACGCAAATTCCCCTTTCCACTGAGGAAACTTGCCGTCAAAAAACAAATATAATTCCAGGAGGTTAAGCCAGGTTGGGCTGGGAGAGTAGGGAAGTTGTGGCAAAATAGTAGGGAGTGTTTGTCAAAAATAAGTTCTATGGTGAAGGATTGTGGTCAACATACGGTCGGTTGAATGTTTCGACCGACGATAGGCACTCCATCGCGGAGCGGATAAGCTCCGGCAGGGTCTTGGCGCCAAGCACGATTTTCAGCTTGGCGCTGGTGTTGACCACGGTCTTGTAGCTCACCCGTAGGCTGGCGGCGATCTCGCTATAGGGCTTTCCCTTGGCGAGAAAGGTCAGGATCTGGAGCTCGCGCGAGGTGAGGTCGGACAGCAGCTTCTTATTCTTGTCCGGCCCGTGGAGGGCGAGTTGCATGGCTATCTCGTGGTCGAGATAGGGATGGCCGCTCGCCACCATCCTGACCGCCTCCACCAGTTTCGTTGCAGCCGAAGTCCTTGACCAGGTAGCCGTTTGCCCCGGCATTCAAGGAACGGCTCACAATGATGGGATCGCGGTGCATGCTGAAGACGAGTACCGCCGCATTGGATGTTGCCCGAAGCCGGCCGATGAGGTCCAATCCGGCAAGTTCATTGCCGTCGATGCCGAGGTCGACAATGACCACATCGGGATTGAAGCGGTGGACGATGCGGATGGCTTCGGCAGCCGAGTTCGCCTCGGCCGACGTGCCAAGACCGGCGTCCTCGATGAGCTGACGACAGCCCTGGGCCACTATCGGATGGTCGTCGATTACCAGAATCTTGGTCATCGAGGTACGCGGACACACACCTTTCCAGGCAAAGGATAACCGACAGCCGATTAAATCTACAGGCCAAAGCGTATTATTCGGTTAACTGGCCAAGAAACTGTGTCGCCAGATCCACAGGTCTAGAAGATATTCTCAATTCGGATGATTCCAATTGGCAAAGAACTTGCTTCGCCACCCCTCGCGCAAAAGGATGTGTACCAGGTTGGACACGAGGGAATGCTTGGCAGGAATTTGGCGAAATAGGTCCATCCTCGGACAGATCCTGGCAGTCGTGATCGGGATCGAGCTCGCCGCCGCGATCATCGGCGCCGCGGCAATCATTTACGCCATGCGCCACCAGAACGAAGCCGAGATGGGCGCCGCAATGGCGCGGGCCGAGACGCTGGTGCTCGCGGAGATCGCCTCGGCGCTCACCCATACCTCGCTGGAAGCGACGCTCGAAACCCTGGCGCTGCGACTTCCGGTGATCGAGCCCGTCGAAATCGAGGTCGTCGATCCGGCCGGCAGGGCGGTCAGCCGCACTGGCTCGCCAGATCCCTCGGACGATGTCGATTTCCCGGAATGGTACGGAATTCTGGTCAGTCCGGGCGAGCCGCACCGGGTCCTGCCGCTCGAGGTGGCGGGCAGAAAAATCGGCGAGGTGAGACTGGTCGGGCTGCCGAAGGAGAATATTGAGGACGGATGGGACGATCTGGTCGAGCTGGCAATGCTAGCCGTCGCCGTGAACGCTGCAGTCTTTCTCGTGCTTTATCTGACGCTGTCGCAGATCCTGAGACCCGTCGGCCGCCTCGCCCAGGGGCTTGGCGACCTCGAGCGCGGCGATTACGAGGCTCGCTTGCGTCGTCCGGCGGTGCGGGAGCTCGAAGTGATCACCGAACGGTTCAATTCGCTTTCGGCCCATCTCGAGAACGCTCGCAACGAGAACCTCATGCTGTCGCGCCGTCTCATCCACATCCAGGACGACGAGCGTCGGCAGATCGCCGCCGAGCTCCATGACGAGCTTGGGCCGGATCTTTTCGGGCTATCGGCGGAGCTCTTGTCGTTGCGTCAAATGAGTGCCAACATCCCCGAGCACGGACCCAGGATCAACACCCGGGTCGGGCGGCTTCTCAAAATCGCCGATCGGATCAAGGACCTGAACCGCGATCTGCTCCGTCGCCTCAGGCCGATGTCGATCGGTAGGGTACCCTTGGGCGATGCCATCGCCCGGCTCCTGGCAGAGCTTCAGACCTTGAAGGAGGGGGCGAAGATCGAGTTCCACGGCGAGGATCTTGCGGCAAGCTATGGCGAGGCGGTCGATCTCACGGTCTATGGCTCGATCCGGGAAGGGGTGACCAATGCCCTTCGTCATGCGGATTGCATGAAGGTTGCGATCACGCTGCGCGAGCAGGCGAACAGCCGGACCAAGGGCCGGCGCATACCTCACAGCCTCCATCTCGGTGTGCAGGATGACGGCTGCGGTATTTCGCCCGAAGCGACCTTTGGGTATGGTCTGACCGGCATGACGGAGCGTGTGCGGGCGCTCGGCGGCGAGCTGAAAATCGGTTCAGGACAGAATGGCGGCACGGTGCTCGAGCTCAAGATTCCCTATGACGAGGCTGTGGCGGCCCAGGGTCAGAGCGCCGAGCCCGAGGCCGTGACGGCGCTCGCATGACAGGCGGCAATGCCGAAGATTGAGCAGGCATTTGCTCGGCTGGCGGAGGCCGAAAGCCATCGCCGTTCGGGTGATCTCGGTCGCGCCAAGGCGCTCTGCGAGGCCCTGCTCAGGGACTATCCCGACTATGCCGGCGCACTCCAGACGCTCGGCGTGATCCACCTGGCGATGAACGATCCGCGGCAGGCCTTTTCCTGCTTTGCGCAAGTTCAGCTGCTCTGTCCGTCGGACTGGATCAATCTCACCAATCTCGGTGCCGCAGCGTTGGGGGTGGGAGCCCATGGCGCGGCAATTGAGATTCTGGAGAAGGCGCGGCGGCTCAAGCCCGACGACATCGAGATGCTTCGCATCTTGGCCGATGCCTATCGCGAAGCGCGCGATTACGAGGCCGCAGTCGAGCTGTACCGCAATATCCTTGCGCTCGATCCAGTGTCGGCGCTGGCGGCGCAGGGGCTCGGTGACAGCCTTCTCCAGCTCGGCCGGCTGGAGGAAGCCGCAAGCGCGCTCGATGCGGCGCACCGCTCAAATCCAAACTCGGCGGCGATACTCTATTCCTTGAGCCAGCTCGCACCGGGACTGGCGAGCACGAACATCGATCACGCCCTCGCAGCGGTCAAGCGCCAGGACGGCGAGAGCGAGCTCGATTTCGCCTCGTTTCGGGATTTCGCCCGGGCCGGCGTGCTCCATCGCCAATGTCGCGTCGAAGAAAGCTGGCGGACCCTGGTTCAGGCCAATGGCCGGCTCTGCGTCCATCATCGCGAACCGTGGGAGCGCCAGAGCGCCAGCATGGCTGCCGCCGAGCGCCAAGCGGTGGAGACGCCCGCAGCTGCGTTGCTTGCGGAACCGGGCAGCCCGATTTCCCTGTTCGTTCTCGGGCCGTCACGGGCCGGAAAATCCGTGCTCGAGCAGCTGCTCGGGCGGCTTTCGGGGCTGAAGCGCGGCCATGAACAGCGGTTCGTCGAAGCGAGCGTCAAACGCACCGCGGCGCAATCGGGCCTGCTCACGACCGCCAATCCCGCGGAGCTGCCCCTTTCCCTGGACGACCGTCTGCGGGCGATCTATCGCGAGGAGGTTGGCACCTTCGCCAATGGGGCGAGGATCGTCACCGACACCTATCCGGCAATGATCGCCTATATTGGCCGCATAGCCGCCATCGTGCCGAATCTCCGTCTGATCTTCATCAGGCGCGATCCTCATGATCTCGCATTGCGGATCTTTATGAGGCTCTATCGAACGGGTAATCATTACGCCTGCAGCATTCCAGCAATCTTCGAATATGCGAGCTGGTATGAGCGCATGTCGGAGATCTGGATTGGCAAGTTCCCGGCAATTTCGCTGACGCTGACCTACGAGGATATCGTTGCCCGGCCCGCTGCCGTGCTCCAGCGTGCCGGGCGCCTGGTGGACGCCGAGCCGGTGCAGGGCGATCCGGCGGTCGGCCATGACGACCGACATTGCGCGGATGCCTATCGCGCGATGATCGATGCAGCTTTGCGATGAGGGAACCTCCCAACGGCTTAGTTGGGCGTCATGCAGTCGATGCGCAGTCCAGAACCTGTTCGTGTTGTGCCGGCAGTGGCGGGTTGCGTGGGAGGAGCCGCTGTCCGAGTCCTCGCCATCATGGTCACTGTCGCCATGACGGCGGCTCGGGCGGGAAATGCTGCCGGTGCTGCCGCTCGAGTCGGAGCTTGATCGGGAATTGTCGGAGCTTGATCGGGAATTGCGGGAGCTTGATCGGGAATCATTGCGCGATCTTCGCCGTGATCTGCGACCGGACCGACCGTGATGATGTGAATTCTTGTGATCGCCGGCTTCGGATTTTTCAGTCGATGCAAAATCAAGTAACGCTGCCGAAAAAAACACCAACAAGAACTGCCGTCGTCCCAGCATTTCGCGCGTTCCTTTCCGGAAGGTCTGAGCCACAGGCCAAACAAGTCTTTGAAATAATCGGAGATTACGTTGGCAATACTCTAGAACATTGCGAGCTGGCTATCCACCCTCGATTGTAAAACTATCTAAAACTGACTCATTGGTAGAAATCAGCAAAGAAATGGAGGTGATGCAAAGTTGCCATGGTGGGCAAAATTTGCTCCCGAGCAGGAAGCTGGAGGTTGAGGCCTCGGCAATCGATTTCTAATGTGATGAGCGGGGTTTCGGGATTCGGGGATTTCTATGGTTCGGCGGAAATGGCTGGTAGGGTGCTCGCTCCCTGCGATGCTCCTTGCACTGTCGACGGCAGGTCGCGCTGCCGACATCGTCGCTCCGCCAGTTCATGACTGGAGCGGCCTCTATGTCGGCGGCTTCGTCGGCTATGGCGATCTGGCGTCCAATGGCTTCTTCGCCACCTCGCTCGATCTCGGTTTTGATGGCGCGTGGCCGCTGGTCGGCGGGAGGGTCGGCTGGAATTGGCAGGCTGACCATTTCGTATTCGGCGTCGAGGGCGATGGCTCGTTCTTTGACTCGCGAGGCGACAATCTTCGTGAGGAAACCTATACCGCGGAAACCGAGTTTCTGGGCTCGCTGCGCGGCCGTGTCGGGTGGGCCGACGACAATGTTCTCTTCTACGCAACCGGTGGCGCCGCCTATGTCCACGCCGATGTCAGGACAAGCCTGGGTGGCCAGGATCCCGACCAGCAAGGCAATGAGGACAGGAAGGACAATTCCGGCTGGGGTGCCGTGGCGGGCGCCGGCATCGAATGGGCCGTCAGCCCGAATCTCAGTCTGACGACCGAGGGCCTGTTTTATCTCTTCGACCTCAGGACGAGCCTGGCAAATCTGACGGAAGGGCTCGGTCCCGGGCCGAACGACGATGGCGTTCCCGCCGGCGTGCCGGGAAACTTCTTCAAGGTCGGCGATGGGTTTGAATTCCGGGTCGGTGCCAATTGGAAGCTGTGGAACCCGGTGGCAGAGGACCAGGGGCTGATCTCGGCGGCCGCGGCCGGCACGCTCACCGAAGAGTACGATTGGACGGGCTTCTATGTCGGCCCGCATGTGGGCGTGGGGCGTATCGATAGCCACGGGGTCTATCGGGGCGATCGGTTCACCAACCCGCCGCTGGTCGATCCCGCCCGACCTTCCGCGGCCCGCTCCGATCAAGCTCAGCGATATCGACAACCAGGGTATCGTCGGCGGTTTTCAGGCCGGGTACAACTTCCAATCCGGACCGCTGGTCTTTGGCATCGAAGGAGATTTCACCGGACTGAACTGGGACGATCTGATGGATGACCTGAAGCTCACAGCGGAGCCCAATCCGATCTCCCTCAATGTCAATTTCATGGCGACCGGACAGCTCAGGGCGGGCCTGGCAGCCGGCAACCTGCTTGGCTATGTCACCGGCGGCCTGGCGTTTCTCGATGCCGAATTCGTCGATCATCTGACCGAACTCGAGCAAGGATGTCTCGACGATGGGCGCGGTGGTCGGCGGCGGTGTCGAATGGGGCTACCGGCCGGATCTGACCTTCAGGGCAGAGGCGTTGTTCCTCGATTTCTTTGACGACACCAGCCTTTCCGATCTGCCGAACGGCGACAAGGGTGACTTTGCCCGCCTCGACGAGGGATTGGTGGTGCGGCTCGGTGCCAATTGGCGGCCGGGTCAGCCGTCCGGCGCCGTCCAGGCTGCCGGGCTCGTCCAGGACGGCGGCTATGATTGGGGCGGCTTGTATGTGGGCGCGAATTTCGGCTGGGGCGCCCCGAACACGAAAGGCATGTACGACTCCGATCCCGAGCCCGACGAATCGATCGATCTTCGCGATGTGAGCGATTTCGGAACTCCTCGGAGGTGGTCAGGTCGGCGTGAACTGGCAGTTCGGCTCCTACGTGCTTGGCATCGAGGGCGATGTGGCGGCGGTCGACTGGGACCACTCGCCATCGAAGTTCTGGATTCCCGAAGACACCATGACACTCGACACCGACCTCCTCGCAACAATGCGGGCTCGGGCCGGTTATGCCGACGACAATCTGCTGTTCTATGTGACCGGCGGTGCCGCCTGGCTCACGGCCGATCTCAGCCTCGACGAGAAATCGGCAGATGCAAAGTTCGGTCCCAAGGACATGTCGGTGTTCGGCGGCGTCGCCGGGCTCGGGATGGAATGGGGCATCACCGATGCACTGTCGGTCAAGACCGAAGGTCTCGTCATGTTCTTCAACGAATTCGACTCACTCGAGAAGTTTGGAGAAAACGGCGAACCGGGCGACTTCGTGTCGCTCGACGATGCATTCGTCTTCCGGCTCGGCGTGAATTGGCGTCTCGTGCCTTTCGGCGGCGCCATCAGCAGCGGCGGCTGAGAAGCCTTACGCCGCAGCTGCCTTGCCAAAGCGCAGATACCAGGACGGCACCACGAAGAGCGCGAGCAACGTCGAGGTGACGAGGCCTCCCAGGATCACGATCGCCGTCGGAAGCACGATTTCCTGACCTGATATGTCGCCCTGGACGACCAGCGGGATGAGGGCGAGCCCGGTCGCGGCGGTTGTCATCAGGATCGGTGCGAGTCGCTCCTTGGCGGCGCGGATCACCAGTCCCGGGCCGAAGGGCTCGTTTTCGTATTTCTCGAGATGCTGACAATGGTGCACGAGGAGGATGACGTTGCGCGCCGCGATGCCAAAGACGGTCACGAAGCCGACGATCGAGCCGATCGAGATGACGGGGTCGCCGAGATAGGCGGCGAGAACGCCTCCGATGACCGCCGAAGGTAGCGTGATGAAGGCAAGGAGCGCAAGGCGCCAGCTGGCAAACACGATCTGCAGCAGGATGAGGATGCCGATGGCGACGATCCCGGAATAGAGGACTACCTGCCGCTGCGCCGCCTGTGCCTCGGTATATTCACCGAGCACCTCGGCATTGTATTGGAGCGGAAACTTGATATCGGCAAGACGCTCCTTCACCTCGCCGGCGACTCTGGAAAGATCGCTGCCGCTGGCGTTGGCCGTGACATCGATCCAACGCCGGAAATTTTCGCGGGTGATGATGTTGGGACTCGGCTTGACGCTGACATTTGCGACTTCCTTCAGGGCCACCGGGCCGCCGTCGGGCGTGTCGATCAGAAGGTCGCCGATCGAAGCGACGTCGTTGCGGGTGTTCGGCGTACCCCAGACCTGAACATCGTAGGCACGTCCCGCTCGGAACACATCGCCGACTTCCGTCCCGGCAATCAGGGTGGCCGCGGCCCGGCGCACATCGCCTGGCTTCAGACCGTATTTCTGGGCAGCAGCAAGATTGGTCGTGACATCGATCTGGGGCACCTTCTCCTGAAGATCGACGAAGAGATCCTGAATGCCCTCGATGTGAGAAAGAGAGTTCCTGACTTCCACGGCCTTGTCGTGAAGGACGTCCAGGTCCTGTCCATAGATGCGGACCACGATCGATCCGGAGGCGCCGGCAAGCACCTCCTCGACCCGCTCGCCGAGATAGGTCTCGACGTTGCGGAAGAGGCCCGGATATTTGTGAGCGACCTTCTCGACATCGGTCATCGCCTGTTCGAAATCGGCGTTCGGATCGACGCTGATCCAATTCTCGGCGAAGTTCGAACCGGCCAGTTCCTCCATGATTATAGCCTGTCCGATATGGGCGCCCTCGTGCTTCACACCGGGGATCGCGAGGAGATCATTGCCGACCCGGCTGGTGAGCCGGACCATCTCGGGCAGCGATGTCCCGGGGGTCGTCACCCAATGCATGAGGAAGTCACGCTCCTTGAACTCGGGCAGCAGCTGCTGGCCGAGGAACGGCCATGCGACGATGCCCAGGAGAGTGACGAGCGCGACAGCCACATAGGCGGGCGCCGGGCGCTTGATGATCGGCTTGAGCACCATCTCGTAGCGCGCTCTCAGCCAGTCGGCGAGCGGCGACCGGCGGCGCTCGAGCGGCACCTTGGCGAGAAGGATCAGGCTGAGCGCCGGAATGACCGTGAGCGCCACCAGCATCGAGGCGAGGAGGGCGACGGCATAGGATATTGCCAGGGGCTGGAAGAAGGCGCCGGAAAGGCCCGACATGAAGAACACCGGCACGACCGCGAGCACGATGATGAGCGTGGCATAGATGATCGGACTGCGGACCTCGAGCGATGCCTCGAGGATGACCTGCGCTGCCGGACGCGTGCCGCCGGCGGCGCGATGCTCGCGCAGGCGACGCACAATGTTCTCGATATCGATGATGGCATCGTCGACCACTGCGCCAAGCGCAATGACGAGGCCCGCCAGCACCATGGTGTTCATGGTCGCGCCGCGGAAATAGAGCACCGAGATCGCGGTGACGAGCGACAATGGAATGGCGACGAGGCTGATCATCGCCACCCGCCATTCATAGAGAAATGCAAGGAGCACGACGATGACCAGCACGCAGCCAAGGAGCAGCGCCGAGGAGACATTGCCGATCGACTGCTCGATGAAGGCCGCCGGGCGGAAGATGCCGGCGTCGACCGTCACGCCGGACAGGCCAGGCTTGAGCTCCTGCAGCGCCTGGTCGATGCCGCGGGTGATTTCGAGCGTGTTTCCCCACGGAAACTTCTCGACGACGAGCAGCAGCCCCGGATGGCCGTTGATGATGGCATCGCCGATCAGCGGCTGATGATCCTCCTTCACATCGGCGACGTCGCCGAGCGTCAGAAGCGTGCCCTGCTCGTCCCTGAACGTCACCTTGGCCATGTCGGAGGGCTCGACGATCGGCAGGAGATGACGGATGCTGAAACGCTGGTTCGGGGTGTCGATCCAGCCACCGGTGCCGATGTGATGGCCGCTGGAGTAGGTCAGAAGCCCGGAATCAAGCGCGTCGGCCGTCGTCTCCATGACGCTGTCGAGGCTCACATTCTTGGCCTTGAGCTTGTTGGGATCGACCTGCACCTGCAGCATCTTCAGCCGCTCGCCCCAGATCGCCACATTGGCGACGCCGGGAACCCGCAGCAGCCGTTCGTCGATCTTCCAATAGGCAAGCATGGAGAGGTCATGAAGAGACAGCGTGTCCGAGGACAGGCCGATCATCATCACGCGTCGGGCGGCCGACAAGGGTGGCAGCATGAAGGGAGGCGCAGCCCAGGTCGGCAGGCTCGGCAGGACGATGGCGACACGCTCCTGGACGAGCTGGCGGGCATTCATGAGGTCGGTGCCGCGGTCGAACTCCAGCATGATCGAGGAGAGCTGCGCCACCGATTTCGAGCGCATGAGATGAAGGCCGGGCAATCCGGCCATGGCCTGTTCCAAAGGAATGGTGACGAGGGCCTCGACCTCCTCGGGGAACAAGCCTGAGCTCGGGGTCTGGATTTCAACCAGGGGCGGTGCGAATTCCGGAAAGACGTCGACCGACATTCGATAGAATTGAGTGAGGCCGACGAATGTCAGGACCGCGGCAGCGGCAAGGATGATCCAGCGAAACCGCATGCTGTTGATCACAATGGCGCGGATCATGATTTAAGACTTTCTTTGCGAAAAGAACTCACTCACCCTCGCCGACGCCGAACTCGGCGCCGACCATTTCCTGCACGCCGGTGGTGGCGATCGCGTCGCCGACCGCCGGTCCCGCCGACAGGTAGATGCTGTCGGCATCCATGGACTCGATCGTGACCTGCTCGCGCACAAACGTGTCGGGAGCCGGATTGCGGTAGACCCAGGTGTTGCCTTCGGCGTCATAGGTGACCGCCGAATGCGGCACCGCCTTGTGCGCCTTTGCAACGCCGCCGCCACCGTTCGGGATCATCACTTCGCGCACCGTGCCGGTCTTGATGTCGAGCCGGTCCATGGCATCCTCGGTGAAGGTCAGGGTCTTCACCTCCGAGCCGGGCGTGTCACTGACCTTGACGGCCTCATCTTCCGTCTCATCCTCGGAGCCGTGGCTCGTGCCATTGGCGATGATCAGGGCGAAGGCTGCCATGAACACCGTGGCGATCGTGCCTTTCTTCAGGTTCGGCATGGTCTTACTCGACGGTTGGGTCTGGTTCGCCGGCAAACCCGACATTGGCGCACATCACCGGCAGAACGAACAGCGTGAAGATGGTTGCGCCGACGATGCCGCCCAGGATGATCACAGCCAGCGACTGCACGAGCTCGAGCCCGACGACATTGTGCGCCAGGGCAAAGGGCACCAGCGCACCGGCCGTCACCAGCGCCGAGGAGAGGATCGGCACGACGCGCTCGGCTGCGCCGTCGACCAGGGTTTGCGAGCTTGTGCCGCTCTTCCCGGCAGTCACCAGCTTCTGAACATGGCGCAGGACATCGATGCCGTTTCGCATCGCGATGCCGAGCACGGCCAGGAGACCGGCGATGGCAACGAGCGAGATTCCGCCGCTGACGCCGGCGACGACGAGGCCACCGACCAGTGCCGCCGGCATGGTGAGGAACATGAGCGCGGCAAGACGCCAGCTCGACAGTGCCGCCTGGAGCAGCAGAAAGATCAGCGCGCCGGCCGCGACGATGGCGGCGATGAGCTGCCATTGGGCTCCCCGCCAGGCGGAAGCGTCACCCTGGAGCTCGAAGTGATATTCGAAGGGCAGCTTGATCTGCGCCAGCGCCTGCTTGATGTCGCTTCTGACGCTTGCCTGATTGCGGTCCTTGACGTCGATATCGACATCGGCATAGCGCGACACCGCATCACGCTTGATGACGACGTCGCTCGGCTTGATGCTGACCTGGGCGACATCGTCCAGCCGCACGGTGCCGCCATCAGGGGTGTCGATGGCGAGGTCGCGGATGCTTGAAAGGCTCTCGCGGACCTCGGGCTTGCCCCACACGACCACATCGAAGACCTTCTGGTCCTGGAACAGGCCGCCCACCTGAATGCCGGCGAGCACGGTGGAGGTTGCGCGCCGGACGTCACCGGGCTTGAGGCCGTGCTGCTCGGCGCGCGCGAGATCGGTCTCGATCTCGATTGCCGGAGTCTGGAGCAGGGCATGCGTGCGGACCGCCTCGACCCCGGGAACGCCCTTGGCCAGCTGAGCGATTTGGATGGCCTTCTCCTGCAGGATCTTGTCATCCTCGCCATACACCCTGACGGTGATCGCATCGGCCGGGCCATCGGCAGACTTCTGCCGCAAGGTGTCATCGATCTCGCTGAGGACATGATTGTCGATGCCAGGATATTGCGTCGCCGCCTCGCGGACCGCGTCGCGCACCTGCTTCAGATCGGCATCGGGGCGGATGCTGATCCACAGCACGCCCTGATCAGGACCGGTAAACAGCTCGGAGGAACTCGATTGCCCGGCCAAGCGTGGCGGTCACCTTCTCGACACCAGGGATCTTTTTGAGATCGGTGATGACGCGGTTGGTGATGCGCCGCATCTCGGGAAGCGAGGTCCCGGGCGCCGTCGTCCAGTGCATCACGAGGTTCCGCTCGGCGAATTCCGGCAGGAGAGACGTCCCGACGAAGGGCAGGCACAGCAATACGATCACGGTCATTGCCACGGCGGCGGCATAGGCCGGCAGGGGGCTGCCGATGAGGCCGGAAAGCACCGTGCGATAGCGTTCCCGCAGCGAGGCGGCAAATTTCGAAGCACCGGTTTCGATGCGCGCCGTCTTGAAGAAGAACGTGCAGAGTATCGGGGTCACCAGGACCGCAACCACCATGGAGGCGAGAAGTGCGGCGGAATAGGCCGCGACCAGCGGGCTGAAGAAGGCTTCGGCAAATCCGCTCACGAACAGCAGGGGTATCGCTGCCAGAACCATGATCAGGGTGGCGTAGACGACCGGGCTGCGCGCCTCGAGGCAGGCATCGATGATGACGGAGAGGGTCGATCCGGTCTGGCCGGAAGTGCTGTGCTCGCGAACACGGGCGAGGACCGTTCCGATGTCGCTCACGGCATCGTCGACGACGGCGGCGAGCGCGATCAGGAGACCGGCAAGCACCATGTCGTTGATCGACATCCCGAACACGAACAGCACGGCAATTGCTGCCGACAACGACAATCCGATCGCGATTGTACCGACTACAACGGCGCGCCACTCACGGAAGACGAGGAGGAGCAGGACGATGGCGCAAAGGCTCGCGATCAGCGCGATCCGGGAAAGGTTGTCGGTCGCAACCGCGAGGAAGGAAGCAGACCGGAAGACATCCTTGTCGATGGTCACGCCCGGCAGCCCCGGCTCGAGGGCAGTCAATGCCTTGTCGATGTCGCGGGTGATTGCCTGGGTGTCGCCCATCGGGAATTTCTCCACGACGAGCACGAGGCCCGGATTGCCGTCGACGATCGCATCACCGATCAGCGGCTGGTGATCCTCGACGACGCTCGAGACATCGCCAAGCGTGCGCACGGTGCCCTTGGCGTCCTTGAAGGCGACTTTCGCCAGATCGTCGGCGGTTTCAATCGGCAAGACATGGCGGATGCCCAGCCGCTGGTTCGGCGTATCGATCCAGCCGCCGGTGCCGGGCGTCGAGGCTTCAAGGAAGCTGAGCGGCGATTCCCACAGGGCCTCGCCGGTGTTCCTGATGACATCCTGCAGGGTGATCGAATCCTGGCTCAGACGCTTCGGGTCGATCTGCACCTGGAGCTCGCGGTTTCGCTCGCCCCAGACCGATACATTGGCGACGCCCGGAATGCCCATGAGGCGCGGCCGCACGATCCAGTGCGCCAGCACCGACAATTGAATCGGCGACAGCTGCTTCGAGCTCATCGCGATCGCCATGATCCTGCTTGCCGAGGACAGCGGCGGCAGCATCACCGGCGGCTTTGATACCTGGGGCAATGCATGAGCCTGAGTGAGACGCTCCTGCACCATCTGGCGGGCGTTCATCACGTCGGTGCCGGGATCAAAGATCAGCTGGATAGAGGACAAACCATCAATAGAATTCGATCGTATGTTCTTGAGCCAAGGCACCCCGTTCAGAAGATCAGCTTCAAGTGGCACCGTGATCATCTGCTCGACTTCGTTAGCCGACAGGCCGAGGGCCTCAGTCTGTATTTCAACGGTTGTGGCGGATAACTCAGGAAGGGCTTCCATACCATGCTGAAAGACCTTCTGGATCCCAAAGCCAAGCACGATTAGCGCTATGCCCAGGACAAGAGCCTTCGTCTTTTGGCTCCACGCAAGTAATGAACGCACCTTGCTCTCCGCAATTTACCGACGAACATACATTATGCACAGCGATTATTACTTTTTTGCTGTGCAATTCTGTTCAATTACATTGTGGCCTTACGTAAGACTATATTACCACACCAAGTTGCCAGAATTTCAGGGAATAAGTGGCAAGAAACCTGGGAACTTCGTGGCAATATTCAAACTTCGTAAACGGAGAGTGGCGGCGATGGCGGTCGGGGCCTTGGCGGGTCACCCTGACCAGGTCTGCCGGGTGGCTCATACTGGCGCGACCTCTGCTTTCCTATTGGGTGAATTGGTGTCTCACAGTGGTTTTGCCGTTTCCGGCAGATACGGGTCGCCTGAAAGCGTTGACTAAATCGCCGAAAAAGAGCCTCGTAGGCCCGAGCCTAAGGCTTCTTTTTTGCGGTACTGGGCAAAGGGGACTATGTAAATGGTACTGGGTTCAGCTACCGGAGTCTCAATCCCGACAAAGCCCCCGGGGGGCCGCCACGTCGCGACTCAGCATCAATGACTTAGCGTCTGAGAATGGCGGACAGTGCCTGCGCCTAATGCTTTTGCTCGTCTAAGCCGCCTTGCCAATCGACGACATCCCGGACACTTCAATATGATCGGTGGATGCCTCTCGAGGTGATTTGTCGTCCCAATGTCCGGCATCGATTGCGCCCGCTGCCAACTGGCGCAAGGCGGCCACAGCTTTCGACGTAGTAGCGGCAGTTCCAGAAATCGCGACACCAGCCGCTAGATCCAGGACCGCAAGCAAAAGAAATGCCACGGTGCTCATAAGAAGCAAGGTGCCACCGATGATCTCAATTACTACCATGGTTCCCTCCCGCTACGCCCGAGCGATTGAAAAGGGCTTATTGTGGTGAATTCAAGACTGCAGGCACGCTGGAAGCCGCTGATCAGAGGCTTTCTGCAGTTCTGAAACATCTGTATCCCTGCGATTATGGGTGCTGCGACCCTCGGTGGTGCGAGCCTTGCCACCACCAACATCGATCCCATCCGCATGCTGTTTTGGGCCGCGGTCATCAATGATACTGGTGGTATCGGGCCACAGAATCGCCAGGTTGGGTGTTGCCGTGGTGGCTCAGGGTTCCGCACTATCCTCTCCACCTCGTTGACGATCGGCGCCTCCTCGCTCGCTATATCGAGCGCGCCGAGCGTCAGGCGGGCGTGACCTCTTTTGGCCGGCTCGGCACCTACAGCTATCTCGACATGGACGTGACCATCGGCCGGGCGCTGGACGCGGCGGCGCATCTTCAGAGCTGCTTCGCCGGCGGAAGCGAGCCACCAACATTCGTGCATTATCCGCCGGTGGAGTAGAGCAACGTATTGGCTAGGGGCGCGCATGAAGGGTTTCGCAGCAGGGCAACGCTACATTACAAGCTTCTCACCGATCATCGTCGTGTTCCAGCTAAGCGATCTTCGACCTTCTCGAGGTGTGAAGCCGCGGCAGCACCTCCAGCTCATCCACGGCGTCCGAGAACCCATTTTGGCGGAACTCCTCGCTTCGTACGCTGTGACTGAACTCTGGTCGAGTTTGCGGGGAGTAGCGGTGACGCTGTTGGAGCCACTCAAACACTCGGTTGAATACCTCATCCATGGCGTGCCCCGAACCACGCCGGTTCGCTCCAGCTTTGAAATGCAACTGGTACATTCAATCGCGATAGTCGGGAGCCTCGCCATACTCACTGTAGGTCGGCGGCAACATACATCGCCCGAGACCCTCAAGAAGAAGGAACGCAATGAGGACGAAGAGCGCGAGAGCTGGGATACGATGTTCGCTCATTCGCCAGCCTCATCCTCGTTGGAGATTGGGGCGTGTTCAGTTGCGGCATCTCCGGTGAACTCTTCCTCTCCAATCCCGGCAGAATGGCCTTTCAAGAACTCGGACTGAAGCGCTGTCGCGCTACGGTGGCGTCGGCTGGTTGCCCAAAGTTCTTGAGCGACCGGAAGTGGGCTCAGCTTTCTGTCTTCCCACCAGGCTTCTTCATTGCTGGAGGTGTGAAGCTCGCGATGGTGCAGGTTGCACAATGGCACTGCAAATTCATCGCTGACCTTGCGTCCCAGAGCTTTGGGCTGTGCGAAGCGCAAATGATGGGCATGGACGGGCCGGCGCCCGCAGACGAGGCAAGAGAGCCCGGCCACATAGCGAAGGTGGCCGGGATCCCGAAGACGCTGAATTTCACTTCGAAACAGTTGGCTCTTGTCTATATGCGCACTTTGGGCTGCGCGGGCCGCCGCTTCTTCGAATGGGTTGATGTCCGGCCAGGGCGCAGTGGTGGCTTGGTCAAGCGTTTCAGCATTAGATGTCGCCTTAGAAAAGTCGGGTATTGGTTTGGTAAAAGAATTCTGGTTGGCCCCTTGGATCGGAACCTCTGGAGCGGCTAGCCCTGCGATCCTTGGGCGGGCAGATCGACTTCGAAACTCTCCGTTGGAAGATCGCGGATGGTTCGGATGTGCTACGACGTCGGGGGTGCCTCCGTAGAGCGATAGACCGAAGCGATTGCCAAAAGTCGAGAGCGCTCGCTTGGTGGCGTCGGTCTCTGCAGCTTTGGCAGCGAATTCATGAGCGAGTCCCGCAGACGCGGCAGTCGCCTCGCCGGTACCCGAACCTTCTCTTACAACCCTTTGATCACCAGCTCGGACAGTGATGCGCACCCGCGTCAGATAGGCGGCACCAAATTTCGTGCCCAGCGGTTTCGCCCATACGCACTGGCTCGCAACCGTCTCGCGGTCCCACCCATCGAACCCAAAGATCCGGTTGGCCTCGGCGATGGCATACCAACCCTCGATGTAGCTCAAGGTCATGCCATTTGAGTCGCGGTGCTTGATGCTCCGTCGGTCAAGCTGACGCTTCAGTTGTCGCAGTTGGGTCTGAGCGAAAGTCATGTTATTTGGTCCTGATGGCGAGAGAGATCTTGGAGTTGGATAGGACTGCACCGGGCACTGCCCAGCCGCTGTCAATGGCATCGAGCAGTCCCTTTTTGTTGAGCTTGGGGGGCTGTGGCAGCCAAAACTCTTGCGGGATCTCCGCCTCGGAAGTGATCACCAGCGATGGGGGATTGATGCGGATCGATACGGTGAAGTCTGCGGCGGTGAGCTTGATCATATCCGCCTGCTCCATTGCATTGAGGGCCGCCTCGCGTTTTTTCTCGGCGGCGAATTCGATGCGGCTGAGGCGCTGGCGCATGTCATCGATGCGTGCTCGAAGTGCCTTAGCCAGCGTCTCGTCATCGAGCAGCAGAGCGGATTACGGCTGCGATTGCCTCGTGAAGATTGGTGGCCCCCTCCAAGCTGTCGAAGTAGAGTACGTTGATCCAATTCCGGATTCGCTTCGACTAGTCTGCGACGTAATTCCTCGTAAGTGTTGCTTTCCCGGAGCAAGGAATTGATGTCCATCAGATCCTCCACGCATCTTATGAGATCCGTAAGGTATCATACTGATTCTAATGTCAAGACGCTTTTATCTGTCGGAAACATCTCGTGATCCTTTCCGAGCAGATACGCGCAGCTCGAGCGCTATTGAGTTGGGAGCAAAAGATTTTGGCTGAGCGAGCCGGATTGGGTATCGCCACTATCAAGCGAATTGAAGCTCAATCACGCCGGGTTCATGGAATGATAGACACGGTCGGGATTGGGAACTGCACTGGAGTCCGGGCATGACTTTGGGCGGTGCAGAGGGCGCTCGAGCACGCCGGTATTATCTTCATCGAGGGCGACGACAGAGCAGGCCCAGGTGTGCGGCTCGCAACACCGACAAGGGGCAGAGGCGGTTAGCGAGCAAAAGCAGTGCATAAGATGCAGAAGCTCCTCCGCCGCTCAGACCCGTGGCCCTAGTCCTGAAGCAACCGATAAGAGCTTTGCTGACGAGTCGGAGCGAGAGGGAAAGCAGGTGGTTTTATGCGGCCTACGATCTGTGGATGGAAATTCGCGAGCGGCGGGCCCAGCTTTCCTCGATGGACCATTACAATGCCCTTGCCCAGGTGCGCGTTCCGAACAGTCTTTTTGAACCGGACGCCGAAAAGATCACTCCCGATCAACGCCGGAAGGAGCAGCTCCGGCAACGTCAGAAGAACCGCGTGATCTACGCCGAAAGGGCTGCCGATCGTGATCTGCTCAGTGATCCTGCGAAGTCGGACACCGGTCGGGCGGGGCTGCAAGTCGCCGAAGAGTGGTACAACACCGCCAATCGAGCGCGATGCGAGCGGTGCGGGGTGCTTTATGACGGCTGGCCGTGTGTTGCCTGGCGGTTATTCCTCCCGCCGCCAACGGTTCTTGTTGACTGAGCTACCGCAGGATCTGACACACCGTCCGGCTTGATCCGGCCATCGAGCAGGAGCGGCTCGGGCGTCTCGAAGCGATAGCCGAAAAGATCGATTTCGGTCTTGTAGGCGGCGGCGACCCAATCGCGGGTCTCGGCGTCGAAATGGTCGCGGTAATCGCCCGATTGGCGATAGGCGCCATTGGCGCGCGGCAGCTCGAGCGCGCTGCCAAGCCCGAGATGGGACATCACCGCGGCGAGGTCGGCAGCGAG
Source organism: uncultured Alphaproteobacteria bacterium (assembly GCA_963744915.1). Classification (GTDB taxonomy): domain Bacteria; phylum Pseudomonadota; class Alphaproteobacteria; order Rhizobiales; family Aestuariivirgaceae; genus DATAFF01. The sequence continues at coordinate 93,300 of CAVUUY010000024.1, forward strand.
GTATTCGTAGCGGATGACGTGATCGACGACCAGCTCGTCGTCGATCATGTAGTATTTCGGATTCTTCAGGCGGGCCTGGGGCAGCTTGAGGCTGTCGCGCAGGGACATGTCGGGGGCGTTCGCCTTGGTCCGCGAGAACTGCCAGTAGGACACCTGCCGGTCCCAGGGATTGCGCTCGACGACAAATTTGAAGTAGGCGTTCCAGCATGTCTTGCCGATGGCGGCGCGCAGCTCGCTGGCGCTCATATGCGGGTGATAGTCGATCCGGTCAGGCCGCTTGCCCAGAAGCTTGACGCCGACCAGCTGGCGCCAGACGCGCGAGGGTCCGCCGCGCTGCCAGTTGCGCGGCCCTTCACCGCGGCGCAATCCCTCATGCTTGCGCAGCGGCGGGATGATGTCGTCCGGTCCGCAAAGGGCCGAGAGCGCCAGCTCCGTCGAGCTGCCGGCGGCCTTTTTGGTTTTTAGGAAAATAAATCGATGTGCATGGGAAACAATCATGCTTGCCGTCCATCCGTCCAAATTGGAACTTATTTGACCGCGACAGGCTGGCCGATTGTGCTGGCTGCGAGACCGGCCGACAGTCTATGGCCGGTAACCTATTGTGATGATTATGGCAGAGATGAGGGCCATAAATGATTGTTTCGCATAAGCACCGCTTCATCTTCCTGAAGACCAAGAAGACGGCGGGCACCTCGATCGAGCTGGCGCTGTCGGCCCTGTGCGATGGCGACGACATCATCACCCCGCTGGCGCAGCCGGAGGACGAGCCGTTGCGGCGGGGCCTCGCGCCGCAGAACTGGCGCCGTCCCGGCCTCGTCCCGGCGGCCTATCGCGGCATGGCCGAGCTGTTCAACCTGTCGCGCAAGGTGGTGGATTTCCACGAGCACATCAAAGCCGACAAGGCGCGGCGCTTCCTCGGCGAGCGGGTGTGGAACGCCTATTTCAAATTCGCCGTCGAGCGCAATCCCTGGGACCGGCAGGTGTCCTATTGGCAGTTCAAGATGCGCAAGAGCGGTGCCAGGCCGATGACGCTCGCCCAGTTCCTCGCGATGGATTATGCCAATCTCTCCAGCGCCAACATCTATGCGGTCGACGGGCGGCTCGCGGTCGATCACCTGGTTCGCTATGAACACCTCGCCGATGATCTCGACCAGGTGCTGGCGCATCTTGGAATCGATGCCAAGCTCGATCTGCCCAATGCCAAGGGGGAGTATCGCCGGGTCGGCGATTATCGCGATCAGTATGACGCGGCGACGCGGGACTGGGTGGCCCGCATCTATGCAACCGAGATCGCGCTTTGCGGCTATCGGTTCGATGATCCAGAGCCGTTGCTGCTCGACGGCAAGGTCCGCCGGCGGGCGCTCGCGGCCTAGGGTTGCTCGAAGCTGTAATCGAACAGCTCGATCTCGCGGTGGTGACGCTTGGCGATGATGTCGCGCAGCTCGTCGTCGTAATAGCTGCGGTAGTCGAGCTTGTCGACGCGGCGCGGCTTGGCGTGGGGGAGCGCGATGGCCGAGGGGTCGCAGCCGATCGTGCGGGCGAGCGAGACCAGCTCGTCGCCAAGGTTCTCGTAGCGCATCACGTGATCGGCGGCGAGATCGCCGCGGATGGTGTAGATATCGAAGTTGTCGACCCAGTATTTCTGTCGGTTGGTGCGGACGAAATCTCCGAAGCTTGTCTCAGGACGCTTCCTGGTTCGCCAGAAATAGAGGGATACCTCGCGGTCCCAGGGGTTTCGTTCGATCGTGAACTTGAAGTAGCTGTTGAAGATCTTGCGGCCGACAAGGGTCTTGATCAGCTCGGCGCGCTCATGCGGGTAGTAGGTGATGAAGGGCGAGCGCTGAATGCGGCGGTAGCGCCAAAACCAGGCGAACGCCCCGAGCGGGACCGGCAAGTGGTGGTTGCGGCCGGAAATCCCGTCATGGGTGGCAGCGACGACGTCATCGGGACCGCACAGCGGCACGAGCGCCCGCTCGATGCTGGTGCCGGCCGTCTTGCGCGTCTTGAAGAAAATGAACCGATGCTCGTGCGAAATGATCAACCGAAGAGCCCCGCCGCTCGTGATCGAACCCCCCGACGGTCAGATTGTTGTCACCATGGGCGCCAAGTTTGTACGTCATGGAAGTTGAAGGCGCGGCGAAAGATCGCAACTTTGATCGATCTGTCGCAATTAGGTCACAGGGGTGCCGGCAAAATCGGTCGGGCGATCTCTCTGGCGGGCGATGTGGCGGGCGGGCAATGGTCCGGGCGGGCTGCCGTCGCTTAAGATGATCGGGCGGTGATTTCGAATCCGGGAGGGGCAGATGGACGGATCGGCGGTCAAGGATCGCGAGCGGGATGCCCTGCCGGCGCCGGTCGGAGGCGTGCCCTTGACGCACAGTCCGGTTCTCGTTCATGTCGGCCTCGCCCGCACCGGGACCACCTGGCTGCAGAAGCATGTGTTCGCCAATTCGCCGCATATCTTCACGCCGGCCGACCCGTCGCTCGAGCCGATGGAGCGGGCCAAGCAATTGGCGCGGCGGCTCTGCAAGGACGAGCGCGAGCGCGTGGTCAACGAGCTCGATTTCGACATCGACGGCTTTCGGCGCGAATGCGACCTGATCGCGGTGCCGGCCGGCAAGTCGGCGGTGATCAGCAGCGAGCGGCTGAGCGGCAGCGTGCTGTCCGGCGGGTTCGACCGCGCCATCATCGGCCGGCGGATCAAGGCCGTGTTCCCCAAGGCCCGCATCCTGCTGGTGATCCGCGAGCAGCGGGCGCTGCTGATGTCCATGTACATCCAATATCTCAAATATGGCGGCTGGAACGCGATCGGCGGCTTCGTCGATCCGCCCAGCGATGGCCGGCTGCCATGCTTCTCGCCCAGCTACCTGATGTATGACCGGCTGATCGGGCTCTATCAGGATATTTTCGGCCCGGCCAATGTCCTGGTTCTGCCTTACGAGCTGTTCGCAACCGCGCTCGAAGACTATGTCGGCTCGATCTGCGCCTTTGCCGGGGTGCCGGAGCTTCCGGCATTTCCGCTCGACAAGGTGGAGAATCCCCGCCGGCGCAATGCCAGCTCCTATGCGCTGCGCCGGCTCGCCTACCGGTTTCGGCCGAGTTCGGCCAATGGCTTTGCGCCGAGCCTGCTGCCCAGGCGGCTCAGCGCCGGGACGATCCAGAGCATGCGGTGGCTGATCGACCTGGTGGTGCCGCAGAAGCTCGAGGCGCGGTTCAGCCAGCGCCTCAAGTCCGAGCTCAACCGCGCCATACCCGCCGGCTTCTATGCCGAGAGCAACCGCCGCGCCGCGGCGCTGGCCGAGCTGTCGCTGGCGCGCTTCGGCTACGAGCTCTGACCGGCCGCCCGGCCAGGCCTCAGGAGCACGCCGTCAGGGCGAAGCTGCGCACCGGATCGTCGGCATATTTCGCGGCGGCAAGCTGCTTGCGGATCGGATCGAGGACCTCGCAGCCATCGCTCGGATTGACGTTGTTGGTCCTGACATAGCTCGCCAGCAGGACCAGCCTGTCGGTGCTGTTGCCGCGGCTGCCATAATGGAGGCAGCGGGCGGTATCGATCAGGAACCCGGTTCCGGCCGGACCGACGGTGTCGATCACCCGCGACTGCGGCACCGCCGAATAGATCTGCTCGTCGGTATAGCGATCCTGCTTGTAACCGACCTTGGCGTCGATGCGCTTGGAATCGGCGGCGGACAGGAAATGGGTGGGGCCGGCCGCCTCGGTGACATCGCAGAGATTGAGGAACAGCTTGGCCTGGCGGCTGTCGCGATGATCATAATGGTAGAGCTGGCTGCCATCGGTGCTGCTGTTGGGGGGGCTGCGCATGATGGCGAGCTTCTGCAGGCAGGGCGCCTGGCCGAAATAGCGCGCCACCGCCGCGAGGATGCCGCCGTCGAGGGCGATCGACAAAAAGGCCGGATGGTCCAGCACTTCCTGCGGTCGCATCAGGTTGAAGAGATAGCTCTTGCGGATCGGGCTGCGCGCTGGATCGGCGGCCCATTCGCGGGCGAAGGCCGACACCTGCCGCACCGCCGCCTGCAAGCCGCCCAGCTGGTCGGCGGCAAGGCGGGTCCAGCCGCTGTCCTCGGGAATGGCGATCGCCGGATCCTCCTCGATCAGCGCCTGGTTGAGGAGAAACTTGGCCTGGCGCTCCATCTTCGGATTGAGGGCGACGCGCGCCATGCGCACGCCATTGCGCTTCAGCTTTTCGGCATAGCCGACGACGACTGCAAACATCCCGAAACCCCACGCTGCTGTTGAGCGGCGGCTACAGTAAAGCGCAGCAGCAAAAGATCAATATTCCCTGTGATGCAATGGAGACCTTCCCACATCGAATGGTGGTAGCAGCATACGCAACCGCAAGGTGGATCAAATTCAGGCAGTGCCCAGCATCCATTGCTGTCCGATGGAACTGTCGAAGAATGGGTCGGAAAAGCGATAAATGGCGTTATTTGGGCAAAGCGTGATTTCCCCCAGATATATTTCGCCTTCTTTGGTCCGATAGAGGCCGATACGGGCAAAATTCAAGGCAGAGCCGATGGATTCGGCGGCGGCCAGCATCCGTTCATGCTCGTCGGGCGGCTGGACGACCTGGCCGATCTCGACATCGGCGATCTGGACCGGAAGGTAGTTGAAGGAACGGTCATAGAGGGTCTGCATCCGCGTGCCCGACGGCCTTTGGCGCTCATGATAAAGGAAGCGGCAGATGCCGTTGGCGATGAAGAATTTCCATTCCTCCGGCCGCTCCGCGCCGCCGACCGCCTCCTCGACGAAAACCGCGGGCGTGATCGCGCCGTACCACCATTCGCCGTTGACCGGCACCTGGGGGCTGCCGAAAGCGGTGTGCAGCCAGTGCTGCAGGGTGGACGTCTCCTGCGCCGACAGCGGGAACTGGAGGCGGCGGCTGATGCCGCTCCTATGGCTGAACTTGACATAATGCTGGCCGGACGGGACGGCGCTGTCGGGCGGGCAGATCGGCTCGCTCGACTGCCAGAGGATCTTGGCGGTCCTGATCTCGTCGCGAAGCTCGGGAGGGATGAAGCTGCGCATGGCCAGCCGGTCGGCCGGCGCCGGCACCGGGATGAATTGGAAGAACTTGGTCCATAGCAGCTTTTCGGTGAACAGCAGCGGGTCGAGCAGCTCCGGCCAGGTGCCGACGCCCGAGGCATAGGAGGCGATCGAACCGGCGAGCACATGGAAGAATTGCTGGCCGCGATAGAATTCGATGCCCCGGCCGAAGCCGGCGCGCGGCCGCTCGTAATAGGGCGAGGCCTGATCGGTCATCATGGCATGGAGCACCGATGCCGCAAGGGAATAAGCCTCGGGGAGCAATTCGCTGACGTCGCTGTTGAGAAGGCCGACCACCTTGCAGGAACCCCTCGGCAGGAGAAATTTCGAAACCATTTACAGCATAGCACCGGCGGTGCAGGTTCGAACGCGCCATCAGCATCAAGGAGACGAGGCATGAAGCTCGACGGTTCCTGTCACTGCGGCGCGGTGCGCTTCTCGGTCATCGCCGACGCACCGGTGCCCTATATGCGCTGCTATTGCTCGATCTGCCGCAAGACGGCCGGCGGCGGCGGCTTTGCCATCAATCTCGGCGCCAAGGCGGACACGCTCACGGTCGAGGGGGCGGAGAACATCACGGTCTTCCACGCCATCATCGAGGGCAAGGAAAGCGAAGCCGAGCGGCGGTTCTGCGCCCGCTGCGGCTCGGCGCTGTGGGTCTACGACCCGCGCTGGCCGGACCTCCTGCACCCGTTTGCCAGCGCCATCGACACCGCACTCCCCAAGGCGCCGGAGAGCGAGCACATCATGCTCGGCTCGAAGCCGGCATGGGTCGCGGTGGATGCGGCGCCGGGGGACGGGCGCTTCGCGGTCTATCCCGACCGGTCGCTCGCGGAATGGCACCGCGCCCACGGGCTCCTCGAGGAGAGCTGAGGCCCGCCTCAGTAGCGGCTGGCGAAGGCGAGGAGCAGGAGCCCGGCAATGGCGAGGGCGGCGCCGTACCAGGCCCACCGCATCTGGTCGATCATGAAGCTCGAGCGCGGATAGGGGAAGGTGCCGGTGCCCTGGCCGATCCAGACGAGGCCGACGAGGAGGGCGATCAAACCGAGGATGGTGAAGCCGATGCGCATGGTGCCGGTGATACCTCGCGGTTGTTAGAAATTGCGTGACGGCTCGCAGCTCGCGGCGACATAGACGCCTTTGGGATCGACGAGATCGTTGAGATCGCGATCGGGGTTGCTGGAGCGGATCTCGTGGGCGGCGGCCTCGCATTGCTCGGCAGTGGCGAACCGCCGGTCGCACTGCTCGATGGCGAGGCGCACCGCGGGCGGGATGATCCAGACATCCTCACCGAAGCGCATGAAGCAGATCAGCGCAAAGGCGGTCAGCTCGCTCATGGCCCGCTTGCCTCCAAGCTCCGAGCGCGGAGGGTACGGCTTTCGCCGCCGTAACCATACTACTGTAAGCGGTTAGTTCACTTTCTGTTGGAGGATAGATCGGCGCTTTAGCAAGGCGATAGCTGTACGGGCCGTCAATAGCTTTGCTCAGGCACCGGTGAATTCGTCGCTCGGGGCACTCTGAAATGACGCCGGCTCTTCCGGCTGCTGACATGATCGATTGGGAATCGAGTAAGTTTGGTCGGGACCGGCTTCGCCACAAGTAGCCTGAACCATGGCCCCGTCTTGAAGATGGGCGGCCTCTGGCAAAGGCTAACCCTGACGATGTTTTAAGCCGGTGCGACCAGGCTCGCTTAGACCGACCGGGTCAGCCTGAACTGCCTTGGTCCAGAATCAAATTAGACGACTACCGACGAGGGCTTGCATATACGTGCAGGCGACAAATGTTATATATTTAAAGTTGTGGAGTTTACAAAACGAAAGTTCGGTTGAGCAGCGGATTCTAAGCGGATTCTATTAGTGCCTTTTGTTGCATTCATCCGGCGTTCACACTGGAGGTGGCAGTACACACACCACTTGCGGATGCAGAAATGAGAGCGATGCGCCGATTGAGGACGATAGCGGCTGTGGCCGTCGCTTCGCTCGTTGCCTGTGGGCCGGTTGCTGCCCAGCAAACCGGCGACAGCAAGGTGATCCCGCCCTCTGTGGTCTACCGGATCGTGAAGGAGTATGCTCCGGGCGCAACCGTGCTGCGCGTGACGCTGCAGCCGGACACGCAGACTTATGCGGTTCGGCTCAGAAGCGGCAACACGGTGCGGCGACTGCTCATCGATGCACAGAGCGGTCGTATCGTCGGGGAATGAAGCGGGCGCCTGAGCTTCGCTTCGCAACGCAAGTGACCGGAAACCATGCGACTGCTCGTTGTAGAGGATGATCCTGATCTCAACCGCCAGCTCGTGACCGCGCTGACCGATGCCGGCTATGCCGTCGACAGCGCGAGCGATGGCGAGGAGGGCCACTATCTGGGGGACACCGAGCCCTATGACGCGGTGATCCTCGATCTCGGGCTGCCGGTGATGGACGGCGTGTCGATCCTGGAGGCGTGGCGGCGCGAGGACCGCAAGATGCCGGTGCTCATTCTCACCGCGCGCGACCGGTGGAGCGACAAGGTGGCGGGATTCGATGCGGGGGCGGACGATTACGTGTCGAAGCCGTTCCACATGGAAGAGGTGCTGGCACGGGTTCGTGCGCTGCTTCGGCGCAGCGCCGGGCATGCCTCGAGCGAGATCGGTTGCGGCCCGTTGCGGCTCGACACCAAGGCGGCGAGGGTCTCGGTCGACGGCCAGGCGGTCAAGCTGACCTCGCTCGAGTTCCGGCTGCTCGCCTATCTCATGCATCACAAGGGCCGGGTGGTGTCGCGCACCGAGCTCGTCGAGCATCTCTACGACCAGGACTTCGACCGCGACTCCAACACCATCGAGGTGTTCATCGGCCGGCTCCGCAAGAAGCTCGGTGTCGATGTGCTACGCACCATCAGAGGGCTCGGCTATTGTATCACCGAGCCGGATGATGCGACCTAGCTCGCTGGCGTTCCGGCTCACGGTCTCGGCAGCGATCGTGAGCCTCGTGCTTCTGGTGTCGGCGGGACTGCTCCTCTCCTATCTGTTCCAGGTCACGATCGAGCGCAATTTCGATGCGCGGCTGCAGGCGGTGCTGGACGGGCTGCTGGCCAATGTCGAGGTCAACGAGGATGGCGCGCCGGTCATTCTCGGGGCGATCGCCGATACGCGCTTCAAGCTGCCGCTGTCGGGATGGTATTGGCAGGTCTCAGCCACGGACGGGCGGCCCGATCACGAGCTCGTTTCGGAGTCGCTGCTCGAAAACCGGCTGCGGCCCGGCCAGCTTGCCAGCATGGCGCGTAACGAGTCGGGTGTCGCCCGCTTCTATCTCATCGACCAGAGCGGCAATCAGCTGCGCGGGATCGAGCAGCACTTCACGCTGTTCGGCGGCAAGCAGCAATTCTCCTTCCTGGTGGCTGGCAATTTCGACGAGCTGAAGCGCGAGATCGCTGCCTTCACCCAGACGCTGTGGGCGGTGCTGGCGGTGCTGGGCTTGGGCCTCCTCGCTGCCATCCTGGTGCAGGTGCGCTATGGCCTGAGGCCGCTCAGGCGACTCCAGGACGAGCTCGCGGCAATCCGGAGCGGGGCGCAGGAGCGGCTTGCCGGGCGCTATCCGGTGGAGATCGAGCCGGTGTCGACCGAGCTCAACCTGCTGCTCCAATCCAACACCGAGATCGTCGATCGGGCGCGCACCCAGGTGGGCAATCTCGCGCATGCGCTGAAAACGCCGCTCAGCGTGCTCGCCAACGAGGCGCGCATCCATGGCGGCGACCTCGGCCGCAAGGTCGGTGCGCAGACGACGACCATGAGCGAACAGGTGAGCATGTATCTCGACCGGGCGCGGCGGGCGGCGCGGGCGTCGTCGCTTGGCGCCGTGACGGATGTCAGGGACGTCGTCGAGGCATTGGCGCGAACGCTGCAGCGCATCCACCTCGAGCGCGGCATGGATTGCGAGGTGGCCTGTCCAGCCGGACTCAAATTCCGCGGCGAGCGGCAGGACCTCGAGGAGATGCTCGGGAACCTGCTCGACAATGCATTCAAATGGGCAAGGAGGCGGATCGATGTCGAGGTGACGGCGGTGCGCGGCGAAACCGGCGGCCGTCACTGGCTTTCGGTGAAGGTCGGCGACGATGGGCCGGGTCTGCCGGAGGACCGGCGCGAGGAGGCGCTGAAGCGCGGCCGAAGGCTGGACGAGACCAAGCCCGGCTCCGGCCTCGGCCTCAACATCGTGACCGAGACGGCGACGATGTATGGCGGATCGGTCAGCCTCGGCCGCTCGCCGCTCGGCGGATTGCTGGCGACGCTGCGGCTGCCGGCAGTGTGAGACTGAAGGCCGCGCTCCCGGTCAAGCCGCAGCACCGGTCTCCAGCGCCGGGATGCCGCGCTCGCGATAGGGAGTGCGGCCATAGAAGGCGCGGTAGCATTTGGAGAAATGCGATGGCGAGGAGAAGCCGCAGGCCAGTGCCACGTTGATCACCGACATCTCGGTCTGCAACAGCAGCGAACGCGCCTTCTTGAGCCGCAGCTCGAGGTAGTAGCGTTTGGGCGAGCGGTCGAGATAGCGACGGAACAAGCGTTCGAGCTGACGCGTCGACAGGCCGGCGCGCTTGGCCAGCAGGCTTGGCGACAACGGCTCCTCGAGATTCTGCTCCATCTGATCGATGATGCCGACGAGCTTGGGATGGCGGGCGCCGATGCGGGCCGGCAGCGACATGCGCTGATGTTCGCTGTGGTGGCGGATCGGCGAGTGCAGCACCATCTCGGCGACGGCGGCGGCGAGCTCCGAGCCATGCTGGCTGGCGATCAGCGCCAGCATCATGTCGAGCGCCGAAGTGCCGCCGGCGCTGGTGAAGCGGTCGCGGTCGATCTCGAACAGGCTGCCGGTGATGTCGAGCTCGGGAAAAGCCTCGCCGAAACCCGGCAGGTTCTCCCAGTGGATGGTGCAGCGGTAGCCGTCGAGCACGCCGGCCTCGGCCAGGACATGGGCACCGGTGCACAGCGCGCCGATGTCGGTACCGCGTCGCGCCGCCCGGCGCAGCCAATTGATCAGCCGACGATCCATATGGTGCTGGACATCGAGGCCGCCGCAGATCAGCACCGGCGCATGCTCGGGGATGGCATCGAGATCGCCGTCGGCCATGATCTGCAGCCCGTTCGAGGCCTTGACCGGCAGGCTGTCGGCCGAGTGCATGGTCCAGACATAGAGTTCCTTCTCGGCCTGCCGGTTGGCCAGGCGCAGCGGCTCGATCGCCGAGGTCACCGGCATCATGGTGAATTCCGGGATCAGAATCAGTGCGATGCGCTGCGGCAGGGAACGCGGTTTATCGCCAAACATGACCGTCGACTCGTCAAGGAACGGGGTGAATTCGCGACACAAGATATGACAAAAACGGCATGGTCCGGCAAGCCAGGTCGCAATTTCGGGGATCGATGCCGGTTTCGCGGGCGCCGATCACCCGTGGTTTTGCTCAAGAAGAGCGCGACGATATTCGAGCCCTCGCGCCAGGAACAAAGCCGATGCTGACCAAGCCGCTTGCCTATGCCGCCGTCGACGCCGTCCCGGAATTCCTCGGCAGAATGTCGGTCGAGATCACGGCCAAGCAGGTGGACAAGCTGCCGCTCATCGCAACGCGGATCCATCCCGGGGCGGAGGTTTTCGTGGCGCTCATCGATCCGGCCGATCTCGAGGGGCAGATCGCCGCCGTCAGAGCGATCCGCCAGCATGGGCTGAAACCGGTGCCGCACGTGCCGGCGCGTTTCGTTCGCGATCATGACGATCTGGCGCGGCGGCTCGAGGCCTTCGCGAGGGAGGGCAAGGTGGAGCGGGTGCTGGTACTCGGCGGCGGCGCCAAGCATCCGGTCGGTGATTACCGGGCAGCGATCGAGCTGCTCGAGACCGGGCTCCTGCAGGCCAATGGAGTCACCGGCTTCGGCATGGCCGGGCATCCGGAAGGCAATTCCGATATTACCTCGACGCTCGGCGAGCGTGCACTGATCGAGGCGCTGCAACTTAAGCAGGCCTATGCGCGCGACAACGGTCTCGACGCCTTCATCGCCACCCAGTTCCTGTTTGCGGCGGAGCCGGTGGCGGCCTGGGCCCAATCGCTCAATGCCCATGGCATCACGCTGCCGATCGCGGTCGGGGTGCCGGGACCGGCCACCATCAAGACGCTGGTGCGCTACGCTCAGATGTGCGGCGTCGGACAATCGGCTCGGTTCATCCGCAAGCAGGCGCTGAATGTCAGCAAGCTCTTGACGGTCAATACCCCCGATGCCTTTGTCGCCGAGCTCGCGCGATTGAGCCGGGAGCGTCCGGAGCTCCACATTGCACGGCCGCATTTCTATCCGTTCGGCGGCTTCGACAAACTTTTCGATTGGGTTGCCGGCAGCCGGTAGTCGGCACTGCCGCCTAATCCCGTCCCCACAGCACCAGGCGGGCGTCCGGGTTGGCAGCGGTGTGGAGGAACTGGCGGACATAGTTGCCGACACTGCGAAAGACATAGAGGTCGAGCGTTTCAGGTCGGTCGCTCACCACATGCACCATTGCCGCAAGATCGGCAAAGCTCAATCGGCGCACCGTGCCGGCACCACAGTCCGTGTGCGTCAGATCCACCGAGGCACCCTTCATCACCACCTCACGGGCGCCAAGACCGCTAATGCGGAAGATGAGGCGAGCGTCGGAGAGATCGACCGCGAGAGCGTGGAACGGGGCGACCGCGGCCTGAAGCCGCGCTGTCACCTGCGCGGCGCGATCGTAAGGCACCACAACCAGCCATTGATCGATCGACAGCCACAGGACAGCGGTGTGCCCAGCGGTCGTGGAACGGCGTGGCGCAAGCGGCAGATCAAGCCCGAGCACGGCCTTTACAGCGTCGAGAAAACCCGGCTCGGCGGCGTCACCCTTGAGGTCGATCATGCCGCGGTCGTTGACTTCCTCGATGACGATCTCAGACATTCTGGCGCTCGCCTTGCGGGTCATAGAAGACGGGACTGACAATGGTGGCCTTGACCACGCGCCCGCCCTCGAGCGGAAAACTCAGCGTCTCGCCCATGCGGTTGCGGCCGTTCTCGATCAACGCCATGGCGATCGAGCGATCGAGCGTCGGGCTCATATAGCTCGAGGTGACGTGGCCGATGGTTGCCATCGGTCCCCGCGCCTTGACCTCGCGCACCGCATGGGCACCGTCCGGCAGCACCTCTCGCGGTTCGGCGGTGAGAAGGCCGACGAGCTCCTTGCGACCTGCGGCGCGCAGGAACGCCTGCTCGAGTGAGCGCTTGCCGATGAAATCGCGCTTGGTCTTGGATACCAGGCCGTCGAGCCCGACATCGCGCGGCGTGACGGTGCCGTCGGTTTCGTCACCGACCACGATATAGCCCTTCTCGGCGCGCAGCACATGCAGCGCCTCGGTGCCATAGGCGGCAATGCCGAAAGGCGCGCCGGCGGTCAGCAACGCCTCCCACAGCCGCCGGCCATCGCGGGCCGGGGCGGCGATCTCGAAGCTCAGCTCGCCGGAGAAGCTGATGCGGAAGATGCGTACACGGAAGCCGCCGAGGCGGCCGGCCTTCCACGCCATGAAGGGAAAGCTACCGGCGGTGATATCGATGTCGCTCTCGCCGGTCGCAGCCAATGCCTCGAGCACGGCGCGGGCCCTTGGTCCCGCCACCGCGAACTGGGCCCATTGCTCGGTGACTGGCGTGATGAGCACCTTCAGATCAGGCCATTCGGTCTGCAGCCATTCTTCGAGCCAGGCGGCGATCCGGTCGGCGCCGCCAGAGGTGGTGTGCATCAGGAAATGATCATCGGCAAGACGGGCGGTGACGCCGTCATCGATGATGAAGCCGAGCTCGTTGAGCATGAGGCCATAGCGGCAGCGCCCGACCTTCAGGGTCGAGAAGCTGTTGGTGTAGATGCGGTCGAGGAAGGTGGCGGCGTCCCTGCCTCTGATCTCGATCTTGCCGAGGGTCGAGGCATCGAGCAGGCCGACGGCGCGACGCACCGCCAGGATCTCGCGAGCGATCGCCGCAGCCTTGTCCTCGCCGTCCCTTGGATAGCAATAGGCGCGGCGCCAGTGGCCAATCGGCTCGAAGGTTGCTTGCTGGGCGACGTGCCAGTCATGGACCGGGGTCTGCCGCACCGCCAGAAACAGCGGCCCCTTCTGGGCGCCGGCGACGGTGCCGAAAGTCATGGGCGTGAAAGGCGGGCGAAAGGTGGTGACGCCGATCTCCGGAATGGGGCGGCCGGTCGCTTCCGACAGGATGCCGAGACCGAGGATGCTCGACGTCTTGCCCTGGTCGCTCGCCATGCCCCATGTGGTGTAGCGCTTGGTGTGCTCGACCGAGCTGTAGCCCTCGCGCTGGGCCAACTCGAGATCGGCAACGGTGACGTCGTTCTGGAAATCGACGAAGTGTTTGTGGCCGTCGTGATAATGGCCGCCGGCCGGAGCGAACCAGATCGGCTCGATGGCACTCTGGCGGCGCGGTTCCGCCGGCGGCTTGACGAGGTTCGAGACCGCCGAGCGACCGAGCGCCCGGGCCGCCGCCTGCTCGCCGGCAGCCTCGCTTTCGGCCAGCGCCGCCGCGCTATCGAAGGTCCCGTTGGCGGCGCCCACTGCCCAGATGCGGTCGTGATGGCGGTCGGGCCGATAGGCGTGAATGACCGTGTCGTAACGAAGCTTGCCGCCATTGTGGCACCACAAATGGACGGCGGGGTTGTAGCCGCCGGACACCGCGACATAGTCGCAGGGCAAACGGGTTTCGCGCAGCAGCCGGCTCATGCCCGCCCGGAAAGCAGCGACGCGCACCGCTTCGATCGCCTGGCCGCCGGCGGTGGACTCGACCCCAGACACCACGCTGCCGGCAAGGATCGGGACACCGGCGCGTCGGGCCTCCTCGATGAGGTCGCCCTCGGGATGCGGGCGGCTGTCGACCAACGTGACCTCGCCGGCGCCGGCTCGCCTGACCTGGAGAGCGGTGCGGTAGGCCTGGTCATTGTTGGTGAAGACGACGCCGCGCTCGCCCGGCGCAACGGCGTAACGGCAAAGATAGCCGCGCACTGCTTCCGCCAGCATGGCGCCGGGCCGGTCGTTGTTGGCGAAGGCGATCGGCCGCTCGATGGCGCCGGTCGCCAGGATCACCTCCTTGGCGCGCACCTTCCATAGCCGCTGGCGCGGACCATCGCCGATGCAGCGCTCGGCCAGCAGGAGGTAGTTGTGATGGAAATGCGCCAGGGCCGTGGTGCGGGTCAGGACCATGACAGCGGGCGGGGCGCGATGAACGGCGCCGCCGTCATAGAGATCGGCGACCCCGCCGAGGCCAGCCTGGTCCTCGACCAGCATCACCCGGGCACCGGTGGCCGCGGCGGCTGCGGCCGCGGCGAGGCCGCTCGGACCGCCGCCCACCACCAGCACGTCGCAGTCGACGCGGATCTGTTCGTAGGCGGAGGGATCGCGCCCGGTCGGAGCGCGGCCGAGCCCGGCGGCACGACGGATCACCGGTTCGTACAGATGGTGCCAGAAGCTCCTCGGCCATTTGAACGTCTTGTAGTAGAAGCCGCCCGGAATGAAGCGCGAGAACACATCGTTGATCTGACCGATATCGAACGACAGGCTCGGCCAGCGATTCTGGCTCACTGCCACGCTCCCGTCTTCAAGCTCGACGCGGGTCGCCTGAAGATTGGGCTCGTGCTCGGCGCCGCGGCCCACGCCGATGAGTGCGTTCATCTCCTCGGCGCCGAGGCCGACAATGCCGCGCGGCCGGTGATATTTGAAGCTCCTGCCGATCAGCCGCCGACCATTGGCGAGAAGGGCCGAGGCAAGCGTGTCGCCGGCATAGCCCGACAGCGGCTGACCATCGAAGGCGAAGGCGAGCGGCTGGTTGCGGTCGATCAGCCGTCCGAGCCCCGCAGCATGAGGCAGGCGGTATGGCGCGGTCCGTGTCATATGGCTGGCGGCTCCTCCCGAATGCCATAGGTGGCACGGAACTCCATGGTCACCGTGTCGCGGGCGGCGTTGAACCACTTGCCGCAGCCGCGGTCGCAGCGCCAGCGCTCAAAATGCAGGCCGCGCGGGTTCTTGCGCATGAAGAGATAGTCGCGCTGCTCGCCGTCGCTGACGCGGTCCGGGTGATCGGAGGCCGGCCGCCTGACATGGGCCTCGCCGCCATAATGGAAGTCGGTCTCATCGCCTTCGACGCCGCATACCGGGCATTTGATCAGAAGCATGGTGCCCTCAATGAGCGACCGCGGCGGCGACGCTCTCATCGATGAAGCGGCCTTCGAGGAAGCGGTTCAGTCCAAAGGGCTCGGCAATCGGGTGCGGCCGGTCGTTGGCGATGGTGTCGGCGAAGACGAAACCCGAGCCGGGGATCGATTTGAAGCCGCCGGTGCCCCAGCCGCCATTGACGTAGAGCCCTTCGACATCGGTCTTGCCGATGATCGGCGAGCGGTCACCGGTCATGTCGACGACGCCGCCCCACATTCTCAGCATGCGCAGCCGCGAGATGATGGGGAAGGTCTCGACCAGCGCCGTGACAGTGTGCTGGATGGACGGGAAGGAGCCACGCTGCGAATAATTGTTGTAGGGGTCGGTGCCGCCACCGATCACCAGCTCGCCCTTGTCGGACTGGCTGATATAGCCGTGAACCGTGTTGGCCATCACTACGCAGTCGAGCACCGGCTTGATCGGCTCGGAGACCAGCGCCTGCAGGCAGAGGCTTTCGATCGGCATGCGCAGGCCCGCCATTGCCATCAGCAGCGAGCTGTTGCCGGCCACTACGACGGCGATCTTGCGGGTGCGTATGTGACCCTTGGAGGTGTCGAGCCCGGTGACCCGGTTGCCATCGCGGGCGATGCCGGTGACTTCGCAATTCTGGATGATGTCGACGCCCCTGGCATCGGCCGCCCTGGCATAGCCCCAGGCCACGGCGTCATGGCGGCCGGTGCCGCCCCGCGGCTGCCAATAGGCGCCGAGGATCGGGTAACGCGCGTTCTTGTCGTCGTTGATGATCGGCGCGATGCGCTTGACCTCGGCGGGGGTGATCATGCGGCAGTCAAGCCCGGCAAGCCGGTTGGCGTGGGCGGTGCGGCGAAAGGCGCGGAACTCATGCTCGGTCTGGCACAGCATCATCACGCCGCGCGGGGAAAACATCATGTTGAAGTCGAGCTCCTGCGACAGGCCCTCATAGAGCGAGCGGGCCAGCTCGTAGATCCTGATCGAGGGCTCCTGGAGGTAGTTGGAGCGGATGATGGTGGTGTTGCGACCGGTATTGCCCCCGCCGAGCCAGCTCTTTTCCAGGACCGCGATATTGGTCAGGCCATGATTCCTGGCAAGATAGTAGGCGGTGGCGAGGCCATGGCCGCCGGCGCCGACGATGACGACGTCATAGGACGGTTTCGGCTCGGGGCTGCGCCAGGCCATGTCCCAGTCGCGGTGACCCGTCAGGGCGTTGCGGGCGAGGGAGAACACCGAATAGCGGCTCATCGCCGCTACTTAGCATTGCGGCCGGCGCGGCTCCATCGGATTGCGACCTCGCTTCGGGAAACTGCGACACCCTTGCAATTTGCGCGCACCCGCCTGAAGTTGGGCCGATGCTCGTCTGGCTCCCCGCATTGCTGTTGACGGCCGCCGTGCTTGCCGCGCTCGTTGTGCCGGTGCTCCGCCGCAGCGGCAAGAGCGACGCCGCCCCCGATCCGGCAACGGCATCGCTGACCCATGACCTTGCGGTCTATCGCGACCAGCTGGACGAGATTTCGCGCGACGAAACGCTCGGGCGGATCGGGGCGGCGGAGGCGGAAGCGGCGCGCGCCGAGATCATGCGCCGCATGATCGAGGCGCAGGCACGGCGGGAGGCCGCCGCGCCGGTAGCTGCCGAGCATCGGGAACAGCGGCGCCGTTGGGCGCTGGCCGGAGCCGTGGCCCTGCCGGTCATGGGCCTCCTCCTCTATGCGACGATAGGTCGCCCAGACCTGCCGCCGAGCCCGGCAGCAGGCCGGCTTGCCAGCGCCGTGGAGACGGGCGACCTTCCGGCCATGGTGGCGCGCGTCGAGCAATATCTGGCGAAGAACCCTGGCGATGCCGCGGGCTGGCTGGTCGTCGCGCCGGTCTATCGGCAAATGGGGCGTCCCGACGATGCGGCTGCCGCCTATGCGACGGCCATCCGGCTCGGCAAAGGCTCCCCGGCGGTGATTGCCGACTATGCCGAGGCGCTTATGCTGGCCAATGGCGGGTTGATCTCGGCCGAGGCGCGGCAGGCCTTTGGCGAGGCGCTGAAGCAGGATCCGGGTTCCGCCAAGGCGCGCTTCTACCTCAACCTTGCGGATGGCCAGGAAGGCAAACGCGAGCAGGCTCTCAAAGGTTTCCGGGACATGCTGGCCGGCGCGCCTGCCGAGGCACCGTGGCGGGCCGCGGTCGAGGAGCAGATCGCCGATCTCGAACAGACGCCGGCACAGCGCGAGGCGATGATCCGCGGCATGGTGCAGACACTCGATGAGCGGCTCAAGCGCGAAGGCGGCGATGTCGCGGGCTGGATGCGGCTTGCCCGGTCCCGCATGGTGCTGGGCGAACGCGACAAGGCGGTGGCGGCGCTCGATGCCGCGGCCGAGCGCTTCCGCGGTGATGCCAAGGCGCTGGACGCAATTGCGGCAGCGCGCAAGGAGCTGGGGCTGTGAGGCGATGAAATTGGAGCCAGCATGACCCGCAAGCAGCAGCGCGCCACCTTGCTGATCGGCGGTCTCGGTCTCCTCGGCATTGCCGCCGGGCTCGTGCTCTATGCCCTCAACGATTCGATCGTGTTCTTCTATACGCCCTCCGAGGCGCTGGCGCGGCATGTCGCCGAGGGCCAGCGCTTCCGGCTTGGCGGGCTGGTCGAGAAGGGCTCCCTCAAGCATGATGCGAAGGATGCCATCACCTTCACCGTGACCGACACCGACAAGGCGATGGCGGTCAGCTATCAGGGGCAGCTCCCCGATCTCTTCCGGGAAGGGCAGGGGGTGGTTGCCGAAGGCCGGCTCGGCCCGGGCGGCGTGTTCAAGGCCGACAGCGTGCTGGCCAAGCATGACGAGACTTACATGCCCAAGGAAGTGGCCGATGCGCTCAAGGCCAAGGGCGTGTGGAAGGAAGGATCGACGCCATGATCGCCGAACTCGGTCACCTGGCCCTGGTGCTGGCGCTGGCGACGGCGCTCTATCAGACGAGCGTGCCGTTCTACGGCGCCGCCGCCGGCGATCTCCGGCTGATGCAGGCGGCAGTGCCGGCAGCGCTCACCCAGCTCGCGCTCATCGCCTTCGCCTTCGCGGCGCTGACCTGGTCTTATGTCAGTTCCGATTTCTCACTCGCCAATGTGTACGCCAATTCCCATACCGCCAAGCCGCTGATTTACAAGATCTCCGGCGTGTGGGGGAATCATGAAGGCTCGATGGTGCTATGGGTCCTCATCCTGGCGCTCAACGGTGCCGCGGTGGCGCTCGCCGGCGACAATCTTCCGCCCGGCCTCAAGGCGCGGGTGCTGTCGGTGCAGGGCGCGATCGGCGTGGCCTTCCTGCTCTTCATCATCGTCGCCTCCAACCCGTTCGAGCGGCTCGACCCGGCCCCGATCGAGGGGCGCGGCCTCAATCCGCTGCTGCAGGACCCGGCGCTCGCCTTTCATCCGCCGTTCCTCTATGCCGGCTATGTCGGCCTGTCGGTCGCCTTCTCCTTCGCGGTGGCAGCCCTGATCGAGGGCAAGGTCGATGCCGCCTGGGCGCGCTGGGTCAGGCCATGGACGCTGGCTGCCTGGATGTTCCTCACCATCGGCATCGCCATGGGATCCTGGTGGGCTTATTACGAGCTCGGCTGGGGCGGCTTCTGGTTCTGGGATCCGGTGGAGAATGCCTCGCTGATGCCGTGGCTCGTGGCCACCGCACTGCTCCATTCGGCGATCGTGGTCGAGAAGCGCAATGCGCTGAAAATATGGACCGTGCTGCTCGCCATCCTGGCCTTCTCGCTGTCGCTGGTCGGCACTTTCCTGGTGCGCTCGGGCGTCCTCACCTCGGTGCATGCCTTCGCCGTCGACCCGGCGCGCGGCGTGTTCATCCTCGGCATTCTCGGCTTCTTCATCGGCGGGGCGCTGGCGCTCTATGCCTGGCGGGCCGGCACCCTCAAGCCCGGCGGGCTGTTCCAGCCGGTCAGCCGCGAGGGCGCCCTCGTGCTCAACAACATCATCCTCGGGGCGGCAGCAGCGGCGGTGTTCATCGGCACCCTCTATCCGCTGGCCCTCGAGGCGGTCACCGGCGACAAGATCTCGGTCGGCCCGCCCTATTTCAACCTGACCTTCGTGCCGTTGATCCTGCCGCTGCTGCTGATCGTGCCGCTCGGGCCGCTGATGCCGTGGAAGCGTGCCGATTTCAAGGGCGTGGCCGAGCGGCTGCTGGCGGCCGCCGGCATTGCGCTGGCGGTCGGCGTTCTGACCCTCGCCATCCGCCATCGCGGGCCGTGGCTCGCGCCCTTCGCCATGGCGCTGGGCGCCTGGCTGATCGCCGGCAGCCTCACCGAGCTGGTCGAGCGCTGCCAGCTTGGTCGGATACCGATGGCGGCGGCGCTCAAGCGCCTCGTCGGACTGCCCGGCGCCGCCTGGGGCACGGCGCTCGCCCATTGCGGCGTCGGGATCGTGCTCATCGGCATTGTCGGGGTGACCGCGTGGCGCGAGGAGCGGATCTCGGTGATGAAGCCGGGCGAAACCGTCAGTCTCGCGGGGCTCGATGTCGGTTATGTCGGCGCAACGCCATTCACCGGCCCGAACTACACGGCGGAACGTGGCCGCTTCGTGGTACGCCAGGACGGGCGCGAGATCACCACGCTCGAGCCGGAGAAGCGCGAGTTCCAGCCCGGCCGCCAGGTGACGAGCGAGGTCGGGCTGCATCAGTTCGCGACCGGCGACCTCTATGTCGTGATGGGCGAGGGGCGCAGCGACGGCGGCCGCTCGGTCCGCATCTATTTCAATCCGCTGGCGAGCCTGATCTGGCTCGGCGCACTCATCATGTTCATCGGCGGCGCGGTGTCGCTCACCGACCGGCGCTACCGCGTCGGGGCGCCGCG
>CAVUUY010000025.1:0-103154 GCA_963744915.1 uncultured Alphaproteobacteria bacterium
AGATCAGCGCCATCTACCGGCTCGGCCCATGGCTCAGGATCGACCAGGAAGTCAGCCGGCTCGTCGGTATCGTCGGCAGCCTTCTCGCCGCGCTTCTGTTTCACGGCCGCGTCCAGAGCGCGTACTTGCACGCCCGCAGCTTTCGCTTCCGCCTCGCGAACGCGGTCGTATTCCATCAGCGACAGCGCGGCCAGACGCGCAAGGCGCTCATCGTCGGTCTCGACGTACACCGGCTGCGCCGCCAGCCACTCGGCGAACGGGAGCGTCTTCAGCGCTCGCAGCTGCTCAGCGGTGCCGCCGGCGGCGATCCAATCGGAAACATCGCCCTTCTCGGGCAGGTCTGGCAGTTCGAGAACATGGATGGATGCCGCGACGTCCTTCAGCGCTTCACCGACCACCCGGCAGTGATTGTGGCCCGACTTGTCGTTATCGGGAATGATGATGATGTTGGCGCCCTTGAAGGGCGGCACCAGTTCGATCGGCCACTTGCCGGCGCCACCAGCATTGCAGGTCGCGACGAACCCCAACTTGACGAGATTGTTGCCGTCCTTCTCGCCTTCGACAATGAAGACGGCTTGCTTCTCGGCGACGGCCTGAAGCAACTGCGGCAGCCGATAAGGCACCTGACGAACACCGTCCAGCTTGTTCGTCCAGCCACCCTTCCGTCCGGCTTGCGCTGCCGGAAGGACTTCGGATCGAGTTCGGACCTTCTGATAGAGCAGGACGTGCTGCTCGTCGGTATAATCGTAGGTCGCGACGATCTTCGCCTGATTGCCCTTGCTCGAGGGCATCGCCTTGCCGCCGGTGCTCTTCTTTGTATGGCTGGCGTCGTGCCACAGCCCTTTGTCCCTGAGCGCCGCGATGATGGCGCTCTGTGTGCAGCCGGACCTGCATTGGAATATCGGACCCTTGTCGCCATCCTCGATATCGAACGAGGGTTCCTTGTCGTCGTGCGCCGGGCAGCATGCCCGCCAGCCATTGCCATTGCGCCGGGGCTTGTCGAGAAGCTTGGCGATGAATTCGGCGCTGTACTGGCTCATGCCGTCCCCCTTGCCGGCAGATTGGCACACAGCCGGCGCTCGATTTCTGTCTGGACAGTCGCGTAGTCGAGCCCCTGAAGGACGCCGAGATGTCCGTCGTTGCCGAGGATGGCGTCGGGCCGGATTCTCGTCACTGTAACCGTCGAGCCAGATCCCCAACGCCCAGCTGTCATCGCTGATGCGCTGAAGGAGGCAGTCGCCACACGCCTTGCCTATTTCTTCAAGTGACGCCGGGAGTAGCAATCGCCCCGGCGGCTTGATTTTCGAGCTATCCGTTGCCATAGTCATGACGTCCATATTTCCTTTGTTGATCTTCGAGAGCCGGCCGCTACCGGCTCTCGCTTCCTTTAGAGCCGCTCATGAGCAGCTGATTGAGCCGAAGGATCTGCGACGCGAGACCAGCGAACAGGACATCGGATGCGTCCTCGACCAGCACGCGCAGCCGCAGCAAGGTCCGGACGGTCGCGGCGCTGACCGCCGACCGGCCTGATCGACGAAACCCTCGCTGTTGGTCCTGATGACGTAGCCTTCAGCGCCTAGCCTGCGCAGTAGATCGCTCTGCGCTTCCGAGAGGTTGGCCATGGCGGTCACCGGCCTAGCGCTCGATCACTGCTTGCTCGTCACCGCCGGCCAACCATGCCTTGACCGACGCGCGGGTGTACCTGACGCAAGAGCCTGATCGCCGGAAAACCGGTCCTCTGCCTTCGCCTCTCCATCGCGCGAGAGTCTCCAGCCTGACGCCGATGATTGCAGCCGTTTCGGCCGGCGTGAGGGCGACCAAGGCGTCGTCGAGATGACCGGCATCGGCTTCGCCGCGCGATCTGATGACGTCCTTCATCTTGGCGACGACCGCGTCACGATCGACGATCTGGTCAGGTATTGCTTTAGGCATTTGCATCACTCCGGTTGAACGTGAGTGATGCTTAATTTGACCGAATTATTTCGTGATGGAATAGGAGCGGCCGCAATCAGTCGGCAGCTCTGTTAATCTTGTCGGCAACTCTGTCAGTCCTGTCGGCAACTCTGTCAATGTTGCCGACTATCCAAGTCCCTCAACCAGTTCTTGGCCGTTGATAAGCTCGGCGCGTCACCGCCCTCAACGAGCTTCCGTGCTCGTGCCTCAAAGCTTAGTTTGCGGTTTGCCTTTCGGTTTGCCTCGTCCTTCACCTTGATGGCGTCGAGCTTGGCCTCATACTTGGAACCCTTGGTCAGGCGTGCCGGCGCGGTCTGAGCGCGCCCATGATCGGCGAGAGCCTCCTCGATCCTCACCCGTGAGCGATGAGCATAGTCAGCCTCCCTCATCAAGTGCTCTTTCGCCTCGATGGTGCATTCGAAGAAGGTAAAGTCATAGTCGAGCATTCCAACCGTCCAAAGGTCCATGCCGGGCTCGACCTCCTCTTCGCCATATCTTCCGGCGCCAACGCTTCCATAGGAGGAGCAGCCGAAGCTCGATCACCTCCAGATTCCATAAGTGTTGAATCTCTCGCCGCTGAAAATTCGGCTGGAAGCATCGGTGGCATGTTCGATCTGTTGCCGTATCCAGCCGACAGAGTCTCCTCGTAGACGCGCTGCACGTCCTCGTCCTTCCGGTATGGCCGCCAGTGCGGCACAAGTCCGCCCGCCTCGGTGATATCAATGATGATTGGCATCGGTCTATTCCTTCGCCCGGAGCGCGACGACGTTGGTGCTCGAGGTGCCCTCGACGATCTCTTGGACGTGCCGCTGCCAGCTATGGAAGGCGATCTCCGCCTCGCGCTCGAAGCCGTATCGCTGATAGGCGCGATCAACTTCGCTCGTGTGGATCACATGGCCAAGTACCGTTTCGGCCGCGTCGCGGCTTATGCCGTTCGCTGCCATCCATGAGCGGGCGCTTCTCCGGAGATCGTGGAATTCCCAATCGGGAATCCCGGTCGCCTTTCGGAGCGTATCGAGGACGCTCCCGACATGGATAGGTGTTTTCCTGGCGGAGAAGAGGAGATCGCCGCCCTTCGCCTCGATCGCCGGCGCGATTTGCTCCAGCGCCCATTCCGAGAGCGCGGCCCGGTGCGTCTGACCGCGACGGCCGGCTTGCCTCTTCAAGCCGCGGGTGTCGCCGGGATAGACGACGGCGCGGTCCTGTAACCATTCCCGGCGGGTCAGGACGGCCGCACCACTACGGACGACGGTCAGGACGACATATCTGGCAAATGCTCGCTCACGCGGCTCCAGCGCCCCGCTAGCCGTCCATATCGCTTTGATCTCGTCATCGGTCACGACGCGGTCACGCGCCTCTGCTTTCGGAGCCGATCGAGATGCTGACGGGAGATTCACCGCCGACAGCAATTGCTCGTGGACCGCCCATCCGAGAAGGCTCCCGAGAATCCTACGCAATTGAGAGGCGACGGACGGGGATCGTTTCTTGACGCCGGAAATGAGATGAGACCATTCGAGGCGAGTAATGCTCTCGATCTCCCGGTCGCCGAGTCGGGGAAGGACGTTCTTGGCCATGATCTCCCGGTAGCTCCGCGCGGTGACAGCACTCCATCTCGTCGTGTTGTCCGCCTGCCAATCCTCGATCACTGCCGCGAGCGTCACGCCGCCGACCGCGGTCGTTCGCTTATCGCGAATTTCTTGCAGCGGATCCCCACCGGAGCGGACCGCGAGCTTTAATTCCGCCGCTTTCTTGCGGGCCGCCTCGACGGTGCGAAGCTCGACGATGGTGCCGAGCGTCATCCGGCGCTCGGTGCGTCCATGCCGGTAGTTGAGAAAGAACACGACGCCCTTCTTAACAAGCCGCGCACCGAAGCCGGCGATCTCGGAATCCCATACAAGCCAAAGCGTCTCGCCGGCCGCTAGCATGGCTTGATGGTGATTCGCTAGAAGGCTCTTTGTGAGCCTCGCCCTCAGTGCCATTTCGATCCCCTGCCGCCAAATTCGAGTCAGCGTTGAGTCAGCATGTCACGATCAATCGGCGTCATTCCGCGATATTGGAGATGCACGCTGGGCAGCGAAAACGCTAGCGAAATCGGAGGTTTCCACAACTTTCAATGATGGCGAGAAATCGCCGGTGATATGCCGAATGTTAACAGTTTGTTGAGAAGTGTTCCGCCAAGATCCAACCGGCAGGACCTGTCGGCGAAGGTTTTGGGGGGACGGCAAAATGGCATCTGCGCACTCGGCGGCGGCGCTGCTCGCCTTGGCATTGACTGTTGCGGGGTGCTCCACGCAATCATTGGGTTCATTGGCCAGCGATCCGACGACGACCGGCAGCCTTGGCGAGGGGTCGCTCAAGACGACATCGCTTGCCGCCCAGACCTGGCGCAAGGACCCGAGCAACAAGAAGAACGGGCTTGCCTATGCCCGCGGGCTGATGGCGCTCGCGCGCCCCGCCGAGGCGGTGAAGGTCGTCGAGGAGCTCGCCCACCGCAATCCCGACGATCTGGAGCTTGCAGCCTATCTCGGCAAGATCATGGTCCAGTCCGGCCGTGTCCAGGATGGCGAGAAGCAGCTGCGCAAGGCCATTGCCGGCGGCCGCGACGACTGGCGCATCCGCTCGGCATTGGGCTCCGCCCTCGACCAGCAGGGACGCTACCAGGAAGCGCGCCAATGCTACGAGCAGGCGCTCGAGCGCCAGCCCGGCGAGATCTCGGTGATCAACAATCTCGGCATGTCCTATGCGCTCGGGGGCGACCTCAAGACGGCCGAAACCCACCTTCGCCGCGCCATGGCGCTGCCCAATGGCGACGACAACGCCCAGCTGCGGCAGAACCTCGCCTTGGTGGTCGGCCTCGAGGGCCGTTTCGACGAAGCCAAGGAAATCGCCAGCCGCGACCTGCCCCCCGACAAGGTCGAGGCGAATGCCGCCTATCTCAAGCGGATGCTGTCCGAGCCCAATCCCTGGGAGCAGCTCCGCGCCGCCCAATGACCGGCGCCGGCTTCACGCCTCGAGGCGGTCCCAGAACCACTTCACGATCTTTTCCCAGACCTGGTCGCCGCCGGCCGCGTCCTCCCAGCCGATATTCACATCGGGATTGTCGTTGATCTCGATGACATAGATGCCGCGGTCGGTTTGCTTGAGATCGACGCCATAGAGCCCGTCGCCCATCAGATTGGCCGCCTTGACCGCCGTCTCGACCACCCCCATGGGCACGTTGTCGAGCGCCAGCGTCGTCGCATCGCCCTCGCCGACGGTCTTGTCGCCGTCATATTTCATCACCTGCCAATGCTCGTCGACCATGTGGTACTTGCAGGCGAAGATCGCCTCGCCATCGAGCACGCCGATGCGCCAGTCGAAGGCGGTGGGAAGGAACTCCTGGCCGATCAGCAGGTCGGAATCCTGCAGCAGCTGCTTCAGCCTCGCCTTCAGCTCCGCGGCGTCGTCGCATTTATAGACGC
The DNA here is from genome assembly GCA_963744915.1 of uncultured Alphaproteobacteria bacterium. Taxonomy (GTDB): domain Bacteria; phylum Pseudomonadota; class Alphaproteobacteria; order Rhizobiales; family Aestuariivirgaceae; genus DATAFF01. The sequence goes on from CAVUUY010000025.1 coordinate 5,415, forward strand.
CGCGGCTGAACGAGCCGTCGGGGATCTTCAGCACCACCGGCCAGCCGATCCGCTCGCCGATCTCGCCCGCCTGCTTCTCGCTCTGGACCACCAGGGTCCTCGGCGTCGGCACCCGCTCGGCACTCAGGCGCTCCGCCAGATAGACCTTGTTGGTGCAGCGGATCATCGATTGCGGGTCGTCGATGACCGGCATGCCCTCCTGCTGGGCGCGCCGGGCAAAGCGATAGGTGTAGTTGTCGATCGAGGTGGTGACGCGGATGAACAGCGCATCATATTCCGCAAGCTTGTCGAGGTCGCCCTTCTGGATCGGCTCGACATCGATCGAGAAGCGCTGCGCAACCTTGGCGAAATGGCGGATGCTCTCCTGGCTCGACGGCGGCAGCTTCTCCTGGGGATCGTGCAGCACGGCGAGGGTGTACTTGGCCGGCGTCCTGGTCTTGGCGGTCTTCCAGGTGCGGCGGGTGTGGGCCTCGAGCGCCCTCAGGAAGAAGGCGCGCTCCTCCTCGTTCAGGGTGTTGATGCCGACCGGCACGATGCGGTCGATCTCCTTGTAGCCCTGGCCATCGAGCGTCACCCGCAGGATCGGCACCCGGTACCAGTCGAACAGCAGCCGGGCGAAGGGCATCAGATTGGCCTGGGCGACCTGGCCGAAACAGATGAACAGCTTGACCTGGCCGGGCGGCGGGGTGGTCTTCTCGTAGCACCTGGCAAGCATCGACTCGAGATCGGGCAGCGACTGCTCGTAGAGCGTCTTGCGCGACAATTCGGCGATGGTCTCGACGGTCGGGATGATGCGATGCCCGCGGGCTTCGGCCAGCAGCGAGCAATAATAGCCGCCGCCCTGATAGCCGTAGGAACGCGACAGGTTGATGATCTTCGGCTTCTGCCCGCCGAAAAGCTGCGGCCGAGACAGATAGTCGCGGGTGCTCATGACTTTGTGGGGCGTGTCCGCGTTTGACAGGTCGCGGTCCTGGTCAACCAACACGAGCCAAGTCATCGGCGATATTCGCTCTCCACCACGCGGACCGCCTCAGACGCACTGGCGATCAACGCGGGCATATAGCGCCGTTCGAAGCCATATTCCATGATCCATTGCGAATTCCCCTCAGCCGAGACGGGGCAGCGGCTTTTGGTAGCGCAGCGCGTCGGTCCGGTCCTCGTAATAGAAGCGGCGTCGGGCGAAGCTGCCATAGCCCAACGCCTCATAGAGGCGGATGGCGGCGAGGTTGTCGACCCGGACCTCGAGCCGCATGGCCGCGGCGCCGCGCCCTGCCGCCAATTCCTCGGCGGCGGCGATGAGCTGGCGGGCGAGCCCCTGGCCGCGCGCCGCGCGGACGACGGCGAGGGAATAGAGGCGGGCAATAGCGGCATTGCGGCGGAACAGCATCAGGGCATAGCCGGCGATCGTGCCGTCCGCCGCGACGGCGACGAGGAGGCTGGCGGTCGGCGACCGCAGGTGCCGGGCGAGCGCGCGTTGCGACAACCGGTCGCCGGCAAAGGCTTCGTTCTCGATCGCCGTCAGGCGGGGCAGGTCGGCCGGAATGCCGGGGCGAATCGCAAAGCGCGGCGCGCCCGACCGCCGCCGGTCCGGCGACATCCTCAGTCCTCGAAGGGATCACGCATGGAGATCGTGTCCTCGCGCTCGGGGCTCGTGGAGAGCAAGGCGACCGGGCATTCGATCATTTCCTCGATCGAGCGGACATATTTGACGGCCTGGGCCGGCAGGGCCGCCCAGGAGCGGGCGCCGGCGGTCGAGGTCTGCCAGCCCTCGAAGCTTTCATAGATCGGCTCGACCCGGGCCTGCTCGCTCGGGCCCGCGGGCAGGCTGTCGATCCGCTCGCCATCGAGCATGTAGCCGGTCGACACCTTGATCTCGCCGAGCCCGTCCAGGACGTCGAGCTTGGTGAGGGCAATGCCCTGGATGCCCGAGGTCTTGATCGCCTGGCGGACGAGCGCGGCATCGAACCAGCCGCAGCGGCGCTTGCGGCCGGTGACGGTGCCGAATTCGCGGCCGCGGGCGCCGAGCGCATCGCCGACCGCATTGTCCTGCTCGGTCGGGAACGGGCCGGCGCCGACACGGGTGGTGTAGGCCTTGGCGATCCCGAGCACATAGGAGAGGGCGCCGGGGCCGACGCCGGAGCCGGACGCCGCCTGCGCCGCCACGGTGTTGGACGAGGTCACGAAGGGGAAGGTGCCGTGATCGATGTCGAGCATGACGCCCTGGGCTCCTTCGAACAGGATGCGCTTGCCGGCGCGGCGCTGGCGATCGAGCAGATCGAAAACCGTGTCGGCGAATTCGAGGATCCGCGGCGCGATCTCGGTCAGCTGGGCATTGAGCTCGCTGCCGGTGAGCTCGGCCATGCCGAGGCCGCGGCGCAGCGCATTGTGGTGGGTGAGCAACCGCTGGATCTTGGTGTCGAGGCTCATCAGATCCCTGAGGTCGGCGACCCGAAGCGCGCGCCGGCCGACCTTGTCCTCATAAGCGGGGCCGATGCCGCGGCCGGTGGTGCCGATCTTGCCGGCACCGGCCGCATTTTCGCGAATGACGTCGAGCTCGCGATGGAGTGGCAGGATGAGAACGGCATTGTCGGCGATCCGCAGATTGTCGCGGGCGACCGCGACACCCTGGCGGCGGACGGTTTCGATCTCCTCGATCAGCGCCCAGGGATCGACGACGACGCCATTGCCGATGATGGCGAGCTTGCCCGGCCGGACGATGCCGGAGGGCAGCAGCGACAGCTTGTAGGTGATCTTGTCGATGACGAGGGTGTGGCCGGCATTGTGCCCGCCTTGGAAGCGCACCACGATATCGGCGCGCTCCGACAGCCAGTCGACGATCTTGCCCTTGCCCTCGTCGCCCCATTGGGCGCCGACCACCACCACATTGGCCATTGCCGTTCCCTCTCAGAACCTCAACGCTCGCGCCTGCTTCACCTGCGGCAGGGCCTCGACGGCAGCCAGCACGGCCGGCGGCACGGGACCGTCGACCTCGACCAGCGCGATGGCATTGCCGCCCGGCTTGTCGCGGCCGAGATGGAAGGTTGCGATATTGACGCCGCGATCGCCGAGTATGGTGCCGAAGGCGCCGATGAAGCCAGGCTTGTCGGCATTGGTGACATAGAGCATGTGGGGGCCGAGCTCGGCCTCCATGTTGATGCCCTTGATCTGGATGACGCGCGGCTTGCCGTCGGAGAAGACGGTCCCGGCGATGCTGCGCTCGAGCGCTTCGGTCCTGACCGTCAGCCGGATATAGCTATCATAAGCGCCACGACGGGTCTGCCGGGTCTCGTCGACCCGGATGCCGCGCTCGCGGGCAATGACCGGGGCCGAGACCATATTGACGTCGCCGAGCATCGGCCTGAGCAGGGCGGCGAGCAGCGCCGAGGTCAAGGCCCGCGTGTTGAGCTCGCCGACATCGCCGGCATATTCGATGGCGATTCCGGTCAGCGAGCTGTCGGTGAGCTGGCCGGCAAAGGAGCCGAGCTGCTCGGCAAGGGCGATGTGGGGCCTAAGGCGCGGCGCCTCCTCGACCGAGATCGAGGGCATGTTGAGGGCGTTCGAGACCGCGCCCGAGATCAGGAAATCGGCGAGCTGGTTGGCGATCTGCACCGCCACATTCTCCTGCGCCTCGGAGGTCGAGGCACCGAGATGCGGCGTCATCACCACCTGCTCCAGGGTGGTCAGGGGGTTGCCGGTCGGCGGCTCGGTCTCGAAGACGTCGAGGGCGGCGCCGGCGACCTGGCCGGAGCCCAGGGCCTCGATCAGGGCGCTTTCGACCACCAGGCCGCCGCGGGCGCAGTTGATGATCCTGACGCCGCGCCGCATGCGGGCGATCGCCGCGGCGTCGATGATGTTGCGGGTCTTGTCGGTGAGCGGGGTGTGCAGCGAGATGAAATCGGCCCGGCGCAGCAGCTCCTCGAACGTCACCTTCTCGACGCCGAGCTCGATGGCCCGCTCCGGCGACAGATAGGGATCGAAGGCGATCACCTTCATTCTGAGCCCGAGCGCCCGCTCGGCGACGATCGAGCCGATATTGCCGCAGCCGATGATGCCGAGCGTCTTGTTGTAGAGCTCGACGCCGATGAAGCGGTTCTTCAGCCACTTGCCGGTCCGCATGCTGTGGTCGGCTTCGGGGATCTGGCGGGCCAGCGCCATCATCAGGGCAACCGTATGCTCGGCGGTGGTGATGGCATTGCCGAAGGGGGTGTTCATGACGACGATGCCGCGACTGGTGGCCGCCGCCAGCTCGACATTGTCGATGCCGATGCCGGCGCGGCCCACCGCCTTGAGCCGGTCGGCGCGGCTCAGAAGCTTGTCGGTGACCTTGGTGGTGGATCGGATGGCGAGCCCGTCATAATCGCCGATGCGGGCGAGAAGGGCCTCCTTGTCGGCGCCGAGCTCAGGCTCGTAGTCGACCGCGAGGCCGCGGTCGCGCATGATCTGAACCGCGGTTTCGCTCAACCGGTCGGAGACCAGCACGCGTGCTGTCATGAGCATCGATTCCCTTCGGCGATCACCTTGTCATGGGCATAGTCGAGCCACGGCAGGAGCGCGGCGATGTCGGCAAGCTCGATGGTGGCGCCGCACCAGATCCGCAAGCCCGGCGGGGCGTCGCGGTGGCTGGCAATGTCCAGCGCAACCCCCTCCCCCTCGAGGAAACGCGCAATGTCGCGGCCACGCGCGGCGCTGGCCGGATCGCTCACGGCGAGGCACACCGAGGTGTTGGAGCGCGTCTCGGCAACGGCGGCGAGCACCTTGGCCCAGCGGGATCGATCGGCCCAATCATGGAGGAGCGCGGCATTGGCATCGGCGCGGGCGACAAGCGCATCGAGCCCGCCCAGCGCGCGCGCCCATTCGAGGGCGAGGATCCAGTCCTCGACGCACAGCATGGAGGGCGTGTTGATGGTCTCGCCCTCGAACAGGGCGCGGTCGAGCTTGCCGCCCTTGGTCAGCCGGAAGATCTTGGGCAGCGGCCAGGGCGGGCGATGGCTCTCGAGCCGCTCGATGGCGCGCGGCGACAGCACCAGCATGCCATGGGCCGCCTCGCCGCCCAGCGCCTTCTGCCAGGAAAAGGTCACGACATCGAGCTTGCCGAAATCGAGCCGCTGGGCAAAGGCGGCGGAGGTCGCGTCGCAGATGGTGAGGCCCTGCCGGTCGGCGGCGATCCAGGATGCATCGGGGACGCGCACGCCCGAGGTGGTGCCGTTCCAGGTGAACACCACATCATGGGAAAAATCGACCGCAGCGAGATCGGGCAGGTGCCCATAGGGGGCCTTGAGGATGCGGGCATCGGCAAGCTTGAGCTCGCTCGCCACGTCCTTGACCCAGCCCTCGCCAAAGCTCTCCCACGCCAGCAGGTCGACGCCGCGGGCGCCGAGCAGCGACCACAGCGCCATCTCGACGGCCCCCGTATCGGACGCCGGCACGATGGCGATGAGATGGCTCGAGGGAACTTCCAGGACCTCGCGGGTCAACGCGATCGCATGTTTCAGCCGGGCTTTGCCGGCGGCCGAGCGATGCGAACGACCGGTCAGGGCGCTGCCAAGCTCGCCTGCCGCCCATCCGGGAATTTTTGCGCAAGGTCCCGAGGAGAAACGCGGATTGTGCGGCCGCACGGCCGGCTTTTCGATCGTCATTCGACCACCACCCTTTCAGATGGATGCCCCTCGTTGGGGAGGGGTGTCCCGCGGCGGTCACTACAGCAACCGCCCCGGGGTGGTCAATCGCCATCGACGATCATCCGCTAGAATTTGAAGCGCAGCCCACCCGTCACCGCGTGGTCGTTGATATTGTCATCGGCGAAAATGGTGCGGAAACGATAGCCGACATCGACCGCAACGCTCTGGCTGACATCGAAGGTGACGCCACCCGTCAGCGCCGCCGCGACACCATCCTGGTCATGGCCGGAATCGAGATTGACGAAACCCCAGCCGACCCCGGCGCCGACATAGGGCGTGACCGGCAGACCCATCGGCAGGTCGATATAGCCATTGGCGGTCACGGTGCCGATGCCGGCCTTGTCGCCATGTCCGAGATCATAGTCGAAGCCATAGTCGAACCGGACATCGGTGCGGAACATCTGGCCCCACTGATAACCGACGCCGCCGCCGGCGATCACCGAATTGGCATTATTGCTGTCCGCCGCACTCCAATCGAGCCAGGACCAGCCGGCGTCGCCCCTCAGATAGAAGCCCGAAGCGGCATAGCCCTCGGCCGACGGCGGCGCCGGGACCGGGCTGTAGATGTCGGCCGCCGCTGCCGCTCCGGCGCTCGTCATCAGACAGGCCACGCCAACCAGGATCGCTTTCCATTGCTTCACTACGCACCTCCGCTCACCACCGTCTTTGGCGAGGCGGTCTAAGGGCACGAGATGACGCAAGGCTGGCTCAATTGCGCGGCAAATGCGACGGCCTTTGCGACCATGAGTCGCGACGATTGCCGGCTAGAACTTGACCCGGAGGCCGCCGGTCACCGAATGGTCGTGGACACCATTCTCGTTGATGAAACCACCTTCGGTGGCAATGCTGCGGAAACGATAGCCGACGTCGAGTGCGACATACCGGTTGAAGTCGAAGGTGATGCCGCCCATCAGCGCCGTGACGGCCCCGTGCTCGCTGTCGAATTTGGTGCTGGAGACGCCGTAGCCGATGCCAACGCCGACATAGGGCTTGATCACGTAGTCCAGCGGAAAATCGACATAACCGTTGAAGGTCGCGGTGAGGAGCGCCGGGCCGCCGCGGTCCCAATCGGGGTCCGTGAAATAATATTCGGCCCTCACATCGGTGCGGAACATCGGGCCCCACTGGTAGCCGATGCCGAGGCCGAAATCGATCGAACCATTGTCCAGCCGGTTCGAATTGAGCCAGGACCAGCCGGCATCGCCCCTGAGATAAAAGCCCGAATAGGCATAGGCCTCGGCCGTCGGCGCCCCAGGATAGTAGGCATCGGCTGCCAAAGCCGAGCCCGCCATTGCCCCGAGCCATGCTGCTGCAATCACAATCCCCCGGCACTGCTTCACGACACCCCCCGTTCTGGATCTTGCCAGCCGGGAATTGCCCGGCCCCATGATCGATTACCTGTGATGGTACAGCGCATGGGACAATGCAACCGAAGCGTTAACGTTGCGACCTTGCGCCACGCCCACCACAATCCGCGGGTTACCAGAAATAGTAGCGAAGGCCGATCCTGACCTCGTTGGCGGTCAGCTTGTCCACCTCGAGCGGCACCGCGCCGCTGGAGATCGCCGAGCCGAGATCGGTGTAGCGATAGCTGACGTCGATCTTGAGCTCCGGCGTGATGTCGTAGCTGACGCCGGCGGTGGCGTTCCAGGCAAAGGCGGTGGTGTCGCCGTCCGAAGCATCGAGCGGCGCGGTGATGTTGCTCAGCCGGTGGAAGGCGGCGCCGGCGCCGCCGCCGACATAGGGGGTGAAGCCGCCATAATTGGTGATGTCCCAATAGGCGTTGGCAAACACCGTGACGGTTTCGAGCTCGGTCCTCAGCGTGTCGTTGCCGTCAACCAGCGACGAGCGGAAGCGATAGCCGCCCGTCGCATCGACGCGCAGCAGGTCGTTGACCTGGCAGCCGAGGCCTCCTTCGATGAAGCCGGTATCGTCCAGCCTCTCGTTCAACGCCTCGCCGGTGCCGCTGCCGAAGCCGCGCTCGAGATCGTAGTCGGGCGGCAGATTGCGGAACACCGTGGGGCGGTTGCGGAACGCGCCGCCACCGTCGAGCCTGGCATAGAGGCAGCCGACCGCCGGCAGTTCCGGCGGCGGCAGAAGATCGACCGCCATGGCCGGAACGGCCGCCGCCGTCGCGAGCGCTGCGGTCAGCAGCAGCCTGGTGATCGATGGTGATTTCATGCCGTCACTCCCCGTGAAGCACCGGCCGCATTCGACCTCAACCCAAGGTGTGCGAACGGCGCGGTTGCAGACGCCGAAGTTGTCAGGAAGAATTTAACGAGGGCTTAACCCTGACGGCCGGCGGCGGGGGAGCCGAGGGCTGGCGGAAGAAGACCGGCATTGCCAGCCCTGCCGGGGGAGATGAGCCGAACAACTCCAGCCTCTTCCGCCAACTCGGTGCGGATCACGGCGGAACACCAGGGCCCGGGATCCGAAAATTGTCAGGTCCACGAGTAGACAGAAAATCGACAACATCCGCAAGAGCCTGAATAGGCTCGGAAAACTCCCCTCCGCGTCGCGATTGGCACAAAGGTGTTCGGTGCCGGAAAAGACGGCGCTACCGCCGATCAGGCGGCTTCCTTCTCGATCAGCGACACCAGCTCGTCGACCAGCTTGCCTATCAGCGAGGGGTCCTCGCCCTCGGCCATGACCCGGATCAGCGGCTCGGTGCCCGACGGGCGGACCAGCAGGCGACCGCCATTCTGGTCGAGCCGCGACATCGCCTCGGCGATCGCCTTGCGCACCCCGTCGGTGTCGAGCGGGTTGAACTCGCCATAGCGGACGTTGCGCTGGACCTGCGGCAAGGGCGTGAACAGCTGGATCACCTGGCTCACCGGCTTGTCGCTGAGCTTGACCGCCGCCATGACCTGGAGAGCGGCGACAAGGCCATCGCCGGTGGTCCCGAAATCGGACAGCACGATATGCCCGGACTGCTCGCCGCCGACATTGCAGCCCTTGGCGCGCATGTGCTCGACCACATAGCGGTCGCCGACGCGGGTGCGCAGCAGGCCGAGATCGAGGCTCGCCAGATAGCGCTCCAGGCCGAGATTGGACATGACGGTGGCAACGATGCCGCCGCCGCGCAGCCGGCCGCTCTGGTGCCATTGGGTGGCGATGAGCGCCATCAGCTGGTCGCCATTGATCAGATTGCCGCGCTCATCGACGAGGATCAGCCGGTCGGCATCGCCGTCGAGCGCGATGCCGATGTCGGCCCTGAGCTCCCGCACCTTGTCCTGCAGCTTGTCGGGGGCGGTCGAGCCGCAATTGTCGTTGATGTTGAAGCCGTTCGGCTCGATGCCGATGGCGATGACCTCGGCGCCGAGCTCCCACAGGGCGTCGGGGGCGACGCGATAGGCGGCACCGTTGGCGCAATCGATCACCACCCGCAGGCCCGAAAGGGTGAGCTCCTTGGGGAAGGTGTGCTTGGCGAACTCGATATAGCGGGCCTGGGCATCCTCGATTCGCTTGGCGCGGCCCATCTTGTCGGGCCTGGCGAGCGCCATGCCCTCGCCGGCCTCGACCAGCGCCTCGATGGCCGCCTCGTCCGCGTCGGAAAGCTTGAACCCGTCCGGGCCGAAGATCTTGATGCCATTGTCGTGAAAGGGATTGTGCGACGCCGAGATCATGACGCCGAGGTCGGCCCTGAGCGAGCGTGTCAGCATGGCCACGGCCGGGGTGGGCAGCGGACCGAACAGGAACACGTCCATGCCGGCGGACAGGAACCCGGCGGTAAGCGCCTGCTCGATCATGTAACCCGACAGACGCGTGTCCTTGCCCACCACCACGCGGTGGCGGTGGCTGCCGCGGCTGTATTTGGTGCCGGCGGCGGCTCCGACCTTGAGCACCGTCGCGGCATCCATGGGCCAACTGTTGGCCCTGCCCCGAATCCCATCCGTGCCGAAATAGCTGCGGCTCATCTGCCTTGGCCCCTGTTGGCCCTCGCCCGGCGACCAGAATAGCCGATTGCGGGTTAAGAAACAGCCTTTGCCCGACAAGGCAGACCGAGGCTTCCGGCCCAGACATCCAGGGCATGGCGGGTGGCGCGGACGTCATGAACGCGGATGATCTGCACTCCCTGCATGGCTGCGACCATGGCAGCCCCGACCGAACCGGCATCGCGCCGCCCGGCCACGGTCTCGCCGGTGAGGGTGCCGATGAAGCCCTTGCGCGAGGCGCCGACCAGCAGCGGCACGCCGAGGCCGTGAAACAGCGACAGCTGGCGCATCAGCTCCATATTGTGCTCATGGGTCTTGCCGAAGCCGATGCCAGGGTCGGCAATGAGCCGGTCCCGTCCTATGCCATGAGCCTCGCAGGCGCCGAGCCGGGCCTCGAGATAATCGTAGATGTCGAGCGCGACGTCGCGGTAGCGGGGGTCGTCCTGCATGGTCCGGGGATCGCTCAGGGCGTGCATCAGCACGACCGGCAGGCCGGAGCGGGCGGCGGCATCGAGGCTCGCGGCATCATAGGTCAGCGCCGAGACGTCATTGAGCATTGAGGCGCCGGCCGCTGCCGCCTCGGCGAGGATGGCGGCCTTGCGCGAATCGGCCGAAACGCAGTAGCCGGCCGCTGCCAGCGCTGCTACCACCGGCAGGGCGCGCCGGCGCTCCTCGTCGAGCGGAACGGGCTCGGAATAGGGCCGGGTCGACTTGCCGCCGACATCGAGGATGAGCGCCCCCTCGGCCGCGAGCCGCCGCCCATGCTCGACGGCGACGGCGGTGTCGGCATGGCTGCCGCCATCGGAGAAGCTGTCCGGCGTGACGTTGATAATTCCCATGACCAGGCTGCGGTCCATGGCAAGCCCGGCGATGGCCGGGCGCGGCGCGGCAATGCGGGCCAGGGCGGCGGCGACCGCCGGATCGCTCGAGCCGGCGAGATCGGGATAGGTCCGCCGGCTGCGGGCATCGCGGGCGGCATCGCGCTCGATGATTTCGATTGCCGTGAAGGCGATGTCGAGTCCGGCGATACGGCCAGCGCTCCCCGCCGCAACGGCCTGCCGGGCATCCTCGCCCCAGCACAGGCCAAGCGGACGAAGATAGAGGAGGGTGGAGGTCATGGGGAGTAAGGGGTAGAGTAGTGAGTAGTGAGTAGTGAGTAGTGAGTAGTGGGAGAGCCGCCAGCGCCTCTACTCACTATTCACTACTCACGATTCACTACTCACGCCTCCTCACGCCTGCGGCTGCGGCTCCATATCGCCGGTGCCCTTGGGACCGCGGGTCGGCCGCTTGGTCACCGGCACCGACGAGGCGGTGGGGGTCTGTCGGTCGTCGCTGTCCTTGCGCTCGATCGGCTCGCGATTGAGGACCTTCTGGACCTCGTCATTGGTCAGCGTCTCATATTCGAGCAGCGCCGCGGCGACGGCATGGAGATCATCGATCCGGGTGTTCAGCACCTCGCGCGCCTTGGCCTCGCCGGCATCGACCAGGCGCCGGCATTCGGCATCGATCAGCCGCGCTGTCTCCTCGGAGATGTTCTGCGAACGGGCCACCGAATGGCCAAGGAACACCTCCTCCTGGTTTTCGCGCAACCGGATGCGGCCGAGCTTGTCGCTCATGCCGTAATCCATGACCATGGAGCGGGCCATGTTGGTGGCCTGCTTGATATCGTTGGCGGCACCGGTGGTGACGTTGTCGGGGCCGAAGATCAGCTCTTCGGCAACACGGCCGCCAAACACCATCGCGAGATAGGCCTCCATCTCGTATTTCTTCATGTTGAAGCGGTCGCGCTCGGGCAGGTTGACCGTGACCCCCAGCGCCCGGCCGCGCGGAATGATGGTGACCTTGTGCAGCGGGTCGTTGCCCTTGACGCTGAGGCCGACCAGGGCATGCCCCGCCTCATGATAGGCGGTAAGCTTCTTTTCCTCCTCGGTCATCGCCATCGAGCGGCGCTCGGCGCCCATCAGCACCTTGTCCTTGGCGTCCTCGAAGTCCTTCTGGGTCACCATGCGGCGCGACCGGCGGGCGGCGAGCAGCGCCGCCTCGTTGACCAGGTTCGACAGATCGGCGCCCGAGAAGCCGGGGGTGCCGCGGGCTATGACCTTTGCGTCGATGTCGGGCGCCAGCGGCACATTGCGCATATGGACCTTGAGGATCTTCTCGCGCCCGCCAATGTCGGGGTTGGGCACGACGATCTGGCGGTCGAACCGGCCGGGGCGCAGCAGCGCCGGGTCCAGCACGTCGGGCCGGTTGGTCGCGGCGATCAGGATCACGCCCTCATTGGCCTCGAAGCCGTCCATCTCGACCAGAAGCTGGTTCAGCGTCTGCTCGCGTTCGTCATTGCCGCCGCCGAGCCCGGCGCCGCGATGCCGGCCGACAGCGTCGATCTCGTCGATGAAAATGATGCAGGGCGCGTTCTTCTTGGCCTGCTCGAACATGTCGCGGACGCGCGAAGCGCCGACGCCGACGAACATCTCGACGAAATCCGAGCCGGAAATGGTGAAGAACGGCACATTGGCCTCGCCCGCGATGGCGCGGGCGAGCAGCGTCTTGCCGGTGCCGGGCGGGCCGACGAGCAGCGCCCCCTTCGGGATCTTGCCGCCAAGCCGTTGAAATTTATGGGGATCCTTGAGGAACTCGACGATCTCCTGCAGATCCTCCTTGGCCTCGTCGACGCCGGCGACGTCGTCGAAGGTCACCCGGCCATGGCGCTCGGTCAGGAGCTTGGCCTTGGACTTGCCGAAGCCCATGGCCTTGCCCGAGCCGGCCTGCATCTGGCGCATGAAGAAGATCCAGACGCCGACCATCAGCAGGATCGGGAACCAGGAGAAGATGAGGCTGGGCAGGAACTCGTCGGAGCCGGCGGGACGCGCTTTGATCTCGACGCCCTTCTGGCGAAGGGTGGCGACCAGGCCGGAATCCTGCGGCGCATAGGTCTGGAAGCCGGTGCCGTTGGTATATTGGCCGGTGATGCTGTCGCCGGAGATGGTGACCGACTTGACCTCGCCGGAATCGACCTTGGACAGGAACTCCGAATAGCTCACGTCGCTCGACGACATGCGCTGGGTCTGGCCCTGAAACAGGGAAAACAGCGCAAAGAGCAGCAATGCGATGACGATCCAGACGGCGAGACTGCGGAAATTGTTCAACTTAAGCGCCTCACGCTAGAGTGGGCCGTCGCTCCCTCGGGTGCAACCCTGCCCTTGGCTTGACCGAGTGTAACATATGTACGACCAAAAGAGTTGCCAAGTTCACTACCAGAGATGGATCGCCGCGGTCACATCCGATCAACTTGCAAGAAAATTGACAGTAACGCCCTGCCCGGCCTTGCCGGGCTCCGAGCCGAATAGCCAGACTGCCCGGCTGTCGGCGAGAATGGCCGGCGATGACCGCCAGATGAAATCGGGGATGTCCGGCGGGCGATCGGGCCTGTCGGGCAGGCTGCCGACCGGCATGACCGAATAGGCCCGGCCGGCCGGGGTCGCGGCGACCGCGATTTCGAAACGGCGGTCCCAGACCGTGATCGTTCCCGGCGCGAGGGCAACCGGCAGCGGGTTCAGCCGCCCCGGCTCGCGGCCGAACAACAGCGCCGCCTTTTGCCTGACAAGGCGGCAGCCGGCAAGCGTGCGGGCGACACCCTGGCCACCGGCGGTCCAGCGCTCCAGGGCCTCGACCGCGGCGAGGCGCAAGGCGGCGGGGCGGGCGCCACAGCGGGCCACGGTGCGGCCGATCAGCCGGACGCGGATTTCCTCGGGCAAGGCGGCGAAGCCGGTGCGCTCGAGGATTGCCGCCCCCTCGGGCGTGACGGCGAGGAGGTTTCGCTCGGCCTCGCGGACGGCCTCATCGAGCGCCGTATTGGCGCGCCGCAGCCGCGCTGCCGCAAGCGCGATATGCCTGCAGCTAAGCCCAGCCTCCGCGAGGTGCGACAGGACTGCGCGGGTGCGGACGCGCTCAAAAGCCGCATCGCGGTTGCTCGGATCATCGATGAAGGGCTGACCGCGGACCGCCAGGCTCGCCCGCAGCCGGTCCCGCGGCACGGTCAGCAGGGGACGCAGCACATGCCACGGCTCCAGGCTCTCCCCCGCCATGGCGCCGAGGCCCTCGACGCCCGAACCGCGGGCCAGCCGCATCAGCACCGTCTCGGCCTGGTCCTCGAGCGTGTGGGCGGTGACGAGCGGCCCGAAGCCATGGCGGTCGCACCATTGCCGCATCAGCCGGTAGCGCGCCTCGCGCGCCGCCGCCTGGATGCCTGTCGATGGCTTGTCGCCGGTCCAGGTCAGGACCTCCTCCGCGAGCCCGCAGGCCCGGGCCCAGCCGACAACGCGGCGCGCTTCCTCGGCGGATTCGGTGCGCAGCCCGTGATCGACGGTCAACACGGCAAGCCGTGGCGGCGATCGACGCGCCCCTGCCCATTCGGCGACCAGCCTCATCAGGGCAATGGAGTCGCTGCCGCCCGAAACGGCGAGCGCGACCGCCTCGAAGACGCCGAGCGGCGCCAGCAGCGCCTCGGCTTCGGCGGCGGTGACCGGCCCGTCCTTCCGGCTAGCAGCCGGCACGCTTCAACTCCCGGAGCGCCTGGTTGCGGGCATCGGCAGCGGCCGGATATTTCTTCGGCACCTCGGCGAAGGCGCCGCAGGCCTGCTCCTTCTGGCCGAGCTTGTTGAGCGACATGCCGAGCTTGAGAAGCGCATTGGGCGCTCGCGGGTTCTTCGGATAGGACTGGAAGCCGGCGAGGAAGCTGCGCGCCGCGTCCTTGTACTTGCCCTGGACGAAATAGGTCTCGCCCAGCCAATATTGGGCATTGCCGGCGAGCTCATGCTCGCGATGACGCGACAGGAACAGGCGGAAGCCAGCTTCGGCCTCGCCGAACTGCCGGTTCATATATTGATCATAGGCGCTCTCATAGACCTGCTCGGGCGTGCCGCCGGTGCCGCCCATCTGGTTGCCGTCGAGCGCTGCCGATTCGACGCTGTCGGAACCGGGGCCGGCTGGCAGCCCGCCGCCGGCGCCGGGCTCCGGCGCACCGCTCGGCATGCCGCCATCGACCACCCCTGCCGGCACCTGGCCGAGCACCTTGGGACCGGGCGCCCGCTGCTGCTGCTGCCGGGGCTCGTCACCGTCCATCTCGACCATGTCGTTGCCGCCGCCCTGACCGGCAGCCCCCTGGCCCTGCGGCTGGACTGGGTTCTGACCGCCGCCGCCCTGCCCCTGGCCATTGCCGTAGGACTGGAGATCATAGGACTGGAAGGAGCTCGTCGAGCCCGGGTCCTCGGACTGCGGCGGCCCGCCGCCGGGCGCCCCGTCGGGAGGTGGCGGATTGTTCGGAAACAGGTTTTGCGGCCGCTGCTGCGGCGCATCGAAGGCCGACTGGCTGCGGTCGCCGCCGCCTCCGCCGCGGGCTTCCAGCTGACGCAGCTGGTGCTGCAGCTCCTGGATCTGGCCCACCAGCTGACGGACCTGCTCCTCCAGCGCGCTCAGCCGGTAGCCGAGATTTTCGCCCTGCGCCAACGCTGGCAGGCTGGAAGTTCCGGCCGCCACCGCAATTGCCAACGCCAACCACCACCGTCTCATGAAGCTCCTCGAACCGTAGAAAATGCGCCGTCTCCCGAGAAATGCCTCGGAGCCTGTCGCGCCGGGCGGGCACCGCCCGCATGATTGCCACCGAGGCTCCCGCCCAAAGGCGGTGAAAGTGAGGCCCGACGGTTCGGGAAAACCGGGCCGTCTAGCCCGAAACCGCGCCGCGCGTGATGACGGTCACCGCCCGCCGGTTCTGCGACCAGCACGATTCGGCATCGCATAGCGCAACCGGCCGCTCCTTGCCATAGGCAATGGTCGACAGGCGGGCCGCCTGAACCCCCTGGGCGAGCAGGAATTCCCGTGCCGCGGTGGCGCGCCTGGCCGACAGGGCGATATTGTATTCGCGCGTGCCGCGCTCGTCGGCATGGCCCTCGACCTGGATCGTCACCTGCGGATATTGCCTGAGCCAGGCCGCCTGCCGGCGCAGCACCTCCTGGGCCTCCGGCGTCAGGGTCGACTGGTCGGCAAGGAAATAGATGCGGTCGCCGACATTCACCATGAAGTCGCGCTCGGAGCCCGGAATGGCTGCCTGGGCACCCGGTTGCGCCATTGGCGAGTTGTTCTTGTTGCACCCCGCAAGCGCGCTCAGCCCCAATAGCAAAATGACGACCCGAAGGCCGGCAATCTGACGCAGCATCTATCCCACTCCTCGAAATTCGCAAGATACGCAGCCGGCCGCCAACCAACCCTGCCCCGACACGCGATCCCCCGGACGCCGCACCCGCGGCCGGGAACCAAAGGGGCGGCTTCTGCCAATTGCCACCATGCTCTATCCTCCCCGACCTATTTGAGCAAGGGAGACCATGCCGGGTCGGAGGCGAAGCCGGGGGTCGAGACCGGCCGCTCATTGTACCCGGTCACATCCACGCTGAAGAGCTTCGGCCCCCCCTGCTCGCCGGGACTGTCGCGGAAAAACATCAGAACGCGGCCATTTGGCGCCCAGGTCGGCCCCTCATTGTGAAAGCCTTCGGTCAATATTCTCTCACCGGAGCCGTCCGGTTTCATCACCCCGATGGCAAATCGTCCACCGCTGATTTTGGTGAAGGCGATGAGGTCGCCGCGCGGCGACCAGACGGGCGTCGAATAGCGCCCGTCGCCATAACTGATTCGCTGCTGGCCGGTGCCGTCGACGTTCATGATGTAAAGCTGCTGGGTGCCGCCGCGATCGGACTCGAAGATGATCCGGCTGCCGTCGGGCGAGAAGCAGGGGGCGGTGTCGATCGCCGCCGAATTGGTGAGCTGGCGGATCTGCTTCGAGCGCAGGTCCATCATGTAGATGTTGGAGTTGGCGCCCTGGAGAACGCTCATGACGAGGCGCTGGCCGTCGGGCGAGAAGCGCGGCGCAATGTTGCTGTTGTCGGCGAACACGCCGACGATCTCGCGCTGCTGCGTCTCGATATTGTAAAGGTAAATCCGGGGCTTGTTGCCGGCATAGGAGACGTAGGTGATCTCCTGCGCTGTCGGGTTGAAGCGCGGCGTCAGCACCAGGTCCTTGCCGTCGGTGAGCTGGCGGATGTTGAACCCGTCCTGGTCCATGATGGCGAGGCGCTTGATGCGCTTGTCCTTCGGCCCGCTCTCCTGGATGAACACGATGCGGGTGTCGAAATAGCCGTCCTCGCCGGTCAGCGCCTTGTAGATCGCATCCGAGATCATGTGGCCCATGCGGCGCCAGTTCTTCGGCGAGGTGACGAACTGGAAGCCCAGCACCTGGGTTTGGGAATAGACGTCCCACAGGCGGAACTCGGCCCTGAGCCGCCCGTCCGGTTGCATGATGACCTGGCCGGTGACCAGGGCCTGGGCCTGGATGGTGCGCCAGTCGCCGAAGGAGGGCTGCTGATTGAAATTGCTGATCTGCTCGATATAGGACTCGGCCGGCAGCGGGCGGAAAAGCCCGGAACGATCGAGATTGGCGGCGATGATCGTGGCGATGTCGGCGCCGAACTTGCCCTCGTCGGGGGCCGCCCCGATGAAGCCCGGTATGGCGATCGGCAGCGGCTGGACCTGCCCCTTGGTGATGTCGAGCTCGATTGCCGCACGGGCAGGTGGTGAGGCAAGCCCGGGCAGAAGGCCGACAATGCCGACCAGTACCAGCAAGGTGACAAGCGTGGCGCCGCGCGCCCCGGCATTCCTGGTGGTGGTCATGAATTCTCCTCGAGCGCTCAGTTGGTCGCCAGCATCTGGCTCGGATCGAAATTAAGAATCATGTCCTGCCACATTGCGTATTTGTCCGGCGGCAGGAAGTCGTAAGGCGAGCAGGCCTCGACCGCCGCCTGGGCTGCCCGCGCCGCCGCCTCAAAGGCCGGATGCGAGCTGCTGTTCAGGAGGATCGGGTAGGCGGCCAGCGTGCCGTTCTGGTTGAGCTTGATCTCGATCTTGATCAGCAGCCGCTCCGCCTCGCGGGCGCCGGCCGGGATCGTCCAGCAGCTTTCGATCTTCTGGCGCATGGCATCGAGGATGGTGGCGGCAAGGCGCTGGTCAGTACCGCCGGAATCGAAGGCGCCGCGTTTCGGCGTACCGGTCTCGGCCTCGCTCTTCTTCGGCCGCGACGGCTGGCCATCGATCTTGTTGAGAAGCGCCGAGACCTGCGTCAGGTCGAGCTTCGGCTTCTTCTTCTCGGGCTTCTTCTCCGGCTTTTTCTCAGGCTTGGCCTCGGCCTTCTTGACCTCGGGCTTCTTCGGCTCGGGCGGCTTCTCCTCGACCTTCGGGGCGAGCTTCTCGGTATCCTTCAGCAACTGCTCCAGCGGTTCGGGATCGGGCTGCTTGTCGACCTTCGGCTCGGGCTTGGGCTCGGTCTTCTGGATCAGCTCCTCGAGGGGCTTCGAATTCGGGCGGCGGCGGCTCCGGCTCCTTGGCTGCGAGCTTGGGCTCGGGCTCGGGCGCCGGTTCGGGCCGTGCTTCAGGCTTGGGCGGAGTGGGCTCGGGCGCCGCCTTCTGCTCGGGCTTGGGCTCCGGCGCCGTCTTGGCAGTGGCCTGACGCAACGACACATCCTCGATCGAAACGATATCGATCGGGATCGATTCCTGCATCTCCACCTTGTGGCTTTCCGGCGGCGGCAGCACGATGACCGCCGCGAGAAGGATTGCAGCGTGGATTGCCAGCGATACTCCAAGACTCCAGCGCATCCCTCTCGCTCGCACGCCCTCCTATTGCGGAAGCTTGGCCGATTCGGAGTTGGTGACCAAGCCGATCTTGCGGAAGCCGGCCCGGTTCAGCTCTCCCATCACCTTCATCACGTCTCCGTAGCCGACCGTCTTGTCGGCGCGTACGAAAACCCGCTCCTCATAACCGTTTTTCGCTATGGCCACCAATTTCGGCGTCAGTGTGTCGAGCCCGACCTCGGAATTCTGAAGAAATACGCGACCGTCCGGCTTGACCGAGACGGTCAGCGGCTCGTTGTCGCCCTGCAGCGGCTTCGCCCGGGTTTCGGGAAGCTCGATCGGCACCCCGACGGTGAGAAGCGGTGCGGCAACCATGAAGATGATCAGCAGCACCAGCATGACGTCGACGAAAGGCGTCACATTGATTTCGCTCATCGGCGCAAACACCTTGCGGCGCCGGCCCCGGCGACCGCCGCTGCCCAGAGAAGCAAGGCTCGATCCCATCCCCAAAGCTCCCTCGGTTCACCCGCTCGTCAGTCCAGCCTCATGCCCGCTCGTCGAGCTGCCGCGACACGATGGCGGAAAATTCGTCGGCGAAGTTCTCCAGCCTGAGCCCGATCTTGGCGATATCACTGGAGAATTTGTTGTAGAAGATGACCGCTGGAATGGCGGCAAGAAGGCCAAGTGCGGTTGCGAACAAGGCTTCCGCCAGGCCCGGCGCCACCACCGCCAGATTGGTGTTCTTCGAGATGGCGATCGCCTGGAACGAGTTCATGATCCCCCAGACGGTGCCGAACAGCCCGACAAAGGGCGCGGTCGAGCCGACGGTCGCGAGCACCAGGAGGCGGCTTTCGAGCAGCGCCATCTCCTTCTGCAGCTGCACGTCCATGACCTTCTCGATCCGTTTCTGCACCCCCTGGAAACCGGCCCGCATGGCGCTGTCCTGGCTGCGCTTCCATTCCCGCATCGCGGCGATGAACAGCTGCGCCATGCCGCCCATCTGGCGCGACCCGAGGGCGAGATAGAGGTCCTCGAGCGACTGGCCCGACCAGAACATGCCCTCGAACCGGTCGGAGGCGCGCACCAGCCGGTTGATGACCACGATCTTCTCGATGACGATTCCCCAGCAGATGACCGATGCCGAGATCAGCCCGACCATGACGAATTTGACCAGCGGCGATGCCTGCCAGAACAGGTGCCAGAGCGATGCGTCGCCGGCATTGAGCGCAACCTGTCCCGTCTCGACTTCCATTCGTCCCCTTTCCGCAGGCTCCCACGCATGCGGCGCATAAGCAAAGCAACTGTGTCGAAACTGCGGCTGCCGCCGCCGGCTATCGTCAATTCGACAACCGAGACAAGCAGGCCCTGGTTAATGGACCGTTACCACGGCACGACTGTTGCCGGAGGGCCGGCCGGTTTGATACATCAGCCGGCATGACCGACCGTCTGGCCATCGCGCTCGCGCAGCTCAATCCGACCGTGGGCGCCGTGAAGGCCAATCTCGCCGCGGCGCGGGCGGCGCGCGACGATGCCGCGGCCCGCGGCGCCGACCTCATCCTCTTTCCCGAGCTCTATGTCTCCGGCTACCCGCCCGAGGATTTGGTTCTCAAGCCGTCCTTCGTGCAGGCCTGCCGTGAGGTGGTCGAGGCGCTGGCGCGGGAGACCGGCGAGCGCGGGCCAGGCATTCTCCTGCCGACGCCCTATGCCGAGGGCGGGCGCGTCTACAATGCGGTGGCGCTGCTCGAGGGCGGCGCCGTGCGGACCGTCCGCTTCAAGCACGACCTGCCGAATTACGGGGTGTTCGACGAGAAGCGGGTGTTCGCCGCCGGACCGGCGCCGGGGCCGATCGTGTTCCGCGGCGTGCGGCTCGGCGTGCCGATCTGCGAGGACATCTGGACCGACGAGGTCTGCGAGACCCTGGTCGAGACCGGCGCCGAGCTGCTGCTCGTTCCCAATGGCTCGCCCTTCGAGGCCGGCAAGCCGGACACCCGGCTGTCGATCGTGGTCGCCCGGATCACCGAGACCGGGCTGCCGCTCGCCTATCTCAACCAGGTCGGCGGCCAGGACGAGCTGGTGTTCGACGGCGGCAGCTTCGGTCTCAACGCCGACCGGACGCTCGCCTTCCAGATGCCGGCGTTCAAGGAGGATGTCGCCATCACCCGCTGGGCCCGGCGCGACGGGAGCTGGCGGATCGAGCCTGGCGCCGTGGCACCGCAGCCCGCCGGCGAGGAGGAGGTGTGGCAGGCGATCGTGCTCGGCACCCGCGACTACGTCAGGAAGAACGGCTTCCCCGGCGTGGTGCTCGGGCTTTCCGGCGGGATCGATTCGGCGGTGGTGGCGGCGCTTGCCGTCGATGCCCTCGGGCCCGACCGGGTCCGCTGCGTGATGTTGCCCTATCGCTACACGGCGGCGATCAGCCTCGAGGATGCCGAGGCCTGTGCCAAGGCGCTCGGCTGCCGCTATGACATCGTGCCGATCGCCGCGGCGGTCGAGGCGCTGGAACGGACGCTGGCACCGTTGTTCCAGGGGCTCGCGCCCGACGTGACCGAGGAGAACCTCCAGTCGCGGGTGCGCGGCAGCATTCTGATGGCGATCTCCAACAAGCTCGGGTCGATGGTGCTGACGACGGGCAACAAATCGGAGATGTCGGTCGGCTATGCGACGCTTTATGGCGACATGAATGGCGGCTTCAACCCGATCAAGGACGTCTACAAGACCGAGGTCTACGCCCTGGCGCGGTTCCGCAACCAGTTTCGCCCGGAAGGATGTCTCGGACCGGAGCGCCGGGTGATCCCGGAGCGGATCATCACCCGTGCCCCGTCGGCCGAGCTCAGGCCGGGACAGACCGACCAGGATTCGCTGCCGCCCTATGACGTGCTCGACACCATTCTGCGCGAGATCGTCGAGCACGATCGCTCGATTGCCGAGCTCAAATCCGCAAATTTTTCCGAGGCGCATCTGCTGAAGACGCGGAACCTCGTCTACAATGCCGAATATAAGCGGCGCCAGGCGCCACCCGGTGTGAAGATAACGGCAAGAAATTTTGGACGGGACCGCCGCTATCCCATCACCAACGGCTTTCGCGACCTGTCATGACCAACGACAACAGGCAGTCCTGGCCGACGGTGCGGTTCGCGCCGTCACCCACCGGGCGGATTCATATCGGCAATGCCCGCACGGCGGTGTTCAACTGGCTGTTCGCGCTCAAGCATGCCGGCCGCTTCGTGCTGCGCTTCGACGATACCGACCGCGACCGCTCGACCGTCGCCTTCGAGCGCGCCATCGCCTCGGACCTGGCATGGCTCGGCATCGTCCCCGACCTGACGGTGCGCCAGTCCGAACGGTTCGACCTCTATGGCCAAGCCACCGAGCGGCTCAAGGAGACGCACCGCCTCTATCCCTGCTACGAGACCCAGCAGGAGCTCGAATTGCGGCGCAAGCGGCAGCTGGCGCGCGGCGCGCCGCCGATCTACGACCGCTCGGCGCTTGAGCTCGGCGCGGCCGATCGCCAGCAGCTCGAAGCGGCGGGGCGGCGGCCGCATTGGCGCTTCCTGTTGGAGGCCCGCAAGGTGGCCTGGAACGACCTCGTCCGTGGCGACCAGGAGATCGACACCGCCACCCTGTCGGATCCGGTGCTCATCCGCGGCGACGGCAGCTATCTCTACACGCTGCCATCGGTCGTCGACGACATCGATCTCGAAATCACCCACGTCATCCGCGGCGAGGACCATGTCGTCAACACCGCGGTGCAGATCCAGCTGTTCGAGGCGCTCGCGGCCAAGCCGCCGCAATTCGCCCATCACAGCCTGCTGGTCGGGGCCGATGGCCAGGGGCTGTCGAAACGGCTCGGCTCGCTGTCGATCGCCGGCATGCGCGAGCAGGGGATCGAGGCGATGGCGGTGGCGAGCGTTGCGGCGCTGATCGGGACCTCGGAGTCGGTTCACCCGGTCGCCGCCTATGAAGGGTTGCTGAAGGGCTTCGACCTTGCCCATGTGTCGCGGGCGCCGGCGCGGTTCGACGAGGAGGAGCTCAAGGCGCTCAATGCCCGGCTGGTCCATGAGCTGCCCTATGAGGCGGTGCGCGCGCGGCTCACCGCGCTCGGCGCCGACGGCGGCCCTGCGTTCTGGCAGGCCGTGCGCGGCAATCTCGCCACCCTGAACGATGCCCAGCTCTGGCACACGGTGATCCACGGCGAGATCGACCCGGTCATCCTCGATGGCGATTTCCTCGACGCGGCGCGGCAGCTGCTGCCGCCCGAGCCGTGGGGACCGGCGACCTGGAAGGAGTGGACCGGCCGCCTGAAGGAGGCGACGGGCCGGGGCGGCAAGAGCCTCTTTCATCCGCTCCGGCTCGCGCTGACCGCAAGCGAGTTGGGACCGGAGCTGGCGGTGCTCCTGCCGCTCATCGGGCGCCACCGCGCCGAGCGCCGTCTGGCCGGGCAGCGGGCCTGATCGTGGCGGCCCGGGCCTAGCCCGGAAGCGGGATCTCGGCGGTCGCGTCGGGAACGCGGAAGCCGCGCTGGACCGCCGGGCGGGCGGCGATGGCCTTGTACCAGCGCTTGACGTTGGGCACCGCGTCGAGATCGAGGGAATACCACACGAAACGGGTGGACCACGGCCAGATCGCCATGTCGGCGATCGAGTAGTCGCCGGCGACATAATCATGCTCGGCAAGCCGGCGGTCGAGGACCCCGAACAGGCGGCGGGCCTCGTTGCCGTAGCGCTCCTCGGCATAGGCCGATTTGCCCCGGTTGAATTTGAGGAAGTGGTTGGCCTGGCCAAGCATCGGACCGAAGCCGCCCATCTGCCACATCAGCCATTCGACCACCCGCCATTTGGCGACGGCGTCCGTGGGCCAGAACTGCCCCGTCTTCTCGGCAAGGTAGAGAAGGATTGCACCGGATTCGAACAGCGACATGCCATTGTCGCGGTCGATGATCGCCGGGATGCGGTTATTGGGCGAGATCTTGAGGAAATGCGCCTGGAACTGCTCGTCCTTGCCGATGTCGATCGGGTGGACGTGATACGGCAGGCCCATCTCCTCGAGCGCAATCGAAACCTTGCGGCCGTTCGGCGTGCTCCAGGTGTAGAGGTCGATCATCGCTGCTCCATAGCGCTCAGTTTAGGCCGGTATAGCCATGCGCATCCGCCTCGGCCTCGAGGGCGAGGATGCGCCGATAGGCATGAGCGGGCAGCCATTCGATGCCGCCGATCAGCAGCGCCGCGCGCGGCTTCGCGAGCTCGGAGTCGGCGACCGCTTCGACGACAGCGCGGCGCAGACGGTTGAGCTGCGGCGGCGACCAGCCGATGCGCGTGACGTAGGGCAAGGCCGGTGCCGGCGGCCCAAAGGCCAGGATCCGCAGTCCTGCGACGAGCGCCGGGCGGCAGCGCGACACCAGGGCATGGGTGACGCAGTCGATCGCCGCGATGTCCGCCTCGCCGCCGGCCACGAGCTCCATCGAGCGCACATGCGCACCGGTTTCGACGGTGCGGCCGAAGAACCGGCCGTGCTGCGACAGTGGCGCCACCAGGGAGCGCAGCGCCAGATGGCCCGAGAAGCTGTCCGCCGCGTTGTAGGCCGCCACGGCACCGCGCAGATCCGCGATGCTGCCGGCCTTGCTGGCCGCCGCGACGACGACGGCGCTCGAATAGCTCGAGCCGGTGCAGCCGGGGGCGTCGTAGCAGGGGGTGGCGAGCAGCGCCAGGGCGCCGTCATAGGCGTGGGTCAGCGGATAGCCGCAGGTCTGCGCCAGCAGGAGGTCGGCGGCGCGCCATTGCGCATGCGGGCTCAGGCGGCGGTCCAGACTCTCGGGCACCTGGCTGAAGCCGGCACTTTCGAGATGGCGCCTGAGCCCGCGCCACCATGCGTCGGTTTCGCCGGCAAGCTCGGGCAGGTCGTACATGGCGAGGGCGGCCAGCATCGGGCTCCTAGCGGATTTCGCGGGCGAGCGAGGCGACGACCGTCGGGGTGTCATTGGCCTGCACCCGCGCCGCGCGAATGAGGTTGTCGAAATGGGTGGCGAATTCACGGATGAGCTCGGTCGTCGTGAGCACCAGATACATGTCGCCGACGAAGATCACGGCGCGGCGCATGCCAAACACCGAATACGGCACCGAGAAATGCTCGCGGGCGTCGAACAGGTACCAGCGATAGGACGGATAGAGCCGGTCCAGGACCTCGGCCATGTTCTCGATCTGCTCGCGGCGCTGCTGCGCCGGAAAACCGCCCCACATGCCCTCGCCGCGGGCGAAGGCGACGACGTCCTGCAGCGGCGAGCAGACCTCGATCTCGCTTTCCGGGCGCCGGGCATGTTCGATGCGCTCGCGGGTCACGTCGGTCATGACGTTGGCGACGGCGGTATCGAGCCTTCCGGTCTCGTAAGCGATCATCGCATCGGTCTTCAGGTGGTCGGGCAGGGTCGCCGGCACATAGCGGATCTTGGTGCCGATCGCCTCGGCATGCCAGCGCCGGAGCCTCTCATCGGCCGGGTCGCCGGCTCCCGGCTCGATCATCATCTGGGGCACCACGTCGGCCGCGACCTGGTCCTGCTCCGACAACCCGAGCAGCCAGTCGGCGGAGCAGCGATGGCGGGCGGCGAGCTGGGCGATGGTCTCGGCCCGCGGCAGGCGGACATTGGTCTCGAGCAGCAGCTGCGACAGCGCCGAGCGGCTCAAGCCGGCGCGGCTGGCGAAACGGGCGCGCGACAGGCCGGAGCGCTCGATCTTCTCCGATAGCCGCCTGCGAAAAGTATCGACAGTTTCTCGTTTGGTCATCGTGTGTTTACGATTGTAACCAAAAACCCGGACTGTGCACAGCTATTAACAGTTTGAGCCAATAGGAACGTCGTCACCAGCCTGTCAGGAGCGTACTCTGACCCTAATTGTTTGATTCGGGGTCAGAAATGACTGTGATCGATGGCGCAGCGCTGCCGCGCAGGGCTGTTGCTGCCCATGTTGAATGGCAAACATTGTGGCTGCTGGCGGCCGGGTGGATCGCTTTCGGCGCGCTCATCTGGTTCTGGCAATCCCTCGGCTGGTGGATCGTCGCACCGCTCGGGGCGTATCTGGTGGCGCTCCACGGCTCGCTGCAGCACGAAGCCCTGCACGGCCATCCCACCCGGTCGGCATTGGTGAACGAGCTGCTGGTGTTCCCGGCGGCGACCCTGTGGTTCCCCTACCGCCGCTACAAGGCGCTGCACCTCAAGCATCACGACAATGATCACCTGACCAAGCCCGGCACCGACCCCGAATCGTTCTATCTCGATCCGCAGGCCTGGGAGGGTACGCCGGGCTGGCTCAGGAGCCTCTACAGCATCAACAATTCGATGCTCGGCCGCTTCCTGCTCGGGCCGGCGATCTCGACCGTCCGGCTGGTCGTGTCGGAGGCGGCGCTGATCGCGGCGGGGGACCGCCGGGCGATCAAGGCGTGGCTGCTGCACGGGCTCGCCGTGGGCGTGGTCTGGCTGTGGGTCAGCGCGATCTGCGGCATGCCGTTCTGGCAATATGTGGTGTTTATCGCCTATTGGGGCAATTCGCTGTCGATGATGCGCTCCTATGCCGAGCACCGGGCGCATGAGGAGGTCGGCTGCCGAACCATCGTGGTCGAGACCAACCCGATCGTGTCGCTGCTCTTCCTCAACAACAATCTTCACATGGCCCATCACGAGCAGCCCAACCTGCCATGGTACGAGATCCCGGCCTATTACCGGCGCCACCGCGACCGGCTGCTCGCGGAAAACTGCGCCTATCTGGTCAAGGGCTATGGCGAGATCGCGCGGCGCTGGCTGCTCACCCCCAAGGAGCCGGTTCGCCACCCGCATAATTGACGCCCTGCTTGCATCGCGACGCGGAGAACTCCTACAGGAGTTGCAATTCGTCATTCGAGAGGCAGGCCATGAACGGTTCCATCCTTGCCACGGCGACCGCAGCACTCGAGGGCATCGAGCGCGAAGGCCTGACCAAGCACGAACGCTCGATCCTGTCGCCCCAGGGCTCTCATATCGCGGTCGAGGGGATGCGGCCGGGCGTCGAAATCATCAATCTTTGCGCCAACAACTATCTCGGCCTTGCCGACGATGCGCGCCTCATCGAGGCGGCGCGGGAAGCGCTGTCGAGCCACGGCCTCGGCATGGCCTCGGTCCGCTTCATCTGCGGCACCTCGGATCTCCACCGCGAGCTGGAGCAGCGGGTGGCGGCATTCCTCGGCACCGAGGACGCGATCCTGTTTTCCTCCTGCTTCGACGCCAATGGCGGGCTGTTCGAGGCGCTGCTAGGGCCCGAGGATGCGGTGATCTCGGATGCGCTCAACCATGCTTCCATCATCGACGGCGTCCGGCTGTGCAAGGCCAAGCGCCTGCGTTATGCCAACAACGACATGGCCGATCTCGAGGCGCAGCTGCGCAATGCGGCGGATGCGAGAGTGCGGCTGATCGCCACCGACGGGGTGTTCTCGATGGACGGCATCATCGCCGATCTGCCCGCCCTGTGCGACCTCGCCCAGCGCTTCGATGCGGCGGTGCTGGTCGATGACAGCCATGCCGTAGGCGTGATGGGCAGGCGCGGCGCCGGCACCCCGGAGCATCATGGCGTCGCGGACAGGATCGACCTTCTGACCGGCACCTTCGGCAAGGCGCTCGGGGGTGCCGCCGGCGGCTATGTTGCCGGGCGGCGGGCGCTGGTCGAGCTCCTGCGCCAGCGGGCCCGGCCCTATCTGTTCTCCAACGCCCTGCCGCCGCCGATCTGCGCCGCGACGCTCACGGCGCTCGACCTCCTCGCCGCCGATCCCGGCCTGATCGCCCGGGTGCATGACAATGCGCGCCATTTCCGGGCCGCGATGGCGGCCGAGGGCTTCCGCCTGGCGGGCGCCGGTCACCCGATCGTGCCGGTGATGATCGGGGATGCGCGGCTGGCGGTCAGGATGGCCGCGCGGCTCGGCGAGCTCGGCATCTTCGTGACGGCGTTCTCCTTCCCCGTGGTGCCGCGCGGCGAGGCGCGCATCCGCACCCAGATGTCGGCGGCCCACAGCCGGGCCGATCTCGACCGGGCCATCGCGGCCTTCGCGACGGCCGGGCGCGAGCTTGGGGTGCTCGGATGAAACCCCGGCTGATGCGCGCGCTGGTCAAGGCCAAACCGGAGCCTGGGCTGTGGATGGAGGAGATGCCGGTGCCCGAGCCGCAGGTCGGCGAGGTGCTGGTCAAGGTGCGGCGCTCGGCGATCTGCGGCACCGATCTCCATATCTGGAACTGGGACAGCTGGGCGCGCCGCACCATCCCGGTGCCGATGGTGGTGGGCCACGAATATGTCGGCGAGGTATACCAGCTCGGCGCGGGGGTGCGCGGCTTCGACATCGCCGAGGCGGTGACCAGCGAAGGCCACATCGTGTGCGGTCACTGCCGCAATTGCCGCGCCGGCCGCGAGCATCTCTGCCCCAACACGCTCGGCGTCGGCGTCAACCGGCCCGGCAGCTTTGCCGAGTTCGTCTGCGTGCCGGCACACAATGTCTATCCGATCCCGGCCAACATTCCGGAACGCGTGGCCGCCATCCTCGACCCCTATGGCAACGCCATCCACACCGCCCTGACCTTCGATCTCGTCGGCGAGGACGTGCTGATCACCGGGGCCGGTCCGATCGGGATCATGGCGGTGCCGATCGCGCTCCGGGCGGGGGCGCGGCATGTGGTCATCACCGATGTCAACGATTATCGCCTGGAGATCGCGCGGCGGCTGGGGGCAACGCGGGCGGTCAATGTGGCGCGGGAAGAGCTCGGGACGGTGATGCGGGGGCTCGATATGAAGGAGGGCTTCGATGTCGGGCTCGAAATGTCGGGCTCCGAGAAGGCCTTCCGGCAGATGCTGTCGGTGATGATCCATGGCGGAAAGATCGCCATGCTCGGCATCCCGCCGGGCGACATGGCGATCGACTGGAACGAGGTCATCTTCAAGAGCCTGACCATAAGGGGGATCTACGGCCGGGAGATGTTCGATACCTGGTACAAAGGATTGGCGCTGATCCAGTCCGGGCTCGATATCGAGCCTGTCATCACCCATGAGTTGCCGGTCGAGCGATTCGCCGATGGATTTGCGGCGATGGCCTCCGGACAGTGCGGCAAGGTGCTGCTGGACTGGGTTTGACCACCGTCCGCCAGCAGCAGGTACGATCCCGAGTCGGCGCAAAAGCGCAACGCGTCGGTTGAGCAGCCTTGCGGGGCGGTTGCTTCTGTCTATGATTGGACAACCAAAACCAGCTCCACGCCGTTTAGCGAGGCGAAGGAGGAACCCGGGAAGCCATGCTTCGGATCGCCCTTCGACGTCTGTCGTCCATGATCCTCATCATGTTGACGATCTCGCTGATCCTGTTCCTGCTGTTCGAGGGCGACAAGTACAATGTCGCGGCCAAGGTGCTTGGGCCCTATTCGACATTGGCGCAGCGCGACCTCTGGCTCGAGCAGAACGGCTATAACCAGCCGCTGTGGTGGCGCTACGTCTCGTGGGTCTGGCGCTTCATCCATGGCGACTTCGGCACCTCGATCATGTTCAACACGCCGGTGGCGAAGCTGCTCGGCGAGCATCTCGCCAACACCGCCATCCTCGCCGGCTGCGTGTTCAGCCTGACCGTGATCATTGCGCTGGTGCTTGGCGTGTTCTCCGGAATCGCGGAAGGCTCGCTGCGCGACCGTGCGGTCACGGTGCTGTCGGTGCTGACCACCTCGGTGCCGGAATTCGCCTCGGCGACGATCCTGGTGGCGATCTTCGTCTATTGGCTCAATTGGCTGCCGGGCAGCTCGTCCTTCTCCAACGGCATCGACCCGATCGAGCTGGTGCTGCCGGTGGCGGTGCTGGTGATCTACAATTTCGGCTATTACACGCGCATGACCCGCGCCTCCATGGCCGAGGTCATGACCTCGCAATATGTGCGCACCGCCATCCTGAAGGGCCTGCCATTCCGCCGGGTGGTGATCCGTCACGCCTTGCGCAACGCCCTGATCGCGCCGTTCACGGTGATGGTGCTGCAGCTCAACTATCTCCTGTCCGGCGTGATCGTCGTCGAGGTGTTCTTCGCCTACAAGGGCTTCGGCAAGCTGCTCTATGAGGCAGCGACCTTCGGTGACATCTACACCGTCGAGGCCTGCACCATGGTGGCGGTGTTCGTCGCCGTCCTGTCGCAGTTCATCTCGGATGTGGGCTACACCCTGCTCAATCCGCGGATCCGGTTCAGCTGAGGGATGCCATGAGCGAGCTGACGACATCACCGACTGCCGCAACCGCCGCGCCGCCGCGCCGCGCCGGGCGCTTCGGCCGCCTGCTCGCCTCGATCTCGCTGTTGCGCGAATCGCCGATCGGGATGATCGGCGCCTTCCTGGTGCTGTTCTGGGTGACGCTGGCGGTGCTCGCCCCGGTGCTGCCGCTGTTCGACCCGCTGGCCCAGTCGCCGGGCTTCTTGCTCAAACCGATCCTGACGCCGGCCAAGGGCGGCGGCACCCACTGGCTCGGCACCGACGAGCTCGGGCGGGACGTGCTGTCGCGCCTGATCTGGGGCTCGCGGCTGGTGCTCGTATGGGCAACGCTCGCCACCGTCGTCGCCTATGCCGTCGGCATGGTGATGGGCGTGGTTGCCGGCTATCGCGGCGGCTGGTGGGACGAGATCATCTCGTTCTTCGGCAATGTGCTGCTGTCGTTCCCGCTGATGGTGCTCTATATCGTCATCATCTCGCGCTTCGGCCCGGCATCGGAGTTCGGCCAGTACCTGTCGCACGATCTCGGTCTCGATCCGGTGCTGACCGCCGGCGTCATCATCATCCTCGCGGTGACCTTCGGAACGGCGCCGCAGGTGGCGCGCATCGTCCGCGGCCTGGTGCTCGACCTCAAGACGCGCGACTACATCGCGGCGGCCGAGGTCAGGGGCGAGTCGCCCTGGTACATCATGCTTGTCGAGCTCTTGCCCAATGCGCGCGGCCCGCTCATCGTCGATGCCTGCCTGCGGCTCGGCTATGTCACCATCACCATCGCGCTCCTCGGCTATCTGTCGCTTGGCCTCCCGCCGCCCTTCCCGGACTGGGGCAAGATGATTTCGGGCGCCCAGAAATTCGGCTCGTTCGGCATGAATGCGATGCTGTGGCCGGCCTTTGCCATCTCCTCGCTGGTGCTCGGCCTCAATCTTCTGGCCGACGGCATCCGCGAAATCTCGCTCAGGGACTGAGACCCATGCCGGAAAACGCCGCACCGCAGCCGCCGCAGCCGGTCCTCGAATGCCGCAATCTGAGCATCTCCTATTACACGCGGGCCGGCGAGATTCCGGCGGTCGTCGACTTCAACCTGACGGTGATGCCCGGCGAGGCGGTCGGCATCGTCGGTGAATTCGGGGTGCGGCAAGTCGACGGTGGCGCTCGCCATCATGCAGTTCATGGGCAAGAACGGCGCCATCACCGGCGGGCAGATCCTGTTCAACGGCCGCGACTTGACGACGATGTCGCCGGAGGAGCTCCGCAACATCCGCGGCTCGCAGATCGCCATGGTCTATCAGGAGCCCATGGCCTCGCTCAATCCCTCGATGCGGATCAAGGACCAGCTGATCGAAGTGCCGATGGTGCATGAGGGCATCACGGCGGCGGCCGCCTGGAAACGTGCGGTCGAGATGCTCGATGCGGTGCGGGTGCCCGATCCGGCGCGGATCATGAATTCCTACCCGCACCAGCTGTCGGGCGGCCAGCAGCAGCGCGTGGTCATCGCCATGGCGCTCCTGTCCAACCCGCAGCTTCTGCTGCTCGATGAGCCGACCACCGCGCTCGACGTGACGGTCGAGGCAGGCGTGGTCGAGCTTATCAAGGACATTTCGAAGCGCTTCGGCACCTCGATGATCTACATCTCGCACAATCTCGGGCTCATTCTCGAGACCTGCCACAAGATCGCGGTGATGTATTCCGGGCAGGCGGTGGAATTTGGCACGGTCGGCCAGGTGTTCGATCACATGCGCCACCCCTATACCCGCGGGCTGTTCAACTCCATTCCGCTGCCGGGGACCGATCGGCATGCGCGGCCGCTGGTGCCGATCCGCGGCCAGCTGCCCCTGCCTTACGAGCGGCCGCAGGGCTGCACCTTCGGGCCGCGCTGCGATCATTTCGTGGCCGGGCGCTGCAATCGCCCGCCGATCCCGATGGAAGCGGTGATCGATGACCCCGGCCATGCGGTGCGCTGCGTGCGCTATCGTGAGATCGACTGGTCGCAGAAGCCGGCCGGCGCCATCGTGCAGCAGGCGATAGTTTTCGGCGAGCCGGTGCTCGAAGTCCGCAACATGAAAAAATATTACGAGATCCGCGACAACTCGTTCGCCGGCATGCTGACTGGCAAGGGATCGCGCTTCGTCAAGGCCAATGAGAAGCTCGACTTCGAAGCCCGCGAGGCGGAAACGGTGGCGATCGTCGGCGAGTCGGGCTGCGGCAAGTCGACCTTCGCCAAGGTGCTCATGGGCCTCGAGCAGGCGACCGGCGGCGAGGTTCTGCTGCATGGCAAGGAGATCGGCCACCTGCCGGTCCGCAAGCGCTCGCCGCAGCTCATCGGGTCGCTCCAGATCGTGTTCCAGAATCCGTTCGAAACCCTCAATCCCAGCCATTCGGTCGGGTCGCAGATTGCCCGGGTGCTGAAGAAATACGGGGTGGGGCGCAGCCGCGGCGAGGTTCAGGAGCGGGTCTTCGAGCTGCTCGATCTCGTCAAGCTGCCGCGCGCCTTTGCGTTCCGCAAGCCACGGCAATTGTCGGGCGGCCAGAAGCAGCGGATCGGCATCGCTCGGGCGTTTGGCGGCGATGCGGCGGTGGTGGTGGCGGACGAGCCGGTCTCGGCGCTCGATGTGTCGGTCCAGGCGGCGGTCACCGGGCTCCTCACCGATATCCAGCGCCAGAAGCGCACGACGCTGATCTTCATCAGCCACGATTTGTCGGTGGTGCGCTATCTCGCGGACCGGGTGGTGGTGATGTATCTCGGCCGCATCATGGAGCAAGGGACGACCGAGCAGATCTTTTCACCGCCCTATCATCCCTATACCGAGGCGCTGCTGTCGGCGGTGCCGATCGCCGACACGACGGTGCGCAAGAAGCATATCGTGCTCAAGGGCGAGCTGCCCTCGCCGATGAACCCGCCGCCCGGCTGCCCCTTCCAGACACGCTGCCCGCGCAAGATCGGCGCCATCTGCGAAACCGAGCTGCCGCCGGTCAAGGAGCTGGCGCCCGGCCACAAGATCATGTGCCATCTGCCGGACGACGTGCTGCGGGCCATGGAGCCGGTCTTCGCATTCGGCGCCTCCAAAGAGAGAGCAGCATGAAGTCGCATTATCGTGCCGTCGTGATCGGCGGCGGAGTCGTCGGCTGCTCGGTTCTCTATCATCTCACCAAGGCCGGCTGGCGCGACGTCGCCCTCATCGAGCGCGATCAGCTGACCTCGGGATCCACCTGGCATGCCGCGGGCGGCTTCCACACCCTGAACGGCGACCCCAACGTGGCAAAGCTGCAGGGCTACACCATCGGCCTTTATGACGAGCTCGAAAGGCTGTCGGGTCAGTCCTGCGGACTGCACCGCACCGGCGGGCTGATGCTGGCCGACACGCCGGAGCGGATGGAATGGCTGAAGATGGCACATGCCCGGGCACGCTATCTCGGGCTTGAGACGGAGCTCCTGACCGTCTCCGAGGCGAAAAAGCTGATGCCGCTCATCGAGGAGCGCTATTTTGTCGGCGCGATGCTCGATGCCGCCGACGGCAGCCTCGATCCCTCGGGCACCACCCATGCCTATGCCAAATCGGCGCGCCTCAACGGGGCGGAGATCTTTCTCAACAACCGGGTGCTCGAGCTCAAGCCGCGCCGCGGCGGCGGCTGGGATGTCGTCACCGAGCAGGGCACCACCGCCGCCGAGCACGTGGTGAATTGCGGCGGGCTGTGGGCCCGCGAGGTCGGCCGCATGGTCGGCATCGAGCTCCCGGTGCTCGCCATGGAGCACATGTATCTCCTGACCGACGAGATGCCGGAGGTGATGGCGTTCGGCCGCGAGCACGGCCGTGAGCTGCCGCATGCCATCGACTTCAAGGCCGAGATCTACATGCGCCAGGAAGGAACCGGGGTTCTGCTCGGGACCTACGAGAAGGCCTGCGTGCCGTGGTCGCCCAAGGTGACGCCGTGGAATTTCGGCACCGAGCTGCTGGCGCCCGATCTCGACCGCATCGCGCCGTCGCTCGAAATCGGCTTCCAGCACTTCCCCGCCATGGCCAGGGCCGGCATCAAGCGGATCATCAACGGGCCGTTCACCTTCTCGCCCGACGGCAATCCGCTGGTCGGGCCGATCCAGGGCCTCGGCAACTATTGGGTGGCCTGCGCGGTAATGGCCGGGTTCAGCCAGGGTGGCGGTGTCGGCCTGGCGCTGTCGCAATGGATGGTCGAGGGCGATCCCGGCTTCGATGTCTGGGCGATGGACGTGGCGCGGTTCGGCGAATGGGCGACGCGCAGCTACACCAATGCCAAGGTCCGCGAAAATTATGCCCGGCGGTTCTCCATCCGCTTCCCCAACGAGGAGCTGCCCGCCGCTCGGCCGCAGCAGACCACGGCGCTCTATGACGTGATGCTCGCCAATGGCGCGGTGATGGGCGACAGCTGGGGTCTCGAGACGCCGCTGTGGTTCGCCCCCAGGGGTGTCGAGGCGAAGGACATCGTTTCCTTTCACCGCTCCAACGACTTCCCGCATGTGAAGGCCGAATGCCTCGGCGTGCGCGAGCGGGTCGGCATCACCGAGATCGCCAATTTCGCCAAGTTCGAGTTTTCCGGCCCCGGCGCCGAGCGCTTCCTGTCGCGGCTGATGACCAATCGCATGCCCCGCCGCGGCCGCCTGGTCCTGACGCCGATGCTCAACCAGCGCGGCAAGCTAATCGGCGATTTCACCATCGCCCATGCCGGCGAGAACCGGTTCCTGCTCTGGGGTTCGAGCCAGGCGCAGAAGCATCATCTGCGCTGGTTCGAGAAGCACCTGCCCGATGACGGATCGGTGCGCATTCACCGCTTCGACATGGGCCTGGTCGGCCTGTCGATCGCCGGCCCGCTGTCGCGCGCCCTGCTGCAGCGCCTGACCGACGAGGATGTGTCGGCGGCGGCATTCCGGTTCATGGACCACCGGGCGATCGAGGTCGCCAACATGCCGGCCATGGTCAACCGGGTGACCTATACCGGCGACCTCGGCTACGAGATCTGGGTCAGGCCGGAATATCAGCGCCGGCTCTATGCCGAGATCATCGCCGCGGGACGGGAGTTCGGGCTCGTCGATTTCGGCATGCGGGCGCTGCTGTCCTTGCGGCTCGAGAAGAACTTCCCGACCTGGTATCGCGAGCTTCGGCCGATCTATGGGCCTTATGAAGCCGATGTCGGGCGCTTCGTCGACCTCGCCAAGGCCGACTTCATCGGCAGGGAGGCAGCCATGATCGAGAAGGAGGAGGGCGGGGCGCTGCGAAGGCTCACCATGGTGGTCGATGCCGAAGACGCCGACGTCCTGGGCGATGAGCCGATCTGGCACGACGGCAGGGTCGTCGGCTGGGTGACCTCTGGCGGCTACGCCCATTGGGCCGACAAGTCGCTGGCGATGGGCTATGTACCGCGCCAGCTCATCCAGGAGGATGACGGCTTCGCGATCGAGATCATCGGCAGCCGCCGCCCTGCCCGGCCGCAGCGGACGCCGCTATTCGACCCGGAAGGGGCGCGGATGCGGGGCTGACCGGACCTCCGCCTCAGTCGAGCGGGGAACCGCCTTCGCGGATCCGGCGCGCGACAAAGGCGTCGAGCGCCATGCGCATCTCATCGGCAATGGGCGGCGGCTCATATTCGGCAAGCGCCTGCTTGTAGACCCGATGGGCGCGGCTGGTGGCATCGAGGCCGCCGGCCTCGAGCCAGGCACCGTAATTCTGGGTGGTGGAAATGATCGGACGGTGGAACGCCGTCTCGAAGGTGGCGATGGTGCGGGGCGTGCCGAAAAAATGCCCGCCCGGGCCGACCTCGGCGATCTCCTCGAGCGCCAGCGTGTCGGCGTCGATTTTCACCGGCTGCAGCCACACCGCCATGTTCTGCAGCACCTCGACATCGAGCACGAATTTTTCGAACGAGGAGCACAGGCCGCCTTCGAGCCACCCTGCCCCATGCATCAACAGATTGGCGCCGGCCGTGATGGCAGCCCAGGTCGCGGCGACCCCCTCGAGCATGGCGCCCGCATCCGGGGCATTCGAGGCGCAGAAGGCGGATGAGCGCAGCGGCATGCGATAGCGCCGGGCAAGCTGACCACCAATATGGGTGAAGCGATAGGACTCGGCGAGACCATAGGCCGGGGCGCCGGTCTTCAGATCGACGTTCTTGGCCGCGTTGCCATACAGCACCGGGGCGCCCGGCCGGACCAGCTGGGCCAGGGTGACCCCGAACAGGATCTCGGCATTGTTCATCGCCATGCCGGCGGCGACGGTCGCCGGAGCGGTGGCGCCGGCCATGATGAACGGGGTGATCAGCGTCGGCTGGCCGTATCGCGCCATCTCGATGACGCCGGTCGCCATGGCGAGGTCATATTGCAGCGGCGAGTTGGTGTTGATGATCGAGAACACGCCGGGCCTTGCGGCAAACTGCTCGAGCGTCTCGCCGCGGGCAATGGCGCACATTTCGAAGACATCGAGGATGCGCTGACGGCTCTGGCAGAACACATAGGGCACCTTGTCGGTGAGCGTCAGCATCGAGCGCGTCGCCTCGAGATGGCGGTAGCGCACCTCGATATCGAGCGGCTCGACGGGCGAGCCGCCGACCAGATGAATGATGTTGAAGAATTGCGCAAGCCGCAGGAAATCGTCGTGATCGGCCAGCGTCCCGGAGCGGCGGCCGCGCTCGATGTCGGAACAATTGGGCGGGCCGAGCACCGTCGCGAAGGCGATGTCGTCGCCCCCGACCCGTACGCTGTTCGAAGGATTGCGCGGCACGAGCCCGATCACCGGCGGGACGCTGGTCAGGGCGTGCTCCACCAGCTCGCGGTCGAGCCGCACCCGCATCGTTCCATCATTGACCAGCGCTCCGGCTTGCGCCAGGATGGCGCGGGCCTCGGGCGAATAGCATTTCACCCCGATCTCGCTCAGAAGCCGCAGCGACGCCTGGTGGAGCGCTTCGATCTCATCGTCGGACACGATGGCGAGCCGGGGGTAGTGGTTGACGATCTGATGTCTCGCAAGCTGGTTGATGGCACCGGGACGACGGCGCTCGCTGCCGCGGCGGGTCCGGATACCGTCGCTGCCGCGGCTCATCCTTCGCGCTCCTTGAGGACCTTGAGGAAGAAGGCAACCTCCTGCGCCCAGGTCGCTTCCTCGAAGATCGATCCATGGGTGCCGCCGGGAACGGCGACGAACCGCTTCGGCTCGACCGCCGCCTCGAACAGCCGTTTGCCGAGCGCGAACGGCACGACGGGGTCGGCATCGCCGTGAACGATCAGGAGCGGCGCATGCACCTTGGTGATGGCATCGAGCAATTCGAAGCGATCGCGCAGCAGCAGATCGACCGGCAGCCAGCCATAATGGTAGCGGGCGACATCCACCATCGAGGTGTAGGGCGCCTCGAGCGCCAGGGCTGCCACCGGGCGGGAGGCGGCAAGCTGGACCGCCACACCGGTGCCGAGCGACTCGCCGACGATCACCAGGCTGCCCGGGCTGACCCCCTTGGCCATCAGCCAATCATAGGCGGCGTTGGCATCGATCATGAGCCCGCGCTCGCTCGGCTGGCCGGTCGATCCGCCATAGCCGCGCCAGGACAGATAAAGGACGCCGAAGCCGGCCTTGCGGTAGTACTGAAAGCGCAGCGGCCGTTCGGCGATCGAACCGGCATTGCCATGGAGAAACAGCACGGTCGGCCGGCCGGCAGGGGCGGGGGCATACCAGGCGACGAGCTTCTCGCCGTCCGGGGTCTTTATCGAGGTCACTTCGGCACCGGTGATGCCGAGGGTGGCGGGATCGACCTGCTTGATGTCGGGATGGTAGAGGAGCTGGCGTTGATTGAAGAACATGAAGGCGGCAATCATCGCATAGACGCCGAGGCCGACGAGCAGGACGACCATCGAGATCCGCATCATGTGACGAGCCGGGCCGGCTCGGCCACATCCGAGGTCCAGACATAGAGCGCGAGCAGCGGATTGGTCCCGGTTCTCGTGGCGTGAACCATGTGCGGCGGATGCCAGATCGTCGCGCCCTGGCTGCGCGGCGCGAAATCCTCGGCGGCGGACTTCCATTCGCTCGGCCCGGTCAGCAGCCAGTAGAGCTCCGGCGCCGCGTGGCTATGGTCGCGATAGTGCAGATGCGGTCCGAGGACCAGCAACCCCATGCGGAAATCATCATCGCCGGGCCACAGGCCGCCCGGACCGACCAGCTCGGCATAGGCGTAGTTGTCCATGTAACCGTCACAGTTCATGGCCGCGTCCGAATAATTGGCGTTTTGCTGCCAGGCAAGCTGGTCCTCGATTTCGGCGATCAGCGCCGCCAGGCTGCTGTCGAGCGTGAGGATGGCGGCAACGGCCTCCGGCAGGTGGCGGCAGGCGGGCAGTCGACGCGCCGCCGGCAGCCGCGGCACCGCGGCTTCGATCCCTTGCTGCTCGAGCCGGCGCAACGCCAGGCCGACGCCCTCAGCCATGCGGCGCGGGGCGAGATGGCGGGAGAGTGCGGCAGTGAGCCTGGAGCCGGTCGCCTCGATCATCATTGCCGAGCATCCGCCAGCCGGTAGAAGCGCTGCGCCAGCATCAAGAGGTCGTCGTCGCCGACCGGCCGCACCGTCGCCTTCCGCATCGGGGCATTTTCCGGTCGAGCCATCTGCGCTGCCAGCAGGTCCGGCCGGTTGAGCTCGAGCCCGTCGTCGCGGAGCGATATCTTGAGGCCGCTCGCCCGGACCACCCGGCCAAAGGCCGCCACCGCCGCTTCCGGTTCGGCTGCCTCGCCCATCGCTTGCGCAACGCCGGCAAAGGCTTCCGGAACCGCCGCGGCGACCCAGTCCATGGTGGCGAGCATGGCGAGCGCCGTGGCACGGCCATGGGCGATTGGCGCCAGCGCCGCCACCGCATGCGAGATGTTGTGGGCAAGGGCGGTGCCGCCATTGTCGATGGCAATGCCGGCATAGCAGGAGCCGAGCAGCAGGCCGCCGCGGGCGGCCAGGTCCGAACCGTCCCTGATAGCCGCTTCGAGATTGCGGCTGATCAGGCCGATGGCGCGGTGGCAGTAGAGATCGGTGCCGGGGTTGCGCCGCGCATTGGTCGCCGCCTCGATGGCATGGACCAGCGCATCGAGGGCGGTGGCGGCGGTGAGCGGCGCCGGCAGCGTCGCCGTCAGCTCGGGATCGAGCAGGGCTGCCACCGGCTTCAGCGGATCGCCCCACGCCCAGGTCTTTACCCCCGAATTCAAGGCGAAAACCGATGTGCGCGTCACCTCCGAGCCGGTTCCGGCCGTGCTCGGAAGGGCGATGACCGGCAAGGCATCGCCCGGCAGCGGCGTGTCGCACAGCGCATAGGCGGCGGCGCTGAGGCCGCTCCTGGTGGTTGCCGCCACGAGCTTGGCGGTGTCGAGCGCCGAGCCACCGCCGATCCCGATAATGAGCTCTGCCGGCAAGGCGCGGGCCGCGGCCGTCGCCCGATCGATCTCGGCGACCTTGGGCTCACCCGCCAGATCGGCATGGACCGCCGTCCTGTTCCCGGTCTCGGCCAGAATGGCGACGATGCGATCGGTCCATCCGAGCTTCTGCATCACCGGATCGGCGATGATCATCACGGCACCGCCCGGCGCGATGCGCGCGGCGACCTCGCGCTTGAGGCGCTTGTGGCACCCGGCTCCGAAAAAAATCGCCGGGACGCGGCTCAATTCGAAGGATTGCATCGATCATCCTTTGCCGGTGGAAGTCTTGCGGGCGCTGACGATGAAGAGCGCGGTGAAGAGATCGAGATGACCACCGCCGCCGTTCTTGTAGAGCGTGATATCGCCCGGCTGGCGCTGTGGCGCGTAGCCGCGAGCGAAGTCGAACAAATCGGCCTCGACCTGATCGCGCGCGATGATCCCGCGCCTGATCGGGTCGCCGAGATCGCCAGGCTGGTCGATGGCAAACATGCGCGAATTGACAAACAGCCGCGACCGGGTCACCGCCTCGTCGTCGCATTCGCGCATGTCGCCGTTGAAGGCGCCGACGAGATCGAGATGGGCGCCCGGCTTCAGCCAGGCGCCCAGCACCAGCGGCACGGTCGAGGCGGTGGCGCAGGAGACGATGTCGGCGCGCCGGACCGCGCTTTCGAGCGAAGCAACGGCGCGCCCGCCGGCGCTGCTGGCCAGCTCTACGGCACGGTCGATGCGCCGGGCCCATACCAGGATTTCGCTGATGGAGGGCCGCAGCGCGCAATGGGCGGCAATGAGGTAGGGCGCAAGGCCGCCGGCGCCGACCATCAGCAGCACCCTCGGATCGTGGCGGGACAGCAGGTCGGAGCCGAGCGCCGAGTTGGCGGCGGTCTTGCGGTAGGTCATGCTGGTGGCGTCGATGATCGCCATCGGGCTTCCGTCCGTGCCGTCGAACAAGGCATAGAGCGCCTGGACCGCAGGCTTGCCGGGGAAGAGCCGCGGATTGGCCGGCATGACGCTGACCAGCTTGGCTCCCATGGCAATTCCCGGCTGGAAGGCGGGAAGGGTGAACCAGGTCTGGCGCTCGCCGCCCGGTCCGGTGGCATGGAGCTCGCTTCGATCGACCAGCGGCTTGTCGCCGCGATGGGCGGCGAGAAGTGCGGCGGCCAATTGCCGGTAGTCGCAGATGGCATGAACCTCGGCGGCGGATACGACGTCCATGGGCGTGCTCACGATATCCCCGGCCCGGTGATCTCACGCAGCAATTTGCGGGCAATAGCTTCACCATAGGCTTCGTAATCATTGGCTGGGATCATAAAATGATAAGGTCCACCAATGATCTGCTGCTCGAAATATTTGTCGAGGGTCGGCCACTCATTGAGGATCGGCAGGCCATTGATGGTGATGCCGCGGGCCACAACCTCATCGCGCGCGATGGTCACCAGATCGCCCCGGTTGTTGCGCCCGTCGGAGGAGAGATCGATGACCCGCCGCTCGGTGGCATAGGGTGAGGCCATCAGCACCGCGGCGGCAAATCGCAGGGCATCGCCGATGGCGGTGCCGCCTTCGGCGAGGCCGCGGCGCAGGCGGCCAACCTTGTCGGCAAAGTTCTGGGCTGCCGCCGGGGAATTGAGGATTGTCCACGGCAAGGCGAGAAGCTGGTTCTTGTCGTCGGACCATTGCATCAGGGTGACGGCGATGCGCCGGCTGGCGCCTGCGGTGATGGCATCATGGATGTCGCTGCGGCGGAAAGCGTCGGCGAGGCCCTTGATCTGTAGGCGGAACTCGGAAGCATCGACGCTGTAGGAGCAGTCCACCGCCAGCACCAGCGCCAGGTCGACCTTTTCGGCCGCCGCGGCATCCGGCGGCCTGGCTGTCAGGCCAAGCGCGAGGCCAAAGCTCACACAGAGGGCGATCCGCCGCAGAGCGGCTTGAACAAGGCACAGCAGCTGCATGGGCTCGAGCTTACCATGCCGGGCGCGCGGCCAAGAGCGGCACTTGACGCAGCCTGCAACACTGCCGAAATTCAGGGCATGACCACCGTCATGACGCAACAGGCCAGTTTTTCCGCCGTTCCGCACCCGCAGCTGATCGATCCGTTCGGCCGGCACGTCACCTATCTCAGGATCTCGGTGACCGACCGCTGCGACTTCCGCTGCGTCTATTGCATGGCGGAAAACATGACCTTTCTGCCAAAAAAGGAGATTTTGACCCTCGAGGAGATCGATCGCGTTGCCACCGCTTTCATCCGTCGCGGCGTGCGGAAGCTCAGGCTGACCGGCGGTGAGCCGCTGGTCAGGCGCAACATTTTGGGCCTGGTCGAGCAGCTGTCCCGCCACCTGAAGTCGGGCGAGCTGGAAGAGCTGACCCTCACCACCAATGGCAGCCAGCTGGCGCGCTATGCGACCGAGCTGTTCCGCCACGGGGTGCGGCGCATCAATGTGTCGGTCGATACGCTGGACCGCCAGCGGTTCCGGGCGATCACCCGCTGGGGCGACCTGGACAAGGTGCTCGACGGCATCATGGCAGCGCGCCAGGCCGGGCTTCACGTCAAGGTGAACATGGTAGCGCTGAAGGGGGTCAATGAGGACGAGATCGTGCCGATGCTGGAATGGTGCCATGGGCTGGGCATGGACCTGACCCTGATCGAGACCATGCCGCTTGGCGACATCGATGGCGACCGGACGGATCAATATCTGCCGCTGTCGCTGGTGCGGGCACGGCTTCAGGCGCGCTATCGGCTCGAGGAGATCCCCTACAAGACGGGCGGGCCGGCGCGCTATGTGCGGGTCGGCGAGACTGGCGGCCGCCTCGGCTTCATTACGCCCCTCACCCATAATTTCTGCGAGAGCTGCAACAGGGTGCGGTTGACCTGCACGGGCACGCTGTTCATGTGCCTCGGTCAGGAG
This sequence comes from uncultured Alphaproteobacteria bacterium, assembly GCA_963744915.1. Classification (GTDB taxonomy): domain Bacteria; phylum Pseudomonadota; class Alphaproteobacteria; order Rhizobiales; family Aestuariivirgaceae; genus DATAFF01. Next base: position 47,232 of record CAVUUY010000025.1, read on the forward strand.
GATGCGGCCGATCTCAGGGCGCCGGTCAGGGCCTCGGCCGAGGACGACCTGCTCGATGCAGCCATTCACGAGGCGATCGCCCACAAGCCGCGCGGCCACGACTTCGTCATCGACCGGCGGCGCAACAAGCCGGCGGTCAGCCGCCATATGAGCGTGACCGGCGGGTAGCGGCCGCTTAATTTTCCGGCAGGCCGGCCACGACATCGATCTCGACGCGGGCATCGATGGTGAGCCCCGCCACCATCGAGACGCGGGCCGGCGGATCGGTTGGGAAGAACTCGCGATAGGTGGCGTTGAACGCGGCGAAATCCTCCGCTCGGGTAAGGATTACGTTGACCTTGAGCACGTCGCTCAAGGTTGCGCCACCGGCAGCGAGCACCGCTGCAATGTTGCGGAAAGTCTGGCGGGTTTCGGCGGCAATCCCGCCTGCCACCACCTTCCCCGCGGCATCCATGCCGACCATGCCCGAAACGAACAGGAGGTTGCCGAAGCGCACCGCATCCGACAGCGGCAGGCCTTCCGAATTCTCGACGTTGATGGTCGTGCGTTTCAACTCTGCCTCTCTCCGGATGGGGCGGCATGGGCCCAGGGGTTCAGCCGCCGTTCGGCCCATCGGACCAGTTGCAACATGGCGAAAACGATCACCAGGTAGAATGCGCCGGCGGCAAATAGCGGGGTGAACGGGTCGAAGGTGTTGAAATAGACCTGGTTGGCGGCGCCGACCAGATCGGTGATGGTGATGAAATTGACGACCGCAGTGCCTTTCAGCACGAACACCGCCTCATTGCCGTAGGACCGCAGCGCCAGCCGCGTCGCATTGGGGGCGATTATCCGGGCGAAGGTCTGAAGCCGGCTCAATCCAAAGGCGCGCGCCGCCTCGACCTCGCCGGCCGGCACATTGCGCAATGCACCGGCGATGATTTCGGTCAGGAAGCCGGCCGAATTGAGGGACAGCGCCAGGATCGCGATCGGCATCGGCCGGGCGATGAGGAACCAGATCGGGGTCTCCTTGATGCCGGGAACCTGCGGCAGCCCGTAATAGACGAGATAGAGGATCACCAGGAGCGGCGCGCCGCGGAAGAAAAAGACGAAGCTTTGGGCAAACCAGCGTCGCCCGCGTCCATCGGCATTGCGGGCAAGAGCCACGGGCAAGGCAATGACGAAGCCGCCGATCAAGGTGAAAAGCGTGAGCTCGAGCGTGATGACGGCACCTGCCAGGAGAACCGGCAGATATTCGACAAGGGTTGCCGGGTCCATCAGCATGGCATCACCGCCCGCTCCTCAGATGGCGGTAAAGCCGGTGTTCCGAGCGGATCTGCAGCAGCAGGACCACCGCGGCAATGCCGAGATAGATCAGGAGCGTCACCATGTAGAACTGAAAATATTCCTTGGTGTTCTGTCCGGCGTCGCCGGCGACGCGGATCAGGTCCTGGAGGCCGATCGCCGACACCAGCGGCGTGCTCTTCAGCGTCGTCATCACGAGATTGGTCAGGCCCGGCATGGCGAGCCGGAAAGCGAGCGGCAGACGGATGCGGCAAAAGACGAGGAGGGGCGACATGCCGAAGGCGCGAGCGGCATCGATCGCGCCGGCCGGAACCGCCATCAAGGCGCCGCGAAAGACCTCGCTGGCATAGGCCGCATGGATCAGCGCCAATGCCAGCACGCCCGACCAGAAGCGATTGATCTCGAAGAATCCCGCAAAACCGAAGGGGGCGAGCAGGGCGGCGAGCGCGATCGCCGCGCCGTAATAGATGAGGAAGATGACGAGGAGCTCCGGGACGCTGCGCAGCACCATATTGATGATTTCGAGCAGCCGGCCGAACAGCGGCACCGGGGCGATTTCGCCGAGCGCCGAGACAAGGCCCAGAGCGGTGCCGGCCAGGATTGACGTGACCGCAAGACGCAGCGTCAGGTCGAGCCCGGCCAGCAGCTCGTCGCCCCAGCCGGTCGGCCCGAGAGAGAACAGCGCGAGATCCATCCCGCCCTCACGCCGCTGCGACGCTCAATCGGGCACGGTTACCACAGCTTGTCGGCACGAATGTCGGCACCCGGCATCCATTTTTCCTGGAGCTTGCTCACCGTGCCGTCGGCATAGACGGCACGAATCGCCTCGTCGACCTTGGCCTTGAGGGGATCGCCCTTGCGGAACATGGCGCCGACGCCTTTGCCCAGCACCGCCGGATCTTCGATGGTGCGGATGACCTCGAAGGCCTGGCCCTCCGGCTTGGCCATGAAATCCTTGGCCGGGAGCTGTTCGGTGAAGGCAAGATCGATGCGGCCATTGACCAGATCGGCATGGATCTGGTCGGCATTTTCATAACCGACCGGCTCCATGACGCCGGCATAATATTTGCGTACATATTGATCCTGCGTGGCCCCGGCATAGACGCCGACCCGCTTGCCCTTGATGTCGGCGTCGAAATTCTTGATCGACCCCTTCCGGGCATAGAACACATATTTGTCGGTGTAGTACGGGATCGAGAAATCCGCGACCTTCTCGCGCTCTGGCTTGATCGACATGGAAGAGAAGATCATGTCGAACTTGTGCGCCAGCAGCCCGGCGATCATGCCGTCGAAATCCTGCTTGACCCACTGACATTCGAGCCCGGCGCGCTTGCACACCGCATTGCCGAGATCGAGCTCGAAGCCGGTATAGGTGCCATCGGCTTCGGTCTTGGAGAAAGGCGGAAACGAGGCCTCGGTGGCGACCTTGACCGGTTCCGCAAAAGCCGTTGCGCTGACGGCCGCCGTGGCCATTATCACGACGACCCGCGCCAGTTCACGGAACTTCATGTTCTTTCCTCCCTCTGGTCAGAAGAACCACGACAGCATGTCCGCACGCCGCAATGCATGGTCAAGCGCTGAAGTGCGCTTTGGCCGTCGCCCCGGCAAGTGCTGCGGCACGCAGATCCCCCAGAAAGGTCTCGGCCGGGAGGTTCAGCTCGCCACCCTTGCGGGTGACCAAGTCGAATTCGGGGGAATAGGTCAGGATGTCCGGGCGAAGCGCCCGCATGTCGCCGCTTTCCACCCAGCGCTCGGCATAATGCGACGGCAGAAAGCCGCCGAAGCGCCCGGAAAGGATCAGCGCCGCTGCGGCTTCCATGGAGAACACGGTGGCCTTGTGGGGACTGGCACCGAAAAAGCGATGGTCGAACTTCGACAGATAGCCGCGCCCGATCAGCCCGGCAGCGGCGATTTCCTCGATGTCGGGCTTGCGGGGCGAAGCCTGGAACATCGGATGGCGCCGGCCGCAATAGAAATAGTTGACTTCACGGAATAGCCGCTCGTAGCGCAGCCCGGCGATCTTCTGGTGTCGCGGCATGATGGCGATCTGCAGCTGTCCGGCGAGGACGCCGCGCTCGAGCTCGCGCGGGGTGAGCACCTGCAGCGTCAGCTCGACGGCATTGTCGCGGCCGTAGAAGCGTTCGACCGCTGGAGCGATCGGCAGCTCGGGATGGGAGATGATGCTGTCCGGCATGCCGATGGCGAGCGGACCGCTCAGCTGTTGGTGGCGCGATGCGACATGGGTCTGAAAGCGGTCGAGGGCGGCAAAGAGCTCGCGGGCGGAGCGGTAGACCGCCTCGCCATCCTCGGTCAGACGAAAGCCGCCCCGGCCACGCTCGCACAGCCTGAGCCCGAGCCGGGTCTCCAGGTCGTGCATATGGGTGCTGACCGTCGACTCCGAGACGTTGAGCAGCGCCTGGGCAGCAGCGAAGCCGCCGCATTCCGCAACGGCGGCGAACACCCGCAACAGGCGCAGATCGGCATCGCTCACCCGTCCAAGCATCGACAACCGGCTATCAATCCAGGCAATTCGTTCGCGCGAGGTTACACGGTTCAGGTCGATTGTCGAATCGCCGAAGTATGCTTTGGCGCTTTGCCATGGCGCCGCCGTCAATGCCGGCACAATCTCCCAACCTCCCGCCACCAAGGACGCCTCGCAAGCCATGGCCAAAGCCTCTCCGCCTGCGATTTTTGCCCGTTTCGGCCTCAGGCCGGTGATCAACGCCTGCGGTGTCTATACCGATCTCGGCGGCTCGCGGCTGACGCCGACGGTGCTCGCCGGCATGGCCGAGATGAACGGCCAGTTCGTGTCGATGCCGGAGCTGCTCGATGCAACCGGAGCGCGCATTGCCGAGCTTCTCCAGGCGCCGGCGGCCCGCGTCACCCCGGGAGCGGCGGCGGCCATCATGCTGGCAACCGCCGCGGCGATGGCCGGCGGCGATGGCGCCAAGGGCGAGCGGCTGCCCGACAGCACCGGCATGCGGAACGAGGTGCTGATCCAGGCGGGGCACCGGTACAAATACGACCGCCAGGTGCTGATGGCGGGAGCGCGCCTGGTCGAGGTCGGCTCGCCGAACGGCACCCGGCCGGACCAGATGGCGGCGGCCATCACGGCCAATACGGCCATGGTGATCCACCCCGCCCATCTCGACGGCAAGCCTGGCACGATCGGCCTCGAAGAGGTCGCAGCCCTTGCCCATCACCATGGCCTGCCGGTGTTCGTCGATGCCGCCTACATGGTTTATCCGACCGCGCAAATGGCAAGCTATCTCGGGCGCGGCGCCGATCTCGTGGCGATCAGCTCGAAATATTTCGGCGGTCCCAATGCCGGCGGCTTCGTCATCGGTTCGAGCGAGCAGGTGGCGGCGATCACGGCCTTCGATTTCACCCGCTATGAATTGGGGCGCTATCGCAAATTCGGCCGGCCATTGAAGATGGACCGGCAGATGGTGGCGGCGGTGGTGCTGGCGCTCGAGGAATGGCTCGCTGCGGACCACCCGGCGCGCCTTGCCGGCGAGGAGCGGCGGGTGGCGGCGCTGGCGGGCCGGTTGGAGGGTATTGCCGGGCTCCATGGCGCGGCGAAATGCTTCACCATGGACGAGCGGTTCATCGATGGCCCGCCGGTCAACTGCCTGCTTGTGACGGTCGATCAGAAAAAAGCCGGCATGAGCGCGGCGGAGATCGCGACGGCGCTTGCCGAGGGTGAGCCCCAAATCCTGGCGGTGCAGGAGGGTGCACAGCTCGGCTTTGTCACCGACCTGCTCGTCGAGAGCGAGGTCGAGGCGATCGGACGCCGGCTGCGGGCGCTGCTCGAAGCCTGAGATCCGCCATCAGCGGCGGGTCAGCGAGCCGAGGATGCCGCGGACCAGGGCGTTGCCGATGTTGCGCACCATCATGGTGCCGACCTGGCGACCGACGCTGCCTGCAACATTTTTGACAAAGCGCTCGGACGCTGTCTCGCGGTCGCGCCCGGCAGACCGGTCGAGGCGGGCCTGGTCGGCTTCCTCCTTGGCGGTCTGCTTCTGGGTGGCGGCGGCAGCTTGGGCGTCGTCGCGGGCTTTGGCCTTGACGCTCAATTTCTCATAGGCGGATTCGCGGTTTACCGGTGTGTCGTAAAGCCCGTAGACCGGGCTTTGCTTGATGGCGAGGCTGCGCTCGGCCTCGCTGATCGGGCCCATGCGGCTCGATGGCGGCCTGATCGTGGTGCGTTCCACGATGGTCGGAATGCCCTTGAGATCGAGCACCGAAACCAGGGCCTCGCCCTTCGCCAGCTCGGTGATCGCCTGCTCGGTGTTGAAGGTGGGGTTCTGACGGAAGGTGGTTGCGGCAGCCTTGACCGCCTTCTGGTCGCGGGGCGTGAAGGCGCGCAGCGCATGCTGGATCTTGTTGCCGAGCTGGGCCAGAACCGTCTCCGGCACGTCGAGCGGATTCTGGGTGACGAAATAGACGCCGACGCCTTTGGAACGGCTCAGGCGCACCACCTGCTCGATCTTCTGCAACAGTCCTGGCGGGGCATCGGCGAACAGGAGATGGGCCTCGTCGAAGAAGAAGACGAGCTTGGGCTTGTCCGGATCGCCGACCTCCGGCAGGTCCTCGAAAATCTCCGATATCAGCCACAGCAGGAAGGTGGCATAGAGCTGCGGCGAGGTCATCAGCTGGTCGGCGGCGAGGATGTTGACGTAACCGCGCCCGTCGCGGGTGGTGCGCATGAGATCGTGAATGTCGAGCGCCGGCTCGCCGAAGAAATGTTCGCCGCCTTGTTCTTCCAGAACGACGAGGCGGCGCTGAATGGCGCCGATGGTCGTCGCACCGACATTGCCGTAATCGGTGGTGATCGATTTGCCGCGGGCAGCAAGGTCGGAGAGCAGCGCCCTGAGATCCGGCAGGTCGAGCAGCAGCAGCCCCTCCTGATCGGCAATCCGGAAAGCGATGTTGAGGGCGCCTTCCTGAGCCTCGGTAAGCCCCATGAGGCGGGAAAGGAGCAATGGGCCCATTTCCGAAATCGTGGTCCGGATGGGATGGCCCTGCTTGCCGAACAGGTCCCAATAGATGGTCGGCACGCCGGCGAAGCCATAGTCGTCGAGGCCGACTTCCTTGGCGCGGGCCACGAGCGCCGCCGTCGGCTGGCCTTCTTGCGAGATGCCCGACAGATCGCCCTTGATGTCGGCGGCGAAGACCGGCACGCCCATGGCCGAGAAACCTTCGGCCAGGATCTGCAGGGTCACCGTCTTGCCGGTTCCGGTCGCACCCGTGATGAGACCGTGGCGGTTGGCAAGCGGCAGAAAGAGCACCTCCTTGCCGGTGCCGCTGGCGCCAATCAAGATGCTGTCGTCGGTCATCGGCAAGGTCCTCGAAGCCGCTCTTTGCCGGGATCTTTTCCCCTGCCCGGCTCTTACGAATCACGTCCCGGCAATCTGCTATAAAAGCTTTATTGCTGCAAACGATCAACGGATAAGGGAATTTGAGGCCGATGCAGGAGCTGATCCACAGAGTGCGTGCCGCTTCCGGGCTTGACGAACAACAGGCCGAGAAGGCGGTCGGGATCATCCTGTCGCTGGTCCGTGCCCAGGCACCGGAAGACAAGGGGAAGGAATTGTTCGCGCACCTTCCTGGCGCGGCGGAGCTGGCGGCGCGGCATGGCAGCGACGGCGCTGCCAAGGGCGGCCTCTTCGGCCTGCTGGGGGGTGGCCTGATGGGCGCGCCGCTGGCCGCAATCGGCAAGCTGCAGGCGGCCGGACTGTCGATGGCCGAGATCAGGGCGGTCGGCTATGAGGTCTTGGCCTATGCCAAGGAAAAAGCCGGGGACCGCCTGGTCCGCGATGTCGCGGGCTCTATTCCTGGCCTCTCCAGCTATGTGTGACGGGCTCTAGAAGTTCCAGCGAAGCCCTCCCTGACCGGCCAGGCCATCGATTTCCTCACCGACAAAGGCCTGAAGGTTGACGAAGGCGGTCAATGGGGCTGCCGTCACCTGAAGCCCGCCGCCGACCAGTCCCCAGCTGTCCAGCCCATTGCTGGCGCTCCGATAGCCATAGGCGAAACCGCGATTGCCGCCGGCAAATTCATGCAGGAAATGGGCCTCGACATAAGGCTCCACCATGGCGCCGGCCACCGCACCGAGATAGCCGGCCCGCAATCCGGCTCGGCCGCGCAGACTGTCCCCATCGGCAAAGGAAATCGGCGCGCCTCCGAGTGAGCCATCGTCGATGTTGCCTGCCACATAGGCGAGCTGGGCCAGCGGGTTGAGGTAGAAGCCGGGGCCGACATCATATTTGTATCCAAGCTCGACACTGCCGCCGAGAGACCGCGCCGCGACGTCATCCGACAGCACCCCCTGCGCGTAGGTCACCGTGACGAGGTCGGCCTTGAGCAGCAGGTCGGCATGGAAGCCGGCATTCAGATAGGTGAGATAACCGCCGATGGTGCCCCCTTCATAGGTGGCGTGGTCCGGCGTGTGGTCGAGCGTCAGGCCGGAATGGACATAGCCGCCGAGCAGGCCGGCAATGACCGAGTCGCCGCCAAGCGGGCCGGCCGTGACACCGTCGATGCCGCCCTGGGCGCCGGCTATGTCCTGATGGAAATCGGCGGGGGAATGCGGATCGTAGCCGGCATTTTCTCCAAAGCCGCGCAGCCAGACGCCGCCCCGCTGGCGCGGGGTGGGCGGACCCCCGGGGAAATCGGCGCTGGGGGTGATGACAGGCGCCGCGGCCAGTGAAACGAGATCGCCCATGCGCTGGTGCCAGGCACTGACGCCGGCATGCCAGACATTCTGCAAGCCGGTCATCACGACGCCGAGCGCGTCGACCCTGCTTTGGTCATGACCGGCTTCATAAAGCTCCCATTTGGTGCTGCCATCGTCGTCGGGCCGCAGCTCATAGAGGAAAAAGCCGGCATGGATCGGCCCGCTGGCCAACCGGAACTCGTCGCCCTGGGGCCGGCTGCCCTGATCGACGATGAAAATGTCCTCGGCGTCGCGCACGCCCGCCGAGCGCGCGACATTGTTCACCTTGACCATCGTCGTGCCGCCGACCACCCCCGACAGGGTCAGGAGATCGGCCGGGGAGCCGGTGCCGGCAAGCACCGCATCGACCCCGAGCAGCCCGCCGCCATTGAAATTGTCGAGCGCGGGAAAGCGCAAGCGGTCGCCGGCCCTGCCGTTGATCATGGTGATGACGCCGGATGGGCCGTTGGTGAAGCTTTCCAGCCCGAGGAAGGCCACCGCCTCGGCTCCGCCGGCACCGCCGGCACGCAGCGTGCCGGAATTGACCATCGCGTCGATGCCGGTGCCGAAATCGCTGTCGCCGCGCGCCTCGAACCGACCGCGATTGTCGAAATCGTCCTCCCCGTCATTGAGATTGACGAAGCCGATGACGGTGCCGAGATTGGCGACCGACAGCGGACCGCCGCCGGCGGCATTGGCGATCGCCCGCCCGCTCAACGCCTGGAGCGTGCCGTGATTCTCGAGGCGCGCCGGGGCGGCGGCGGACAGGCCGGCGGCGAAGCCATCGCCGCTGCCGCCGGTCACCGTGCCGGACGTGATCGTGATCTCGGCTGCCCCGGAGAGGGACCGGGCATAGAGGCCGCTGGCGCCATCGCCCGTCATCGTCACATCGCCGGCGCTCTCCACCGCGGCGACCCCGGGCGCCGCACCGGCCGCCGAAGCCAGGATGCCGACCGCGGCGCTGCCATCGAGGGTGATGTTGCCCCGGCTGTGGATGGCGGCATTGACGCCCGCCGCGGTGATGCCGGTGGCAAGACTGCCCCTCACCGCGATGTTGCCGCCGCTCGTCACCGATACATTGCCGGCCTGTGAGCCGGCGGCGATGCCATCCGCGCCTTCGCCGGCGACCGTCACATTGCCGGCGCTGCTCAGCGTGACCCCACCATCTCCGAACGCCGTCAGCAAAATTCCCGCCGCCCCCTCGACAGCGATGTCGCCGCGGCTGTCGACATTGAGGACGGCGCGGTCATAGACCCGGCCATCGATCCCCCTCGCCTCCCTGCCCTGGGCGGCCAACCGGCCGACGCTCTGGATGGTCGCCACGCCGTTCATATGCGCATCGAGGTGGACGGCGTTGGAATAGTCTCCGATGGCGGCAAGGTCGCCCGCGCTGACAATGCTCGCATCGCCGCTCTGGGTGTGGACATGGAGGCCGTCGGAGCGGTTGCCGCCGACGAGGACATTGCCGGTGCTTTCGACAACGGCGCCCGATTGGGCCGTCGCATCGATTCCATGCGAGCCCGTGCCGGTCGTCCGGATATCGCCCGTGCTCCTGACCCTCGCCACGCCACCTCTGGCGAGCGCATGAAGGCCGGTTCCGCTTCCAAGCGTCGAGACGGCGCCCACGCTCGTGATCGTCGCATCCCGTCCGCTCAAGGCCGCGATGGCATCGGCGCCGGCGCCGGCGGTGGTGACGTCGCCGACGCTGTCGATGCTTGCGAGCGCCTGACTGAAGACGTTCGCCCGGATGCCGGTGGCACCCGCGCCGGCGGTCGTGATCCGGCCCTCGCTGGTGATGGCCACCGCGCCTTGCGATGCACCGTAAATCCCGTGCGCCCCCCCGCCGAATTGAATCGCCCCGCCCGAGGTCGTGATGTCGCCCATGCTGTCGATGTGCACCGAGCCTGAATTGCCATAGCCAGTAAGACCGGCCGAACTGTCGCCGGTGGTGGTAATGGCGCCCTTGCTGGCCAGGATGACGTCGCCATGCGGCGCCCAGATGAGGACGCCCTCGGCGTTCACGCCCGTCGTGCCGATGTCGCCGGTGCTGCTCACCGTCACCGACGCATTGGCGTTGACGAGGATGGCAGCGCTGCTGGTGCCGATCGTCGACAGGCGGCCCGTGCTGGAAACATATACGGCGCCGTTATCCATATTGTAGTTGCCATTAAAGACTTCTATGGCGGAAGACTGCCCGCCCCGCGTGGCGATGTCCCCGACGCTCGTGATCTGGATGTTTTCGGACGTGCTGGCGTAGATGCCACGGGAACGATCCCCATTCGTGGACAAGTTCCCATGGTTGTGGATCTCGGCATCGCCACCAGCCCCCACCGAAATCGCCCCGCTGTCCACACCAGATGTCGTGATGTCGCCTGTCCTGTCGACAAAGGCCTTCAAGAGGTTGGTGGTGACGTTCACCCCTCTCGCATTGTCGCCGGCGGTAACGATATCGCCGACACTGTAGATCGAGGCCCGCCACTGCGCGAGAACATCGATTCCGGTCGAGCCGTAACCTGCACTGGTGATATTGCTGGCATTGCGAACAATCGCCTTCTGACCGCCGGAGACGACCCGGATACCCTCGGCGGCCGCCCCGCTCGTGGTGATGTCGCCGGTGGCCTCGACAGTCGCGTCGCCGGCGGCACGGACATCGATGGCATTGCTGCCCTCACCCGTGGTCGACAGAGGGCCGCCATTGGTGAGAGTCACCGCTCCCGAACTCGCCTCGAGCGCGATGGCCGAGGCCGAATTTCCCGTTGTCGTGATGTTCTGCCGGCTGCTCACCACCACGCCATCGCGCCCGGAAGCGTGAATGCCGGCAGCCCCGGCGCCGACCGTCGTCAGCCTGCCGTCATTGCTGATCGCGACGGCGCCGCTCAGCGACTGGGCGAAGATCGCGGAGGAATAGCGGAAAGCGGAAGCCGTGGTGACGTCTCCCGTGCTGTCGACGAAGACCGACCCCTGCGATGTGAAGGCGTAGATGCCGGCGAAGCAAGTCGCCATGCTGCCATCGTTCACAACCGTGACGTCCCCGATGCGCGCTTGCGCCGTTGCGAACACGCCGAAGCCATTCGGCGCGCTCAACTGTCCCCGGGTGATGACGCCGATATCTCCGGTTGCCGTGAGCGCGACGATCGCGCTGGCATCAGACACGGCAATATCGCCGGTGCTGTCGATGGCGACCGAGCCGATGGAACTCGCGGTTGCGAAGATCCCGCGCCCCTGCCGTCCGGTGGTGGTGATCGCTCCGTTGCTCGTCACTTGGACGTCGCCTGTGTCGGAGCTGGCATGAATGCCACCGCTCAAGTCGCCGCTCGTCGACAAATCCCCTTCGCTGGTGATCACGAGGTTGAGCGCATTCGGGTCGCCGCCGGTCACCCTGGCGTAGATCGCCGCCGCCTCCGAGCCCGTGGTCTCGATGTCGCCCAGGCTGGTGACGACGGCTCCATCGGAGGCAGTGGCAAAAATCCCGGCAGCGTCGTAGCCGACCGTGGTCAGATTGCCGTCATTGCGGATCGCGACGGAGCCATCGATGGATCTCGCTTCGATGGCTTTCGCATTCGCATCCCTCGTACGGATATCGCCGGCGCTCGTGATCGAAACCGCTCCGAGCGGGGTGTAGGCGAAAATTCCATCACCGCCGGTTGTCAATGCACCCTTGCCATCGATCGTGATGTCGCCTGCGACGCTGACCTCTGCCCTGATGCCGTTCCCGCTGGCGCTGAGATCACCGTCGCTGGCAATGGTGATTGCGCCGGTCGAGGTCACGCCGACGATGCCATAGGCAGCTGCCCCGGAGGTGATGATATCGCCGATGCTGTTCACCATGACGGCACCGGCATAGGATTGGGCATTAATGCCATTGGCGTAGGCGCCAGCGGTGGTGATTGCGCCATCATTTTGAACGGTTGCGTCGCCACCCCTTGCTACGACGACAATGCCTTGGGCGCCCAACCCGGTGGTGCTGACTGGACCATGGTTCGTGGCCGCCGCAGCGCCGCCTGCAACCGCATACAAACCATGGTTTAGAAAGCCTGTGGTCGAGACGGCGCCGCTGCTGCTGATGGTGGCACTGGTCGAGCCGCGAGCGACAATTCCGCCGCCATCGCCAACCCCGGCAAGCCTGCCGACGCTGTCGATCGCGACGGAGCCGTCATGCGACACCCCCCGGATCGCGGCGGCATTGTAGTTGCTGGTGGCGATGTCGCCTCGGCTGGTGATCGTCACCGCTCCGCTCTCGGTCAATCCGAAGATACCCGTAGCGCCGGTCGTCAGGTTGCCCCGGTTGTCGATGACGACATCGCCGCTGGTGCTCACCGCGGCCCTGATGCCGCTGCCGTCGGTAGCGAGATCGCCCTGGCTGGTGATCTTGACGGTGCCGGACTCGGCAGTGCCGACGATGCCATCGGCGGCGGCGCCCGACACGATGATTCTGCCGATATTGTCGATCGTCACCGAACCGGTCGCCCCGGCCTCGGCAAGGATTCCATGCGAGCCCGACCCGGACGTGGCAATGTCGCCGGAGCGGGTCACCACGACGTCGCCACTGCCGGCCGAGGCAAGAACGGCCGAGGCATTGTCTCCCGCGGTCGACAAATTGCCCTGGCCACGAACCTCGGCTCCGGTGAGGCCTCTTGCGATGATCGCCTCGCCGTCCTGACCGGATGTCGTGATGTTGCCGGTGCTGTCGATGAGCGCCCGACCATTGTCGCTGATCGCCACCAGCCCATCGGCAAGCCGGCCGGATGTCACGATATTGCCGATATTGTAGATCGCCGCCGAACCTGGATCATGCGTCCCGATGGCGATCGCGCCATCGCCCGAGGTGGTGATGTCGCCTTCATTGTGGAGAATGGATGTGCCGCCTTCGGCATATACCCACATGCCGTAGGAGCGCGCCCCCGCGGTGGTGATGGCACCCTTGCTTGAAACGTCGGCCGAGCCGGTGGAACGAGCATAGATGCCATGGGCGTCGTCGCCGCCGGTGACGAGATTGCCTTGGGTGGCGACCACGACATTGTACGGGTAGGTGACGCCGAATTGATTGGCCGGCAGCACGGCGCGGATGGCGGATGATCGCGCCCCCAGGGTCGTGATATCCCCCTGGCTCACCACCGAGACACCCGTGCCATATGCGGAAGAAGCTGCAAAAATACCGTTGGAGTCGTCCCCCGCAGTGGACAGATTGCCGGTGTTGACGACCCTCGCCGTGCCCAAATAGGTGTTGCTCACGATGGCATCGCTGCGCTGGCCGCCGGTCACGATGTCGCCGGTGTTTCGAACGGTCACATCAAAGAGACTGAAGCCGTAGACGCCTGGGGCGCCATCGCCGGTGGTGACGATGCGAAAGGGGGTGACGTCGCTGTCGACCTCGACCGGAACGACATTGATCTGATCGAAAGCCACGCCCCGTTGACCTGGAGCGGGCGTGATATCGCCTGCGACATCACGGACGGTCAGCTTGGTGTAATCGGAGAAAATTTTGCTGCCGCCGGGCAGTCGCCAGAAATCGGCGCCGCCGCTTACGTCGCCGGTGCAAATGATCTCCTGGCTGGCCCTCAGGAAGCTGCAGTCCGCCTGCGCCGGGCGGGCCGGGGTGAGACACAATGCTGCAACCGCCGCCGAGGCGAGCAGCGCCCCGCGGAATTGTGTCAGCCCGGCCCACTTGCGCGGCGGAAGAATGGTGCTCATTGCAGAATCCCCGGCCCTATTCGAATTCAGGCTGCAACTTTAAACGGACACAACCTGAAAGGGAACACCATACCGTCGCCTTTTGCGCAAGCTGTTGCAAAACTATCGCTTTCTGGTAGTGGACCCGGCCACGCCCTTGCGTCCGTTCCCTTGCTGCTGCAGAACCCGGCAATGTCCGATCTCTCGCTGGCTGTCGATTTTCCTGCCGTTACGGAAGCGGACTGGCTCGACCGCGTGCGCGAGACGGTGAAGGGTGCGCCCTTCGAGACGCTGATCACGACGACGCGGGACGGCATCGCGGTCCAGCCGCTCGAGCGCGCGTGCAAAAGTGCCGCGCAGCTCGACCGGGCAGGCCGCCGCTGGACGGTGATGCAGCGGGCCGACATGCCGCTCCCCGGTGCGGCCAATCGGCAGATCGCGGCGGATCTGGCGCTCGGGACCGGCGGCATCAGCCTCGTCCTGCCGGAAAGCCCGGCGGCGCACGGCCATGGCGTCGAGGCCAGCGATCGCGCAGCGCTCGAGCAGCTGCTCGATGAGATCGATATCGATCTCATTCATCTCCGGCTCGATGCCGGACAGCGCGGTTTCGCCGTGGCGCCGCTGCTCCTCGCGCTTTATCGCGGCCGCGGCATCGATCTCGGACGGGCCCGGCTCACCCTCGGCCTCGACCCGCTGGGGAGCCTGCTCCAGGCGGGCCGGCTTGCAGCGCCCGAAATCATCGAGCGGCAGCTGGCCGGGGCCGTTGCGGCAGCCCGCGAGACCGGCCACCATGGCAGCCTGTTTCTGGCCGATGGGCGGCCCTATCACGACGCCGGTGCGACAGAGGCCCAGGAGCTTGCACTGGCGCTCGCCACCGCAGCGGAGCTGGTTCGGCTCGGCGGGCGCTGCGCCGTGGCGCCGGCCGAGATCATGCGCCGGTCCGGCATGGTGCTCTCGGCCAGCCAGGATCTGTTTCTCACCATCGCCAAGTTCCGGGCTGGCCGCCTGCTGTGGCGCACGCTCGGCGAGCGCCTGGGCATCGGGCCGGCTCCCCCGCTCGATCTTCATGCCGAGACGTCATTCCGGATGATGACGGGCCAGGATCCGCATTCCAATCTCCTGCGCGTGGCGCTTGGCGTCATGGGAGCCGGCCTCGGCGGGGCGGATCATGTCACGGCCCTGCCCTACAGCGCCGCCCTCGGACTGGCCGACGGCTTCGCGCGGCGCCTCGCCCGCAACAGCCAGACGATCATTCTCGAGGAGGCGCGGGTGGCGGCGGTCGCCGATCCGGCGCGCGGCTCGGGCCATGTCGAGGCGCTGACCGCCGCCCTGGTGGAACGTGCCCTGGCGATTTTCGACACGATCGAGGCGGGCGGCGGGGCCCGGGCGGGGCTCGCCTCCGGCGCGATCCAGGTGATGGTCTCCGAAGCGGCTGCCCGGCAGCGCCAGGCGGTGGCCGAGGGATCGCTGCCGATCGTCGGTGTCACGCGGTTCCCGCACCACGCCGCCGAGGGCGCGGCCGTTCTCGACATGCCGGCGGTGGGTGGGTGGAGCGACGAGCCCGGCTGCGGCGAGACCAGCATTCCGCCGCTCGCCGCCGAAAGGCTGACGCAGGGAATTGAAACGGCGTCCGAGCCGGTCGTGAGAAAATATGACGAGCGGGAGCTGCCGCTGCCGGCGTTCCGCTTCCGCCCAGCCGCCGGCGAGCCCCTCACCCCGGAAGGCATCGCGCTCGCGCCCGCTTATCGGCCGGACGATATTGCCGGCCTCGATTTTGTCGACAGCTGGCCGGGAATGGCGCCCTATGTCCGGGGTCCCTATCCCACCATGTATGTCACACAGCCATGGACGATCCGGCAATATGCCGGCTTCTCCACGCCGGAGGATTCCAACGCCTTTTACCGGCGCAACCTGGCGCAAGGCCAGATGGGGCTGTCGGTGGCATTCGACCTGCCCACCCATCGCGGCTATGACAGCGACCATCCGCGCGTTGCCGGCGATGTCGGAATGGCCGGCGTCGCCATCGATTCGATCATCGACATGAAGGGCCTTTTCGAGGGTATTCCGCTCGAGCGCATGTCGGTTTCGATGACGATGAACGGCGCCGTTCTGCCGGTGATGGCGCTCTACATCGTCGCCGGCGAGGAGCAGGGCGTGGCACCGGCCAGGCTGTCCGGCACCATCCAGAACGACATCCTCAAGGAGTTCATGGTCCGCAACACCTACATCTATCCGCCCGGCCCATCGATGCGGATCGTTTCCGACATCTTCGCCTACACGGCCCGCGAGATGCCGAAATTCAATTCGATCTCGGTGTCCGGCTATCACATGCAGGAGGGCGGTGCGAGCGCCGATCTCGAGCTCGGCTACACGCTGGCCGACGGCCTCGAATATGTCCGGGCCGGCTTGGCAGCAGGCCTCGCCATCGATGATTTCGCGCCGCGCATCTCGTTCTTCTGGGCGGTCGGGATGAACTTCTACATGGAGGTGGCGAAGCTGCGCGCCGCCCGCCTGCTGTGGGCCAGGCTCATGCAGCAATTCGCGCCCAGGAATCCGCGCTCGTCCAGTCTCAGAACGCATTGCCAGACATCGGGCTGGTCGCTGACCGCCCAGGATCCGTTCAACAACGTCACGCGGACGCTGGTCGAGGCAATGGCCGCCACCCATGGCCAGACCCAATCGCTGCACACCAATGCGCTCGACGAGGCGCTGGCGCTGCCGACCGACTTTTCGGCAAGAATCGCCCGCAACACCCAGCTCGTTCTCCAGCAGGAGGCAGGCACCTGCCGGGCCATCGACCCCTGGGGCGGCAGCTTCTTCCTCGAGCGGCTGACGCAGGAGCTGGCGGCGCGGGCCCTGCAGCATATCGGCGAGGTCGAGGCGCTTGGCGGCATGAGCAAGGCGATCGCCGCGGGGATACCCAAGCTCCGGATCGAGGAGGCGGCGGCGCGGACCCAGGCGCGGATCGATTCCGGCGCCCAGATCGTGGTCGGCGTCAATGCCTTGAGGGTCGGGAGCGAGGCGGAGCTCAACGTCCTGAAGGTCGACAATTCGGCGGTGCGGGCCCGCCAGATCGCCAAGCTCGAGCGGCTCAGGGCCGAGCGCGACAGCCGGGCGGTGCAGGTTGCCCTCGACCGGCTCACCGAAGTGGCGCGCTCGGGAAGCGGCAATCTCCTTGCCGCCTCGGTCGATGCCGCGCGGGCCCGCGCCACGGTCGGCGAGATCTCGCTGGCGATGGAGAAGGTGTGGGGCCGGCACCGAGCCGATACCAAGGCGGTGTCCGGCGTCTATGCGGGTGCCATGGGCGAAGACTTGGAGGACCTGTTCCGGACCCGCGGCATGGTCGCGGCCTTTGCCGAGGTCGACGGCCGCCGCCCGCGCCTCCTCGTCGCCAAGGTCGGGCAGGATGGCCATGACCGGGGTCAGAAGGTGATCGCCTCGGCATTCGCCGATTTCGGCTTCGAGGTGGTGATCGGTCAGCTCTTCGCGACCCCTGAAGAGGTGGCGCGCGAGGCGGTCGAGCAGAATGTGCATGTGGTCGGCGTTTCGTCGCTGACGGCGGGGCATCTGACGCTCGTTCCCGCCCTCAAGGCAGCGCTCGCGGCGCGCGGTCGCGACGACATCATGATCGTCGTCGGCGGGGTGTTCCCGCCGGAGGACGAGGCGGCGCTCATGGCGGCAGGAGCAGCGGCAATCTTCCCGCCAGGCAGCGCCATTCCGGAAGCGGCGCTAACCCTCCTCGCCGCACTGAACCGCCATCTCGGCTATGCCCAACGCCCGGCGCGCAACGGCTAGCGATCGCCGGCCCCGAGATTGGCGCCTTCCGGCACGCGGGACTCGGGTCACGGCGGCAGACCCGCCCTTTCCAGTCCCTCGCGATGGTGCTGGCGATCCGTGTCCTGCCGGTAATGGAGCGTTTCGAGATAGGCGCCGATGGAAAAGGCCGGCTGCAGGGTCAAGACCTCGCGGGCATGCGCCGTCGCTGCAGTCTTGTTGCCGATCTGGGCCGATGCGGCCGCGAGGAAGGCATGGCTGGCATGGTCCGGCGTCGTGATGCGGCTGAAGGCGGCGATCGCCTCCGGATAGGCACCGGCCAGATAGAAGGCCCGCCCGAGGTGGCCCCAGAAGCGCTCCGGGTGGTACGGGTTGAGGCGCATGGCCTTCTTGATCCACTCTATCCCCTCTTCCGGCCTGCCGAGCCAAGTCAGGATCTCGCCGTGCTGGACGACGATCAGGTCATTGTTGGGGTTGAGGGTGAGCGCCCGCTCCTGATGGTAGAGAGCCTTGTCGTGGTTGTCCCACACCAGGTGGACCGCCGCGAGGATGCGATGGACATCGGCATCGCTTTCATCGAGATCGAGGGCCGTCTGAAGCTCCCGGACCACGTCGTCCCAGGTCGCCTGCTTGTCCTTGCACCAGCCATTGACCCAGCTCTGGCCGAGGACGCAGGCCTTCCAGGCATGGGCATGGGCATATTCCCGATCGAGCTCGATCGCGCGTTCGAGCATGCGAAGGGCTTCCCGGTTCGCTTCCGGCAGCGAGCGGTGGTGAAGCACCTTGCCGGCCAGCACGCATTCATAGGCGGCCATGCTCTCGGTGGGCTTGCGCTTTGCTCGATCCTGCGATGCCGCTTCGACGCGACCGCGCAGCGTCGAGACGATGGCCGAGGTGATTTCGTCCTGGATCGCGAAGATGTCCGCAAGCTCGCGGTCGTAGCGGTCGGCCCAGACATGGGCATCCGATTCGGCATCGACCAGCTGAACCGTGACCCTGACGCGGTTGCCCGCCTTGCGAACGCTGCCCTCGACGACATAATCGACGCCGAACTCCTTGGCGATCTCCTGTACCGACACCGCCTTGCCCTTATGGACGAAGACCGAGCTCCGGGAAATGACGAGGAGGTCGCGAAACCGCGACAGCTCGGTGATGATGTCCTCGGTCAGGCCGTCGGCAAAGAACTCCTGCTCGGGGTCGCCGCTCATATTGGCGAACGGAAGGACGGCGATCGCCGGCTTGTTGGCGCCGGGCTTGATCGCTTCATAGTCCGCGTCCGGCGAGGCGGAGACTTCGCCGGGAAGGATGACGCGAAAGGCGCGGATCGGACGCGTGATGTTCTTGAACCGTTGCTCGCCGAGATCCTCGAAGCCGAGATCAAGCCGATCACCCACCTGGTCCCTGACGGCAGCCGAGACGCAGATTTCGCCCGGCAGGGCCAACGCCTCGAGCCGCGCGGCAACGTTCACCCCGTCTCCGAAAATGTCGTTCTGCTCGAAAATGACATCGCCGAGATTGATGCCGATGCGATATTGCAGCGACCGCGCCGCCGGCACATCGATATTGCGGCGGGCTATCCTGAACTGGATTTCGGCGGCGCATTGGAGCGCCTGGGTGACGCTCTGGAACTCGGCCAGAAGCCCGTCGCCCGTCGTCTTGATGATCCGACCCCGGTTCTTGGCGATGACCGGGTCGATCAGCTCCAGCCGATTGCTTCTCAGACGCGCCAGCGTGCCGATTTCATCGGCCTCCATGAGCCGGGAAAACCCCACGACGTCGGCGGCGAAAACGGCGGCCAGTCTGCGCTCGGGCACCGGCTTTTTCATGCCGCCCCCTAGCTGCTGCTGCCGGCCGTCGAGGGACGGCGCGCGGCCCGCATCATCACCATGTCGGCCAGGTTCTCCTTGGTAATGAAGCCTTTCAGCTGGTGGTCGGACCCGACCACCGCGACCATCGGAGCCGGATGCTGCTGCAGCAATTGAAAGATGGCGTCGAGATAGGTTCCTTCGCTCACCACCGGCACATCGCGGCGCATGATGTCGAGAACCGGCGTCTCGCCGCCCTTCACCCGCAGGGCCTCGATGAGGCCGCTGCGGGTGACCGCGCCGCGCAGCCCGCCCTGGCCGTCGACCACCGGGAATGCCTGCTGGCTGGTGCGCAGCAGCAGCTGCTCGGCATCCTTGAGCGTGCTGGCGGGCGACAGCGACTGGTAGTCGGTGATCATGGCATCGGAGGCAAAAAAGCCGCGGGTCACGTCGCGGCCCTGCACCATGCCGGCCTCGGCGCTGGCGGCCAGGAAAACGAACACCGCAATGAGAACGAGGAGCGGACTGCCGAACAGGCCGAGAATGCCAAGCACCACCGCCAGTGCCTGCCCGATCCTGGCGGCAAGCCGGGTGGCGCGGGTGAAGCCGAGCGGTATGGCCATGAGGGCCCTCAGCACCCGCCCGCCATCCATCGGAAAGGCTGGAATGAGATTGAAGATGACGAGGGCGACATTGGCCTCCGCGACCCGCGACATCAGGCTCGGCTGCACGTCGCCCAACCGCGCCATGTCGGTGACATCGAGCGAGGCGCCGGCGAGCAGGAACAGCACGAGGGCGATGACCACATTGACCAGTGGCCCGGCCAGCGCCACGACGATCTCCTGGCCTGGCTTCTCGGGCATGCGCTCGAGCGAGGCGACGCCGCCGATCGGCAGCACCGTCACCGTCGGGGTGGCGATGCCGAACTGACGCGCCGCGACGATGTGGCCGAATTCATGCAGCACGACGCAGACGAACAGGATGACGATGAAGACGACGCCCTGGACTGCCGCATCGAAACCGCCGTCATAATAATTGGCGGCCCCGATGAAGGCGAGGAGCAGGAAAAAGGTGACGTGGATGCGGACGGCAGTGCCACCGATTTTGAAAAGCTCGAAGGATCCGCCCATCGCGTCGACTGTCCTCGCCACACCCGTTGATCAGGCCGGAATTGCCTTCAGCCGCTGCTCGACGATCGACATGAACTCGCGGGCGGTCGGTTCCGACTGGTCGATCAGCCCCTTGAAATCCTTCCAGTCAAGCGCAAACAGCGTCACGTCGGTATCGGCGCGCACGTCGGCGGTGCGCGGATTGCCGGTGAGGATGCCCATCTCGCCGAAGACATCGCCGCGCCCGAGCCGGGCCAGCTCGATCTCGCGACCATTGTCGAGGCGGCGGATGACGCTGACCTGGCCCTCCGAAATGATATAGAAGCGGTCGGGGCGGGCGCCTTGATGAATGATGATATCGCCTCGCTCGAACAGCACCGTCTTGAGGTCCTTGGTCGCCTCGGCGAGCACCCGTTTGCGCAGCCGCGGGAAAACCTTGCCGAGCCATTGATTGTAGGCGGCATGCGCCTCCTGTCCCGGCTGCCAGTGGGCGGGGCACATCTCGCCGCTTTGCAGACCGCGCAGCACACGCAAAGTCTCGCTGACGTTACGGCCGACATCATGATCATTGATGGTCACATGCCGGACTATGCCCAGCGGGTCGATGATAAATGTGCCGCGCATCGCCGACCCGTCGTCGGCCAGCACGCCAAAGGCGCGGGTCAGGGCATGCGAGGTGTCGGCGATCACCGGGAAATCGATGTTTTTCAATTTCTCGTCCTGCGTGAAAAACGCCTGATGGCTGAAAAAGCTGTCGGTGCTGGCGGCGACCAGCTTGGCGCCACTCCGGGTGAAGTCGCCGGCGAGGGCGGCGAATGCGGCAATCTCCGTCGGGCACAGGAACGAGAAATCACGTGGGTAGAAGAACAGCACCACCCACTCTCCCCCGAGGTCGGATAGGGTAAATCTGCTCGGAATGCGGGCATCGCGTCGCCAAATTTCAACTTCGATCATGGGCGCGGGTTTGCCGATGGTCACAGTCATGAACGCTCCTCCCGGTGGTTAACGGTCTACCCGCCTCGGGACCAATGTAGGTCGCTCCCGCGCGACAGAAAAGCATGGGGGCGAACGGCCAGGGAACCAAGCTTCCGAAGGAACATTGAATTGCCGACCGCGGGAGCTCGCGAGAGGTCGCCATGTCGGCAGCGAAAACCACGACAAATCACCGTGCTATTCGAAAGTGGGCGCATCAGCGAAAGCCGGCCTTCCTCTACCGGGATGAGGCCGACAAAGGCGGCAAGAGCCGGTTTTTCAAATTCATGCGCCGCCAAGAGGGCGGAAAATGACACTCAGGGGGCGCGATGCAGAGCGGGAGACGGCACCATCTCCCTTTGCGGAAGCCGCCAGGTCAGGGGATCGGATCGCATTTTCCGCCGCGACGCGGGAAGATCTCAACAAGCAGCTGCTCAGCCTGATACCGTCGTTGCGGGCCTTTGCCCGTGTTCTGACGCGCAATCCCTCGGAGGTCGACGACCTCGTCCAGGACACCTTGGTCAAGGCGATCAGCAATATCCATCAATTCACACCGGGAACGAACCTTCGCGCCTGGCTGTTCACGATCGAGCGCAATACGTTCTATACGGCGCACCAGCAGCGCCGTCGCCACCCGGCGGCGCCGCTCGACGAGGACCGCGTTCTCAGCGTGTCGCCGACCCAGGAATGGTCGGTCCGGATGTCGGCGGTGCAGGCCGCCGTTCTGCAGCTCCCGGCTGAACAGCGGGAAGCCCTGTTGCTCGTCGCCGGTGCCGGCATGACCTATGACGAGGCTGCCGTGGTCTGCGAGTGCGCGCTCGGGACCATCAAGAGCCGGATCAACCGCGCCCGGCACCGCCTCGAGGAACTCCTTGAAATCGACGGCGCCGCCTTCTTCGAAAGTAGCAGCCCCTCTAGCTGACGCAGGGTCATCCCTGCATCCAAAAGGCCACGGGAACATTCCTGAAAACCATCCGGTTGACCGGGTTCGATTACCCCGGCCGGGCAGGTCTGAAGGAGCGCGAGAGAGAATATGGGTCTGTGTTTGATCACCGGGGGCCAAGGTTTCATCGGCAGGCATTTGACGCGCGAATTGATCGGTGCGGGGCACGACGTGCGCATCATCGACAGCCTTGTCGAGCAAGCGCACGGGGGCAAGCCGCCGGCGCGCGACGGGGCGGCAAGAACCAACGGGAACGCGCATGCGGTTGAAACGATCAATGCCGATTTGCGCAACCGCGCGGCGGTGCGCCGGGCGCTGGAGGGCGTCGACGGCGTGTTCCATCTCGCTGCCGAGGTCGGCGTCGGTCAGAGCATGTATGAGATCGAGCGCTATGTCGGCGCCAACGATGTCGGGACCGCGGTCCTGCTCGAGGAGATGACGCGCCAGACGGTGCAGCGCATCGTCGTGGCATCGTCGATGAGCGTCTATGGCGAAGGTCTCGCCTTCACCGAGGACGGGATCCGCGTCGAGAATGCGCAGCGCCATCCGCACGCCCTGAGGACTGGCGATTTCGAACCGCGCGGACCCAATGGCGAGAGGCTGGTCAGGGCGCCGACCGACGAGACCAAGCGCGTCGACCTCGCCTCGGTCTATGCATTGACCAAATATGTCCAGGAGCGGCTCGTCATGATGATTGCCTCGGCTTATGGCGTCGAGGCGGTGGCGCTCAGGCTGTTCAACGTGTTCGGCCCGGGGCAGGCGTTGTCCAATCCCTATACCGGAGTGCTGGCGATCTTCGCCGGCCGGCTGCTGGCCGGCGAGCCGCCGCTGGTGTTCGAGGACGGCCTGCAGCGGCGCGACTTCGTCCATGTCGGCGATGCGGCGCACGCCTTCCGCCTCGCGATGGATGAACCTGCGGCAGCGGGCGAGATCGTCAATATCGGGAGCGGGGTGAGCCACACGGTTCTCGACGTTGCGCGGGCGCTGGCCAAGGCACTCGGCCGCGACGACATCGAGCCGCAGGTGCTGCACCGCTCGCGCGCCGGCGACATCCGTCATTGCTTTGCCGATATCGACAAGGCGCGCCGCCTGCTCGGCTTCGAGCCGCAGCACCAGCTGGAACACGCGCTCGGCGACCTTGTCGTCTGGGTCGAGAAGCAGAAGAAGCCGATGCGGTCGCCGGATGCGCATGGCGAGCTGACTGCCCGGGGGCTGGTGCTATGATCGTTGCCCATCTCAAGCACGTGCTGCCCGGATCGGTGTTGATCACCGGCGGTGCGGGGTTCATCGGCAGCAATCTCGCCGACGCGTTGCTGCGCGAGGGTCGCGACGTCATCATCTTCGACAATCTGAGCCGCAAGGGGGTCGAGCACAATCTCCATTGGCTGACCCGGCGGCATGGCAAGCGCCTGACATTTCGCTCCGGCGATCTGCGCGATGCGGCCGCGGTGGCCGCGGTCGTGGCGCAGGCCTCCTCGGTCGCCCATCTCGCTGCTCAGGTGGCGGTCACCGCGAGCCTCGCGGATCCGTGGGAGGATTTCTCCGTCAACATGCTCGGCACCATGCATGTTCTGGAGGCGATCCGGCGCAAGGGCGGATCCATGCCGGTGGTGTTCGCCAGCACCAACAAGGTCTATGGCGATCTCGGCATCGAAACCACGCTCAGCGGCGATCGGCATGTGCCGCGGGACCCGACCTTCGCGACGAAGGGTATCAGCGAGGAGGCAGCGCTCCGCTTCGCCACTCCCTATGGCTGCTCCAAGGGGGCGGCCGACCAATATGTCCTCGACTATGCGCGAAGCTTCGGCATTCCGGCCGTGGTGCTGCGCATGAGTTGCATCTACGGGCCCCGCCAGTTCGGCACCGAGGACCAGGGCTGGGTCGCCCATTTCCTCCGCCGCGCCCTCGATGACGAGGCGCTGATGCTCTATGGCGACGGCCGGCAGGTGCGCGACGTTCTCCATGTGCTGGACGCGGTCAGGGCCTGGATGACGGTTCTGGTCGATGCCGAGAGCCTGGCCGGCCAGGTGTTCAACCTGGGCGGCGGACCGACCAATGCCGTCAGCCTGAACACGGTGCTGAAGGAGATCGAGCAGCTCACCGGCCGGCCCGTCCGCCAGGTCATGGCGGCGCCACGGCAAGGCGATCAGCTGTGGTACGTCTCCGACACGGCGAAGCTTGCCGCGGCGACCGGCTGGCGCGCGACCATCCGCTGGCAGGAAGGCCTTGCCGACCTCATGGGCTGGCTCGAGGAGCTGCAGCCGCGGCGCCGGCTGCCCGTCCAGTCGGAGCTGAGGAGCGCCAACGCATGAGGGTGGCGCTGGTCAATCCGGCCTGGACCTTCGCGGGCTCCATCTATTTCGGCTGCCGCGAGCCCCATCTGCCGCTGGAGCTCGGTTATGCCAAGGCCATGCTCGAACAGGCGGGGCACACCGCCCTGCTGCTCGACGGGCCGCTGCAGGGCCTCGACAACGGCGCGCTGGCCGAGCGGGTTGCCGCCTTGGCGCCGGACATCACGATGGTGCTGACGGCGCCGACCTATTTGTTCTGGCGCTGTCCACCGCCGGAGCTCAGGGTGCCGGCCGCATTCCTGCAGCAGCTCGCTGGCCGCGGCGGAACGACGGTGATCGCCGGACCGCATGGCTCGGTCACCCCGGGGCCGGCGCTCGCCAAGACCGGCGCCGACCTCGCCATCATGGGCGAATGCGAGGAGGTGATCACCGCGGTCGCCGACAGTGGCGGCGAGCCGGTGCGGCACACGGCATGGCGCAATCCGGACGGCAGCGTGACCTCGAATGACGGGCCGCATGCCAGCCGCTTCACCGATCACCCGGCGCTCGGCTGGCCGGACGACTGGTTGCGGCGGCACCGCCATCATCACCACCGGTTCGAACGGCCGGCGGAAGGGCTCGGCGCCGAGGTGGAAGCCTCGCGCGGCTGCCCCTACTCCTGCACCTTCTGCGCCAAGCTTGCCTATCGCGACAGCTATCGCCGGCGCGACCTCGAGCCGCTTGTCGAGGAGATCGACCGGCTCATCGCACAAGGCGTGACCTATCTTTATTTCATCGACGAGATCTTCCTGCCGCGGCCAATGCTGCTCGAGGCGCTGATCGAACGCGAGGTCCGGTTCGGGGTGCAGACCCGCATCGACCTGTGGAAGCCGGCGCTGCTCGAGCTGCTCGGCAGGGCGGGCTGTGTGTCGATCGAGGCCGGCGTCGAGAGCCTGACGGAGGCGGGCCGCGCCGCGCTCGCCAAGCGCTGCGCCATGACCACCGCCGAGCTGACGGAGCGGCTGATCATGGCGCGCCGGCACGTGCCGTTCGTGCAGGCCAATCTCATCGGCGAGCCTGGTGATGATGCGGCCGCGGTGACAGCCTGGCGGGAGGAGGTCGAGGCGCATGGCATCTGGGCGAATGACCCGGTACCGCTCTATCCCTATCCCGCCTCTCCCGACTATCGCAGGCTGTGGGGCAGGCCGGACGATCTCGCCTGGGAACGGGCGCATGACCATTACCTCCGCAGCTTCCCGCATTTCAGCGACATCCAGGATCAGCGGCCGGCAAGGCTCGTCGAACTCGAGGACCTGGCATGGCATCCATGACCGGCGGCCGGCTCAAGGTGCTGATCACAACCGATTGCGTCGGCGGGGTATGGCGCTACGCCATCGATCTTGCCAAGGCGACCAGGCCATATGGCGTCGAGCCGACGCTTGCCGGCCTCGGGCCGCGGCCGCGCGCCGCGCAGGAGCGGGAGGCATTCCGGGCCGGCCTCCGGCTCGTATGGCTCGACGCCGAGCTCGACTGGGTGGCCAACGGCTCGCCGGGGCTCGAACGGGCGGCGCGCCTGCTCGACCGCGTCATTGCGGATTCCGCGCCCGATGTGCTCCACCTCAGCACGCCGGCGCTCGCCCATCTCATCGCCTCGGGCGTGCCCTGCGTCGCGGCGCTCCATTCCTGCGTCGCCAGCTGGTGGGCAGCGGTGCGCGGCACGCCGCTGCCGCAGGCGTGGCACTGGAACCGCCGCCATGTCGAGAAGGGATTGCGCGCGGCAAGCCTGGTGGTGGTGCCGAGCCAGGCCTTTGCCATGTCGCTCCACGCGATCTACGGCCCGATCCCCCGGCTGCAGGTGATCCACAATGGCAGCGGGGTCGGCGGTGCGGCCGTCCCGGGCACTGCCGGAGAGCCGGTGGTGATGGCTGCCGGCCGATGGTGGGACGAGGCCAAGAACCTGGCCACGCTGCGCGCAGCGGCACCACGGGTCGTCTGGCCGATCGAGATCGCGGGGCCGCTCGCAGGGCCGAATGGCGCGACGAGCGACGCCGGACCGCTCCGCACCCTCGGCGAGCTCAGCGGCGGGGCGTGCGCCGCGCGAATGGCCCGCGCGCAGCTCTTCGTCTCGCCGGCGATCTACGAGCCGTTCGGACTGTCGGTGCTCGAGGCCGCCAGGCTCGGCCCAGCGCTGGTGCTGGCCGACATCGCCACCTTCCGCGAGCTGTGGAGCGGGGCGGCGGTGTTCTTCCCGCCGCACGATTCCGCGAGCCTCGCCGCGGCGATCAACCGCCTGATCGACGACACCGCGCTGCGGCAAACGCTCGCCGCCAACGCGCGCGAGCGAGCGGCACGCTACAGCCTCGATGCCCAGGCGCGGGCCACGGTGCAGGCCTGGTCCAGGCTCAGCGGCAAGCACAGTCTCGCGGCGTGAGGCGTCCAACGATGCGGCTCGTGCTGTTCACCCATTCTCTCACCTCCGACTGGAACCATGGCAACGCGCATTTCTTTCGCGGCATCGTTCGCGAGCTGCAGCGCGCCGGCCATGAGACGATCGTCTGCGAACCGGCGGACGGCTGGAGTCGCCAGCAGCTGATGAAAGAGCCGGACGGCGCAAAGGCACTCGCCCAATTCGCCACCGCCTTTCCCGGCATTTCGGTCATCCGCTACGACGCCGATCCCGATCTCGATCGCCTGCTGTGCGGCGCCGATGTGGTGATCGTGCATGAATGGACGGATCCCGCATTGGTCAAGGCGATCGGGCGGCGCCGGCGGTCCGGCGGCCGGTTCACCCTGCTCTTCCATGACACCCATCACCGGGCCGTGTCGGCGGCAGGCCAGATGGCGGCGCTCGATCTCGACGATTACGACGCAGTGTTGGCATTCGGCGCCGTGCTGAGCGAAACCTACCGGGCGCGCGGCTGGGGACGGCGCGTCTTCACCTGGCATGAAGCGGCCGATACCGCGTGGTTTCGTCCCCATCCCGAGATCGTCGCCGACCGCGATCTCGTCTTCATCGGCAATTGGGGCGATGACGAGCGCAGCGACGAGCTGCGCCGCTTCCTGATCGAACCATCGGCCCGGCTTAAGCGCGCGACGACAGTCCATGGCGTGCGCTATCCGGCGTCGGCCATCGCGGAGCTGAACGCCGCCGGCATCGCCTATGACGGGTACCTGCCCAACCTCATGGTGCCGAAGGTGTTCGCCCGCCATCGCGCCACGATTCATGTGCCGCGCCGGCCCTATGTCCGTCAGCTGCCCGGCATTCCGACCATTCGGGTGTTCGAGGCGCTGGCCTGCGGCATTGCCCTCGTCTGCGCCCCCTGGAGCGATAGCGAAGGGCTGTTCCGGCCCCGCCGCGACTTTCTTCTCGCCACGGATGGCGCCGACATCGAGAGCAAGCTCGCGCTGCTGCTGGCCGATCAGGCCATGCGGGCGGCGATCGCCGCCAGCGGGCGCGAGCAGGTCCTGGCCCGCCACAGCTGCCGGCACCGGGTGCAAGAGCTGCTGGCCATCGTGGCGGCGCTCGGCGGGCCGGCATCGCAGGAGGCGGCGGCATGAGAATCGCATTTTACGGCTCGAGCCTCGTCTCGTCCTATTGGAACGGCGCCGCCACCTATTATCGCGGCATCATCCGGGCGCTTGCCAGGCTCGGCTATGACATCACCTTTTACGAACCCGATGCTTACGACCGCCAGAAGAATCGTGACATCGATCCGCCACCCTGGTGCCGCAGCGTCGTCTATCCCGCAACACCCGAGGGCGTGCAGCAGGTCACCGCCGAAGCCTGCCATGCCGAGATCGTCGTCAAGGCGAGCGGCGTCGGCGTCCATGACGATGAGCTGCTGGCAGCCTCGATGGCGGCGGCCCGGCCCGACGCGTTGCGGATCTTCTGGGATGTCGATGCGCCGGCAACCCTCGCCGAGCTCGCGGCGCATCCCGAGCTGCCGCTTCGCGCCGCGCTGAGCGAGCTCGATGCCGTCCTGACCTATGGCGGCGGCCCCGGTGTCGTCGCCTCCTATGAGGAACTTGGCGCCAGGCTGGCACGGCCGATCTACAATGCACTCGATCCCGATACGCATCACCCGGTCGGCCCCGATCCCCGATACCGGGCCAATCTCGCCTTTCTCGGCAATCGCCTGCCCGACCGGGAGGCACGGGTGGAGGAATTCTTCATCAAGCCGGCACGCGATGCTCCGCAATTCACCTTCCTGCTGGGCGGTGCCGGATGGGAAGGCAAGCCCCTGCCCCCGAATGTCAGACTGGTCGGCCATGTCCCGACCCGCGACCACAATGCCTTCAACGCCAGCGCCGATGCCGTGCTGAACATCAACCGGGACAGCATGGCGGCGCGCGGCTATTCACCCGCCACCCGCATTTTCGAGGCGGCGGGTGCTGCGAGCTGCATCATCACCGATGCCTTCGCGGGCATCGAAAGCTTTCTGGAGCCGGGAGAAGAGGTGCTGATGGCCGAGGACGGCGGCGAGGTGGTCGGCTGGCTGCGGGCGCTGACCCCGGCAACCGCCCGCGCCATCGCCGAACGGGCCCGCGCCCGGGTGCTCCGCGACCACACCTATGAGCGGCGCGCTGCCAAGACGGACGAACTGTTCCGGGGCCTGCTTGCCGGCAAGCGCAGCGAGGCCGCGGCATGAAGCTGGTCTTTCTCGGACTGTCCTTCAGCTCCTCCTGGGGAAACGGGCATGCCACCACTTACCGGGCACTGATCAAGGGCTTGCATCAGCGCGGTCACGAGGTGACGTTCCTCGAACGCGACGTGCCGTGGTATGCGGCGCATCGCGATGCCGCGAGCGCGAGCTTCTGCCGCCTCGAATTCTATCGCTCGCTGAGCGAGCTCGCGCAGCGCCATGGCCCGACTATTGCTGCGGCCGACGCGGTGGTGGTCGGCTCCTATGTGCCGCAGGGTGTGGCGGTGATCCGTCTCGTCCGCGAGCTCGCCAACGGCGTCGTCGCCTTTTACGACATCGATACGCCGGTGACCCTCGCCAGTCTTGCCAGGGGCGGTGACGAGCACCTGGTGCCGGCGCTGATGCCGGCGTTCGACCTCTATTTCTCCTTCACCTCCGGGCCAAGCCTGCGACGGCTCGAGCGCCAATTCGGAGCCCGCAAGGCAGTCGCGCTGCATTGCATGGTCGATCCCGAGCTCTATCGGCCGACGCCGGTGCCGCTGCGCTATGATCTCGGCTATCTTGGCACCTACAGCGCCGATCGGCAGCCGGCGCTCGAGCGGCTGCTGATCGAGCCGGCGCGGCAATTGCCGACGCGCCGCTTCATCGTGGCAGGGGCGCAATATCCGCCCGACATCGCCTGGCCCGACAATGTCGATCATCTCGAGCATGTAGCGCCGGTCGATCATCCGCGCTTCTATGGCTCCATGCGCTTCACCCTCAATGTCACGCGCGCCGACATGGTGGCCGCCGGCCATTCGCCGAGCGTGCGCCTGTTCGAAGCGGCAGCGTGCGGCACGCCGCTGATCAGCGACGACTGGCCAGGCCTTGACCGCTTCTTTCCACAGCCGAGCGCGATCATCGTGGCCGATCGCTCCGAGGACGTCGTTCGTGCCTTGACCGGGCTTGACGACGAGCACATCCGCGCCATGGCGGCAAAAGCGCGGGCGATCACCTTGGCAGGTCACACCGGATCGAGCGGCGCTGCGACGCTTGAAGCCGAGATCGCGGCGCAGATGCCGCGCACCGCGAGGCGGCGACTCGCCAAGACCGGATAGGCATCGCGAATGCTTGGTCTTGGTTAACGCATCAGCGCTATCGGCAACAGCCTCGCTGATGTTAGATTGCTTGCCGTCAAACCCTCTCCATGGAGTCAACAATGGCTAAGCAGACCACTGACAAGATTTCGGCAATCGCCTCCAAGGCACTGAAGACCGGCAAGGCAACCGTCGCGCAGATCAAGGCGCTCGCAGCTTCCGCATTGGGTCAGGACGAGAACAAGGGCCGACGCCCGGCGAAGAAGGCTTCAGCGGCCCGCAAGCCGACCAAGCGCGCAACCGGCGCCCGCAAGGCAGCAGCAAAGCCGCGCAAGGCCGCGAAGGCCGTGAAGGCCAAGAGGTAGGGCTGGCTTGCCCGGCGGCTTCGAAGCACTCTCCCCTCGCGACCCCGTTCTCTCCCAAGAAGGGGACGGGGAAGGCGATCGAAAGCTGCCGTCATTCGTGCTCGACTGGTTCGCGGCGCGCGGGTGGATACCGCGGCGGCATCAGATCGACGTGTTCGCCAAGGCGCGCGCCGGCAGCTCGGTGCTGCTGGTCGCACCGACCGGTGGCGGCAAGACGCTGGCGAGCTTTTTGCCGTCTCTCGGCGACCTCGCGATCGCGGCCGGACAGGGGCTCAACACCCTTTATGTGTCGCCGTTGAAGGCGCTGGCGGTCGATATCGCACGCAATCTCGAACGGCCGGTGCGCGAGATGGGGCTTGCGATCACCATCGAGACCCGGACAGGCGATACGCCGCCCGCCAAGCGCCAGCGCCAGCGTCACCGTCCACCGGACATCCTGATCACCACGCCCGAGCAGGTGGCGCTGCTCATTTCCATGCCGGAGGCACCGCGCATCTTCGGCACTTTGCGGCGGGTGATCGTCGATGAGCTGCATGCCCTCGCCTCTTCGAAGCGCGGTGCCCTGCTGTCGCTTGGCCTGGCACGGCTGCAGACCCTCGCACCCCGTCATCGCCGCATCGGTCTTTCGGCCACCGTTGCCGATGTCGATGCGCTGCGCGCCTGGCTCGAGCCGCAAGGCAGCCAGGAGGGTGTCGTGGAACGCGCCGCCCTGGTGCAGGGTGCGGCCGGGGCCACTCCCGAGATTGCCATTCTCGACACCGACCACCGCATCCCCTGGGCCGGCCACTCGGCGCGCCACGGCATCGCCGACATCTATGGTGCGATCGAGCGCGCGCGCATGGCGCTGGTCTTCGTCAACACGCGATCGCAGGCCGAGACCATCTTCCAGCAATTGTGGACGGTGAACGAGGCGGCGCTGCCGATTGCGCTGCATCATGGCTCGCTCGATGCGACGCAGCGGCGCAAGGTCGAGGCGGCGATGGCGGCGGGAACGTTGCGCGCCGTGGTGGCGACCTCGACCCTCGATCTCGGCATCGATTGGGGCGCCGTCGACCTCGTGATCAATGTCGGGGCGCCGAAGGGGTCGAGCCGCATCCTGCAGCGGATCGGCCGCGCCAATCACCGGCTCGATGAGCCCTCGCGCGCCCTGCTCGTGCCGGCGAACCGGCTCGAGGTCCTGGAATGCGAGGCGGCGCGAGCGGCAGTCATCGAGGGCGCTCAGGATACCGAGCCGCCGGCGCGCCTCAAGCTCGACGTGCTGTGCCAGCACATTCTTGGCGTCGCCTGCGCCGGGCCGTTCCATCCCGATATCCTCTATGGCGAGGTGCGCCGCAGCTACGTCTATCGGGAGCTCGAACGGGCAGTGTTCGACAAGGCGGTGGCATTCGTTTCGACCGGCGGCTACGCGCTCAAGGGCTATGATCGCTATGCCAAGCTCCGGCCGCTTGGCGATGGCCGGCTGCGGCTTGCCCATCCGCGGCTCGCTCAGCAATACCGCCTCAATGTCGGGACCATCGTTGCCGCCGAGATGGTCAAGGTGCGGCTGGTGCGACGACGCCGCGGCGGTCTCGAGGGGGCAAGCGCCCTGGTCGGCGGACGGGTTCTGGGCGAGGTCGAGGAATCGTTCATCGAGCAGCTGCGGCCGGGCGATACCTTCCTGTTCGCCGGCGAGGTGCTGCGCTTCGAGGGGCTGAACGGGCTCGATGCAATGGCCAGCCGGTCGCGCGCCGCCGACCCGATGGTGCCGTCCTATCTCGGCGGCAGGTTCCCGCTCTCGACCTATATTGCCGGACGGGTGCGCGGCATGCTCGCCGATCCGATGAGCTGGGGCCACCTGCCGCCGCAGGTGCGCAATTGGCTCAATGTGCAGCGCTGGAAATCGCGCCTTCCCCGTAAGGACGAGATGCTGGTCGAGACCTTTCCACGCGGCAGCCGCCATTATCTCGTCTGCTATCCCTTCGAAGGCCGGCTGGCGCACCAGACGCTCGGAATGCTGGTGACGCGGCGGCTCGAGCGCATGGGGGCCCAGCCGATGGGTTTCGTCGCCAGCGATTATGCGCTGTCGGTGTGGGCGGTGCGCGACCTGTCGCTGATGATCGCGGCGGGGAAGCTGTCGCTCGCCGAGCTGTTCGACGAGGACATGCTGGGCGATGATCTCGAGGCGTGGCTGCAGGAGTCGCATCTGATGAAGCGGACCTTCCGCAATGCCGCGATCATTGCCGGGCTGATCGAGCGGCGCTCGCCGGGCCAGGAGAAGACCGGCCGGCAGACCACCTTCTCCTCGGATCTCATCTATGACGTGCTGCGGACGCATGAGCCCGACCATATTCTGCTCCGGGCAGCCTTCGACGATGCGGCTACGGGACTGATCGATCTCGGCCGGCTGGCGCAGCTCCTGTCGCGCATCCGCGGCCTGATCGTCCACCAGCCGCTCGATGCGGTGTCGCCCCTGGCAGTGCCGGTGATGCTTGAGATCGGCCGCGAACCCGTTTATGGCGAAGCTGATGACGCCCTCCTCGAGGAAGCCGCCAACGAACTCATCGACGAAGCCATGCGGCTCCTCTGAGCTCACCCGCATCCGGGTGGGCGGTCTCGAATTCGTGGCCGATCTCACCGGCGCGCTCTACGCGCCGGACTACCGGGCGCTGCTGGTGGCCGACCTGCATTTCGAGAAGGGATCGAGCGGGGCGCGCCATGGCGTTCACCTGCCGCCCTACGACACCCGCTCGACGCTTGCGGCAGTCATGGCGGCGGTCGCGCGCCACCGCCCGGAGCGGTTGCTGGCGCTCGGCAACTCGTTCCACGACCGGGCTGGTCCCGACCGGCTCGACGATGCCGACCGGGCGGCCATCGCCAGGCTCGGCGATGCGGTCGAAATGATGTGGATCACCGGCAATCATGACCGCTCCCTGCCGGCGAGCCTCGGCGGGCGGGTTGCGGAGGAGATTGCGCTCGGGCCGGTGATGCTCCGCCACCAGCCGCGAAAGCGTCCGACATGCGAGATCGCCGGCCATCTGCATCCGGTGGCAACGGTGACGCGGCGCGGGCGGAGCCTCAGGCGGAAGTGCTTCATCGGCGACGGCGCGCGCCTGGTCATGCCGGCATTCGGCGCCTATGCCGGAGGTCTGAGCGTCCTGTCGGCAGCCTTCGAGGCGCTGTTTCCCGAGCAGCACTTCCAGGTGTGGATGATCGGGGGGCGCGCCATTCACCTCTTTCCCGCCAACCGCGTGTCGCCTTAGGCCCCACGGGCGTCAGCCGACGGCGATGAGGCGGGTCAGCACGAGCAGGACCGGGATTACCGCGAGCACGGTCAGGAGGGCTCGGAGCCGGCCGAACCAGCCGGGCAGCGTGCCGCGTTCGGCGCTCAGGACATCGGCCAGCGCCTGGATGAAGAGCGCGGTGATGATCAGCGACAGGCCGATCGGCGGGGCAAGGAAAAAGGCAGCAAGGCCCATCATCACCGGCACCGCACCGCCGATCAGCTCGCGGGCCCGCTGGCGCTCGTTGACCGCGTTCAGCGCGACGCCCCAGCGAATGCCGCCGAGGAAGGCGAGCATCAGCCCGCCATAGGCCAAGGTCACGGCCAGCGACTGACCCTCGGTCATGGCAAGACCGGTGAAGAAGCAGATGGCGGCAAGCCAGAACGGCAGCGCTCCAGCGATCCCGAGCCACAGGGCGGCAGGCGGCGTCGTCTCCATGGCCCGGCTTTTAGCCGATGCTTCCGGCCCGTCAAGCGTGGGAGGCAGCACGCTCATCCGGCCATCGCCTGCAGCTGCTCGAGCAAAGCGAGCGATACCATGCCGTTGACGGGCAGACCCCGGCGCAGCTGGAAAAGCCGGATGGCGTTGGCCGTCCGGTTGTCGAGCTTTGCCGCGGCGGTATCGATATCGAAGCCGAGGCGGGACAGCATGCTCTTGGTGCGGCGGACCATCTCGTCCTGGCTCAGCGGTCCGACCGGCGCCTGTTCGGCCGGCGTCCTCAGTTCGGCGGTCCAGTCGGGATCCGGCACCGACACGACATTGGCGTCGTGCCGCTGGGGCCGCGGCTGGAACGCGGCAGCACGGCGCGTTGCGGCATCGCTGTCGCGACGGGAGAGCGTCGCCCGCAGCACTTCGACCCTGGTCCTGGCATCGCTGTCGCCCTGGGCCGCGGCGACGGCATACCAATAGGCCGCCTCGGCCGCATTGCGCGCGACGCCGAGACCGCGCTCATAGAGAATGGCCAGGTTGAACTGGCTGTCCTTCAGGCCCTGCAGAGCGGCCTCCCTGAACCATCGGGCGGCGGTCGCCATGTCCACTTGATGGCCGCTGCTGCCGGTCATCAGCACTGCCAGATTGTGCATCGCGCGGATATTGCCCTGTAGCGCCGCCTGTTCGTAATAGCGGGCGGCGGTGTCGGGATTGCGTCCGACACCGCTGCCGCGTTCGTAGAGCGTCGCGAGGCGGTATTGCGCCGGGGCAAGCCCCTGGGCGGCGGCGCGTTCGAACCAGCGGGCGGCCTCGGCCGCATCCCTTCCCATCGCACGACCGTCGAGAAATTTGCTTCCCACCACGAACTGGGCGATCCGGTCGCCGGTGCGCGCGGCCTGCCACAGGGTTGCGGCGATCCCGGCCGGTGTCCCGCCGAAGGTCGCCGGCGGAGCGGCCACGGCCGGCTCCGGCGATCCCGCCAGGGAGGCCGTGGCAATCCCGTCCAGCACCTCGTTGGCGGTGGTCCTGCCGGGGCGCTCGGGTGGATGCTCCGGCTCCGGCAGCTTGGGGGCGGCTGGCAGCGGATCCATCGTCGGCACGGGCGTGCCCTCAGGCCCGGCGGCCGGGCTTGTGGCCGAGGGCAGCGGCTTGCCCGGAGCCAGCTCGCGGCTGCCGACGGCGACGGCCGACACCACGGCGAGGAGCACGAGCCCCGCCATCAGCAGGCGCCGGCGCATGCTCCTGACCGGCGCTGCGGCATCGGGAATGGCAGCTTCACCAGCGCTGGTGCGCTTGCGGCGGAAGCGCGACAGCAGGCCTGGCGCGTCCTCCGCTCGGTTGCGGCGCCCGCCAACGGAGGGCTGCGCGGCCATGGCGGCGCGGCGGGCGGCGGCGATGAAATCATGGCGCATGGCGGCAGCCTGCGCCTCCCCGACGGGCGGCTCGCCCTCGGCGGCGGCGGCGGAGGCCGGCTCGGAAGAGTTGCCGGGCGCCGGCGGCAGCGACCAGTTTTCAACCGGCGGCAGGCGGAAGTCCGACAGCGCCGACGCCGGCTCGGTCTGGCGCTGGGCGGCGAGATGGGCCCGCACTGCCTGCTGCCAGGTGACGGAGCGGGTCGCCGCGGTCTCCGGCTCGACATAGGCTGTCTCGGCCTGAAACTGCATCGCCGCGGCCCCCGGCGGCGATACCGTCTCCGGCGCCGGCCCGCGGGCTTCGAGCTCGCTCAGCTTGGCAATGATCTGCTCGAGCGTCTCGTGGACGGCGGCCAGGGTCTCCTGGCTGCGCTGGTCGGCCTGGGCGCTGGTCGCCCGGACCGCCGCGAGACCGTCCTCGAGGGCCCGAAGCTCCGGCGACGCTGCGCCAACGCCGCCCGCGCCATACTGCGCGAACACCCCATGGGCGACGCGGGCTGCCACATTCTCGGCCACCGCCGACATCTCGGCCCGCCCGCCCTCCAAGGCGCGATAAAGCTGGCCCATGGCATTCTCGAGCGTAGCGAGATGGCCGATGCGCCCCTCGACCGCGGCGACGCGCTCGTTGAAGTGGCTCATCTGGCGGTGGATGGCCTCGAGCACCGGGCCTGGCGGCGGCTCGGCCGCGCCGAGACCGTGGATCGCCTCCTGCAGCAGATGCTGCTGCTCGAGGGCCTGACGCAGGCCGAGATCGACGGTGTCGATCCGCCGCTCGAGCTCGGCCAGCCCCGGACCGAGCTCCATGTCGGGCCGCCGCCCGCCCGGCTCGCCGAGCTGAGCGACCAGCTGGTCGACGGTCTGGCCAAGCAGCCTGAGGTCGCGGTCGCTTGCGGTTTCGGCCTTGATGTCGTCGAAGCGCTGATTGAGGCTTTCGACCTCGGCGTCAAGCCGAGCGATGCCGGGCGGCGCCGCGGCAGCCCGCTCGGCGGCCTCGGCCTGCCTGGCGACGGCATCGAGCTTGCGCTCCAGGGCACGGACCTCGCGCTGGGCGACCGTCATGGCAACCTGCTCGGTGCGGCCGGCAAGATTGTCGCGTTCGACATCGCTCAGGCGGGAGGCGATATCGAACAGCCTCGACTCGAGCGCGGCCAGCGCCGGCCCGACCGTCGGCTCGTCGGCGGCGGCGCGCTGGCTCAGCTCGTTGAGCCTGAGCTGGATGGCGCGCAGCGCATCGCGATTGCGCCGCTCGCTGACCTCGAGGTGATCGACGATGTTGCGGAGCGCCAGCTCGAGCGCGGCATGGGCCGGCTCGCCCTGGGCGGCGGGCTGTGCCGCCTCTTCGGCAAGCTCGGTCAGCTCGCGGCCAAGCACGTCGATGCGGCTCAGGATCTCCCCGATCGTGTCGCTTGTGCGCTGCTCGTGGCGGTCGAGCCGGTCGAGAATGGTGCGCACCGCCTGATCGGCATTGCGGGCCACCGGCCGCGGGCCGGCCATGAAGCGGCCGACCGCAGTCTCCTGCTCGCTCTCGGTCAGGGCGTTGAGCTTGTCGGCGAGACTCTCCAGGCGGTCCTCCATTTCGGACCGCCCCATTTCGGGCCGCCCCATTTCGGACCGCCCGGTCCGGTCGGCCCGACGGCCCGGCCGGCGTCCGGCCGGCGGGGCATCGCCCATGCGGCGCCGTGCCACGGCCGGCTGCGGGGGATGGTCCTCGTCTGACTGGTCGAGAATGACCGCATTCAGCCATTCGCCCAGCGTCATGCCGGCACGGCGGGCGGCTTCCTTGGCGGCATCGCGCGTTTCCGCGTCGATGCCCTTCACGCTCCAGGGAATTCCCGGCTTCATCCGCGCTGTCTTTCCATGTCAAGCTCCCCGACCCGCTTCACGCTGCAACGACTCACTTTGGGCCTTTTTTCCCCGCTGCGGTGTTGGTCAATTGGTTAACGGGTTTGGTAAACATTCCGTTAAGTCGCCCCCGAAGGGGGCTTGAAATCCGCCCAAGAACGTCGCATGACCGTCGCAAAGAAATGACCTCAGCGTCATTGATCCACCCATGCGCCGCAAGGCGCGGCTGACCGGCAGGACTCCGTCACGCCTTCCGCCAATCGACAGGGACAAGATGAAACAGGACATACAGGACCGGCCCGGTCGTGATCGAACCTATTCGATCACCGACCTTTGCCGGGAATTCAACGTCACACCGCGGACTTTGCGGTTCTACGAGCAGAAGGGGCTGCTGTCGCCGGCGCGGCGCGGCTGGACCCGGCTGTTCAGCTATCGCGACCGGGCGCGGCTGCAGCTGATCCTGCGCGGCAAGCGGGTCGGCTTCGCGCTCGAAGAAATCAAGGAGATGCTCGATCTCTACAATCTGAAGGACGGACAACTGACCCAGCTCCGGGTCGCTTCCACCAAGCTCAAGGACCGGCTCGTCGGGCTGAAGAAGCAGCGCCACGAAATCGAGGAAGCGATTGCCGATCTCGAACGCACTTGCGATATCGTCGACGGCATGCTGAAGGAACGGGAAACGGCGTTGCCGCTCAAGACGGCGGCGCGGTAAGCCCATCGGGGGAAGAATTCGCCATGTCGGTCCTCGGTCTGCCCAAACCTTCATGGATGACCGAGGAACTCGACATGCTGGCCGACCAGTCGCGCCGGTTCTTCGAGACCGAGTGCCAGCCGCATTATGAGCACTGGGAGAAAGAGGGGCAGATCGATCGCGCGGTCTGGCTGAAGGCGGGTGCGCTCGGATTGCTCGGCGCCGAGGTGCCGGAAGCCTATGGCGGACCGGGCGGCAGCTTCGCCCATGACGCGGTCATTACCTTCGAGGCCAACCGCGCCGGCATCGATGGCTGGGGCGGCCCGCTCCATAACGCCATCGTCATCCCCTATATCGTCCATTATGGCTCCGAGGAGCAGAAGCAACGCTGGCTGCCCAAGCTGATCTCGGGCGAATCGATCGGGGCGATTGCCATGACCGAGCCGTCCGGCGGCTCGGATCTGCAGAGCGTCAAGACGCAGGCGCGGCGCGACGGCAACCACTATGTCATCCGCGGCGCCAAGACCTTCATCACCAATGGCGCGACGGCGGATCTCGTCATTACCGTCACCAAGACCGATCCCACCCAGGGTGCCAAGGGGATCTCGCTGTTCGTGGTCGAGCCAGCCGAGGTGGAAGGGTTCCGGCGGGGTCGCAAGCTCGACAAGATCGGGCTGAAGTCGAACGACACCTCGGAGCTGTTCTTCGACGATGTGCGGGTGCGCGCCGACGCCCTGCTCGGCTCGGAGCAGGGCCAGGGCTTCATCCAGCTCATGCAGCAGCTGCCGCAGGAGCGGCTCCTCATCGCGATCTATGCGATGGCGCGGATCGAACGGGCGCTGACCGAGACCCTGGCCTATGTCAAGGAGCGCCGCGCCTTCGGCCAGCGGATCATCGATTTCCAGAACAGCCAGTTCGAGCTGGCCGAATGCAAGACCGAGGCGGTGATGGCGCGGGTGTTCATCGACCATTGCATCGAGCGGCACCTGAGGGGCGAGCTCGATACCGCCACCGCATCCATGGCGAAGTACCGGCTCACCGATCTGCAATGCATCATCATCGACCGCTGCCTGCAGCTGTATGGCGGCTATGGCTACATGAACGAATTTCCGATCGCCCGCATGTATCGCGACGCCAGGGTGGAGCGCATCTATGGCGGCACCAACGAGATCATGAAGCTCCTGATCGCCCGCAGCTTGTGAGAACGCGCCGATGACCGACTGCTTCATCTACGATCATGTCCGCACCCCGCGCGGCCGCGGCAAGCCCGATGGCGCGCTTCACACGGTGACGACGCTCGAGCTGGCAACCCAGGCGCTGGGCGCGCTTCGCGATCGCAGCGCCCTCGACAGCACGGCGCTCGACGACGTCGTGCTCGGCTGCGTCGATCCGGTCGGCGAGGCGGGCGGCGACATCGCCAGGGCGGCGGCGCTCAATGCCGGCTTCGATCAAGCGGTGCCCGGCATCCAGGTCAGCCGGTTCTGTGCCTCCGGTCTCGATGCGGTCAATCTGGCGGCGGCCCAGGTGATGGCCGGCCAGAATCAAATGACGATCGGCGGCGGGGTCGAGTTCGATGAGCCGGATCGGGCTTGGCGCCTCCGGCGGAGCATGGCTCGCCGATCCCTCGCTGGTGCTCAAGACCTATTACGTTCCCCAGGGCATCTCGGCGGATCTCATCGCCACCAAATATGGCTTTTCACGCAGCGATGTCGACAGCTATGCGGTGCAAAGCCAGCGGCGGGCGGCGGAGTCGTGGTCGCGCGGAAACTTTCTCGGGTCGCTGGTGCCGGTGGTCGATCAGAACGGTCTCACCCTTCTCGATCGTGACGAGCATATGCGGCCCGATACCACGATGCAGTCGCTCGGCGCGCTCAAGCCGTCCTTCGCCGAGATGGGCGAGACTTACGGGTTCGACCAGGTGGCGATCCAACGCTACCCCGAGGTCGAGGTCATCGAGCACGTGCATCATGCCGGCAATTCCTCAGGCATCGTCGACGGCGCGGCGGCGGTCCTGCTCGGCTCGGCCGAGGCGGGACAGCGCGGCGGCTTGCGGCCGCGCGCCCGGATCCGCGCCTTTGCCAATATCGGCTCGGAACCTTCGATCATGCTGACCGCCCCGGCTGACGTCACCCGCAAGGTGCTGAAACGCGCCGGGATGACGCTCGGCGATATCGATCTGT
The DNA here is from genome assembly GCA_963744915.1 of uncultured Alphaproteobacteria bacterium. Taxonomy (GTDB): domain Bacteria; phylum Pseudomonadota; class Alphaproteobacteria; order Rhizobiales; family Aestuariivirgaceae; genus DATAFF01. The sequence goes on from CAVUUY010000025.1 coordinate 87,675, forward strand.
TCGAGATCAACGAGGCGTTCGCGGCAGTCGTCCTGCGCTACATGCAGGATCTCGAGCTCGATCCGGACAAGGTGAATGTCGCTGGCGGCGCCATCGCCATGGGGCATCCGCTTGGCGCCACCGGCGCGATGATCCTCGGAACGGTGCTCGACGAACTGGAGCGGCGGAATCTCAATGCGGCGCTGGTCACGCTCTGCATCGGCGCCGGCATGGGAACTGCAACCATCATCGAGAGGGTTTGATGCCGAAGATCGACGTCGGCGCGGTGCCGGAAACTAGCGGCTCGGGCTATCCCGCGCCGTTCCGCGACCCGGTAATCGGGCGCCATTCCAAGCCGCTGGGCGATGCCGGTGGACTGACGCAATTCGGCGTCAAGCTGGTCCGGCTCGAGCCGGGGGCGGCATCATCGCAGCGTCATTGGCACGAGGCCGAGGACGAGTTCGTCTACATGCTCGAGGGCGAGCTCATGCTGGTCGAATCGAATGGCGAGACGCCAATGCTCCCGGGCGACGCGGCGACGTTTCCGGCCGGCGTGGCCAATGGCCACCATCTGGTCAACCGCAGCGCCCGCAATTCAACCTTTCTGGTGGTCGGGACGCGGGCATCGCGCGAGCGCTGCCACTATCCGGACATCGACCTGATGTTCGTCGCCGACGATATCGGGGAACGCTACACCAACCGCTCCGGCGACGCTTATTGAGAGCCCGTTCATGACGCTGCGAGATTTGAGCTGCACGGTTGACCGCGACGGCGTCGCGGTGATCACGCTCCGGGCGCCTCAGGGCCAGCTTCCGGTCCTGGACGAAGGCACCATCGAGGAGTTCGAGACGCTGATCGAGCGGGTGGCTGGCGACAACGCGGTGAAGGGCGCGGTGATCACCGGCAATGACGGGCAGTTCAGCGTCGGCGCCGATCCGCGGCTGGTCGAGCGGCTGATCGGCGACTACCGGGCCGACGCGGCACGGCGCGGGCCCGAGGCGGCGACGCGCCAGCTGCAGGAGCGGGCGGGACGGCTGTCGCTGATGTTCCGGCGGCTTGAAACCCAGGGCAAGCCCGTTGTCGCCGCGATCAATGGCGCAGCGCTGGGTGCCGGTCTCGAGCTTGCCCTCGCCTGCCATCGGCGGATCGTCGAGAACCATCGCGACAACCGGCTCGGCCTGCCGCAGGTGACAATCGGGTTGATGCCTGGAGCCGGCGGCACCCAAAGGCTGCCACGGCTGATCGGCGCCGAGGCGGCCCTCAAAATGATGCTGCAGGGGCGGCTGATCGAACCCGAGGAGGCACGCAAGCTCGGCCTCGTCGATGAGGTGGTGCGCGAGGGCGAGGCGCTGACCCGCGCCAAGGCGTGGATCGCCGCCGGCGGTCGGGGGGTCCAGGCCTTCGACGAGAAGAATTTCCTCATTCCGGGAGGCGAGGTCTATTCGGCGCGCGGCTTGATGCTTTGGCCGGTCGCCAACGCGGTCTACCGCAAGGACACGTTCGACAATTACCAGGCGCGACGCGCCGTTCTTCATGCCGTCTACGAGGGGCTGCTGGTCACGTCCATGGCGGCCGCCCTCAGGATCGAGGCGCGGTGGCTGACCCATCTCTTGCAGGACAGCCAGATCGTGCCGATGCTGAGGACGCTTTATTACTCCATGGGTGCGCTGGCGCAGGGGGTGCGGCGGCCAAAGGGACCGCCGTTCAAACCGGTGCGGCGTCTCGGCATCGTCGGTGCCGGATTCATGGGATCGGGGATTGCCCATGCGACCGCCAGGGCCGGCATCGAAGTGGTGCTGATCGACCGCGAGCAGCTGGCGGCGGAGAAGGGCAAGGCGCATTCGGCGGCGCTGATGGAGAAGGAGATCGGCCGTGGCCGCGCCAGCCGCGAGGAGGCCGCGGCGGTGGCTGGCCGGATCCGGGTCGGTACCGATCTCGCGGCGCTCGCCGATTGCGATCTGGTGATCGAGGCGGTGTTCGAGAACAAGGCGCTGAAGGCGGAGATCCTGGCCGGCATCGACCGGGTGCTGAGCGCCGATGCGGTTCTCGCCTCCAACACCTCGACGCTGCCGATCACCGATCTCGCCGGCTTCACCCGCCGGCCGGCCGATTTCATCGGCATCCATTTCTTCTCGCCGGTCGACCGGATGCAGCTGGTCGAGCTCATCCGCGGCAAGGCAACGGGGGATCGGGCGCTGGCCAAGGCCATCGATTTCGTGCGCCAGATCGGCAAGACGCCGATCGTCGTCAACGATTCGCGCGGCTTCTTCACTTCGCGGGTGGTGATGACCTACATGGCCGAGGGCTGCGAGATGCTCAAGGAGGGGGTGCCGCCGGCAATGATCGAGAATGCCGCGCGCCTGGCGGGCATGCCGGTCGGGCCGCTCGCCTTGAACGACGAGATCGCCCTCGACCTGGCCTGGAAGATCCTGCAGGCGACCAAAGCGGATCTCGGCGATGCCTATCGGGCGCGGGCGATCGACGCGATCATCGAGGAGATGGTGGTCAGGCGCGAGCGCTTCGGCCGCAAGAACCGGCGCGGCTTCTATGACTATCCCGAGTCCGGTCGCAAGCGGCTGTGGGACGGCATCGCCGAAATTGCACCACCCCGCCCGGCCGAGCAGTTCGACCCCGAGATCCTGAAGCAGCGGCTGTTGTCGATCCAGGCGCTCGAGACGGCGCGGTGCTTTGAGGAGGGAGTCCTCACCGATCCGCGGGAAGGCGATGTCGGTGCCATATTGGGCTTCGGCTATGCCCCTTGGACGGGTGGACCGCTGTCCTATATCGACATGGTCGGCGTCGATGCGTTCGTCCAGCGCTGCACCCGTTTCGAGCAGCAGTTCGGCGCGCGATACCGCCCCGCCCGGCTGCTGCGACAGATGGCGGAGTCCGGGCAAGGCTTCTATGACGATGCCCGCAGCAGCGAAAGAGCGCCGGCATGATCACCGATCTCAGCGGTCCGGCCTTTCTCCTGATCGATCTGGTTTTCGTCATTGTGCTCGGGCTCGCGCTGTTCATCGGCGCCTTGTGGTGGCGCGGCCGCCGCCGCAGCCCGGCCGGCCGGCCGACCGCCGCATCGCCGGAAGAGCCGAAGCGCGAATAGCAACCGGTTACACGGGCCGCGAGCAATATTCGCCGAGCCGGCGCAGGAACGCCTCGCAGCGCCCAAGCTCGCTTATGGCGACGAATTCATCGGGCTTGTGCGCCTGCTCGATCGAGCCCGGGCCGCAGATCACGGCGGGGATGCCCGCCAATTGGAACAGGCCGGCCTCGGTGCCATATGACACGGCCCCGGTGTCGTTGCCGCCGGTCAGCTGCAGCGCCAGGGCCTCGGCCGGCGAGCCGGGCTGCGGCATCAGCGGCGGGACGGTGTTGTTGCAGCGGGTGACGATGCCGGTGTGCGCCGCGACGGCATGCATGGCGGGCAGCAGCGCCGCCGCGGCGCGGTCCACGCGCTCGGGGATTTCATCCAGATCCTGTCCGGGGACGACGCGCGTCTCCCAGCGGATGGTGCAGGAGCGCGGCACGATGTTGCGGGCGGTGCCGCCGACGATGGTGCCGACGTGAACGGTAGTGTAGGGCGGGTCGAAGCGGCCGGTTGGATCGCCGCGCGCACGCATCTCGCGGGCGATGGCGTTGATCTCGCCGAGGAGCTCGCCGGCGACCATGATGGCGTTGACGCCCTGGTGGCATAGGCCCGAATGGGCTTCATGCCCCTCCACCTCGGTGATGAAGCTCAGCGTGCTTTTGTGGCCATTCACCACCTTCATCAAGGTCGGCTCGCCGATAATGGCTGCTGATGGTCGCGGCAGGGCGCCGGATGCGATCCGCTCGACCAGCGGCCTGACGCCGGTGCACCCCACCTCCTCGTCGCAGGAGAAGGCGAGGTGGATCGGGCGCTGCAGCCGCTTCCCGAGGAATTCCGGCACCAGCGCCAGGCAGGCGGCGAGGAAGCCCTTCATATCGGCGCTGCCGCGGCCATAGATCCGGCCGTCGCGCTCGAGCGCCGCGAAGGGGTCGCTGGTCCAGGGCTGTCCGTCGACCGGCACCACGTCGGTATGACCCGAGAGCACGATGCCGCCAGGGATTTCGGGACCGATGGTGGCCCAGAGATTGGTCTTGCCGGGCTGGTAATCGACCCTGATCGATGGCACGCCCAGCGCCGCGAGATAATCCTCGACGAACTCGATCAGCGGCACGTTGCTGTTGCGGCTGGTTGTATCAAAAGCGATGAGCCGGCGCAGCAGCTCGCGAGTCGTCGATGGCTCGGGCATGGACTCCACTCAGTGTATCGGTCGGGGCAGGTCGGGCGAATCCAGCGAAAATGCCGGAATGTCGACATTGAGCGGCTCGCCGTCCTCGGTCTCCATCTGGTAAGCCCCGGACATGAATCCTGAGGGCGTCCCGAGCGGCGCGCCGGAGGTGTAGCGAAAGCTGCCGCCCGGTGCCAGCGTGGGCGTCTCGCCGACGACGCCGGCGCCGCGCACCTCCTGCACCCGGCCATTGGCGTCGACAATCTTCCAGTAACGGGTCTTGAGTGTCACGGTTCGCTTGCCGTTATTGACGATCGTCACCGTATAGGACCAGACGAAATAGCCCTCGTCGGGTCGCGACCTGTCATCGAGATACTGCGGCTCGACGGTCACCGAGATACCATTCGTCGTGCGCTCATAATGCGTCATCGCGGGCCCTTCCGGCGTTCAACTCTAGCCAGCGGCACGGGCGATTTCCACAGGCATTCAGACGCTGGGGACTGGCGGCGGCCGGCATTGGGTGCAAGATTGCCACCGCCGAGGGGCAAGGAGAGGTTCATGGACATGGCGCCGCGCAGCGGAATCCTTCCCGCGCATGCCATTGCGAGGCTTTACGACACGGGCGCGATCGCCAGCGCCAGCCCGTTTGCGTCGGGGCAGGTTCAGCCGGCAAGCCTCGACCTCCGGCTCGGGGCCGATGCCTACCGGGTGCGGGCGTCGTTCCTGCCGGGCCGTGCCAATACTGTCGAAGCCCGCCTGGAGGCCCTGAAACTCCACAGGATTTCCCTCGTCGGGGGTGCCGTTCTCGAGACCGGATGCGTCTATATCGTGCCGTTGCAGGAGCGGCTGGCGCTGCCCGGCGACATCGCCGCCCTGTCCAATCCCAAGAGCTCGACCGGCCGCCTCGACATCTTCACCCGGGTGATTGCCGACCACGCCGATGCCTTCGACAAGATCCCGCCGGGCTATGCCGGTCCGCTATTCGCCGAAATCTCGCCCCGCACCTTTCCGGTGCTGGTCAGGCCGGGTTCCCGCCTGACCCAGATCCGCTTCCGGGTCGGCGCCTTCGAGGCCAGCGACAGCCTGATCCGCGAGCTCCATCAGCGCGAGCCGCTGGTTACCTCAGGCGAGCCCAATATCGACAATGGCATTGCGCTCAGCGTCGACCTGGCGAGCCAGGAGCCAGGCCAGCCGATCGGCTACCGCGCCATCCGCCATTCCGGCCTGATCGATGTCGATGCCGTCGGCGCCCTTGACGTGCGCGACTATTGGGAGCCGATCTTCCGGCCCCGGAGCCTGATCCTCGATCCGGACCAGTTCTACATCCTGGCATCGCGCGAGGCGGTCAGGGTGCCGCCCGATCATGCAGCGGAAATGGTGCCGTTCAACCCCCTTATGGGTGAATTTCGGGTGCATTATGCCGGCTTTTTCGACCCCGGATTCGGCGATCGGGCGGGCGGCGGCGAGGGGGCGCGGGCGGTGCTCGAGGTGCGCTCGCACGAGGTGCCGTTCATCCTGGAGCATGGGCAGATCGTCGGCCGGCTGATTTATGAACGGCTGACCGAGCCGCCAAGCCGCGTCTATGGCCAGGAGATCGGCTCGAACTACCAGCGCCAGGGCCTCAAGCTGTCAAAGCACTTCCGGCCCTTCGTCGCGTGAGCGTTGCGCGCTTGACAGCGCCGCCTCAACCTGTTGCTCTCGGCAGTGGCGAGGCGGGCGTAGTTCAGTGGTAGAACGACAGCTTCCCAAGCTGTATGTCGAGAGTTCGATTCTCTTCGCCCGCTCCAATTTCTCGTTTTATCTCAATGACTTGCTCCTATCATCTCTCGTCGTCTTTTTAGCGCTTCGCTGCTATACACAGTTATACACAGGAAACGAAGTTCTTTGATCGGCGATAGGCTGAGGGCGCCTCCACTTTTAGACGGCCGTCCAAATCGTCTTGGAAGCTCAAAGAACCCGCTCGCTTTAGACATGCAGGGATAGCGCTCTACGCGGTCTGCCTGCCGCTCCGTGCTAGCGATCCTAAGCACCCGCCACCTACTCGATGTTGAACCTACCCTGCGGGGTTCTATTTCGTCTTCGATTGCTTTACGCGGTGACTTGGTAACAACCTTCAGGGCCGAGGCTCTCGTTCTAACCAAGGGTTGGTCTCAAGTAACCGCGTTCAGAACGAATGGAGGTCATCTTCATTTATTTCGATTGATCTCAATGTTTCGTCAACTAATTGAGCATTCGTGTTATCTTCGATCTCATCGCCCGACATTGGAAAGTTGATCGCAAGGTCAATTGCTTTTCCATCATCCCATATCTCAAAGAGTTGGATAAGAGACTCAACGCTGTTGCGATTTTCATAGGTATACGATGCGTAAATCGCCCACACACCTTTATCGCTCTTCAGAAAGTAGTAGTTGATTTCACCAGTTTGCTTTCCGCCACCCGATATTTGACCGCTCAACCACGCCTCTACCTTATTTTTGAATTCTGCAACTGGTTTTGATTGTGACGATTTTTGTTCGAATTGCCTCTGCAAATTATCTTGAGTGAGCAACTTAGCTTCAGATGGCTCCGCACTCTCGCCTACCAGAAACATGAACTGCGCCCACGGTCTTCCCTCATGATCCCGACACTGAATCCACTCGTCGAACGTGTTCTGCACACAGCTATCAGGCAATGTTAACGACACTCTTGTGTTTGAGACGTTTTGGGCTTGGCCTACTACGTTCGACGGATTATCCGACGCCTGCCCATTTACAGTGGCCGTATCGGCCTGATTTGCGGCCTGGCCGTCTGTTTTGGCATCACCTTCTGATAAAAGTGGCATGGTTGCGTAGCTGACCGTGGGCCACAGCGGCAGCGCCGCCAGACAGATGAGAGCCGTGTTGAGCACAATTCTCATTGCTAATGGAGACGACTTGCACATCAACATATCCTCTGTGTTCTTCTCTCCTCCACCCTTCGCAGTGTCCTCTACATGTAAGGCGTGGTACCAGGCACGAGTTCCCGTCCCAGATGTAAAAGGCTGTGCGGAGAAGGTCCCCCCACCCGATACTGGGTCATCAGCCGTGTTAACTCTTCACCGTTGATCAGAATGATTTCCCTGCGGGACCCGATGGGCATAGTCCTTGCCCCGCTTGAGAAGCTGCTCGTCGTGACGAACACTTGCGAACTGCGTTCAGGGAGGCCCGAAAATGCCGTAGTTCACCAACCCAATCCGAAGGGGAGCATGTCGAACTCGTTGCTGTGGCGCGCGACTATCTTGATGGCATGTTCTACGCCGATGAATCTAAGCTGCGGCGCGCATTCCACCCGCAATGTCTTCTGGTGGGCCACTATCGAGGACGTCGGTTCGAATACGATCCGTTGGACACGTTCGTCAAACTCGTAATGGAAGGCCCCGCATCGGCGGCAGGCACGCCCTATAATGCGGAGATCGACGTGCTCGAAGTCGCTTTCGATATCGCAGTCGTAAAGGTCGTCGATGACTGGCTCGGCGAGCGTTATACCGACTACCTCACGATGCTCAAGCACGACGGCAAATGGAGCATCGTCAACAAAGCCTTCACCGTGCATCCGCCGATGTGAACCAGGAGCCGAGCATCCGACCTTGCTCTTTGTTCTAAGGGACTTCCGAGCATTGCAGCATCGGCGCGAGACACTGTTCAGCGTTCTCGAAATCTCGCTCGCGGAGCGTGTGTAAGTGCGTGAGGACCACTCAAGTAGAATTCCGCGAAAAATTATGCAATAATACTGTGGCTCGCTCGGAAATCCGACATGCCGATGAATGTCTGTAAGACGATAAGGGGAAGCTCGAATGAAAGGCACTGACAGGGTTTTCGCGACTTGCGTGGTAGCTGGCGCGATTGTTGCGTTTCTCCTTTGGTTTGCTTGGGACCTGCCATGGCAGGCTTTGGGCATAGGCTTTCTTGTGGGATTGATTCTCTACGCGAGTATGACCCGACCGCCAAAAAGCAAACCCGACAAAGAGAAAGAAATTGAGATTATTGGCCTGGGTGGTCCTGGGCTTTGACACACGCCATCTGAGCGCTGCACTTCGTTTGGAAATGCGGCGCAAGGCCCCTGTTCGTTCCAGCGGGTTCATCGCACCTGCGACTGTCGCGATCTTTCGATTTGCCTATGTCGGATTCGCTGCGCTTTGGAGGGTTGTTTTTTGCCGAGGTTCTCGACCTTCTCACAGTGACGGGAATGGCGCTGATAATTTTAGCAGGTGTTTTGGGCGGTGAGGCGTTAAGCCTCTTTAAGCGATGGAAGCTCACGGCATCCATCGTGTTGGCGTCGAGCGCCGCCCGTCAAACCCCGATCAGTCTATAGAACGTCTTGAGCAAGCGGAGTTGATCCGCAGTCAACATGGATGGATCTGGATCGATCGCAGTGATAGCGCGAGAGATCATGATCTCCGTGTCATGTCGTTCGATCGTAACTTCGTCGGGCATCTTATGGTGCTTCAGCCAATCACGAAGTCGGTTCAGATGACTGACCCGCTCTGTCTCGGTTCTACCGACGACACTCTGCAGATATTCGGGGACTTCGGACTTCATCCGCGTGAACAACGATCCCGCGCCCTCCGTCATACCTTTAGCGGCACCCGCCAAGGTGATCGCGCACTCGTATCGACCCGCGAGAAACATTTCTATGGCAGCTACTAACTGATTGGTCGCTGCATTCTTGCGGTCCAAGCTCATTTCGGCGGGCAGCGCAAGGTCCGAGGTTGGACTCAGTGTCCTTGCTCTTCTTCCTTTCGTTTTGCACCGCCACAGACACAGAGCCATCGACCCAGTCCTACCTATGGCTTTAACAAGCATTCTCTTCTCCACCTGCCGAGATCACCTGAGCGAGGCTTTCATCACCATATATCGACGCCAATGTACGAATCCTCTAGTCTCAGCCATTAGACTGAGCGCGCAGTGAGTTTTAGCTCGCGCGCGGCGACGCAGCGCCTCGGGCCCTCAAATGCAAAATCGCCTGCGTGCGTCCGATTCGTCCGTCGGTGACAATGTCAGACTCGCCGTCTTCGCCATCATAACGGCCAATCTTGCTTTCTCACTCAGCGATGCAGCGATCAAACTGATCAGCGCGAATTTCGTTCTCTGGCAGATCCTCGTAACCCGCTCGATCATCGCGATCCCCCTATTGATAGCCATCATCCTTCTGCGGTTTGGCTCGACGTCTTTGGCGCCGCGTCATTTCGGCTGGGTGGCGCTGCGCAGCCTGACGATTACACTTTCCTTGGTCGCGTATGCCTCATCGCTGCCGCACCTCGCGCTCGGAATCGCGGGAGTAACATTGTACACACTGCCGATTTTTATAACGCTCTTCGCAGCGCTTTTCATTGGCGACAGGATTGGCTTGATAGGTTGGGGCTCGATTCTTTCGGGTTTCGTGGGTGTGGCGCTGATCCTTAAGCCCACCCCCGACAGCTTCAACAGATACGCACTCTTGCCGCTCATCGCGGCAATCCTGTACGCGTTGACGGCGATTCTGACGCGAACGAAGTGTCGAGAAGAAAATCCCCTAGTTCTTTCGCTCGGTGCCAACTTCTCGTTGATCGCGACTGGGCTTCTGGCAACGCTACTGATAGCGATGTTCGGCGGATCTACCGACGAAGTGCAAGCCGCATCCTTCCTCTTCGGTGAGTGGTCGACAATGGGCACGGCAGAATGGCTTACCATGGCCCTCCTGGCAGCGGCCACAATCATCGCCAGCGTTGGTGCAGCGATCGCCTATCAGGTCGGTCCATCCGCGACTGTCGCGAGTTTCGATTTTACCTATGTCGGATTCGCTGCGCTTTGGGGGTTTCTGTTCTTCGCCGAGGTTCTCGACGGCGTGACACTCACTGGAATAGCGCTGATCATTGTAGCAGGGGTCTTGGCGGTGAGGCGGAATATCGTGGACGGTTCAAGGCCCTGAACCGTACGGTCACAGCGGCTTGATCAAACTTGCGCAGATCCAACGGCACTCACTCGATGTCTCTGAGCAGCCGCGTTCGCTTCACGCTTACATCCAGATCAAGTTGTTTTGCCGCCCGCATCGTCGCGTAGGACGGGGCTGACCGTGCGACAGTTTTCTTTGGGTAGTTTGGAAGCGCAATCGCCTTCAATTGTTTGGGTGGTGAAGCGGCGCTTTGCGCAGATTCTCAAGGTAAACAAAAACTCTCTCCCCCACGAGGAGGGAGAGAGCAAATTCTTTAGACTACCAAGCTTCTACCAATGGCGACGGTGATGTCCCCATCCTCCACCCCATCCGCGATGTCCCCATCCTCCACCCCATCCGCCCAAGCCAAGCCCAAAGCTTATGACTGGCCCACCATATGCATACGGATAGCCACCATATGCATACGGATAGCCGCCACCATAGCCATATCCATAGGCTGGATAGCCGCCACCATAGCCATACCCATAGGACGGATAGCCGCCACCATAGCCATACCCATAGGACGGATAGCCGCCACCATAGTATCGGCGGTATCCATACCGCCGATACGGTCGGTAATAACCGCGACGGGCATATCCTCCGCGATAGTAGCCTCGCCTATATCCGACCTCTTGCAGAGGCTTAGCCACGTCCAGATTGTATTTAGTCAGGGTGGGCAGCGCTGAGGCTGTCATGGCCTGCGCCGAAGTCCCGAAGAAGCTTGCCGCAGCCATCACGGCCGCCAACAGACTCACTCTCGAAAGTGAAGTCATTTCTCAACTCCTACTCATGAATGCCAGAAACGAGTGAAGACTAAACGGTCAATTGCGGAGAATGGTTCAACCCACATTCCCTGCCAAAGCAGTCCCTGGCGACGTGGTAAGGTAACGTCGTAAGAGGGAGGGGTGGTCACCCGTTCCTCGAACGCCTGCCAGGCTCCGCGGGAAGGACATTTTTCGAAGTCGATCGCTTATTCCCTTACCGTCGCAACCGAGAGTTTCAAGACGAGTGGAGGTTCGTCCAATGAAAATCGACGGTGCATGTCATTGCGGCCTGATCACCTACGATGCTGAAATCGACCCTGAGCAGGTCAGGGTCTGCCATTGCACGGACTGCCAAAGCCTCACAGGTTCAGCATTTCGGGTCGTCGTGCCCGTCCCTGCGGACAAATTCTCGATGTCGGGCGAGCCGACGGCTCTATATCAAGACGGCGGAAAGCGGAGCAAGGCGCGTTCAGGCCTTTTGCCCCAAATGCGGATCGCCGATTTACTCAGCACCCGCGGATGTGACACCCGCGTCGTATTTCATCAGGGTCGGAACAATCCGTCAGCGCAACGAACTCCCGCCAAAAGTTCAGATCTGGACTCGATCTGCCCAGCAGTGGGTCGAGGACCTCGCCTCGTTGCCACGACTTGAGAAGCAGTAGAGCAGTTGTGACAATCAGGAGGATTTCTCAGACCGTGCACTGAACCCGCCTGCTCTCCACCCACTCAGTCCTGTGATATGAGCTCCTTGCTATGGGAACTGTCCAAGTCCGCCAGGCAAGCCCTGAGGAAATCGACTGGATCAACGAGCGATACGATGAGGTGGGGTTCATCCATTCCGATCTAGCGCGGGAATGTGTTGCCATAGCTGAGGTCGATGGTGTGAGAGCTGGCATTGGCCGCTTGGTGCGCGTCGATCCAGCAACGGCCGAACTGGGTGGGATGTTTGTTTTGACTGAGTTTCGTGGGCAGGGTGTCGCCGACGTGATCGTGCGGTTTCTAATAAATCAGAGCGGTATTTACTCGACGATCTATTGCCTTCCCTTCCCACATCTTTCCGACTTCTACCAACGTTTTGGATTTGTCCCTTGCCACGAGCCTTCCTCGGTCCCTGAAGAAGTCCGAAGTAAGCACGCTTGGTGCAATACGGACGCACACTATCCGTATCCGACCTTACTCTTTGTCCTTAAGAGGTAGGAATTCTTGGGACACCGCGCGCTTGCCATACGGTTGCGAAATAGCGGGTACGTCTGACGGAGTGTTCGAGCCTCAAGTCCGCGCTATTTCGTAGTGGTGTACATGGGTCTCTTTCAACAGGTGCGCTTCATCTGGATGGATGACGGACTCGCGCCAATTTTCACCTGCAAACCCCTTTAGAGCTTCCAAATCTTTCCAGACCGTGACCATCGAAAACTCCGTAGGCGACGTTTCATGAGGCAGTCCAACCGACACGGACTCAAGGCCAGGTTGGGAGCGCACGAACGGCATTGCCGTGCCGAGGAAAAATTGACGAAAATCGGACTGTTTACCTTCGTGCACGATAGCCCGAAAGAAGCGAAGTAGCATGGCTGCCTCCATGAGTGAAATTCAGATTCTCAATTATAGCACCCCGATGGCCGCCATAAATCGGGTCGCGCTTCTCACCTAGTTGGCAAGCTTCTTTCTCCCTCGATTGCTTAAGTGGTGAACTGGTGACACCTTTCAAACCTGATCGCTTGTAACCTCTCGTCGGAGTGAGCGTTTCGGTGGCTTCAAATGAGTTCCGATCGAAGCGGAGGTCGTCCAATGAAAATTGACGGCGCATGTCATTGCGGTCTGATCACCTATGAGGCGGAAATCGACCCTGAACAGGTCAAGGGTCTGTCATTGCACAGACTGCCAAAGCCTCTCCGCTTCGGCCTTTCGGGTCGCCGTACCCGTCCCTGCGAACAAATTCTCGCTGTCGGGCGAACCGACTATCTATGTGATAACGGCAGAGAGCGGAGCGAGGCGCGCTCATGCTTTTTGCTCCAGATGCGGATCGGCGATTTACTCCACGACCGCCGATGCGCCGCCCACGCGTTATAGCATTAGGGTCGGAACAATTCGTCAGCGCAACGAACTCCCGCCAAAAGTTCAGATCATGGACTCGATCTGCCCAGCAGTGGGTCGAGGACCTCGCCTCGTTGCCACGAGTTGAGAAGCAGTAGAGCAGTTGTAGAGCCAGCGTCACTGACGGGACACTTCGGGCCATCAAATGGCAAAATCGCGTTCGTACGTCCGATTCGTCCGTCGGGTCGGACAATGTCAGGCTCGCCGTTGCCGCCGTCTTAGGGAGCAATCTTGCTCTCTCGCTTAGCGATGCAGCGATCAAACTGATCAGCGCGGATTTTGTTCTTTGGCAGATCTTCGTAACCCGCTCGATCATCGCGATCCCCCTACTTAATAGCCGTCATCTTTCTGCGATTCCGCTCGACGTCTTTGGTGCCGCGCCATTTTGGTTGGGTGGCACTGCGCAGCCTGATGCTTACGCTCACGTGGGTCGCGTATGCCTCAGCTCTGCCGCATCTCCGCGCTCGGGGTCGCGGCGAGTGACGCTCTACACGCTGCCGATATTCATTACGCTCTTCGCAGCGCTTTTCATTGGCGACAGGATCGGACTAATGGGTTGGGGCTCGGTTCTTCTGGGATTCGCGGGCGTCCTGCTGATACTTAAGCCGACGCCCGACGGTTTCAACGGATACGCACTCTTACCGCTCGTCTCGGCAATCCTTTACGCGTTGGCGATGATTCTGACCCGAACCAAGTGTCGAGAGGAAAATCCCCTAGTCCTGTCGCTTGATGTCAATTTCTCGTTTCGTCGCCGTTGGGCTCTTGGCAACGCTCCGTGATAGCGATGGTCGGCGGATTTACCGACCAATTGCAAGGCACGTCCTTCCTTTTCGGTGAGTGGTCGACCATGGGCACGACAGAATGGCTTACCATGGCCCTACTTGCAGCGGCGACAATCATCGCCAGCGTTGGTGCAGCGATCGCCTATCAGGTGGGCCCACCCGCGACTGTGGCGACTTTCGATTTTGCCTATGTCGGATTCGCTGTCGCTTTGGGGGGTTCTGTTCTTCGCCGAGGTTCTCGACGGCGTGACACTCACTGGAATGGCGCTGATAATCGTAGCAGGGGTTTTGGCGGTGAGGCGCTAAGCCTGCGGAGGCGCAATTGTTACCCCGTCTAAGACGCACGCAAGGTCGTGAACAGAGCGAACCGTCTCGTCCCCGCATCGGTCCGATGGCGCGTTCTCAGGAGGAGGTCTTGGCATGAAGTTATATTCTCACTGGCAATCAAGCGCGTCGTACCGAGTCCGCATTGCGCTCAATCTGAAAGCGTTGACCTGTGAGCAGGTGACCCTCAATCTACACAAGAGCCACGCTGCACAACATCGCCCCGAGTACAGACGCGTCAATCCGCAGGGCGTGGTCCCATCCCTCGAACTCGATGATGGCGCGGTGCTGATGCAGTCGATGGCAATCATCGAGTTCCTTGAAGAAACGTGGCCCGAGCCTCCATTGTTGCCCAAGAGTGTCGAGGATCGGGCGCTGGTACGAGCGCTGTCTCAAATCGTGAGTGCCGACATGCACCCGCTGCACACCACTCGAGTGATCGACTACCTTGGAGAAACGCTATCCCTGCATCAGGATTCAATCGACCGCTGGATTGCACACTGGTCGACGATGGGTCTGAGAGCCATCGAAGGGCTCATTGGCGACAACGGCTACTGTGTCGGAGAGACAGTTACCATGGCCGATGTCTTCCTCGTACCTGAGGTTTATGCCGCTCGTCGCTTCAAAGTCGACCTTGAGCCATTCGAGAGGATCAAGAGGGTCGAGCAGCGATGCAACGGATTAGACGCGTTTAAGCTCGCCCACCCTTCGCGTCAGCCTGATGCGGCAGCTTGACAAATCAGTAGTCGGTACCCTCACTCGGAAACTCCTACCAGAAGAGCACTCGAACCGACGAATTGAAGAAGTGAGTAGTGACGGTGCTGCCGCCGCTGTCGGCGACCCGCTTGAATAGTACCTCCTTGCCGTCGATGTTCGTAACCTGATCACGCGAGAAGCGCGCCTGGACACCGAATGCACTTCCAGTGCGCCGCTGGCAAGCTAGGCAATGGCAAATCGAAGCTCTGATTGGATCGCAGGGTGCGCCAGGCTACGAGAATGTTCGCACCCATATGAACTGCTGATTATTTCGCGCACTTTGGGGTGGCGGCGTTTCTGAACGTGGGCAGGCTTGCCCCTCGTTCGGGCGAAGGAGCTGAACAACTGGCCGAGGCTGCAGAGGGCGAAAAACCGCCTATAGCGGTCGACCCAAAGTCGCGTGTCGACCTGCTAATCGGTCTCGTCAGGTTGTGCTAGACTTCAACGACTTTCCCGTCTTCGGCGGCTTCGACCCCAAGGCTGTTGTTTTTTGCTCTATCGATCATGTCTTGGTTCATATGAGTAAGTATCACGCGCTTCGCACCAATTTCATGCAAATGCTGCTCAAGAGTCTCAAAGTCCAAGTGAAATCGGTAGTTACTG